>JBCBBI010000083.1:0-501 GCA_038531775.1 Pseudomonadota bacterium | reverse complement strand
CTCGCCGCTGTCATGGGGGCTAGCGCAGCCGCAGCTCTGGTGGCGTTCACCGCGCCACGCGAAGGCGTGTCGTTGACCCCGTACAGCGACCACCTGGCAAACGGGTTGGCCACTGTCTGCTATGGCGAAACGAACGCGCCGATGCGTCGGTACACGCTGGCCGAGTGCAAGCAGATGCTGGGCGACAGCCTGGCGGGCTACGCCGACAAGGTGCGCAGCTTGACGCCGGGGTTTGACAGCCACCTTCTGGCCATCGGTCAGGCTGTCAAACCCCGGCGTCAAGCTGCGCACCTTGTCGGCGTAGCCCGCCAGGCTGTCGCCCAGCATCTGCTTGCACTCGGCCAGCGTGTACCGACGCATCGGCGCGTTCGTTTCGCCATAGCAGACAGTGGCCAACCCGTTTGCCAGGTGGTCGCTGTACGGGGTCAACGACACGCCTTCGCGTGGCGCGGTGAACGCCAACAGAGCTGCGGCTGCGCTAGCCCCCATGACAGCGGCGAG
>JBCBBI010000082.1:0-520 GCA_038531775.1 Pseudomonadota bacterium | reverse complement strand
GGGGAACACTTCCATGCACGCGGTGCCGTTCATCTCTTCGTTCACGCGGTTTTGCAGCAGCGTGGCGGCGATGCCCTTGGGGTGCTTGTCGGTGTTGGTCACATGGCTGAACTTGATGACGATCTCGCCATCGTCGCAGGCAGCGGCAACAGCGCCAGCGCTTACGGTCAGGGCCAGTGCGGCCGCGGTCAAAAATTTCATAATGTCTCCTCCCAGAGCAATAGTGTCACGTGCCCCGTCTGGGCCTGTGCGATGGACAGAGAACAGCGCAGATCACATCCCTGTGAAAAGCGGAAGTTGTCGGTACGGCTAGGTTCAGAGAAAAAAGCGTATTTTCAGCGCTTAATGTGTCGAACTTCATTCCCCAGCGCGATTGCCCGTGCGGAAATCCGCGCACAGTATCGGCGCGCTGTGCGGAAATCCGCACAGTGTTAGCGTCGGTAGTCCTCCGCCCGAATCCCGTAGCGCTTGAGCTTGTCGTAAAAGGTCTTGCGCGGCAGTTGCAGCGCGTGTGCCGCGG
>JBCBBI010000081.1:0-543 GCA_038531775.1 Pseudomonadota bacterium | reverse complement strand
TAAATTTTTATGACTTTGGACAAGCTCATCTTGAGCGAAGCAGCAAAGGGAAACTTCTAAGCCCTTCGCGTCGCCGAAAGTGCATCGACCATGTGCGGCAGGAGCTTGGCGTGTCCGAACGCCGTGCCTGCCGCACGCTTGGTCAGCACCGATCCACGCAGCGCAAAGTGCCGCAATGCCGGGCCGATGAGCAGCGTCTGACTGACGATATCATCGAACTGGCTGACCAGTACGGGCGCTATGGATATCGGATGGTGACCGGGTTGCTGAACAACGCGGGCTGGCATGTGAACCACAAGCGGGTCGAGCGCATCTGGCGACGTGAAGGGCTGAAGGTTCCGCAAAAGCAGAAGAACGAGCCTTTGTCCGCCATTGGTCCGAGGACAATGGCGAGTGGACGGCTCTGGCTGAACGACGGGTCGTGTGTACGTCTCAGGCCCGAGCGCCCCAACCACGTTTGGTCCTACGACTTCGTGCAGGATCGTACCGCCGATGGCCGCGTCTACCGCACGCTCAACATCATCGACGAACACACCAGGGAGG
>JBCBBI010000080.1:0-566 GCA_038531775.1 Pseudomonadota bacterium | reverse complement strand
TATTATATACATAGGGTAGTTATAGAAACCACAATCTCCAGCGAATTGGCGCAGCGGAAGCGCGTTGGGCTCATAACCCAAAGGTCCTAAGATCGAAACTTAGATTCGCTATTCTTGTGAAGCGTCCCGCCTAGCTCAGTTGGTAGAGCGCAAGACTCTTAATCTTGTGGTCGTGGGTTCGAGTCCCACGGTGGGAGTACTTTTTTTCTTTGCAATCCTAAATCTATCCAAATTCCGACTTTTTTGCAAAAACAACTTCGTTAGCGAATTGCCGCTTCATTGATGTACTGGATTTATAATCGAAAGGTCAAAAGATCGATTGCTACACCCATTTGCAGATACCATCCCGCCTAGCTCAGTTGGTAGAGCGCAAGACTCTTAATCTTGTGGTCGTGGGTTCGAGTCCCACGGTGGGAGAACAGCTTTTTATCTTTGGATTAATATTCATGTCAACAGATCATTACACACAAACTTTATTTGCAGCTCCTGTGGCGCAGCGGAAGCGCGTTGGGCTCATAACCCAAAGGTCCTAAGATCGAAACTTAGATTCGCTATTCTTGTGAAGC
>JBCBBI010000079.1:0-610 GCA_038531775.1 Pseudomonadota bacterium | reverse complement strand
CGACGATGCAATAATTTCTGTTACGCGCGCAACTGACATGATTTCCTCCATTGTTGTTGCGTCTTATGGAAACCAAGCGGTCTCCGAATTTTGTTCGCATTTTCGCAGTCGCCCGATCTAGGCCCTGTTGACAAATTGCTGCCGACCATGGCGGCTCCGGTCAACGGAGTATTTCGCTACGGAGGCCGACTTGGCAAGACATATGATGGGGGACGCAGAATGGGCATTCTTTGAGAAATCCATATAGGCCTTACGGGCCCCGGCTGGCCGCAAGCCGACAATCCATCGTCTTGTTCTTGATGGGATTTTCTGGATCGCTCGTACCGGTTCGCCCTGGCGTGATCTCCCAGAAGAGTTCGGCAAGTGGGCGAGTGTGTATCGACAGTTTCGACGCTGGACCCTAGCAAGGCTCTGGGAAGAAATCCTCGACGCATTGAACCATTCGAGTACGGTTCCCGACGCGCTACAGATGATTGACAGCACCGTGATCCGCGCCCACCAACAGGCCGCAGGCGCCAAAGGGGGACCCAAAGCCAGGGCTGCGGACGCTCAAAGGCCGGTTTCTCAACCAAAGTTCACCTCCGCACAAACAGCGCCGGCCTTCCGATGA
>JBCBBI010000078.1:0-1508 GCA_038531775.1 Pseudomonadota bacterium | reverse complement strand
CTGCGGGCCTGCGCCCTTGCCACTGCGCTCCTTTTCCACGACCCATTGAGGTTTTTTCTGTGCCATGGAAATGCCAGTGTCACGGCTGGGGCAAAGTTTCAACGAAAAGCGCGGGATGGGATACGGTTTGATTAGCGGTTGACGCCACCTTGCCCCTTGCGTAATCACAGCATCGTTGGGCGACGGGCTGCAAGGTGCGGCAGCGGACTGTAACTCCGCCGAGGTGACTCATGCCTGGTTCGATTCCAGGGTCGCCCACCAATCACCTCAAATATCTGTTTTTATTGATGTTGATCTGGTATGATTTGTTCGAAACCACTGGATTTCGATACAAATGGCGATTTCTTCGATACAATGAGCAGCCAGGAGACGGTTCGATACCTTAAACTCGACCGGGGCCGATACTTCTATCAACGCCGCGTGCCACAGAAGTATCAGCGGGCCTTAGGTCTCACGTTTTGGCGGAAACCATGTGGTGATGTGGACTATGCAAAGGCAGTGCAACTGGTCGTCACTTGGGCGGAGGAACATGACGAACTGATCGCCAGCCTCGCCAATCCTGAGAGGCTAGTGAAAGAACACAATCAGGCAACTCGACGGATCAAAGAGCAACACCAAAAGCACCGAGAAGAACTCGGCCTACCCCGCTTTTTTGAGATGACTGAGCGTAGGGCCGGTGAGAAGCGGTACTATCCGAAAGAGAGCATTCCCAGACCCTGGCAAGCCGCAGCGAAGATGATGGCCGATGCAGATGCCGCTCGGGCTGGAACGCCTTCTGCTGAAACCGCTATCAAGTTGATCCGAGGACGGGTTGCAAGGCTAAATGATGGAGTGGTCCTCCCCCACTGAAGTGGTCCTCCGCTATGTTTATGAAAATGGAGGAAATACATGGCCAACAAGCGACCAAAGCCCGAAGAGATTGTCACGAAGTTACGGCAGGTTGAGGTTCTGACGGGGCAAGGAATGCCGCGTCTGGATGCGATCCGACAGATCGGAGTGACTGAACAAACCTATTACCGCTGGAAAAAGAAGTACGGTGGAATGGGCACGGACCAATTGAAAGAGCTCAAACGGCTTCAGAAAGAGAATGAGCGGCTGCGTAGGGCTGTTTCGGATCTGACGCTGGATAAGTTGATCTTGGCAGAGGCAGCAAAGGGAAACTTCTAAGCCCCGCTCGTCGTCGTGCCTGCATTGATCGTGTCAGGGCTGAGCTGAACATCTCGGAACGCCGGGCTTGCCGCGTTCTCAAGCAACATCGCTCCACGCAACGCAAAGTGCCAGCTGGTCGCCCGGATGAAGGACGATTGGTGGCCGACATGATCGAGCTGGCCCGGCAATACGGTCGATACGGCTATCGTCGGATCGCTGCGCTGCTGAGAGATGCCGGTTGGCATGTGAACGACAAGCGCCCCTCTCGGCAGATTTGCATTGCAAATCGCCTGCCGGGCATTGGTCGAACGGCTGTGGCGACGAGAGGGGCTGAAAGTGCCAATGAAACAACCAAAGAA
>JBCBBI010000077.1:0-1553 GCA_038531775.1 Pseudomonadota bacterium | reverse complement strand
GCCCAGATCATAGCCGGAGAAATCTGACGCCACTGAAACAGAAATTCATCACTCTAGCGACATCAGAAGGGCTGGATCGCGCTTTTGAGTATTTTCCGAATGCCGACATTCGCGCAAAATGCAGCATCGGTCAAAGTGGGCTCATCTGACACCTTCACTGCCTTGGTCACAAAAGGCCGGTTCGAGCGCACACGCCATTCGCTGCGCGACGATCCGACAGGAAAGATGCGGGACGGAGCCGACATTCTTATCTGGCAGCGATTGTTCCTGCCGCGCCGACCATTGCCCCAGCAGAACTACGATTCAACCAAAGCTGGGCGCGTGGTGTTGAGATCATGCGGCTGGCACGGTCAGCGGCTGCTGCATAGGCAATCAGCACGAGTGCCCAAACCCCGATGATGATAAAGCTAAGCTGAAACGCGGCGACCAGAGTGATGGCCGATACGCCCATCACCGCAGGGAGTAAGGCGATGTAAAACCCGATAGCCTTTGGGTTCCCGAGCGGCAGCAAAGTCCCGATGCCAAATAGCCTCAAGACCTCGCCCTGTGGTGCAACAGTGGACATCTTCACAGGCTTCGCAGTCCACATTCTGTAAGCAAGATAGAGAAGATAGGCGATGCCGACCCATTTGATAACAGCAAAGAAGGGTCCCATCGCTGCGGCCAGTGCAGCAAGGCCTGCGACAGCGAGGGCGAACAATATCAAATCACCGAGAACGAGGCCGCCGATGAAGGGTAAAGTCCTTCTCAGTCCGGTCGTAGCTCCCTTAGCTACAACAGCCGCCGACGCAGGACCCGGCGAAATTGAGTCCACCAAAAAAATGAGTGTGAACGCTATAACCAATTCGAACTGCAAAGCTTTGTCTCCTTATTCATCTTCCGAACGATAGCACTTTTTTCTGCATCTGCGATAAGAAACGCGGTTTGGTAAGTATAGGCTCAGAGCGGCCAAATGCACCTGCAGCACCGGCGCGGTCGGGCGCCGCCCGAGAACTGCCCTTGCCAATGAGGATACAATTCCATGGCCAGCGCGGTGCTGGTGCATGGGCTTGGAGGGAGGATTGGAGGGCATATCATGCCAAGAGTCCAACTTCCCGCAACCACCCCGAAACGCAGAGCCTGGAACAAGGGGCGGATTATCGGTCAGAAACGGCCACTCTTGCCAAAACAGGTCTGGGCGATCCGGGCGCGGCTTGAATTGGCGGGTTATCTACGCGATCTGGCGTTATTCAACGTCGCAATTGACAGCAAGCTGCGTGGCTGTGATCTGGTCAAACTGGCCGTTTCCGACCTCGTCAAAGATGATCGCGTGCGAGAACGCGTATCGATCATCCAGAGCAAGACCAAGCGGCCTGTCCAGTTTGAACTGACGGAAAACACACGTGAAACCGTCTTTGCCTGGGTCAAATCACCCGAAATGTTCGCGTGTCCATTCATGTTCCCAAGCCGGTTCCATGACCGGCCCCACATCTCAACCCGCCAGTATGGGCGCTTGGTGCGCGATTGGGTCACGGCGATCGGGCTAGAACCAAGTGGATATGGCACGCATTCGC
>JBCBBI010000076.1:0-1689 GCA_038531775.1 Pseudomonadota bacterium | reverse complement strand
GAGCATCGGTCTCCAAAACCGAGGGCCGGGGGTTCGAGTCCCTCCGCCCCTGCCAGGCGAAGGCAAGCGAATACAAGGGCTTGTTGAGTTTTCCGGTTTGACGCTCTTGGCGATGCTTTGAGCAAACACCGGATAAGTACCGAAATGGGGATGCAGATTTAAACTTTGCCGCTGATTGCCCTTGGTTGATGTAGATTAGTGCCCCTCGATTTTTCTAATCATCAACAATTCCATTAAACATTACCCGTTATTTTTGATTATCAAACGTCTGCCTGACCCGACCCCTTTGAACGCAGCCACGAACAAGGAAACAAACGGCTGCATTCAAGGAGATGGAGAATGTCTGGAAAGCGTTATCGCCCAGAGGAAATCATATCGAAGTTGCGCGAGGCTGAAGTTTATCTCGCTGAGGGCGTCAGCGTCGGCGAGGTCATTCGCCGGCTGGGCGTCACGAAGATCACTTATTATCGCTGGCGGCGAGAATATGGCGGCATGAAAATCGATCAGGCCAAGCGGCTAAAAGACCTGGAGCGAGAGAACGCCCGGCTGAAACGGTTGCTGGCCGACGCCGAACTCGACAAAGCCATCTTGAAGGAAGCCGCCTCGGGAAACTTCTAACGCCCTCGCGCCGGCGCGCCTGCGTCGATCGCGCTGTTGAAAAGCTCAGCGTTTCCGAACGCCGGGCTTGCCGCATTCTCGATCAGCACCGCTCAACACAATGGCGCAAGCCGAAGAAGCGCGATGATGAAGATGCACTGACCGCAGCAATCATTGATCTTGCTGTCCGCTACGGGCGCTACGGCTACAAGCGGATCACGGCGCTTCTTCGTGCTGACGGCTGGCGTGTAAACCACAAGCGTGTCTTCCGGATATGGCGGCGCGAGGGCCTGAAAGTACCACAGAAACAACCGAAACGAGGAAAACTATGGCTCAATGACGGCTCGTGCATTCGACTGCGGCCTCAATATCGAAACCATGTGTGGGCGTATGATTTTGTTCAGGATCGCACCCGTGACGGCCGCAAGTTCCGCATGCTCACCGTGATCGACGAGTTCACCCGTGAATGTCTGGCAATCAAGGTCGAACGCCGCCTCAACAGCCAGAACGTTCTTGAAGTGCTCGGCGAACTGATGGTGGAGCGCGGCGCGCCCGAACATATTCGCAGTGACAATGGCGGAGAGTTCCGGGCCAAAGCCGTCCAGGAATGGCTGTCAAAGATCGGTGCGAAGACGCTCTACATAGAACCAGGCAGCCCCTGGGAGAATGGATACAACGAATCTTTCAACGGCCGACTGCAGGATGAATGCCTGAAACCGGAACTCTTCAATCATCTGATCGAAGCCAAAACCATCATCGAAAACTGGCGGCGCCATTACAACACGGTACGCCCTCACACATCATTGGGGTACAGACCGCCAGCTCCGGAAGCCATCCGCCCGGCCGATCTAGCTCCCGCTATTTGGCAGCTCCCGCCAGATCGGCCTTCCATCAAAGACAATCTCATGGTTACATAAAACCTGGCTGCGCCATCGGGGTTTCGTCACTATTTGTTGGTGGATTTCTCAATCCGGGAGAATTAATAGGCATATTGAGTCGATACTCAATATTTTTTTACTCAACATTTTTAACATCTCTAATTGCCTGGATATATTTTACGTCTTCTTGGATCATGACGATTTTTGACAGAAG
>JBCBBI010000075.1:0-1689 GCA_038531775.1 Pseudomonadota bacterium | reverse complement strand
CAAAATCGAGGTCACCGCCATCGATCAGGACGGCGCAAGATATTCCGAGAGCTTCGAGGTCAAGGTCGCCGATATCAACGAAGGCCCCGAGGATATTGCCATTGAGGCGGATAACGGTCTGCAGCCGGGCGATCTCATGTTTGTCGGCTGGGATGCTGATAACGATGATATCGCCTTTGTTGCCACCAAACAGATTGGTGCAGGCGAGACCATCTATTTCACAGACGATGAATGGGACGGCAACCAGTTTGTTGGCAGCGAGCAACTTATCGAATGGGTGGTGCCGGACAGCGGCGTCACTCCGGGTACGGTGATCACGATCGATATGATGCGCAATCCGACCGATGCAGAGTTCGACGCAGGTGGTGCCGTCGACTATATCCGGGGCGGTGGGGTGATCGCCAAGAGTAACGAGATGTTCTGGGCCTTTCAGGGCGAGCGTGAGGGCAATAGTGTCGCGCCAGAGACATTCCTTGCGGTGATAGGCAATGAGGGCGACGGCAATTTCAAAGCCACACCCAATCTTGAGGGCACAGGTCTGACGCCCGAGAACGGCGCTATCATCATTGATGGCGATGAAGATTTTATGCAATTCCAAGCGCCTGAACTGGCCGAACCTGTCAGCCCGGAAGCCCTGGTCGAGGCTATCTCGGACACCAGCAACTGGATTACGGCAGACGGCTCGGGCAATAACAACCCTAACGGAACCGGGTTTGACGTTACCATCCCGCAGCTTGAGGCCAACGAAGACGGCCGCCTAAGCATAGAAGAGAACGCCGCTGGCGCTGTGGTGGGCAAAATCTCCGTGGTGGACCCGGATGCGGGCGACAGCCACAGCTTTGAGCTCTCCGATGACCGCTTCCAAGTCGTGGACGGCGCCCTGCGGCTGAAGCCTGACATCACCCTCGATCACGAGGCCGAGCCAGAGCTCAAAATCGAGGTCACCGCCATCGATCAGGACGGCGCAAGATATTCCGAGAGCTTCGAGGTCAAGGTCGCAGATATCAACGAGGCCCCCTCAGCGATCAGCCTGCACTCCAGCCCGGAGAACCTGATCCAAAACGGCAGCTTTGAGCATTTCGATGTGCGCGAGGGCGGCTGGCGCTCATTTACCTCCGACGACAAAGGCAGCTGGGATGTCGATCAGCGTATCGAGGTCTGGGACGGGCTTGGCGGAACCGAGGCCTCCGAAGGCGAGCAGCATATCGAGCTTGATGCCGGCCGCGGCGTCGATCGCATCGGCCAGAGCATCGAGACCGAAGCAGGCCAGCTCTACGATCTGTCGATGGATTTGCGCGAGCGTATCGCAGGGGGCACCGATACGGTCGAGGTCTACTGGAATGACACGCTTGTCGCCGAGATCAACCCGCAAAGCGCCGAATGGGAGAGCGTCTCGATCCAGGTGGTCGGAAGTGGAGAGGACAGGTTTGAGCTGCGCGAACCGGCCTCGGAGAATGACAGCTACGGCGCGCTGATCGACAACATCAGCCTGACCGCGGCGGTCAACACAATCGCCGAGAACACCCCCGGCGCCCTGGTCGGTCAGGTGCAGGTCACCGACCCCGACGCAGACGATACGCATAGTTTCGAAGTATCAGACGACCGCTTCGAGGTCGTGGACGGCGCCCTGCGGCTGAAGCCTGACATCACCCTCGATCACGAGGCCGAGCCAGAGCTCAAAATCGAGGT
>JBCBBI010000074.1:0-1826 GCA_038531775.1 Pseudomonadota bacterium | reverse complement strand
TGAAAATGCTACTTGCTGGCTTCCTCAAAGTGAAAAAATTGTGGCGGATAATGTCTGAAGAAGAATTTGCTTCTGGATGCGAGATTGATCGCTTTAAACCATATATTGAAATAGCTAAATACGCCATCTCTAGTAACATTGCCCTAGCCCTTTTTATTCATCGCAAATTGTGGAAAATAGGCTTGACTGATTCGGCCGTTCAGCGTCGGCCGGGTTTACGGCAGCCAAATTCGAAGACGCTGGGTTACGCGTTGGGAGGTTGATCGTCCATTTCTCAAGCGGCACCCGGCCGCGTGCTCTATGGCGGTGATGCGCTCAGACGAGCAGCAATAAACTCGAGCATTGCGGCTTGCGGCAACTGGTTTGGAAACGACAGCTTGATGCGCGTCTTCATTTCCTCGATGCGCACCGCGATTTTGATGAACGCTGCACGCAGCGTCTCGAACGTGGCGTTGCGCCAGCGCGACTTTTTCGGCGCAGCACACCGCATGCTGTGCAACAACCAGTAGGCGCCCATATGCAGGAGCAGTCGGAACTGGTTGGCCGTCCAGCGATGGCAGGCGGTTTTGTCGGAGCGCGTATAAAGCTTGAAATCCTTGATCAGGTTTTCCATTTGCCCACGCTTGCAGTAAACCTTCTCATAAAGATGTTTGCTACGGCCGTCGAGATCTGTGACGACAAAGCGGGCATCAGTGCCTTGAGGCGTCGCCTCGACACGCGCGATCACCTTCTCTTTGCGGCTCCATGAGCCCGCCTGATACTCAAACGTATAAAAGCGGCGACAGCGCGCCTGATCAGGCCTCCGACGCATTCTGCAGCGCTCCCGCCAGGGCTCGACCATTCTGTCGAGCACCGCATTTCTGGGCAGGGCGAAGATATAACGGCAATCCATTTCTCTTGTAAGATCAAGGGTTTCCGGCGCGCAATAGTGACCGTCGCCGCGCACGAGAATGGCCACGTTCGGCCAGTGCTTGCGAATGCGCCGGATCACCGTGCGCAACACGCGGGCGGCTTCCTTGCCCGACGGCCGCTTGCCTGGGCGCAACAGTGCAACAATGGGTTTGCCGGATTTGGCCTCAAAAATCTTGATCGGCTTGAAGCAGTGCCCGCCGGCATGGGTGTTGAACATCGCCAGCTGCTGGCCGCCATGGACCATGTCGTCGGTGTCGTCGATGTCGAGTTCGATTTTTGCCGGCGGCCTATCGTAGCTCCGGCAGAAGAAATCAATCATACCGATGCCCGTGTAATAAAGCGTGCGCATGTCGGCGAGGTTCTCAAGCCTGGAGATGGTCGGCTGGCTGGGCAGGTCGGTGCCGCTTTCCGGCGCCCGGTCGCAGGCGATCATGAGTGCTGGATCGCGCCTCAGGGTATCGAGATCGTCGGCGTCTTCATAGCCGGCCGCGATCGCCATCATGCGGGCGGTGATCATATCGCTGTAGGTGTGCGTGACGAGCATCGGATTGCGCCCATCCGGCAGAAACTTGGCGATCACCTCGGCCAGCCCCAACCGCCGCGCCGCCTCCCTGAGCACGATCAACCCACCGTTCGACGACAGGTTGCCGGCATCCTGGCTGGCGGTCAACGGCTTGGTCTCGACGGGCGACAGCCCCGGCAGAAATGGTGTGGTGGTCATCGGCGAGCGCTCATCGGTGCAATTGAGAGTTGCGACGCCGAAATCATACTATAAATCAATTGATTCGTTGCGAATGTTCGAGTGATTTATTGGCGCGCCATGAATAAAACGGGATAGATGGCTATGCCGAAGTCTTTGCCCCGACTGAAAAAATTCTTGTCGCAGACGCGCAGCTTCCCGCCCTCTCCATCAC
>JBCBBI010000073.1:0-1909 GCA_038531775.1 Pseudomonadota bacterium | reverse complement strand
GAAAGCGAACACGAGACCACGATCTATTATGCCTGTCTAGATGGCCATAGGGTTAAGCTGGGAACGAGCTATCCATCGGAACGCATCATACGCAAGATCAGCCGCCGCGCCCGTGTGGCGGGAGTATTTCCGCACGGGAAGACCTTCCTGACCCTGGCGGCAGAGCGCCTTCATCACACCGCTGGAGACCACTGGCCCGCCCGAAGCAAATATCGTGACTCCGCTGCTCGCTCACCAAACCCATCGACCCGTCGTGGCGAGAAGGGCAAAGAGCGTCAAAGATGTTTGGCACTACCAACCTGGCAGATGTCAGGACCGGGACTTACCAAAAACCACCGCAACGGCGCCCCTTGGCCAGCCACTTTCCTTGAAACTGATAACCGCCGCTAGAGAGTTGCGACACTGCCGAGAATCGACTTCGGTCGCATAAAATGGTCCTTAGCGCTGTCAAGGTTGGTCACACCCCAACGGACAGAGGTGGTCGCGGAAATTCGGACCAGCGTTTAAGGTGGATCACATGACGAAAGACGTGATCCGAAATGAAGAAACGCAAGAACCATTCGCCAGAGTTTAAGGCCAAAGTTGCGCTTGAAGCGATCCGCGAGGAGATGACGCTGGCGGAGCTATCCAAGAAGTATGGCGTTCACCCGACGCAAATCGGAACGTGGAAGCGGGCGGCGATTGAGAACATGACGACGGCATTTACGCGCCGTGGTGCCGCCCCAGAACAGGTTAGCGCCGCCGACGTCGATAAGCTCCATTCGAAGATTGGCCAACTGGTGGTGGAACGGGATTTTTTAGCGGAAGCCTCGCATCAACTTCTCGGGACGCGAGGCAAAAAATGGTGAGCCGGGATCACAAGTTAAGCCTTCGTAAACAGTGCGAACTGTTGCAGCTATCACGGTCGCGGCTCTACTATCAGCCGGTAGGTGAAAGCGCAGAAAACCTGCGCTTCATGGAAGTAATCGACAAGCAGTTCTTAGAAACCCCGTGGTATGGATCGCGCCAGATGGCCCGGTACATGAAGCGGAACGGGCATCGATGTGGTCGGCATCGCGTACGGCGGTTGATGCGTCTTATGAGGCTGGTGCCGATCTACCAGGAGCCAAACACCAGCAAGACGCATCCCCAGCACAAGGTTTGGCCATACCTGCTGCGCAACATGGTGATTGATCGTCCCAATCGGGTTTGGTGCGCAGACATCACCTACATCCCGATGCGGCGTGGCTTCCTATATTTGATCGCTATCATGGATTGGTACAGCCGCAAGGTTCTGTCGTGGCGTCTGTCAAACAGCATGGACGCGGACTTCTGCGTGGAAGCTTTGAAAGAGGCCATCGCAAAATATGGCACACCTGAAATCTTCAACAGCGATCAAGGCAGCCAGTTCACCAGTGGTGCTTGGATCGACGTGCTGACCGATGCAAAGATTAAGATCAGCATGGACGGCAAGGGCGCTTGGCGTGACAATCGGATGATCGAACGATTGTGGCGTTCGTTGAAGTACGAATGCGTTTATCTGAACGCATTCGAAACAGGCTCCGACGCGCGGGCTGGCATCGGCAAGTGGATGACCTACTACAACTCCGAACGCCCACACTCGACGCACGGCTTGTTGACCCCTAACGAGGCCTATGCCAGCAAAACAGAACCGATGAGAATAGCAGCCTAAACGAAACCCTGATCCATCTTAAACCGGCTGCAAATTGGTCTAAAATCTAGGACCACCTCTACGTGACAACACCGGTTTGGGCTCATACCCGCCATTCTCTTCTTCAGCGACGGGATCAGGAGCTTATGATACGATCATGCCCCTTACCGGAATCGACCCCAGAAAGGATCAAACGAAAGACCATCGAAACCCGGCGCTTGCTTCACCGCAAATCCGCCGCATAATCAAACCAACCAG
>JBCBBI010000072.1:0-1915 GCA_038531775.1 Pseudomonadota bacterium | reverse complement strand
ATTCGCCGCGAACCGTGCGATTGTAGCGCTCGATGTAGGCGTTCTGTTGTGGCTTGCCGGGCTGGATGTATTGCAGGCAGATGTTGCGTTTCTCAGCCCATGCCATCAGCGTGCTACTGATGTATTCAGTGCCGTAACACCTTCGGAATGACGTTGATTTAGAGGCTATGATTTCCTGCGCAGCCCCAAATAGCGCAGCAGGTGATCATAGCCGGGTCTCAGGTCCCTACAGTGGTTTTGCAACAAACCACACCGCAAGGGAGACCGACTATGACCGATGCCACTATTGCACAAACCGAGCCTGTTCTGGTTGCGATTGATATCGCAAAGGCGCGTCATGAAGTTTTAATTTCCGTTCCGGGACGAAAGCGCCGACGCCGTTTGACGGTTCTGAACCAGCTCGACGACTTCAACCGGCTGATCACTACGCTGTCGGAGTATGACCGTCACGTTCGCGTGGCTTTTGAAGCTACGGGCAATTACCATCGTGCCCTGGCGTATCGGCTCGGGAGCGCCGGGTTCGAGGTGAAGCTGGTGTCTTCGGTTGCCTTGGCACGCACCCGAGAAGCCTTGAACAACAGCTGGGACAAGAATGATCCAAAGGATGCGCAAGTCATCCTGCACATGATGCAGATCGGGAACGAGCAGTTCTACCACGACCCGTTGCTCTGCGGCACAAACGATCTTCAGGAGCTATCCAAAACACACGACATCGTCTCGCGCTCGAAGACTGAGCTTTGGCACCGGATCCTGACCCACTATCTGCCGCTGTATTGGCCCGAAGCAGAACGCTTCCATCGCAGCTCACGCAGTGATTGGTTCTTCGCCTTCCTCGAACGCTATCCTTCACCGCATTTTATCTCGGCCCTGAGCCAAGAGGCTTTCACTGCCGATGCCTGGGAAGTCGTTGGCCGCAAAGTCTCAAAAGAACGTTTGCTTGCAGATATTTATCAGACCGCCAAATCCTCCGTGGGCCTGCCCATTGCACCGGACTCTGATGCCGCTCGGATGTTCAGGCTGGTTCTCGCTGAGGGGCGCAGCCTGATCGCCCAGCGTAATGGGATCGAAGACCGTGCCGTGGAGTTGCTCAAGACCAACGACGACTACCAACTGCTGACATCCATCCCGGGGATCGGGCCGATCAACGCATTGACCATCCTGGCAGAAGCCGGTGACCTGCGCCGCTTCCGTCATCATCGGCAGTTCCTCAAGTTTTGCGGGATGGACCTTGCAACCATCCAGTCCGGGACATTCCGCGGCCAAACAAAACTGTCCAAATATGGGAACGCCCGATTGCGCCGCACGCTCTGGATTGCTGGCCAAGTCGCCATCATGCAAAAGACCAACAGCTTCCGCGACAAGTTCGAGCGTTACATCGCCAAAGATCGGCAAAACACCCATTTGCGCCGAAAGGCGTATACCGCAATCGCTGCCAAGATGGCCCGCACCGTACACGGGATCATCAAACGCGGCGAACCCTATCGTCCCTTCTTTGAGGGATGATCGACAGCAGAAGGACCTTTCTCTGTAAGGGCCGTAGAGGCGAGCATTCGACCTCGTAGATAATGTTCAGGCCTTCTGCTCAACGACCCGAAGATCTCGTCTTAAGGACGGTGAGAGCCGCAATACGCGTACTCTATGTTTGTTATGGGAGAGACATGTTGTTGACCAAAATGCCGAACTGACACACATTCCACCATGCTGGAATGCTTCAGCATGACAATGACCTGATGCCAAATCAGCCGATCATTCCGCGCATAGGACGTTGTCCACACGAATTGCTTGTGGCTGACCACGCCATTCGATGATCTGGTTCAGCGCGCGCACGACCCGTTCAGCGGGCAGTGAGAAGTCGACCTCGATACACAAACCCTCACGATTAACGTCATCCAAGACGTTCAGCGTCCTGATCGAT
>JBCBBI010000071.1:0-1917 GCA_038531775.1 Pseudomonadota bacterium | reverse complement strand
ATAGGGTATGCTCTAATAGTACATCGGTGAAGCGGACCTTGAACTTTGAACAGCGAACGGCAACTCCGTCCCGAGTCTGAGTTGTCCGATGGAGCTGCGGCGAAGGTACGGTCTTGGTTCGGGTGAAATCGACCCTCGCGAACGACTGCAATGACGACATGCGCCGCGCTGCAACAAAAGACGTGCCGCAAGCGCGAGAGGAATGCTGCGTCAGCAAAACGCGAAAGCCCAAAGTCGGGTTTGTCCGCGTCAAGCTCGTTCGGCTGTAGGATTTGAGTGACCGATCCTGGATCATGCGCTGCCCTTGCGCGGGGCGTCGAACTTCTGACTGGCTACGTTCCAGGCCGAGCCGATGCGGATGACGCACCCTATTGGCAGTTGGCGCACTCTCCGATGTCACACCCGTCCTTTTCCTTGTGGCGGCTGGTGGTGAGCTTGACGGTCCCAGCCCTCTGCCTGGGCGTCATCCAGCCCGCCTCAGCGTCTATCTGCCCGTCGCGAGCCTGCCATGCTCATGTCGTTTCTCCTATGATGGTTGTCCAGTATGATGTTGATTTTCTTTGATTTTGAACTGTGTGAAATCTTCGAAAACCCAGCCGTTTTTGAGAGTGTCGTAGATGATGGCCAGCAGCTTGCGTGCGGTGGCGATAATGGCTTTGCCTGCGCCACGGCGGTGCTTGATGCGCTGATAGAACGTGTTGAGATAGCTGGAGTAGCGCTTGGCGATCAGCGTGCATTGGACCAGCGTCGTTCGGATCAACTTGTCACCGCGCTTTGTGATCCGGCCCCGTTTGTCGGTTTCATTGGATTGGCTCACGCGCGGTACAATGCCGATGTAGGCGGCCAATTTGTCGGCGCTTTCGAAATCCTCGATGTCGCCAATGCCGGCGAGCAGGATGGCCGCGGATCGGGTGCCAACGCCCTTGATGCTGGACACCCCTTCGAAACCGTCGAGCTTGCTTGCGGCGGCCTCCATCGTTTTGTCCAGCCGAGCGATCCCGTCAGAAAGACTAAGGGCCTGAACGCGAAGCGCTTCGAGTTCCGCCTGCTCTAAGGGCGTGAAGCGGCTGACGTCGAGATCCGTGAGCCGCTTGCGGCTGGCCAGCCCTTCTTTCTTCAGCTTCATACCGTAACGGCTAAACAGCGCATGCACCTTATTGAGAAGCATCGTGCGTTGTTTCACCAGCACATCGCGCGTGTGCGCGAGCGAAGTGAGTTCGGATTCGGCAACCGACTTCAAACGGGTTTCCGGCAGCATGTCCTTTGACAAGAAGAACGCCAAAGCGCGGGCGTCGTTACGGTCAGTTTTACTCACCGACTTTCGGATCACCTGGAAGCGACGCGGGTTCACGACAACAATGCGGCTGGCGTGGGGCCGGACTTCCTCACAGAACCAAGCGCTATTGCCTGTCGCCTCCACGGCGAGTTCGTCGCCCGCCTCCAGGCGGGCGCAAAAGCGCTTCAGGTCAACCTCCGAGAGGTTGTAGGTTTCGAAATCCTCCCCGCCATCGGCACCCAGCCGACAGATCGTGAAGGAATTGGAATGTAGATCGACACCGACAAAGGCCATGCTTATGCTCCCGCAATACGGAGGCGGAGCCCCGAAAGGGGCGTGAACGGCCAAACCAAGCTCCTATTCAAGGTCACCGGTTGCGCCCGGGCCTTATGGGGGCTGTTCGGAAACAGGCTAAGGCTAAGCTCCTGTACAGGGTCGCAATGCCCTAAGTCGACATCCAGCCTGAGACCTATCCGCCTCCCCAAATCTCCTACAAAATCTGGGGCGTTTGGTCGCTCACAATCCATTCATACCCCCTCCTGTGTCGGGAGGGGTTTGGAGCGCGGCGAGCAGGTCTGCGCTTTGGGTGGTGAAGCCGTAGAGAAGGCGGACAAGGTAGAGGATCGCGTCCGTCACATAGG
>JBCBBI010000070.1:0-1973 GCA_038531775.1 Pseudomonadota bacterium | reverse complement strand
GGCTGAACGACGAGCAGATGGCCAAACTGGCCCGATTTTTTCCTAAGTCGCATGGCAAACAAAGAGTCGACGGCACAAGGGTTCTGAGCGGGATTATCTTCATCAACCGCAATCGGTTACGGTGGCGCGATGCGCCTGCCGCCTATGGTCCTCACAAGACGTTATGCAGCCGCTGGAAGCGTTGGAGCGGGAAGGGAATTTTCGCCCGGATGATGGCCGGGTTGGCTACGGAACACGGCGAGGAAAAGACCGTAATGATCGACGCAACCTACCTGAAGGCAAACCGGACCGCGACCAGCGTGGCCGCCTAATCGGTCGGACAAGAGGCGGTATGAACACCAAGCTGCATGCCATCTGTGATAGTCTGGGACGACCTATCGACCTCTTCGTCACCGCCGGGCAGGTGAGCGATTACATCGGCGCGCGAGCGCTGCTCGGCGGCTTGCCAAACGTCAAATGGCTGCTCGGGGATCGCGGCTATGACGCTGACTGGTTCCGAGAAGCGTTGCAAGACAAAGGGATACGCCCCTGTATCCCCGGGAGAAGGCAACGAAAGACGACCGTCAAATACGACAATCGCCGTTACAAGCGGCGCAATCGCATCGAGATCATGTTCGGCAGGCTAAAAGATTGGAGGCGCGTCGCGACCCGCTACGACCGATGTCCCAAGGTGTTCCTCTCAGCCATCGCTCTCGCCGCCGCCGTCATCTTCTGGTTATGAATACTGACCCTAGGTGTTTAGTCCCAAGCTGTACTGGTGCGGATCGCTGTGGAAGATATCCGGGTTTCTTTTGAATGTCTCATATATCTTTTCCGCAGGTGTCATCCACTTCAGCGCTTTGAGTTTTCGTGCGTGATTATACGCGCGTAGGAATGCGTGCAGGTGCTGATTGAACGCCTGTTCTGTGTCGTAGTGATAGGTGGATACAGTCGCGTCTTTCAGCGTTCTATTCATGCGCTCGACCTGGCCGTTTGTCCAAGGATGGTTCGGCTTTGTAAGGCGATGCTCAATGTTCATTTCGGCGCAAACCGTATCAAAGGGATGTGTTTTGTTTTTTGGCGGCTTTGCCAAGGCGCGGTAAGTGAACTGGATGCCATTATCCGAAAGCACCGTGTGGATGCGATAAGGAACCGCCAATGCAAGATTGCGCATGAACCGAGCGGCAGCGCTTGTCGTGGCTGAACTGTACACCTCTGCAAAGACAAATTTCGACGTCCGGTCCACACCAACAAAGAGATAACGCTTGCCCTCGGCGATCCGTACTTCGCAGATATCCACGTGCATGTAGCCGATCTCATAGCTCTTGAACGCCTTCTTCGCAGGCTTTTCTGGTTTGGGGAGACGGCTTAAACCATGCCGCTGTAAGCAGCGATGCAGGTTCGAGCGCGTCAAGGGCGGAATCTGGTCCTGCAGCGCCAACAGACAGTCATCGAGTGGCAATTCGGTCTTGCGACGAAAGGCGCAAATCAATGCCTCGTCCTGCTCGCTAAGAACAGTGTTAGGGCGTTTTGCGCCCATCGGAGCGTCCTCGACAGTGTCTCGTTTCTTCCACTTCGCCACCGTCTTGGGGTTCACTCCGAACTGGCGGGACAGACTTTGGATCGAAGCCGACGATCGCTGTATCTCAGCTCGGATTGCGTGCGTCGTCGTGGCGCGCTTGTGAAGTACCTGGCCCATAGTCCCTCATACGGTGGCGTCTCATAAAACTGTAGACCAGTACAGCTTGGGACTAAACACCTAGGTCATGTTGACAAATAGCGCACCCAAATTCTGATGGATGCGATATCGAGAAAACCAAGGTAGCTCTCAGCAGTTTTGTCATACCGAGTGGCCACTCTTCGGAAGATTTTGAGCTTGTTGAAGCATCGCTCCACCAGATTGCGGAGCTTGAAGAGAGGCCAGTCGATACTCGTTCGGATCTTCCGAGAGCAGCGCATTGGGATCACAGGGACACTGCCGTCCGCGTACAGGC
>JBCBBI010000069.1:0-2326 GCA_038531775.1 Pseudomonadota bacterium | reverse complement strand
TTCCAGCCATCGCTGATCCTCCAATTACGGGACAAAACTATCCCAGTTGGTGGACCACTTTCAGGGGGCTATTCCAAGGTAAATTGGTGAGGTCGCCAGCTTGCAATTAGCATTTCGCCTCGTTCAAACGCTGGTGAACGTCACTATTTTTCCTGCAAAACAACCCTTTTTAAACAGCTTGGGAACAACCCATAAAGCGACCCTGCATCCCTCAGGCGATGTCTCACATTAGATAAAACCTCTCTCTGCGCGCGCAAAGAGGTATAAAATTTCTCGGCCGTGATCACCGGCTCCAAATGCTGTTCAATCGACGTGCGATAATCGCGCGTTAAAATAATGGATCCGAGACATACTTCTTTTTCTTTGCCACAAGCCAAAGCACACAAGTCTCGTGCAGGGCGCAAATATGGCGCTTGTTCGAGGGTCTTTTCCACATACGTACCGATGTCTGTAAGCCTGTCGGACGTTATATCAGAAGAACCTTCTTCCTTTTCCGCGATACGTCGAAAGTTGTACACCACAGAAGCAAAATCTGAAGTGTCTAACTCGGTGGCAACATGCGGTAATTTATGTGCCAAGGAGAGACCCACAACGCGTAGGGCGGAGAACCCACCCGACCGCAATGTTTCGTAAAATCCAGTTTGTTCCAGCAAGTCTTCAGCAGGCTTGATCCAGCTTATAGCCCTTTTTTTGTCAGCAAACGTGTCCCGCGCCGACATGGCAAGAATCAAAAACCCCCAATAATCAATACTATGGCGGTCTGTTGGTAAAACGTAACGCGAGCCGATTTCAAAAGCCTCAATATCGATGTCAGCATTTTGAAATGCGATCAGAAATTGACCGTATAATGCTTGTTTAAAACCAGCTTCAAACAACATATCAGCCGCCTCCAAAATTTGCGGCAAAGGTTGGTCGAAATCCAAATCAAAGCGCAATGATAGGATCGGGAATGACGCATGTTCAATCTCGTAAGGACGAAACCGACTGTCACGGGTGTCACCCTCCACAGGAGGAAATAGGTTCAAACGTTCGATTTTAGAAAGCTCTGTGGTGCCGAATGGGTCATTATATATCCGGTTCGCAAAAAATTGCGCCGCGACATTCCCATCGGATGCAAGTTGGCCAATATTATGCATAGCCTGCGACGGTTCGTTCTCCATCAGCCAATTATGCGCTGCGCGGGCCAAGTTTGGATCACTTGCCCCTGGTAAAAACTCCGCTCTACCGTATTGCGGCATCACGAAAACCAGACAAAATACGAGTAATCGGAAATATATGATATGAATAGATTAAGTGATTGGATCTCGCTTTGCTACAAATCCTGTTGACTGTCACTGTGACCCGATGTGTTACGCCTTACCTGGGGCTTGACTTTGCCTCAACCAGCGTCCGTCTTGCCGCGCCGGTCGGATCGCAGGGACGCATACAACACATGTGTGCGCCAGCGGCCATTGATCTGCAGATAGCTCTGCGCCACGCCCTCATATTTGAAACCGGTCGCCTCCAAAAGCTTACGCGACGGTGTGTTTTCGGGCAGGCACGCCGCCTCAAGGCGCGAAAGATCAAGCCGCTCAAACGCGTGATGCGTCACCGCAAGGATCGCCTCGCGCATATACCCCTGACGAATATAGGGCTGCCCAGTCCAATATCCCAAGGTCCCCGCCTGCGCAGGGCCGCGTCTGATATTGTCTAGCGTAATGGCTCCGATCAGCGCTATATCCTCACGACGCTCAATAAAGAGTGGTAGGGCTGAGCCAGAATTTATCGTCCGTTGGGACCAGTAAACACGATTGGCAAATCCCTTGCGCGACAGATGATCCGCCGACCATTGCGGCTCCCACGGGGTAAGGAACTCGGCGCTATCGTCGCGCAGGTTCGACCATTTGCGATAATCGCTCAAGACCGGCTGTCGCAATGTTAACCTCTCGGTCTCTAGCCGAACCTTGCGCCGAGGCAGAAACATCAGGCCGCGCGCCTATCTTGCAATTCTGCAAGGGTCGGCGCAGCTTCGACCGGCCCATAAAGCGCCAATGCAGCAGGCGTATCAACGGCTACCCGCGCGGCGAGACCGCGCAGATCCTTTAGGCTAACCGCATCAATGCGTTCAACCACGTCATCCAGCGTTGGCACACGCCCCCAAATCTGCAGCATACGCGCCAATCGTTCCGCCCGGTTTGATGGGCTCTCTAGCCCCATCAACAGCCCGGCTTTCATCTGCGCTCGAGCTCGATCAAGCTCCGCCTGAGACATATCATCAGCAGCGCGTTTAATCTCATCGATGGTGAGCTGCGCCAGCTCCGGCATTTCTTCGGCAGAGGTCCCCGCG
>JBCBBI010000068.1:0-2329 GCA_038531775.1 Pseudomonadota bacterium | reverse complement strand
TTCGCAATGGCCCCTCAGTTGCAGTCAGTTTGATCTATGATCACGATGCCAATGGGCGCATCACGTCTATTGTCGATAGTGTGAACCCCGGCTGGAACCGATCTTTTGGTTATGATGATCTCGGACGGTTGACCAGCGCTAGTGGGCCGTGGGGGTCAACGGGGGGGTGGGGCCCCGGTTGACGCGACTTATGATTATGATGCGCTGGGCAGTCCGCTTTGGGGTGGGACCCGTACGGACCGGCGCAAACAACTGGGCGCGGCGGTCGTAGAGCTTGACTATGATGGCCGCAACCGGCTCAGCCGAGTCCGTGAAAGCGCAAATTCCGGTGCTAGTTTCGGGGGATGGCAGAGCTACGCCTATGACAATCGCGGCAATGTCACCAATAACGGCAAGATCGGGTTTCAATATCGGTGGACTGACCAACCTTATAGCATGACGGCCTCTGGTGCAGCGGGTGATTTTATTTACGACGGCAATCTAAAGAGAGTGAAGCAGGTTCAGGGCGGCAAAACGATTTATTCGATCTACAGCCAATCGGGCACCATGCTCTATCGCGACAACGTCACCGACAATGAGACCACGGCCTATATTCCGGGCTCTGGCGGTATCCGCCTGAAAAACGGCGTGCCTGATTATACGCATAAAGACCATCTGGGCAGCCCCGTGGCCATGACCGATGCCAGCGGCGCGGTTCTATGGCGAGAGCTTTATTCCCCCTACGGCCTGAAACAAATCGACCCCGCCGCAAACCGGGACAATGAAGGCTACACGGGGCATATCGATGATGCCACCTCGGGCCTGACCTACATGCAGGCGCGGTATTATGACCCGAATATCGGACGGTTTTTATCGAATGATCCTGTGAGGTTTGCAGAAGGTGGACCGGGGTACTTTGGTAGGTATACATATACATTTAATAATCCGGTAAATAATGTCGATCCCGACGGGGAAAAGGTTCGAACATCAGGAAACTGCAAAAAAAAATGCAAAGTTTACGATGAACAAACCTATGATCGTGTTGGATCTCGCATCAAAGGCAGAACACGAACCCTTATTGGCGTATATAGCAGAATTAGCGGCCCAAATTTGGACCCAAAAAAAGATGGACAGGCACAAACAGGCAATCCTGTAAATGGAACGCTTAACTATCTTCTTGGCAATGGAATGGATGGAGCTGAAAACATCGATACGAGAAGAATGCATCGTAAAAACGCCGAGCGAATGGGCCAAAGCGCTCTTGATGGTACGCTAAGTAAGCTAAACGCAGGAGGTGGTGGGACCGATGACAATTTTGGTTGGGTCGGTAGGACGGGAGACTGGACTGCTGGTACTGTTTCCTTCAGCGGGCGTGTCACTGTAACCAAACGTGGGCAAGGATTCGTGGCCGTCGGCGCTCTTACAGCTGCATCTGAGCCATTTGATTTTAATAGTAATCCCAATCGACCCAATAACGGTTCAGTGGTAGCCGCCGGTAGAGCGTTAGATTTACTAGGTGGAAAACCCTTTCAACAAGACTATTATGGAACCCTTAATTTCAGATTTGAGATGAAACAATGAAGCATTTTATTTTGATTTCAGTACTATGTATTTCTTTTTTAGGATGTAGCGTTGATACGCAAGCAAGGTGTCCACGTCAATTTGAAAAAATGAGTGAACAGGAGTTAATTTCAATTTCGAGAAATGGTCTTTGGGAGTTCGTTTCTAGACTCAAAGATGGAGATTTGGGTGGAACTATCCGGACAAAAGATGGCGCCATTGATGAGGGTTTAATAAAATCGATTGAATTCGAAGATTTAAATTATATCGGTGACTTTGCTGGCGTCGTTGACGACGGGCGCATACATAGATTTCGCATCAACAGGATATCAGGCCTCGTCTTTTCGGTTCAGATATACACAACTTGCTATACTGACGTTCGTTGGAGTGATGTGTGAAGCAAGTACGGCAGTTTGAGCAGAGCGATCCCCGACGTACTTGATCCATACGCCTGACGCTGCGCCTGATCATGAACGTTGAGTTATCGACGGCATTTCGAAATAGTCACTCAGATACAGTCAGGTTGATCTGGCTTGATCTATGGAAGTGTTCCGGGCCAATTGTTTGACCCAGCGGGTTGTCCGGCGGCGTTCATGCCGCCACTAAAGTCGAAAGGCAAAACACACAGCAAATTCACCAATTGAATAAACAAATACGAAATGTCGATCCGAATTGGCGACCCTCTTATGCCTCGAATAGTCGTGATCGGTATTTCACGGCAAGCTATTCTCGTTACGAAATAAATAGGTTACAAACAGTGCGTTGGGCTGGACATGTTGAACAGCCCAAC
>JBCBBI010000067.1:0-2355 GCA_038531775.1 Pseudomonadota bacterium | reverse complement strand
TGCGACCAACTGCCAGCCCGTGAGGCCGCCGACATCATGCAGAACGATGGCGAAGTCCTCAACGCCCAGGTGATCGGCCAATGCCAGCAAACGCGCGCTTCGCGCTTTGGTTGCGTAGGCCGCCGGATCGGAGGGTTTGTCGGAGGCTCCAAATCCCATCAGGTCCGGTGCAATGACCCGGTACCCTGCCGCAGCGATCTCGGGGGCTACGTCGCGGAACAAATAGGACGATGTGGGGATGCCATGGATGAGCATCACCGCAGGCGCGTTTTCCGCGCCAACGTCCAGGTATGCCAGCGTATTGCCCCCAAGTTCGACGCGTTCCAAGGATGCCAGGTGGTCTGTATGGCCCCCTGCCAAAGCGGTAAGCGGTGCGCTCGCCGCAATGAAGACGGCGCCAGCTAGGCTGATCGCGGCACTTCGAGAAACATTCATATTTTTCATTCGTTTGACTTCCTGTGTGTGCACCCTCTCGACAAGTGAGCGGGTGTAGGCTACGTTTCAAAGCAGTTGCAGTGAATCAATCACTACATACGCAGTGAAACCCTGTCAACACGTTTGAAGGACGCCGAATGCCGCCGAGAAAACCTTTGCTTCCGTTAGAGCCCGTTCCCGGGTTGGTTGGCATCTACCGCGCACGGCGCGGTGCTGCGGCCATGGCTGCTTTTGCGCTGCGAGAGGGGGGGCTAGCGATCTACAGTCCGGTCACGGGGCTGACGCCCGAAACGATCGCGCGGATGGAAAACTTGGGAGGCGTCCGAGCATTGATCGCGCCGAGCCACTTTCATCACTTGGGTCTGAAGGAGTATCTGGAGACGTTTCCAGATGCATCCCTCTTTGCACCGGAAGCCGGGCACGCCCGTTTACACAAACAAACGGGCCTGTCCTTCAACGACGTCGCCGCGCTTTCGACTGCTCTTTACGATGGCGTTGAGTTTCATCTTCCGCCGGGCTTGAAGGCACAGGAGGTTTGGGTCCAAGCGAGGCATGCGGAGCAGTCTATATTGGCTGTCTGCGACGCGTTTGGCGCACCGGCAAAGGAAGATGGCCTGCCACCGTCGGAGGCCTCAACGCGGGGCGCTTTCAAGACCATGTGCCTCAAAGATGCTGACCTGTACCGATCTTGGGCATTGGAGTATTTCGCTCAGATCAACATCACTCATCTGCTGCCATGCCACGGCGCCCGCGTAACGGGGCCAGGCCTATCTCAGCACCTTATGACCAGTCTGGAGGACCTCTGATGGCCCGCCCAAAAAGCTATGATCGCGACGAAGTCATCCAAAAAGCAAAGGACGCTTTTTGGGAGCATGGATACCAGGCCCTCGGCGTTCGGGCCATTGAGGCGCAAACAGGCTTGGGCAGTTTTGCCTTGCGTACAGACTTTGGCGGCAAAGAACAGCTCTTGCTCGAGGCGCTCGCCGCCTACCGTGAGGACATGGAAACCTATGTGGCGCGCGTATTTGACGGAAGCGACCGCATTGAAAACATCGTGGCGGCTCTCGAACAGATGGTGACGCCATACCCCGGAAGTACGCGCCGCTTTGGGTGCCTCATGACTGCACTTGTTTCTGAATTGCCCAGCATTGGATCAGACGCCGTTAGTGAGGCGGTAAACGCCCATTTCGACCGCATTGCCACTGCCACGGCGGGGCTGATCGAGCGCGCTCAACAAGCTCAAAAAGCACGTCGTGATTTAGACCCTGAAAAGTGCGGGAAATACGTGGTTGGCGTTGTCGGCGGCCTCCAAACAATCAATCGTCGCGCGGGCCGCATCAACGCAGCTGAGGATTTCGTGAAAATTGCTCTTGTTGAGGTCCGGCGCTGGTCCGTCGTGTAAGCTATAGTCGAGAAAAGCAACCGATCAGAAAGAAATAGCTAAGGCACGCTTTATCTGCAATTGGGCCGTGAACGCACTCGACTTATGTTCAGCTTTGACACCCCAAAAATCTCTTTCAAGCCTTCAATCTACGCCTGATATTTGGCCGTCTATGTCTTCTATTATTGTCAGTATGTTGGCAGCCATTTTTTCGCGGTCGAAAAGTCCGTCTAAAAGGTTCAGCTGTTGGATCAAACACTCTTGGATCCTTTATAACTCCGCTTAGATCGGTTCGATTCCGCTACTCGCTTCCAATATTTTCCACAGGTTACAGATCGGGCATGTCATTCACCTAAAGCTTCAGGTTTCGGTTTTGATCTCGTAATGTTTGCTGCGGCTTTTAAGGCTCTCATTTTCTGCCGAGCTTCTCCAGAGTACCGCATAGTCATGAATTTCGCGATGCTGGAATAGCCCCCTGAAAGTGGTCCACCAACTGGGATAGTTTTGTCCCGTAATTGGAGGATCAGCGATGGCTGGAA
>JBCBBI010000066.1:0-2388 GCA_038531775.1 Pseudomonadota bacterium | reverse complement strand
CGGAGTGGTCGAACGGGGCGGTCTCGAAAACCGTTGTACCTTTGCGGGTACCCAGGGTTCGAATCCCTGTCTCTCCGCCACTAACCTGCTGTTTGAAAACATAAACTAGTGAATTTTGAACTGATTTCTCGGTGACTCTTTACGCCGATTCCACGCTGAATTACGCTTGCACAAGACTTACACAAAACTGCACAGTCCGCGAGGTATGTAGGAGATGGCCGAAAAACACTCCATTCTGGGCGATAAGGTTCACGTCTATAAGCGCCCTGGAAGTCCGGTTTGGCAGTGTTCGGTCTATCTCGGCGGCAAAAATCACCGCGTTAGCACCAAGGAACGCAGCCTCGCCAGCGCTAAGGAATTTGCCGAGGATTGGTTCTTCTCGCTCCGTGAGCGGCAGCGTGATGGAGAACTCCTAAATGAGAAAACTTTTCGCCACGCAGCGGATCGCTTCAAGCGCGAGTATGAGGTGCTGACAGAGGGTGAACGGAACTCGGTTTGGGTCAAAGATCACTATCGGCGGATTGATCTGCACCTCATACCGTTCTTTGGGAAGTTGGGGCTTTCCACGATCACCTCTGGCACGGTGCAGGAATACAAGATCAGTCGTCTGAAACCCGATGACGAAACAAAACGCATTCCGTCGCGTAGCACATTGCACCACGAAATGGTCACGTTGCGCATGGTCATGAAAACCGCTGTTCGGCATGGCTGGTTACAGCATCTGCCAGACTTATCGGAACCCTATCGTGCTTCCGGGAAGGTGGTTCACCGGGCTTGGTTCTCGCCCGAAGAATACAAGCGGCTTTACGAAACCACTCGCAAGAAGATGCAGGAGAAGAGGGGGACGCAATACGCCCACGTCTGGGCGAACTTGCATGACAAAGTTCTATTCATGGCCAATACCGGTCTTCGTCCAGATGAGGCCAAGAGCCTCGAATACCGGGATGTCGAGATCGTTGAAGATGACGCCACCGGCGAGACGATCCTCGAAATCGAAGTGCGCGGCAAGCGCGGCGTGGGATACTGCAAAAGCACCGCCGGTGCTGTTCGTCCCTTTGAAAGGTTGAAAGCGAGAAATCCATCGGAACCGACCGACCGCCTATTCCCGACAGATCATTACCACCAACTCAACAGCATTCTGGAAGAGTTAGATTTGAAATTTGACCGCCAAGGCAACAGGCGGACGCTGTACTCATTGCGCCATAGCTACATCTCGTTCCGCCTCCTCGAAGGCGCGGACATCTATCAGATCGCGAAGAACTGTCGAACGTCAGTCGAGATGATCGAGAAGCACTACGCCGTGCATCTCAAAAATGCATTGGACGCAGCGGCGATCAATGTAAGGAAGTCGCGCGCGAAGCCTGCTAATTCCAAGGTCTGATCGTGCGCGAACTCGGACCTTGAGCGACTTGTACCGTGAACAAAAAACTAAGCGCTTTTGTTCGGCCCTCTCGCAGAGATTGTGACCGGAGAAGTATTGCACGTAGACGTCATACGTTCCTCGCGTTCTCCACCCTTAGGGCGAGCGACCGACACTGAAAGCGTCTCGGTTTCAGCTAATCTCTACTGCGGTTGGGAAATGAGCCATTCGAAATTGCGCGCTCCCGCGATTACCGTTTCCGCCAATGCAGTCTTCGCACTCGGCTGTGGCAACATTCGGGATCGCAGGCCAACGATACCTATTGCGCCCAGTAACGCCTCCCCCTGTCGCACAGGCGCACAGACTGAGAACACACCTGCGTCGAGCTCGCCGTCGTTCATGGCGTAGCCCGTTTTGCGCACCTCTTCGAACAGAGCATTAAGTTGATCGGGATCTGTGACGGTCTCGGACCGGTATTTCTCTAACCCACGGGCAGAGGCTTTGGTCACGCGTTTACCGTTGGCTGCGAACAAAACCTTTCCTGCCGCTGTGGCATGGCACGGGAAGTCATGCCCCGGATGGACCATCGCCGCGGCCGCCACCCGAGGGATGTAAAGATCCAAGAGATGATACTCTTGGCCGACCTGTTCGACGAAGAAGCTGGTCTCGCGCGTCGTCTTCGACAAGGCCTCAAGCACAGGGCCGAGGGCGGCCTGCCAATGGGTTCGCCCCATAACAAGCTGGCCGAGGCGTCGCGTTCGGTCTCCAACCGAATAGGTCTTTCGTTTGTCGTCAAATTCTAGAAGCCTGCTCTCGACCAGGTTCGACGTGATGCGAAAGGCTGACGACTGGGGAATGCCGGTTTCCTGCACAATTTCAGTCAATGTCAGCCCGCGACCCCGCGCTGCGACAAGATCGAGGCACGACATCGCACGTTCCAGTGGGTTTGATTTGGAGGATGCCATAGCCTGCGCGCAGTTCTTTCTAGTGCCCTGCAAGTACTCTCGATCCACTGATCAGGCAAGGCC
>JBCBBI010000065.1:0-2417 GCA_038531775.1 Pseudomonadota bacterium | reverse complement strand
ATCGTGGCAATGTTTCACGGGCTGAGCGAGAGCTTTGGCACGGTGCCGGCACCGTGGTCGATCCTCGTGAACCTGGCGTTGATCTTGCAATTCCCGCTCATGCACTCGTTCCTGTTGTCAAAAGGTGGCGGCGCGTGGCTTGCGCGGCTTGCCCCCAAGCGTCATGGATCCGTACTGGCCACAACGACCTACGCGATTATCGCGTCGCTGCAATTGCTAGCGCTTTTTGCACTGTGGACGCCAAGCGGGATCATCTGGTGGCAGGCAGAAGGCATCGCTCTGGTCCTCATGACAGGGCTATACGGCATGTCTTGGCTGCTTTTGATCTGGGCCAGCTATGACGCGGGCGCAGAGGTGCAATCAGGTGCGCTGGGGTGGATGTCACTGGCGCAACGGGCAAAGCCGGTCTTTCCCGCGATGCCAACGCGCGGCCTGTTCAGCATCATCCGGCAACCGATTTACGTGTCATTCGCGTTGACCACGTGGACGGTCCCAACATGGTCGCCTGATCAACTGCTATTGGCGATCATGCTGACGGCCTATTGCCTTGGCGCGCCGGTGTTGAAAGAACGGCGCTTCACAAAGCGCTACGGCGCGAAATTTGAGGACTACCAGAAAGCCGTGCCTTACGCCGTCCCGCATATCGCCAAACCGGCACGGCCGATCAAGTGATCCGGTCTGATGACTGAGCCGCGCCTACCCGAAAGGCTATATCTCGACTTCGATAGCTTTTTTGCCTCAGCCGAACAGCACTTTAACCCTGATTTGCGCGGCAAACCTTTGGGTGTCGTGGCGCTGGATTCCCCGCATACCGGCTGTATCGCAGTGAGCCGTGAAGCAAAAACGCGCGGCGTCAAAACTAATATGCCCGCCCGCGAGGCGCGCAAGATCATTCCCGATATGGTCTTTGTTGTCGCGCGCCCTGATGTGTACGTGCGCCTGCACGAACGTATTTTGGCCGTCATCGAAACCGTTCTGCCTATTCAATTTGTCCGGTCTATTGATGAGGTGGTCTGCGCCCTGCTGCCAAGTGAAGGCAAGCAGGGCCTTGCGCTGGCCACCCGTATTAAGGCCGCATTGTTGGATGCGTTTAGCCCTGTGCTGACCTGTTCGATCGGCATGGCCCCGACAGAGCTCTTGGCCAAAGTCGCGGCAGAACGTCAAAAACCAAACGGCGCCGTGCTGCTTGACCCTGCGACGCTTCCCCACGCGCTTGCCGACCTAACGTTGCGCAAACTTCCCGGTATTGGCGAAGGTATGGCTTTGCGCCTTGAAGCGGCGGGCGTACATGACTTTCCCGCATTGTGGTCCCTCGCGCCAAAGCAGGCCCGCGCGATCTGGGGCAATGTGGAAGGTGAACGCTTTCTGCAAGAGTTGCATGGTTTTCATGCGCCGCGTGCCAAAACACGTAAACGCATGTTTGGCCACAGTCGTGTGCTGCCGAATGATTGGCGCAGCCCGGAAAAGGTTGAAGACTGTGCCAAGCAATTGCTGGCCGGTGCTGCACGCCGCTTGCGGCGGACAGATTTCCGCGCCTCCAAACTGACGCTGAGCCTGCGCAGCCAACGCTTGCGATCAACCCGCGCAAAGTCGGCTGAGGCGAAACGGTGGAGTTGGGAAGGACAGTTCCTGCCATCGCGTGACTATCGCAGCTTTCGCAGCACCCTTGCGCAAGGCCTGTCAAAGGCGCGGCAACAGGTTCCCTTCACACCACATGCAGTTTCGGTGGTTTTGCACGGTCTGGACGAAGAAGCGGATGTAATTGGGGATCTCTTAGCACCGTTGACGGACGACGCCGATGACCGGGATCACTGGGAGGACGTCAGCGACGTAATGGATGAACTGCGGGCGCGATTTGGTGGCAAGGCGTTGTCGCTCGGCACACATGACTCCGTCCCCGGCGGCTACGTTGGCGGTAAAATCGCTTTCGGGCGTATCCCCGAGGCAGATGATTTTGAGCATGCACCGGGCGCGAATGACGAGACGCACTTTTGTAGCTTTTGAGAAGTTTCGCATAACCCAGGACGTAAGGTAGTCGTTCGAGCGGATGTAGTGCATGCACCGTTTTAGCCTAAGCTATCGGCTATACCTAACGGCCGGATTGACGACATACGCCGCGCCGCAGCAGCAAGTTTGCCGCAGGTGCGAGAGGATGCTGCATTAGCAAAGATCCAAAATCGAATGACGGCAAAGTCCGCAAATCAGCCTCCGAACCGATCCCAAATAATTGCCCGCATTCCCGCCCTCCCCAACCACGCATTGACAATCCATCCCGCCCTCGGCTACCCGACCGCCCTCTTTCACGGCAACATCGGACGCACAACATGGGCCGCTCTCGCAAAGGACGCGATATCTCCGGATGGCTGGTGGTGGACAAGCCTGCGGGCATGACCTCGACCGCTGTGGTGAACAAGGTG
>JBCBBI010000064.1:0-2582 GCA_038531775.1 Pseudomonadota bacterium | reverse complement strand
CACCGCTGCAAAACTCCCTCATGGAGCTTTACGGGCTCGTCAGCATCATCGACGACTATGCCTTTGGTGACGCCAAAAGTTTCCGGGCCCAATACGCGCGCCTCAGCGGCGATGGCCAGTTTGATGAATTGAAGGCGCGGTTGGAGCCGATCTGTCACCGCACATTGCGCCGCCAGGTGCTAGAGTATATTCGCTATACGAACAGAATTCCGATCACTCAGGAATTCGTGCCGGGACCGGAAGAGCAAAAGCTCTACGATTTTGTCTCAGAGTATCTACAAAGACCAACACTAGCGGCGCTGCCATCAAGCCAACGCACGCTCATGACGCTCATTCTTCGTAAGCTGCTGGCGTCATCGACTTTCGCTATTGCCGGCGCGCTGAATTCGCTGGCGAATAAGCTTGAGCGCCAGCTGAAAGATGATGCGGCGCTCAAGAACAATCTTGAAGACCCGATCCCTGACGACATCGAAGAAGACTATGACGGGTTTGAGGAAACGGCAGAAGAATGGGTCGATGACGAGACGCCGCCCGAACTGCTGTCAGAGGATGACATTGCCGTCATCGAAGAAGAGATCGCAGAGCTTCGACGGTTCAAGGATCTGGCGGTTTCGATCACTGAGAATGCCAAGGGAAAATCACTTCTGACGGCTTTGGCGGCTGGGTTCGACAAAGCCGATGAACTGGGTGCTGCCCAAAAGACGATCATCTTCACGGAGTCGCGCCGCACGCAGGACTATCTCGTCCAGCTCTTGTCGGACAATGGTTATGATGGCGACATTGTCCTGTTCAACGGATCAAACGCCGACCCACAATCCAAAGCGATCTATGAGCAATGGAAAGTAATGCATGCCGGGACCGATAAGGTCACTGGTTCGCGTACGGCGGACATGCGTGCAGCTTTGGTTGATCACTTCCGCAATCACGCAAAAATCATGATCGCAACTGAGGCGGCGGCGGAAGGCATCAATTTGCAATTCTGCTCCATGGTCGTGAACTATGACCTGCCCTGGAACCCTCAGCGTATCGAACAGCGCATTGGCCGCTGCCACCGCTATGGGCAGAAGCATGATGTGGTCGTCGTCAACTTCCTCAACCGCAACAACGCCGCCGACCAGCGCGTATTCGAATTGCTGTCGGAGAAATTCCAGCTGTTCAATGGTGTCTTTGGTGCGAGCGATGAGGTGCTCGGATCAATTGAGTCTGGCGTCGATTTCGAGCGCCGGATTTCGAAGATCTATCAGAGCTGCCGCACGCCGGACGAGATCGAAACGGCGTTTGAAACGCTGCGCACCGAGATGGATGAGCAAATCGCGGAAACCATGGACAATACGCGCCAGAAGCTGCTCGAACACTTCGACGCGGAAGTTCATGATCGTTTGAAGATGAATATGGAGAAGGCCAGCGCCTATCTCGACCGCTATACAAAGCTTCTCTGGGCACTGACCAAACATGAACTCGGCAAGCGCGCACAATTTGATGACGGCCACCACACCTTCACCCTGAAGCAGGCGATTGACGGCGTCGATGCACCGGTCGGCGGCTATTTCCTGCGCAAGGAAGGCCTGGAAGGCCATAGATACCGCCTTGGCCACCCTCTTGCCCGGCACGTCCTCGAGCGCGCAGCCGATCGCAGCCTCAATGGCGCATCCCTCACCCTCGATTACACCAACTGGCCCGCCAAGGCGGCGGCGCTGGAGCCATTTGTGGGCGCGCGCGGTATTGCGGTCGCGCACAAGCTCTCGATCCGCGGGGCTGATGACCAAGACCACATCATCATTGCAGCGCAGACCGATCAGGGCGCAAGCCTTGGCGACAGCGCTGCGCGACGCCTGTTTGATCTCCCTGTGAAGGAACAGTCTGCGTCCGCCGTTGAGGCCAAGCCAGAAACGCAAACGCATATCGACCAGACCCGCCAGCGCATTCTCGAAGAGCTTGCCGCGCGGCAGGCGCAATGGTTCGACGACGAGATGGAGAAGCTCGACAACTGGGCGGAAGACAAGCGCGCCGGGCTCAAGGCGGATCTCAAGGACTATGACGACCAGATCAAAGGGTTGAAGAAGGAGGTCCGCCTTGCGGGCGGCCTACCGGAAAAGCTCAGTCTACAACGTAAGGTGCGCGACCTCGAATCCAAGCGGGACGTCGCCTGGCGCGCCTATGACGAGGCCGCCAAGGACATTGAAATTCAAAAAGATAATTTGCTCGACAGCGTTGAAGAACGTCTCGGCCAGGACGTGTCTGACGAGACGCTGTTCGTCATCGAATTCGAGATTGTGTGAGGAAAAACAGAATGACTGACCAACCAGAGAAAATGCCCCTCACCAGTATGGATATCGCCGCTGAAAAGCGCGAGGCGCTGAAGCAATTGTTTCCTGAAGTTTTTGCCGAAGACTCCATCGATTTCGATCAACTCAAGCGCGTGCTGGGCGATTGGGTGGAGCCCGGAAAAGAGCGCTTCGGCCTCACCTGGCCCGGCAAGGCCGAATGTATACGGATCATCCAGAGCCCGAGCGTCGCAACGCTGAAGCCGGTGCGCGAGGAGTCGGTCAATTTCGATGAAACGGAAAACGTCTTCATCGAAG
>JBCBBI010000063.1:0-2787 GCA_038531775.1 Pseudomonadota bacterium | reverse complement strand
CCGACGTCGAAATGGTCGCCTTCCCACGCCGCGATGACGATCCGGTTACCGAGTGACCGGTGCGCCGGGGCGGGTTTTCCGCCCCGGATAAGCCCGAAGCTGAGTGTGGATCGCTGCCAATTGGACTTCAACAAGTATCCGATGTCGCATCGGTGCAACTCCTCAGACCGGACCTTCGCTGCAAGTGCAAAATCGGCAATTGGGGGAACTGGTGCTCTGCGGGACTTTGCCGCCGTTCGATTTTCGAAGTCGAATGACCGCTTTGTGCGGTTCGCGACCTCAGCTGAAAGCACGTCGGGCGGGAGGTTAAACTTCGCTGCGCTGCCGAAGAGAGCTGGAGCTGACTTGACAGCAGACGTTTATGCGATCGAGGCGGGCAAACCGATGCTGGCAGATGGTCGTGCTTTGAAACCAGTCCTGCGAGGCTTTCAAAAGTTTCACCCTACGATTGATCCGACCCAATCGCGAAAACTCTCTACAGCCGAACGAGTTTTTCGGTCAGGTTCGGCAACCAGATAGAAGTTTTGAGTGGTGGGGACGGCCTGTTCAAAGGGAACAACCAAATCGCCTCGTTTGACATAAGTGTTCGTAAACAACGTATCGACAATTGCGATGCCGCGGCCTGCCGCAAGGGCTTCGAGCGCAAGCAACGAGGATTCTACCGATAGCCACGTGGAAGGAACCACGCTTTTCACGCCCAATTCAACAAACATGCGCGGCCAGTCGTTTTCAGAACCAGCGATGCTCACAATGTCTGCATTCTTAAGTTGGTCCGCGTCGCCTTGCAGCGAGGCGGCGACCTTGGGACTACAAATCAAAGACGCGTGCCCCTGTCTCAGCTGCCAAATTTCGCGTTCTGGCCAATCGCCATTCCCATAGCGAATATCCACATCGATGGTCGCATCACTCAGCCGGTCCGCCCACACCGTCGTCGACACCACAAGGTCAATTTCAGGGTGCAATGCACGGAACTCGTGCAGCCTGGGGGCAAGGACAATAACGCCGAAAGAAATCGATGCGCGGACATGCAGTGTGGTTTGTCTTTTGGTTTTGAAGAGCCCGTCTGTTGCGGTCTGAAGGTCGACGAATGACTGCCGAACAGGCTGGGCATAGGCCTGACCCATGTCAGTCAATTCGACGCCCTTTGGCAACCGCTTGAACAACTTCATCTCAAGCGTTTCTTCGAGAAGTTTAATATGCTGGCTCACTGCCGCAGGTGTGAGCCGCAATTCATCAGCAGCCGCAGCAAAGGACCCGTGGCGCGCTGCGGCCTCAAAGGTGCTCAGCCAAGTCACATGCGGAAGGCGTCTCATAGCGGTTTCCCAGTAGTGCTTGCTTGACAGTTGCCCGCATTATCGTTGCCGATCAATCCTGCATGCTCAAAAAATTTGATGCCTAAGCCACAAAGTTGTTTGTTTGCTCAGCCGAGCCCGGTCCGCTTTCTTGGGTCTCTCAAAGGGCTAGGCGAACACCGTGGATACTTGCGAAGTCGATTACATCATTGTTGGCGCTGGATCGGCGGGTTGTGTTTTGGCGAACCGGCTATCGGAGGGGAATACGTTTACGGTCGCTCTGCTCGAAAGCGGGGGAAGTGACGCGCGCTTTTGGGTCAAGGTTCCTTTGGGTTATGCCGTGAACATCGCCAACCCCAGATTGAATTGGGGCTATCGGACTGAGGCCGATGAGGGGCTGAATGCGCGCGCGATGAATTGGCCCCGGGGGCGGTTGATCGGCGGGTCGAGTTCCATCAACGCAATGACCTATATCAGAGGTCTCGCACAAGACTTCGATGATTGGTCGCAGGCAGGGGCTACGGGCTGGCACTGGGACAATGTCCGCGCCGTCTTTGACCGTATGGAAACCCATTCGGAACTCACTCCGTCGGGTCGCAGCACACGGGGCACCGGGCCGGTTTGGGTGTCTGATTTATCAGACCGGATGGCGCCATTCTCGCGCATATTTTTGGACGCAAGCCGCGATGTCGGGCATAGCGTTCTGTCCGATCTGAACGCCGACGGGGCTGAGGGGATCGGGTATTACCGTTCCACGGTACGTGGGTCCTTCAGGTGGTCTTCGGCGGACGCGTTCTTGCGGCCTGCGCAAAGACGCCAGAACCTGCAGATCATCCGCAATGCCGATGTCACGCGCTTGACGATTGAAGGCAGCGCGGTCACGGGCGCGTCCTTTGTTCGGGGTGGACAAACTCGTCAGATTAAGGCGCGCAAAGAGGTTATCCTATGTGCGGGCGCAATCAATTCACCCAAACTGTTGCAGTTGTCGGGCCTTGGCCCGGCCGAATTGCTGAAGTCCCTGAATATTCCTGTGGTGCGTAACCTGCCGCAAGTTGGACGCGGATTGCAGGACCACTTGGCCATTTCCTACCAATTCGAAGCGACGAAACCGACGCTGAACACGCAATTGGGCGGGGCATTTGGCAAGCTTTTGATGGGTGCAAAATATCTGCTGACGCGCAAAGGGCCCTTGTCTGTACCGGTCAATCAGGTGGGTGGTTTTGTCCGCTCGACCTCTGACACGCGCCTGCCAGATGTACAAGTTTATTTCAATCCGGCGTCTTATGGGGTGACGTCCGCAGGCAAAGCGGTGCTCGACCGTAGCCCCGGCTATCAGATTTCGGCACAGCCTTGCCGCCCGACCAGCAGAGGGCACATCGAAATCAACTCGCCGAACCCGCAGGTTGCTCCCAGTATCCAACCCAATTCCCTCTCGACAGAGGAAGACAAGGGCGCGGCCATTCGGGCGGGCAGGGTTCTGCAAAGGTTTGCAGGT
>JBCBBI010000062.1:0-3070 GCA_038531775.1 Pseudomonadota bacterium | reverse complement strand
ACGTCGATGCGCGGGCTTTACGCAATCGGCGACATCACCGGCGAACCGATGCTGGCCCACCGCGCCATGGCGCAGGGTGAGATGGTGGCCGAGATCGTCGCAGGCGAAAAGCGTGTTTGGGACAAGTATTGCATCCCGGCGGTGTGCTTCACCGACCCCGAAATCCTGACTGTCGGCCTGTCGCCGACTGAGGCGAAAGACGCTGCTCACGACATCAAAACCGGCAAATTCCCGTTTATGGCCAATGGCCGCGCCATGACAACCGAGCGCGAAGATGGTTTCATCCGTGTGGTTGCGCGCGCAGACAATCATCAAATCCTCGGAATCCAGGCGGTCGGCGAGGGCATATCAGAAATGGCTGCTGGTTTTGCACTGGCGATCGAGATGGGTGCCCGTCTTGAAGACGTCGCGGGCACAATTCATGCCCATCCAACCAAGGGTGAAGCGCTCCAGGAGGCGGCCTTGATGAGTTCTGGCCATGCTTTGCATATTTAGGTTTTTTCAAACCTTAAGACTGGCCGTATTCTAGTGAGACTTTCTCAAAGTTATCCTTGATCAGATCAATTAGGTTGGTGGCGTTCGGATGAAGAACCTGTCTTCTAAGCATGGTGATCCCGACAGTCCTCACTGCCTCTTCGTCGGCCAAGGGAACGGCTCGAAAGTTGTCAAACGCGCCCATCCCAAGAGCGATCCGCGGCAAAAGCGCGACGCCTAGACCCTTTTGCGCAAGCGCCAGTCCCGTGTACGCATTTTCAATCTCGCATCGCACATTAAGGGTTACATTTCGCTTTTGTGCGATCCGCTCGATAAGCTGCCGCGTGGCTGTCTTACTGTTAAGAACGATCACTGGGAGTTTGAGCAAATCAACAAATTGCATCTTCTCTTGGCCATCATCAAATTGCTCCGGCAGGCAGGCCACTAACCTGTCCCTATAAAGTGGCTCGTAATCAAACTCTTCCAGCTCCGATGCAGGAGGCCCCAAGTACAAGATTGTTTTGCCATCACGAAGCAAGGTCGCGCCTTCATTGGGTGGAGCCTCCATCAAAGTTACGGCGCTGTCCTTGTACTTCTTCGTGTAAATTCTCAGCACGTCACCAACGCCTTGCGCTGCTAAGGTCGGAGCGCAACCGATAGAAACCTGTCCCTTGCGAAATTCTGATTGGCGGCGAAGCGTTGCAAATCCTTGATCGATGCTGGCAAGCGAACCGCTCACCGTCTCGTAAAGTTCCTGTCCTTCGGTTGTAAGGCTTACGCGCTGCCTTGCGCGCACAAAGAGTTGAAGTCCTAGTTGCTCTTCCAACTCCTTGATCTGAACGCTGACGGCGGAAGGTGACCTTTGTAGCGCGTCAGCCGCTTTCCTAAGACTGCCAAACTTTGCGGCCTGAACAAAGGTTTGCACCAACTTCAAATTGACATTTTCCACGATTCTTCTCCGAGCTGTCACCGACAGAGTTGTTCAAATCATGCACTAAACTGCCCGAAGTTGTACAATTTTACGAACACTTGATGAGGTTTTTGAAATATCTGTTTTGGGCGTGAGCAGCTAGCGTCGGTGCTAGACGGTTCTTGGGAGGGAACGGTTTGGCATCTCAATCACTTCTTGTGCTTCCTGGTGACGGGATTGGGCCAGAGGTCGTAGCGCAGGCTGAACGCGTTTTGGACTGGTTCAACGACAATACCACAGTGAACATCGAAGTGTGCCGAGACCTTCTAGGAGGTTGTGCAATCGACAGGCACGGGGTTCCTATTTCAGAAAAGACGATGGCCACCGCGAGCTCCTGCAACGCTATTTTGGTCGGTGCCGTTGGTGGCGCGAAATGGGATCAGGTCGACTTTGACAAACGCCCTGAACAAGGCCTTTTGAGGTTGCGAAAAGAACTTTCACTTTTTGCAAATTTCCGACCAGCGATATGTTTTGAAGCCTTGGCAGATCATTCAACGCTGAAGCGCAATGTCATTGAAGGCTTGGATATCGTCATTGTCAGAGAGCTGACGGCAGGGCTCTATTTTGGCGAGCCGAGGGGCGTTTTTTCATGTGATGATGGGCAGCGCAGAGGCGTAAATACACAGAGTTACACAGAAGGCGAAATTGCCAGAGTTGCACGTCGTGCATTTCAGTTGGCGCGATCGCGTCAGGGTCGTCTTTGTTCGATGGAGAAATCGAACGTCATGGAAGCCGGTGCCTTGTGGCGCGAGGTTGTGACCGATGTTCATGCAGCGGAATTCACGGATATCGAACTTTCGCACATGTATGCTGACAATGGCGCAATGCAGCTGGTCCGAGATCCAAAGCAGTTTGACGTGATTCTGACCGACAATATGTTCGGTGACATCCTAAGCGACGAAGCTGCCATGCTAACCGGTTCACTGGGAATGCTGCCCTCCGCGTCGTTGGGCACTGCAACGCCGCAAGGGATCAGCCAAGGACTTTATGAACCTGTTCACGGTTCTGCGCCAGATATTGCGGGGCAAAACAAGGCGAACCCGCTGGCGACCATCTTGAGTCTGTCTATGGCGTTTCGGCATTCTTTTGGTTTGCCATCGCAAGCAGAACGTCTGGATGGTGCAGTCGATAAAGTTCTGAAGAAGGGCGTCAAAACGGCCGATCTTCTGAATGGGCAAGATCAACCAGCAGCCACCACTGAGGAGATGGGCACTGCCGTGATCGAGCAACTCAACGATGATCTAGCGATGCACTGACATCGCTTAACTAGCTCCTCGGGACTTATTCTTGAGGAAACACTGCACAATGGGAGGAAACTATGGATAGAAGATCGTTTATTAAGAGGTCCGCAATTGCGGCACCGGCCGCTGCGGCAACGTTGGCCGCACCTGCATACGCACAGGGCAGACGGAAACTTACGATGGTCACGACTTGGGGGCGGGGCCTCGCTGGCGTGGACGATGCTGCAGATTTTATCGTCAATCGTGTTGGCGCGATGTCTGGCGGAACGCTGGAAATCGAAAAGAAATCCGCGGGGGAACTTGTCGGCGCATTGGAGGTCTTTGACGCGGTCACGGCCGGTCAGGCTGACCTCTACCACTCTGCGGACTACTTCTTTACCGGTCA
>JBCBBI010000061.1:0-3074 GCA_038531775.1 Pseudomonadota bacterium | reverse complement strand
GATAGCCTCGAATGTGCCGAGCTTCTGCTGGCCACGAGCCAAGGCATTGCAAATGTGGCAACATCGAAAGACCAACTCATAGAGCGCATCGCACGGCTAAGTGTTCTGATCGGCGATGGTCAGTGACTTGGGATTTTGAATTGTGCGGGCGGGTCATGGTGGGACGACACCATACTTGCGACCATTTCCCCCAACACAGGTGCGAACTTGAACCCGTGGCCCGAACAGGCGGAACACAGGATTATCTGCGGGTGAGCGGGCAAACGGTCGAGGATGAAATCCCCTGTGGGCGTAAGCATATAATGACAAAAGTCGGTGTCGAATGGCGTCTTCGGAAGACAAGGCAGGCTTGGCAAGACGGTTTCAGCGATCTCCGCCACCTTACGTTCCGAAAGAGTGGTAGGTGCGCTTGCATCTCGACCGTTGTTTTCAACCATTACCTTCACGCCCAAATCCCGGTGAATGGGAAACACAGAACTCAGAACGCCACCGCCAAGATGAAAGATCAGAAGCGGCATGTGATCAGCGGTATGTGTTTGGGGGTCTAGAGGCTGATAGAAGGAAACCTGCTCCATCGACTTTGTGAGCAGTAACCGTGTGCCAAGGCGCGACGCAAAATTAGGTACCTGATCGCCCGCAGCGACGACCACAGTGTCCGCAAAGTGGGGGCCTTGGGCCGTTTCGAGACAAACCGGACCATCAGGGATGACCTGGTGCACGGGGCACCCGGTTCGAATGTCAGCGCCCAGCCTCCGTGCCTCATCGGCCAGAGCCGCTGCACAAAGATCCGCATTTAGAACCGCAGACTGACCCTGCCACAATGCTGTGGCGTCATCAGGCATGTATAACTCTCGGTAGGCATCATTGACTTCCCGCCCGGACATCAATCGGGAAAACGCCCCGTGTTCGGCCAAAGCGTGGCGGTGCCCGTCAAACTGGTGGTGGCCGGAGAGATCAATGTCCAAGCTACCTGTGACTTTGTACAAGTCCTTCCCAACCTCAGCGCCAAGCCAATCCCACGCCTGAAACGCCTTTCGGGCCAGACCGACATAGAATTGGTCGTCGTAGCTCAGCCGGATGATCCGGGCCTTACCGTGGGAGCCGCCGTGAGGATGGGTCAGCGTCTTTGCTTCAAACAGAGTAACCGATTTGCCCTGCCGGGCCATGGCATAGGCGATGGAGAGGCCCATAATTCCCCCACCGATTACTGCGATATCGCTTTGCCCGTCGGTCATGTCTTAGCGGAACCAGAGTGTTGGTTTAAGCGATACTGACGCACTCTTTCGGCATTCCCGCAGGTACGACTGTCGCACCATCGCCGGGCTGGGCCACGGGTCCCACGCAAGAACACCCAGTCGCAATCGCATCCATCGCAGCAGCCGACCTCATGCTTTGGGTCCCTCAGCATGAAGTCTTCTAGGGTAAGGCCGATCCAAAGCAGAAGGTCGCTGGGCCGCTGAACGGGGAGCTTCGCGACCAAAGACAACGATGCTGGATCAATCTGTCGGTACTTGGCCACTTCACGCAAGACACTTGTGAGGATCGCTTCGGCCTCCTGTATCGCATGCTCATCTTCGACCAAGGGCGGGAGGAGTGACCGAAAGGCTTCCCTAAGGATAATGATCTCTGTCTGAGCACTTGAAGCTGCGCCAGGTTTCAGACTTGCCAGTCGCCTGAACTCGGAGGCTGTGGAGGTGTCGATCACGCCTGCAAACTCCGCCCAATTCACCAAGGCGGCATAGGTTGTGACACGATCGCCTGGCTCCGCGCCGCCTCGGTATTTGACGGAATTCACGAAATCCAAAGCCGGGTGCCCTGCAACGAGGCGGAGCCCATCGAACTCTAACTTGTGTGCCTTGGCCATATGGAACCCCGCGGATTGTAATGATTAAACATAGCTTGACTCATTACACAAGTTGTACCAGCGTCCTATTGATAAACGCGGAGGAACGTCGATGATTGCCCGAATTTGGCATGGTGCAGTGCCAGTGGAAAAAAGCGATGCCTACCTGGAAAAAATGCGGACTGTCGCTCTACCAGGCTACCGAGGCGTCGAGGGCAATCAGGGCGCTTGGGTGATGCACCGCATCGAAGGCGACGTAGCACATTTTGATATGCTGACGTTCTGGGACGACTATGAGGCCATCAAGCGGTTCGCAGGCGAGGATTATCGCGTTTCATACTACTTCGACTTCGACGATGACTTCCTGATCGAAAAAGAGCCACATGTCCGCCACTGGGAGATGTACGCCGACTAAGGCGTACTTTCGACAGCGGTGGGAAAGTCCGACCAGATTTGGGGCGTCGCCGCCGCCATGGCAGCGATATGCATCTATGCCGGGATGTTCACCGTCGGGCGTCACGGGGGTGCGAACAACCTGGACGGTTTTGACCAAACTGCCCTACGCTTCGTCGTTTCTTTCGTTGTCTTGATCCCGTTTGCTTTGTCTCGCGCGAAGGGCATTCTTGAGCGCCTCGGGGCATGGCGCATCGTTGCATTGCTCGTTCTTCAGGGAGCGGTATACAGCTTCATCTTCCTGGCCGGTCTCGTCTTCGCACCCGTCGCGTACGGGGCGGCCCTTGTGCCGGGTCTACAGCCGTTTGTTGTCATGGGATGGAGCTTTTTCCTGCTGGGCGAACGGCCTGGGACGGCGCGTCTGATCGGTCTGATTGTTTGCCTGACCGGCTGCGGTTTTATCATTTTGGGCAACTTGGTGGAATTGACGGCAGGGGTTTGGATTGGAATTGCCCTGTTCCTTTTGTCGGCCCTGATGTGGGGCAGCTACACTTTCCTCCTGCGCCAATGGAACGTGCAACCGATGGACGCTTTATTCGTTGTGGGCGTGTCGTCGGGGGTCTTGTTCCTACCGCCGTATTTTCTGGTTGCAGGGGCATCGCTCTTTGAGGCTCCGTTGGATGCAATAGCCATTCAAGCCGTCTATCAGGGTGTGTTCGTCGGGATCATTGCAGTTCTTCTGATGCCCTTCGCTGTCGGCAAAATAGGCAGCACACATGTCGCAGCCTTAACCCCATCAATGCCAGTTTTGGCGACGCTGTTTGCTCTTCTAATTCTC
>JBCBBI010000060.1:0-3173 GCA_038531775.1 Pseudomonadota bacterium | reverse complement strand
CGGGCACTATTCAGTTATCGCGTCGATTGCCTCGTATGCACCCAGAACGGTCGGTGAATACAAAGCAAAGTTGGATCATATCAACCACGTGTCTCACACCACGGTGGAAGTGCATCATATCGGCCAAGCGGTATAAAACCTTGGCGCTGGTTGAGATTCAAAACATCGGTAAAGCGGCTATTGGCGCAAGTAGAACGAAAGACGGCTAAGTCCGCATATTTGACAACGGATGTCTAAGCAGGTGGGTGAACTTTCTCAATTCAAGAAAGCTCTATACCCCATTTCGCATCAAGTTTCTCAATCGCCGCGATACGCTCTGTGGTCTTTGGGTGGCTCATCAGCCAGGCTGGCATCACACCTGCTCGGGATTGGGTCAGCGCTTCCAGCTTCTCAAAAAGTGATTTCTGTGGGCCGGTGCCGATCCCTGCTTTGGTCAGGAGCGCGGCGGCGTATTCATCGGCCTCGTATTCGTCATTGCGCGACAGCCGCGCGGCGACCAGAGACGTCAGTGCGTTGGCAATCCACACCCCTACACCGGGCAGAAACCGCGACAGGAGAATTGCCAGCGCCGTGCGCAGCGCGTTTTGGCCAGAGAAATCTATCATCCGTCGTCGTGTATGCCCGAGTGCCACATGTCCTAACTCATGGGCAATGACGGATGCCATCTCGTCGGCGGTCACCTCGCCCTGCTGAAACTTGCGGTAAAAGCCACGGGTGATAAAGATCCGCCCGTCCGGTGCGGCCAAGCCGTTCACCGGGTCAATCTCGTAAATATGCACGCGAATGCGTTCGACATCCAAGGCACTGGCGAGCTTTTTGGTCATCACCATAAGCATGGGATCGGCAAGCTCGGTCGAGCGCTCGGTCAGCTCTTTCTTCGTGCGCCAGGCAGAGAAGTGATAGAGCACCAGCCCATAGACAAGGGCCAGGAGGATCGGGGCAAACTTGATCATGTGGTTGATATGGGGGAAAATTCCTAGCTGGCAACGGGCCCGTGATCGATTATCGCACCAAAAGGTCAAGCGGCTGACGCGAGAGACGCTCAACGCCGGTCTCGGTCACCAGAACCGAATGTCCCAGTGACATGCCCAGCCCGGTGTCGCTATCCATCACGATCATATGCAGAAAGAAAACCTGCCCCGCCTGCATGAGCAGAGGATTGCCTTCATAAAACATCGGAAAATCAACCCAGATCGGGTTGTAAACCGCGCCCATGCCGTAGCCGCAGGCCTGCATCCGCGCATGCGAAAACCCATGTGCGTCCAGTGTCTTGGCGTGGGCGTCAAACACATTGCCCATTGGATGACCCGGTTTGATGGCCGCTTCACAGGTCTCCAGCGCTGCGCGAGCTGCCGCGTGCATCCGCGATTGAGCCTCCGGCGGTTTGCCGATGATAACCGTGCGCATCATCGCAGCATGATAGCGCGCATAGGCGCCTGCCCATTCCCAGGTCATCTGATCCTGCGCATCCAAATGGCGCCTGCCGGAATAGTAGCGCACCAACAAAGCACCGGGGCCGGAACCCAGGATAAATTCGTTTCCGGCATAATCGCCGCCGCCTTTGAAAACCGCGCCTTGCATTGCGGCCAGAATTTCCCCCTCGAACGCCCCGGCGCAGGTCTGCTCAAGTCCTGCGTCCATCGCATCATCGGCCAGTTTTGCGGCGCGACGGTGCATCTCGATTTCCGCTGCAGATTTCACACGCCGAAGTGTACGGATCAGATGAGAGCTTTCTATAAGTTCAGGAAGCGCGTCTCGCAAAAACTGTCCGTTATAATCAGTGAGCCCTGCCGTTTGCGTCTCAACACCCAGCTGTCCCCCGGCAACACCAAGATCCATCAAAAGACTGTAAAGGCTTCTCGCGGGGTTTGAGCCCTCTTTTTCGGCCCAAACATGAATTTGCGCTTCGCTCAGTGTGGAGGTCAGGCGCGCCTGACGTAGGTCTGGCAAGCGGGTTAGCAGGTGAAGCTCACCTTTGGCGGTCAGCACCAGGCATTGAAACATCGCAAAGCCAAAGGTGTCGTAGCCGCAAATCCAATACTGGCTTTCCGGTGCGAACATCAAAAGGGCGTCAAGCCCGGCCTCGTTTATAGCCCGCGTTGCCTCTGCTTGGCGACCGGCATACTCGGCATCGTCAAAATGCATCGTCATGGCGCATCCTTTTCATTGCGCAGACCATGCCAGCCAAAGCCTAAAAAACCTAAAAGAAAACAGAAGCTGTCAAGCTGAACAGCTTGCCCCACCGAGAACGCAGAACTTAGCACAATGGGGATGATTGAGCGAAACTGGTTTCTCCGCCTCCTCAAGGGTCTCGCCCATCTCAAATTCTTCATCATAAGGCAAAAGCGTGCATGCCAAAACAGTTGGCTTTTCTGCGCCTTTACGCTTGACCACCATCCGGGAAGAGGAACACATCACCTCGTCGGGAGATTTGTCCAAAATACCCCAGCACTTGGTTGTGATCTCGGGAACTTCGACTGACTGGTCCATTTCCGGGAAAAGTACTGTCACGCCGGGATTAAAGGCGTCAATCTCAAACCCGTTTTCATCAAAAAGCGCTTGATATCCCTTTCGGGCGTCCGCGTCATTTTCGCTCCAAATACTGCGCCCTGCGACAGCCATGTTAAAGCCCTCGTCGCGCAACCAACGCATGCCTTTCAGCATGATCTGAAAGCTGCCTTTACCGCGTTCTGTATCGTGTAGGTCTTCTGACCAGTGATCGATCGAGATTCGCAACGTGAGCTTGTCACCGAAATCATCGCGAAGACAGCGGAGCCCCTCCTGCATAATAGGGCGCATCATAGGCTTCATCGCATTGGTCAAAATCAAAACGTCAAATCCGCGTGCCAAAGGATCACGCGCTAAGCCAATCATATGCGGGTTCATGAACGGCTCACCGCCGGTATAAGCAATTTCGCGAATGGGCCATTTGCGCTCGTCGATTTGATCCAGATAGTCGCGAACTTCTTCACGATTGACGTACTGCAGCCTGTCGTTTTTGGGAGAGCTTTCAATATAGCAGTTCAGGCAGGTGATATTACAACGCGTACCTGTGTTGAACCAAAGTGTTTCAGGATTTGTCAGCGCGACGCGCGCGCGTGCCTGTCCATCCGCTGTTTTGACTGGGTCTTTAAACTTCCCGATATTTGCCTCGGGTACAAAAACATCTTTCA
>JBCBBI010000059.1:0-4333 GCA_038531775.1 Pseudomonadota bacterium | reverse complement strand
ATCAGGGGGAGGGCGCGGCCCTCACCCCTCGGGCAACCCCATTCGACGGCACCGGGTCCTCGCGCGCCAGGCTGCGGGCCGCACCATTGCCATCGAATAGAGTTGCCTCGCCCCCTCCCGCGTTCGCCACGTGGCAGATTTGCGGGGCGGAAGCCTGCAAATCAGCGGGTATTGTGAAGATGCTGCGGTCGATCTAATGGCCGGAGAGAGCCCGAAGTGAAAGGCTAATCATGACCGCATAACTTTTCCTTGCACAACTTTTCTTAAAAATGTGATTTTCAGCATAAACTCATTAGGAGTGTTAAAATGCACAAGATTGCTATGGCTACTGTGGCAGGGCAATCTTGGCATTTGGGGCGAGGAGATGATTGAGTCCACCGCCATAAACGAAGAGCTAGGAATCGACACGCCGCAAAAAAACGTCGCGGCAAGGGTCAACATCCATCTTCACCGGCAGGCGTTTTATGGTGCCGAAGATATTGGCGGGATGAATCTTGATGAGGACTGGGAAGACTAACTGCGCGCCTAGTTCACAAACAAGTGTGCGCACCGCGAATGTCTGAAAAGCGGGCTGCAACTGCAGAAAGCCAGCTGGATCCCAAATGTCTTTTATGGGCCGTAGTTCGATAGCGAAGTCAAGTAGACTGGATAACCAAATGCGTTCGTCCAAAGGCTCTCCCAATGCCTAACGCCTGTGTGAAAGCGCCATATGACTACAGTGAACGCTTACCAAAAGATGCTGCGATTTGGATAATTAGCAGCTAGATAGCATTCTCCAATTCTGTGCCACATCCTAATTGTATCGTCACTCTCAGTAATTCTCGGCAAGCTCCGACGTGTCAACGAGTACCGTGGGTGTTTGTTCCATAGACGGTCGAGAAGTCGCCAACACTTAAGTTCCCCGGTGGAATCTCGGCACAAAGGCGTGAATCATCGCCGATAGTCACCCCAGTAAGAAGATTAGAGGGCAAATCCAAAAGTCGGATCTGCCAACTGTCCCGCATGTCCAAACTGAATGCCTTTAGATCACTATTTGTGCCTAGGAAGATCGCGGTATCTTCGCATTCCTGTTGCCATAGTGGCGAATAGAGTTCGTAGAGCTCTTGCGGAACAGACGATCTGTCTTTGGAATAGATGAGGCGAGCATGATGCTCCATTATGCTTGCAAATGCCCCATCGAACTTAGCACGAAATACGTCAACTTTTGGCTTTAACTCAGCATCGATGCTCTCAACATAGCCGTGTATCTTCGCTCCTATGGTTGGATCGTATACCTTCTGATCGACTGAATCGCGCAGGGATTTTTCCAACTCCGGCAGCTCCGCCAATCGGCGTTCGACGATTTGTAAACCAGCCTGAAAACCAGGTTGTAGCGCTTTGCGCCGCGAAAGCACTTTTTCTCTTTGCTCTATACTTTTTTGCGCTTGGAACGCCTCTTCTCCGCTCCCTGCTGCCAGCAAAGTCAAGTCGGAGAGCTCTGTCTCGGTTCGCTGCACTAAGGAATGGTATTCTTCAATTGATCTTTGAAGGCCAAGCAGACTCTCCTGAAGCGCCACCCGCACAGCTGCAAAAATGGCCAGCGGTGTATCCCAAGTTGTACCATTCCTGATCGACGGCATATTGATCTTCATAGAGTTGCTATACCATGAAAGCGGCCGCCTTTCTTCCCAGATCCAGTTGCCATTATCTCCGTCCCAGTATCTGTTCTGGCCAACTGGCAGATCATCCTCAGACTCCATATCTTCGACCGATCCGAGTGTGCTTTGATCCGCAACGTCTATGAACCACTTTGGCGGCACATCCGCCTCGGCACCTACCATTTGCCTCAATCCTTCAACACTGGCTCCAAATCCCCAATGGTAGTTTGTGCCGGTCGGTTGATCGCGCGGTGCGACCGCCCCCTCTACATGCAGAACCTTTACAGCCGTCTCTGTTTCTCCGTCCCCGAAGAACACAAGCCAGCCGCTTCGGGGGCCAAGACCCTGCCATAGAGTATCAGGCAATCTATCCAGCTCGATCTGCGCCAAAAAGCTGGCTGGTTTACCGTTTATTTGGGGCCATGGTGTATTTGCAGGTAAGCTTGGCAAACCACCCACCCAATGCGACGTATCCCGCTGCGGCCACAACGGTTTGAGGCAAATTCTTCGCTGGGTACCAAGTGCAGGTATTGTTGTACGCTCTTCGCTATGCAACGTATCACGTCGTATAAGTTCCGGTCTTGCGCCAACACTCTTAACAACAGCGCTTGGTCGACCACGCCTCGCCAATATCTTGCTGCTCGCTAGGAAAAGCCCGCCAGCGAGGGAAAGGCCAATCCCGATTTGAAGAACAAGTGCGGGTTCGGAAAGTGACCGAGTTAGTCCTCCCCATCCCGGTTTCCATCCAGCAATTCCAACCAAGATGATCCCTATTGCTAAAAGCCAGCCGCCAATCCGTTTTAGCAGTCCGTAGCGTTCGTGCATGTTTGATCCTCGTGTGCCCGTCAAAAATGAACTTTTTGCCAAAATGGGAGAAAATTAGACGGCCGCGTGTTCCTTAATGAGGCAGTTGCGGAAACTTTCAAAGTCCTAAAGAGGCAAACAGATCATTTAGGAAAAAGGTGGAAGGACCTTGTCAAATTCAGACTCTAGGACGATGAAGAAGAACTGCAACTAGTCTTCTTTGACCACACGGCAGAGACGTATACCCATCTTCCTGCCGATGCCCTGCTTGTCCAACGCTTCCTTCAACCTGTCGCTAATAAACAGGTAATGGGGGACTGCCGGATCAACCCAAAGATCAGGCCCACATAAGCTGCTTTCTGCGACGGCAATGGACTTGTCTGGAAAGTCGTAGGTATTTATTTGCCAGATCGGTATTGATTTTACTACTTGGCTTATAGCGGCCGGTAGGCTTGCATCAGGCAAAAACACAGCTTTACGGTTCGTCATGCTGAGGATCGAGTATGATTTCTCGAGTCTTGCACGGTTTCGTCCACGAAAAATGCCATCTATCGGGATCAACGTTTCCTGCCCCATATCAAAGTCGTAGAGAACTGAAGCCACTTCATCTGAGACAAAAATGAAATCGCCCATCATTATGTCCTGAGGAACGCGTGCTCCCCTCAAAAAAAACGAATTAGGGAAATCCTTAGCATCGATCTCCTCGCCTTTCTTGTATCGCTGGATAAGTGCCAAAAAAGCATCTGGGTCGGCCTCGGCCTCTAGACGTCTATCCAAGGGTGAAGTCAGGCATGGTAAAACCCAGACCCTTGCAGAATCTTCCCGCATATCGTGAGCGACTTGAAGCGATTGACCGGAGTTTTGCACCAGTTTAGGCTTCGGTTCTACTGACTTTGATGTGGGTTGCATAAAGGACCAAAAGGCGGCAGCGCAGAAAGCAAAAAATCCGAAAGCGATCAAAAACCAATCGATCGTTACGCTATGCATCCACATTCGTTTAGGTATCATTTGTAGTTCAAAAGGCTGAACTATCGAGAGCGCAAGAAGAAATATCAAGCTTGAAACAAAAGCTATGACTGCGCCTAAGCCAGCAATCAGTCCGAGATTGACACGTTGGAGCATCATGCTTTCCTCATTTCTGTTGTTTGCTTGACGGTTATTACAACGTTTTCATCGATTAATGTGCTGAAAATATGGCGCATTTAGAATTTGAAAGATCGTAGATGCGTTGAACTTCTTGCGCTTGAATGAAAGGCAACACTGTCCGTAGGCCGTGAGTTTGGCGCATTCAATCTTTGCACCTGCAGCGAATGGCAGGTTTGGCGGGCCGCGCCGCAGCATTCCAAGAGGCAAGCTAAAGTTTGGAATGGGCCGTCCGTGTCGCCAGCTGAACCTGCCACCTGGTAGATGCTGCGCCGCATCCGATGGCGGCAATGAGCCCACTTTGACCGATGCTGCATTTTGCGCGAATGTCGGCATTCGGAAAATACTCAAAAGCGCGATCCAGCCCTTCTGATGTCGCTAGAGTGATGAATTTCTGTTTCAGTGGCGTCAGATTTCTCCGGCTATGATCTGGGCGTAGACATTCGGATCAGTGATTCCTTCGGATCCAATGACGACGATGCGTGAATTGGCGTCTAGGCATAAATTCCGCTGTAGAGCAGGTTGTTTGGCTGCTGCAACGACAGCACAAAGCCCAGCGACACCGCTTTCACCAGCATCAAGAGAAGCGTCACCACAGGCACCATTAGCCAATATCCGAACCATCGGACCGACAATATTTTCGGGGATAGTGATAAAGTCGTGGGCAGCATCCGCAAGGACTGACCAAGCCAATTCTGATGGTGCCTGTGGTGACGCTTCTCTTGATGCTGGTGAAAGCGGTGTCGCTG
>JBCBBI010000058.1:0-4408 GCA_038531775.1 Pseudomonadota bacterium | reverse complement strand
CGCTGTTTGACAAAATCCAGTACGATCGTGTGCAGGCCATGATCCAATTGGGGATCGATGAGGGTGCCAAGCTGCTGGTCGGCGGTTTGGGCAAGCCCGAAGGGTTGGAAGACGGCTGGTTCGTGAAACCTACGATCTTCTACGATGTTGACCACAATATGCGCATCTCGCGCGAAGAGATTTTTGGCCCTGTTCTTGTCATCACCCCATTCGACAGCGAAGAGGACGCGATCACCATGGCCAATGACACCGATTATGGTCTGGCCGCCTATGTGCAATCGAGCGATGAGGCGCGCGTTTCACGCGTTGTGCGACGTCTGCGGGCAGGCACAATTCAGATCAACGGACGCGGGCCGGATTACGGGTCGCCGTTCGGGGGCTATAAGCAGTCTGGCAATGGGCGCGAGGGCGGCGTGTTTGGAATTGAGGACTACCTTGAAATAAAGGTGCGCCCGCCCTTCGGGCATTAAAGCAATCGCTTTAGAAAGGCAGGAACGTTGCTAAAATCAAAAGAGGCGCGGAGCGATCTCCGCGCTCTTCTGGCATCCGAAAGAGCCTAGCTTACAAGGATCTAGATGCGACCCTGTATGTGCTGCGCATCGCGGCGCGGTCGGTATAGCAGCCGCGCAAATGGCGACTTCCACTGTCTGCAACATATCCTTCACGGCCATGAACGATACGGTGATTGTCAAAGACAACACAATTGCCTGCCTCAGAGCGGAACTTCATGACAAAGTGCGCGTCCTGCATCATGCGGATGAACTTAATGAAGGCAGGATAATAGGTGTCGAGCAGCTCTTGCGGCAGGTCCAGCGTATCCTGCAAGTGCTGGGAGATCGTCACCCCCGTCACATTGCCGTTCTGATCTGTTTCGATGACCCTTTGATGGGATTGGTAATCAATTGTGTCATGACGATAGAAGAATGGAATTTTGTGCGTCGCAAGCAGATCAAACGCGTCAGGGTCTTCCGCTTTCAAAGCATTCGCCACAGCGATCCCATCCAGAAACAGGGACGCGCCGCCCTCGACTGTATTCTCGATACAGTGCAAAAACTGAATGCCGGGTGCGGCTTCTTCACCGGGAAGGTCTGTGTGCATTTCCAACGGGCCTGCGGTGAAGGCCAGATTGGTTGGGTTGATTTCGACCCGCACGTTGAAAAAATGGCCTTCGCCAGATGGGGTGACCGGGCCAATGGCTTCGACCAAATTCGGAAGGCTTTCCTCAGACGGGTCCATATCCGTGACAATGGCAATCCCGTCCTCGATCAAAGCCCGCGTGAGGGCCACACGGCCTTGCGCCGTACCAATCACATCAGCCTGCGACACACGTGAAATACTTGGTAGGTGGTCACTGTACCAAACGCGACGTGGCAGGTCTGCGATGTCCGATGGACGGCCTTTGGTCGCGATGTCATCCAGCAGCTTTAGCGAAACCGCGCTTGACGTGTCTTCCGTCTCCCACTCAATGATCAGGGCGTCTTCGCGGACCGCAATCGACTTTGCTTTCGGCGCTTGGGGCAATTGCGACACATCGAAGATCCGCTCGCGGGTTTGTGGATCAATGTTCGCGTTGCTCGCGTCGCGCAGCCAGTAATAGTTGAAATACTTCGGGCCGGTGGAAAGCTGGATCACCGCACCGGTTTCCTGAAGATCAAACTCAATCTGTGTTTTGGTCATTGTCTATTCCAAAGGAGGGGTTACGTCGCATAGATGTTGTTTTCCGCATCAAGGCGGGTGCGAATTTCACGCAGATGCGCCTCTGCCTGACCGGGATACTCGTCAAGTTCACGGGCGGTTTTTTCGGCGATTTCATCAGACAGAACACGCAGCTTCTGACCTGTTTGCAAGGCGCGGATATAGGTCTCGGCCGCGCGCTCAAAATAATATAACCGGTTGAACGTATCCGCGACCGAAGCCCCCACTACCAGCACGCCGTGATTGCCCATCACCATGACCTTTTGGGCAGGATCAGACAGCATCTTCGCACACCGCATGCCTTCTTCCTCAAAGGCGAGCCCGCCAAAGGCATCATCGACAACATAGCGATTGTAAAAGGTCGCGGTGTTCTGATCGATCGGAAGGAGCGTGCTGTCCTCTAGACAGGCCAAAACGGTCGCCCAAATCGAATGGGTGTGCATTACACATCGTGCATGGCGACACTGCCGGTGGATCGATGCATGCAGGCCCCATGCGGTGGGGTCAGGTGCATTGGGGCCGGTCAATACGTCTGGGTCAGTGGCATCCAACAACAGCAATTCCGACGCGCGGATATTTGTAAAATGCACCTGATTGGGGTTGATCAAGAACTGCGTGCCGTCCTCATTCACCGCGAGGCTGAAATGATTGGCGACCGCCTCGTGCATGTTCAGGCGAGCCGCCCATTGAAAAGCCGCGGCAAGATCGGTCCGCTCCTCCCAGTGCTGGATGTTCGCGCCACTCACAATCAACCGGCCAAGGCTGGTTTCGAAAGGCCCGTCGGGATGACCTCGTAACCGGCTTCCTCAGGTTCGTCATCGATTAGTTCTGCTGGAAAGCCGGGCGCGGTGATCTCAAGGCCAGTGGCATCTTCGAGACGACGGATAATATTAGGCGACAGCTCTCGCTCGCCATATTTGGCGATCCCGTCATCAAATATTTTGACCAAGAGCGGGCTGATTTCCAGCGGCACATCCGCAGCTTCGGCCAGCGACTGAAACAGGCCAATGTCTTTTTTCACAAGGTCCATGGTAAAGGAGACATCGCGCGACCCGTTCAGGATCAGCTGGCTTTCAGTCTCATGAACAAAGGATGTGCCTGAACTGATTTTCATGGCCTCATAGGTCGTATTCAAATCTATGCCCGAGGCCTTCATCGTCACCAATGCTTCGCAACAGGTCAGCAAATTCGCGGTCGCCAGATAATTTGTCATCACCTTCAACGTAGAGGCCGTCCCGATCTCGCCTGTATGCAGGACCCGGCGCCCCAGCGTCGTCAGCGTGGGGAGCATCCGTTCAAACGTCGCGCGATCACACCCAGCAAAGATAGAGATGTTGCCGGTATCAGCGCGATGACAGCCACCTGACACAGGACATTCAATCGCAGAGCCGCCCTTTTCTGCCACAAGCGCTGCAAGACGTTTTATCTCAGAGACATCCGTCGTGGACATCTCCATCCAGACTTTTGTGTCATCAACATAGGGCAACATCGCCTCGACAACCGCCGCGCAGGCAGCCGGCGACGGCAAGCAAGTGATAACAGCATCGCACGATTGCATCAGGGCGGCGGGAGTGTCTGCGGCCTTTGCACCCTTGGCCACAAACCCAGCCACCAGCTCGGCATTGAGGTCACAAACCGTCAAATCCATGCCATTGCGCAACAAGCTGCCCGCCAGCTTGCTGCCAACATTCCCAAGCCCGACAAATCCCATTCGCATATCGGTTCGATCCCTCAACCGCTTCTCTTTGAGGCTCCAATTTTCAGGTGTCTGTCGGCGGATAGAAAGCAACGAATTCAACGGCTTTGGGCCTGTTTTACTTAAGCGTCTCTCTCATCCCAAGAACAGGCCGGTTTTCCACCGCCACCTATGCACGGGCGTCAAAGAGTGCCGCTCAAGCAGCAATGCGAGGATAACGGGTCGTGCCGATGGTCGGTGTCCTCGTAAGTTTCGGATAAGAAGCAATTTGATGCCAATGTATTTCGAATGAGAACACTACGAAATTCAGTTGTCCAATTGGCGGGCAATGGCGCAGTCGACGTGGCCGCAAAACCAGTGCGCTCTGCGTTCTTTGAGCCGTAAGCAACCCCATACCGAATTCAATTGTCCGCTTTCGGCAAACCGCATCGCAGAGTCCCCAATCTTGGCCGACGGCAACTCTGGGCCGTCTTCCAATAAACAAATGTCGGCTCTGCGCAGCACATTGCAGCCATTCGGGCAAAGTGCAGCATTTGGTAGGTCTGGGCTCTTTCCGGCCGTTAGCTGCGTTTTCCACCAATGTCTGGTTCAGTGGTAAGCTCTGAGTTGTGTTGCGCTATAGGCTCGCCGTCATTGTGCAACGCAGCCTGCGTCTCGCCGTTGTCCCAGCGATACAGAAGGCCGATTTCTTCACCTGTTTTGATGCATGAAATACGGCCGATGGCTTCGGCCGTTGTGCGAACACTCGTAATTTCGGGCAATATCAGCCCCTCTTGTTTAATAACTCTTGTGGGTCGATTTCGAGAGCAAGTGCGATCCGCTCCAGAACATCGATTGATGCTGAATTTTTGGCGAGTTCGATCTCGCTGATATAGCTGCGATCTACATCCGCAGCCAAAGCTAGCTGTTCTTGGCTCAACCCTCTGGAACTTCTTAGATTCCGGACATTTAACCCTACTCGTTCCCGTAATTTCATGGCCTCTATTCGGCCAGATCACAAGAACCGCTCTACGGAAT
>JBCBBI010000057.1:0-4562 GCA_038531775.1 Pseudomonadota bacterium | reverse complement strand
ATTTTCGGCTACTGTCGTGGCTCAAATGTAGAGACACAATTGAGACCCAATTTGGGACACATTTTTCTTCAGAAAGGCGCGTAAGCCATTGTTTTTATAGTAATTTGCGTCTTGCGTGGAGCGCATCGCCCGCTCCAGATTTCTCAAGATAAAATTCAATAAAAACAATGGCTTATGGTCAACTTGGCCCTCTGCCCATTATGCCAACTTGAAATTTGGGCCACATCAATCTTCACACAATCGAGCGGTCCACGCGACACGCCATGGCGCCGACGACTAGCCCGAATACGGATGGTTCATCTGGAGAATTTAGGACTGGCGACGTCTGCAGGAAAAGGGCGCTGGACCCTAGACCCAGATATGCGGGACACGCTGAAACGGTTGGGCGAACGCGGCGATATCATTAAGGCAATGCATCGGGCGATGAACAATAGGGATCATGGCCAGCTCTTGGATGCATCTATGATCTATGCTCCATCGAGCGACAACGCCAAGCCAATCACAGGCGTTGTTCTCGACTAGGGCGTTGCTGACGACATCAATGATCGCGCCTTTCTGGTGGTCGACGGCCTTTATGGGAAACCGGTCTATGTGGCGATTGGCGGCGAGGCTCGATTGCCTGAGTTTTCTAAAGGCGATCTCGTTACGGTTTCTCCGCCCAGTCTTGATCCGCGCTCATCTGATTTGACCATCGATAAGATCGCACGCGTGAATGGTGGACGCTATTCTGCAACAATTCATCTTAGTGCCGACAAATCAGCTCGACCCGAATTCATCGACGCTCATATCCGGCGCTTGGAAGCGTTGCGGCGGCAAAAAGTCGTTTCGCGGGAGGCTGATGGGAGTTGGCGGGTACGGGGTGACTATCTTGACCAGGTACAAGCCTACGAAAAACAGATGGCGGAACGACGGCCCGTCAGCATAGAGCGGCACGGGTCGTTGACGTTGAGGCAGATGCAGACCGCCATGGGCTCTACGTGGCTCGATGAGCACCTCCGCGATGTCGATGACAATCTTGATGCTCGGGGCTTCGGCGCCGAGGTCGAAACCGCCCGCGCCGCCCGTCGGAGCTATCTCATGAAACAGGGGATAATCGAGAAGGCGCAGCGCCGATTGCGCCAAACAGACCTCGATACCTTGAAAACGCGCGATTTGGACGATGCAGGCGCATTTCTTTCTGATAAGCTGGGCAAGGCCTATGCCGGGGCGCTGCAGAAGGGGCGCATCGACGGGGTTTACCGCGAGAGCATAGATCGTGCATCTGGACGATTTGCCGTCATTGAGCGCGCCAAAGATTTCTCCCTCGTGCCCTGGCGCGATGTGCTTGAACGCAATCGCGGCAAAACCGTTTCCGGCCTCGTCCGTCCGGATGGCGTATCTTGGCGTCTCACTAAAGGGCGCGGGATTTCGTGATCAGCGCAAGAAGGCGTTTTTTTGATCAGATCGGATATGGCTTGTAGCTACGTGTAGCCATTCATGGCTATCGCAGCGCGACAAACACCATGCGCAGGAGAGATGATTCAGCTTCTAAGAAGTTTATGTCATTGAGGCATAAACTTCTTAGAACTTGTTCCCGACTCGGCTATAAGAAGTTTATGTGAAAGCGACATAAACTTCTTATGGGTGCTATGTGAACCCAGCCGCCAATCCATACGCCCCAGGTGCCGGCACCCCACCACCGGAATTGGCGGGGCGCGACGCCATCCTTGCGGACGCAAAGCTGGCGATTGAGCGCAACAAAGGCGGCAAATCTGCTCGCAGCTTCATGTTCGTCGGGTTACGGGGCGTCGGCAAAACAGTGCTGCTCAACGAAGTCCAATCTATGGCCGACGAGGCAGGTGCGGTGACTGATTTCATCGAAATTAGTGCCAATGAACCACTATCGGTGACGATTGTCTCCACGCTGCGGGCAGCGCTCTTGAAACTCGACCGTATCAAAGGCGTGAGCGAACACGTTAAACGCGGGCTGCGCGTTCTCAAAAGTTTTGTGGGCGCCATAAAGGTCAAATACGAAGACATTGAATTCTCCGTCGACGTCGATGACGAACCTGGCGTTGCCGATAGCGGCACACTGACCCGCGATCTAGCAGAACTCTTTGTTGCAGCAGGCGAAGCGGCCAAGGCCCGCAAAAGCTCAATCGTCATCTTGATTGACGAAATCCAGAACCTGCCATCCGACGAGTTCGAAGCCTTGATCATGGCGGTGCATCGAACCGATCAGAAGAAACTTCCCATTATGATTGTCGGCGCAGGCCTACCTTTACTCGTCAAACTATCGGCAGAAGCAAAATCTTATTCCGAGCGATTGTTCGAATACCCGGACATTGGCGCCCTTGAAGAGAAAGAAGCGCGCCGCGCGCTCGTAACCCCCGCAAAGGACTCCAAAGTCATATTCGCAGAAGACGCCGTCGCCGCCGTCATCGAACAGACCAAGGGCTATCCCTACTTCTTGCAAGAATGGGGATACCAAGCCTGGAACACTGCGAAAATCTCGCCGATCACACTCGCCGATGTTCGCAAAGCCAGTAAGCTCGCGGTCAAACGTCTCGACAAGAATTTTTTCCGCTCCCGATACGAACGTCTTTCAGATCCTCAGAAGGAATATCTACGCGCAATGGCCGAACTGGGTCCTGGTCCGCACAAATCTGGTGACATCGCCAAACAACTCGGGAAAACATCACAAGGCGCAGCTCCGCATAGGGACGCGCTCATCACGAGCGGCATGATCTATAGCCCCAAATACGGCTACGCCGCATTCACTGTCCCTCTCTTCGATGAGTTTATGAAGCGTACGCATAAATAAGACTTGATATAGAAAGGGTTTGACCAGCGTCCCTCGATAAGGAAAATTGCAGGTTAATCCGCCTCTGCTTCCATGCGTTCTATGAAGGCAAGAGCTGCCAACAGGCTGTCGACGATGAATTGGGCTTCGGAAACAGCTAGCAACGGATTGTCATGCGCGAACGATCTTTTGTTGCGCGCATCGTTTAGCCCTTCAAATAACTTGTGTTGAACACGGAGTGTTGGCAACGCAAATTCACTGATCTTGTTCTCGTCCTTCATGGCTTTGCCATAGGCGCCAAAAAGCGCGTGCAGCGGCGTTTTGTTATCAAAGGACTGGCCTCTATCGGCCAGCAGCGTCCGGAACCGCTTCACACAATAGGTATGCAAACGGTCAATCGCGACGTCTGGCTTTTCAGCAATAAGATCACCGGCGATCGCTGCGCGCAGCTTTGGCAATGTCGTGTCGGACGAAAAGTCACGCAGTGCGTCTTCCAGTTTTATGGTTGAGGATTTTTCAAGCTCATCTGTGAACTTAACCAGCCATGCCTCAAGCTGAGCTTCTTTGGCAAGGTCTTCATCGGTGTACCCATCTAGTGACGAGCGATAATCCCAAAGTGAGCGCAGTACCCTCGCCACCAGGCGCGGCTCAGCTACGGCGACAAAGCCTCGTAGGGTCTTCCCTTTGCTGGCGCCGTCGATTTGGAATCGTTCTTGGAAGATATTGAGGTCAAAGCTTTCTTCGAACCATTCAGCCATGGTGCGGTCTGAAAAATCTAGCACATAGCCGCCCGCAGAGTGGAAGATTTCATCAAAAATGGTGCGTTCTTTTGATGGCAAACGATTGTGCCTGCCCATTATTCGACGATCGGAAAGAGAATCATCACTCATAGTTTCTAGCATACTAGAAAAGTCTCATGATTCCTCAAATTCTCTCAGTTCATTTGCTTTGTGCCGAACGGGACTTCACGGTGACTGACCGCAGACGAAAGCTGCGTACCGCTACGCGAATGCAGCCTGAATTTCTCTCTCAACGCCCTCAAAACTCTCAAATTTCTGTATTCTTTCCGCAGTAGACGGATTGAGTATTGTTGGGTGATGCTTCGTTCAAGGAATTCAACTTGGACGAACCACTATGTCACCGCAGTCTATTCTCATTGGACAAATCATTTTGGTCTTCACGACCGTGATTTGCGGTGTCTGGTTCGCAACGCAATGGGTCGCCTATCAGCTTGTCTATGATCCGTATCTCGGCGCCCCATGGTTCACCATCTGTCCTTGCCCCTTAAAACTGGACCATCTTTTACTTAGTATTTTTGATGGAAAGGGATATGGTTATGGCGAGGAAGAGATTTTCTGATGAGGACGTTATTCGGCTGTTGCGTCAGATTGAAGTTGAGACGGCATCTGGGGCAAGCGTTGCGGATGCTTGCCGATCAGCCGGTGTTAGCGATGCAACTTACTATGGCTGGCGGAAGAAGTTTGGGGGCATGGGCCCGTCCAAAGTTAGGCGAATGAAGGAGCTCGAGAAAGAGAACCAAAGGCTGCGCAAAGCGGTGTCAGATCTCACGCTCGACAAACTTATTCTCAAGGAGAGCCTTGATTATTTCAAGCCGAAGGCCTGACGGCATCAAAGCTACGTCAGGCCGTTATCCACTGCCGTCAGAAGTTGAATACATCTGAACGTCGTACGTGTTCAATCATCGGCATCACGCGGAGCAGCTTCCGTTATCAGTCAGTTTCAAGTGATGACGAAGAAAAGCTACGGCTAGCTTTAATCA
>JBCBBI010000056.1:0-4734 GCA_038531775.1 Pseudomonadota bacterium | reverse complement strand
CTGCCGACTGCTTTGATGACTTTGCGCACGGCACCTGTTTACAAGATCACTCGACGACCTTTTGGTATTTGTCTTCACATAAGCGCGCTTACGCGACTATTGCACAATTTTTCGGTCCTGAATCGGGCTACATGAAGCCCCCTGCCCCGTCGAAAATATGCGATATTCTCTCATACACAATAGAACTTTCGCGACTTTTGAGTGTCGCCTATTTTCTTGATAATATCAGATACTTAAGCCCTCTCTCTGAACATCGGGAGTCGATCTTATGCTAATTGAAATCATTACGGATAGTATGGGTGCCTCCCATTCCCAGCGTTGTGATACCCCAAAAAGTAGATTTCATGATCTATGACTGATGAGCACTATGCGCTTCAATTTACCGCCGCCGAGCCAGGGTACTCCAGTTGACTTTTCCGTTTCCAGTCCCGGGAACAACACCAAATATGTTAAATTCAAAAGAGCCTGTACGGGATGTAGAGAGCCAGATCCTGCCAAAACCACAAAAGCACCGCGGTCGATAACATAATCAACGCAAACGGAATTGCCCCTTGGATAACCTCTTCTAGACGAGCTTTTCCAACGGCTTGAATGACAAACAGGTTCAGTCCTACTGGAGGTGTGATTAAGGCCGTTTCGATCAGAACCATGAAGAAGATACCAAACCAGATCGGGTCAATGCCCATCTCCTGCAGCGCCGGATAAAGCACGGGAACCATGATTAAGAGCATAGAAAGTGATTCAAGGAAAAAGCCTATGAAGAGCAGAACAAGGCCGACGGCAAAGATAAAAATCGTCGGATTGGAGATATGCGTTGTCAGGAAACCACTGATCGACTGAGGGATCAAATAGAGCGTAATGGCATAGGAAAAAACTTTTGCTCCAGCAACGATTATGAAGATCATCGCAGTGGTCTTTAGCGAGTCGTTCACGGCCTCCCGCAGCTTGGCAAAGTCCATCCGTCCCATGGCGATGGTCATGACCATCGCAATCACGAATCCAACACCTGCGCTTTCCGATGGCGTGGCGATACCTGCGTAGATTGAACCGATGATTGCAATCGCCAGCACCACCGTCGGCAATGCGTAGAGCGTGACAGACAGACGGTCGCTTAACGGCAAGCGTTTGGCCTTTAAGTCTTCCTTGCCGCGCGCATAAATCATGGCGTAGATGATGAAAAGCGTCGCCAGGAAGAGGCCAGGCCCGATCCCCGCCAGGAAAAGTGTTGGTATCGAAGTTTCGGTAATGACGCCGTAGATAATCAATGGGATCGACGGTGGAATGAGGATGCCCAGTGTTCCGCCCGCCGCGAGTTGCCCCATGATAAACGGACGGTCATAACCGCGCTCTTCCATTTCGGGGATGGCGACGGTCCCAATTGTTGCCGCGGTCGCCACGGAAGACCCCGAAATGGCGGAGAACAGCGTACAGCTTTTGATTGTGGCAACGCCCAATCCACCGGGCCAATGCCCGACCCAGGCCTGCACACTGGCGAACAGATCACGTCCTACGCCCCCTTTGAGCAGCACATTCGACATCAACAAAAACAGCGGCACGGCGAGCAATTCGAAGCTGTCCATGGTGCCAAACAGGCGCTGTGGCACGGCGATCAGCGGAAAACCCTTGAGCCACAGCAGTACAACGCCGAGCGACCCCAGGGCGAAGGCAACCGGAACCCGCAAAAACAGAAGCGCCAGCAGGGCGCAGACAATCAGAATGGATTCCATCGCTCAGTGCCCCCCCAGCTCCGAACGTTCCAGGTTCGCTTGGCCCGTCCAGACTTTGTAGATCTCTACCAAAGCTTGCAGCGTCAACAGGCCAAAGCCGAACCAGATGGCGGACTGTATAAAGGTCTTGGGCACTGCGAGATAGCTGTCTGTCGTATGACCGCCGAGCGTTGATTTCAGCCAGATGTCCCAGCCGAATTTCGCGACGATGGTGCCGAAGACAACAATGACCAACAGCGAAAAAGTCTCAATGATACGGCGTTGCAACGACTGCGCATCCCGGAACACTAGGTCGATGACAATGTGCTGACGGTGCTTGAGCACATAGGCCGTGGCGCCAAAGGTGCCCCAGATCTGAAAAATCCGGGCAATCTCATCCACCCAGACTGTCGGGCTCGTCAGGGCGTATCGCATGAAGACTTCGTAAGCGACGAAGAGCCCCACGGCAAAGAACATCCAACCCGCAATGATGCCCAAGACTTCGGACGCCCCGTCGACGATCTTGACCAGAGTCTGCATTTTTGCCTTACCTGCCTTAGAAAACGTTGCAACCGGGCTGTGCTAACCCGGTTGCTTTGACCGTTAGGTGGTTACCCACCGGTTACGGCTGAAACCACTTCTGCGGCGGTTTCGCCCGCGTCGTCGACAAAGCGCTGAACCACGCTCTTGGTTGCGTCGACCCACTGCTGCCGCTCTTCGTCGGTCAGGTCCACAACGGTCATCTGGTCGCGCAATGCGGCGACAGACTCAGCTTCTTCGCTGTAGATGGCATCGCGCAGCTTCTGCTCGACCTCGGCAGAGGCCTCCAGAATGATCTGCTGATGCTCCGGGGACAGGCTGTTGAAGAAGTCGTTGTTGATGATGGCCACAAACTCGATGGCACTGTCGAAAGACAGAGTCATATGGTCCATCACTTCGTACAGCTTGCGCGATTCAACCGCTGCTGCGCCGGTCATACCCACGTCTACCGCGCCCTGCTGATAGGCCAGGAACTGCTTGGATCCCGACATCAAAGTCGGCGCGCCGCCTAGAGCCTCGACCGTCCAGCCAAGTACCTTGCCGTACGTGCGGACCTTTTTGTTTTCCATATCCGCGGGCGTGCGAACGGCTTCGCCATTCGACAGATACACGTTGCGGCCAAAAGCCTGCCACCAGAGCACCTTGGACCCGGTTTCCTCAAGGATCGCCTGGTCGAGGATCTCCCGCATGGGCGAGCCTGTGGCAACCGCCGCGCGCAGATGGGCTTCATCTTTGAAGAAGAACGGCAAATTCACCACGTCGACCGCCGGAACCGCGCCGGTAAAACGGCCAAGAAAGGCAGAGCCCGCCTCAATTGCGCCGCTCCCCACGGCTTCGGGCACTTCTTTGTCCGTGAAGAGCTGGGCCGATGGGAACAGCTGCATGGTCAGCTCGCCACCGGATTTTTCTTCGATGATCTTTTGGAAGTCGTTCCAGTTTTCGCCGACGAAATGGGTCTCCGGCAGCTGCAAAGTAACCCGGATGGTTGTTTCCGCCTGGGCCACCAAAGGTGCCGCCATAACAAAAGTCGCGGCCAGAGCCGCCTGAATAGTCCTACGCATGTTTCCTCCCTAGCGTTTTTTGCAGTTCGCGACTTTGTCTTGATCGTCGACCTCGCGATTCAGCCTTAGCGTTTCTTAAAGGTTGCCTCCCATATGTGGCGCAAACGGCCCTCCATCCGTACCGCCGACCTTGTGAAAGCTGGCATTGCATTCTACGAAATGAGCCTCGATTATCGCGCACCTCTTGCTGGTTTCACGAGATTTCGCGCCACTAATTTCCTTGAATCTTGGCTCCCGATCTTAACTTGCACCAACAAATTCTAGTATTTTGAGGTTCCCAGTGGAATTCTGGGCTCAAGAACGCAGGTTTGCACAAAACGCAACGCACACCCCAAACATGATCAAAGTTCAATTGCGACCAAACTCAGCCTGGTGAAGGGCTGCTTCATCCAGCTTTCCTCGGGCTCAAACAAAGCACGGTGAAGTTCAGGTTTGTGCTTTGACGCACCTATGCCCAGCCAGTGTAGACTAGGCGCAATGTAAGAAAAGGCGGCCCGCTCAGCCGCCCTTTCTGATTGGCTTATTCCATCACCGGGATCGAGAACTCGCCGCCTTCCTTGATGCCGGAAGGCCAGCGGGCGGTCACGGTTTTGGTCCGGGTGTAGAATTTGAACGCATCCGGCCCGTGCTGGTTCAGGTCACCAAAGACGGATTTCTTCCAGCCGCCAAAGGTGTGGTAAGCCAAAGGCACCGGGATGGGCACGTTCACACCAACCATGCCGACGTTAATGCGGTTGGCAAAGTCGCGCGCTGTGTCTCCGTCACGAGTATAGATCGCAGTGCCATTGCCGTATTCGTGGTCCATCGCGAGGCTGACAGCCTCTTCGTACGACTGTGCGCGCACGGTCGACAGGACGGGGCCAAAGATCTCATACTTGTAGATGTCCATGTCTGGCGTAACTCTGTCGAACAGATGCGCCCCGACAAAGAACCCATCCTCGTATCCCTGCAGTTTGAAATCGCGTCCGTCGACAACAAGTTCGGCGCCTTGATCGATACCGGTTTGCACCAGGCGTTCGATGTTTGTTTTGGCAGCGGCGGTCACCACCGGGCCATAATCCACATCATTGCCAGCGGTATAGGGCCCGACCTTCAATGCTTCGACACGCGGTACAAGCTTTTCGATCAGACGATCCGCAGTTTCATCCCCAACCGGCACTGCGACCGAGATCGCCATGCAGCGTTCGCCCGCCGCACCATAACCTGCTCCGACCAATGCATCCGCAGCTTGGTCCATGTCAGCATCCGGCATAATGATCATGTGGTTCTTGGCACCACCGAAACACTGTACCCGTTTGCCGTTCGCGCAACCCGTTGCATAGATGTATTCGGCAATCGGGGTTGAGCCTACGAAGCCGATGGACTGTACCACCGGATGGCGCAGCAGCACATCAACTGCTTCCTTGTCGCCGTTCACAACTTGCAGG
>JBCBBI010000055.1:0-4763 GCA_038531775.1 Pseudomonadota bacterium | reverse complement strand
GCTGATGCGCCATTCCGAACGGTCACACGCCACATGGACGAAGAGGCGCGTCAGATCGTCCGAGAGATGCGCGGCACCACTGCCTATGACGAGAGCCGACGACGAAGAAAGAAAGTCGAGATGTTGTTCGCCCATCTGAAACGACATCTCGGCTTCAAACGCCTCCGGCTCCGAGGCCTAAAAGGTGCTAACGAAGAATTCCTCCTCGCCGCCACCGCCCAGAACCTAAAACGTCTTGCCAAAATGGTCCCATGCTGAGGATCAGGGCCGCTGTCTAAGCCAACAGCCAAAAACACTACCTTTGACCGCGATTACAGCGGGTTGAGAAACCTCACCCAGGTCAAACACAAGATGTAGTAGGTCGAGTTTTTCACCTAAATCGGTCCATTATGGCCTTGCCACAAACGGTTGAGTTTTGGCACATCCTAGAACGCGGAGGGTCGGCACCAAGCTTAAGCATTCCCAATGCCGTGCTAGATACAAATGACTGCGGTTAGTAGGTTGCCGCCACGCATAATGTGGCCGCAACCTTGGCCCCTAAACTAGCCCCTTACTCATTGCCCTGATCCCCTGCATCTGCGCCGATTCTTCTCTTAGGTACGTAACAATGAGCCGCCAAATGATTCTGTAGCCATCTTTTATTATTGGGCTCTCGGAATATACATCTCGGCGAGGAACCTTTACTCGCGTTTCGTTCTCATCGAAAATATAGTACTGCCAGGCAGCTGCAGGGCTCTTGCTGTCGCCACTCGGTTGAGCGCTGACAGTTTGAGAATTGAGAGTGTACGTGGGCTTACTGGGATCGGCCGAGCCAAAGCTCACCGTTTGTAGAAATCCAGTTCCCGGTATGTTTTGGTATGTCAGCGTAAAGCCTTCAATCATGAGCGCTCTTTGCAATGATGCCATCACATCGGCAACTGTAGGGCCGTCCCCGTCATACTCCACCGACAAGGTCGGTACTTTGATTTTGGTAGGTATACCACTGTCTTTGGGTGGATCTACGGCGTCGTTAAATACGTCATTGACGCGGAGGTAGACACCCACAATCCGAAAATCACAGTTTTTAAGTTCAATAGTCGGCATATTCCGTTCCTCTTAAAAAAATGAGTTAAGAAAGCATCGATCTGTCGAAGCTGCTTTTGATAACATGATCTCCTAAAGGTTGAGTCAAGCCTCCAATCTACCAGCGAGCCATAGAAACGCTATGTCCCTCGAAGATGAAGGCCATCAGAATTGGGTCGCTTGCAGTCCTGCCAACTTGTCCCAAGCGCCCAACTTGCAAATCTGCAGATCTGACAAAAACCTGTAGCCAAAACCTATGCGGCAAAAACGGTGGTTTTTGTCACCCCCCTACCCTGCCACGGTGGATCAAGGGCTTAACCGTGCCAAAAACCCATTCCAAAATGTATGAGGTTTTGGTACGATTTTGGCATGATTATTGGCTATGCCCGTGTGTCCACCACAGACCAGAACCTAGACGCTCAGCTTGACGCTTTGAGCGAGGCGGGCGCGGGGCGTGTGTTCTCTGAAACGATCAGCGGCGCAACGGCCAAGCGGCCAGAGCTGCAACGCATGCTCGATCAGCTCCGTGACGGCGACGTGGTGGTGGTGACAAAATATGACCGTCTCGCCCGTTCCTTGCGCGATCTTCTCGACATCGTGGAAGCCATCAAAGGGCGCGGCGCGGGCTTTCGATCCTTGGCCGAGGATATCGACACGACAACGCCAGCCGGAGAGCTGATCTTCCACGTCTTCGCATCCATAGCCCATTTTGAGCGCCGCCGCATCGCAGAGCGCACCCGCGAAGGTTTGGCCGCAGCTCGAAAACGTGGCCGCATCGGTGGCCGCCCCCCCGCCCTCTCACCCGATCAGAAAGCCGAGGTGATCCGCATGCGCGACGAAGAGCGCCGCCCATTGCGTGAGATTGCCAGCTTGTTCAAGGTGAGTGTGCAGACGGTGCGGCGGGTTGAGTGATTGAGTAAATGAGTTACCTTGATGAAATGCCAGATAATCTCGTTGAGCGAGCTGAAATGATGGAGGGCATCCTGATTTCACGCGCCACTGGTGGCGCAGGCGACAACGGTATCTATGCCCAATTGCGTCGCGATTTGATGGCAGACGCAACATTGCGCGACCTGTTGCCTAAGTTTGTTCGCACCTACAGGAATCTCGATGCCTTTTGGCCGTTTATCAAGAACGAGGCACCTTCTTATGCCGAACGCCGCGAGATAATCAGTCGTGCGTTTACGCCTCTCATGGATTATCTTGAGGGGCGGAACCGTGCGCCTGTCGATGCGGTCTCTTCGGATGTATTGCAGAGCTTTGATGCGGATGGCGTTCATGCCGTATGGGCAAAGGCAATGGAGCGCCGGACGGTTGACCCAGAAGGCGCGATTACGGTGGCGAGGACGCTACTTGAGACTGTCACAAAGCGCATCTTAGATGAATGCGGGCAGTCGTACTCGGACAAGGACGATTTGCCCAAGTTGTATGGCAATGCAGCAAAGGCGCTGAATCTTGCGCCGAACCAACACACGGAAGAGCCGATCAAGGCTATCTTGGGCGGTGCTATGAATCTTGTGAACGGTATAGGCACGTTGAGAAATCGCCTTTCGGACTCGCATGGTAGAGGCGGTCGCCTGCCCGTCCGCCCTTCTCCCCGTCACGCGAGCCTTGCGGTAAATACGGCAGGTGCAGTCGCGACGTTTCTTGTGGAGACCTTTAACGAGCGCCAAGGCGGCGAATAGTTGAAGAGTACCAAAATTTGGTATATCCTGTTCTTAGGAGGCTCATCATGGCAAAAAACACATCCATGTCGCTTGGCGACCACTTTGCAGGGTTCATCGACACACAGGTTCAATCTGGCCGCTATGGCTCAGCCAGTGATGTTGTTCGGGCTGGCTTGCGATTGTTGGAAGAGCACGAGGCCAAGGTGAAGGCGTTGCAGGATGCTTTGATCGCTGGTGAGCAATCCGGCGAGCCGCAGCCCTTTGATCGTGACGGCTTTTTGAAACGGATGCACGAGAAGCACATCAGTTAGCATGGCGTCATATCGACTATCACCGCTTGCTGAGAGCGATCTTGAACAAATCTGGCTCTACACGTTGAATGAATGGTCTCTGGATCAGGCGAACCGCTACTATGACCAGATCATGGATGCGATTGAAGAGCTGGCGTCTGGTCAACAGCAGGGGCGGAAGGTGGATATCCGCGACGAGTATCTGAAATACGCTGTGGGGCGTCATTTTGTTTTCTTCCGGCGCTCTGATGGCATGACAGATGTTATCCGTGTGTTGCACCAAAGCATGGATGTGGATCGTCATCTGTAGCGAGCTTGTTTGAACTCACTTACTCAGTTACACTTTTGAGTAAAAACACAAATGAGGCAGGCACATGAGCATAATTTCCGTTTTGAATCCGAAAGGTGGTTGCGGCAAGACCACCATCAGCACCAACCTTGCACGCGCGCTGCATGATCTCGGGCATTCCGTTTTGATCGTGGACAGTGATCCACAAGGTAGTGCCAGAGATTGGCATGCGGCCAGTGAAGACAACCCGCTTGAGTTGGTGGCGCTTGATCGTCCCAACAACGTCAAGACGCTGCGCAGCATGGCAGCAAATTACGATTATGTGGTGATCGATGGCGCGGCCAAGCTGGAAGACATGATCGCTGCTGCGATCAAGGTTAGCGACTTTATTCTGATACCCGTGCAGCCCTCACCCTATGACATTTGGGCAGCATCCGATCTGGTGGACTTCATCAAAGCCCGTCAGGAGGTCACAGACGGCGTTCCGCTTGCTGGCTTTGTTGTGTCCCGCGTGGTGGAGGGAACGCGCCTTGGCGGCGATGTGCGGGCAGCTTTGGACGAATACGCCCTGCCCGTCTTTGAAACGACCATCACACAGCGGCAGGTTTATCCGCAGACGGCGTCCGAAGGGCTGACCGTGTTTGACGCGGACAACGCCAAGGCCAGGGCTGAGACAACCGCATTGATTGACGAGATTTTGGCGATGATCGCCCCAGTAGTGCGGGAGGTGGCATAATGGCTCTTTCCGCAAAACGCCCAAGCCGTGGCGACGAAGCCCGTCAGCGCATCTTGCACGAAGTGACTGAGACGTCCGAGAAGAAGAAGCGTTTGAATGCCGAGATCGAGGAAAGCCTGTATAAGCGTATCAAGATGAAATCCGTGGAAGAGGGGCGGTCAATCTCAGACATCACGCGCGACCTATGGTCTGAGTATTTGAGTAAATGAGTTTTGAAGTTTGCACGCTTAGGAAGATAGATGGCCAAGAAGAAACTGCCTGATCACTTCTTGAAAGATATGCAGGCTCTCGCAAAAGAACTTGAAGCTGAATCTGAGCGTGGAACAGTAATTCTCTCAGCGTCGATGTTGGAAGAGGCGTTGGGGTTAATTTTACGGACCGCAATACACGCTGACGTGGACGACAAAATTCAGCGGGAGCTATTTTTAGGCCAAGGAGCGATGGCTTCATTCTCAGCTCGTTCAAAGCTGTGCTATGTATTTGGGTACATTTCGAGTGATGAGTTTAAAGCTATTGATACCATCCGAGAGATACGGAACCAATTTGCGCACTTTTCAGCTCCAACCCCGCAGCTCAGTGAACAAAGGTTCACCGATAAGATGGCTAACGTTCGCGGCTTATTCCCAGTGGAATACGACGCGTGCCTGGAATAGCCCCCTGAAAGTGGTCCACCAACTGGGATAGTTTTGTCCCGTAATTGGAGGATCAGCGATGGCTGG
>JBCBBI010000054.1:0-6308 GCA_038531775.1 Pseudomonadota bacterium | reverse complement strand
AAGGGCTTTTCAACGCCCTTACACTCTGTCGCGCCATGGTCTGCTTTTCGGCTACATTTATAGTATCGGTACCGATTATTCTTACCGGTCATTAACCGCAATCGCGAGCCGCATTGGCCACAAAAGGCGATATCAGTCAATAGAACATTACTGGATACCAGACGTGGAGGTTTCATTGCCGGGGCATTAGCGGTGAGGCGATCCTGTGCTGATTGAAATGTATACGCATCAATGATGGCATCGCTTTTGAGTTCTATCCATTCTGTTTGTGGGCGCAGCCGTTTAGTCTTTGTGTCGGTGCGATTAAACCAGTGCTGACCGATATATGCCGAGTTGCGCAAAATCGCGCCCACATACTGTACTCGAAACGCCCTGCCTTGGCGGTTTGTGTACCCTTGATCATTGATATGGCCCACAAGCTTGCGCAGACCCATGGGGCCACTCTTACCGTTACCTTGCGTATAAAGACGAAAGATCAGGCGAACGATTTCCGCTTCGTGATCACAGATTTTGAGTTTCTTTTTTTCTTTGGTGCCGCGTATCTCCGCAACATAGGTTTCAAAACCAAACGGAGGCTGCGAACCATTCCAGAAGCCTTGTTTTGTGTTTTCCTTCATTGACCGTTTCACGTGCTTCGACGTCTCCCGGCTGTGGTGTTCGTCCATGGCGCCAATCATCGTACGCATGATCGCGGCTTCGCTGGTGTTGCCTATGTCCTGGGTCATCGACACAAGAGACACGCCAGCCTTTGTCAGCTTGTTCTCATAGGAAAGCAGATCGAGCACGTTACGCGCAAAGCGTGATTGCGAGTGCACCATGATCACATCGAACGGCTTTGTCTTTGTACAGGCTTCGGCAATCATCGCCTGAAACTCCGGCCGGTCATCGGTGGTGGCGCTCGCCCCGGCTTCAACAAAGCTTTTTGCCACCGACCAGCCCTTGCCCTCACAATAGCGCTGACATTGGGCAAGTTGGTCCGGGATGGAAAGATCACTGGCCGCTTGCTTGCCGGTAGATACGCGCGCGTAAATGGCGACGGTCATAGCGGTTGGTTGCATGATCAGTCCTCCGGATCGGCTTTGATGGCAGGCACCGAAGCGGTTTCAATGACGCTGTTGTCATTCGCAGTATCGGCCATCAACTGCTCAATAATATCTGTAGTGTGGGTTTCAATGACCACCAGTTCGGCTTCGATGATGGTTACCGAATGCGGCAATTCCGTGGATGCAAGGTCAATGATGGCCGTTATGTCCGACACATCGTCATTGGCTGCGACAAGACGGACGTCTTTTGTGTTGATCGTCTTTACCATTGACCTGCCTCATATTTGCGGATGCGCTCCTGAACAGCCTGTTCAAAGGCAAAGGGATGAACCTCGCGGGCGGCAAAAAACTGCAATCGCTTGATGGTCGTTTCAATATCGGGTGGCCTGTCTGTAGTGCCGCCTCTACCGCCCCGCAGCGCTTGTAAAGCGGCCAAGCCTTTCAAGTTACCCACGATAGAACGGGCAAGGTCATGCTCCCGCAGCGCCAGACTGGCAGTCCGGTTAAAGTCACGCACTACGCCAAGATTGGGAAGGGCGTCTATCCGCTGCAATAGGTCCTGCCATATCGGATGCAGGGGCCAACGTGAGGTGTTGCTGTCGCGGGCTGGCAAGCGCATCGTGGTGTGACGGCTGGCGATGTCCCGCAGGGCATCCCCAATACCTGATAGCACGTCGGCCATGGTGCGGATACCAAAGCGCTTCAAGGCTTCCCGCCGCAATTGGAATTCGATACGCCAGACGTGATCCTTTACGCCCCAGATATCATGGAACCAGGCCTTGCCGCTTTTCTCGGCAATCTCGGCAGACTTGTCATAAACGCGCACCACAATATCACCGCGTCCGAAGGTGAGCGTCTGCAGCGTTTCGCCAGCACGGTACTGACTATCCTTGCGTGCCCGAGAGACCATATTAACGATAGAAAAGTCCCGGTGCGGAACATGATAGTCGAACGCATAATCCACCCGCGAGACAGCGTCTGGCGCAACGGCCACCATCTTTTCAGCACGCGCAATCGCTTGCACTTGATCATGCAGGGCGTCGGCACCCTCGTGCCACAATCCCTCACTGGAAAACTCCACCTGCACGCTGGGCTGCAGCGCCCGGGCAAGCTTCCACGTCATTTGCCGGTTTGCCAGCACCCAGCGGTACGGAAATGCGCCATTGGTCAACAGACCAAAGTTAACACCACCAAGCGCTACAGGATGCACATGCCGGGAAGGATCATCCTTCAACAACGCCTTTTGATAATCGAGACTATCAAGATCAAGATTGCTGGCGGCAATATCAAATGGGTAACACACATAAAGCGTGTCGATCCCGCTGGTTAGGAAACGGCACGGTCCGTCGGATTTCTTTACCAGGGAGGTCTTTTCAATTTGGTCCATGACGGACTCCTTTCTATTAAAAAAAGAAAAGAGACCGCTTTCCCTTGGCGTTGCCGTTGGCAGAGATATGTGGGGAGAAATCCGGGTGGATGTCTACCCCCGGGGACTACTGGCAAAATTCACCGGAGTATTCCTTTCAAGCGCTTTCCGAAAAACGCAAACCGCTTTTTGGCATTTAACAAGCGGTTTAAAACTGGTTCCCCATATTACCGAGATTAATAAAGTCTGGAAAAAGCGCACGTAGCGCGCAATTTTTGGAAAAGAACTGTCACAGAAAATTCACAAATTGATATCTACAAAGCGCTTTTTAAGCGCTTTCCGAACACTTGGCCAAAACGCCGTCAGCATTCAATGCACTATTATCATCGCAAAACCTGCCATGTTGTGACGAATCAGGAGCCACGCAATTCGCCCTAGTCAACACCGCCGAGAGGCTCACCAAGCGCTCTGCTCCGCAGATCGCACCTTAAAGGTGCGCCTGGGAAACGGTAGAAGAAAACGCTGGCGCCGGAAGGTGTTTCAGGCACCGAGGGGAGCAAGCATCAAACCCATGTACCGAAAGCCCCCCGTGTTACACACAATGGGGGGTAGCTAGGTCGGCTCGGGCCCCCGAGCTCCCTCTCGGCATCACTCTCTCCGCCATAGGGCGCATAAAGCTGACGCTCATAACTGAGCTGGTCCTGTTTTTCTGAACAGTTTTTCGACCCTGCTAAGGTATGTCGGGGTTTTGATCAGGCCGCTTTTCTGAGTTCGTTTTCCTCTCCGTATGCCTCGTCAGGGGTTTGGTTGCCAAGGGCCGAGTGAGGCCTTTGGCGATTGTAGAAGTGTGTCCAGTCACCGACGTTGCCCTGGGCTGCAAAGCCATCAGTGATGTCCTGCAGGTAGACGGCTTCATATTTGAGTGACCGCCAGAGCCGCTCGATCATGATATTGTCCATGCACCGGCCTCGCCCGTCCATGGAGATACGCACGTGCGCCTCGGTGAGTGTGGTGATCCAGGCTGCGCCAGTAAACTGGCTGCCCTGAACGGTGTTCATGATCTAGGGTGGGCATATTTTTCGATGGCTTCATTCAGCGCGTCGACACAGAAGTCCGCATGCATGGTGTTCGAGATACGCCAGCTCAGCACTTTCCGCGTGGTGACCTGCTCCCCGGTGGCCCCAAGTTCAATTTGAGAGTCCTGCTGCCACTTTACTCATAGTTTGCGTGTTGTCGAGCGGTTGAACGAATTCGTTCAACGCCGCGGAGCCCTCACATTGCTCAAGCTGGCGGCGCGCGGTTGCGGGTGCCATTCCGCCGTGGGCGGAGTGCGGCCTGATATTGTTGTAATCATATCGCCACCGGGCAAGGTGCCGCCGAGCGTCAGCGAGGCTCTGGAATACCTCTTCATTCAGCAACTCATCGCGTAGACGACCATTGAATGATTCAACGAATGCGTTCTGTGTTGGTTTGCCCGGCGCAATCAGATGCCAGTTGATGTCCTGTTCGTTCTGCCACTTCAGGATCGCTTTGGAAGTGAACTCAGTCCCATTGTCGCTGACAATAGTTTTGGGTTTTCCATACAGACGAATAAGCCGGTTCAATTCGCGGGCGACCCGCTGGCCCGATATCGATGTGTCGGCCACAAGACCCAGGCATTCGCGCGTGCAGTCATCAATAACGGCCAGTATGCGGAACCGGCGACCGGGCTCAAACACATCCGATAGAAAGTCCAGCGACCAGCGATCATTGGGCAAGGCTGGAGCATCAATGGGCGCACGAACTTGCTCCGCCAGTTATAATAGGTAGCGTTGCTGATCCCATGCTCACGGCACAGGTCAGAAACCGGAACGCCGTTCTCGCCTTGCTTCAGGATCGCAATGATCTGTGCGTCTGTGAATCTTGATTTTTTCATCTGTCTTCTCCTTCGCGTAAATTACACCGGAGAAGTCCAATTTTGAACCCGATGGTTTTCGGGGATGATTACCCTTGGAGCGCCTTTAAAAGATAGCTATCCGTATTCGGTGACAGTTTTTTATGACGACAACCAGTTGCGCCTCATGCAAGTTCCCGTCCAATTAGGATTGGGACATAGATTGAGCGGGAAGACTGTTGCAAAGGCCGCGGTGTTAGAAAACGCGCCGTATGGGGTGCCCGTCAAGAACAATACAATAAGTAAATTAGCAGCAAGCACCCAAGTTACTGACCCTTACGGTAAGTGACGCAGTCTGTCTAAGGCGACTTCCGATCGCGGCGTAAGGCCGTTCAATCTCCATATAGATTTTGGGAAACTCACGATTTTTAATCTATGGGAAATTAAACGTAGTTCCATTATCCTTCGAAACCACGACTGCATAGCATGCCTTTAATCGAGTAGCGCCTGCAAGTTCACGAAGCTCTATCAACGTCGACCCATCCGCCTCAGGTGTTTCTTCAATCAAATTAGTATTTGTTGGCACAAAAGCCGGTTCAAATATGATTTGAATAACATCATCCCTTCTCATAAAGAATACGTATTGATCGCTCAGTGCAATTTGCTCACAATTTTCAGCTACAGATGCTTCGAGAAATTCTACAGCTTTCACAATTTGGATTATGCGCTCTCCGCTCACGCCATTAAAGCCGCGAAGTGAACCAGTATTTGATCTTGTAACAATATCATAGTATTCATCAAATACTTCATCTTTGCTAGAGTAAGTTTTAACAAGGTCGGCTTCGTGCACACATGCCACAACTACAAACAAGGTGCACAAGAAGGTATATTTTTTTTTCATCTTAAATTCCTTCACAACCACTGTAACCAGACGGTGTAATTTCGCATAAATTTCGATTGCCAGCACCAACGACATAGTGCGGAAAACCAGAGTTACCCAATACATCATCTCCCGAACCGCGATAGGGAAATGGCCCAGCTGTTACGTTGCCATTGTGGGAATGTAGCCCTGCCCTTGCTTTGGCCCCGGCTGGCGCCCTTCCTCGTATGCCCACTCTTCCGGCTTCGCCATCTGTGACAGGTTCCGTGAAACCGAAAGACCGTTGGCGGCCAAAATTATCAGGAAGCAACTCATAGATTATAGTGGCCCACTCGTACCCAGTCTTAAGTGTTCGATTTACAAGCTCACCAGCGGCAGCAGCTAGCGCTTCATTGAAACTGTTAAATTGTGATTTAGAGCTTCCGTTAAATGCAGCCCGAAACGCTTTGCCAATCTCTTGAAATTGGGATTTGTCGGCGTTGAGGTTATATTGATTGTTAATTGCTTCACCCACATTCTTATTTGTCTGCACATTTTGAATGTAACCATCTAAACCGGTAGTCGAACCTCCTGTTGCTTTGCAAGTACCATCACGATTTGTCAGTCGGCTTCCCGTGCACGTGCCATCAGGATCGATAAAGCTGATCGGATTATTCAATGTATAAGAATACCGATTAAAGTATCCCGGCCCACCTTCGGCAAACCCAACTGGATCATTCGACAAAAACCGCCCCAGCGCCGGATCATAATACCGCGCCTGCATGTAGGTCAGGCCTGAGGCGTCATCCTCGATATGTCCCGTATACCCCTCATTGTCGCGGTTGGCGGCGGGGTCCGTCCATTTGAGGCCAAAGGGGGTGTAGAGTTCTTTCCAGACAACATTGCCGAACGCGCCAGTCTCTGCAATGGGAGAGCCTAGATGATCCTTGTGGGTATAGCGCGGCTGGCCATTGACGAGACGGATGCCCGTGCCCCGGCCCACATAGCTGGTGCGCTCGTTATCGGTGACGTTGTCACGGTACAGTGAGGCGGATCGTTTCCGGAGGAAACGCAGCCTGCCGAATGCGCCCGATTGACTGTAGACGCTATAGATCGTTTTCCCGTTAATCGCCTGTTTCCCGCGCTTGAGGTTACCGTTATAGACAA
>JBCBBI010000053.1:0-6448 GCA_038531775.1 Pseudomonadota bacterium | reverse complement strand
TTATTGTATTGCGCAATCATTCCGCACAAAGCCATGCGCCCGGCAAAAGCGATACAATAACACCAAACCGGAGCCGGGCCCGTCCAATATCATCAATATGATTGGCCGGGGCGTTCTGGCTCAAGGCTTTATTGTCTCAAACTATATGCATTTAAGCGGCGAGTTTGTAGCCGAGGTTGCGCCGCTTCTTGCGCAAGAGAAGATTACCTTCCGCGAGTCCGTTTATGAAGGGCTCGACAAGGCAGGGGATGCCTTTATCGGCTTGTTTCACGGGGACAATTTCGGCAAAGCTGTTGTCCGCGTCGGCCCCGATCGCCTCGCCTAGCCGGCATTGAAACAACAACGAGACCAGACAAAAAAGGGTACCGGGTGACCTCTCTTTGTCGGGCGCGTGCTCGCCTTTCATGGCCAAAATCCCGCTTGACGCCCTCTCCCTTGTCCCGTACATCCAGTCGTCGGCTGCTTGACGCAGCCAAGCGCGGGTGTAGCTCAGTTGGTTAGAGTGCCGGCCTGTCACGCCGGAGGTCGCGGGTTCGAGTCCCGTCACTCGCGCCATTTCGCCCGAAATTGCAATCGCGCAAGCCCCTGAAATCATTGAACTTTACGTGCCAGTCGCTGGCTGGCACGGGTTCGACGCCGGTGTTTGCACTACAGTTTGCATACTTTTTGCACTACAAATCGCGATGAGAAATGCAGGTCTTGGAAGAAAATATCTGAAGGAACGCGGCGGCTGGTGGCACTACCAGAGGCGTGTTCCATCACGCTACGCAGGCATAGATGAGCGCGGTCTGATTCAGATCGCGCTGCGCACACAATCCGTTGAAGTCGCCATGATGCGCCGTGATGGCCTCGCTGAAGCCGATGAAGCCATGTGGAACGCCAAGGCGCTCGAACTCATGGGTCCGAATGGCGACAAGGCGGCATGGCGCATCGCTGACCATCGGCACAAAGCCGCCGTTTCACGCGCTATGGCCCAGGGGTTTGTATACCGACCGGTGGAGGAAATTGCTTCGCTTCCCGATCTGGAGGAAATCGTCGAACGCCTAAAGGCAACGGACAAAGGCAAAGTCCCGACCGAAGCAAAAGCTGAGGCGCTACTTGGCGGGGTGCCGGAGCAGGAAGACAAGACAACGGTCTCAGAGGCCTTCGAGCTGTACGTTTCGAAAATCGCTTTTGACGATCAGTACAACAAATCTGAAGCGCAGCGACGCGCTTGGGAGAAAACGAAGCGCACGTCGATCGACTATTTCATTGAGCAGATTGGCGATATCCCGCTCGCAGACATCACCCGCGAAGTTGCCACGAAATACCGGGACTGGTGGCAGTCGCGTATGCTCCCCCAGAAGGACGGCTCTAAACCGATCACGCCGAACACAGCGAACCGGCACATCGGGAATATACGATCACTCTACAAACGCTACTTCAAGTATCGCGGCGAGACGGATTTAGAAGATCCGTTTCGCGGCTTCTTCTTTGCTGGCAAATCGACAGTCAAGCGTGCCTCATTCAGTGATGATTGGGTGCGAACGCGCATCCTCGTACCACGTTTGTTTGATGGCCTGCGGCTGGAGCTACGTGTGATCATCTATCTCCTCATTGAGACAGGAGCCCGGTTGAGCGAGGTTGTGAAACTGCGTCCTGAAGATATCCGACTGGAACACGATGTGCCGCATATTCACATCCGAGCTGAACAGAACCGGGAGCTGAAAACGGACGATTCCCAGCGCGAGATTCCGCTCGTCGGTGTGGCGCTTCCGGCGATGAAGCTCTGCCCGAACGGCTTTGATCACTATTATGACCGCAGCACGCTCGTCTCAGCCAACCTCATGAAGGCCTTCAAACAGCGAGACCTGCTGCCAAGCTCAGATCACGTGATCTATTCGCTGCGTCATTCATTCGAAGACCGGATGCTCGAAGGCGGCCTCGATTATGGTCTTCGCTGTGCCCTGATGGGCCACAAAAACAATCGCCCCGAATATGGTCAGGGCGGATCATTGGCTTATCGGCGGGAGCAGCTGGAGCGGATCGCACACCCGTTTGATGCAGGGATGTTCGGGTGAGTTCTAATGGATGCACTCAAACGCTAGCTTAAACCCGAAAGCGAGAATCAGCTGCGTGACAGCAAGTTCCTAACACCGGACACAACGAACTTGGAGTCGAGCTCATTGCGATTGAGGTTTCAGGGAGCGGAGCAAGTTCGGAGCGATACCAAAATTCTGAATGTCGATTTTCGGTCCTGCAGATTGCAAGGGCCTGGAAAGTTGCTGGATAACCTTGCCATTTATCAGGAATCGGCGAGCAACTATAAAGTTTTCAAATAACTGGATTGGTTCGCTCGATTTCCCATGCAGACGCCCGATTTCAAAGCCGTGTTTCAAGACCCCGACGCGCATCGGGCGTTTTTGTGCGTGGAGGATGATGGCAAGATCGAAGGCCAGCATTTTGACCGCAAGCAAGCTGGCGAGGTGAACGAGACCGGAGAGGCGATCACCAATTCTGGTTTCGACAGAGTCCAAAAGCTCGTTGAGAAAACCATGTCAGGTTTCGCCAATGCCAGCGGCGGGCTCTTGATCATCGGGATTTCAAAGACCGGCGAGACGATTGGCATTGATCATTTAAGCGAAGACCAGCGCGGAAACCTTTGCAAGGTCGCGTCCCTGAAGGGGGCTCGGATTGAGGCCAAGATTCACGCTTTCACTGTTGAAGACCAGACCCGCCATGTGGCGTTGCTCGTGGTTGAGAACTACCCGTCCACTTTTTGTACGAGAGCCAAGGACGGAGCGGCCTGGCTGCGTAAAGGCACCTCAACGGTGGAGCTCAAGGGTGAGGAACTGGAACAGTTCAAACGCGATCGCAAAGTCGTTGATTTTGAGCGACGAAGTTCAGACGCGTTCGAGCTCGACGATGTCGACAGCGGGGTCCTCACAGAATTCAAAACAAGTTGCGGATACGGGGCCGATCGAGATGCGGAGGACGTCCTTCGCGGCGCTGGCGCGCTGACCGGCCGCAATTCAGATCGCTACTGGACACATGCTGGGCTGTTGTTCTTTGCAACCAATCCCGACCGGTGTCTGCCTCAAGCGTTCATCCGATTACTCAGATTTGATTGTTTGCTGGAAGCGTCTGACGAAAGACCGACGCCGTCTTTTGATCAGGATTTTCGAGGGTCTCTCACCAAACAGATCCGAGACTTTCGGACTTTTGCGAAGGAGTCCGCCTTTTTCAGAACCTATGAGGTCCGTGCGCCCGATGGCGGGTTTGTCAGTGAACCGGAATACCCAGCCATTGCGGTGGATGAGGCGGTGGTGAATGCGGTTGCCCATCGCGATTACGGCCTGACCGGCCCCATTGTTTGCGAGAAGTATCAGGACGCTTTTGTCGTGCGCAGTCCCGGCCGGCTGAAGCAACAAATCAGTGTGCCCGACCGGTTCACGCTCAGAGAACAGACGCTGGAAAGCGATTTGCGCAATCCGATGTTGATGAATTGGCTTCGCAGCATGCGCGATGCTCAGGGTACGCCTTATGTCAAAGCGATCCAGGAAGGCACGCGCCGGATGCGTGACGAGATGGAAAGGTTGGGGCTGCCATCACCGCTCTATGAGTCCAAACCCCTCGAAACCTGCGTGGTCCTTCGCAATGATCATGAACGCCGCAAGCCAAAGCCCACGGGGCTCGCGGCCCAAGAGGATGTTGAGGCGCCGGAATATACCAACCTTTACCCCGTGCTCGGGCTAAAAAATGAGGGGGGGCGTGATGGCGAGCGCGAAGAGCGCAGGGCGTTTATGCAAGCGATGGCCGATAAGCTTGAGGCGAGTGATTGGGTCATTGCAAAACAGTCCAAAGGTCGATTGGTGGCCCACCTTAAAGGCGCGCAGGATCGTTTGGATCAAAGACTTTCGAAAACTGTCCGTTTGGTCCCGGCCTATAGCTTCTCCTTACGCGGATTTTTCGGACGCACCTATTTGAGTGTGGATTTTACACTCGAAGTGCGCAGCTTGCTCACGATCGAAAAAGCGCTGGAGAGTTTTGATCAAACCGCGCTGATTGGGCTCGGCGCCTTTGCGATTATTGATGATCGCCCCGTCCGTGGCCGGATCACAAGCCTGGAAGACGGGCAAGCAATGGTCCGCATTTTTGAGACCGACGATGATGAATCGCTCCCCTATATGAAGGTGTTCCCCAACCTTCGCCGGGAGCAGCTCAATCGGTTGATCCATGAGCGTGCGCCTGGGTTTGATTTTAGCCGCGCCATTAAAAAAGCGGCCTTGTCGTCCATGGCAGGCGCGGCGCGGGTTCGAGCGTTGAAGATTGAGACCATTGTCCAAACACTTGAGCGTGATGTGTTCCCGCTGTCGGTCAAAGGCCGGGATGTGGAGATTTCCGATGAGCCTTTGCGCGCGCATCGCCAGGGAGATGGCAAACGGGCCTTGCTTGTGGATGCGGTTACCGAGCCGGATGTCGCGTTCAGCCAAGACCGAAAAACCGCAGATATTCGCCAAGGGATTACCTCCTATGGGTCCTATCAACACGAGCCAAAGGATGTGGAGATTGTGGCCGTGGTCGAACGCGGTTGGGAAGAGCCGCTGCGCCAATTGGTGGGCCGTCTCCAATCAGGCAAGTATAAATATAAGGGCTCCGAACAGACCTTTGCGACGCGTTTGAAGCTTGGCCAGATAGCGGTGCCGAGCGATCTCAGCGCAGATCAAGAGTGCGCGCGGCTTATTGAGCAGTCGCCGGAATGGCGCGGGGATGAGCGGCTATCGCGGATATTTCTCGTGCACACGCCTGAAAGCGGGTTTGCGCTCGATGATGTGGGCTCGCCCTACTACCGCGCAAAACGGGTGCTTCTTGAAGCAGGCATCCCCTCGCAAATGATGGATACGCCCACATTGCGCAATCCCGATTATAAGGATCTCAATCTCGCCCTCAATCTGGTCGCAAAGACCGGGTTGACGCCCTGGGTCTTGCCGCAATCTATTCCGGATGCGGATTTCTTTGTGGGACTGTCTTATTCGCAGAGCCGGGAGGGCGGCGCGGCGAGCCGGGTTCTCGGCTTTGCGAATGTCTTCAGCGAATATGGGCGTTGGGAGTTTTATTCCGGCGGGAATGAAGCGGTGCCTTTCGAAGAGCGCAGCGCCCATTATGAGCGCTTGGTGGCGGACACGCTTGGCAAGCTTTCGCTCAGCCAAGCTCCAACGATCTACTTCCATTATTCGGCGAAATTCAGCCGCCAGGATCGCGACGCGATCTTACGCGGCGCGCGGGCGGTGAGGCCAGATGGGCGCTATGTCTTCGTGTGGATCAATACAGGTCATCCAGTTCGCTTGTTTGATGAGCGTGGCGAAACGGATGGATCGATTGCCCGAGGCCGCTATGTAGTGAGCGCGCCCAATCAGATCTTTCTCTCAACGACGGGATACAATGAGTACAGAAAAACCATTGGCACGCCGCAAGCGCTTGAAGTGAACGTCTATGCTGAACAGGGCTCGAGCGGGATCTTTCAGGCCATCGATCACCGGGCTCTGGCGCGGCAAATCCTTTGTCTAACCAAGCTCAACTGGGCATCAACGGATGCCTTGTGTGGGGAACCGATCACCACGAAATATGCCAAAGACATCGCGTATCTGACGGCCGCTTTTCAGCGCCAAGGTAAAGGCGCGTTCCAGCTCCACCCTGTTTTGGAGCGCACGCCATGGTTTATTTGAGCAAAGAAAAAGCCGCCTCAAAAGAGACAGCTTTTCATTTAGGGCGTCGGGTGTCCGTCACGAACAAGCGCGCTGCCGACAATTATTCCCGACGTTTCGTGGTCAGAGATAGCGGATCGGAGGGCAAATGTCAAGGAATCTAAGTCCTGACGACGTGCAAGCGATTAAGACGCTCATCTCCGAGCAACGGCTTAGCACATTCAGGGCGCTTGCGGCGAATGATGCCGATGCGATTGAGCTCCACCAGGCTACGATGGGGCTGGGCGGCGCGTTGATGGCGGTAATGAGCACCGTGGAGATCGCGCTCAGGAACGCCGTGTGCGATCGCTTAACCACCGACCTTGGCACCGCAGACTGGCTACATATTCCGCCAGCGCCGTTCAACTGGAGCCAGATCGAGCGCAATAACATCGATCAGGCGATAAAGAAGGCAAAACGAGCCGAGTACGCCAAGCTGAGCAATGCTCAAAAAACAGCCCTTGATGGGACCGCCTTTCCCAATGGTCCGCCCGCAGGAATTGGGCACTCGACCCTCGCGCGGAGACGTCAGGATGTGCTTGCTGTTTCCGACGGGCAGGTGGTCGCGCAGCTCACTTTTTTCTTTTGGAAGAGGCTTTTTTCTGAGCAGTATGAACGTACCCTTTGGAAACGTTCCTTGAAGCGTGTCTTTCCCAACAAGACCTTAGATCGGCCAGACGTCGCAGCTCAAATGGAGCAGCTCTACCAAGCGCGTAATAGGCTCG
>JBCBBI010000052.1:0-8745 GCA_038531775.1 Pseudomonadota bacterium | reverse complement strand
ACATGGGCTATTCGGCGGCGCTCTCGCTGTTTTTCCTCGGCATCATCTTCCTGTTCGCCTTGATCCAGGCGCTCTTTACTGACCGGAATGTACATTACTGATGGCTGACACCATTGCCCCCACTGCCCCTGCCTCATGGGTGGAGCGATTGCGCCCCAAAAGCCTGAGCCGAGCGGTGACGACAGCGTTGTTGTTCGTGGGTGCGTGGGTCATGGTTTTTCCGTTCATCTGGATGATTTCATCGAGCCTCAAGCCCACCGATGAGGTCTATGACAGCGATTTTTCGATCATTCCCAAGACGTTCAAGGGATGGGAGAACTACTACGGAGTGCTGTTTGATCAGCCCTATCTGATCTTCCTGATGAACTCGATGATCGTCTGCGTGGGCATCCTCGTGATCCAGCTGCTCACGGCAATCCCCGCCGCTTATGCACTGGCCAAGCTGAAGTTTCGCGGCTCGACCATCCTCTTTGGCACCGTGATTGCCGCGATCACGATCCCGATCAATGTCACGTCGATCCCGCTTTACATCGGGCTCGTGCGCGTGGGGTTGCTAGATACGTACTTTGCGATGATGTTCCCCTTTATCGTGTCGGTCTTTGCCATTTTCCTCTTTCGCCAGTTCTTTCGCGGCTTCCCCGACAGCATCATTCAAGCCGCCCGCGTGGACGGGTTTTCAGAGATCGAGATCATCCTTCGCCTGATACTGCCATCGGCCGTGCCTGCGATTGCCGCGTTCAGTGTGTTCAGCTTTGTTGCCCATTGGAACGATCTCTACTGGCCGCTGATTGTCGTCCAGAGCCAGGACAAGATGACGGCAACCCTGTCGATGATGCAGTATCAATCTGCCTTTGATACCGATTATGGACGCACCTATGCCTCTGCTACGGTGGTGACAGCGCCCATGGTGATTGCGTTTCTCTTTGCCCGCCGCTTGTTTATCCGCGGCATTACCATGACCGGAGTAAAAGGCTGATGCTGAAATTTGTTGTGCTGGCTGACATCCACCTTGTTCCCGAAGGACACCTGAGCCACGGGCTCGACACCTATGATCGGCTGGAGCGAGCCGTGGCCTATGTAAACGACGCGCATGCGGATGCCGAATTTGTCGTTTTCGCGGGTGACCTGACAGACCATGGCGAACCAGAGGCCTATAAAAGGTTCAAAGCAGCCATCGCGCCCTTGATGCCGCGGACCGTTTTGACATTGGGCAACCATGATCACCGGCCGACGTTTTTGAAGCAGTTTGCCGGGATGGAAAATCCAGAGACTGGGTGTGTTGACCATGCCATTGACGCGGGCGGCTACCGAACAATCGTGCTGGACAGCTCAGATCCTGATCTTGGTGGTGCCGGACGGTTGAGCCAAGCGCAGTTGGATTGGCTGGACGCGCAGCTGTCAGAAATGCCCGCGCAGCCAGTTGTCATTGTACTACACCACAACATTGCGCCTTTCTCGGTGCAAACAGATGTGATCATCCTTGAGAACAACGCCGCCTTTGCAGACGTGATCCTCGACCACACGAACGTGCGGCAGGTGATTTCTGGCCATGTTCACATGACAACGTCCGGTTCCTTTAAGGGCGTGCCTTACTGCACTTTGGCTGGTTCACATTATGGCATTGATCCTATGCTGATCGACCGGTCAGGTCCTGTGCCTGAGAATACCAAGGGCTTCGTCAGCCCCGTGCCGCGTCGCGAAGGCCCTGGTCAGCTGGCCGTTGTTTTGTGTGATAAAGATGGTGTTGTGGTTCACATGGAGAACTTCCTTGATCGGCATCTTATTTTGGCCCCTGACCTGTTCGTTTGGGGTTAGGCCCTAGGTAAAGGAGGGATAACTCTCCTGGAGACGCCTATGGATCTCGTCATCTTCGATTGTGACGGTGTGATGATCGACAGCGAGGGGATCGCCTGCGCGGCGGACGCAGAGGCTTTGTCAGAAATCGGATACCCCATCACCATGGAACGTGTCATGGAGCGCTTCGCCGGTGTTCCCGCGAACGCGATGTATGCGACGATCGAGGCGGAAATGGGCCGTGCCCTCCCTGCCGGTTTCAAAGACCGGGTCGATCAAAGGATACTGGATAAGTACCGGACAGAGCTCAAACCCATCGAAGGCATCAAAGAGGTTCTTTCCGAAATCCGTATCAAAAAATGTGTCGCATCGAGTTCAACCCCTTCAAAGCTTGCTCTTGGCCTTGTTGAAACCGGGGTGTTCGACCTCGTCTACCCTCATGTGTTCTCGACGGTTTTGGTGGGACGCGGCAAACCACATCCGGATATCTTCTTATACTCCGCGCGCATGATGGGTGTCGACGTTTCCAAATGTGTCGTAGTCGAAGACAGCGTTGCTGGCGTGACGGCTGCAAAAGCTGCGGGGATGCGGGCGATTGGATTTACCGGCGGGTCTCACTGCTTGCCAGATCATGCGGACAAACTGATCGCGGCAGGCGCAGATACCGTCATTGATGATATGCATTTGCTGCCAAACGCGCTTCAATAAACTCAAGAATGCATGCCAACCGGTGGTCTTGCTCTGCTACAATTTTTGACATTCAAACGAACAAAGTCACGTAAATGTCTCCTAATCCAATTGTTGTCTTTGATCTCGACGGCACCTTAGCCGACACGGTCAATGATCTTTTGTCAGCCCTCAACAGGACACTTGCGCGGCAAACATTGCCGCACTTCACGCGTACGGACTTTGCCCGCCTGAGCGGGTATGGAGGTATGCGGGGCATGATAAAACACGCATTTGAGGCTGCCGACATCCCCCTTACACCGCACAAACACACACAGCTTTTTGCTGAGACAGTCCGTGACTATGACGAAAACATTGCCGTTGAAACTCAGCTTTACCCTGGTGTTGGTGACTGTTTGGACAGGTTATCGAACGTGGGCTGCGGTCTCGCGGTATGCACCAACAAACCTTGCAAACAGGCAAACAAACTCCTTCAGGAATTGAACGTGGCCCACAAGTTTGCAGCGATCACAGGCGGCGACAGCTTTGATCGTCAAAAACCGGATCCAAGCCATTTGATGAACACCATCGACATGGCAGGCGGGTGCCACAAGCGCGCCATCATGGTGGGCGACTCTGAAGTTGATGTTCTAGCTGGCAGAAACGCTGGGGTTCCGGTGATCGCCGTGGATTTTGGTTACACGCATGTGCCCGTCGAGACTTTCGCCCCAGAAGCTGTCATTTCCCATTTTGATCATTTGTTTGAACACGCATGTGGCATGCTACGTTTGTTATGACATGCTAAGGCGCTTGATAGAGTAACGTGGCGTTTGTCATGCGCCAGTAACGGCGGCCTGATACTTGGCGCAGCGATGACATTGAAAGGGTACACAATGAAGGTGACCTATTCCGCACAGGTGCCCGAAGGGACATCCGAGATTTTGATCCCTGGTGGTTTGGCAACGCCGCATGGGCACTGCATCGATTTGCAGGCTCACGGTGTGGTTAAGGTCAAAGAGGCAACCACCGGGCAGTTTGCCTACCGAATGACGCCGCAATCTGGTGAGGTGACCATCCACTTCGTCTTTGATCGCTCTGCTGGTGCCTATCCTGATGCTATGTTCACACCGCACCCGTCGCGTTTCACGCGATTTGCGGATGATCTGCTGGCGGAGATAGCACCTGTTGGCAGTCACCTGACGGGATCTGATCGCGCACGTGCCATCGCAAGTCATGTGGCCGAGAGGTTCACCTACGGGCATCCGGATGCGAAATTCAATGATGGGTTTGACGTCGTTCCGGCCTTGGGTTGCGGACTGACGGAAGGCTCTTGCGTGGACATCAACACGTACTTTTTGGCGGCTCTGCGCGCTGCCGGGATTGATGCTGGCTATGTCACAGGGTTCTTTTTCCCCCAAGAGAAGGCCGGCACCTGCGAAGATGGGCATTGTTGGGTCGTCACAAGGATTGATGGCCAGACCGAGGAATGGGACATCGCACATCATTTGAAACTGGGAACGCGCGACATTCGGCCAAACCTGAACCCTAAGCCAGGGGTGCGGTTCGCCTGTTTCCATTCAATGGGTCTGGATTTTCCAGATTTGGGTATCGTGGGCGTCAAAGCGCTGATTGAACCTATGGCGGTCGTCGACGGACAGCTGATCAGCTTCGAGGCACCTCGTATCAAAGCCAGCGCGCTTGCGCCCGCGTAAGCGCGAGCGGGCCAATTGATGCCTTTGATGCTATGGTTTTTCGCGCAGAAACGCCGTTTGGCTTGGCGCATCACCACTTGATGTAGCTCGGCCAAACGAAGGTTTCTTCAGGATCAGCATTACCCAACTCCAGACATCTGCGGCGAAAAATGTCTGTTATGTCGGAGCGGGGTAATAGAGCAAGCTCGTGTGCCATCATGGGCGCTCCAAGGGTCATGCGCATGTCGCCTCCCATACGCCGGCGGGTTTCTCTGAAGAGCAAAGCCACACGCAAAGGGTACGACACGTGGCTGGCCACTTGGAACAAGGATGAATTTTGGCCGTGCACGTGAACCGGCAAAACAGTTGTATTTTCAGTCAGGGCCAGTCGCGTGACAAACGGATGCCATGGCAGTTCCGCTGCAGGCCGACGGAAAGGCTGGTTGGATGTTGCGACACTGCCGCCAGGAAAGATCACCACTGCGCCACCAGACTTGAGCAGATCGGCAGCCATCCGGCGCGTTGTTGCTGAGTTTCTGCGAGCCTCGGATGTCTCGCCAAAATCCACCGGCAGTAGAAAGGGTCGGAACTCTGGCACTCTGCAAAGCAGAGAATGCGTCAGGATACAAACACTTTCCCGCAGTTGTGTCGCAAGCCACCCCAAAGCCAGCCCATCGGCAATACCAAACGGGTGGTTTGCAACCAGCAGCAACCCGCCCTGGCGCGGAACGGAGTCCAGTGACACACCATTCAAAGCCATCTGGAATTTGAGTTTCTGTATCGCTGCGTCGAATGGGTTTCCCTGGGCACCTGATGCAACCCAGTCAAAATAGAGCTGCTCCAAGTAACGGCTGCCCGATAACCGCTCAACCGAATTGATCATCTTGCGCGTTAACCAGGACTGGTTTCGGTTGGCGTAAGTGAACCTAATCGTGTCGACTGGAACGGACGAACAAGCTCGACTTTCAGCTGACACATTGGCCATTGGGGTCGCCTCTCTGTGGGAGAGGCAACCTCGCATGTTTTTGTAACAGCTGATTTACGCCAGCTGACAGTAATTTGGTTCGCAATCACTCAAACAGATCTTGTTTGACCGACATTGGAAGATGCCTGCATGTTCACCTTACGTCCATTGTCATCGAATAACTGGCGAAGAACATCTTAAAGTCCGCTCAGGGCTAAGGCAAATTCAATCTCAGCATTGCAGCGAATGGCCGCTCTCCGCCCGTGGGGTATAAATTGTGGTATGTCTTTATACTTTTGAATTAATATCATTTAAAAACAATATTATAACGTGAAAGATGTGCTTCCTTCGCCTCCGCCACAAAATAAGATAAGTTATTGACTTATATTGTAAATTTTTCTTTCTGTTCTCGCATTTGTTCCCACGTATGAGCGCGGCCAACGAATGTCCTATATGCGGATAAAACCGACCGAAAACTCTTGATTCTCAATGAATGCTTCGAACCAGTAGCGCTTCTGCTGCATTCATCTATTTTCGTCGAGGTATTTCCGCATCTGCAGCAAGTCGCCGCCGATGCGGCGCATGATACCCAGTTGGTCTGGGCCAATGATATGTCCAAAGGCCTCACTTACGTTGACGATAGCTTGTTCTCGAAACCTGCGGCCCGAGTCCGTAAGATAGACGAGCTTACCGCGCCCGTCTGCTGGGTCAGGTGCAACCATGATGTATCCGCGATCCTGAAGCACCTTGAGCGAGTGTGTCATCGTATTTTTTGTGACCTGCATCGCAGAAGCAATGCGCACCGGCGGCTTACCGTCTCCCATGCGCACCAAATGGTTGAGGATAGAAAAGTGTGATGGGTGCACGCCCTCAGGCAGGCTCTTGGCCAGAATGGCCGTTGAGAGCTGATTGATGATGCCGATCTCTGTAAAGAAACCGAACACTTCGGCGGCCATGATATTGTCTTCGCTCACGCAGTTCCAATCTTTGCGTCAATGGGCCAACGAGGGCTGACCGGCACCTCAGGACCGTATCCGATCCTCGCTAGCATTTGAACTGTCCCCCCGTCAAAAGCCAAGCGTTGATGCGTTGTCGCATAGAGTTCCGCCATTTCTGGATATTCCTGCAAAGCTTGGCTGAGCGGTTGGAAGTCCAGTCCCTCCGCTGTGCACGCCAGATTAACCCTCAGCCAATCCGCCCCCGCCATGATCTGATCGGTACGGGTGTTGCTTTTCGTCACCATCCAAAGGTGGCCCATGGCTGTTTCTGTGTTCTGTGTGACTGCCTTTACGCCTTCCAAATAGCCAGATGAGTTTTTGTCTAATAGAGACTCTCGTGTTAAAACGCCGACCAACGAAAGCGTCTCGAACATGGCGCCACTAAAGTCGATGCCGTCGGGGTTGGTATTCACTTCGGCTTTGCCGATACGCATCAAGTCGACGCTTTCCTTGTAGGTGTGTGGCGTCTCGATCTCGATCAGCAATGCTTTGGTCGAGAGCTTGCGCCAATAAGCGATGTCAGCCGCATTCACCGAGCCCCCAAGTGACGCATACCGTGCGACATCGATGATCCTGCTTAGCGCGTCCGCGGAAACGGACCGGGACGTGTCGAAGGGTTCCTTGTTTGAGCGCCGGGACATTACATGTTCAAAAAGCCGATCAATAGCCGGGGCCGCTTTGTTGAACTTGGCAATCGCGATCGGGCGTTTGTCGAGCCCGGTTTCGTCTTCGCCTTCTGGAAACAAAATTATGTCGACACGATAGCCATCGGCAGCTGCGGCCATCTGCATAAGCTCTAAAAAACAGCCCAAACCGATTGTAAGCTGCCTGTCAAACGGATCGGTATGTGGGAGTTGCTTGTCAGTGTCGAAATATAGGATGATTGCGTCTTCGTCGACCAGATCAACAATCCAAGGCTGTCGGTTGTGAGGATTTGGTGCGAGTATCGCGTATGACAGTGCGTTTTTGCGCGGGTCATCATAGGAGCCGACCATTGCCCAAGGAGCAAGTGCCGTCGTTGGTGTCCGCGTCGATGCAAACAGCCCAACGCCACTCGCGGCGAAAACGACGCCACCACCGGTGATTTTCAGAAAGTTTCTACGGTTCATGAAAGGCCTCTTTGGTTCTATGTCGAACTAGATAGTACGATGTAGAACTAGTCAAGTTCTTTTTGGGTTTTACCCGATCAGCTCAATTTCAAAGATGTCGCGGACGCTGTTGTCCGTGGCAGACCGCCTAGGTGCCGCCAAAGCCTACATTCATTCAGCCCGCAGCATCGGTCCCTATGGGCTCTGCGCGGTCAAGTTCTGCACATTCAAATTTCTTTACAGTGCAGTACCGGATTGACCGCTAGTGATTTCGCACCTTAAACCTTCTCAGCTTTCACCTGTTATGAGTCGCCTTTGGTCATCTCGATGGATTTGTCTGTAGCTGCGCAACGTCACCAGAACGTCGCTGTGGCCCAGGTTCTGAGACGTGGCCACCAGTTCCGCCACCGACTCGCAGTTCTTCGCAGCACGGCGCGCCAGCATTTGACGGAAGGCGTGCGGGCCGTAGGCGGGCAATCCAGCGGCGTCAAAAGCGGTGTTGATGATCTTGCGCACGGGTTCGGTTGTTTTCCAATGCGCGCGGTTGAGTCCACTGGCTGTGAAACCGGCTTCGGCTTCGGCTTTCAGAGCGGTGGCAGGGAATAACGGATCGTCAGGGCCGTAAAGCGCTACTTCATCCAGAAATGTGATCCAAGCGGTCAAAGCAGCTTCGGCTTCTTTGAGACTTTCTGCAAAAACGTGTCAATTTTTTTTCCAAACTTGGTGGTGACCTCGCGCGGATTTTGGGTGAGAGTTTTTTCGTCCAAGTCCACATGTTTGATCTTGAACGATGTAAGCGCAGCAACGCGAATGCCCGTACGGCATAGAATGCCAAATATGGCTTTGTCTGGCTGTTGGCCGGGCGTGGCGCTGGGCATTCTATCCAAAGCGCATGTACCTTGGCGGATACCAGGCGCGGACCGTTCTGGGGCGGCGCGCGCTTCGACCTCATCTGTCAGAGACAGCCGGAAGTAACTCGCTTCAGCAGCTCGGATACGGCGGCGAAAACCAACATCCAGATGAACCAAGGGCCAGCCATGCATTAACAACGAAGTTGGTTCACTCAGGTAGGGCTGAGCACGCTGGCGCCGCGTTTTAAAAACCTTCTACGCAAGTCCTCATTTTTGTAGCCACAATTTCTCTTTCAGATGGGACTACAACCAACTTCATAGACGGCAGTTACCCGTGGCTGGTGTCTTGTATATGTGTCTTTCGAGAAGAGAGAGCGTAAGTTATTGTCGGTGAACTTTGAAATAAAACAAAAATAAAAAAATATAATAAATTTAAATGTTTAGGTAATTTGCACCAAACACTTTCTTAACCATTGGTCTGATAGACGGACACTGTGGTGTAAGGGAGAGTGTTAATGAGTGATGCGATGTTCGCGGGCCTGGGGGAACGTCCACGCAATGTGCAAGGTCAACCCTATTATTCTCGGTCGAATCGTCTGTTTTACAGAGCCGTAAAACTGGCGTGCCCCCATCGGGTGGTCCGGTTTAATTGTTAGTGCATTGTCGGCCTTTGGTCCATCCGAACGATGCTTT
>JBCBBI010000051.1:0-9255 GCA_038531775.1 Pseudomonadota bacterium | reverse complement strand
TTCAGCAGGTTGAAGCACTGCATTGGATGGCACAGCGACAAGCACATCCGGACCCACTTTCTAACCTTTCCGGTCTGGCCCCCGCAAAGTCTGAAACGGCGTCGTTCTCACCCCATGAAAGCCGCATCGGCACCGCATCGACTGCACTGGACGACCCGCTTAGCGACGATTTTTTCGATACGTGGCTCAACACACTGATTGGTCTGCGTGGACCGGATATCTTGCGCGTAAGGGCATTGTCTCTTTAGTGGATATGGAGAAGCCTTTCGTTTTTCACGGAGTGCAGCATATTTTTGCCCCGCCCTTACCGATTGGAAATTGGCGTGGCGAGGATCGTCGCAACCGAATTGTGGTTATATCGAGGGATGTCAGCCGACCGGAACTTCAAGAGAGTTTTGATATGCTAAAGGCGCAATTCGTTCCTAAAAACCTGGAGCATTTGTAGAAATTGATATCCGTTTATTCGGACGGGTTTTGCACGCGATCTTACCAAATTGGTGAAAAACCATAGTTGATAGTCGTTACGTTATAACATTACTATGAAATTCGTACTATAGCCCGCAGTTCCTTCATGCCCAACAGCGTATTTCGCCCATAGCGCAAACAAGGGACGTGCCAGCCGGAGATATGCATTTGATGAAAGACACCCGCCTGCCCGTAACCGTGCTCTCAGGTTTCCTGGGTGCCGGTAAAACCACACTTCTTAACCGCGTTCTAAACAATCGCGAAGGACGCCGCGTCGCAGTGATCGTAAACGATATGTCAGAGGTCAATATTGATGCCGATCTTGTACGTGCGGATACAGAGCTATCCCGCACAGACGAGACGTTGGTAGAAATGTCGAACGGGTGTATCTGCTGCACGCTGCGCGACGACCTTTTGAAGGAAGTGCGCCATTTGGCCGAGGAAGGGCGCTTCGATTATCTTTTGATTGAATCCACGGGTATCTCCGAACCGCTGCCTGTAGCAGCCACGTTTGATTTTCGCGATGAGTATGACGAGAGCCTCTCTGATGTTGCGCGCATCGATACAATGGTGACGGTGGTTGATGCCGTTAATCTTCTAAAGGATTTCACGAGCGAAGACTTTCTAGGTGACCGGGGTGAATCGCTTGGCGATGAAGACGAACGCACACTGGTCGACCTTCTGACCGATCAGATAGAATTTGCCGATGTTGTGATACTTAACAAAGTGGCGGATGCATCCATTCAACAGGTAAACGCATCACGTCGCATTGTTCGAAGCTTGAACGCGGATGCCGAGATTATCGAGACAAACCACTCCGATGTGCCAGTTGAGAAGATCCTTAACACGGGTCTTTTTGATTTTGAAAAGGCGCAGGATCATCCGATGTGGGCCAAAGAGCTATATGGGTTTGCCGATCACACGCCGGAAACGGAAGAATACGGTGTGGTGAGCTATGTCTATCGCGCTCGCCAGCCCTTTATTCCTGAAAAGATTAACGCGGCCTTAAACGGAGCATTGCCTGGGGTCATTCGGGCCAAGGGTCATCTATGGCTTGCGACCAGGCCTGATTGGGTTGCAGAATACTCTTTAGCGGGCGTGCTTTCCAGTATCAAACCGATGGGCACATGGTGGGCTACGGTGCCAAAGGAACGCTGGCCAGAGCATAGTTCTGTCCTGAGTTACATCGAACAGCACTGGTCAGAGCCTTGGGGTGATCGGCGCCAGGAATTGGTTTTCATCGGATCCGATATTGATTGGCCCGCGCTCAAGGAAAAGCTTGATGCCTGCTTAGTACCGCCACTGATGGCTGAGGGGCCCGAGGCTTTGCCACTTAATCTGCCAGACCCATTCCCAATCTGGCGACGCTCAGAAGATGCTGCATGACGGTCCCGCATGAAGGTATAGATAACACCGTTGTAGGTTCCGGCGTTGCCCAAAGTCACGCGGGTTTCGAAGAGATCCATTTTCCGGGCTGTGCGGCCACTATATGGAAGAGCACGCCGTCTCACAAAATTCAGAACTGGGTTCGACTTAACCCAGATGACCCTCTAAGCGCGCGTTTGATCCTTGCGGCAGACACTGTGCGCGATGCGATACATAAGACTGCGTTGATTTGCGGCACACCTGCTTGCCCGGAATGCAGCATGCTGGCAGATGACATCGTCGCGCTTCCAATGATCTTAGCGCAAGTTATGGATGCAAGCTCTCTGAGGCTCCGCCTTGACGTCGCCAACGGCGACGCATTCTGCGAGTTTCGCATAGGCGCGGTCACAGCGCGTCTTGTATGCACGTATCGCGATCCGGGCACGCAGAATGGCATCTCGACCGATGGCGCTACATCAAGCCGTGTTTTTGCGGTCCCAGCCTGTGCGCCGATCATTCTGCGTGGGATAAAGCGGCTTGACGGTGCAAATTCTGGCCTTTTGCATCGCGAAACGCCGATTGAGGGATCAGGTGAGACGCGGCTTTTGCTGGTGCTCGACCCGGTGACTGTTGATGCTGAGGACCACCAGCCCGAACACATAACAACAATTCATTAAAGGACAGAGGAGACCTGATATGAAAACGCGCGCTGCCATTGCCTGGGCACCAAACCAACCACTGGAGATCGAGGAAATTGACCTCGAAGGCCCGAAGGATGGTGAAGTTCTAGTCAGGATCGTCACGACCAGCCTATGCCATACAGATGTTTTTACACTCTCCGGCGAGGATCCTGAGGGCCTCTTCCCATGCATCCTCGGTCATGAAGGGTGTGGAATTGTCGAAGAGGTGGGTAAGGGCGTGACGTCAGTCAAACCCGGCGATCACGTGATCCCGCTTTACGTCCCAGAAGATCCGGAATGCCCCTACATCAAATCGGGCAAGACCAACCTGTGCCAGACCATTCGCGCCACGCAAGGTGCAGGCTTAATGCCCGATGGCACCTCGCGCTTTTCTTATAAGGGCAAGCAAATCCTGCATTACATGGGTACCAGCACCTTTAGCGAATATACGGTGCTTCCCGAGATTTCTGTCGCCAAGATCAATCAGGAAGCTCCACTTTCAAAGGCCTCCGTCATGGGCTGCGCTGTACCAACAGGCATGGGTGCAGTGCGCAACACGGCAAAGGTAGAGGCGGGCGCTACTGTGGCGGTCTTTGGCTTGGGTGCTGTTGGTATGGCGGTGATCCAGGGCGCTGTGATGAGCGGTGCTTCAAAGATCATCGGCATTGATATCAACCCGTCCAAATTCCTTCTGGCCAAATCTCTGGGCGCAACGGAATGCATTAACCCCAAAGACTACGACGAACCCATTCAAAACGTTTTGGTCGAGATGACCGGCGGCGGTCTGGACTATACGTTTGAGGCGGTTGGGAATGTAGATCTCATGCGGGCCGCACTCGAGGCTTGTCACAAGGGCTGGGGTGAATGCACTGTCATCGGTGTTGCCGGGGCCGGTCAGGAAATTTCCACTCGACCGTTCCAACTGGTTACCGGCAGAGTGTGGCGCGGTACAGCATTTGGCGGCGTGCTCGGCCGGAGCGAGTTGCCTGGCATGGTCGATGAATGGATGCGCGGTGATTTCGATGTGGACCCTTACATCACCCACCATATGAAGCATAATCAGATCAATACTGCTTTCGACCTGTTGAAGGCAGGCGAGTCAATCCGGTCGGTCATTCACTTTCAGCCAGATCAGACGATGACGGTGAATTCCCTGCCAGGACAGATCGTGCCCGAATAGAGCCAGATCGTTTCGAGCTATATGTCACGCTCAATTTATTGATCTTGACATCGAACAGGTGCTGAAGATTGATATCTTCAGCCCATTTGTCAGTGTGCCAAAATTTGGCTCGAGACTGGCAATCCGCAAACTTCAAATTCTAAATAGAAACCTGAGGGAACTTAATATGTCACTACTAACCCGACTGACCTTTGCTGCGTTGGTGACGCTCGGCTCTGCTTTGCCGATCACTGCGCAAGAGGGCAGCCTTACGATTTCAACGGGATTTGGTCCCAACGCTGAGGTGCCCGACCCTCGCGCCGGTTATAACGGCTGGATGTCAAACCAAACCGGTGTGACTGAAACGCTGATGGGCATCGACTATGATCTGAAGCTTTATCCTCGTTTGGCTCAAGGCATAGAACAGGCGTCGCCCACGACTTGGCGTGTGACCCTGCGAGATGGTGTTCAGTTTCATGATGGCACGCCTTTGACAGCCACCGCTGTTGTCGATGCGATTTCAGCAATTGCTGACGAAGCCCACCCTGGACACAACGCGCGCGTGGCAAAGCTGCTCGACCTCGCCGGTATGTCCGCAGATGGTGATAACGTGGTGGTCTTTGAGACCAATAGCCCAAATGCGGCGTTCCCTTGGACGCTTTCGGAACCAGGCATCGCGATTTTGGGTGAGGCATCCGAGGCATTCCCGATCAATGCAACCGGTCCCTTCGTCTTTAAAGAGGCTGTGCCGGAGCAACTCTACCGTGTCGAGGCAAACGCGAATTACCGGCTGGGCACGCCCGGGCTCGAAGAGGTCCGTGTTGTAGTTTCCGGCGATCCTGCAACGGCAGCGTTGGCCTTTGAGGCGGGCGAAGTTGATATGGTGATCAACTATCCAGAAACGGATTTTGACCGGATCAAAGGCACAGGGGCGCTTGGGTTTAGCGCGCCAACAGCGCGGCTCTACTTCTACACACTGAATGCGGCAAGTGGCCCGATGTCCAATCCATTGATCCGGCAAGCGGTTTCGATGGCAATTGATCGCCAGGGTGTCGTAAACGCCGTGCTCTCAGGCGTGGGTGGTGAACCGGCCGGAACAGTGTATCCCGATGGCAAAGGCTGGGCGGCAGATATTCCCGCAAAATATGATCCTGCCAAAGCTGAGGAACTTTTGGCACAGGCGGGTGCGGTTAAAGAAGGTGGTAAGTGGATGCTGGATGGCGAGCCGCTGGAGATCGATATCGTGACCTACTCGTCAAGAGCGGCACTACCTCCAACTGCTGAACTAACGCAGGCCTTCCTTTCTGCGATTGGAATTACGGCCAATGTCAAAGTCGGCGAATGGGGCGCTAGCAATGACGCCATCGCTGACGGGTCTGCCGATATGTTCTTGCAGGCTTGGGTGACCACGCCGCAAGGCGATCCAGGCGCCGTGCTTGAAACGCTTTTGAAATCTGACGGCGGTTCAAATTCCGGCAAGTACACTAACCCGGCTTTGGACAAACTGCTCGACGATGGACGTTCGACATTTGAGCAAGAAAAGCGTGAGGCGATCTATGACGAAGTACAGCAGATCATTGCGTCAGATACGGCGATGATCCCTGTTTTCCACGTCAGCCAAGTCAACGTGTCAAAACCTGGTTTGACCGGCTATGCCGTGCATCCCACAGAGACCTATTGGATCACGCACGAGACAAAGCTTACCGAATGACACTATTCGTTTCCGGCCTGAGCGCGGTTCGCTCGGGCCGGATTATTCTTCACCCGACATCATTGGACATTGCACCTGGTGATCGGATCGGCCTTGTTGGGTCGTCCGGGTCTGGCAAGTCCACCCTGGGTCACGCTCTTGTCGATGATCTTAGGTTTCAAGGGCGCAGCGTGGCTCATGTTCCGCAAAGCCCCGATGAGTCGCTAGATCCGCTCCGCAGCATGGCGTTTCATTGGCGTGAAGCAGAAACTGCCCTCGGCCTGCCGTCAGATGCGTCAGATCAAAAGTTTCTTTTCTCTGCTTTAAAGATTGAAGACGGCGATCTGCGCAAACGGCCTTGGGGCTGGAGCCGCGGCATGCAGCAGCGATTTGTCATAGCAATGGCGTTGATTGGAGCGCCCGATCTCATCGTTCTTGATGAACCAACCTCTGCTCTGGACCCTGTTGTCGCAGCGCGTTCTATGGATTTGCTAGATACGCATCTGCTGCGCAGCAACACTGCCATGATCCTCATAACGCATGACTTGGGTCTGGCCGCCCGTCGTGTAGCTAAGCTCCTAGTGATGCATGAAGGACAGATCGTCGAGCGAGGACCGACCGACAAGGTTCTAGAACGCCCGCAAACGGATGCCGCCAAGGCGCTTGCAGCGCATCAAAACTGGATGGCCTTGCCATGCTGAAATTGGAAGGCGTGTACATAAAACGTGGCTCATTCAATGTACTGGACAACATAAACCTATCCCTTCCTGCTGGGAAAACACTTGCAGTCGTGGGCGAAAGCGGTGCCGGAAAGTCGACGCTTGTCGCCGCGATCCTTGGCCTTCTGAAGCTATCACGGGGTAACATCACATGGTCTGATGCGCCCGTTTCAGAAAGCGCTCCTGCTCTAGTCATGCAAGAGCCGCGCTCGGCATTTAATCCCGCATTACCACTGAGACGGTCCGTGCTAGAGCCACTTACAGCCCGAAAAGCCAAGGTGCCATGGGACCGCATTGAACGGCTCTGCCATGGTCTCGAATTGCCGATCGAAATACTCGACCGGCGTCCAAGCGAGGTCTCCATCGGCCAAGCGCAACGTGTAGGAATTTTGCGCGCATTAATTGACGTGCCGCCTTTGGTTCTCTTCGATGAGCCACTTTCAGCTCTTGACGCAGTTTCGCAAAAGCACACAGCAAAATTGATCGCGGATTTGCAGCGCGCAGAAGGCTTTGCCGCTTTGATCGTCACCCACGATATCGGCTATGCTGTTGCGCATTCTAATGAAATTGCCGTTTTGAAATCCGGTCGGCTTGACGAAGTTACGACCCCGGAAGCATTCGCACAACAACCAAAGTCAGACTATTGCAGAACTCTCAGAGACGCCGCAATTGCCCTAGGCGCTTTGGAGAGAGTGGAATGATCGCCAGTCTCTTAGGTCTTTTCCTTCGGGCCTTCGTTGTTCTTTCCGGTACCGCTTTGCTCACATTTGCGCTTTTGTGGTTTGCCCCCGGTGATCCCGCCCAGGCGATAGCTATGGCGCGCTATGATGCGATTGTTACGGAAGAGATTGTCGACCTCGTGCGCAAGGAAGCGGGCCTTGATGTCGGATTTTGGCCGGCGTTTTTGTCCTGGGTCGGTCCTTTGGTATTACTCGATTTTGGCAATTCGTCTGTTACGGGACGAGACGTGTGGCCGGATATGCTAGCCGCCGTTTATTACACGGTTCCGCTTGCTTTAGCGGGCCTTTTTATTGGTCTCGCAATCGCACTGCCGTTGGCAGTGCTCGCAACAAAACAACCGGGTGGTCTGCTTGACAGATGTGCGGTGGCTTTGGCGTCGTTGGGCGCCGCAGTACCGGCTTATTGGCTAGGGCTTTTGCTTATTCTGCTCTTCGCGGTGCAACTTGGATGGCTGCCAGCCATTGGGGCACGCACACCTGCTCATGCTGTGCTTCCAGCTTTGACATTAGGTCTCGGGGTGGCGTCATCGCTGACAAGAATTATACGTTCGGGTATCCTTGAGGCCCGCGGACAACCTTTTCTACCGGCGATAAGGCGACGAGGTGTTGCGGATAGAAAGATTAGCAGGGACCACGTGGCGCCTCATGCGGCAATTCCTGTTGTGACTGTTTTTGGCTTGGAATTGGCGTTTCTGCTTGAAGGTGCTGTCATGGTAGAGGTGATTTTTGGCCGACCCGGACTTGGAACCTTTTTGGTCACGGCAATTGAGTCTCGTGATTTCCCTCAAGTCCAGGCGGTGGTTATTCTAACCGCGCTTTTGTTCGTGGTTGTTAATCTGCTCATCGACTTGATTTACCGGGCGATTGATCCGCGTATTGGTGAACGTAATGCGTAGCGTTACGGTCCTTGCGATTGTACTTGTCTTCGTTGCAGTGGTTGGGCCGTACCTCGCACCCTATGATCCTGTTGCAATCGATATTCCAAAGCGTCTTAGCCGACCGAGCGCTGAATTTCTGCTTGGAACAGACGCTTTGGGTCGCGATATCCTGTCCAGATTGCTCTATGGTGCGCAATGGTCTTTGGGCTTGGCCTTCCTGATCTCCTTCATCGGTCTATGCCTTGGCACGGCAATTGGCCTCGTTGCGGCCTTGGGCGGTAAATGGGTCGACTGGGCCGTGATGCGTACGACCGATACATTTCTTGCATTCCCTGACCTGGTTGCTGCCGTTGTTATCGCGGGACTTATGGGAGCGGGCACATGGAGCCTGATCTTCGCTCTTAGCGTCACGGGATGGATGCGCTATGCCAGAGTCGCTCGTGGTATTGGGCTTTCGCTGGAAACACGAGGCTACGTTATACAGGCGAAACTTGCAGGCTTGTCGTCGCTTTCCATTGCCCGATGGCATTATCTGCCATCACTCCTGCCGTCATTGACCGTCGTTTGGACGGGCATGTTTGCCCGCGCCATCCTGGGTATATCAGCGCTTGGGTTTTTGGGTTTTGGTGTCCAGCCACCTGTGCCAGAATGGGGAACAATGCTTCTGGACGCACGTATCCACATGCGCTCAACGCCTTTGCAGATGATTTGGCCCGGCATCGCTGTCGTGGCTTGCGTATTGGCGATCAATCTCGCCGGAGATGCGTTACGAGACACGCTTGCGGACAAAGAAAACAGATAAGTTGAATTCCTAATCGCACCTTGGTGACATTGAAGGGTATGTTTTTTTACTGACGCCAAGACGACTTTATTGATGCTGAAGAGAAGCGCTTTACGGGAGGCACAGAGCGGGACTCAACAGCAATTGGACAAAAGAACAATACCGGGAGGCTAAGAAGCTCAAAGGTGTTTCGATAGATATTTGAGTCTACTTGGACAATACTCTTACAACCTACCTTGCTTTGGTTGAAACAAGTCAAAAATGGCAGGACATTTCCACGTTTTTGGTAGATCTTCTGCCATCCATGGTCGGGTTCTCTCGCGCTCCACTATTGTAAGATGCAACACTTGGAATGAACTCAAGCGATAGCTCTAGCTTCTCAAAACGCCGAAACCACTGAGTTTGGTCACTTAGATACGAGACGTAGTTAGAGGTCAGAAATGCGACGTTTTGCAGGCTCTTCATCCGAGCTGTGACAAAAGACTGAATTCGATTGGAATGCCAACTGAGATGCCCTTCGAGATTACCTAGGTAGACCCGGTCTGCATCTCGACGAGCCAATTCAAGGATCTCGGAATCCGACTCGCGATCATAGAAAATCACATCAGCTTCTTGCAATCGTTGCACTGCACGCAGCGTTTGTAGATCACGCTCGCCAGTTCCGGAATCAATGATCGTGAGAGAGCTATTTCGGTTGTGGTCCTGGAATAGCCCCCTGAAAGTGGTCCACCAACTGGGATAGTTTTGTCCCGTAATTGGAGGATCAGCGATGGCTGGA
>JBCBBI010000050.1:0-9559 GCA_038531775.1 Pseudomonadota bacterium | reverse complement strand
AGACGGCCTGCGCTTCGCCATCCGCGAAGGCGGCAGAACCGTCGGATCAGGCGTCGTCTCCAAAATTATCCAGTGATATTCGGCCGTACTCGACACCGCGGCGACACAAGTGAATAGATGGAAAAGGGGCCTTAATTCGGCCCCTTTTTCTTGTTTTTTTTAGCTAAATAAACGTGCTTCTCCGGCGAGTGGGTTCATAACATGCTGAATCTCATTTCTTTTTTGTCAGTCCTTTTTCTGGTTTGGCCTTTCACAAACGCCCAAGCAGGACCGGTTTTGGCCGACAGCCAACAAAGCTTTGCATCCGCCTGTTTAGCAGATGAGCAAGAGCCATATCGCATGGTTGAGATTTGCTCGACCGCACTTTCTGACGCCCATTTGACCGACAAAGAGCGTGTCGACTTACAATTTCAGTTGGCAGAGGCGCTTTATGATATCGATGAGAACGAACGTGCTGCTGTGGCCTACAAAAACGTCTTGAAACAAGACCAGGAGCACACGGGCGCATTGAATGGCCTTGGCTGGCTTGCACATGATCACGAGAATTGGTCATTGGCGGCGGATTACTTTGCTAAGGCTGGGGCTGTTCGGGTATCTGCCCAAGCTTTGGCGGGGGAAGCATCCGCTCGATTGCGACTGAACCAGATAACTCTGGACGAATTTGTCACAAGAATGGACGCAGCTCTTGTTATGTCGCCAGATTATGCATGGGTTTTGCGGGAAAAGGCTTGGCTGCTCTTTGATAACGGTCGAGCCGAAGAGGCAGAAATTGCTGCTCGTCTTTCCGTTCAAAAGTTCGAAGATGACCCATACTCACTGTATGTGCTTGGGTATCTGTTGAATGAACGCGAGGCTTGGGAGGAAGCGTATTTTTATCTCAACAAAGCGGTGCAAATCGGTGACGCATTCACGGCTGTTTACTCAGAAAGGTCACTTGCGGCTTTCAAACGAGGATATTTGAAGGTGGCGCTAAATGATGCAGCTCGGGTTATAGAGGCGTGGCCGAAGAATTCGACCGGATATGTCAGGCGCGCTCGTGCGCTTGAAGGTTTGGGTCGTCGTGCGGAAGCGATCTCGGAATTGCAGGCGCGTCAGGCCGTAGAGCACAATGATTTTCAGGCCTATTGGCTGGCTGATTTGCTGTTTAACGACGAACGGTATGGAGCTGCTGTGCAGGTGCTGGCGAGAACAATCAACGAGGGTCAGCCAGACTATCACGATCATCTATTCATGGCGCGTCTTGGATTGGAAACCGACGATATGGCATTGGCTCAAACGCATATTGATGTCGCGTTAGAGCTTAATCCAGATGCATCTTATCCGTATTATTATAAGTCGTTGCTCTCGCTTGCAAAGGGCAATCTCGAAGCGGCCGAGGCCGATATGAAGACCGCAGTGAGAAACAGACTGCCGGAAAGCTCAATCCGGCATTTCCTGGGCCAACTGATGAAAAACGGTAATTATGTAAAAGCAATTAAGCTGGGCGTTGAGTTGCGACAACATTGACGCAAGATTCGCCCACTTACTCCTGGTCAATTTTTTGGTTGGTTGCAAAACGTTTGCGGTACTCGCGCGGGGTCAGGCCGATGAGTTTGAAGAATACTTTGCGAAAGGCAGAGGTGTCTTCGTAGCCCACTTTGTAGGCGATCGTGTCAACGGTTTCGGGCGTGAATTCCATCATCTCTCGCGCTTTGCCGATGCGCAGTGCCTGAAGGTATTCCGAGGCGTTCAATCCCGTCGCTTTAAGAAAACGGCGGCTAAATGTCCGTTTGCCCAGCCCTGAATATAGAGCCATGTCGGCGATACTGATTTGCTTTTCATATTGCGTCTGCAACCAGTGTTGGGTCTTTAGAACAGCAGCATCGCCGTGATTGAGACGGGGTGAGAAATTACTGTAATAGCGTTGTTCACGTCCGCTTGGGTCGACAAGGAAAAATCTAGCAGTCTCAAGCATGTTAGACGGCCCCATCACACGCTCTACCAACCGAAGGCCAAGGTCGACCCAGGCCATCAAACCACCGGCTGTGATAATATCGCCGTCGTCGACGATCAATTTATCGATGTCGAGCGCAACATTCGGGTGCTGCCTGGCGAAGTCATCTGCAAGCGCCCAGTGGGTTGTAGCCGTTCTATTTTCCAGCACGCCGGAAGCTGCTAATGGAAAAGTGCCCGCACAGACCGAGCAAAGCAGCGCGCCAGCCTCATGCTGTTGCCTCAGAATATTAGCAATGTTGGTCAACTCCTCGCCGGATGGCGGGCCGGTGATTGCTGGCGGTAACACAACGATCTGGTACTGCTTCAAACGCTGCGCGATAGGTGTCTTGATCACCTCCACATTGAATTTCGATGCCGAATTGGAATGCTGCCTTTGAAACTGATTTGCCATGTTTAGAAGGTCAACCAAACCGTACACAGCAGCGCGTTGAGCTGATGTGTTTTGTATGATGGCCAGTTTAATAACTCTGGTGACCTCTGACATATGGCAAATATAGTGTCATTAATGTCGGATTTGCCAATCCCGAATTGTCAGAATCTTCGGTATTCGTCATGCACACTAAGAGTCAGAGGAGAAAAATGGCGGAAAAAGCGCTTATTCTGATTGATATTCAAAAAGATTACTTTCCCGGAGGAAAGTGGGAACTCCACGGGATTGAACAATCTTCGGACAACGCGTCGCGGATCTTGGAAAGAGCGCGCCAGGATGGCGATCTTGTGGTGCATGTGCATCATGAATTTCAAATCGAGAGCCCGCCGTTTTTTGAACCGGGATCGGACGGCGCCGCGTTCCATCCCAAAGTCGAGCCGAAAGAGGGTGAGATCAAGGTGCTCAAGCACAATGTAAATGCCTTTCGCGAGACGAATTTGAAAGCTCTGCTCGATGAAAACAATATCACTGATGTCACCATAGTCGGCGATATGAGCCATATGTGCATTGATGCTGCAGCGCGCGCCGCGGCAGATTTCGGCTACAGCGTAACCGTTGTTGAGGATGCCTGTTCTTCTAAAGATCTGGACTTCAACGGAGAGACGATCCCGGCGACTGAGGTTCATAAAGCGTATATGTCCGCGTTGGCTTTTGCCTATGGCAACGTTGTCAAAACAGACGAATATTTGACCACAGACTAGGTTCTCCAAGCATGCGGTGGATTCTAGACTTCGCAAATTTGTCGCAAAGTCTGTTCGGTGGCATCGTTCAAGGGTACCATCATTTCGATCTCTATCTGTTCCAGTCGAACGTCTAACAGGGTGGCAAGCCCGCCAATAAAAGGCGTCATCCGCAAGATCTGACCATTGGGCAATGCCATTTCTGCGCAAGACGTGAGTGGTGGCGTCTTGCTTGATGTGATGTAGCTTGGCACGTCATCAAAAATTCCTGCAGCTTTGGCTGCTTCAAAAGCGTTTTTGACCGATGCGTCCTTCTCTGCGGCTGCCATCAATCGAAAGTAAAACCCGGGGCTTACCTCTGGCCAGTTTTTGATTGCGGATAGAAACTGTGGCGAAAGCACCAGTGTCAGCAGGCTGTTAGAGCCTTCATCTAGAGTTATGCCAAAGCTCGAACACAGTCTTTGCGCGCCTATATTTGCACGCAAGATGGACCAATCCTTGTCGAGAGCGAATGCTGGAAAAGGCCAGTTCTTCAAAATGCGGGACTCAATCGTGTCGAGCGCTTCGGTAATCTCTTCACCAGTTAGCTTTCGTTCTGGGAAAGGGTTGTGCATGCCTGATGCATCAAAGAGCCTGCTGCGTTGATCCGTACTCAGCGTAAGCTCAGTGCATATCCTTTGCAAAAAGCCCCGTGTTACGTGAGAGCGACCGGTCTCTAGAAAAGAAATATGCCGTTGAGTGCTGCTTAATCGGTTGGCCAATGCCAGTTGGCTTAAACCTAAGGCGGAACGCAGAGAGCGCAAAGCTGAGCCAAAATCAGATTGTATCATCATCATTCCCCTTCAGGGAATTGTGGGCATTCTTTCGCTATCTTAACTCAACTTTGGAACCGGACAAGGAGAAGACTATGGTTTTTTGGATTCTAGCGTGTTTCGCCGTGTACCTATTCTATGTGTTTTCAACCGGAATGATCTTATTCGCTCGGGTCGGGCCAAGCGCTTATATGGGGCCAAGGGATAATCTTCCTGAACAGAGCGTTTACTATGAGCGGGCAAAGAAAGCCGCCATGAATTTTTCCGAAACGCTCCCCATCTTTCTGGGCCTGGCAATCCTTTCCTTGGTTCAAGAAGACGCAGATCTCGCAATGGCACAGTTCGGGGCCACGCTCTATGTCTTGGCGCGTCTGTTTTATTTCCCGATCTACGTGTCGGGCCTTCCTTTTGTAAGATCAATTGTATTCATGCCCGTGTTAATCGGATTAGGCATAATGGCCGTCGCTTTAATTTGAGGCTGTAAACCACCACTCACAAAATCGCGGCGGGTTTGGGCAAAGGATGCTTGATTCCAAACCCGCCGTGGCGTATTCGAAGCTTCGGCCTTAGGGGTATAGCTCAGCTGGTAGAGCGACGGTCTCCAAAACCGTAGGTCGCGGGTTCGAACCCTGCTGCCCCTGCCAACTATCCATCTAAATCAAACTCTATGCCGTAGTTCGTCAAGTCGTTGACATTCTTGGGGGGATAATCGTCGGCCCAGATTGGAAAATCCGAACTTGGCAGCATGATGGGAAGGTTGAACGGGCTGGTTCCATTATCCCGAGCGAAGGGAAGGTTGACCAAAAGCCCATGCGGGTGATCGTTTTCATCTTCGTGATAAAACGCCTTAGCGGCAAAGCCAGTGGCGGCTGCTAGCCTCTCTGCGGCTTCCTGTGGTTCGATATCGGCGTCGGTTTGCTCCCCCAAAAGCTGCTGCAAACGTCGGATTTCGCTGTAACGCACTGATTGAATCTGATCATCCTTGCCGCCCAAATCTTCCAGACCTCGACATCTTACCAGGTAACCGCGCGCAAGCGACGGTTCAGCTCCGTAAACTGCGCGCAGATGCAGACAACATGCAGCTTCAACCGTGTAACTTTCGTCATCAATCCTTTTATAGAGCGTGAATGGCATGTCCCGTTTGGCTTCGACGACGAGCGTGGACATGCCGCCATGAATACGGGATTGGTCAACTGTCTGACCATTTCGGCTAACGATCTGGCCAGATGCGAGGTACCGGTCTTCTATGTTATCGACCCAACCTTTTGCCCCAAGGTATCGGTTGTCACCGTGGTTTGCGTAAGATGCCAAAGACAACATCATGAAGCGAGAGCCTTTGTTATTGTGTTGAAAGAAACGCACGAAATTCAGAGATATCTGGCTCGTCAAGTTACGAGGGGGACGTTGCCCCAATACGCGGCGCTGCTCGACACGGTACATAACGTAGTCGCCGTTAAGTCTTATTTCTCCGGTTGGGGAGATCGGTTCGGCAATGCCAGGCCTACGGTAAAGGTAGTAGTCGTCGCCCGGCAGTGGGTCGAACTTTTCTTGGTAATAAAATTCGTATGCTTCGATGACGTATTGTAGGTCCCTAGAAGGAATCCGAACGTAATGGAGTTCTTTTTTAATTCGCGCGCAAAGGTCGCTACCTGCTGTGAACCTACTGTAATCGGTCAGATTGATATTTTTGAATGTGGCGCTGGTGAATTTCGGTTGGCCAGGTGGGCACCCTTCTACCTCGTTCAAGCGCTCCAGAAGCGTACCGTCAAAAGCAGTTGCGATACCGTCGACGATGCCTTTGTACTTCAGCGCGTTAAAAAACTTGAATAACCTTAGTTGTTCCGTGACTTTTTCGTCATCTGAGTATGGTTCGAACTCGAAGTGCCCCACTCTACCCCCAAACAGTCTTCAACCGAATCATTGCAACATTAGGTGGAGCCACCTGATCTGCCAACCTTTTAGGGTGATCACCCTAGCAGTGTCTCAAAAAACCTAAAGCAGGCGTTGTGATCACCTTGCCTTGGCTTACCTGCGCAAGCTGGATGTGCGTTCTTAGGAGAGTGCTCCTAGCGCGGGAACAATTTAGGGTGATTTGAATTTATTGTTTCTTATCAAGTATTAATATCGCGCTTTGGGTCAGGTCGCTGGTTTGGCCGGAAAGTTTTCTTGCGGTAAGAAGAGGTGCCGCGCAATATAAATGCGTCATCAATTGTTCGGCACCCCTCCGAGGAGTTCGCGCTCCTTATAAGAAGGTAACCTTGGTGTGGCGCCGGTACAAGTGGTGATGAACGAAACGCTCAATTTGGAGAATTACAATGAACAATATCACCAACCTCGAAACAGCAGAACTCGCGTTCCGCTACCTGGGACTGGGCTCTACGCTTGCTAAGGCGTGGGGACTGTTTCGCATCTTTTTGCAATTTATCATCGACTTCATGATTATGACTTTCCTGAGCGACACTGAGGAAGACGATGACGGCGACGAGGAAACAGAAGAGCCGGAGTTTTGGATCAACACTTTGAGACATTCTTACGACCGAGACCAAGTCCCTCAGTCGAACATGTACAACTGCAACGACTACGCTATGGGTTAAGGCTGGTAACTAAAGAAGACTTCAAGGGGCGTCCTGTTGGGCGCCCTTTCTGTTTTTTTACACCAGTTTCCCACTCGCTCATTTGCTTTAACTCGGGCACAGGCCTTAAAATAGCAGCCATTCAGCGGTCATTTGCACATACACGCGATACCACTGGCGACACTCGATAAAACAGGTGCCGCTACCCATACGTTTTTCAATCAGGCTGCTACCGCGACTGCAGATGTCGAACAGCTATTTAAGTAATTGATAAATATGGCGATCCCGGAAGGACTCGAACCCTCAGCCTGCTGATTAGAAGTCAGCTGCTCTATCCAGTTGAGCTACGGGACCGCTATGCGCAGCAATACCCTCTGAGTCGGTCGCTTTCAAAGTGAAATTTCAATCGAAGGGGTCCAAATCGTATCCTACACCGGCCAGATAGAGACCCTGGGGAGGGCAAACGGGGCCGCAAGCGGCGCGGTCGCGTGCCTCTAATGCGGCTTTGATATCCGACGATGCCCATGCACCGGTGCCGACGCGTTCTAGCGATCCCACGAAGCTGCGCACTTGGTTGTGCAGAAATGAACGCGCACGAAATTGGATCTGTATTTCCGGTCCTCCGGACCCTGTTACGCGTTTCAGTTCGATGGCGTCCATGGTTTTTACAGGACTTTTGGCCTGACATATTGTCGAGCGGAAGGTGGTGAAATCGTGGTTGCCGATGAGGTGGTTCGCCCCTTCTTGCATCGCGTCGATATCTAGGTCGTGTTTGACTTGCCAAACTAGGCCCTGATCATGGGTCGCCGGGGCGCGCCGCATCAAAATACGAAACAGATAGCGTCTTTCGTTGGCGCTGAACCGTGCATGCCATTCCTCATCCACCTCCGAGCATGCCAAAACCGCAACAGGTTGCGGTTTGAGATGATAGTTCAAAGCCTCAGACAATCGAAAAGGATCCCATTGTTGCTTGAGATCGCACTGTGCGACCTGTGCCAGTGCATGCACACCGGCGTCTGTCCGACCAGCAGCAGCAATCGTGTGCTCGCCTGGCTCAAGTCTAGCCAATGCGTCTTCAATCGCGCCCTGCACAGACGGCTGATCCGCCTGGCGTTGCCAGCCTGCAAATGGAGCCCCGTTATATTCGACTTTGAGTGCATATCTCGGCATGAACGGGCAGATAGCGCGGCGCGCTTTGGGGAACAATACCTCAAAGCTCCCATCTGGTGCATGGGCCGCCCTGCGACTATCTTTGCTGCGAAGGGGGCAGGAACTTGGTATTAGCGACCATATCAGATGGCATCGGCCGCGGTGTTGAAAGCATATCTGATACTGTATCGGGTTTATTCTTTGAGCCCGTTATTCGGTTTGGCGTGACAGGTCTCAGCCGTGCGGGCAAGACCGTTTTTATCACATCATTGGTTAGCAACCTGATTGAGCGTGGTCGTATGCCCGGGCTTGTTGCAGCGCGTGAAGGGCGCATAACAGCGGCCTACTTGCAACCGCAGCCGAGCGATCTTCTTCCCCGTTTCGAATTTGAGCGTCACCTTGGTGCGCTCACTGCGCGCGCGCCGCAATGGCCTGAGGGAACGCGTCATATCTCTGAGCTTCGATTATCGCTCAAGGTTCAGCCCAACGGATTACTGGGTTCGGTGCAGGGCCCCCGGACCGTACATGTCGACATCGTGGACTATCCCGGCGAATGGTTGCTGGATCTGGGCCTTTTGGAGAAATCCTTTGCCGAGTGGTCGCAACAAACGCTTGCCACGATTGCTGGCCGCGAACCTGAAGCGGATTTCATGGCCTTGGCGAATGGCACGGACGCTGCGCAAAAACTCGATGAGCCGGTGGCCCAAAAGCTGGCTGGTACCTACACCCAACATCTGGCAGCCGCCCGCGCGGCAGGCTTCTATAATTGCACACCTGGTCGGTTTCTTTTGCCGGGTGATCTCGCGGGTTCTCCAGCGCTTACCTTTGCACCTTTACGGCCCGTGGAGCAACCGCCCCGCAAGTCTCTTTGGCGAGAAATGGAGCGACGGTTTGAGGCCTACAAGGCGCAGGTGGTTAAGCCATTCTTTCGAGAGCATTTTGCGCGCATAGATCGCCAGATCGTGCTGGTGGATGTTTTGGGCGCCATTCACAAAGGGCCGCAAGCCATGGCCGACATGCAGCAGGGCATGGCCGATATTCTGAGCGCCTTTAAACCAGGCACGAACGCTTTTCTGAGCAAGATATTTCTTGGCCGCAGGGTTGAGAAAATCCTCTTTGCCGCCACAAAAGCCGATCATCTGCATCATACGCAGCACGCGAGACTTACGGCTCTGATCGAGGCTCTTGTGAAAGACGCGCGCAGCCGGGCCCAGTTTAGTGGTGCCGACACCAAAGCGCTTTCGATTGCCGCATTGCGCGCAACGACCGAAGAAACGCGAGAGCAAAATGGAGATACGCTTGAATGCGTTCGAGGCACGCTGCTCAACTCGGATGGCAGCAGAGGCAAGCAGGCCGCACTTTATCCAGGCAACCTGCCTGAGGAGCCGTCTCAATTCTTGGCTGAAATGTCGGAAGGGAGGCAAACCTGGCTTGATGCAGAATATGACGTCATGAATTTTGCGCCCGCTGTCCTCACGCTTGCGGCAAATGAAGGTCCACCGCATATTCGTCTTGATCAGGCTGCTGAATTTCTCATCGGGGACAAGTTATGAGCAAAAAGCCCGTATTGATCGATCTTGAGCATGATGACCCGGTGCTTAGTCCCGCAGAGGCGCCATTGGTGCCGGATGCCGCTGTTGCCGAAGGCCGTGCGATGTTGGGTGTCGTGGCAATGACTGCGCGCAAACCCTCTCGCTTGACGCGGCTGTTTTGGGGTTTGTTGATCACACTTTTGCTCGCGTTGGTGTCGATCTCTTTCTGGGAAATCGTCTCTTCACTGCTCACCAAAAACCTGCTTTTAGGCTATGCCTTGACCGGTCTTATCGCGGCGCTTGCATTGGTCTGCATTATCCTGATTTTGCGAGAGCTCGCGGCATTCGCGCGCCTTGGCAGGATCGATAAGCTGCGTCACGCGACCGA
>JBCBBI010000049.1:0-10126 GCA_038531775.1 Pseudomonadota bacterium | reverse complement strand
GGTCAAGGCCGGAATTGGTAGCAAAAGGTTCACCGGCTTCGGTATACTGCGTGCCGGTTTCGACGGTTGCTGTCGTGCCGGGTCCGCCATCAACAAAGCTCACGGCTACGTTGATTCCACCGGTATCTTGAGTAAAGCCCCCCGACAGATCCGTGTTGTTTCCGCCCTGCGCTATCCAGTTCAGAAAAAGACCGGTATTTGCCAGAGTAGGCGAACCACCGTCGACATCATCATTGCCAGCGCCTGCATTGATTGTGTCATTACCGGCACCGCCAGTGATGTCATCAGCATCGGCTGTACCGTTTAATGTGTTGTCACTACCATCGCCATTTATCGTCGCCATTGCTCGCTACCCCAATCTTGCTGCGCCACTCTTACCGGTGGTCTTGGGTGACTAAACGAGTGAGTTTCAAATTGGGCAGAGAAGAGGCAACCGCATGAAATATTTGATTTTTACGTCATTTTTGTCTCAGTTTTATTGAATCAGATTGTGCATCATTGGGTGTGGGCTACTTAAAAGTGCGCTCTGTCTCATGAACCAATTTTGCCGATCAAACAGCGGAGGCGAAATGCATTGGAGCCATAAAGCAAACGCGCGGTCTTGCTGTACAGTTTTCCGGTCTTTCCGATCTTCGGTTATACGGGCTTGCTCACGCCCGGTGAGATGGAACGCGATGCGCCCAAAGGCGTGCTTGGATGCTTGATAATTCAAACGCCGCGTGTATCGTTTTGTCATCTAAGTGACATGCAATTTTCTTATCCGAGCACTGAGCGATTTAAAGTCATTTATGAAAACGGGAGGAAATATGAAACATTCATTGATTGCAGGGCTTGCCCTGTCCAGCACGGTTTTGACACCGATTACAGCGTCAGCAGCAACAGAGATTGAATTCTGGCACGCATTCACTGGGCGTTTGGGAGAGCTTGTTTCTGCTCAAGTTGAAGAGTTCAACGCGAGCCAAAGCGACTATGTGGTCGTTGAAAGCCACAAAGGCAACTACTCCGAGACATTGAACGCCGGCATCGCGGCATTCCGAGCAAGCGAACAGCCCCATGTTTTGATGGTGTTCGAAGTCGGTACAGCGACTATGATGTCGGCTAAAGGTGCCATAAAACCGGTACATGAGGTGATGGCCGAAAGCGGTGCGGAGTTTGACCCATCGGCCTATATCGGGTCGGTCAAAGGCTATTATACGACAACCGAAGGCGAGATGCTCTCACTGCCCTTCAACTCTTCCACGCCGGTGCTTTGGGTAAACCGCGATGCGATGTCGGCTGCAGGCGTTGATCCAGATACGGACATGTCCACCTGGGAGCAGGTCAGCGATGTTCTGGACGCGTTGAAAGCAGGCGGTGAGGAATGCCCTCTCGTGACCGCGTGGCAAAGTTGGATCCACCTTGAGAATTTCTCAGCCTATCATGACGTGCCTTTCGCGACCAAGGACAACGGTTTTGCAGGTCTTGACACGGAACTCGCGCTGAATGGCCCGGCACAGGTGGCGCATCTAACGGCTATGGGCGAATGGGCCCAGGACGGCAAATTTATCTATACAGGGCGTCGAAACGAAGGCGGCGCGAATTTCCGCGCAGGGGAGTGCGCTCTCTTTACTGAAAGCTCTGCTGGCTACGCGGGAATAAGCTCTGAAGCAAAATTTGATTTTGAGGTGCGCCCGCTGCCTTACTGGAAAGCTGTCGCAAGCGAGCCGCAAAATACCATTATCGGCGGTGCCTCGCTTTGGGTCATGGAAGGCCACGAGGCGGAAGAATATAAAGGTGTTGGCGAGTTTCTGAGCTTCCTGTCGACCTCCGATGTGCAGGCGTCTTGGCACCAAAACACAGGCTATTTGCCGATCACAGCTGCCGCAGGTGATCTGACCAAGTCACAAGGGTTTTATGACAAGAACCCTGGCACCGATGTTGCGGTAATCCAGATGACGGCCAAGGAGCCCACCCCCAACTCTAAAGGTCTGCGGCTTGGATCTTTCGACCAGATCCGTGGCATCATCGATGAAGAGCTTGAGGCAATCTGGTCTGGTGACAAGACCGCTCAAGAGGCGATGGACAGCGCAAAGGAACGCGGTGACACGCTTTTGCGTCGGTTTGAATCGGCCAACAAATAAACTCTAAATTTGGGGCGGGTCTTCTGGCTCGCCCTTGAATATTCCACGTGGAAAAGCGCGTTACCTTCAAAGGCTGGCTGTTGCCGCTTCTGCTGATTGCTCCGCAGGTTTTGATCTCGGCGGTCTTCTTTTTCTATCCGGCGGGGCAGGCGATCTGGCAGTCGCTTTTTATACCCGATCCTTTTGGGCTTTCGTCGCAGTTTGTCGGCTTAGGAAACTTTGAGTTTTTGTTCAGCGACAAATTCTACCGTGCGTCCTTTATCACAACGGCAGTCTTTTCAATATTGGTCACGCTCTGCTCTATGGTCCCTGCGTTGTTTTTGGCGGTGCTGGCAGATCGATTGATCAAGGGATCCGGCGTTTATCGCACTTTACTTATATGGCCTTATGCCGTTGCCCCCGCTGTGGCGGGCGTACTTTGGTTGTTTATGTTCAACACGCGCGTTGGTGTCATCTCCTGGTATTTGGGCCAATTGGGCTATGACTGGAACCACGTTCTAAATGGTGGTGAGGCTATGGGCCTTGTCGTGGTTGCGTCCGCCTGGGGCCGGATCAGCTATAACTTCCTCTTCTTCTTGGCCGCGCTACAATCGGTGCCTCGGTCTGTTATCGAGGCGGCCGCGATTGACGGTGCGCGGTTCTGGCGGCGGTTTTTCACGATTGTCCTGCCACTGCTTTCGCCGACAACCTTCTTCCTGCTGGTCGTCAATATCGTCTACGCTTTCTTTGAAACCTTCGGCGTGATTCACACCATCACCGCTGGCGGCCCGCAGCAGACCACCACCATTCTGGTCTATAAGGTCTTCTCCGATGGCTTTGTCGGGCAGGATCTTGGCTCGTCTTCGGCGCAGTCGGTCATCTTGCTGGTTGTCGTAGGTCTGCTGACTGTGGTGCAGTTCAAATATATCGAAAAGCGGGTGCATTATTGATGGCGCAAGAGCTGCACGGCATGGTCGAAAAACGTGGGGCGGGGCTCTGGCTTACCCATGTTTTCATGATCATCGGCGTGCTGGTGATCTTCTTTCCGATCTGGCTGGCTTTTGTTGCATCTACCGTGTCTCAGCCGGAAATCGTCAGTCCACCTATGCCCGTTTGGCCGGGAGATCAGTTTTTGCAGAACTACAAGGCTGCGCTCTTTTCAGGTGTAAACGTCCCAGTGGCGACCATGCTTATGAACAGCATGATCATGGCGATTGGCATCGCTGTGGGAAAGATTATTATTTCTCTGCTTTCGGCCTTTGCCATTGTTTATTTCCGGTTTCCAGGGCGGATTGCGTTTTTCTGGCTGATCTTCCTGACGCTGATGTTGCCCGTTGAGGTGCGCATCGTGCCAACATTCGAAGTCGTCGCCAGTTTTGGCATGCTTAATAGTTACTATGGCCTGATCTTCCCGCTGATTGCATCTGCAACAGCAACCTTCCTGTTCAGACAGTTTTTCCTAACCATCCCGGATGAATTGGCCGAGGCGGCGCGGGTTGATGGTGCTTCGCCTATGAGGTTCTTCATCGACATCGTCGTGCCTATGAGCCGCACCAATATTGCCGCGCTCTTTGTCATCCTCTTCATCTTCGGCTGGAACCAGTATCTGTGGCCGCTTTTGATCACCACGGACCCGGAAATGAACACCATCGTTATGGGCATCAAACAGATGTTTCCGTCAGGGGATGATGTGGCCGAATGGCCGGTTATCATGGCGACGTCGATCCTGGCGATGATCCCTCCAGTTATTGTCGTGGTCTCGATGCAGCGGCTTTTTGTCCGCGGACTTGTTGATAGCGAGAAATAGATCATGGCCACCGTTACCCTCAACAATATCAAGAAGAGCTTTGGTCAAACGGACGTGATTCACGGCATCGATATGGAGATTGAGGACGGTGAATTCATCGTCATCGTGGGGCCATCCGGCTGCGGAAAATCAACGCTATTGCGGATGGTGGCAGGATTGGAAAACGTAAGTTCGGGTGAGGTTTTGATCGGTGGCGAGAGGGCCAACGAGAAAGAACCGATGGACCGCGACATTGCAATGGTGTTCCAGAACTACGCGCTCTACCCGCATATGTCCGTGCGCCAGAACATGGGGTACGGCCTCAAGATTGCAGGGCTAGCCAAGCCCGCGATCAACGCCAAGGTCGAAGAGGCGGCAGAGTTGCTGCAGCTCTCGCCACTGCTTGATCGGAAACCTCGTCAGCTTTCCGGCGGTCAGCGACAAAGGGTGGCTATGGGCCGCGCTATCGTGCGCGAGCCGGCGGTGTTTTTGTTTGATGAGCCGCTTTCGAACCTTGATGCGAAACTGCGCGTTCAAATGCGGCTGGAGATCAAGGAGCTACAATCAAAGCTCGGTATCACCGCGCTTTACGTCACCCATGATCAGGTTGAGGCGATGACTATGGCTGACCGCATGATCGTGATGAACGGCGGTGTGGCCGAGCAAATTGGAACGCCTCTCGAGGTTTATGAAAAACCAAAAACCATATTCGCAGCACAGTTTATTGGCAGCCCGGCCATGAACATGTTTGACGCGCAAGTCGATGCGGGGAAGGTCATGTTCGGTGGGCAAACCGTGCGGTCTAATTCAACGCTTCCTGATGGACTAGTGAAACTAGGTATCCGGCCGGAGCATTTTCGCCCCGATGAAGCTGGTCCATTTCCGGTCACGGCGCAGCTCACGGAGCCTTTGGGGGCCAACACTTTGCTCCATGGGCTGCTCGAGACCACCGGCGATGAGATTACCGTTAGTCAGACCGGCGTGAGGGCAATTCCGCCTGGTGCCACCATGCGCTTTAGTGCCGAGGACTCGGCCATCCATATTTTTGATGCAGCCAAGGGCACTCGTCTTTCTCTATAATGGTATGGCGCTGTGACGTTGCGCTGATCGGTTGGCGCTTTGCAATTTGCCGCTTTAAAGGTGTGCATCTTAGGCCATAATTCTCGATTTTGAGGGAGCAAGTGTTACGGTTCCGGATTGGGATATAGAGGCGGGATAGACACTCTGCGCGGAACTCTCAGGGGCCAGGGCCAATGCAACCGTTACAGCAGCAGATGCGTCTGAATTAAATCAACTTGAGACCGTTGCCTTGTTTCTTGCGTCCGACGTGTCAAGTTTTGTTAGTCTTGAGGAAATCTATGTAGATAACACTTGTAAGACTGTGTGATTGAATACTGTGTGGCCTTAGACCAGGAAAACAACAGGCAGCATAGAGGCTTGCCGTAACGCATTCGCAACGTCCGTGGTATATCGACATGGGGCTTTCCGGTGAGCGGCTTCATGTGAAGAGAAAGCTGACAGAGCAAATCCGAATTTCCTGCTTAAAACTGCGAGGTCTTTGGTGCGGCTAAAGCCTAGGGTTATTTCTCGATCAAGTGTGGTGCCTCGGACGAGGCTTTTGTCGCTATAGAAAACGCGTTGTGCGACATGGCGCTCAAACGCCTTGGCAGCAATCGGAACAGTGTACCTCGCGTATTTGACTATCGCACAACAGTTGGACGCCTGGTGGCGCAGCTTTCTGCATTTTGACGTACGCCCGTCGACTTGCGCCGTTTGGATGAGGCGCTCCAAAAGATTGGTCACGCGCACCGGCTATAAATTCTATCCAGCTGACGAAAACAGTCGTTTTTTAGCACTTATTCTCGGCTTTCCGCTCGGACTTCGGCCTTATGTTCGACACGCTGCAAACCTTTCCAACGCTGATTTGCCTTGTGCCGGCGGTCATCCTGTTTCAGGTCGGGGTTTGTCAGCGATCACTGCGATTTTTCATTACGCAATCGCGCCGGCCATTCGCTATGGCATGATCGGGATTTCTCAAGACTTACCGTGGCGTCCTTTACGCCGAAGGTTCCAATGGCAGCGGCGTAACAGTTGGTGAATCATTTGGGTTAAATCGTTGCGTCCGGGACAAGCTTGACGCGCTGAGCGAAGCGAAATGACCTCGTTTTTATAAACGAATTGAAACACGCTTTTGGCGCTTAGGCCATCAAACGAAGCTCTTCGATCAGTGGTTTGTCTTCGGCTTCCATGATTTCCATTACATGCTTGTGCAAACGACGTTTGTGCTCGCCAAAAATGCCGCGCGCCTTGTTAAAAGTCCCGGCGAATTCGAGCGCCTTTTCAAGTGTCTTCTCCGCGTCCTCGCAAGCCGCTTCGATTACGTGATCGGCCTCAAGCTCCGGCGCAGTCACACGGCGCCCCGTAAGCTTCATCTCGTTGAAACGGTGGTAGGGAACAGCGGTTTTAACGAATGCGATCATGCCGGGTAGGAACGGGATCATGACATCCACCTCCGGGAAGCAGAAGTAGCCCCGATCCGACCGCATGAAGCGGAAGTCACAGGCACAGGCCAGCATCGCGCCATTGCCAAACGCGTGCCCAGTGATCGCGGCGATGACCGGGAAGGGGGCCAGTAGCAGCCTGCTGAACACCTCGTTCATACCGTACATGAACGCTTTCACATCATCATGGCGCTTTTCTTTCAGCGCGATGTTCAAAAACCCAAGATCTACACCCTGGCTCCAGTTCTTTTCATCGCTGGAGGTGATCACCATGGCCTTGATCGATTTGTCCGCCTCGGCCTTGTCAATGACCTCCAGCATCGCCTTGGCAAAATCCAGGTTCTGCTTGTTCTCTGCGTTGTTCATAGTCACAAGCGCGATCTTACCGCGGGTTTCATATTCGATGATCGCCATGGTGAGGCCTTTCTTTTCTTAACCGCCGAATGGTTAAAGCAGACTATCGGGCAACTTCTGCTCTGCTGCGGTATTCGCCCGCCGGAAGAACAGCGTTACGCAGACCGAAGTGATCACGATGAAGAGCGAGTAGAGCGCAGGCACGGCCATAATTGCCTGTTGCTGATCGGGCGGGAAGGTGAAGACCACAATCGCAATCGCAAGCGGCCCGTTTTGGATACCGGTCTCAAGCGCCACAGTCCGCGCGTTCCTCGGGTGAAGCTTCAGCGCCTTGGCAAACATGTAGCCTAGTGTGATCCCCACTAGCCCAAGACCGATAGAGGCAACGTAAGTCGCAGGCGTGGTGTTGAGCAGGAACTGCCAGTTGGCAGGTACCCATGTCACCGCAATAAGGGCAATAAACAGCACGCCGAGGATCGAACCGACGAATTCCATCACGGCACCGGCGTTTGCGTTTAGCTTACGAACGCTCATGCCGATAGCGACGGGTACTAGCAAAACAAAGAGTACCTTCACGATGTCCTCTCGCGGGATGTCAAGATCAAGCGCGGATGCGTAGATCAAAAGAATGATCGGGATCATGATTACGCCTGAGATGGTAGACGTCACCGTCATCAAAACGCTGAGCGCCAGATTGCCCTTTGAGAAATAGGTGAAGATATTGGAAGTGGTGCCGCCGGGCATACAGGCCATGATCAACACGCCAAGTGCAATGGTTTCGGGCAGCACCAATGTGATCGCCAGAATAAAACCCAGAAGCGGCATGACGCCGTATTGGCTGACCACACCGATGATCAGGCCATAAGGCCGCCGCAGCGCAAGGTAGAAATCGCGTGGTGTCAGGGACGCGCCCATTCCAAGCATGATCACCGCCACCATGATCCCCAGAAGGGTTTGTGTAAATTCGCTTACCATGCTCGTATTACTCCGCCGCGATTTGCGCCAATTCCTCGGCGCGCAGGTCTTTTCTCAGGATTTTGCCGACATTCGATTTCGGCAGCTCTTCGCGGAATTCGACCTGTTTGGGTACTTTGTAGCTTGTCAGGTGCTCTTTGCAGTAAGCGCGCACCGCTTTGCTATCGAGGTCTTTGTCACCGCGCACGATGAAAGCCTTGACCGCCTCGCCCGTGGCCCCGTCCGGCACGCCGATCACGGCCGCCTCGAGTACCGCAGGATGTGCGGCAAGCACGTCCTCGATCTCGTTGGGATAGACGTTAAAGCCGGAAACGACGACCATGTCCTTTTTGCGATCAACGATCCGGATGTAGCCGTCACCATCCATAATGCCGATGTCACCGGTAAGGAACCAATCGCCGTTCATGACCTTTTCGGTCTCATCCGGTTTCTTCCAGTAGCCCTTCATAATCTGCGGGCCGCGCGCGCCGATTTCGCCTGTCTCGCCAATGCCAAGGTGCTTTCCGTCATCCGAGAAACAGGCCACCTCAGTCGATGGCACGGGAATGCCAATAGTTCCCTCACGCGCCTTGCCAACCGGCTCAAAGGTTAGGACCGGGGAGGTCTCGGTCAGGCCGTATCCCTGCACCACCTCGGTCCCGGTGATCTCTTTCCATTGTGCTGCGACAGAGGATTGCAGAGCCATGCCGCCAGCGCCGGCGAATTTCATGTGCTTTGGTGGGCTGTCCTGAAACCAAAGCTCATTATTGAGGCCATTGAAAAGCGTGTTCACGCCGCTCATCCAGGTGATCTTGTAGTTCTCAAAGGCCCGTTTCAGGTTCGAGAGCGGGCGCGGGTTGGGGATTAAAACATTGCGCGCGCCCATCCAATAGAATGAGAGCATGTTCACTGTGAAGGCGAAGATATGGTAGAGGGGCAGGGCGGTCAGGATCACCTCCTCGCCGCGTTTCATATCGCTGCTGAGCAGTTCCATTGCCTGCTCCATATTCATCACCAGATTGCCATGCGAGAGCATCGCGCCCTTTGCCACACCGGTTGTGCCGCCAGTATATTGTAGAACGGCAAGATCATCGCCAGTGATTTCCTGGTGATAGACATCCGCTTCAATATGATCGCGCTCTATATAGCCACGTCCGGAAGCGAGCGCTTCTGGCAGTCGGATATGCGGGACGTCGATCGGCTTGATGACCTTGTCCCAGTATTTCTGGACTAGCCCGACAATACCGCGCGGCATGGCAGGGAAGAATTCTGCTACGCGTGTAACGATGATATTAGGGATTGGTTGGCCTTTGGTGGCCTCGGAAATTTTATCGGCAAACATGTCGATAACGACGACCGCATGGGGTTCGGCATCGGCAAACTGTTTTGCCATCTCCTCGGCGGTGTACATTGGATTGACGTTCACGAGAACGCAGCCCGCCTTTAAGATGCCGAAAGCTACGACAGGAAAACCAAGACAGTTGGGCAATTGCACGGCCACCCTGTCACCCGCTTTCAAACCTGCGACTTCACGCAGGTAAACCGCAAACGCATCAGACATCTCGTCGGTTTGCGCAAAACTCAAAGACCCATTCATGCCGTTCGGCAGACAGCAGGTAAATGCCGTTGCTTTGCCATAGGTCTCTGCAACGCCACGGATCAGATCAGGCAAGTTGCGATACGTGGGCGCTTCTATCTCTGCGCGCACATTTGGTCCGTAAAAAGCCGTCCAAGGCCGTTCAGAATTTGTCATGCTCCTCCCCTAATCCTCGCATGCGTCAATGGCGTGGACCTTATGGAATCAAACGCCTTTGAGCAATTTTACGCTACGGCATCAATTCTAGTAACGTAACGGCATTTCTGCAGAGCCTGATTATGGGCGTCAAAAAAACGTTTCGATTGGTTGCGCGCGTCTCAAGTTTACGTTGGATGACGCAACGTCATCTTTGGGTGCGAAAGCCTATTCCAAAAAAAGTATTTTAGTTTCAGAGGTTTATAAGAATTCCAGGGTTCTGCTGCAGTGCAGCAAATAATGTTGCATTGCAGCGTTACGTAACCTATATCTACGTCAACTGCTGAGAACGACCTCCGGCAGGTGATACAGACACAAACCGAGGAGATACTCCAATGGCCACTAACAAAAAGAAAGCCGCCGCCGAAGCAAAAGCAGAAGCAACATCAGCTATCGACACCATCCGCTCAAACGTAACAGAGCGCGCAACCAAAGTTCGCGAGACAATGACGGATGGCATCGAAAATGTACGCGGCACAGCCGGCCTGACAGCAGGCGCTGCTGTCGATTTTGGTAAAGCCTATTATGCTGGTCTCAGCGTTCTAGGCCAGACGCTTTATGGTTTCGGCCAGGAATTCTATGGCGAAGTCACAGAGCACGCGCAGAAAACTATGGGCGCCAAAAGCCTGACAGACGTTGC
>JBCBBI010000048.1:0-10398 GCA_038531775.1 Pseudomonadota bacterium | reverse complement strand
GCTTGTTGTGCTCGTAGGGGTTGATGCCCTTTGGCGGGCGTCCAACAACATCTCCGTTCATGTCCCGGTGCGGCGGCTCTGAGAACGCCTTGAGACCGGCGAGGTCTTTTCGGTGCATCTCGCGCGTCCATTTCGAGAGACCTGCGAATTTCCAGATCGCGTTAAACGGGCGTGGCAATTGATTGACAAAATGAGCCATCACGCGCGTGCGCCCTTCGCCTTCGGAACGAAGTTCAAACGTCAGTTTCGGTTTATGCGGAGGTCCGGGGCCAACAAGCGTGAGCACAACTTCTTCGCTCTCTTTTAGATGTACAACCTCCTGATGTCCAACGCGTTTGCCTTTGGTGAAGAACACCGTCTTTGTGCCCGTCTCGCCATCCGCGCCTTCAACGGTACACGTTGATTTGGTCTCTTTAGGCCAGGCCGACCAACGCATCAGATGCTCTTGCAGGCGTATATCGTCGTAGACGTTCTTAACAGGCGCATCGACCATGATCTCTTCGGTGTACTCCACCGTAGCGGGCGCAATGACCGATAAAAAAGCAACAAGAGCGATCAGCCCCAGCACAACGTAAAGTATGATTTCCATTTCACTCTCCGCAGTTCTTGCATTCAGAATCCATTTATACGATTATCTATATCAAGTAACTTGATTGTCAAGCTAAATGGATGATGCCGATGCCATCTCTGGAAGAAGCGACGCCGCAAGACCTCGTCGCGGCTTGCCGTCGATTATATGCAAGCATTGACCGCCTCGACACGAAGGCCGCCAATACCGTTGGGGTCAGCAGGAACGATCTGCGGTGTCTTAACATGCTTGCAGAAGCACCGGTTAAGCCAAGCAAGATCGCAGCCGAGTTGGGTTTGACCACTGGATCTGTCACGACCTTGTTAGACCGCTTGGAAAAAGCAGACCTCGCGAAGCGCGAACGTGATCCGGACGACAGGCGCGGGATCATCGTTCATCCGACGCCTTACCTCTTCGAAACTCTTGGGCCGATCTATTCCGGGGTCGCGAAAGAAATCGAACGCATCGCAGCGGAGTATTCAACAGAAGAACGAAAAGCGGCGGTGAAACATCTTGACGACGCATCATCTGCGTATGAGGTTATTACATCCCTTGAGGAGCGATAGAGGCCATTCGCTTCAAGGGCCGCACTCGAATAAATGAGCTTACTGCCGGTCTCTGGACACGCAAAACTTCGGGCAAATTGCACCTGTTGCGTAAACCAGTGCTTGCGCGATTGCAAATCGGGATTGATTTCAGGGTGAGGTTTCGGATGAGACGACGTTCTCCTTTCACTCAAAATCCCTTAGTCCGCCTGCAAAATGCTCTGAATGAGCATTACCTCAAGATGCTCGGCAATGGCGTCTTCTTTCCACCCGCAATCATGTTTGAGTAATCCCCAGACTTGCACGCTTGTTTGCGCCCAGAAAAACTGACTCGCTTTTTTCGCGGACCAGCCATCCTTCAAAGCACCATCGTGCTGGACGCTAAGCATCAATTCGAGCAGCCACTCGCGAAGCTCCTCCATGCGATCGGCCCAGGCGGCCGCAGCTTCGGGGTCGGTTTCGCGCAGCCGTATGAGATCTTTTGCAACCGGATAGATTTTGGGAACGAATTCAAGCCATGCCCCTAAAGTCATAGTCACCCGTTCGCTTGGGCTCCGGAGCCGCAACGCCGCATCGAACTTTTGCTTGATCTCGAATCTCTGGTCCGCGCGCCGGACCAAAGCAACCAGCAACCCGCCTCTCGTCCCGAAATGCAGATACACCGTCTGCCGACTGATCCCGACTGCCTTGGCGATCTTCGAGACTGATACATCTGCCCCCTGTACTGAAATCAGATCCCACGCCGCATCAAGCAGCTCGGCTCGGGTCTTGTCGCCGCGAATGTTTGTTGACACGTGTAATTAATCCTGTTTATTGACACGCGTCATTAAAATGGAGGCGAGAATGAACGTCAACGATACAGTGCAAATCTTGCTGGACGCCTATGGGGATGGCTCTGAAGGCGCCGCTCCAACGCCGGAACAATGGCGACGGGTTTTTGAAAGAGACCCAGATAGCAGCTTTATCCTCATCAACTTTTTCAAGTTGCGTCAGATGGCAGACTATGAAGATCCCTCAATGCCCGAGGCATCAGGCAGTGAAGCATTTCAGCGGTATGCCGATGTCAGCATGCCGTCAATGCGTAGAGCCGGCGGTGAGTTTCTGGCAGTTGCCCCCTTTGCTGGCAGCCTGTTGGGGTCAGAACAAGATTGGGATTTAATCGCCATCGGCAAGTATCCCAACCTAGCGGCGTTTACGTCCCTTTACACAGACCCCGCATATGTTGAGGCCTTCAAGCACCGAACGGCCGCAGTCGCCAGCCAGGCCGTTATGGTCATGGAGCATTGACGGTCGAGACGTGACCGTTTGAGTTTGTCGCCCATCAAGTGCAAAGCGAATTTTTACGCAGCAGGACCTGCCCTTAAGCCCCCGCAAACCTTAAGCACTGAGCGATGACGTGAGCCATGTCGCGGTGCTTGGCATTCAACTTGTGTGAAAGCGCCAAGCAAATCCCTCAGGTCATCTCGGATGACCCATGTCCAGTAATTGCATAAGTATACCCGGGCCATTGCTCTGGCTGCAAAAGTACCCCCGCCACCCTTGGTTTCGCTCCAGCCGTCAGAACACTAGGTCAGGTTGCATCATTTGGAGCATCTCTTCCGCAACACCCGCCTGAGCAGCATCTCTTGTAATGGTGGCGATATCGGCGGCAATGGCCCATGTCGCGCTCAGCTTTGCTCAACGCATCTAACCCGCGCATCACATCCTGAGCAAAGGTTAGGCATGGACCAAACCTCTTAGCGTTCGCAAAAAGGATATCGCCGCCACTTTTGAGGTACCCTGTACTTTGAACCGACCTTCGGTGTTGGGTCGAACTTTATGCTTTGACGTCTGGACAGCAAACAAAAGTACAGATGTATTAAACTACTTGTTTAATTAACTAACTAGTATAATAACACCTCATGAATGAAAGCGATCGACTCGACGCGGCCTTTGCCGCGCTGGCCAACCCGACCCGCCGCGCCATCCTTGCGCGTCTGGCAAGCGGGCAGGCGACCGTCAACGAGATTGCCGAGCCATTCGACATGACATTGCCTGCTGTATCGAAGCATATCCGCGTTCTTGAAGACGCAGGGCTAATCGAGCGCGGTCGAGAAGCCCAATACCGACCCTGCACGCTCGATACCGAACCGCTCAAGGCGATTGCTCATTGGACCGATCAATATCGGCACATATGGGAAAACCGCTTTGACGCGATGAGCCAATTACTCAAAGACATGAAAGGGAGAGACCATGAATGACGAACGAGCATGGGTACGGATCGAACGCATTTTTGACGACCCAATAGAAACGGTCTGGCAGTTGTGGACCGACCCCGAGCTGTTCAAGCAATGGTATGGACCCAACGGCATGTCTGTTCCCACCGCGGAAATGGATGTCCAAGTTGGTGGGACGCGCAAGGTCTGCATGGCGATGCAAAGCCCTGAGCGCTTGATGTCCATGTGGTTCACCGGCGTCTACAAGGAGGTCATCGCACCCAAGCGTCTGGTCTATACTGAAAGCATGTGTGACGAGCACGGAACAATCATTCCGCCACAGAAAATGGGAATGCCGGACGACTTTCCCGACGTGACAGAGGTCATCGTGGAACTCAGCTCAGAGGGCGGCCAAACGCGTATGGTTATGATCCATGTTGGTGTCGAAGAAGGCACTGCCGGTGCAGGCGGCTGGAACCAGGCCTTTGACAAGATGGGGGTCTTGATCGCGAACCTGAGCAACGCGGGCGGATGAGATGCGGCAGCTTGCGACCCTGACCTTTGTGTCTAGCGACGGGGTCATGCAGTCCCCCAGTGCGCCAGGAGAAGACCCGTCAGATGGCTTTGCTCAGGGCGGTTGGGCCACGCCTCATTGGGCCGGAACAATGCCCCATGTCATGCGCACAGCGATGTCAGAACCTTACGACATTCTGTTTGGCCGAAAGACCTATGATATCTTTGCCGGACACTGGCCTAGCGCACCGAAATCGGACATCGGCGACAGGCTCAACAAAGCGCGTAAGCATGTTGTGACGGCATCTGCCGGTGCGTTGCACTGGCAGAACTCACAAGCTGTTTCCGGCGATGTGGTGCAAAAAGTTTCGGCGCTGAAATTGGCCAATGGCCTCCTTTTGCAGGTGCACGGATCGCAGCAACTGATCCAGACGCTGCATGCGGCTGGGTTGATTGACGAGTACCGATTATGGGTCTTTCCGGTGGTTTTGGGATCTGGGAAGAAGCTTTTTGAACTGACCAAAACCCCGCGCAGCTTGCGCCTTCATCACTGCGAAGCGCTTGAAAACGGTGTGGTCCATCAAGTCTATCGAACCGGTTGAGCCACCTCGCGCCTCAATCAGCGCCGCGAAATATAAAACCCAAAACAATGGCAAATGCGCCGAATTGAAGGCCCAGATACAAGCTTTCCATAACCACAAACCACATCGCATCGGATACATTTTGTTTCGCCACCAGTGCCAAGACATGCGATGTCCATAAGAACGCGCCCACCAGAACACAGAAACGCACTGCCTGCGAAAAGCTCGGCTTACTGCCGGCAAAGATCGGGTACATAATCGACAGAAGAATACCCTGCAGCACGATCGTGACCAAACCCAATGGGATATTCGGCTCTCCCTCAAAGTAGCCGAACGCGTGATAAGCCTCTTCGAAAAGGCCGACATGCCAAATCGGCGCTAAAGGGAAGACGATCAGTGTATAACCAGCCGCCGCAAAAACCGACTGTCTCAGCATGTCATGAGCTCCAGATTGAAATGAACATTAGACCGCAAATCAATGCGCTTGTGGCAGAGTGCCATTTTGACCTTGGCCAAAGCTTCTGCGTGATTGCCCAAACCGTCAGGCCAACGATCTAGACCAGGTTCATCACGCCGCCCACGAAAAGGAGCCGCATCATCGGAGCGGGCGTGGTCAGACATCTGATAGCACAGCTTGGCCCGGCGCGACCCATGGTCGATAGGATCAATAGGCGTCACGGTACTCAAGCCAACCCATTGGGTTCCAACTCGATGGCTCACCATCGCGCGCCTTTGGTGTCAGGTCGATATAGGCATAGGCCGCGTTTGTCGCATCAAGCCCGCGTCCGTACATAGAATAGGTGTGGTAAACGTCGCCCTCATCGCCTTTCGCAAAGACAGAGGTGCCATGCATCTCGTCCAGATGCGGATCTTGCATGATCCCGAAATTGTAGGATTTTGGAAGATCTTGCGGACGATCTGGACCGAACCCAACGTCGTAGTCGAAGTTGAAGGTGCTGCCGTGTGAGGACACCCACTCGAAATCCCAGCCCATGCGTTCCTTGAATGGCAGCAAACGCTCTAAAGGCGCAGATGACACCGCAATCAACGTGATATCCTGCGCAGCGAGATGTGGACCAAGACCGTGGTAGCTGTCAGCCCAGAACGAACAGCTTTTGCAAGGGCTCGTCCAGTTCGGTCCGAACATGAAATGGTAAGTGATGAGCTGAGACCGACCCTCAAAGAGCTCCACCAACGTCTTTTGACCCTTGGAGGTTTCAAACACGTAGTCTTTTTCCACGTTGACCCATGGCAGCGCCTGTCGTGCCCGGGTGAGTTCATCCTTTTGTCGGGTGTGCGCTTTCTCCCGCACCAATAGTGCCTGGCGTGCCACCAGCCATTCTTCCCGGGTGACGACATTCTCAGGCTTCATTTTTATCCTCCAAAATTGCGTGCGACGCCGCCGGATATCATATTCCCAGGGCTTCATACTTTCTTGTCGCAAAGATACTGACGTGGTATTTTCTTACAAGAAGGCAGAATTTTCTGACGTAGTATCAAAAAGAGTACTATTGGAGATATCTCGATATGACACCGGACAAATACCAGGGCAAAAATTCATCGCAACCCCCTGTAAATATTGAGCTTTGCCCAATGCCGGATATTGCAAAATTGATTGGTGGAAAATGGAAGCTCATCATTCTGCAAATCCTGATCTTCCATGGTACTAAGCGGTTCAGCGAACTCAAAAGGTCCATTGACGGGATTACCCAAACGATGCTCACAGGCCAGCTGCGTGCGCTGGAGGCGGACGGGTTGGTGTCGAGAAAGGTCTATCCGGAAGTACCGCCGAGAGTTGAGTATTCCGCAACGAAAAGAGCAATGGCTCTTACGAAAATGTTCCGTGAAATGCATGACTGGTGGATGGCTGGACAGTAGCACCTGCAGCTTTCACCGGGCATTCACATGAACTGCTCGTAAAGTGTTAATCAAAGGATCGAAGACGCTTTATTGGACCTCGGCCAATTCATTACCACTCTCATTTCAAACCTTTCAGCGAACACCATTGATGTCGGACATATCATTCAATCCATCGGAAGTCAGATCGACACCTCCACGATTATCGTGATGCGCCTGTCCTATGGTCATCGGTGGATCAGAAACCTTGAGCCCGCACAAAAGCAGGTCTCACTCGCATCTACCTCGAAAACCCTAACAGCTTGATCGCATTTGAATGCGGATTGACAACTCCAGCCACAGCCTTCACCTGGGATGGCGTACGCAGAATTTCCGATACGTGGAACAAGGATCAAACCTTGGCCTTTGCATTCCAAAGCAGGGTGGAGATAAAGCGAAACCAGTATGAACGTTGGCTGGCAAGTTGGGTGGCTTATATGTTCTGGCGCGACTTATGTTTTGTGCTGAAGACGGACATGCCAGACGCGCGATACCTCTTAAAAAGAACCAAAATCACATACTCCGTTCTCGATAACACCGGTGCGTTTGCCTTCGAAGCTTGACCAACAGGACAAGTGGGACTCCCTGCGAAGTTTGATGCGAGATTAACAATAAAACTTCAGGTACGGGCACATAGCTGACCTTGGACCTACCTTCAAGATACTCCTGTCGCAGCTCGCATTGCGGTCGTTTGCTGCGAGTGCAAAACTTAGAGACGTTTGGATCTACGGCTTGCTGGACAAAGTAGTCGTCGAGTGACGGATGAGTTCGTTGCATGAAGCTAGAACGAACGCATGGAATCGCGTCAGTTACGTCTAGCGAGATTTGGGAAATCCAATCCAAGATGCGGCGGACATAGGTTCATACCACGCCCGCCGCAACCGTTGTTCACGCAGCCTCTGAGCTGTTGCGTGTCCACGCAAATTGTGTGAAGGCAGGATCCACTGGTGTCTGAGCGATGTGGTTGGTGTAGTTGCTCAGAACCTTTTGCGCGACACCGAGGATGACCTCAAGAACCTGCTGCTCACCATATCCGGCAGCATAGAACGCGTCCAAGTCAGCTTGGGTGACATGGCCGCGATTGCGGACAACCACCAGCGTGAAAGTGCGCAAAGCTTCCAATTTGGCGTCCTTCAACGGTACCTCATTGCGCAGGGCCTCATTCAGGGCCGCGTCCACATTCATCATGCCGGCCAGCGCGGTGTGGGCTGGGACGCAGTACGTGCATTCATGCTCAACATTGATGGTCCGCCAGACAACGGTTTGCTCTTTCGCGTTGAAGCTGGTTTTTTGAAAGGCCTGATGGATGGCGCCGTATGTTTGGAGCAATTGGGGCGCGCTCGCCATGACTTGATAGAGGCCGGGTGTAAATCCAAAGGCTTTCTCAGTCTGAGCCAAAAAGTCTTTTGCGCCTTCTGGTGCGGTTTCAACGGTGTGTCGTGTCAGTCGGGTCATCGGGGTGTTCTCCATTTTTGGGGTGGTTGGGAAGGGAAAGAATCAGGCGACGCTTTTCTGGCCAGCGAACCATTTCGTGGTCTCGCGGATGTCGAACAGCAAAGAGATCGTGTTAACGACAAAGACGATTGCATAGGCGATGTAGGCGAAGCTCACATTCGCAGGGGTCTGGATCAGGTAGTTGCCGAGGATCGCAATCTGGGGCGTCCAGAAGAGGAGATGCGGCAAGGCCATCGCGCCAGAAAACCCGTTCTGCACGCAGGCGATGCCAAAGTTTGGGAGGAAGCCGAGCATCGAGAGAAGCGGCACAACATATCCGAGCGGGCCATCTACGAGCGCAAGCGTCAGGAAGTTCGCTGGCGCGAGCACAAGCATCATCCAGATTTGGGTCGGCGTGTTCAGACGCCGAAACGAGGCGTACAGGTCCATGATCTTCTTCATGATATTTTCTCCGGTGCGAGTCAGGGGTTCAGCTGGCCAAAGCGGTCACAGCTTTGGGGGATTGGTAGAAATCAGCGATGGAAAGAACTTCGTGTTGGCCGTTTTCCTCAACGATCAGTTGGGGCACGCCGCCAAGGTTCAGACTTTCCAGTATTTGTCTGGCCCTTGCTGCGGTTTGAGCAGCGGCTTGGGCTCCATTTTCTAGTGAAGCTGAAATGCCCAACCCCGTCATAGCAGCTTCAACGGCCTCGCGGTCTTGCGCGGATACACCGTCAAGGTAACGTTGATTTTGCAGGTCTCGCGCAAGCTTAATCTCTGCGCGGGCACCTTGGTTGTGCACAAGGGCGGCGGCCCAGGCTGTGAAGGTCGAGTCCAGAACTTCCGTAGGCGACCCGAGCACGTCATCGATGTAGCGTTGATCAAAGTCCTGCCCGGTCAGCCCAGCAACACGCATGTCATGGGCGAGCGCCACCTTGCCGAAACCATCGGCCATCCGATGAGCGTTCGCACCTTGGAAGAGATGTACATGGAGCATCTCCACGTCAGCGCCACTCTCGATCAGCGCAGCGATCACGGGATGCGCTCCGCGGCACCAACCGCAATACGTATCATAGATGTATGTGAAGCGGCGGGACATTGGGGCGGCCTTTCTAAGTTTGTCTATTGAAGAGAATTTAGGGTCCGGAGATCGTCATCAAAAGACAAACATCATAAAATCAAGATCAACTAAAAGCTGACAATAGGAATTCCCCGTGTTAGTGTGTTTTGCAAACGGGGACAGGGAAGATGTCTGAGAACCTCAATAGGCTGGCCTACTTCGTTGCGATTGCAGAGGAAGGCACGATCACGGCAGCCGCGGCGCGTTTGCGGGTGTCCAAAGCGGTTGTGAGCAAACAGCTCCAACTCTTGGAGGATGACCTGGGATCGACACTCGTTCTCCGAAACTCGCGGCATTTCAATTTGACGGAGACGGGCGAGACTTTCTATGAGGCTGCGCGCGCCGCTGTCGCACAAGCCAAGGACGCGTTTCACTTGGTTCGGAAAGGCAGAGATGAGCCCTCAGGCGAGCTGCGTGTTACGGCCCCGCTTGAGTTCGGCGTTGAATACGTCGCACCTGCGATTGCAGAGTTCAGTTTGCTTTACCCGTCGCTCACAATTGACCTGACGCTGAGCGACACACGGTTCGATCCGGTAGAGGCGCGGTTTGATATCGCATTTCGGGTAGGCTGGTTGGAGGACTCGTCGAACACCGCGCGGAAACTGACGGGTTTTTCTCAGGCCGTGGTCGCAGCCCCGTCCATTTTTGAGACATTCGGCATGCCAAAGACGCTTGATGATCTTGCGCGCCTCCCCTTCATCGAAAACAGGGCATTGAAGACGCCATCCCGACTGACTTTCACGGACAAGCGTGGCCGGACCCGGGACATCACTTTTCAGCCATCTGTCAGCGGAGATACAACACAGGCGGTGCTGTCCGTGGTCAAGGCCGGAGGTGGCATAGCAAATATGCCAGACTTTATCGTTGCCGATGCATTGCGCGCTGGCGAACTTGTTGCGATCCTCCCGGAGTTTGCATTGCCCTCTGGAACAATTTCCGCAGTCTTCCCGCCGACACCCTACCGTTCTGCCGCAACGCGACGGTTCAGCGAGTTCTTTTTAGAACGGTTTCGCGATCAGCAGAGTCGATCCACCGAAACCAAGAGTGTACTGTGACAAACGGCGTCCTATGCGCGTTATAGACTTGGGGCTGCAGTGTTCTGCACTCGCTGACTAAGCACTTTTCGGTTTCTGCCATTTTTGGATATTCAGAAAAAAGTGCATGCGAGCATAAAGCTGAACATCCCAAGATGGCCCAAAGGAGATATCCAGCAGACACATGCGATACTGCTGTGCAGCCCTTCGAAACCGCTATTCTCCGCGATCACGAAAACTGGAGTTTGTCGAATTCACAGGCCGTCGAGTAAGGCGCTCTTTCGCTTCGACTGCTCCAAGGGCAGCTTCATGATATCCGTAACAGTCAAAAAAGGTCGTTTTCGCCGAGGCCATAAACACGAGACTAAAGCCACCATTTAGCTATCTCGGTGCGGATAGCGAGCGGCCAACGCTGAAGCACTGGCAAGGCATATTTTGTGTAATACTCGGCAAAGCTAATTGTCCGGGGCCTGATGCGACAGCGGACTAGAGTGTAAATGCATCGGGCCCCG
>JBCBBI010000047.1:0-10846 GCA_038531775.1 Pseudomonadota bacterium | reverse complement strand
TCCAGCCATCGCTGATCCTCCAATTACGGGACAAAACTATCCCAGTTGGTGGACCACTTTCAGGGGGCTATTCCATTTGGATATCGGTGCGTTATTGGGTATCTCAGACATTCCTGCGATAATTAGAAAAGAAACCGCCGCAATTGGCTTGCGAATTTAAAGTTTCAGCGTCTTCAAAAACTTTCGGTTCAAAGCAGTTTACACTATCAACTTGGGTTCATCGCAAAAGCGCTGAAGGTTTTATTCTTTTAGTTTGGTAAGCTGTTCACGTATCGCAGAGCGCGAAATGTTTGCCCAATCCGCCTCTCCGCGCGCCCTTTCCATTATAGCGAGGCCTAGACTTTGACTAATGAGAGTAAGCGGAAATTTAGGGATATTGTAGGGCGGTAAATCTGCCGATCGGAGATAAACGACCAGCGCCTCCTCAACAGTTTTAAGGACAAAATTCGCAGTGGAACCAACCGGATCGGGATACCGCTGTGCTTCAAAAAGCAAGATCGACAACAACGCGATTTTGTCGTCTTCAAACAAGCGGTTGAGTGCAAATAAGAGCGGGTCACTTGGTGCCTCTTGCGGCACAGGCTGCGCGCCTTCTGTCATTGGGTCAACAAAAGCAGCCCGAAATACGGCTCCAAAGAGCTCTGCTTTGTCGTTGAAATAGTGATATAGCGTGCCGTTTGACACGCCCGCACGCTTTGCAATCCGTGCAAGCTTTGCATCGCCATAGCCATGTTCGATGAACTCATGCCGGGCGGCCTCAACCAATTCTCCAGGACGCGCATCTTTGCGACGGCTGAATTTTGGAGCGCATTTGGGCATCTGTCAGGTTCCTTATTGACATTGCTCTCAATAAGAATTTTATTGAGCGCACTCTCAATAAGGGATTAGTGGCAAAGATGAAAGACGACGGTCTTCCCAAGGAGGTGGCGATTTCCAGATCCCCCCAAGGACGATTGGGAAAACTACCAAGTGGTGGAAAGTTGTCAGTGCGATCCTTTTGATTGCCGTTGGAACGGCGTTGTTCACGCCGCACCTTATGCCTGTGTTGGGCGCGGGTCACGTGGCGGCAGCTCAGCCAGACGACGCAGGTTCGCAACCCGCGCCCAGTGTCTTGCCAGATTTGGAAACACAGGTTGCGGCTTTGGGCCGGTTGGAGCCTGCAGGTGGTGTTGTGGAGTTGGCCATTCCACGATCCGCCTTGGATGCACCAGTGCGGGATTTGATGGTTGAGGCAGGCGCGGATGTTCGCGAAGACGACTTAATCACAACGCTCGGAACACAACCTCAAATGAGAGCTGCGCTTCGCCTTGCCGAGGCTGAGATCGTGGCACAGGAGATCGAAATTCAACGCGTGCTTAACACCCTCACGCAGACGCGGATTGATGCAAATGCCTCGCTATTGGTCGCTAACGCTCGTCGTGCAGAGGCGTCGCGTGTCTTGTCGCGCCAAGAACGTCTTCACAAAGGAACCATTGTGAGCGTTGCAGCGCTAGAAGAGGCGCGTACGGAATTTGATATTGCTGCTGCTGAACTTGAGCAGGCGATGGCACAATTGGCTCGGCTGCCAGAGGATTTAAGCCTGCACCCGGATTACCTCGCTGCGGTGCAAGCGCATAAACTAGCCAAACTCAATCGCGAAAGTGCACAGCTTGATCTTGAAGAAACCAGCTTGCGCTCACCCATCAACGGCACTGTCATCGAAACGGTTGTGCGCCCGGGCGAACGCCCCGGAAGTAACGGCGTTGTTCGGCTCGCTGACCTCAGCGCAATGGTTGTCCGCATGGAGATTCATCAAAATAGGATTCACCGCATCAAGCTGGGCGATCCCGTGACCGTTAAAGGTGCGGCGTTGGTGAAGCCTCTGCAAGGGGAAGTGACAGCAATTGGACTTGAGGTGCTTGATCAGGGCATTATCGGCACCGATCCGGTCGCCGCCAACAATGCCCGCGTTTTTGAGGTCACGGCAACGCTTGATCCGCTCTCCACTTCAATCGCTGCGCGGCTCATCAATTTGAATGTCATCGCCACGATTGAGGTCATGCCATGATTTGGTTGCTTGAGCGCATTTTTGGCCGCATCCCTTTGGGTTGGCTGCAGCTTGTCAATCGCAAGGGCCGCTTTGTGTCGGCTGTTATCGGCGTAGGCTTTGCCGTTACGCTGGTACTCTTTCAACTTGGTTTTATAGGCGCGCTTTCGGGTTCTGTGACACTCCCGTATCAGTCGATGCGCGCAGACATCATTCTCTCAGGCCCTGACGCACGCACACTCACGGACGGAACTGCAATCCCGCGTCAACGGGTCTATGAGGCGCTGTCGGTCCCCAACGTAGACAGCGCCTCACCTATTTTTATTGGAACAGCACGCCATGAAGTTCCCAATGGCCGCGACGCCAGCTTTCGCGTCTTCGGCGTGGACCCAACCACCATGGCGGATTTCTGGTCACCCGAGATCGCGGCCTTCGCACCTGTTCTCGAGATCACACGCACAGGTGTGATCGACCGAGCATCGCGTAGTATCCCTGCGGAGTTTTTGCACAATATCGGCGTGGGCCATCCCAAATTGCTCGATCTCAACGGGATCGCCACGGGACTTATCGGCAGCTTTGAAATCGGAGCGGGATTTGACGCGGATGGCTACATCTTCGTTTCACTCCGAACCTTCTTTCAGATTTTCCCTGAACAAAGCAATGCCACCCCAGCGCATGTTTTTGTGCGCATAGAAGAGGGCGCGGATGTGACCACTGTTGCCGCTCAAATCGCTCAGCAGTTCGACCCCAAAGAAACACTGACCCGAACTTTGGAAGCGGCCATCGAAGATGAGGTGCGCGTGCAAACCGTTGAAGCCCCGATTGGTATCATCTTTGGCTTTGGCGCGTTGATGGGTGTCTTTGTGGGCTCTGTGATTGTCTATCAGGTCCTCTCTACGGAAGTGACCGACCACATCAAGGAATACGCGACGCTTAAGGCCGTGGGCTATCGCAACCGGTTCTTTTCGGGCGTTATCCTCGAACAAGCCGCGATCTTGGGTCTTGCAGGGTTTGTACCCGGCGCCCTGTTGGCCAACATGCTCTATGGCATGATCTCGGGCGCGACAGGGCTGCCTATGGTGATGGATCGTGATCGTCTCGCCTTTGTTCTTTTTGGCACGCTTTTGGCCTGTGGCCTGTCGGGCCTCATGGCGGCGCGGCGGCTCTCTTCTGCACAACCAGCAGAGCTATATTGATGGGTCAGGCTATAGAATCCGATGGGTTAAACTACGCCTTTGGCAAAGGCGATGCGCGCGCTCAGGTCCTTTTCGACATAAACCTTCGGATCGAGCCGGGTGAGGTTGTTGTACTGAAAGGTGCATCGGGATCCGGCAAGACCACGCTGCTTACCATCCTTGCGTGTCTACGTGCCATGCAAGGTGGAAAGGCACATGTTCTTGGCTATGACCTTTCTGACATCGATGACGCAGCCCGCATCGAGGTGCGTCGACGTTTGGGATTTATCTTCCAAGCGCATAACTTGCATGATGCTCTGACGGCCATGCAAAACGTGCGGATGGGGCTTGAACTTCATGGTCGTGAGGCAATGCGCAATTGGCATGATCCGGTGCTGCATCTTCTAAAGGTTCTGGGACTTGATGACCGTGCGACTTATAAGCCACGCAACCTATCCGGGGGTCAAAAACAACGCGTTGCCATCGCCCGTGCCCTTATAGCGAGTCCCGAGCTTGTTTTTGCCGACGAGCCCACAGCAGCGCTGGATGCTGAAAGCAGTCGCCGTGTGATCGAAGTCCTACAGCGCCTCGGCCGCGAGCGCGGCACAACCTCTGTCATCGTGACCCATGACCAAAGTGTGATCAACATGGCTAGCCGTGTCTTGACGCTGAGTCATGGTTGTATCGTCTCCGACATTTCGCAAACAGTGCCGTCAGCAGAAGGCCACTTGAAAGGAACAGCCGCATGAAATTCCTAGTTCACTTTTTTGCTCTTCAGGCTTTTCTCTCTCTAAGCGCCCATGCCCAAAGCGCACCAAACCAAGACGGCTTCAGCGCTGGTGTGATCGTAACCTGGGGCGTCAGCCCGTACGTTGGTGAAGACTCCGACTTCGGTGTTTTGCCTTTGCTTGCCTATCGCAAGGGGCCGTTTTCAATCGGGGTCCAAGGTGTGAGTTACGATCTATATCAAAGCGACCCACTCACATTTTCCCTTGGCGTCTCGCCACGCTTCACCGGTCTGGAAGATCCTGACGCGGCTGAGCTTGCCGGGATTGATCGCAAGATCACAGCCGATGTTTTTCTTGGCTTGGATTATGATCTAGGACAGGGCTTCAATATGGAGGCAACTTTTCGGCAAGAGGTTTCTGGAGAACATGATGGGCAAGAAATTCAGCTTGAGCTGGGCTACGCGACGTTGCTTCAACGCACGGGCCTGAGCATTGAGGCCGGTGTCAAATGGCAAAGCTCTGATCTTGCAAACTACACATGGGGTGTCCGCACCGCCGAGGCTATTGCTGGCCGGCCTGCCTTTGAAGCGGACGATGTGGTTATTCCGTACTTAAGCGTCGGAGCCGCACGTCCAGTCAGCCGAAACCTGACTCTCCTTGGCAGCATCAGAGCCGATTTTCTGCCGGATGGAGCGAGCGACAGCCCTATTGTGGAAGAAAGCACCACAGTAAACCTCGCCCTTGGTCTGTCATACAAATTTTAGTAGGCGTGACTTAAGATTTATAAGATTGCAATGCGGGGCTAGCCGCGAATTCGCTGTGGCTGCGCCAATGAATGCTCTAGGGAAGCAAGTGCTAGCAAATCAGTTGTTACTGCCAGAAACAAAAAAGGTATTTCAGCCTTTTGTGTTTTCAGAGGCAATCGCAGATCATTTTCAATTCATGATCTAAGATTGACTTGATGTCCCGCTTCCGTGGGAGCCATCTTCGGACGCGCCGGTTGGTATTTTCTACAGTGCCTTTCTGACAGGGAGATGACGGGTCACAGAACCACGTCTGCGTCCCGATCCCGGCCTGAAGGTGAGGCCAGCTGACGAACTCTGTGCCCAGTCGAAGGAGATTGAACGGCGTGCAATGTGGGGCAGGTCGCGCACCGCCTCCGATCTTACCCACGATCGGTTTGACGCGCTTGTTTGGTTCTTCAATAGCGCTGTCAGCCTGCGCTGCACGGATCTGCGATTATCCGTCTGTAATTGAGGCGCATGGCCGAAGTCGCATACGTGCTTCTTCGGAAACGCATCATCCGTCCAGAAATTGCGTTTGATCTCGCAGAAGGTCGTTTATTTTTGGCGCTTGAGGACAGGCACCTTAGCGTGTCACCAGCTCTCGATCTTACGGCGTTCTTGTAGCGAATGTTAAGTGTAAACGGCTCTCATGCGATATTCTCCTATGAGATAACTTATTGTTTTCTAATAGGGTTCGCACTTCAAGGTAGCGCGCTCCCGCTTTAATATATTAAATGCAAAATCTATCTTATGTAAAAATTAGCATGTCTAAGATCCGCGTATAGATTTGTGCATAAATAAGTAGAGTGCCCTTGACCTGCTCCAATCGGAGTCTGCGTTGATTGGTAAGTTCCGTTCAGGGATCACATCAGTGGCGAGTCACCGCCAGTGTGGCCCACAAATATAAGTGGAAAGCTGAATTGGCATTCCATCCCTAATTCAAAGGAACTTTTTCACGGCACAAATCGCGTAATTGCTAGGCTTCTCATTCGAGAAGTGTTGTCCGCCGAGCGGGATGTCCGGCGGGATATCGACAAGCGCCCCAATATAGGCCGACCACCGGTTTGAACCGGGGTAGTAGCGATAGAAAAGGCCAGAACCACAGCGTTCGCAGAAACCGCGCTCTGCGCCAGTTGGCCCTTGATACCATCTCAGTTGATCTGCTCCAGACAATAGCTCAACATCGGTCCCATCAATCCCGACGGGTGATGTGCCGTGCCAACGGCGGCAATCGTCACAATGGCAAACGTCGAACTTTCGCGGGACTGGGATGGTGAATGTAATGCAGCCGCATAAGCATCGACCAGAAAGCCGGACCGGTGTCGTTTTTGTCCCGAAGATCATTGCGAAAACACCACAGTTGCGTTGACCGTAACCAGGCGACCGACGATCTCAGGGCCAAAGCCTGATCTGATTGCGAAGTCGGTGCGATCAATCTGACCCATGACCGCAGCAACCGCCGTTTTGGACAGGTCTTCTATGATGATGAGGAGTTCAACTGGTGCGGTGTGGCCGCGCAGGACAAGAGATCCATCGACACGATATGAATTCTCTTCAAACGCCGTCACAGTTTCGCTTTCGAACGTAGCAAGAGGAAACTCGTTTGGTGCGAGCCAGGCCGTCGTGGCCACCATAGCTTGAGCGATTTCATCCGAGAGGCTGATGCTGCTGATTTCAGCGATTACCTTGAAAGAAGCGGCTTCCAGATTGTCTTTATCGAACTCGATATCCGTTGACCAAAGGCCAAAGACGCCGATGATGACGCGATCACCTGACCTTACTTCAAAGCTCAGGCTGCTCTCTTCTTGGTCTACAGTAGCAAACTGCGCGTTTGTTTGTGTCGCCAAGAACCAGGCCATCATGCAAACTGCGACAATTCGAAATGACATTGCGTCCACCAAATGAAGTGAACCCGGCAGTTTAACTGAATCACCGGGTTCGTTGGCCCTTTACATCTCGACGTATGTGCCGCCGTAGACGTTGGCGAAGTTCTTGAAGTCCACTGCCAAGGCTTGGCCGACAGCAGCAGCCGCGTTACCGCCCATGTCTTGGGCTTCGTGGAAGAAGATGCGCGTCACCACGAGCGTGCCTGCGTCACCTTTGTCTTCCAATGTCCAAACAACGAAGAAGTCGCGGATCGGAAGAGGCGCAGTACTGCGCTCTGGATCAAGATCGTAAGCAATCATGCGGTTCTCTTCGACCGCATAGACCCGTTCATAGGCTGTGCCAGCGCCGCCCACAAAATCGCAACGACGTACCGAGCCCATGCCAAGCTGACCAGGTGTCTCTGATGCAGAGTGATCCCAGGACAGTTCTTCGATTTGAAGCGACCAATTCGCGTTTCCGCTGTGCACCCAATCCCAGACTTCCTCGGGGCTTTCATCAAAGTGAAGCACCTGGACGCCCTGAAGCGGCGAGTTGATAAAGCCGCCCATATAGCCGGGCGCGTAAGCATAGTTCGTGATAGCATCGGTGCTGGTGAAACGCGGCTCAGAGCCGAACACTGCCGATTGCTCTGGCACGATGTTGGGCAATTGCTGTGCTGAGGCAGCGAAAGCCAGCGCGGCGGTCACCGCCGCAATAGCTAGGGATTTCGTGAGTGTGCGGATCATTGGAGTTCTCCTTTTAAGCGTTTGGTCAAGCGCTAGCCTGACGGGCGGCGATGCCTTTCTTGCTGGCATCAGCTTTGAGTTTGCGGGGGTGCGGTTTGCCGGTTTCGGCGTAGTGCTTGAGATCACCGAGTGTCGATTTGACAGCGCCGTTGAACTGCATCTTCATCATTGGCCCCATGAGCAGGTTGAACGGAAACCCAATGTCGGCGGAAAGCGTCATGTCGACTTGGGTCTGGTTCCCGTTGACCGGTTTGAGCGCCCAATGCCCTGCCAGGTTCTTGACAAATCCCGGCACTGCGTCGCCCGTGGCCGAATAGCGAATGCGGCGGGAAGCCTCATCATAGTCTTCGATGCTTTCAGTGAACGGTCCAAGGCTTGTCTGGCAAACGCGCCCCGGGGCAGGCGCGGACGCAGCCTTTTGCGTACCTTGGCTCGCGCCGGAGACATAGACCGCGCTGTTCCATTTTCCGGCATCTGCATAGTTCGGGCCAAGGATGTCCCACACGTCAGACACGGGGGCGTTGATTGTGATGCGACGGTTGATCCTCATTGGTCAGCCCACCACATTCCCGCCCATCGCATAACCACCCTCGGCGGTCTCTTCGATGTGCACGTTGATATAGGGTTTGATGTCGCCCTTGCCGTCTTTTCGGGCGACCTCCGTGAGGCTGTCAGTCAGCTTGGCGGCAATGTCGGCCTTGGCCTCAACCGACCAGGCGGACTTTGGGACAGTAACACGAATTGTGGGCATGAAATTTCCTTTCCGTTGGCGTGTGGAGCCAAGATGAAGGCTTCTCATGCACAAAAAAATGCAGGATATTGCAGGTTAAGCTGCACCGATGCAGGATCAACTGTGCTACGCCAAAGTTATGAGACCGAGTGACAAACTGAATTGGGACGACTTGAAGCTCGTTTTGGCGTTGGCCGAGACGGGTTATGTGAACCAAGCCGCAGAACGGTTACGCTTGGACCCGACGACGCTGCCTCGTCGCCTTAGGCGCATTGAGAAATCTCTTGGCGTAAAGCTTATCGAGCGCGTGAAGGGTGGTGTCGTTCTAGCCCCCATTGCTGACGAATTGGTTGAGACCGCACGGATGGTTGAAGAAGCCGTAAATCAAACTCTCTCCGCCGACGAGGCAACAGATGAAGTTTTCGGCATGGTAAAAGTGTCAGCGACGGATTTCATGTTTGAGCTTCTCGCCCCCGAGTTTGCTTCGTTGCTCAGCGTGCATCCAGGTTTGCAACTCGATATGCGGCCCGGAAACACCTACTTGAGTATCGATAAGCGTGAGACTGACGTTGCCATTCGATTGGGCGGGTCGCCGACGGAAGGGCTGGTGGGACGGCGTTTGGCAGCGATCCAGACAGCAGTATACGGGACGGAACCCAAACGGTTAACCAAAGATGGTTCTTCTTGGCTGTCGTGGAATTTCCCCCGTGGCCTGGTTGCCAACGACGCCTTTATCAACACCATTGATCCCAACGGTCGGGTTGTCGCCCGCGTGGACAGCATGATCACCCAAGCAACGTTTGTCGACACTGGGGCCGGTTTGGCCCGGCTCCCGGTTGCGTTCGTTGAAGCGCGTTCAGACTTGGCTGGCCTCAAAAGGTTGGCGGATGCTCCGCCAGTGGAAGCTTGGGTCGTAACTCACGAAGAACTGCGCAACGTGCCAAGAATCAATGTCGTGATGCAAGCAGTGGCTGAGGCGTTTGGAAGGTTTTCCTGTAAGTTGGCAGACCTCTAAGTAATTCGCTTTTTCTCTGTCTCGGCTGAAAGTAGATACGCCGCCAACCTAGCGGCTTTGAAGTAACACTACCCCTATTTGAGGCAGACATTTGTGTAAGCCAGAGCTTCAATAAATACAGGCTCTGAAGCGACATTGGCAGCGACCGCATCGCTTAACCTGGTTTTTTGACCGTAATGCGGGGTGAAGCTGAACTTGATCCCATTGCGCCATAGGTCCGCTTTAGCCATCTGCTTGATCTTTGATCAGGCATATTTGGCCCGAGTGGTTTGACAAGGGTGCGCCTATCACTCAAGTGGCAGCAACTCAGAATTCCGATGGACGAGTTGCCAAGAACCACCAGCGTTGTGCCAGACGTTCACAAAACGCAGGTTTGTGGCAAAAGGATCAGGTCCCACGGTGCCATCAACACGTCCGGTCCCATAGGTAACAATCACATCTCCAAAATCCCGGAATGTCAGGTCAGGTGTGTCGGCACGAGTGACGATGATGGCTTCGCTTTCCACCAGCTTGATAAACGCAGTTTTATCAAATGTCGTGCCGGAACCGTGCTGATAAACAAAGTCATCCGCAAAGATCGTAGCCATTTCGTTGCCACTCCGGTCAAGGAACGCTTGATAAAAGCTGGCTTCAAGGCCTGCGACCGCTTCAATTTCATTGGGGCCTGCGAGTGCCGGTGCAGAGAATAAGATAGAAAAGGTCAGAAAGCGAACGATGCGCATGGCATATCCTTTTTGGTTGATTGACCAAAAATTCTTTAAATGGTCAAACGACCAAAAACAAGGACCAATTTATGGCACGACCGAAAGTGTACGATCCGGCTGTTCTCGGCGCGCAGATGCGCGATGTGTTTTGGCAGAAGGGTTATGAGGGAACATCTTTAAGCGACCTTGTTGCTGCAACCGGTGTACGCTCAGGGAGTCTACATGCCGGGTTCGGGCAGAAATCTGCGCTTTTTGCAGCGGCACTCGACGCTTACGACGAAGCCTTCCTTGGCGCGATGGATGTCGAGGGAAGAGGGCGGGACAGACTGCGCCACTACATCGACCTGCTTCATAATCGGGTGACGACAGACCCTGCGAAACGAGGATGTTTTGTGATCGCTTCCGCGTCAGAGATCGACCGGCACACAGACGAGAACCGCGAAGCAATACAGAGTCGCATCAGACAGATGCAAATGTACATCGAAAACGCGATGGAGGAAGACGGCGTGAGGGACCCCGATGCATCGGCAGCATTTCTAGGCGCCGTCGTCTCGCTTCTTACCCTAGCTCGGTGTAACGTCGACACGGCAATTCTTCGAGGTATTCGAGACGAGGCGAAGCGACGGTTGGGATGATGAAAATGGATCCTAAACGGAAGGTAAAAATTTTTACATCCAACAGGTAAAGCATTACAATCCAACAAGGCAAATTGGTCTTTAAAGCAAGATGTGTTTTGCCCTTTTGGCGGCTGCCCATGAGGAAAATCAAGATCTGAATGAAAGAGCAAACCTGGTAACATCGATATCGCAGAGGCAGTCATTCATCGACCCTGTACAATCCATCTTGTTAAGCTCACACAAATGCTTCGCCGCGCAAGCATCCGTCAAAATTGCGATCAATGGCGACCGCGCGGCACAAAGCGCCAGGTCGTTTCTGCCGCTAGAGTTGCGGCTATTGTGAAAGCCACACAACCTATTTCATCCATTTTTGAAGTTCGCGCTGAGGCTGCATCGTCCGCGTTCAAGGCAAACTGCAAGGCGTCGGGCATATCGACGTAATCCTGATCATCAA
>JBCBBI010000046.1:0-11156 GCA_038531775.1 Pseudomonadota bacterium | reverse complement strand
CTTTTGGCCAATATGCGTATGATCCGCCGTATCGCCGAGATTTATGGCGCGCGCTCTGGCGCTTTTGGCACATGGCGTCTTGCCCGAGCCGTCATTGCGCATTTGGTGGCCACCGGTGCCGTGGCCATTGGTGATGATATGCTTGGCTCAATTGCCGGGGGAGGTGTCTTGTCAAAGCTTTCTAGACGCTTTGGCGAGGGCTTGGTTAACGGGGCACTTACGGCGCGGGTCGGTATTGCAACCATGCAGGTGTGCAGGCCGTTGCCATTTATTTCCGCCAAACCATCTTCGGTGACAAAGCTTGTACAACGCGCCTTAACCGGCGTCTTCACCAAGAGCTAAAACAGTTTCGGCACGCCACCGGGCAGCGTTTCTTTGTCAACCACGCCCGCGCGCAGAGATTTGCCAATGTTGTGCGCCAAAAAAGACCACGCCTCGGCCTGTTCCGGGCGCAACTCCTGTGAAAGCGTGTCGTCAAAGAGCTTTAACCAAGCTGAAAACATCCCTGGCCGCACATTGCCTGCCTCGACATGTGCCATCATTAGGTTGGGTTTGCTGCCGGGCTCATGCAGGATCATTCCCGCCCAAAACCCGGTTTCTTGAGCCTCGTGCGCGGGCCAGTCTTTGACATGTACTTCAAAAACCGGGCCAAGCATCCCATGCGCCCGGACCGAGGCATAAAATTCTTCGACAACGCGTCCGATTTCAGCACGTGTAATCTCAAACCTTGGGGGTTGCGGGTTTTTCATAGCGCGATTTTGATATTGCCGTTTGCGAATTGCAACTGAGATCGGCCGTGACGTTGCAATTTGCCGCGCCTGCTTCACCTGCCATTCGGGTACCCATCAAAGCCAAATGCAGCGCCTTAATTGTCTGAAACCCTCTGCAGTCCTTGCGCTTCCGCCAAACGCTCCATCAGACCCTCGCATGGCTCTGTCGCCATAGCATCATCTTCAAACAGCATCATGTTATTGGCGTTGGCCTGTCGCTCTCGCCCGTCAGGTCCGGAAAGATCATAGCGCGCCCAGAAAAGATCGGTGATGGCGCGGAAGATGTCATTCATCGGGTTGCCGACCTGGTCTGGTGGCAGCTCAGCGGTGACAAGAGCGATCTCAAAACAACTTTGCGTCGCGAAATCGACCTCTGGCAAAGGCGCAAGGCCCCATTCTGGCAGGCCACGATCAAGCCCATAAGCGGTCAGCACATAGTCGATTGCCTGATCTACGGTGGTCTCGGGCGGCAGATCAAATTGCTCTGGCGCCATGCAAGGCCCGGCGAAACCCGACATAAGCGGCGTTTGAATGCGGGCACGGGGAAGATCATTGAGCGCACGCGTTGCCTCGCCAATGATCTTAATGATCGGATTGTCCGGGCCGTCTGTTGGCTGACCTGACGCGCGTTTTTCCTGCAGAAATCCCTCAGTCTCCGCGCGCACATCGCTGCAGGCGCGCGTGCCGTCATATGGGTCGTCTGCATGAGCATAGCCAGTTGCGTGAAGGCTGAGGCAGAAAGCAGCGCTTGCGAGGTTGGTAAAAATTCTCATCGGCACACCCATTCATAAGCCCGGCATGATAAAAAGCCCTTTCTTAATCAGGCAATCGCTATTCGTTTTTGGTTACTGCGGCAAAACACCTTTTTCGGCTAGCAGACGCTCCATTACGTCGAAACAGGGCTCGTCCTTGGTATCCTGGGCGTTAATGGCGATAGCAAGCGGAAGCGCCTGAAATTCCGCCGCCACGGCGGGGTCGGAGACGTCATAGCGTTCGGCAAAGCGGCCCAGCTGAATGCCATAGACATCGTTGATCGGAAGAGACTTGCGCGGCTCTTGCCAGGCTACGAAGCGTTCAATGAAGGTCTGGCAGCTATCTCGCGACATATCGATGTCGGGCAGGGGGATAAGGCCCCATCGCGGCTTGCTTTGATCGAGCATCAGACGCTGCAAGGTTTGATCAAAGGCATCCTGCACCGAGATACCCCCTTCGGCATCTTCAGGCATAAAGCAAAGTGCTACAAATATCTGACCAAACGGCCCAGTGACGCGGTCAAAGGAAAGATCATCGAGATCGCTCAACGCATCGCGAATGAACATGCCAAGCGGGCTTTCGGGACGGAAGGCTTCAGAACTGGTTACGCCATCGCCGCCCGCATCTCTCACCGCTTGGCGCGTGTCGCCTTCAAGCTGCGCGCATGTCATCGTGCTCCACGGGGCTCCCAGAGCTTTTGTGGCGTTGGGTAAAAGTAAAGCGGCGAGTGCGAAAGCTGCGATTTTCATAGACGGATCAGTGTTTTCAGTTTCCTTCGGATCATGCCGTTCCCCAAAATGGTATCAACGAAACTGCCGCCCATAGTGCTTGAAATCCATATACCTTAAAAGTCGGGTTTCTAGGGGCTCTACTACGATATAACCAATAGGAATGGTGTTTCGTACGCAACGCTACATATTCCTCTTCTTCGCTTGATTTAAATTTGGCGAAGTCGTCTATCCTAAACCAAATGATTGGTGCGAATAAAAATAACAAGTTCACTATCGGCGGAAGAATAAAGAACATTGAGATGAGTGCTCATGTTTGCCAGTTTGCCAAGAGTATTCTGACACAGCGCGCCTGTCACGTTAGGATGCGGGCATGCTGTTCACATTTCTTACTTTTCGGCCGGTGTCATTCTGCCCCTTTAACTTCCGGTGAAATCGCGCCCTGGAAATAGTATAGTGCTTATGATCTTGCCCCATATGGGCCCGCTGCGTATAACGCGTGCATGGTCCGAGTAGTTTTGATCATAATTCGAATTACTGGCCCGGCGCTCTGAGCAAGACGAGCAGCCGGGACAAGGCGTATGAGCAGCCGCGCCGCCCCCTGAGTTTTCCAAGACATATATGATGAAGGACGCATCCGATGTGCGCCGAAATGACGACTGAAACCCCCGACTACAAAGACACGCTGAACCTGCCAAAAACGGATTTTCCGATGCGCGCGGGCCTGCCAAAGCGCGAGCCGGAATGGCTGGAGCGTTGGGGCAAAATGCGTATCTACACCAAGCTGCGCGAGAAGGCGGAGGCCGAGGGCAATCGCACGCCCTTTACGCTGCATGATGGTCCTCCCTACGCCAACGGGCACCTGCATATCGGGCACGCGCTCAACAAGATCCTCAAGGATATGGTGGTGCGCAGCCAACAGATGATGGGGCGCGACGCGCGCTACATCCCCGGCTGGGATTGTCACGGGCTGCCCATCGAGTGGAAGATCGAAGAGCAATACCGTGCGAAGGGTCGCAACAAGGACGAGGTTGATATCGTCGATTTCCGTCAGGAATGCCGCAAGTTCGCCGAAGGCTGGATCGACGTGCAGCGCGATGAATTCAAGCGATTGGGCGTAACCGGCAAGTGGTCGAAGCCCTACCTGACAATGGATTACCGCTCCGAGCGTATTATCGCTGAGGAATTCCAGACCTTCCTGATGAATGGCACGCTTTATCAGGGCTCGAAGCCGGTGATGTGGTCACCGGTTGAGAAAACCGCGCTGGCCGAGGCTGAGGTTGAATATCACGAGCGGCAGACCGATGCAGTTTGGGTGCCGTTTCCTGTAAATTCTAGCCCAGAGACCGACTGGAACGGGAACGTTTCGGTTGTCATCTGGACAACTACCCCTTGGACGCTGCCGCAAAACCGGGCGATCTGTTTCGGCCCGGCTATCTCTTATGGGCTATACGAAGTCATAGAAACGCCTGATGAGTGCTGGGCCACCAAAGGTGACCTTTATCTTCTCGCCGACAGGTTGGCGGAAGAAGCATTCAGCGCGATGCGGCTTGAGGATGGGCAGTGGCTGCGTGTGGAGAATGTGAGCGCGGAGCGACTTTCTCACCTACGCTGCGCGCATCCTCTGAACGGTTCTGAAGGAGCCGCCGGCGAATGGGACTACGACGTCCCGCTCTACCCCGGTGATCACGTCACTGATGATGCCGGTACAGGCTTTGTTCATACTGCGCCCTCCCATGGAGACGACGACTTTCAAATCGGCATCAAGCACGGGCTGGAGATGACCTATAACATCACCGATGACGGCGCATTCCGTGCCGATCTGCCGTTCTTTGGTGGTGAACAGATCATCAGGCCAAATGGCAAACCCGGTGGTGCTAACAAGGCAGTGATCGACAAGCTGGTCGAACTTGGAAGCTTGCTGGCCCGCAAGCGCATCACGATCTCGGACGCGCATTCCTGGCGGTCCAAAGCCCCCGTCATTCGTCTAAACCGTCCGCAATGGTTTGCGTCGGTCGATAAAGCGGTGGGCGATGGCAAGGACAGCTATGGCAGCACCATCCGAGAGCGTGCGCTTAAATCCATCGACGAGCTGGTGCAATGGACGCCGCAAACCGGACGTAACCGGCTTTATTCAATGATCGAGGCGCGGCCTGATTGGGTTCTGTCGCGTCAGCGCGCCTGGGGCGTGCCGCTCACATGTTTCGTCAAGAAGGGCGCCTTACCGACCGATGAAGGCTTCCTGCTGCGTGATGAAGCGGTGAATGAGAGAATTCTTGAAGCTTTTGAGGCAGAGGGTGCCGATGCCTGGTATAAAGACGGCGCCAAGGAGCGGTTCCTAGGCAATGACTACAATCCTGAAGATTGGGAGAAAGTCGACGATATTCTCGACGTCTGGTTTGATTCCGGCTCTACGCATGCATTTGTCCTGCGTGACCGCGAAGACGGCTCCGAAGATGGTCTCGCTGATCTATACCTTGAGGGCACTGACCAGCACCGCGGTTGGTTCCATTCCTCTATGTTGCAGGCCTGCGGCACCATTGGACGTGCGCCCTATCACGGGGTTCTGACACACGGCTTTACCCTCGATGAGAAGGGCAACAAGATGTCCAAATCTGTGGGCAACACCGTTGCGCCTGATGAGGTCGTCAAGCAATATGGGGCTGATATCCTTCGGCTCTGGGTGGCCCAATCTGATTACACGGCCGACCTACGCATCGGTCCCGAAATCCTCAAAAACGTGGCCGATAGTTATCGTCGTTTGCGAAACACCATGCGTTTTATGCTGGGCGCGCTTAGCCATTTTTCCGAGGCTGATCGTGTGGAAGCGGCCGAAATGCCCGAGCTTGAGCGCTGGGTGCTGCATCGCTTGGCAGAGTTGGATGAAAAAGTCCGAGAGGGTTACGCGAGCTACGACTTTCAGGGCGTGTTTCAGGCGCTTTTCAATTTCTGCACTGTCGAGCTTTCGGCGTTTTACTTCGATATCCGAAAAGATGTGCTCTACTGCGACGGCGACACCCTACGTCGGCGGTCGGCGCGTACGGTAATGGATATTCTGTTCCACAGACTTACCACATGGCTTGCGCCGGTATTGGTCTTTACGATGGAAGAGGTTTGGCTTTCCCGCTTTCTCGCAGAAGACAGCTCCGTGCATTTACAAGACATTCCAGATACGCCTGAAAGCTGGCTCGACGAGGCGCTAGCGGCGAAATGGGCGCAAGTACGCACGGCACGTCGTGTGGTCACTGCCGCCCTCGAGGTACAGCGAACCGAAAAAGTCATTGGTGCTTCACTTGAGGCTGCCCCGGTTGTTTATGTCGAAAACGCAGAATTGTTGGAAATTCTTCATTCAGTTGAATTTGAGGATGTATGCATAACTTCGGCTATCTCGCTGCGGGGCGCCGCGATACCTGATGACGCTTTCCAAATGCCAGAGCTCGACAGCATTGGTGTGGTTTTCGCTCATGCAAATGGTGAGAAGTGTCTTCGTTGCTGGAAGATATCACCCGACGTTGGACAGCATAAAAGGCCCGGTTTATGCAAGCGGTGTGACGATGCGTTGGATCAAGGCAACTAAGCATTGAGTGCGACACCTACGGATGGGCAGATCGCGGACGTCCTTTTGGCGCTCGCGAAAGCAAGAGGGCCGGATAAGACGTTCTGTCCATCTGAGGCGGCGCGGCGACTATCCGAAGATTGGCGGCCACTGATGGAAAAGGTGCGAAACGTAGCAGCCACTTTACCATTGGTTGCGACTCAAAAAGGTGTACCTGTCGATCTTAGGGTTGCAAAAGGTCCCGTGCGCTTATCTCATTGCGATACTGCCGAAAAATCTGCGGTTTCCAAACCGGATACTAAAGACTGAGATTTGGAAATCTGATACAATTTTGAGGATAAAAACCTCAAAATTTGTCCCAATGCAGGTAAAATTTTAACCAAGTTTGACAAAAAGGCTTTCCTTGCGGAACCGAACGTGACATCCAAACGGAGTAACAGTTTTGTAGCGAGTGGGAGTTGTATTATGCGCAAAACGCTTTTGGCCGCCGTAACGCTTGGCGTTGTAAGCGCCACCTCGGCTTTTTCTTCAACGGTAACCTACGTGGCAACGAGCCACACAGAAGGTAACCCGAGCCATCCCGAACACAGCGTTTGGTTTCAAAGCAGCCCATCAGGCGCATCCGGAAGCCAGTCCAACCATTTTCTCTTTGAAAACTCGCCCTCTGGCGTTGGTAGCTTTGTCGTAAACGGGATGAACGCGACCCTCACGGGGCAAGTTGTAAATGCAGGCGGGCAAATTTACGATCTTGCGCTTCATCTTGTCGAGACAGCTGATCCAAATGCCTATAAAAACCCGTTTGGAGAAGACACCAACCTTTGGACGTTTTACGATCTTGATCCGAATTCCGCCAGCACATTGACGTCGCTGAGTGGTTTGAGCAGCTTTGATATATCTCTGCGTGGTCAGGTCAATGGCAACGATCTTAAGGCTCAGTTTGGTCTTGGTGCTAATGACAAGAATGCCGGTCTTCTTGGTCTCTCAACATGGATTGGCTTTACCGAGTCCAATTGTGAGTTAGAGTGTGAGTACCATCACGGCGATATTAATATCTTGTTGGAACCGGTCCCAGTGCCTGCGTCTGCTGCGTTGTTGCCGCTTGGGATCGCTGTCATGGGGGCTTTGCGCGCACGGCGTCGTCGCAAAAGTTGACAGTTTAATCCAGCAGCTACGGAAAGGGCCCGCTAATGGCGGGTCTTTTCTTTTGTGCAGGTCGATGGACAAAGCCACGCAGAAAAATACCGGTTCATTCGCTCTCTCATTGGCTCTTCTTTGTGAATGGCGCAGAAATGCAGGGCCATGCATTGAATACCCAAGGCCTGCACGCCTTCCGCCAAAAGCCATGGGTCAACGTCTTTCCGAAATGACGCTGTAGCAAGCCAGGGTGCCAGAACCATAATGTAGCGCTCAAACGTCTTGGCAATTGGGCCAACCTCTTCGGATGCAGCAGCACCGGAATGGCGTAGGATAACATCAAACACATAGCGCTCATGCGTCATAAATTGCGTAAGTGGCGTAAGCCGGTCGATCAGCGCCTCAACGCTACCTGGAGGTGGCGTTGCGTCCAACTGGTCAAGAAAGCGATCAATCTCGTTTCCGATAATTATATCCATCAACGCGTCTTTGTCCCGAAAATGGGCAAAGAAAGTCCCCTTTGCGACGCCTGCTCTTTGCACCACGTCTTCAACCCGAAGGGCACCATAACCCTTCGCTGCAATCGCTTTATTGGCTGCATCAATCAGCTTTGCTCGGGTCGCGATGGCACGTTTCTGGATAGGAGTTTTCATAAGGGCAAAATAATCATTTTCCGACCATGGTCAAATTTTATATTGACCATGGTCAATTTCAATAATATGACCATGGTCAAATTTTAAACGAAAGGAATCAAACATGTCTGCGAAACGTATTTTTATATTGAACGGCCATCCGGCGGAGAGCTCTTTATCCAAGGCCGTATCTGAAGCTTATGCAGAGGCGGCCGTGGCGGCTGGTCACGATGTGCGGATCAAGCATTTGCACGAATTTGAATTTGACGCCGATTACGGGTTTTCCGGATACAATGAGAATAAGCCGTTGGAGCCTGCGTTGGAAGCATTCCAGGCAGATATCGAGTGGTCGGAGCATGTAGTGTTGGCCGCACCGATGTGGTGGGGTGGTCTGCCAGCAAAGCTAAAAGGCCTTATCGACCGGACATTCCTTCCCGGTTGGGCCTTTGACACTCGTAAGCTTAAGATGGGTATGCCAACGCCGATGCTGGGCGGACGAACCGCACGGGCGTTTGTAACCTCTGATACGCCGAATTTCCTCTTTGGTCTGCTGTACAAACGTGCGTTGTTTCGCCAGCTAAAGGGACAGATTTTCCATTTCGTAGGGATTAAACCGCTTAAGCTCACGCATTTTTCACCTGCTAGCCATGCGGATCGGGATCGTACCGGTCCTTGGATTGCCATGGCCGCGAATTTAGGCGGCAAAGGCATTTAAGCTCGGACGTAAGAACGGCGGCCAATGCAGAGGCCGCCGCGAAACTCGAAAGACAGGTTCGCCTAAATTCGAGCGCCTCTACGCAACAAAAGCCCGACCGCCCCCAACAAAAGCCAGCCCCCGGCGGGCAGTGGCACAGGCGAGATCGTAGTCGGTGGATGCACCAACAGATCTGCGACGACCCTCGCCCCGCCGACGCCGGGTTCCGATGACTGGAAAAAGAGGTTCATTGCGGCGCTATCGAAATCGCCACTGCCATCAAATACATTCGATAAACCTGAGAGCAAGTCAGGATCGTAAAGGTTGGGTCCGTAGGAATCATCTTCCAGCAACTCACCGGTCGAATTGAAAACCACATATGAAAATGTGTCCGGTGACCACTTACCAATAATAGCTCCGCTAACGTCATGAATGGATTGGAAAAGATCACCGGTGAATGAAATATAATCCATACCACGCACGCGTGAATCGTTCTGCGCGCTTGTGGTTGTGTCTTTTTCAAACGTATAACTTCCTATTACCCCGCTCAACGAGATCAATGTATTCGCATATCGTGTCGTGGCAGAGAACTGAGCCCCGCTTGGTGTGGCGTCGAATACAGCCGAAATGCTGAAAGCGTCGCCGATCGCGAAAGGAGCGGCTTCCGCGAAGCCAGAGGAAGAGGTAACGAATTCTGAGACCTTGCCGGTAAGATTGACATTAAACGTGGTGGCCTGCGCTGGCAGCGCCGACGACATCGCCACTATAGCAAAGAGTCTGTATCGAAGTTTGTTAAAGGTTTTCGACTTCGATGTAAGATTTTTCGCTTCAATATGCCGCCGCGCTGATCCGCTTGAAAAACCAATGTTCCCAAACATTATCCCATATTCCCCATGTTTGACGCGCGCGGATGCCTCCAGGTTGGTCTGGAAGACTTAATGGGTTGCTCCTGAGTATTGAGACATCGCGCGTACTGCGTCACTTGTTACACCTTCCAGAAGCCATAATTCGTAATTCCCAAACCAACGCAATGAACGAGTCTGCAAACTTAAAGTGCGCGATTGCACATCAAAGTCGTTTTATGGTTACTTCGCCGCATGGAATGGGATGATCTAAAATACGTACTCGCCGTCGCGCGCTCTGGCTCTTTTCTTGGCGCTGCGCATCTTTTGAAAGTGACCCATACAACTGTCGGTCGCCGCATCAAATCTCTGGAACGGGATTTGAGCCAACCGCTGTTCAAACGTACCCGTGATGGAGCGGAGCCGACAGATATCTGCAAACGCATTTTGCCTACTGCAGAAGAGATTGAGAAACACGTGCGAAATGTCTCAATTGCGGCGGCAGCAACTTCGGCAGAGCCAGAAGGTACCGTGCGCATCCACACCGCAGCGTGGCTCATCGACAATGTGTTGATGCCTAGCGTTCCTGCCTTTCAGTCGACGTTTCCCAAAATACAGCTGTTTTTTGTTGGCGATGTCGTGGACACCATTGTTGATGATGTGTCACCGGCGCTATCGCTTCGATTTGACGTAATGGCCAAACGCAACGAGGTCGAAGCAGAAATCGCGCAGTTTCCGTTTTCGGTTTACCATCGTCGCGACAAAGACTCAGAGATGATGCGTTGGGCGACGGTCACGGGCGGTCCGGTGCGGATGCGCACGATGGCTTGGCTGGAAAACTTTGGCGTTTCAAAGGATCAGGTTGATCTTCTGGCAAATGATGCGCAATTGATCCGCGCGGCAGTTCGAACCGGCTTTTACAAAGGCTTGATGCCGGAGCTTTTGGGAGATGCCGACGCGTCCTTGACGCGTTTGAATAGCGGTCCGCCTGATCTCAAGCGCAAACTTCGTACCATCACGCCTCGACGTATCATCGCTCATCCGGAAGTGCAGGCGGTGCTTGCTTGGCTTCGAGAGACGTTGAAAAGCGAGGATCAAGCGGACGGCGATAGCGCCATTTGATACCGCTCAGTTATCCCAGATCAGAAAATCGGCTGAGCTCTGAACTCAAATGTCAGAGCAGTTCAGTTTCCGTCTGAAAGGTACGTCGGATGAAACGTGCCTGCTGGTGAAGGGGTGAATATTTCATGTCCATCGCTTGTCACGCCAATAGAATGCTCGAACTGCGCCGAGAGAGACTTATCGCGGGTAACGGCCGTCCATTCATCTGCGAGGATCTTCGTCTCTGGACGCCCAAGATTCACCATCGGCTCGATAGTGAAAAACATGCCTTCTTCCAGAACAGGGCCGGTTCCCGCGCGGCCATAGTGCAGCACGTTTGGCGGTGAGTGGAATACCCGGCCAAGGCCATGACCGCAGAAATCGCGCACCACGCTCATGCGTTGAGCCTCAACATAGGCCTGGATCGCGTGACCGATATCCCCGAAAGTATTGCCCGGTTTAACAGCCTCGATGCCAATCATAAGAGCATCATGGGTTACCTGGATGAGGCGTTCTGACTTGCGGCTCAGCTTTCCCGCGACATACATCCTGCTTGTATCGCCGAACCAGCCATCGACAATCACCGTGACATCGATGTTAAGGATATCGCCATCCTTGAGCTTTTTGTCGCTCGGGATGCCGTGGCAAACCACGTGATTGACGCTGATACAGCTGGCGTGTTGATAGCCTTTATAACCGATTGTTGCAGAGGTCGCGCCGGCAGAATTCACTTGCTCTTCAATATAGTCATTGATCGCGCCGGTGGTCTGCCCAACATAAACCTGCTCAGCTACATCATCCAGGATTTTGGCCGCAAGCGCGCCAGCCGTGCGCATGCCCGCAAAATCCGCCTTCCCATGAATGCGAATTCCGTCCCGGGTTAACCGTCCTTTATGCCGTTCGTCCACGTTTTTTGCTCTGCGCTTCCACACTTGGGCTTATGTAG
>JBCBBI010000045.1:0-12053 GCA_038531775.1 Pseudomonadota bacterium | reverse complement strand
GCTTGTTGTGCTCGTAGGGGTTGATGCCCTTTGGCGGGCGTCCAACAACATCTCCGTTCATGTCCCGGTGCGGCGGCCACCCTTTGGCCTGCTGGAATTGCCTTCAGAGAAAGTGCCATCTGTGTTGCGGTCATTCGTTTTTGCACCGCATTTACGGCGGTCAATCATCAAAATTTCCATGGAACGTAGCGGCCTATCCTGGGGTCAACCTGCATGCGCTTCATGCACGCGTGTTCGACATATTTCTCAAAACTGAGCACCGGTGCAGAGCCAATCTTCTTTTTGGCAAGCTTGCTCTTACGGGTATTCAATCCAAAAAACGTCACCGGTTGTCGTGCATTTGAAATCGTCTGGTTTCTGGCCAATGGCAGTGAGAAAGTCAAAGGAAAGGTTGTCCGACATCTCCAAGGAGCGTGTTGCGCTCATTTTGGCTGCTCCTTTTTCCAGCAAGCAACATGCATTGAAGGACCGCCTGCCATCGTACCTAAAGAGACATGCCAATCGGCTTTGCCGCAGACGCGGTAGGTGGGTGGATGGTCATGTAATCCGGGGCGTTCGCCGGGGATTGGGTTGCGTTGGATTTTTTCCGAGTTACGACCCTGGCAGCCAGTTATAACCACCCTGAAGTTCTCTGCGGGCCTTTCCGAAACACTTTTTGATGGCTTTGTATGATTGCAAGGGTAAGAAGTGGCGGAAGCCATTGAGGACCATTTAGCTATGTCGCACCTCCAGTTTTGGATTGACAACATAGGTCTGCAACGTGCGTCCACCGTTTTTCTGAGTATAAACGCGGAGCCAGCCAGCATCGATCGGAACATCCAACGTAGGGCTTACTTGCTATAGCGTCGAGGGGCCCGCTCGCCGGATGTTCGCAGGGTTTGTTCGGTTACCGTGTTGGTCGACGTCTGGACAACGTGAAAACGCTCCTGCTTTCAGAATAAAAGGGTTGTTTTCGCGGCACATGAGGAAGCCAGCCAATTCTATTTCTAATAAAGACAGCTTGATCCTGCACGGCAAACTAGTCGATATCGGCGCACGTCCTTTGAAAGAAAAACGAAGTATTGGAAGGTATTCATGGCTCGTATCGTCTCCGCAGGTCGTCTTAGAAACTCGCCGTTTTATCAATCGACTCTTGCCGAAGGCGCAGAGACGCTGCTGACTTACAATAATATGCTGATCCCGCGCGGATATGGTGACCGGGAAGCCGAGTACTGGCGTTTGCTCAACGATGTTTCAATGTGGGACGTGGCTGTACAACGCCAAGTGCAACTCAAAGGTCCAGACGCGGCCAAACTAGCACAGATTCTTTGTGTCCGCGATCTATCGACCCAGAAGATCGGGCAAGGCAAATACGTCGCCATCTGCGATCATAGGGGCACTTTGCTCAACGATCCGATCGCTATGAAGTTGGCTGATGATTGCTATTGGCTTTCAATTGGTAACTCTGACATCTGGTTCTGGGCGCGTTGTGTGGCGGGTGAACGTGGGCTTAGGGTCGAGGTCAGCGAGCCGGACGTGTCGCCGATGGCTGTACAGGGGCCAAAAGCAGAGGATGTCATTGCCTCGATCTTCGGTGATTGGGTTCGCGAGCTACGATACTTCTGGTTCCGAAAAGCCGAAGTTGAGGGCATACCGATCATGCTGGTTCGTGCGGGTTGGTCGAAACAAGGCGGTTTCGAACTTTTCCTAATGGATGGTACGAAGGGCGATCATCTTTGGCAGATCGTCAAGGAAGCTGGCAAACCTTATGGTATAGGCCCTGGCTATCCTAACCCATCAGAACGCACGGAAAGTGGACTTTTAAACTACGGTACTGATACGGATGACGCCACTAACCCTTTTGAAGTGCGAATGGAGAAATTCGTTGATTTGGACCTTGGGGACGACGTTATAGGCGTTAGTGCTTTGCGTAAGATCAAGGCAGATGGGTTAAAGCGCCACCAGCTTGGCATAATTCTCAACAGCAATGAGGAAAGCGAAAATCAGTCAATCTGGCTCGACATCTTTAAGAATGGTTCAGTCATTGGTAAAATGACCCACAAGGCATGGTCTTACCGCCTCAAGCGGATGATCGGATATGCACTTGTCTCGGTCGAGGCACAACCTGGTGATGCCGTTCAGGTTACGAAAGACAATACGTTCATAACCGGCCAACTCGCGGAACTTCCCTTCAAGATTCCATCATGATCTTTTAAGCAATTTGAGTAGGTTTCTGTTACCAAAACAATTGCTGTCAAAAGCGGCGCTTATCCACAAAGCCGCCGACGATTGTTCGCGAATGTAATCCAATCAATCTTACGCGTTATATCCGGGTGCAGCTCCCTTTGCGAGCGAAGCTTTGATCAAGCCTTTTGGCGTTAAGCTGCGCGTTCCTGATTGGTATAGTTTGCATAATCTTCGCAAAAATTTAGGCTGCCGCAGACGCTAGAGATCATTGCTGCGATTTTTGGCGCTTAAAGTCCGCTCTATGGGGGAACGGTCCTTACTGGGCATTTCGTTCAGAGATACTTTGGTTAACAAAAAGTTGGGATAAAAAATGCCGTTGAGACCCGTTCGCGCATCAGCCGTATTTGCCTTCGCTTCTTTGCTCTTCGCCTGTTTTCCCGAAAAATCTGAAAACGAGGATGAAACGCCGCCTGTACGCGGATTGATCACGACGCTTGTCTCAGACGCCGAGGAAGTCACCGTAAGGCGTTATCCGGGTGTCCTGGAACCCGGCGAAGTCAACCTATTGTCTTTCGAGGTTGGCGGGCGTCTCGGCCGTGTTAATCTAGATGTAGGGGAGCGCGTGAGTTCGGGGCAATTGTTGGCCGAGCTAGAGCCGGAACAGTTTGAAACAATAATAGAGAATAGACGTGCTGCCGTTGAAGAGGTTCGTGCGTCGCTTGCGCAAGCCGAAAGCGATCTTGCTCGTTCGGAGGCGCTCCTTGAAAGTGGGACCATAACTGTGGTTCGGCGAGATCAGGATGCAACCACTGTGGCGCAAGCGCGCGCGCAGTTGGTGCAGGCAGAAAAAAACCTTGCAACCGCAGAACAAGATTTGGGTGACAGCAAACTATTTGCCCCTTTCGACGGGATTATTGACTCCATTGAAGTAGACAGTTTCGCCACCGTGGGCGCGGGACAGACGGTTTTGTCGATCTATCAACAGTCTGAGTATGAAGTGTCTTTCACTGTGAGTTTCGACGTAATTAATCAACTGATTGTCGGGACACCGGCCACGGTGCGGCTGGCAGATGATCCGACTATATCGCTCGAGGGTGTCGTAAGCGAGTTGGGCGAACGCGCCGGTCAAGTTTCATCCTTTCCAGTTGTTGTACAGCTGAAAGAAAGCGTGCCGATCATCAAGGCGGGCATGGCCGTCGAGGTGGGTTTAGAGTTCTCTCTTCCAAGCGCGCGCGGTCATCTTCTGCCCATGTCGGCGGTTATTCCCGGTACCGAAATACCTGCCGATGCAAAACCAAACGAGCCCCTCGCCTTGGAGGTTTTCGTTTACGACCCAGACACCCGCACGGTGCAGCAGCGTTCGGTAATCATGGCGGGTATCCGCGACAACCGGTTTCTGATTATCGACGGTCTTTCGGAGGGAGAGCGTGTGGCCACCAAGGGTGTCGCCTTCCTGCGCGAAGGCATGGAGGTTTCGCTTCTCCCAGACAGAGAGGAATAGACGTTGGATATCCTCACGCGCTTTGGACTTCTGAAGAACCGCCTCACAGTACTGATGATGCTTTTCATTATTGGTCTCGGCGTGATGTCGTATCTCGGTATTCCAAAGCGCGAAAACCCTGAGATAACCATACGCACGGCTGTGGTTGCTGCAGCTTTTGAGGGAATGGCTCCTGCTCGCATGGAACAACTCATTGCCATTCCGATGGAGCGAAAGATCCGTGAAATCGGCGATGTTGAGGATATCGAAACCATTATCACAGACGGTCAGGTTCTGATCTATGTGGACCTTTTCAATACTGTCTCGGGCACTGATATCGACGCCGCTTGGGAAGACCTGCGCAATAAGATGCAGGAGGTCAGCGCAGAGCTACCAGATGGCACGTCACAACCGGCGGTAAATTCTGACTATGGCGATGTCTCAATAGCAACCGTTGCTGTAACCGGCGATGGCTTCTCTTTGGCAGAAATTGAAGACGTAGCGGAGGATCTCCGCACGGCGCTTTTTCGCGTTGAGGGCATAACAAAGGTCAGTTTTTCTGGCGTTCAGGAAGAGCGCGTGTGGCTGGAGGTGGATGTCCGAAAACTGGCGGCTGTCGGCGTGCAACTTGATCAGCTTTTGAACGATCTGCAGGCCCAAAATGTCATTCTACCAGCGGGCGAAATCGACGCTGATGGCAACAAGATTACGCTGGAGGCGAATGGCGATTTGCAAAGCCTAAATGAAATCGGTGGCGTGCTGACGAAGGTAAGTGGCCTGGCGGGTTTCGTCAGGCTGTCCGATCTTGTTCAGGTGCGGCGAGGATATGAAGACCCGAAGAATGCGCCTGCCTTCTTCAATGGTGAACCAGCGATTGTCGCCGCTATAGAGATGTCGCAGCAAACCGATATTCAGGATCTCGGTGTGCGTCTCGAGCAGGCGCTGCGCGATTTTGAGAATAGCCAACCTATCGGCATTTCACTCAATATCTCCACGTTTCAGGAAGCGGTCGTAACCGACAGTGTGAACAATGCGCTTGAAAATGTCGGTCAAACCTTTGGCATAGTCTTTGTAGTGATGTTGGTGTTCCTGGGCCTGCGCTCTGCCATAGTTATCGCCTGCATCGTGCCTTTCACAATTTGCTTTGCGCTCGTCGCGATGGCGGGCATTGGTGTGGACATCGAACAGGTCTCGATTGCGGCTGTGATAATTTCCCTTGGTCTGTTGGTCGATAATGGATTGGTCGTAGTCGAAGATATAGGCAATCGCATAGATGCAGGAATGGAGCCTGAGGAGGCCGCGCTATCGGCTGGTTCGCAATTTGTGGTACCTCTCGGCGTGGCCTCTATCACGACGATTTCGGCATTTCTGCCGATGTTGATGATGAACGGCGTAGAAGGAGAATTCGCATTTTCTCTTGGCGCTGTCGTGGCCTCGATGCTTCTCGGGTCTTGGCTCACTGCGCTCTATATCCTACCTTTTCTATGCACCAAGCTCCTCAAGCAAAGCAAGAAAACAAGCGGCCCAGGCCTGTTGTCGCGCTCCTACGCCAGGCTTGTACGCTTTCTTTTGCCATTTGGAATACCAGTGACGGCCATTGCCTTAGGTGCCGTGGTTTTGAGTGGGAGCCAGTTCGCAAATCTCAAGTCTGAGATGTTCCCGTTCAGCGAAAGAGCCGACTTTCTGATCTATATGGATATGCCCAAGGACGCGGCGATTTCCGAGACGGAACGCATGACCCTTCGTGTGCAAGACTGGTTGACCGACGAGTCAGTCAATCCCGAGGTGGTTAACACGACGGCTTTCGTGGGCGACGGCGGCCCTCGTTTCAATCTTGGTCTCAATCCGAACAACCCAGACCCGACTAAAGCCTTCTTTCACGTAAACGCAACCGATCTCGAGGCTGCGAAGGTCGCTGTGAAACGCGCGAGAAACACCTTCATCAAACAGTTTCCTGAGGCACGCTTTCGCGTAACGCGCCTGCCTCAAGGAGGTTCAGAGTCGGGCATCGTTGATGTTGAGATATTCGGACCCGATGCCGAGGTGCTTCTCGACGGAGCGGAGGCCGTCTCCGCTGCCTTCGCCGAAATGCCAGCCGTTGTTAAAAACGAGACAGACTGGGGCAACAAGATCGTTAAGATCGTGGTTGATATCGCCCAGGACAAGGCACGCGAGTTCAATGTCACATCCGAAGATATCTCCAGCGTGATGGAGGCCTATTTCTCGGGCACCCAATACTCGACCTTTCGAGAGGGTGACGCGCAAATCCCGATTGTGATGCGCGCGCAAGCCGCCGGGCGGGATAGTATCGAAGACCTCGCAAATATGGTTATTTCCGCAGGTGGGCAGCTTATTGCCATTGATCAGGTCGCCACGTTCCGACCCGTGCTTGAATACTCAGAAATACGGCGTGAAAATCAGGTGAGGCGGATCGTGATATCGGGCAAAAGCGAGGCGCAGAGCGCTCAGGAAACGCTCGCGGTCCTGCAACCCACTCTGGATGCGCTCGATCTTGGACCGGACTATGAAATTTCAATCGCGGGCGAGCTTGAGGACAACGCGGACGTAAACACGCAGATGGCTGACAACATGCCCTTTGCATTGGCGGTGATGCTCACAGCTTTGGTTTTTCAATTCAATTCGTTGCGGCGTTCACTCGCCACGTTTCTTACTATCCCATTGATTGTGATCGGTGCGCCCTATGGCATGCTATTGCTCAATCAACCAATGTCATTTTTTGCGATGCTCGGATTGATGTCACTGATGGGCATTATCATCAATAACGCCATCGTCCTGATCAATCAGATCGATATCGAAATGCAAACGCATCCCTTGCGCGAGGCTGTCGTCGTCGCAGCACAGGCACGCGCCAAGCCGATTATGCTGACCTCGCTTACCACAATTTTCGGCCTGATCCCGATGGCCCTCGCCGGTGGAGCTTTGTTTGAGCCGATGGCCACAATGATGATTGGCGGCTTGATCATCGCTTCACCGCTAACACTGCTGGTGGCGCCGCCTTTGTGCTATTTGTTGCTTCGCTTAGGGCACAAGGACACCGAGATGCCCATCGTAGCTAATGGATAAAGGATTGCGTTGCTGACCTGACCGGGTCCGAACATTTCCTGAATGAACTGATTATGGATCGCTATGTCGCCCGTGTTTCAAATCTGCATTGGTCTAGCCCTCCTTGCTCTGACCCTTGTGATGCACCTGACTGCGGTAAATGTTTCACTCACACGAGTATCCGCACGTATCAAAATCATTAGGGAGGATGGAGGCGCTTTGCACAAAACCATCTTGGTCATGACCTATGTGATTTTCTTAAGCCTTGTGCTACTGGTCGAAGCGATTGTTTGGGCGATAGCATTTCTCGCCATGGGTGTTGCGAGCGGATTTTGGCAGGCGGTATATTTTTCCATAGTGACACTTACCACACTTGGCTATGGCGACCTCGTGCCGCCTGAAAACGCACAGATGGTTGCGGCCTTCTGCGCGATGGCCGGGTTGTTTTTGGTCGGGTTGTCCACCGCTTTTGTCGTAGAAATACTAAGGCGCATCGATACTTGATTGGCTACGGCCACCACACGTTAAAGCGCTAGCTGGGATAGAATGACAAAGGGTCCGAGCCTTACTTGGCCAGGTGGCACTTCTTTTGACAATTCACGAAGAATAGAAACCGCTGCGGGAGAGGTCGTAGCGATCTTATGATTAAATTCAGCGCCTTCAGCCAGATCGGACAAATCAACAATCGTGATAGGCAAGTCGCCCACAATGGTGCGATCTGACTGCGCACCGAGACGCGGCCGGCGACCCGTGAGGAGAGATGAGATTTTCAAAGCGCGATCCTGTTTGGCCACCATGATTATGAATGGATCGGGCAGAGCATTAAGAGCCGTGGCTTGATCGCGAAAAAGCTCGCCGTCTATGTCCGGGGCCATGAGAACCACTGCGTCTATATCGCGTGCGATATTGAGGCTGTTCTTGAGCTCTATTTGCCGAAGCGTTTCCATAATCAAATAGCTGCCCAAAGAGTGCCCAACCAGAACCACCTTCCGTCCATCACGCGTCAGCGACACCAAAACCGCCTCGAGCTCATCACGCGAAAGCAGCGCGCTGTCACGATCATAAACATAGCCTGCGGTTACACCCGCAGAAGGCCAGGAAAAGAGAACCGGGGGAACTGGGACGTCCAGATCATGGACAAATTGAGCAACCTGATATACCGCTTCGGCATGGCGCGTGTTATAGCCGTGCACGTATACTAGTGTCTCGCCCCGCCCGGCTTGATCTGAGTTCACAATATCATTTGTAAACTCTCGCATGGTGTCGAATTTCTCCTGACTGACTGACACAAAATCGGTGCGCGCGTCGGGCGTGCCATCGGGCCATTCGATTTGTCCGGGAGTATGAGTTGGTGGCACAGATATGCCAATTGCTTCGAATGAAAGGTTCTCCGGTCGAGGCGGCGCACTTCGCGCTGTTGCTGGAGCGGTCGAGCGAAAGTTTGAAACCCAAATTTTGTGAGTGGTGGCAGATGCGTCGGGTTTCGCAAAATCAATTTCTCCGCGCTCGGAACAGCCAAACAGCACGGAAGTCGCAAGGAAAATTAGCGCTAAATGCACTCGATAAGTAATTGGCTCAATCCTTTCGCGCATCAAGCGAAGAAAAAAGTATTCATAATCTGATAGTTAGATGTTATTTTGAGGCTGGAGCACAGACAAGGACAATCCGCGAAAGCAACAGGACCATGAGCGACAGAAATCAGCGCAGCGGCTTGTTCAGCGGCTTATTTGCGGTGGTCTTTGCCTTTGGGCAAAGCCGTGGTTTGGGCATTGATGACATGGCTGCGGCTTCTGGGGTGTCGCCGTTAGAAATCATGAACCCGGATAAACGATTTCCTGACCGGGCAATGTTGGCTCTTTGGAAGCTCATCATAAAAACCGATAAAGACAGCACTTTGCCTTTGAAATTCGTTCAAGGCGCCCCAATGACGGTTTATGCTGGTTTGGCTGAAGGTGCACGTTTTGCCGATACGCTTGGCACTGCACTGGAACATATGACGCGAAATGACGTTCTTATTGGTGATCGTGTCGCCATAAACATACGCCAAGCGCCAGATACCCCTATCTTATCGGTTCGCCATCCCTTGGATATAGAGGACGATGGCTATCTCTCAGCCATCGGCGTCTTTCTGATCAATCGGTTGATCCGAGATGTGTTGGGCGTTGATGACGCGCCAGTTTCCGTGCGCTTGAGGTTGCCTCCAAGTGCGGCGAAAGAGGAATTCGAAGCGTTTTTTCAATGTCCTGTGCAACTTGCGGAAACTGTCAATGAAATCGAGCTTAATCGTGGGGCATATGAGCGTGAAATAAATCACGCCAACGCCGAGTTATTTGCATATGTAGATGCGTATTTCGCACGGCGCCGTGAGGTGCTGGACCCGTCGCACCCCAAAAGCCGCCTGCAGCGTTTGCGCGATGCAATAGTAGAGCAGTCCATATCATCTGACTACACCGCCGGCTCCGTCGCCAAACGCGCCAATCTAAGCCTGCGCAGCGCTCAACGTCTGGCGCTGAAAGAAGGTTTCACACTGCAAAAACTCATCGATGAAGTTCGCTTCGAGAACGCAAAAGCGATGCTTGAAAACTTTGACCTTTCCATCAATCAAATTGCGAATGCACTATCCTACTCAGACGATCGTTCCTTTCGCCGTGCTTTCAAACGTAAAACCGGTATGTCGCCGACTGACTATCGAAAATCGCGCCAATAGAAAAAGCGCTGATGCCTGAAAAGTACTCCGCACTTAGTTCGAACGCGAAAGCAAAATATTGCGTAATCGTAGTGCCTACGGCGCGCCCTCGTGTTTTTTTTATAAGTCCCTAATAACTTTGCGCTTGCCTCCATTTATCCGTCGGCCAGGGTTCTGCGGTCACAACCCGCTTACCAGCTATTCGCCGCGTCTGCGCCATTGTCCATATGTTAAAAACAGGCAAGACTAGCCCAGACAATCAATCCGCCGCTTGAGGTTTAAAAGATAGGCAAAGAATAAAATGCAGGTTTCACGAATAGATCACGTTCATATTGAAGTATTTGATCGCGAGGCTGCTGCGGATTGGTACGAACGGGTCTTGGGTCTAAAGCGCCACGACGCATTGTCCTTCTGGGCGGAAGAGCCCATGGGACCGCTCGTCCTTCAAGGCGGTGATGGATTTCCGGCGCTTTCACTATTCGCGCGTGGTTGCAAAGAAACTTCGCGCGACAATACTGTCGCATTCCGCTTCGAAGGAAAGAGCTTTCTCGATTTCTGCGACAATCTTGAGATTCTGCAATTAAAGACAAAATTCGGCGGTATGCTGACACGCGCAGACATCGTGGACCATGAGGTATCCTGGTCATTCTACTTTCTTGATCCCGACCAAAACCTGATCGAGGTCACCACCTACGACTACAGCGAAATTCAGCAGGCACTTTTTTAACCACATTTAGACCGGTGAGTGCGCGTTAAATCTCTGCATTGGCCAGCCGCAATACATCAACAATATGCTTAAAGAGCTTCCTGTTGAACACTCTCGGCAAATCCAACTTTGCTTTTTCGGGCAGGCTTTGTCGAAAAGGACATTCATGTCGAGTGCCGAAATTGTGGCTCAAGGCTCAGTTCGGACCTGGTTTGCAGTGCAGCAGTAGATGCATGGTCTGCTTTCTTTAGGTATTGTCGAACCTGATAAAACATCAACTGCGGTTATGGCTGTTGCTGCGAAGCGGTCCTCCGAAACAAATCGCTAAAAGCGAATTGTCCATCGTTCACCAGTGTCTTGTTCCGGGCCCGCCCTTTACGATCCCGGTCAAGTTATTTGTCTGCCATCCACCGTAGAAGTCGCCAGGCTGTGGTCGAACCACCTGGGCACCAACAGTGCATAAATCCATCTTGTTTGCGTAAAATGCGACGTAGCCTGCTAGCCGTTCGAAAGGGGTCGACGGATTGGCATAAGACCAGGCTGCACGCTCCTCGACATGGTTATCCACGATTGCATTGAAGTAACGAGCAGTGCCCTTCCATTCACAGTAGCTGCTACCTTCTACCGGGGTCAGCTGCCCCGCAATGTCATCAGGCGGTATGTAGTAGGTGGGAGCATGGTGCGTTTCGAGCACCCTAAGAGCACTGAATGTGTCGACAATAGTTCTTCCGTTTAGAACAACGGTTATGCGTTGCGGCACGGTCTCCAATGCCGGTGGGCGGGGGTAATCTTGTACGTTTTCAATAGGCAAGGCGTGCGATTGCGGCATTTTGCTGCTCCAAACGAAAGAACTTTTGCTGGAGTTAGCGCCACGCAATCATATTGCGAGGTGGCCATGTGCAAAACGTAAAGTGTCGAACAAGCCGGTTCATAGCTTCCGTCAGGGTAAAGCACGGACCAGCTTTGTTAATATGCCTCTTGCTTCCATTCTCCTGCCTTCGTGGGAGTTAAATTTGATACCGACGAAGAAACGGCGCAGACGATATTCCAGCATGTCTCTAAAGACTATGTAAATTCGGTCCGACCGTTCACCTGGGATTTGCTAGCCAACTTTGGTTTTTGAAGATCGACAAAGCAGACAAAACTTTTTTAATTGCAGAGTTTATTTTCTAAGAAGTGCTAACGACAAATATTTGGGCGAAAGTTAACTAATTTTTCGGTGTAGAAGCCGCTTTTCCGAAGACATTAAGACTGACTAGACAATCGACAATTTCCTATGGATCCAACTCAATCCACCATTGTTCGTTGAAATATTTGCCGGGTACTTGCTTTTTAGCTTGTTCAATTGACCAATCTTCATTGCCAATTGTTGCGTTTACACGGTCAAACCACTGATCCCTCAAAGAGGTTGGCAGCTTCTTTCCTGTAAAGAGACAGTATCCGATGCTAACCTTCGCCGGTCCCCATGTTTCCATCATGCCAAACTCGCGTAAGGCCGGATCATAAACGATAACCGATTCTGGATTACATGCCTGACGCAGTAATAGATTGTATTTTTGGAACAATACCGATTTGCCGGGGACCAGATCGAGCTGTTCCATAACGTGCTTTTTGTGGAATGCGATAACGGAGGCCTGTCGGTCTCGGTTTTCGTTCCAAGCATGTTCTTCATGTGTCAGGATAAAGTTTGGATCACGCCCTTTTGCACGTTCATTTTCTTCATGTGCATCGCGTTCGGTCTCCTGCGTTTCTGCGGTTCTGGCATATTTTTCGTGCAAGACCAGACCCTCACGAATAATTTTTCGGTTGTATTCAAGAGTTCCGCCTTCGTCTTCTCCATATTCCATTAACTAAACTGGCTCCAGATCCGTCATGTTTGTTTCCAAACCTCATAGTCAGCCACACACTTAGATCTTCATCTGCGTTGTACATGATGACGCGCTTACTAAACA
>JBCBBI010000044.1:0-13699 GCA_038531775.1 Pseudomonadota bacterium | reverse complement strand
GAAAGCATCGTTCGGATGGACCAAAGGCCGACAATGCACTAACAATTAAACCGGACCACCCGATGGGGGCACGCCAGACTGGAAGCTTGTCCGCCAGCAAACGAGACTCAAAAGAGAGTTTGGTCGAAATAGCCAGCACCGCTTTTCAAGCTTCTACTAAAGGCTTAAATGCTCGAAATTCGTCGACCAGATCAGCCAACCCTTCATCAATTCCGTGCGCCGGTCCCAATATGTAGCTCTGTTGTAAGCGCGACGCATATCGTTTCTGTCCTGATGAGCTAATGCGGCCTCGACCACATCAGGTTCAAAACCACGGGTGTTAAGTATCGTACTCGCCGTTGAACGGAATCCATGCGCTGTTGCTTCGTTTTTTTCATAGCCCATGCGACGTAGGGCAGAATTCAACGTATTTTCCGAGAGCCAACGTCTCTTAGACAAAATTGACGGAAATAGAAGTTCTACATCTTCGATTTCTGGCCAATTGTTTTTGACGACACACAGCGCTTGATCCGATAACGGCACGCGATGTTCGCGGCGCATTTTCATGCGCTCACCGGGAACCGTCCACACGCGCGCCTCAAGATCAAACTCCTGTTTGCGTGCGCCTCTTACTTCTATTGGGCGCGACATGGTCAGGATCTGGAACTTCATGGCTTCGATCGTGACGTGATAACCCTTGAAAGCGTCCATATCGCGCAGCCGTTGGCCGAACTTCTTCTCGTCAGTGATGGCGGCACGGTGCTTTGTTTTGGGTGGTGGCAATGCATCCTTGAGTGCCCAGGTCGGATCATTCTCTGCGCGCAAGGTCACAATGGCGTATCGAAACACTGCTGAGAGGCTACTGCGAAGGCGCTTAGCAGTTTCGCGGCGGCCGGTTCGTTCGACACGTTTCAGCAGCTGGAGCATCTCTGCCGGGGTAATCTCACTCATAGGACGATTATGGATCGCCTCGGTTAGTTTGATTAGCAGCCAGCGATTTTTAACCATAGTGGCTGGAGCTAAGTCGCGATCTGCCAGCACCTCCAGATACTCATCTGCGATCAGTTTGTATGTTGTGCGTGCTTGTGTGGCGGCAGTGACTTGATCCAGTTTCTTTTGCACTCCCGGATCATTGCCTTTCGCTAAAACGGCGCGCGCTTCGTCGCGCTTTGTGCGTGCTTGCGCCAGAGTTACGTCAGGATACTGCCCATGCGACAAAAGCTGCTCTTTGCCCATGAGTCGGTATTTTTGACGCCAGAGCTTGCCGCCGCCTGGTTTGACCAGCAGAAAAAGTCCGCCTCCATCGCTCATTTTGTACGCCTTTGGCTGGGCTTTCGCGCGTTTGATTTGGAGGTCCGTTAGAGGCATTTGGGGGTGCCGCTCAACTTATCTGTGAGGTGATACCCCCACCGGTACCCCCAGAATGATGAGAATTGGGGGTACCGCGTGTCCAGCCATGCTCAAAGCATAACCAAAAAATCTCATCAAAATCAATGATTTTGAGCGAACATGGCAATCTATGAGAAGGTAAAATGGTGCCCGGGGGCGGAATCGAACCACCGACACGAGGATTTTCAGTCCACTGCTCTACCCCTGAGCTACCCGGGCACTCGGAACGCAGTCGCGTTGAGGTTCGCGTTTTCTAAGCGAGGTAACCTTGGCTGTCCAGTAGCTTTTAAGCGCTTAACACGAAAAGCTTTTTGAAGTTGGGCCGAGGCATCTGATGGCGGCGGCACAGAGCCAAAAACATCTGTATGTTCTCTACCGTGAATTAAGGGCAAGAGCTATTGCAGATTTGCTTTTGATCGACTCAGTTCTTTGTCGCTTGCACGGCAAGATCAACGACCGGAAAGACGCCATAGACATTTCTGATGCGAGCTCGAAATGCAAACCTAATGTTACGTTGAACTGATGGCCATGACACGCGGGCCTGTGTAATTCTACCGTTCAGAAAAAGAGAATGGTTTCGCTGCAGACTGTTAGCTTCCGTTTTTGGGTTTCTCTTATCTTTACTGCCTAGGATAATCGAGCGACGCTTGAGCCAGTCCGGCGGAGGAAGTTTTTCTATACCGTGGAGCGGCGCTGACATACGCTAATCTAAGGCGACAGTAAGCTGATCCAAAACATGGCCAATTGGATCAGTTAGCGAGATTTTTCTTAACCACGTTGGAATGAATATATAGATCGCCGGACCAGTGATGAGCGCAAGCCACTGACGCGTTACTTAAACTAAGGTTCACAAATGGCCTTGTGAACGCAATGTTTTCTAGAGATCAAACTAAGTTGAAATGCCTCAGCTCGGCACCTTTTCAAGCCGCACCCCTCGCGGGGACAAGCCTGCTGGTCGTTCAGCGTCTTCAGTGCGCATGCCTTTGGCTTCGCTTAAAATGTGCTCCACGTTATCAGATGGAAGGCGCGAAATAATCGACAGAGTTTTGTCCGAAGCGGAACGATCCCAACATATTGGAGATTTTTTCAAGAAAGGGTATCCGCGGTCAATTATTGAGTGCTCAGCCAGCGCATAACTCCCACCTTGCGTCGCAACCGCGCAGAGTATGAATTTTTCGAGTTCCGTTCGGTTGGCCTTTATTGGGTCCGAGTCGAGCGAAAGGAACAAGGCTTCAAACTCTGGCCAAGCGATAATAACGCTGCTTGCTACTCGGCTGAGCCTGTCTAAGCTCAGCGATTTCAGATGTTCATCAAGGCTTGGAAGGTTGAGCGTTTCCCCATGAGAATAACCGCTTTTGATCACCCATTTTGAAAGCCCGATCTCTCCACGCCGAACGACACGGTTTTTCTGGTTCGTAAGTTTGTAACGACGCCAATAGGACAGGAAGCCCGGATCAGAAAGAATGCGTTCCGAGAAGCTTAGCGCGTAAGACGTGTAATGGAAGTTTGGGTGATCCGCATGATACGTCCAGTTCTGATCGCGAAAATCCTGTGGATAGACTTTTGTCACACCAAAATGCGATGCCGCGCCAGCAAAATCGACGCCCAGTTTTTCTACGTCACGAAGCCAGCACCTGCTTCCGGGCAACGGAAACCACGTCGAGTCATTGATCAAAACAAGTCTTTGAAGCGACGCCAAATTTTTGCCCAGTGCAAGAACACCCTCCCTGTAAGCTCCAAAATCATAGCCAACATTCGGGCGTTCTATGACCTGCCAGCAAAGGGATTCTAGCTGCGCTCTGTCGCTATTTGAGAGCGGAAGATTCGAAATCACAATCGGAGCGTAGTCATTTTCAATGAAGTAATTGAGGCAATCCAGATGGGATTTTTGCAACCCCTGCTTTGCATAGACCACATAGACAACAACACGTTCTCTTAAGCTGACCTTGCCAGGCAGGCAGTGAACCTCACGGGCGTAAAACAGTTGATAGTGTAGGTTTGAAAACGTGATGGACCAAAGATAGCTCGGAAGACGGAAAAATTGACCGAATACCCGTAATAGTTCTTTGTTTATTTTGTGCCGGGTGAGGCGTTTGCGTTTGTTACTCATGATTTGCCGTTTGGGTGTTCAACTATAACAGGTAGAAATTTTTTACGCTCTTCTTTCGCACGCTATTTATGTCGCATAAAGACTGTTGGCGTTCAACACTGCAAATACAACATGTAGATGCTGTTGATGTTTATAATAAGGCGGTTTCGCAACTATATCTAATCCCGTGCAGTTTTTTTAATCGTTACCGGCACTTATTTGCCGTCGCTGCGCCATTTTCTGGATTATTGGGTAGGCGATCAACAAAGCAGCAAGAATAACGCATGTGAGCGATATGGGGCGCGTAATGAAAGTCGTTACATCGCCTTGTGAAGAAATGAGTGATTGGCGCAGTGATCGCTCTGCCAGTGGTCCTAACACGATAGCTAGAACTGCTGGTGCGACTGGATAATTTAATTTGCGCAGTAAGTAACCCCCAACGCCTAGCAAAAGCATTACCCATGTATCAAACATTCTGTCTGTCGTTGCAAATACGCCTAAAACGCAAAGCGCGAAAATGATCGGTGTCAGCAGCGTAAAGGGCATTGCCAATACACGGATGAAAATTGGGATCATCGCTATATTTAGCAGAACAGTTGCGGTATTTGCCACATACATTGAACCGATAAGACCCCAAACAAAATCAGGGTTTTCGGTAAACAATAAAGGACCAGGCCGCAGGCCCCATATTACCATGCCACCGAGAAGGATCGCCGTTGTTGGAGAGCCCGGAATGCCAAGCGTAATCATGGGCAGCATGGACCCCGTCGAAGCCGCGTTGTTTGCGGCCTCAGGCGCTGCAACGCCTGCTATATTGCCTTTGCCAAAGCTGTCAGGCTCTTTAGAGAATGTTTTCGAAAGACCATAGCTCATTAACGACGCGGGTGTTGCGCCCGCAGCGGGCAGGGTGCCAACGAAAAAGCCAAGGAATGATCCCACCCAAGTGGAATTGATATAGTTTTTGATGTCGCGAAAGTTGTCTTTCAGCCGCGAAAGGCTGATCTTGACGTTGTGCATCTGCACCTTGCCCTTGGTGGATTCGAGCGTCCACAGCATCTCACCAATGCCGTAGATCCCTATGGCCAGCACAAGAAAGCCGATGCCTCTCTGAAGCTCAACCATATCGAAAAAGATCATCCTCGGTTGACCTGAGATGATGTCAAATCCTACCGCGGCCATGACGAGCCCAAGCAAGATTGAAAAGATGGTTTTCGGGATATCGTCTCCACCCAGACCAATAAAGGTCGCGAAAGCCAGGAGCATAAGAGCAAATTCTTCCTGAGGTCCGAATTTGAGAGCAAATGCTGCCAAGGGTGGGGCAAAAAGCGTAAAGAGAATGATTGAAACGGTGCCGCCGATGAAAGAGGCGATAGCGGCAGCCATTAATGCCTTATCCGCTTTGCCCTGCTGGGCCATAGGTCGTCCATCAAAGACGGTGGCCACGGCCGTCGAGGCGCCAGGTATTCCCAGAGTGATAGAACTGATAGCCCCGCCGTACATCGCGCCGTAATAGAGCGCAGCGAGAAAAATGATCGCGGCAGTTGGCGGTACCAGGAAAGTGACCGGGAGCAGAATTGCCACGCCGTTGACGGAGCCAAGTCCTGGCATGCAACCTACAAACAGACCAGCGATGCAGCCTGTGAGGATCATGAATAGATTGAGGGGCTCAAACGCCTGAAGCAGTCCGCCACCGAGTGCTATGAATATTTCCTGCATTCCGCTGCCTCAGTAGAAATACTGCCAGCGGAAATTATCCAACCAAAGGAAGCCTTCCTCAAAGACTGGCAGGCCTTTTGGAAGGTATTTCGTCAGCGCGACTTCAAAGAGCAAATATACAAAAACCGGCGTGCCGATGACGAATGCTGAGGTCATGCCCCAGGCATGGCCACCAAGAAAGCGGACGTAGAACAGCATGAAAACCATCAAGGACAAGTAAGTGCCGATGATGTTCATGAGGATTAACAGAACTAAAAGAGATGTTGCAGAAACCGCGACTAGAAATAGTGTCTCGCGCGCAACGTACGGTTCCGTTGAGCGGCTCTCAGGCGTTTTACCCATATACCAGCGAACGAGTGTTGCGAAAGAGGCCAACGCCATGCCGCCAGAGAGCCAAAAAGGCCACATGCCTGCGCCGGGCCCGCGCCCTTCAACCCAGCCTATTCTGAGTCCGTCAGCCCAGACATTCCACATAAGACCAAGCGACAAAAGGAGTGTCGCGAACCCCATCAAGAGCTCTGCGGTTCTTACAGTCATACTTATGCTCCAGAGATCGCCTTACATGCATTTGCATACGAGCCCGCGAGAAAGCGAGCTCGTAAGTGTTTATTCGCCTGTGATCGCTTTGGCGCCAACCTGTTCGATCAACTTGACGTGTGCTTCTTTTTGCGTTGCGTGGAAATTGGCAAGATCGCCGCCTTTCATCATCGCCTCGCATGTCAGCCCGTCAGAAACGCAGAAGTCCTGCCATTCCTGGCTGTTGAAAAGCTCTTGAAAAAGGCTCGTGTACCACTCGACGGCCTCTGGATCCATGCCTGGAGGGCCATTGACCGAGCGTTGCATGTAGTACTCGATATCAACGCCCAGCTCTTTCGCTGTTGGCGTGTCCGGGAAGGCGGCCATACGCGCGTCGGTGAACTGCACCAACGGTTTGGAGTTGCCAGCGCGGAAAAACTCCATCTGTTCAGACGGGTTGTTCACGGTCGAATCGATCTGGTTGCCGACAAGGTTTTTCGCAACCGTGCCGCCGCCTGGAAATGGGATGTATGTGACTTTATAGTCAAAAGCGGCTTCCATCATCGCAGTCAGAACGCTGTCCTCCTGACCGGAACCCGTCCCGCCGACTTTCCAGTCAAGACCCGCGCCTTTGACGGCTGAGACATAGCTATCGAGATCGGTAATGTCGTCGCGGTCGGTGTTGACCCAGAGCAGGAAAGTGTCCATCGCCATCAGGCCAATCGGGGTGAATTGGGTGACGTCCACGCCAAGTTCTTCTTGGATAATCGGCGTTGTGTAGAAGCTATTAAGCGTCATCATAACTGTGTGATTGTCGCCCGCCTTATCCTGCATATAACGCAGGGCTTCCGCGCCGGAACCACCAGGCTTATTGATCGGAATGAAGGGCCGCGGGCTGAGGTTCTTTTTCTCGATCAAACCTTGCAGCAGGCGAGCGATCTGGTCAGCGCCGCCGCCGGTGCCGGCCATAATAATGAATTCGACCGGTTTACGCGGCTGCCACTCTGCAAATGCCGCCGGAGCGGTCAAAGCAAGCGCCATGAGGCCCGCAATGGAATTTTTCAGAAACGTCATAAAGTCCTCCCTTGATATTCACGTCCTAATTTTCTTGTCCAAATGCAATTAGCTCGGTAATTTTGTAACTCAAACAATTTATTCGCAGCTTAGTGTGACATAACAACGGGAAAATCTGCGTCTGCGACAACTGCTTGCGAATTTCCGCCGAACAATGACTCTCGTTCAAAGCTCTCGTGATAAGCGCCTATAAGGAGTATCCCGGCCCCAGCAGCCCGGGTTTCTGACACAAGCTGTCTTCCCACGTTTTTGCCCTGAGCTTCGAAAAACCGAACATTCGACGACACGCCGCGCAATTCCAAGTAGCGTTGCAAATGGCGAGCGCTGAGTTGCTGATCTGTATCAGTCTCGTCTGACGAAAGAATAGTCACTGATTTCGCTGCACCAATAATTGGCGCGCTCATGGCAACGGCACGTGTGGCCTCAAGCGAGCCGTTCCAGCCAATGGTTACATGATCTGCAAAATCGTCTTTCACGTTTTCCTCAGCTGGGCACATCATCACCGGTCGTCCTGAATAGAACAGTGCTGACTTCAGAGTATTCGTCCCGAGGTTTCCGGAAGGGTCTGGTTTTGCCACACATATAAGATCACTTAACCGTCCGTACCGTCGCACCGCATCAACTTGTTTCCCCTCAAAATCGATAAACCGCGCGGTGGCGGTGTCTGGCGTCGGCTTTTGCATTGCAAGCCCGAGCTTATTCACCAACTCAACGAATTCCTGTCTCAGTTGATCACGCGTCACATCAACATTATTTGCTGCCGCTTCTTCTATCTGTTGCCGAACGACGGTCGGTATGACAACGCCAAATGGCATCATGTCGTCTGCTCTGGGATGACAATGCACGACGCGCACGCGCGCTTTGAACCTTCGTGCCAAAGCAGCCGCGTGCGCCAGAACACTCTCACCTTTGCCGTCCCCTCTGATTGGGAGCATGATCGTATGCAGAGCGCCTGACGTCATAATAGAGTTATGAAGCTGCTGTATCAGCGACCTGTTTCGCGTCACCAACGGCACCGCTGTTGATCACTTCATCAAGCTCTGCACCCTGGTAGCCCAACACATCGCGAAGAATTTCAACAGTATGCTCACCCAACAAAGGAGAGCGCGTGACTTCGACAGGACTGTCAGAAAGCTTGATCGGGCATCCGACGCTAGCGTATGGGCCACGCTCCGGATGATCGACGTCGACGATAGTTCCTGTGGCGCGAAGGCCCTCATCCTCGATAAGTTCCTTGGTTGACAGGATTGGACCAACGGGAATGTTCAGCGGATTGCAGATATCCATGACTTCAAACTTGGTCTTCGTCATGGTCCACGCCTCGATTGCCTCGAAGACTTGATTGAGCTTGTCCAGACGCTCTGGAGGCGTTGCATATCCCTCGGCTGTTTTCCACTCTGGCTTGCCGATCATATCGCAAATCTGCTCCCAAACTGCGGCTTGGGTGATGAAATATGTATAGGCGTCTGGATCGCTCTCCCAGCCTTTGCACTTCAAAATGCGCCCAGGTTGTCCGCCGCCGGAATCGTTGCCCGCGCGCGGTGTTGCTTCTCCAAAGGGTTCTCCTTCGCCAAACTGACTGTATTCCGTTAGAGGCCCGGCTTTGAGCCTTTGCTGATCGCGCAGTTTAACGCGGCAAAGGTTGAGCACACCGTCCTGCATGGCGGCCAATACTTTCTGCCCGCGCCCGGTTTTTTCGCGTTGATAGAGCGCCGTGACAATTCCAAGACAAAGGTGCAGGCCCGTTCCGCTATCGCCGATCTGCGCACCAGTAACGAGCGGTGGGCCTTCCCGGAAGCCTGTTGTCGAGGCAGAGCCACCAGCACATTGCGCCACGTTTTCATATACTTTGCAGTCTTCGTATTTGCCGGGGCCAAATCCTTTTACAGACGCCATGATGATGCGAGGGTTAATCTCCTGGATGCGCTCCCAACTGAACCCCATGCGGTCCAGCGCGCCTGGAGCAAAGTTTTCAACCAGCACATCGCATTCCTCAATAAGCCGAGTCAGCACAGCCTTTCCGGTCTCGTTTTTGGAATTCAGCTCAATCGAACGTTTGTTGTGGTTGAGCATCGTGAAATAAAGAGAATCTGCGCCCGGAACGTCGACCAATTGTTTGCGCGTGGCGTCGCCTACACCCGGCCTTTCAACCTTGAGTACATCCGCCCCAAACCAGGCGAGCAGCTGTGTGCAAGTTGGGCCGGATTGCACATGGGTAAAATCAAGGACCTTTATGCCGTCGAGCGCTTTCATTGGTTGTCTCCGTTTGTATTTCTGACGGTGGAATAGGGCGGAAGAGGTTTTATCCGGCTCCCCGTCGATCTATTTATTTTACAGCGAGCTGGCCCGACTTTCCAGATTATCAAGGTTTTCTATGTGCATTTCACTACCGGCGTTCAGCGGCTTCGTCGGGTGTCTTTTGTCTCTAAAATGCGCTTCGATCAGAACAAATCGACATAATTTCTTTGCGGTATGTTAGGTGTCTTGTGCCAATCTCTCGCTCCAATAAGAGTTTGGATTCCGACCTGCATGCTGCAAATTTTTCAAAAGCTTAAGCAGGCCTACAGTAGCCGGCCAAGCGTCAAGGATGTTGAAAGCATTATTTCGACATCCTCTGCGGGCGTATTGGTCACCGGGCTCAACGCGATAATTTTTGCGGTGTTCGAACGTGACGCGTCCAATAGCTTTTTTCTTAATCTATGGCTTATTCTGACGCTTGCGATTTGCGCCATGGTGTTCTCTCGATCGCGAAAGGCCAGAGACCGCAAAGTTAAACATGTGTCTCGCAAAGCGGTAAAGCGGCTTTACGTGTTTGCCCTTATGCTGGCTTTGCCATGGGCCAGTTTGGCGCTTGCATTCATTGGCTTCGGGTTGGCCGAAAATATTGTAATTGTTTTGTTGGTTTGTGCCGGTATGTCGGCAGGTGGCGCCTTCATGCTTCACCGCGCGATGGTGGCAACCGGGGTTTATTACGCAACTATTCTTGGCACGGTAATATTCTCGGCGCATTTTAGCTCTAATTCCGACGCGGCGGCCATAACGCTTTACTCGACTGTTTACGGTGTCTTCCTGCTTTACTTCAGCATCAGCGCCGGGGAGACGGCGCGGGAAAGGGATACTTCGGTTCTGACCCTTAAATCTGTTGTTCAAGACCTAGAAAATTCTCAGCAAGAAATTTTTAAGCTCGCCAACATAGACGGTGTTACCGGGCTTTCAAATCGCAAAGCATTTTCCGATGAACTGGAGCTTTTAAGTGCTCGGCACGCGCAAGAAAAGCTGCGCTTTTCGCTGCTTTTGCTTGATCTTGATCACTTCAAAAACGTCAATGACCTATTTGGTCATTCGGTCGGGGACAAGTTATTATCCAGCGTGGGTGATCGGCTGCGAGCAATTGCTGGGGAGGATGTTTTTGTAGCACGCATAGGGGGCGATGAGTTCATAGTATTGCTTAAAGGTCTTGGCCAAGCTGAGCGGGCACGACAAACCGCGAAGTATCTGATCGATGTGATGCGCGAGCCTGCAAATATAGATGGACGGCAGATCTTTCCTGGCGCTTCGATTGGTATTGCCGCTTGTCCCGAGCATGGGCGAGATACCAGTGAATTGATGCGAAACGCCGATCTTGCACTTACGCAGGCCAAGGAAAGCGGTCGCGGTCTCTATAGTGTTTTTGACGACAAACTGCGAAATGATATTTTGCGCCGTGATCGGCTTGAGATTGCTCTTCGTTCGGCTTTGAAAGAAGGTGAGATCGCGGTGTTCTACCAACCGAAGATTTGTCTTCAGACTGGCAAGCTCTTTGGTGCAGAAGCGCTCGTGCGTTGGCATCACGCGGAAATGGGCTTTGTTTCGCCGGATGCTTTTTTGCCAATTGCTGCCGAAAGCGGCCTCCTCCCAAAGCTTTCGCGACTGATCGCGGAAAAGGTGTCGCACAACATAAGTCTTTGGCGTGCCGATGGGTTAGATTGCGGAAAAATCGCTCTCAACATTCACCCGCTGGAGCTTAAGTCGCCTGAACTTTTGACGGAAAATATCGAACTGCTCGAACAGCGTGGTTTGACTTGCCGGGACTTAACTCTTGAAGTCACCGAAGGCTGTGTTGTTGGACGCGGTTCGGACGCGGCCAAATTCGCTCTTGATGAACTCGCCGAGCGGGGCTTTGAAATATCTCTCGATGATTTCGGTACCGGTCATGCGTCCCTTTCACACCTTCGAAACCTACCAGTGACCGAAATCAAGATAGACAAGGGTTTTGTTTTCAACGTGTTGGAAAGTGCGCAAGACCAATCCATTATCGCCGCCACGGTTGAGCTATCACGCGGTATGGGACTGCGTATCGTTGCAGAGGGTATCGAGACAGAGGAACACTGCGCTTACCTTCGGAAACAAGGTATTGACTTGGGGCAGGGATACTTTTGGGCGCCAGCACTCTCGCCGGATGATTTTGCAGCATTTGCGAAAAACCATAATCCGCTTGGCGCAACGCAATTTAAGCCAAACAAATTCGCCGGATAGCGCGCCAATTGAAGTGTTTAGTCTGTTGGGGAATCACGATCTTAACTGAATGCACCGTCATAGAAATGCCTTTTACTCACTTTGGAAACAAACTATTATGGTTTTGAAAACTCATTTAAAAACAGATTGTTATACTTTTTGTTATTCAATCTTGGATTGTTTTCCGGGCTCTCTGAAACCGCTTTTGCCACTTTCTTGCCACATTTCGGACGTATCAATGTCGAAGGATCAAACGCGTATAACCGTTCGGTCTTTGTGGGGAAGTAAGTTTGCGAGTGCAGCTATGCGTGATGTATCCGGCTATCGCCCGGTATATTTTAATCGCTTGCTTATCGACGGGGAGGAGCTGCCAGGACAGCCGCCTGAAGATGCAAGCACAAATGAGGAAGCAAGACGAAACGCGGACACCCATGTTCGTCAGTTGATTGTTGAAGAGCGGCGTCAAGCCAACCCGGCTGTGTTACAGGAACTCGAACCGGCCGAAGATACCAAAGGCACGACAATGGTCGATAAATTGCGTGCTGGCGGGCGCGCAGACGAGCGATCAACACCTGAAAAATCAGTCTGGACAAAGCTTTCAAAGCTACGTTGGGGTCGGCCAGAATAAGAGAGCTCGATGATAGAAGACAATGTGCGCAACGTTATGGCCGAACAAGAGAGCCCTTCAAAGAGCAACGCCTCAGGTGCGATAACCCTCCTGAAACGCATTTGGACTTTTTTGCGCAATCTGCCAATAACCCGAAAGCGTGTCTTTTGGGCAGGCGTTATCGTGTTGGTGTACTTTCGCCCGATGCTATTGCCCGTCATTTTTATCGTTTTGTTCTGGATCTTTTTGATTGCCTATCTGACCTTGGGTCATGATCGGTTTTTCGAAATTACCCACACGGCTTGGGCGCGCTTCAGTAAGCGATTTCCCAAACGTGCCGAAGCGTTGCGTGCTAAAGCAGACCGATTTGCAGAAGGTTTCGATCGCGCGCTTGATTACCTGCCGGAAGCTTGGGCTGATCGCCTGTCTTTGCCGGACCTCTCTGGAAAAACTGCCTTTGACGATCAGCCAGATCCTTTTGAGCGCCTGGCTAATGATGCGCGCAAAGCTTAGCTTTCGTAGCAATTAAACCGGCTCTTCACCAAATAAACGCAAGAGCGTCTGCCGCCCCTTGATTTAGAGCCGTTCGCCGCGTATCTGACAGCGGGCAGGTTTACGAAAAGGCAAGCAATAATGGCACGCACCAACCCACTGCAGTTTATTCAGCAGGTACGGTCGGAAGTCGCGAAAGTGGTATGGCCCACGCGTCGCGAGGTATTTCTGACAACGATCATGGTGTTTATCATGTCTGCGCTCACTGCACTTTTCTTTGCGCTTGTCGATCTTTTGATCCGGTCCGGGCTTGAAGGATTGCTGGGCTTGTTTTGAGTTAAGCGCGGCGAAATTTGGCCTCCGGCAGCTTGAATTGGCAATGAAACCCCATTAACACCCAAAGTGTTCCGATACAGCGCGCGGCGATTCGAGCCCGCGCGCTGATTTATTTTATCGGGGCGGTTTCGGGCCAGGCCTGCAACCAGATCAACGACACGGTCTAAAAGGACAAGGACCCAAATGGCGAAACGGTGGTATTCGGTCAGCGTACTTTCCAACTTTGAGAAAAAGATCGCTGAGCAGATTAGACAATCAGTGACTGATCAGGGTCTTGAGGATGAGATCGACGAAGTTTTGGTGCCGACAGAAGAGGTCATTGAGGTGCGTCGCGGCAAGAAGGTCACCGCCGAGCGCCGCTTTATGCCGGGCTACGTGCTGGTCCATATGGAGATGTCAGACGAGGGCTATCACCTAATTAATTCGATCAACCGGGTGACCGGCTTTCTTGGAACAAAAGGGCGCCCAATGCCCATGCGCGATGCCGAGGTTAACTCCATTTTGAACCGCGTGCAGGAAGGCGAGGAAGCCCCGAAACTGATGATCAGTTTCGAGGTTGGCGAAAAGGTCAAGGTCAACGACGGGCCATTCGAGGATTTCGACGGTATGGTCGAGGAAGTCGACGACGACAATCAGCGCCTGAAAGTGACCGTATCGATTTTTGGCCGCGAAACTCCTGTCGAGCTTGAATTTACCCAGGTGACGAAGCAGTCTTGATTTAACCTCTAAACTGGTTGCTATTTTACGGCGCACCTAACCACCATTAGATGCCGTGTGCTATCAAGGTCGGCTTGGGTCGGTTACAGAATTTAAGTGCGAAACGCACTACCACGCTGGCATTTGTTGTTGGTCCACGTCACGGTTGTGAGCAACTCCCAAATTTTTCTCAACAAAAGGGGTTTTGGTCTCAATAATCCGCTATTTCGCCAATGTACGGCTATTCGTGCGGGAATTTGTTGACGCGTTTAGTTTTCAACATACTACTCAGTACGGTTAAGCACATTGGC
>JBCBBI010000043.1:0-13995 GCA_038531775.1 Pseudomonadota bacterium | reverse complement strand
CGCAAAGGAGACTGACATGACTGACCAACTCGCCAACACTGCAGCCCTTGCAGAGACCACAGCACCCGCGCTGCCCGAGACACCCCGCATCTACGTGGCCTGCCTTGCGGCTTATAATAATGGCTGCCTGCATGGATCATGGATCGATGCGACCACCCCGGACGAGATCATGGACGCGGTGCGCACCATGCTGGCGGCCTCGCCGATCCCGAATGCGGAAGAGTGGGCGATCCACGATTATGAAGGCTTCGAGGGCGCGAACCTTTCCGAATACGCCTCATTCGAAACCGTGTGTGACCTTGCAGATTTCATCGAGGAACATGGCGAGCTTGGCGGCAAACTCCTGAATCATTTCGGCGATGATCTGGGCGAAGCGCGCGCCGCCTTCGAAGAGTACGCGGGCGAATATCGCAGCGCAGCGGACTTTGCCGAGCAGCTGCACGAGGATACCGGCACGCAGATTCCGGAGAGCCTTCGCTACTATATCGACTGGCAGGCCCTTGCCCGCGACATGGCGCTGAATGGCGAGATCATGGTGCTTCAGACCAGCTTCGATGAAGTCCACATTTTCTGGTCGCGGTAAGGGAGGGCTGAGATATGACTCCCGAAACCACGCGTTTTCGTTTCACGGTCGAGGAACTGCAACAGGCAGACGACCTGTCTGAGGGCTCTTGCCTAGCCTGCCGTGCGCCGCGCGGCTGCTGCGAACCCGATGCCCGCGCTTACCCATGCGATGAGTGCGACGAGCTAGCTGTTTATGGCCCGCACTGGATCGCGATTGCCGGCCTGTTTGAGGAGCGCGCGGACAATTAAGCAATTGCGGCCAAAGATTTCGGTCAGCCCGATGCCGCCTGACGTTTCAGTCTCCTTGCCAGGCGGATGACGAAGCCGCCCGGTGCTCATCGCCTGGCGACTTTTTGCTCATTTGATCGAAAATTCAAGCATGACACCATCGGAGAGGTTTGGTAAATAATCTGAAACTGTGAGAACAATTCTATGATACAAATTGATGACTTTCTGAACCGCAGTGTAGATGATTTATACACGGAACTAGGCTTTGAACTGGCAGGGACAGAAGTCGGCGAAGACGGGGCTGTTAGGCGTACATCAGCAGGCGCTATTCCGCCGTCTCCGAAGAAAGCCCGAGAGAACGGTATCGCTATATTTCAAACACTGAATTTGAAAATCAACCGGACGCTTTGTGAGGAGTGGGATGCTTGCGCCAAAATCCAAAATGATTTCTCAAATGCAGATCCTCGGCAGCTCGTGGTGGTCGTTTCAGACGTTTTGTCTGCCGTGTTCTTGGGCATTCCTGTAGTTATAATAAGTGCGATCGTCGTGAAAATTGGAATTCACAAATTTTGTGACTGCCCGAGCACCAGTTGATCGAATCTCTACATAGTGAGGCGATCAATCGCCCTCATCATATTGCCAAGAATAACGTCTGCAGGTTCGAATACAGATCTTTTGAGTCCGAAGGTCTGCAGCAAGAAATTTCGATTCACCAAGACGCGGCTTTCAAAATCGACGTAGTGCGTTGACTCTCTTTTGGTCACTTGTTCGATGACGTACTGGACCAAAAAAACGCTTTCAATCGCGACTAGCCTAATGCCAGCATCTCGCTCCCTCATTTCAGAAATGTCAATCTCGCCGACATGGTCTGGGTACATAGACTTCAGTTTTTCGTAATGCTCTTCAGCCCGTTTCAGAAATGGGAAAAAGAACCAGATTGATGCGAGGATGTCAGCCAGAAGTTCATGTTCACGAATGTTGCTCAGGTCTGGTATCGCAGCTCCATGCCCCCACGTAAGCATATTAATCATCGTGCCAACTTTGTCCTGTTCAATATGTATGTGTGCAAGTTCATGTAGGATAAAGAATATATCAGCGTCCCGGACTAATCGTTGGGACAACTTTGCGATCCTGTCATCAACGTCGTAGTGTGGTCCGCCTTGAGTTCCCTCCTTTATGAAGTCGATAATTTCGATGAGGTAAGCGTCCAATTCGGACGAGTTCAGTGTATCAACTTTTTGTATTTCACTAAAAAGCGGGGCGGAGGCCAAGGCCAACCTAATCAACCTATATGCAGTCATCGAAAACCCGTAAGAGAATGTGATGACAGGCGTTTGTTCGCTGAAACCGACGTCCATGCGGATTTCGTCAGTCTCTATCGCACTAAGCTGCACATCCAAGCGCGAGCGTGAAGCGACCAGACCTTGAGCCTCGCTAAATAACTCACTTGCATATAGCCTAAAATCCATAATCCGTGTTTCGCGTTCTTAGCTGTTTATTCGTTGAATCCTTTAACAGGCTACGGCATCCCACACTAGCGTTGAAGCAGTTTAGCCGAATGCACTACGTTAAGACCGGACCCAAATAAGGCATCCTGCGATCTCGCAAGGAAAGCCACAATGCAAATTTTTTTCAGATTGCACGAGAAACATTCGATACGCTTAGCGGCATCGCTGAGCCTCCACGTGCCCGTCGGTTGGTTGGGTTCCCCTCCGGTTCTGGCTGATGCGCTCCGAACCCCTTGTTCCCGTCTCATGCCTCATGACCTGGCCGACGCCTGACGGGCCTTGAAACCAGCCCTTTGGAAGAATTTTCCTCTGCGCTGCGCTCATTCACCGCGAAGCAAAATTCTTCGTCGGGCCGGTGCTCCGCTGCGCTGCGCCCCTGGTCGCGGCTCGCCCGAAAAGTGCACACCACTTTTCGGATGAGCGAGCGCGCTGATGACCGGGTTCAGGCCCGTCTTGCGCCGCCCTAACGGTCCGGCGTCGACGGGGACAAGGGGTCCCCGAGGACAACATGGAAACGAAAGGAAGAACACCATGGCCAACGCGCTCGGATATGTCAGCGAAACCAAGACCGGCTTTGAAGGCGCTCTTGCAATGATGAACCTCACAAGTTCGATACGCATCGAGAAGAACGCGGACAAGGCCGCCGAAGGACAGCCTGATTACCGCATCTATGCCGGTGAAACCTCCACCGAAATCGGTGGCGGATGGCTTCGAAAAGCCAAGGCCAGCGGTCGAGAATATGTCTCAATCACCCTCGCAGACCCGCAGATTGGGCCGCGCAAGATCTACGCAAATCTCGCCCCCGTGAAAGGCAAGAAAGGTCGCCACGTCATCCTCTGGAACCCGCGCGACTAGCCTTTAAATCTTACAGAAATGAACCGCCCCGGAGACCATCTCCGGGGCGGTTTTTTGCGTGTTTCCCTTGGTTAAAGACCGGGGAGAAAATGCGCCATGCGAATTTTAACCCTGCAAACACGCGCATCTCTGGCCAATCCTTTCCCGGACAAACAAGCAAAAAGGAAAGGTCTGCAATGACAAGAACGGGTAAGAAAAATTCGCATGGAGACAATTGGCCGGAGCTTCTCAGTGTTGAAGAAGCAGCAAAGTTTTTGCGCCTGAAACGCTCTACACTTGATCACTATCGCTGCGAAGGACGCGGGCCGATCTATCGCAAACATGGCGCGCGCGTCTTCTACCCAAAGCCCGATCTCATCCGATGGTCAGAGCGCAATTCCTACGCCTCGACGTCCGAGCGCCTGCGAGACCCCAAATGAAAAGGCTCAGTTTCTGGCTGACGTTATCGGGCATTTCTCTTGTGGTTTTCGGATCGATTTTTGATCCGCTGGATCGCCTGATCTGGAACCGGACAGCAAGCGCGCCGACAGGGTTTTACTGGTTGAGCGACGAGCCATTCACCCAAGGCAGATGGGTCGTCGTCTCAAGCGAGAGCGCTGTTGCCGAGTGGGTAGAAGTACGCGGATATGTCGGAAAAGACTGGCCATTATTGAAGCAGATTGTAGGCATGCCAGGCGATGAAATCTGCCGGACTGGCACTGACATTCTGATCAACAATCAGCCTGCCGCGATCGCAAAAGAACGCGATTCTAACGGACGAAACTTGCCCGTATGGAGCGGCTGCAGCATCCTCCAGGCAGACGAATTCTTCCTGCTGACGCCGCATCCGGCGTCCCTCGATGGCCGATATTTCGGCCCCATAAAACAGCAAGATCTGGATGGCGTCGCCATCCCCCTCATGACATCTGAAGACTGACAGGCTGCAAGCGTATGCAAAGCGATAGAAGCGCATGCAACGTGATAAGAAGCGAACCCGGTAGGGCAAGATTGAAGCTATGGCACCACATGGTGCCTAACTCCTTGTCTGCACATCTGTTTTTTGGCGCCCTTTGCACAGCATTGTGGTGCACATGGTTTCTGGAAAGCCTTGTTTTTGCTGAGACTTGCATGGTGCACGGACGAAGAGCGCCGCTATGAGTAAGGACAAGCCGTTCACGCCGCGACTCGGACGTATCCGCGACCAGGGCGGACCTGCAGGCAAGCGCTTAACACGCCAGTTGAACAAGGCGGGAGGCAGGCTTTCAAAAGCATCGCGCAAATCGGCCTTTACGGGTGCTCGTTATGGCACGGGCGGCGCGGCGCGAACAGGTGGTTCCAGGCATCGGCATCTATCGCGGGCTCAGATGCGACGTGTCATTGTCAAAGTGCATATCGCAAGAGCGCGCGGTGCAGTCCCCGGATTGTTCCGCGCCCATGTCAGCTATCTGCAGCGCGACGCCGTCGATCGCGAGGGAGAAGGCGGCGTTCTCTATGACCGAGATCAGGAAGGCATCAGCCCCCGCGACTTTCTGGAGCGCAGCGAGCATGACCGCCATCAGTTTCGCATCATCGTCTCGCCTGAAGATGGCGCGCGTATGGGTGATCTCAAACAGGCGACGCGGGAGCTGATGGCCAGAATGGAACGCGATACCGGGCGGCGGCTCGATTGGGTCGCCGTCGATCACCACAATACCGGCCATCCGCACACCCATATTGTGGTGCGCGGTCGCGATACCCGGATGAAAGATGTCGTCATCGCCCGCGACTATCTCACCAGCGGCTTGCGCGAAGCTGCCGAAGAGCTCGCCACTCAGAGGCACGGACCAAGACGCACGCTGGAAATCACAAATGCGCGCCAGAAACAGGTCGATCAGGATCGCTGGACCGGACTTGATCGCGAGATCGAAACCCAGCTCGAGTGGGGTAAATTTGTTCCTGGCCATGCGAACACAAGCGGGGAGCGGTTTGACCGGTCGCTGCGGATCGCCCGTATGCGGTATCTCGAATCCCTTGGTCTCTCAAAAGCGGATGGCGCGCTATCCTGGTACATGAAAGAGGGCTGGCAGGCCCAGTTGAAACGGCAGGGACGACGGGGCGACATTATCCGTACGCTGGCGGCAGAATTTGGGGAGCAAAACAAGGCCATTCGCTTTGCTCAGGACAGAGACGATGATGCGCCACCCCTTACAGGCTTGGTGAAAGCCTTCGGCCCGGAAGATGAGCTGCGCGATACGCGCTACCTGCTGGTGGAAGATTTCGAGGGTGGCATCTGGCACGTGCCGTCCGCGGCGCTGGATGTTCACGCGCGACCACCACAAGGGGCCGTGATCGAGCTCTCCCGCGCGAAAGCCATGGCCCGTGCTTCGGACAAGGCCATTACTCTGATTGCCGAGCAGACCGGAGGCATCTGGTCGGAAGATTTGCATGCCCGCCATGATCCGGGATCAAGACCTGAATATCGCCTGTCGCTTAAGCGGCGGCTTGAAGCCTTGCGACGCGCTGGCATTGGCGAGCGGTTGGCCACTGGAGAATGGCATGTCGATGAACAGTTTCTGGAGCAGGCAGCTGAGTATGAGGCGCGGCGCTCCGGCGGCGTCAGGTTGAAAGTCCTCTCATGGCTCTCTCCTGAAACGCAGATCGACCGCCTCGGTGAGACGTGGATCGACTCGCTTTCAGAGAATGATGCGGGACGTTCAAAGGTCATGCAGGATTTGAAGTCGCGCCGTCAGGCCTGGCTGCGCGCGCAAGGGTATCTTGGAGCTGATCAAGTTGCACTTGGTGAAGAACAGAGGACCAGGCTGCGGGCCCTGGAACTCAAACGTGAAAGCGAGGCCATTGCGACGCGTTCGAACCGAGCAGCGCTTCAGCTCTCTCAGGGCGACCGCTTTGACGGGAAGCTTGAAGGCCATGTGGACCTGGCAGCCGGGCGTATGGCGATCATCGGTAATGCAAAGGAGTTTGCGCTGGTGCCGTGGCGCAGCGCGCTCGGGCGGCAAATGGGCCGGGAGCTGACCATCAGACGCACAGCATCGGGCATTGGCTGGAGCCTCGATATGGGGCGGTCCAGAGGCCTTTCGCGTTAGTAGCTTTGGATCGCTTTGCAGAGAGTTGCGTGCATTGGCGCGAATTCCCGGTGGTCGGTGCGGGGCGCAAGCGATCATCCTTGGAGGAAGACAAATTACCCTTTCAAGGAGGCCGCCATGACCGGCACAAAGATACTCATTGGCCAGATCATGGTGGTGTTCGCGCTCATCATTGGCGCGGTCTGGCTTGCCACGCAAATGACCGCTGAAGCATTAAGCTATCAGGCAGCGCTTGGCGCGCCCTGGTTCATGGCAGGCGAGACACCCATCTACAAACCCTGGCGGCTGTTCCAGTGGTGGTATGCCTATGAAGCCTATGCGCCAGAAGTCTTTGCGCGCGGCGGCCTGATCGCAGTGTCGGGCTCTGCGCTCGGTTTTCTGGCGGCAATCATTGGCTCCGTCTTGCGCAGTCGCCATGAGCGCCATGTGACCACATATGGCTCGGCGCGCTGGGCGGGCGCGCCCGATCTGAAGCGCGCTGGATTGTTTGCCGATGCGGGCGTGTTCCTGGGGCGATGGCAAAAGCGCTATCTTCGCCATGACGGGCCTGAACATGTCATGGCCTTTGCGCCGACGCGCTCCGGTAAGGGCGTTGGGCTTGTCGTGCCGACCTTGCTGTCCTGGACCGGCAGCGCCGTGATTCACGACATCAAAGGCGAGAACTGGGAGCTCACATCTGGGTGGCGGTCAAAGTTCTCGTGCTGTGTGCGGTTTGATCCCACCGACCGGCGATCACCGAAATACAATCCGCTCATGGCGGTGCGGCAGGGCGAGCATGAAGTACGCGATGTTCAGAACATTGCGGATATTCTGGTCGATCCGGAAGGCTCGCTCGAACGCCGAAACCATTGGGAAAAGACCGGGCATGCCTTGCTCGTCGGGGTTATTCTGCATGTCCTCTATGCAGAGAAGGACAAGACGCTTAGCGGTTGCGTGCGGTTTCTGTCTGATCCCAAACGCTCCTTTGCCGTGACGCTCCGCACCATGATGACAACACCGCATCTCGGCGTAAGAGGCGTTCATCCGATTGTCGCGCAGGCTGCGCGCGAGCTTTTGAACAAGTCAGAGAACGAGCGCTCCGGCGTGCTGTCGACCGCCATGAGCTTTCTGTCGCTCTATCGCGACCCGGTGATTGCAGACGTCACAAGCCGGTCTGACTGGCGCATCGAGGACCTGGTGGAAGGGGAGAGCCCGCTATCGCTCAATCTGGTCGTACCGCCGTCTGACCTGTCACGAACCAAGCCGCTAATCCGGCTGATCCTGAACCAGATCGGACGCAGACTGACAGAAGACTTGCCGGAGAAAGACCGACGAAAACTGCTCTTCATGCTAGATGAGTTTCCGGCGCTCGGACGGCTCGACTTCTTTGAAAGCGCTCTTGCCTTTATGGCAGGTTATGGCATTCGGGCCTATTTGATCGCCCAGTCGCTCAACCAGATCGAGAAGGCCTATGGGCCGAACAATTCGATCTTAGACAATTGTCATGTACGTATCGCTTTTGCGACCAATGATGAGCGCACGGCCAAACGCGTCTCAGACGCTCTTGGCACAACTACGGAGCTCCGCTCCCAGAAGAATTACACCGGCCACCGGCTTGCGCCCTGGCTGTCCCATATGATGGTCTCGCGCCAGGAAACCCAGCGGGCGCTCATCACGCCAGGTGAGGTCATGCAGCTCTCCGCCAGCGATGAAATTGTCATGGTGTCCGGCGCGCCGCCCGTACACGCTCAGAAGCTGCGATATTTCAAGGACGCAAATTTTACGAAGCGCGTTTTGTCGCCAGCGCCCGTCGAATGGGACGACGGCACGTGTGACGCAGAATGGACATCCATTGTTGCAGCGCCGCCGTTCAAGGAGCCGGAGGCTAAGGATAGGGAACAACCTGATAGTGTGTCGCTGAAACGGACTCGAGAACCTGAGCACACGAATGCTGATCTGCCGGAAAAACGTACTGCCGAGCCAAGCGTTGATGCCGACATCGACGATGAGGTTGATCCAACCAGCGATCAAAACCTCGAAGCCGTAAGACGCGCCGTTGCTGCGGATCGTGGCGACCCTGACGTCCTTCCGGGGTTCTGAGCCGATGGGAAAGCCGCGCGTCAACATACGGATTTCGACAAAGCTTTATGCGCAACTGTGTGAGGCTGCAGACAAGCCGGGCGTTACGAAAACGGCGATCGTTGAAGACGCGCTACGGGCATGGTTTGATCCGGAAGCGCGTTCAGTGCTGGAAGAGCGTTTGCTTGCCCGCATGGACGCCTTTGATCAGCATCAGGCCGATATGGAAAAAGATCTTGCCTACACCTACGCCACGCTATCGCATTTTGTTTATTACTGGCTAACTCGAACCGAGCCTATTCCAGAAGGGGAGCGTGATATTGTGCATGCCCTCGGACAGAGGCGATTTGACTACTTCCTAGATCAAGTAAATCGCAAAATGACATTTAGTGATTCTGAATGAAAACGGCCTGCCGCACTATTTTCAGTCCTGTTTTCTATATCTGCCATGTCTTTTGGATTGCATCCCACTGGGCGCCTAAGCTCTGGACTTTCTAGTCAGTGCCTTTTCACTTTGTTTTCGTTGCGGTTTAGATCCTTGCAGCGTATCCCGCTTCAATGTTTTTGAAGATTGCGACAACTCACAAGCCAGCGACCGATCTGGGTTTTCTTCTACGGAAAAACCCAGCGAATGTTCACCGGGCTGATCTCAATTTCGGACGCACAGTGGTCTTTTATCCACGTGCGGAAGAGGATGTGTGTGAAGCCGTTCTGATGCTTGACGTCGATCCGATCCAGCTCGTGCGTGGACGCAAAGACAGTAGAGGTCAGTCGCTGCTCGATCACTACGTAAACGATCGTCCATACGCAGCATCTTCCTTTCTTTCCGTAGCTATCGCTCGGGTTCTCAGGGATGCCATGTCGGGACGAGCACCAGAGCGAGAGGCGCTCGCCGAGACGGAAATCCCACTCGAGCTGACGATATCCCCATTGCCATGCAGCGGTGGTGAAGAGGTCTTGAAACGGCTGTTTGAACCGCTCGGCTATGCCATCTCGAGCGATGCGGTCCCTCTGGATGATAACCATTCAGACTGGGGTGAAAGCCGATATCGAACGGTAACGCTCAAGACAATGTGTCGATTGTCGGATGCATTGACGCATCTTTACGTGCTGATCCCAGTGCTTGACAATTCAAAACATTACTGGATTGGCGATGATGAAGTTGAAAAGCTCATCGCTAAAGGCGGCGAGTGGCTCCAATCCCATCCAGAAAGGGAAATGATTGCCGGCAGATATCTCCGCAGACGACGATACGCGCGTGAGGCCCTAACCCTCCTTGACGAGAAATTTGGTGTGACGGCTGAGGCGGAAGAGACAGCAGACGAAAAGGCTGCCGCCGGAGAAGAAGCGCTCGAAAAACCCCTCGGCCTCAATGCCCAAAGGTATGAGATCGTTGCTTCCGTGCTGCAACGGCTGGGTGCCCGAAAAGTCTGTGACCTTGGTTGCGGTGAAGGAAAAATGCTCTCCCGTCTGATGCAGGAAAGGTTTCTAGAAAGAATCGTTGGGTTTGAAGTTTCAACAGCTGAACTCGAAAAGGCCGAACGGCGCCTAAAACTCGACCGGATGAGTCCGAGTCAGCGTGCACGTATTGATGTTTATCGCGGATCGCTCGTTTACGAAGATGATCGGCTTGAGGACTATGACGCCATAACGCTAGTTGAAGTCATTGAACATGTTGATCCCGAACGATTGGACGCCCTGGAGCGCGTTGTTTTCAAGAGCGCTCGTCCGGGGTCAGTGATCGTTACAACTCCAAATATTGAATTTAACGCCACATTTGAAGCCATGACGCCGGGCGAACTTCGCCATGGCGACCATCGGTTTGAGTGGACGAGGGCCGAATTTGAATCGTGGGCTGAAGGTGTTGGCCAACGACAAGGCTTTGTAGTGACATTCGAACCTATCGGCGACGTTCATCCGGAATTCGGCCCCCCGACTCAGATGGCTATCTTTGAGAGAGGGGGAGCAGAATGACACATATTTTCTTCGAGCCTTCAATTGATCCAGGTATCAAGGATGTTATCCAGGCTCAGCTCGAGGCGATCGAGGCTGAACATAATGCGCGTATCCTTTTTGCCATAGAGAGCGGCAGTAGAGCCTGGGGTTTTCCGTCACCGGATAGCGACTATGATGTCCGTTTTGTTTATGCGCACAAGGATGATTGGTATCTGTCCCTGACGCCCGGTCGGGATGTTATAGAATTACCGATCGATGGTGATCTGGACATCAATGGCTGGGACATCCGAAAGGCGTTGAATCTCCTGCTGAAGCCCAATCCGGTATTGCTGGAATGGCTCTCGAGTCCGATTCACTATCGTTGGAATACCACTGTATGTGAGGCCCTCATCGGATTCTCGAAGCAGGTGACCCATGGAGCAGCGTGTTTGCACCACTATCTTCATCTCGGTCAGCGGCAATGGAAAGTTTACATCGAGGGCAAGGACGAAGTTAGCCTCAAGAAGTATTTCTATATTGTCCGCCCTGCGATGGCGATACGCTGGTTGCGGCTCCGTCCAGACAGCGCACCGCCCATGAACTTTCAGGCGTTGATGGCGGGAACTGATGTCCCGGAAGCTTTGCAGGTCAGGCTTCTGGATTTGCTTGCTGCTAAGAGCAGAACCAAAGAACTTGGGTTAGCTCCCCGCGTGCCCGAGATCGATGAGTTCGTTACAGGCGAGTTCGATTGGGCTGCGAGCGCAACTTCCGAAGTATCACGAGCGTCGGATAAAGTAGACGTTCAAGCAGATGATCTGTTTCGGGATATAGTGCGAGGTGCAGTATGAGTCGCACCGCGATATCCATCCCAGAGTTTTGCCTTGTATTATTGGTCGGTCCGTCTGGGTCGGGTAAATCCACTTTTGCGCGGAAGCACTTTAAAGAAACCGAGATCGTCTCGTCCGATACATGTCGTGCGCTGGTCAGCGATGACGAAACCGACCAATCGGCCACGAAAGACGCTTTTGAATTAGTGGAATTTATCGCTGCGAAGCGGCTGGCAGCGCGCCGTCTCACCGTGATTGATGCAACAAATGTAAAACCTGAAGATAGAGCTCGCTTTATCGCTTTAGCGAAAAAATATCATGCGCTCCCCGTTGGGATGGTTTTCTTCATCGATGAAAAAATTTGTCAGGCTCGGAACGACACGCGAGAAAACCGTCAGTTCGGACCGCATGTCGTTCGCAATCACATTCGAGCGCTGAAACGGGGCTTCAAGAGCCTGCAGAAACGTGAAGGCGTCCGGATGTTACATGTCTTCGATAGTCCGGAAGATATGGATGCACTGGAGACAATTGAGCGGACGCCGCTTTGGCCTGACAAAAGGCACGAGCGTGGACCGTTCGATATCATTGGCGACGTACACGGATGTGCTGGTGAGCTGGAGCAGCTCTTGGATAAGCTCGGCTATGTCGTAAAAGTCGATGGATCTGAGGGCGCGCGCTCGTACACTGTCACGCCACCTGAAGGTCGTCGGGCGATATTTGTTGGTGATCTCGTTGATCGCGGGCCTCGCTCCCCGGATGTGCTTCGGCTGGTGAAGGGTATGGTAGAAGCCGGAACAGCATTTTGTGTCGTTGGCAACCATGAAAACAAATTACTTCGCAAGCTGAATGGACGAAACGTTAAACTCACTCATGGTCTCGCTGAAACGGTTGAACAGTTTGAAGCGCAACCGGACGGTTTCTCCGAGGAAATGAAGGGTTTTCTGGATGGCCTGATCAGTCATTATGTCTTTGAAGGGGGTGATCTCGTGGTTGCCCATGCTGGTCTGCGAGAAGATATGCAAAACCGGGCAAGCGGCGCGGCCCGTAGCTTCGCTATGTATGGCGATACGACAGGTGAGACAGATGAATTTGGTTTGCCGGTGAGGGCGGATTGGGCTGCGCAGTATCGTGGCCACGCCAAGGTAGTTTACGGTCATACGCCCACGCCAGATGCTGAGTGGGTGAACGGAACGATTTGTATCGATACAGGCTGTGTGTTCGGCGGAAAACTGACAGCTTTGCGATGGCCTGAACTCCAGCTTGTCGATGTACCGGCTGAGATGGTCTGGAGCGAACCAGTCAAACCGCTGGCGAAGGCTGAGCCTGATAGCGAACCGACAGCAATCCGCCTCGCTGATGTTCAGGGGAAACGCTCGGTGGAAACTACAGTCGGCGGACGCGTTGCCATTTCAGAGGCACAGGCCGCTGGTGCACTGGAAACCATGAGCCGGTTCGCGATTGATCCGCGATGGTTGATCTACCTGCCGCCAACGATGTCACCAGTTGAGACGAGTGGTCAGGATGGTTGGCTTGAGCGGCCCGAAGAGGCGTTTGAATTCTATCGCAGTCGCGGTGTTGAAACGGTGGTTTGTGAAGAGAAACACATGGGCTCGCGGGCTGTGGCCGTAATTTGCAAAGATCAAGCAACGGCTGAGAAGCGGTTTCACTCATTGGACCGGACCGGTGTTATTTATACGCGCACCGGAAGACCATTCTTTGATCCCGATACTGAAAGAAAAGTGCTGGATCGCCTGCATAATGGGATCTCGTCAGCCGGCTGGTGGAAGACTTTCGAATCCGATTGGTTCTGTATTGATATGGAGATCATGCCTTGGTCAGCGAAAGCGCAGAGCCTGATTCTTCAGCAATATGCCCCTGTTGGGAGTTCGGCAAAGCTGGGGCTCTCAGTTGCAGAAGAGGCTCTGGCGCAAGCGGTCGCTCGAGGTGTTGATGTCGATGGTGAATTGGTTCGAACGCAATCGCGGTTTCAGGCGGCAAAAGCTTTTTCTGAGGCGTACGCAAATTATGTCTGGCCAGTTTCCGATATTGGTGATCTCAGAATTGCACCATTCCATTTCCTGGCCAGCGAAGGCTGCGTTCATACGAACAAACCGCATGCTTGGCATATGACAACTTTGGGGGAGTTGGCGAATGTCGGTGATCCAGTCCTCATGGCGACTAAATGGCACGAGGTCCCTCTTGCTGATGAGTCGGCTTGTACCAATGCTGCGGCTTGGTGGGATGAGATGGTTGGGACTGGCGGTGAGGGTATGGTTGTAAAACCGGCATCCTTCATCGCGCGTGGCAAGAAAGGGCTGATTCAGCCTGCCGTAAAAGTAAGAGGCCGGGAATACCTGCGCATCATTTACGGTCCGGACTACGATGCACCTCATCACTTGGCGCGCCTTAAGGAGCGCGGACTGGGCCGGAAACGATCTCTCGCTATTCGAGAATTCACATTGGGTCTTGAGGCGCTGGAGAGATTTGTCGGTCATGCCCCGCTAGCAAAAGTGCACGAGTGCGTTTTTGGCGTGCTCGCGCTTGAAACGGAGCCAGTCGATCCGAGGCTTTAGTGCAGGGTATTCGGTTTCTCCTGGATTCCTTATGCGGGTAATTCATGCTAAGAATGAGTTCGACGCGCTGAACCAGCGTCGAACTCAAGCGGTCCACAAAACTGTGGACCAAAAACTGACCGAACTGAGGACCAAAAATCGATTTTGAGTCACGTAAGTGATTGAAAGTATTGGATAAAAAATATGGAACGTGGCACGTCACTCGCGCCATTTCTTTTGAAGTGGTGCCACATTACTTCACATAATCGATTTATTTCTGCTGGGTGATTGCGCACGCAGACCGGATAAATCGTTACGCGGGCATCTTTTTCACAAAATAATTATGTTGTACTTAATTTCGGCGCCCTTTCTTCTGTCGTCTTTCGGTCAATGCAGCTTGGCGATT
>JBCBBI010000042.1:0-14712 GCA_038531775.1 Pseudomonadota bacterium | reverse complement strand
CCTGGACGCCCTCAATTTTGAAAAGCCGTTCCGCCAAGGGAGACTTTTCAGCGCTTTCGGCAGTAGGAAAATCCGCAGTTCCAGCATCAAGCACTGGCATGCCCGGTAAGAATTTCAAAGTCGCAGGATTGGGCGTCGATTCGGTTTGGATAAACATGGCATTCGCCTTCAAATTGTAATGAGCAGCATATGCTAACGAGCGCCGCCGCTGTCAAGGTTTAGAACTATTCTAAATTGCCAAAAAGCGCAAGCCCGGCACGTCGTCTTTGGTATTAGGTGATTGCCGCAAGTCGCTCTTCATTTAGATCACCTGGCACGATTGTAATCGGAAGCGAAAGACCACCTGAGTTTTTAGTCAATTGCGTTACAAGTGGACCGGGTCCCTTGCCATCTGTGCTGGCACCAAGAACCAGTACACCAATTTCGGGATCGTCCTGAACCTGAGCCAGAATTTCAGCCACTGGCTCGCCCTCGCGGATAACAAGTTCAGGATCAATATTCTGGCGATCTCGCATCCATTTAGCGAAAACCTCAAAATGCACTTCGATGCGCTCTCGCGCCTCTTCGCGCATAATATCACCCACGCCGATCCAATGATTGAATTCCTCAGGAGGGATTACCGCAAGTACTTCTACCCCACCTTGGGTATGCGCAGCCCTCATTGCGGCGAACCGCATTGCTGCTATGCATTCGCTGCTGTCATCCAACACTACCAAAAACTTGCGCATTTCCGGATCCTCTCTCAAGCACTCATAATGCAAGCTTCGCTTTGCCGGAGCAACAAGCCGTTAAAGGGATGTAATTCGTAAATTCAGTTGAAGGTACCTGCCACGCGGCCCAATAGCATGAAGGCGCGTGCAGTCCTCGTATTGGAAAGCGCCTGAATTTCACCATCGCTTGCGTTTTCAACAAACTGGCTAATCTGGCGGTCAAACAGACGCAGGAAATGATGCGCAGCGTCACGAAAGATCGTGTCTTTTTTCATCCGTGCGTGAGCAAGTGCCAATGATGTGCGATCCCTAATACCACCAAGAGCGGCTATCGTTCTGCCTCGATCTCCGGCGGCAAAACGACGCCAAAACTCAGGTCTCGCTATTTCTGGCGGCAGATCGTCCATGTAAATCCCATCCTGAGACAGAAGCGTCAGGATATCTTGCGACGCCTGAATCAATTGCGAAGCGCTTGGATCTTTAAGTGCTTTTCGCAGCGCTACAAAGCCTTGTTTGTCGTCGGGGTCTTCTGGAAAATTTAAAGCCTGAATAAAATCATGTGCGTGCAGTGTGGGTAAATTCTCTATCGGAGTAATCGCCAACGGCAGCGGCTGTTGGTCCGCGGGCACCACCGGCGCGCGTTTGCTTTCTCCAGCGTCTTGCCGGGTCGAGGAAAACCGCGCCATAGAGCTCTCAGACCGGCGATGCGCTGCGGCAATTTCATCGATTTTATCGGCGACAGAACGGTCCGACACCGTATTTGCAAGCTGACTTTGAGCAATATACGCCTGCCGAATCGAGTCAATCGCGCTCTGCAAGCGCTGACTTTCTTCACGCATACTCTGACTGGAACGGGCCGCTATGGCAGTTACCCAAATCATCGCAATCGGCATAAAAATTGCGATCATTGCGACAACAAACATGAGAGCATTTCCGCCATCACCGGAGAAGCCAGAGGGTTTCATGACAAGGAAGAAGGTCGCCGTGCCCAAAACCCAGATCAATGTCAGGAAAAGCGCAATGACCTCGACAGCAGTTATGCGGTCTTTGTTCGGCTTGTCGTAAATTCCCAATGGGGTCTGCGGGCTTTGGATTTGTTCTGACATTGAGTTTGGTACTTAGGCGCTCATCGGCTATGTATAGGCGATTTTCAAAACTTCGTAATATTTTTCGCCACCTGGTGTACGCACTTCTACGCTGTCGCCTTCTTCTTTTCCAATCAAAGCGCGTGCTATCGGCGATTTTATGTTCAGCAAACCTTTCTCAATGCTGGCCTCATACTCACCGACGATCTGATAGGTTTGCTCTTCGTCAGTGTCCTCATCAACGAGAGTAACGGTGGCACCGAATTTAATAGCACCGGAAAGTTTAGTAGGGTCGATCACGTCAGCCATACTTATCACGCTCTCAAGTTCTTTGATCCGACCTTCGATAAATGACTGTTTTTCTTTGGCCGAATGATACTCGGCATTCTCTGAAAGGTCGCCGTGCTCGCGCGCTTCGGCGATTGCTTTGATGATGGCAGGACGTTCTTCCGATTTGAGCTTCTTGAGCTCATTTTCCAAAGCGGCAAATCCCTCATGCGTCATTGGAATTTTATCCATTACCTTACGCCCCTATATTTCCGTAAATTTTCTTGATTTAAACAATCGCACGGGAAAGACTGCTATGGAGAGTGCCCTGAGGCATAAGCCTATTGCAAGCAAAGATCGACGCCCAAAGGCTCTGCGCAGCGTTTATCGATTTAAATCCATCTCTGAGCCAATTTTGAGTCGATTAAACTTCCAGAAAATCGGCATAAAAGGAACAGACGCGACGTAATTTGACGCAATTCATCGATAGTAACGTCGTGTTATGATTGACCCGACTTTAAACCGCGAGATATCGAGATATATCGAATGAGGGGAGTGACGCGGTGTTGTTCCCGCTTGGAAGGTAGCAAGATGTCGGAAATCGAACGCGACGCCATGGAATATGACGTGGTTATCGTTGGTGCGGGCCCTGCAGGGCTCAGCGCCGCCATACGGCTCAAGCAACTCGACCCAAACCGTGAAATCGTCGTATTGGAAAAGGGCTCCGAAGTTGGCGCCCATATACTGTCGGGTGCGGTTCTGGATCCCATTGGCTTAAACACGCTCATCCCTGATTGGAAAGAAAAAGGCGCGCCACTTAATACACCAGTGGAAGAAGACAATTTCTTCATGCTTGGCCCTGCTGGAAAAATCCGTGTGCCAAACTGGCCAATGCCACCGTTGATGAACAATCACGGCAACTACATTGTATCCATGGGCAATGTATGCCGTTGGATGGCCGAACAAGCTGAAGAAATGGGGATCGAGATTTTCCCCGGCATGGCCTGTTCCGAGATCGTTTATGGCGAAAACGGCGAGGTCAAAGGCGTTGTGGCTGGTGAATTCGGCAAAGAGGCGGACGGGACGCCCGGGCCAGCGTATGAGCCAGGCATGGAATTGCACGGAAAATACGTCTTTCTAAGCGAAGGCGTACGGGGCAGTCTCGCCAAAGAAGTCATTGAGAAATACGATCTTGCTGCAGGAAAAGAGCCGCAAAAATACGGCGTCGGCATGAAAGAAATCTGGGAGATTAAGCCCGAGAAGCACAAGGAAGGCACAGTCACCCACACTATGGGTTGGCCTTTGGGTAGCAATGCGGGCGGCGGCTCCTTCATCTATCACCTAGATAACAATCAGGTCTACGTCGGCTTCGTGGTTCACCTGAATTACAAGAACCCGCATCTTTTCCCTTACATGGAATTTCAGCGCTTCAAGCATCACCCGATGGTGGCTGACCTATTGGAAGGCGGCAAACGGGTAGCTTACGGCGCACGGGCAATTTCCGAGGGCGGTTATCAATCAATGCCCAAGATGGTCGCGCCTGGTGTGGCCCTATTGGGTTGCTCCGTCGGGATGGTCAATGTACCGCGGATCAAGGGCAACCATAATGCAATGCTCTCAGGCATCGCTGCTGCAGAAGCCGCGCATTTAGCAATCGAAGACGGTCGTTCAGCAGATGAGCTGAGCGATTACGAGATTGACGTGCGCACTGGTCCGATCGGCGAAGACCTCAAAAAAGTGCGGAACGTTAAACCGCTTTGGTCCAAATTCGGACTTGTGGCCAGCCTATCAATTGGCGGCTTCGATATGTGGACAAATACATTTGGTTTTTCGCTTTTGGGAACTTTGGGCCACGGAAAAACCGATGCCGAAGCCACTGAAAGCGTCTATTGGCACAAACCGATCGAATATCCGAAACCGGATGGCAAGCTCAGCTTTGATCGCCTGACCAATGTCAGCTTTTCAATGACAAACCACGAGGAATCGCAACCTGCGCACCTACAGCTATCAGACACAAACGTGCCGATCTTGTTCAATCTTGGAAAGTTTGCAGAACCGGCCCAGCGATACTGCCCGGCAGGTGTTTATGAAGTGGTCGAGAAAGAAGGTCGCCCCGAATTCGTGGTGAATTTCCAAAATTGCGTTCACTGTAAGACCTGCGATATCAAGGATCCGAGCCAGAACATCAATTGGTGCACGCCACAGGGGGGGGATGGCCCAAACTACCCGAACATGTAGACGGCTTGCCTTGTTTGATCTCGGAGCTGTCCGATCAGGGGTGAGGCAGGTTATCTTTCAGGCAATATACAATAAGTGAACACGTATGAGATGTGCAATTCGTTGCTTTACCATCTTTTGCACACTAGTTTTTAACCTGCAGCCGGCTTTTACAGGGAACCGAGCATTGAAACAGCTTAGAACAGCAACGCTTACAGCCATTTTATCCGTTACAAGCCTTGGAGCTTGGGCCGAAGAAGATGCGGGTGCGTATTTAGCCGCCAGACAGGCGCAAATCCAGAATGATTTCGCGGCAGCAGCACAGTATTATTCGCAGGCTCTGACCCGTGATCGCGCAAATCCGGTTATCATGGAGAGCGCTGTAGCCTCGTTCATCTCACTTGGTCAGATTGACAAGGCAATTACGATATCCCGCTCAATGGATGAGCTTGGCTTCAATAGCCAAATTGCAAGCATGGCCATCATTGCCAAAAGTGTAGCCGATGGAAAATACTCGGAGGTGCTCGACCGCATCGCAGAAGATCGCGGGCTCGGCTCTCTGGGCGATGGGCTGGTGTCTGGCTGGGTAAAACTGGGCCTGGGCGACATGCGCGCTGCGTCAGAAGAGTTCGACAAGGTCGCCGCACAACGCGGGCTTAGCAATTTTGCACTTTACCACAAAGCTTTGGCGCTGGCCTCAGTCGGCGATTTTGAAGCTGCGAATGACATTTTCGCTGGAAATGGAAATGCGCCGCTTCAAAGAACGCGTCGTGGCGTTATTGCGTGGAGCCAGATCCTTAGCCAGCTGGAGCGAAATGACGAGGCCTTGGCTCTTTTGAATGAGGTATTCGGATCCAATCAAGACCCTGAAATTACAAGTCTAAGCGAAGCGCTTGGCTCTGGCGAAGCGGTTACCTTTAGCTTGATCCAAAATCCGCAGGATGGTGTTGCTGAAGTGTTTTACTCGATTGGTCAGGCTTTGTTGTCTGAGTCTGGCGAGCAATTTACTCTTCTCTATGCACGTGCCGCGGAATATTTGAGCCCATCTCACGTCGACACGATCATTATGTCGGCAGAGTTGCTCGAAGTCTTGGGCCGGTATGAGCTTGCGACCGAGGTATATAATAGCGTGCCGCGCGATCATCCATCATATGCTGCTTCTGAGATTGGCCGGGCCGAGGCCTTACGCAGGGCCGAAAAAGCAGACGCTGCAATTGAGGTTTTGGAGCAGTTACGCAAAAGCCATCCCGAATTGCCAATGGTGCACGTTTCAACCGGCGATCTTTATCGTCAAAACGAGCGCTATGAAGAAGCCATAGATGCCTATGACTTTGCCCTGAAAATCCTCGAAGAGCGCAAATCGGACCAATGGTTTGTCCATTATGCGCGTGCCATTAGTTATGAGAGGCTCGGGATTTGGGAAAGCGCCGAAGCAGATTTTCGCAAGGCGCTCGAACTAAACCCAGATCACCCGCAGGTGATGAATTACCTTGGATACTCTCTGGTTGAGAAGCGTATCAAACTCGATGAAGCGCTCAACATGATTGAACGCGCAGTAAAGGCGCAGCCAGACAGCGGACATATCGTCGATAGCCTTGGCTGGGTGCTTTACCGGCTGGGCCGGTATGAAGAGGCGATAGGGCACATGGAACGCGCTGCAGAGCTCATGCCGGTTGATCCGGTCGTAAATGACCATTTGGGGGACGTGCTCTGGGCGGTTGGTCGCTTCTTTGAAGCGGAGTTTCAATGGAAGCGTGCTTTGTCTTTTGTTGATGAGGATAAGCCTTCGCCCGATATTGATCCTGATCGTATCCGCCGCAAGCTTGAGGTTGGCCTTGATGTGGTTCTGGAAGAAGAAGGCGCCGAACCTTTGAAAGTTGCCGAAGACCTTTAAAGTTTCGCGCTAGCGTATGCGCGCTACCACATAGTCGGCTAGGGCGTGCAACATATCACGCACCGGGTGCTGAGGCAGAAGGGTAAGAGCTGACTTAGCCTTCTCTGACCAGGCCTTAGCGTCCTCTTTTGTCTGATCCAGAGCGTTGTGCTCGTCGAGCAGGCGCAAGGCCTGTGCCAAATCACCATCGTTCTGGTCGCCTTTTTCAATCGTGCGTTGCCAGAAAGCGTGCTCTTCTTCATTGGCCTGCGCGACGGCTTTTATAACCGGCAGCGTTAGTTTCCGCTCCCGAAAATCGTCACCAACATTTTTGCCTGTGGCTTTACTATCACCTTGGTAATCTAGCAGATCATCAACAATCTGGAATGCAATGCCAAGCGCATCGCCATAATCGAATAGCGCTTGTATTTGCTCCTCCGGGACGTCTGCAATCACGCCTCCAACTTCTGTTGCAGCAGAGAAAAGAGCCGCCGTCTTTCCGCGTACCACTTGAAGATAAATTGCCTCGTCGGTCCTTAGGTCCCTCGCGGCGCTAAGCTGAAGAACTTCGCCCTCAGCAATGGTGGCTGCCGCATTTGAAAGAATGTCGAGTACTCGAAGCGAGCCGGTCTCAACCATCAACTGAAAGGCGCGTGCAAAAAGGTAATCGCCCACCAAAACGCTGGATTTATTATCCCATAACAAGTTCGCCGTGGGCCGACCGCGTCTCTGAGCGCTCTCATCGACCACATCATCGTGCAAAAGTGTAGCCGTATGGATGAATTCCACCGTCGCCGCCAAGTGCACATCATACCCGCCGCCATAGCCGCAAAGGTCCGCTGTTGCCAGCGTTAGCATCGGGCGCAGTCTTTTGCCACCTGCTTCAACAAGATGCGCTGTAACTTCTGGAATGCGCGGCGCATGCTGTGACGCCATACGATCCCTGATGAGGGCGTTCACTTCTGTCAGCTTCGAAGACAGATGGTGGGCTAGTGCCTCATGCGGCTTGTCAGTGATGTGATCCAGGCCCATTTAATCTTCTGTTACGCCCCAAAATTTGCACTCATTGCTCGACATAATTACTCATATATTCTTATGTAAACACAATGAAACATCTGCTCAGCACCACTGATCCAACGATTGTAGCTTTCGCCAAAGCTCTCCTTCAAGGAGAGGGTATAAACTGCTTTGAAATGGACGTAAATATGAGCATTCTTGAGGGTGGTATCGGTGTTTTCCCGCGCCGCCTAATGGTTGCCGATGACGACCTGCAGGATGCTCAGCGCACGCTTCTCGATAACGGCATAGAGCTGAATGACAAGTGATGCAAAGGCCATCCGATGCGATGCGTTTCTTGGGGGAAAGCTCAATATCTGGCAGCCGGTCGCCGGCTATCGCGCGGGCATCGATCCGGTCATGCTCGCCGCTTCTGTTCAAGCGGAGACTGGCCAAGAGCTTCTCGATCTTGGTTGCGGTGTGGGAGTGGCAGCCCTGTGTGCTGCGCGGCGGGTCGACGGTCTTAGGATAACAGGCCTCGAGCTCCAGACCCCATATGCGGATTTAGCTCGGCGCAACGGACAGGAAAACGGCATTAATTTTGAAGTTTTAGAAGGCGATCTCGCTCGCCTTCCTGCGCCACTGAAAGACCGACAATTCCATCATGTGATCGCCAACCCTCCATACTTTGACCGCGGTCATAGCAAGCCTGCGGAGCGAGCGGACCGCGAAATTGCGCTTGGTGAGAAAACTGCTCTCAGTACGTGGATAAAAGTGGCCGCGCAGAGAGCTAGGCCCAAGGGCTATGTGACGTTTATCCTGCGCACAGAACGCTTGGTCGAATTCCTCACGCATGCAAAGAATTATCTTGGTAGCCTGGAGGTATTACCACTCAAGCCATATGTCCGAGAAGACCCTCGCCTCTTGATTGTAAAGGGGCGTCGCGCCGGGCGCGCGGCTTTTCGATTGTTGGACGGATGGGTTCTTCATGAAAGGCAGATCAATGAAACACGCGCAAAAAATTATACAAACGCAACAAATTTAGTTCTTCGAGAAGGCATGGGCCTTGATAAATTTAGCTAAATTTACTTTTTAAAAACACTCTGTCTTCTTCAATAAACTCTATAAAGCGTGACAAAACGGCGTTTTTGTGCTGCACTGCAAGAGTTAAACTTGAGATGAGAGGAGAAGCGATAATGTCGATGGTTTCGCATGTCGAGGAACTGAAAAGAAAACACCAAATACTGTCAGCCAAAGTGGAAGAAGTACAGCGGTCACCCGGTTCAAGCGACTTTGAAATCTCGGATCTCAAAAAACAAAAACTTAAACTAAAAGAAGAGATAGAACGACTTAGCGTCACAGTTTAGAGCGGCGCCACATCGCGGGGATCGATGAGCGTGAACTGCCCATCGAAAGTCTCGGACCCCGCAACCTGATCAAATAACCATTGCCGAAATGCAGCAATGTGTGGTCGGTTGTATGATTCTTTTGCGCAAATGAATCTGTAACTCGCAAGGGTTTCGAGGCCTGTTTTAAATGGCGCAACAAGCCTTCCATCACTCAAAAAGCGACTAGCAAACACAATGCGCGCAAGAACGGCGCCAGCACCCGAGAGTGCCGCGTCAATTGCGTGATCGGCCTGAGAATACCGTTGCCCCGTCCAATCTCGCGGTTCGAAGCCAACCGCCCGGAACCATGCTGGCCAATCAACTGGGGGGTCCAGGAAACGGATATCATCTTGATGAATGAGGGGTATCTGCTTTAGGCCGCTCAGGCCGGGATACTGTTTCGCAATCTCTGGCGTCATGACCGGGGTCACCCAGTCTTCCATCAACAATTCCTCTGCCAGGGCTGCATCGCCACTACCGTGGCCAAATCGGATCGCTACATCAACTTCTGAGCGCGTTAAGTCCACCATTGTAAGGCTCGCGCTTAAGCGCAGTTCGATGTCAGGATGAGCCTGAACAAAGCTGTAGAGGCGCGGCGCAAGCCACGTGGCGGTAAAGGAAGGGCCCGCAGTGACAGTCAATGTATCATGATCCGTCACCCGCCGCGCGGCCCGCCAAGCGTTTGAGAGCGCGTCAAATCCGTCACTTGTGCCAGGCGCCAAGGCGGCACCTGCCTCGGTCAATTCCACCGCACGATTAAGGCGCCGAAATAGTGGTGAACCAAAGTGCTGTTCCAAAGTTTTTATCTGAAATGAGAGGGCAGCAGGCGTCACATTCAATTCCTGCGCCGCTTTTTGGAAAGACATATGACGCGCAGCGACCTCAAAGGCTCGCAATGCCGTAAGTGGGGGTAGTCGATCTGACATTTTCAGTTAAGTATTTCTAATCTGAAACCTGAGAAACTCTCGTTTGTAAACCAAAATAAAGGACGCCATATAGAACTCAAGTCAGAAATACAAAAGGTGTTGAAATGTTTGAAACAGCAACAGACGCGAAAATGCGCGATGCTTATCGTGCGGCACATAAGGCAAGAGCAGAAGCAATTCATGAGTTCTTAGCTTGGTTGCGCAACAAGCGCTGAGTGTAACCTTATCTTCCACTGGATCGTTGCAGAGATCAGCGGAAGTAAAAAGGGCCGGTTACGAAACCGGCCCTTTGCTATTTGATCAAGATTTCGTTCACACGAAAAACTGTGCCCCGTTCGACGAAATCGTTGAGCCATTGATAAAGCCAGAGTTTTCAGAGGCGAGGAATGCCACGCAGTGCGCGATTTCTTCTGGAGTTCCAAGGCGACCGGCAGGGATACCGGAAATAATCTTGTTCCGGATTTCTTCATCAATCGCCATGACCATTTCAGTGCCGATGTATCCTGGACAAACAGCGTTCGCTGTAATACCAGCTCTTGCGCCCTCTTGAGCCAGTGATTTCACAATGCCCAGATCCCCGGCTTTTGTCGCAGCATAGTTGACCTGACCAAATTGGCCTTTCTGACCATTGATCGAGCTGATCACAATGACACGGCCAAACTTACGCTCGCGCATGCCGGGCCAGACCGGGTGAACTGTGTTGAACACGCCCGTAAGGTTAGTGTCGATCACCTCATGCCATTTCTCAGGCGTCATCTTGTGAAACGGTGCGTCACGTGTGATGCCGGCGTTGGCGACAACGGTGTCGATCGGGCCAAGGTCTGCCTCAACCTGCGCAATGCCAGCCGCGCTGGCCTCATAATCGGCCACATTCCACTTGTAAGTTTTGATACCTGTTTCCGCAGTGAATGCTGCGGCTTTTTCGTCGTTACCTGCATAGGTTGCCGCTACGTTGTAACCTTCAGCCTTTAGCGCTTTTGAGATTGCCTCACCGATTCCGCGGCTGCCCCCTGTGACCAATGCTGTTCGTGCCATTTTGTATTCCTTCTTGTCTCTCTTTTTTCCGGGGCTCAGCGTTCAACGCACATTGCCACGCCCATACCGCCGCCGATACACAGCGTTGCCAGACCCTTTTTGGCATCGCGTCGCTTCATCTCAAACAGCAACGTATTGAGCACTCGGCAGCCGGAAGCGCCGATAGGGTGACCAATGGCTATGGCGCCGCCGTTCACATTTACAATTTCAGGATCCCATCCCATGTCTTTGTTCACTGCGCAGGCCTGTGCCGCAAAGGCTTCGTTGGCTTCGACAAGGTCAAGATCGCCAACGCTCCAGCCAGCCTTATCAAGCGCCTTTCGGCTCGCATGGATCGGGCCTACGCCCATAATCGACGGATCCAGGCCAGCAGTTGCGTAGCTTACGATGCGGGCCAGAGGTTCCACGCCGCGTTTTTCCGCCTCCTCAGCACTCATCAACAAAACCGCAGCAGCGCCGTCATTGATACCAGATGCATTGGCTGCCGTAACTGAACCTTCCTTGGTGAAAGCCGGGCGAAGTTTTTGCATATTCTCGATTGTGGCGCCGTGACGGATATATTCGTCCTTATCGACGACAATATCGCCTTTGCGCGTTTTCACCGTAAACGGGGTTATCTCATCGTCAAACTTACCTGCATTTTGGGCTAACTCCGCCTTGTTCTGACTGGCAAGTGCGAATTCATCCTGCATGTCGCGAGTGATCTGCCATTGGTCTGCAACATTTTCCGCAGTCTGACCCATGTGATAGCCGTTGAACGCATCCCAAAGTCCATCTTTGATCATCGTGTCGATGTATTTCAGATCGCCCATTTTGTGACCTGCACGCAGGTGCGCCGCGTGGGTGGAAAGCGACATGTTTTCCTGACCACCTGCCGCAACGATATCCGCATCGCCCAGCATGATGTGTTGAGCGCCAAGTGCAACCGCACGCAAACCGGAACCGCAGACCTGGTTGATGCCCCAAGCTGCGCTCTCCACCGGAAGACCGGCATTCACATGCGCCTGGCGGGCCGGGTTTTGGCCTTGTGCAGCCGTCAGAACCTGCCCGAGGATGGTCTCACTGACCTCTCCTTTTTCAACGCCTGCGCGCTCCACAACTGCCTCTAAAACCGCAGCGCCCAAATCGTGCGCAGGCGTATTGGCAAAAGAACCTGAAAAAGAGCCAACGGCTGTGCGAGCCGCAGATGCAATTACTACATTGGTCATGCGATCCTCCGATCAAATCGATTAAGTGAGGATACACAGACCACACGCATCACACGCGAGATTCCCCACAGCTGCGGGCGTCTTAGCGCAGACCCCGCAGTGCGGCAAGCGATGTAGAAAAATTCGGCTTAGGCGGTCACTTCTTCTTTGCTTTTCACATTCCAAGGTGGGTTAACCGTCGGCGCGCCAAAGAAATAGCCCTGCATGCAATCAACACCAGAAGACTGAAGCCATTCCACATCTCTTGGACGTTCCACAGCCTCGGCAACGGTGACAAGATCAAACTGTTGCGCAACAGATATAATGGCCTGAGTCACGACTTGATTGTCGGCATTATCAGCAACGCCGCGCACAAACTGACCATCGATTTTGAGGATGTCGAATTGAAAGTCCTTCAAATAGCGGAAGGACGTGTAGCCGGACCCAAAATCATCGATGGCAAAGCTGACACCCTTACGCTGAAACTCGGTCATGAAAGAGACGACCAACTCGGGCACGACCATTGCGGACGTCTCAGTCACTTCGAGAATTAGGCGTTCGGCTATGGTGGCATCCTGCGCCAAAGCCCGCTTGAATGACCGCATCCAGCGAGGATAGCCGATAGAACGTGCAGACATATTTATTGATAGCCGTAGCGTTGGATTCAGCCTCAGCGTGCGCATGCCCTGCTCCAACGAAAGACAATCTATAATGCGTCCGGTTTCCGTCGGCTCAATCGCATTTATGAAATCTCGTGCCGGAATGATCCGGCCAGAAGCATCAAGGACACGCGCGAGACCTTCATAAAATGCTGGTTGATCCATTGCTCCCACAGGCACTATAGCCTGATAGGCAAGCATTACCTGTTTGTCGCGCACGGCACTCACAACCATGTCGACAATAGCCTGATCGCGTGCGGTTACCGCATAAGCCAACGGATTGTGATGGCCTGCAGGCACATCAGCCCAGTTGAAACGTTCTTTACCCATACAAATCTCCGCTTTCACGTTTGCGATAGCTGCACCATTGCCACTAAAGAAAAGTTAAAGATAAAAGTGTAAATTTTAAAAAATGCAGCATGGCTTGAAGCGCGCTGAATTGGAGTAAACTATGATTGGAAGATGCGGTTGGGTTGGCGAAGACGATGTCTATAAATCCTATCATGACAATGAATGGGTCATACCCACAAAGATAGCAGCACTCTTTGGGATTTCGTGGAAGGCACGCCGTTGAACATTGGTTGGACGACATTGTCGCAGGTCCCGGCAAAAACCGGGGTTTAGGAAGCACTCTGCAAGGACTTGAAGCAACGCAGCTTCAAATTCTGCGAGCCGATGATTGTTTACGCTTTTATGCAAGCATGCGGCGTGGCGAATGATCATTTCACAAGCTGCCCGTGGCATGACAGGGTCGAACAAAGGAAACAAAGCTTCTGCCCGAGCTTTGATCGACAAATGCAATTTCCAGCTCTATATACCGTCCATCACGCCACGCTGAGCCCGGAATATGAACCAAGCCACGCCGATCACCCAGGATGTTTTGACCATCCCGCGCAAGATCCCCGAAGGTCCTACCAACCTTGTAGGTCTGACCCGCGCGGCGCTCCGTGAGGCATTGATTGCCAACGGAACGCCAGAAAAACAGGCAAAGATGCGAACTGGCCAGATCTGGCAATGGATCTATCAATGGGGCGTACGCGACTTTCATGCCATGACAAACCTATCAAAGGCGTATCGAGCAGAGCTGGACGCGACCTTTGTGATTGAAGTGCCTGAAATCGTTAGCCGTCAAGTAAGTGAAGACGGCACCCGTAAATATCTGGTCCGCATCGCGGGCGGGCATGAGGTTGAGGTCGTATATATACCAGAGACCGACCGAGGAACGCTTTGCATCAGTTCCCAGGTCGGCTGTACGCTCACTTGTTCATTCTGCCACACTGGCACGCAGAAATTTGTCCGCAATTTGACCGCAGGCGAAATCGTCGGGCAGATCATGCTCGCACGCGATGACCTTGGCGAATGGCCAGAACCTGGCAAAGCTACCAGCGATAAACCACGGCTTCTGTCCAACATTGTGCTTATGGGCATGGGAGAGCCGCTCTATAACTTCGACAATGTCAGAGACGCGATGAAAATTGCGATGGACGGCGAGGGCATAAGCCTTTCCCGCCGCCGTATCACGCTATCGACAAGCGGCGTCGTACCTCAGATTGCCAAAACGGCCGACGAAATCGGCTGTATGCTTGCGGTTAGCTTTCATGCAACCACGGATGACGTTCGCGACGTACTTGTGCCGATAAATCGCAGGTGGAAAATTGAAGCGTTGCTCGATGCGCTTCGGGCCTACCCAAAGGCATCTAATTCCGAACGCATTACCTTTGAATATGTGATGCTAAAAGACATCAATGACAGCGATGAGGATGCCAAGCGTCTTATCAAACTGATCAGTGGCATTCCCGCCAAGATCAACCTAATTCCCTTTAATGAATGGCCCGGCTCTCCATACCAACGTAGCGAATGGTCTCGTATGGAAAGATTTGCAGACATAATTCACGGCGCAGGTTACTCCAGCCCAATCCGGACACCGCGAGGTGAGGATATTATGGCAGCTTGCGGACAGTTGAAGTCAGCCACCGAAAGAGCGAAAAAAACGAAACGTCAGATTGATGCCGAGGCTGGCCTGACCTAGCACAACAGCATCCGCAACCGCATATTCACAGGCAACAAAGCCAGTAAGTGCCCCAGCAATGGCTGCTTTATCCTCTCTTAGCTGATTTGGTGTCAGGCCAGGGTTTTGTTGATCGTCAGCTTATGTCGTTCCATCTGCCATTAGAAAGTTTCACTTGTCCTGATGTTTTTTTTTCATTTTCTCTTTGAATTTTTGTTCTTCTCTCGCTCGTCGAATATCCCGCAAAAGTTCCCGCAGTGAATATGCGCCAAAAAATGTCGCAGTTGGAATAGCCCCCTGAAAGTGGTCCACCAACTGGGATAGTTTTGTCCCGTAATTGGAGGATCAGCGATGGCTGGAA
>JBCBBI010000041.1:0-14819 GCA_038531775.1 Pseudomonadota bacterium | reverse complement strand
GAAAGCATCGTTCGGATGGACCAAAGGCCGACAATGCACTAACAATTAAACCGGACCACCCGATGGGGGCACGCCAAAACCTTTGCGACGGTTGATAACTCGAAATTTCCTTAACCCCCGCAAGCGTATCTTCAAAACGTCCAGAAAACTGGCTCTACGGATTCGGATACGCGCACAATCCAATAATGACTTTGCTACTGTAAACAAGTACCCGCTGCGCAGCCTAGCTAACCGCCCCGCATGCCTCTCCACATGCGTGGGGCAGCGCCAAAACGGCGGCGGAAGGCTTTGGCAAATTGTGCTGGGTTGTCATAACCCACACTGCCGGACACTTCGGTGACGGAACGGGACCGATCTGATGACAAAGCATGCGCTGCCGCATCGAGCTTGGCTGCGAGCACGTATTGATAAGGGCTTTGCCCGGTCTTGGCTTTGAAACGGCGGCTGAAGTGATGGCGGCTTACACACGCGATCTGCGCCAGTTCATCCACCGAAATCGCGCGGTGCAAATGATCGGCGATATAGTCATCCAAAGTCGTCAGCTTTGAGGCTTCGAGCGGGTTGATGGCGGCCTCTTCATCGACCTGCGTCTGATCTTTGGGGTCAGCGTCATCCAACAATTGATGCACCACCAGCTGGGCCGCATGAACAAGTGCGGCATCAGTGACGCTACCGGCATGCGTATACCCGATCTGCATCATCGTTGCCTCGACTATGGGGTCGCGAAAGACGGTGGAAATTACCTCCGGCCGAATGCGCGAAGGCCATGTGTCACCGAAGGTGGCGCGCAGTGAATTGACGTCGATAGCAAGGCCAATAACCCGCATTTCTGGCCAACTGCCGTGGCCAGGGGAAAAAGGTGCTGCGATCCCGATGTCGCCCGGCCCGATTTCCGCTTCCAGGGTTTGGGCGTCGGTTTTTTGACTGAGCCACCCTCCGCCATTAACGCAGAGCAGAACAAACAGAACTGGGATGGAGCGCACGGCGGCCTCAAAATCACCGTACATCGCGTCATAAACCATAACATTACGGTCTTTGCTGACCTGCAGATGATGCACTTCAGCGCCCACCGCGGCGAGGCGAGCGAGTAAGACTTCATCAGCAGGAATGGTCATGGCGCAAACTCCTTAACGCAGAATACCTGACTAAAACTATAAAAAAAGCGGGAATTACACGGGTTGTCGCACGAATGGGTTAGAAACCAACGCGTGTCTCAGTTTTGATTTCTCGTATCAGAACAAAGGGGACAAACATGGTTTCGAGAAAAATCTCGAAGCTAGCTATGCTCTGCGCCATGTGTGCAGCGCCGCCAGCAGTATTCGCACAATCCACCGGAGAGCCCGTGTTTCTTGGGACATTGGTGTTCGGCGACAAGATCAGGCGAAATGTGGAAGATGCATCAGCCGGTGTCACAATCATCAGCGGCGAAGAGGCATCATCCGTCGGCAATTCCGATATCGATGACATCATTCAGGGACAGTCTAACGTTTTGGCCAATGAGGGCTTTCGCCTGCCCGCGATCAGAGGCGTCGACAGCAATGGCGGATCACGTCCGTCTATTAGCGCGGGGGCACAGCCGCGCATTCCCGTTTTGGTCGACAACGTCCCGCTGCCCTCTGGCGAGGCGAGCAATATTACGCAGACTAGTACATTTGACCTCAACAGCGTGGAGATTGCGCGTGGGCCGCAGGCTACAAGCACGGGGCGCAATACCATAGGCGGCGCGATCCGCGTCTTTACCAATGATCCGGTGTTTGATCAGGAGTATTCTGTTCGGACCTACGTGACAGACCAAACGACAACGGGTTTGGCGTTCATGGCGAACACGCCGATTACCGATGAGTTGGCGTTTCGTTTTGTGGGGGAACTTGCGCGGGGTGAAAGCTACATAAGTAACAATCCCAACCCGCTGCCGTCTGGCATCAACCCTAACGATGAAGAGCTGACACGCTTTCGCGCAAAACTGCTTTACGAACCCAAGGCGCTCCCGGGTTTGAGCCTTCTTTTTTCGGCACAGCACAGCGAGATAAAGGGGCCGACGGAGGGTTTCTTTGATGGCAACGTGAATGAACTTTCCGTGTCTGCTGGCGGCACGTTCGGTTCGGTCTCCGCATATGAGATTGTTGACCAGTCCATCTATTCCGCGCGCCTGACCTATGATTTCAACGACAGCACGACGCTGGTGGCGCGGGTTTCGCATCTCGACAATGACTTGCTTTTTGAGGACAGCGGTGAGGTGCTGTTCGGATTCTTCAACCTCGGTGCCACGGGTTTTGACAAAGATCTGCAAGAGGCCGAAGTTTATCTGCAATTTGAAGATGTCGGGATCATTGAAAGCGGTGTTTTCGGCGTGATCCACGCCGTGGAACGGGAAACGGGCTTCAATGACGGCACGGTTGCCTTCAACGTCGACGGCAAGATCGAAAACACGGCCATCTACGGGGAATTTGAATTCTCCGGCGCGGCCATTGCAGAGGGGCTGACCTTTATCGCCGGTGGTCGTTACGAAGAAGACAAACGCTTCCGGCAGCTAACAGATGCGTTTGGCACGCCGACCCGGGGTGATTTCAGCGAAAGTGTCTTTTTGCCCAAGCTGGGTGTGCGTTACGATGTGAGCGAGGCAACGACGCTCGGATACACGTATTCTGAAGGGTTTCGGGGTGGTGGAGTTGACGTTGATGCAGGCGCGGGGCTTTTCGGCGGGACTGTGTCAGGCGTGGCATTCCAGCCGGAGTTTTTGAACCAGCATGAGATTTATGCCAAGACCACGGTGATGAAAGGTGCGCTCGATCTGTCGGCCACGGCTTTCTACTATGAGTGGCAAGATGCCCATGTAGATGGCGCGGCCGTGTATCCGGCGAGCGGTGATCCGGCACTTGGCAATGTGCCGGAAGTGGAAGGCCAGGGTCTTGAGTTGAGCTTCGAATATCGCGCTGGTAACGGACTGACCTTTGATGGCGCTCTTGGGTTTTTGGATACGGAGATTACAAAGGTGGCAGCAGGCCAAGCTGCCCTGCTGGGCCTCGAATTACCCCGCGCACCGGACACAACTGCTTCTTTTGGCGTTCGGTATGACGCGCCCGGCGGATTTTTCGCAGCGGCCAATGTGCGCCATGTGTCGTCTCATACCTCCGCGATCAACCAGCCAAAGATCGAAGCCTCGACGCTTGTGGACATTGGCGCAGGCTACGAATTCTCCATGCCTGGAGGCCAAGAGGTTCTTATTGAGGTGTTCGTTGAAAACCTCTTTGACGAGCGGCACATCACCTTCTCAGAGCTTTCCGGCATTGGCACGTTGCAAAAAGTCGGACGCCCGCGCACGCTAACACTCGCGGCGACAGTTGATTTCTGATTTCAGCCGCCCGGCTTCATAAGATGATGCCGGGCAAAAAAAATGGATAATCCAAGACATGCGATGGCGGATTCTTTCGATTGTTGGTGTGCTCTACGCCGTCCAGTTCATCCCGCTTTTTTTTGCGATTATGGCCTTGCCTATTATCCTGCGGCAAGAGGGGCACTCCGCGACAACGATCGGTTTGGTTCAAATCGCGGCCATTCCTTACGTGTTCAAGTTTCTCTGGGCGCCGCTGATAGACAAATATCAACTGGGTCGCGACCGCTACAAATCCTGGATCGTGGTTCTTTCGACGCTCCATGTGCTGACCCTTCTGATCCTTGCGTTTCTTGATCCCGCCGGTCCTCTTATCCCGCTTTTCATCGCTCTGATGATTGCCGTGGCGGCTGTGTCTACTCAAGACGTCGCCGTGGATGCGCTCGCCATTTCGCTGATGCGCCCCTCCGAACGGACTATGGGCGCGACTTTTCAAAACGCTGGCGCCTATTGCGGCGCAATCATTGGCGGTTTCGGCTTTTTGTTTTTTTACGGCACCATCGGCTGGACAGCCGCGATCCTGATCCAGTCAGTTATTTTCGCTATCCCGCTCTTCACCCTTCTTTGGGTCGATGAGCCTAAACGCCTGCGCGGTGCGCCGCACGTTACATTTGCCAATGCTCTGCGCTTCTTTCAGCAACCCAAGATGGGGAGATGGTTAGCCATATTGGCAACGATGCGCATGCCCATTTTGGCGATAATGCTACCCATGCGCCTGATGATGGTGGATCAAGGCATGTCGATTGAAGAGATCGCCGTATGGTTCGGCCTTTTCGCGATGAGTGCGGGCGCGGGTTCTACCGTGATTTTCGGCCCGCTTTTGCGAAATCAGCCACGCGTGCGCGCGATCTACATCGTAGGTCTCATCAATGTGCCGGTGCTGATTGGCGTTGCCTTTGTTGCGACAGCTTTTCCCGATACGATCCGCTATGCGATCATCGTTGCTTGGATGGCCGTGGCGCTCACCGATATAGTCATGTTTCGCGGTGCCATGGACAAGGTCAGGCCGGAAATGCCGGGTTTTGATTTTTCCGCGCAGATCGCCGTTTACATGCTGCTGGCCGGTTTCACCGATCCTATTGCAGGACCTGTGATTGATGCCTTTGGCCCTTTGCCCGTTTTCGTGGCAGCAATACCGTTGGCGTTGATCCCGCTTGCGATCCTGCGCTTTGCCGTGGCGCCTATCCGCAAATCCAATCAGGGCCTTGATGGGGAGCGGACAGTTTCCACCGGAACTGCACGCACCAAAGATCCAGCCGCGCTCATGGCCTATCTGCAAGAGACCTTCTCCGAGCACGGCATCGACTGCACCCAGCCATCTGCTGGACATCTGAAAATGGAGGAAATGGGATGCCTCGTGGAGGTCAAACAAGAGGCGGGGGCCATCGATATTTTAATCGACACGCCGACCGAGAACTTCCTTGTTTTCATTCGTGATGAGATCATTGAGGAGATCGAGAACTTTGACCCCGACACCGCCCGCGATTTGCGCTGGACTGGAGCCATCCGGATAGGCGAGATGCCGTCGAATTTCCGGGTTCTGCGCGCCAAGAAACGGCGGCAAGTGTTTCCCGGCCTCATTCGCGTCACGTTGGAGGGGATCGATGTTCAGGCGCTGACCCGGGACGGCATACATCTCAAACTAATGATGCCAGAACAACGGGGCCGCAAACCAGTCTGGCCTGTGGTGGGCGAAAACGGAGGGATTGCCTGGCCTCAAGGAGAGGACAAACTCCACGCGCGCTGGGTCACTATTCACGATATCCGCGTCGATGCGCGCGAGATCGACGTCGATATCGCGCATCATAATGGCGGCCTCATCTCTGACTGGGCCGCGCTCGAAGGGGACGAACAGGAAGTCGGCGTGATCGGGCCCGGCGGTGATGGGTATCTGGCAAACACGAAAAACGTGGTTCTTGCGGCAGACTACACGGGTTTGCCCGCTATCGCTCGGTTGATCAATAGCGTTGGCGGCAATGTCACAGGACATGTCTTTGCAGCGGCGCCTTCACAATCCGAATTGGACGCTTATTTGCCACCGTCAAACCTACGGGTCACGGCAGTGGACCCGTCGGAGTTCAGCGAAAAAATCCCGGACCTCGTACGCAGCTGCACCAACGTACCCGTCACTTACGGCTGGTTTGCAGGTGAATTCTCTACCGCACAAAAGGTTCGTAAAGTTTTCAAAAGCGACTTTGGTTTGAGCAAAGGCACCCAGCTCTGCGTCGCCTACTGGCGGGAAGGCGCACCTGGCTTCGCGTCGCGCTCTGCATAAAAGACACTGTTTAAATAGTTACAGTTTTCGCTATGCCGGAGTTCGAAAATCTCTAAATTTTGCGCTTTCAGCGCATTGCGGCTCTGACGGGCCGCAGCGCAGCGTCCTGAAATACGTTTGGACTTCGGCTCTGAGCCTTCGATTGCAGCATGGCTGAAGCTCGTCGTGGTGCACCTCTCGGTCGCACAAGAGTGGTTTAAAGACGCAGACTAGCCATAGATCCGCCCCAGGCGCTTGCACGAGGTTTCGATCATTTTGGTTCACAGCGAAGGGCGTAAACGGCTTTAGTTCGTGTCAGATCTCTTCATCCGTTCTTCGGATTTGCCTCCTGACTTCAATGCACTAATGCACTTTCAGATGATTAGAGTATTGACGCTCAAGCACCGCGCCCCTCTTTTTGATTATGTCTGTCAGTAAAATCCCCATGCCATCGGATGCGATCAGCAGTCGCCTGCTGTTTCAGCCTTGGCCGACCACGTCTCGGTCTGTACCAAGCTCATCCTTGAGTTGCGTGATGATAATGATTTGCCCTTAGCGAACTGCGCGGTTCATTCCGCCATCTGACAGTATGCTCTGGCCGTTGATGTACCGAGCACCTTCGCTGGCCAAGAACACACAGGCCTGCCCTATCTCTTCAAAGGTAGCCGGGCGCTGCGCGGGAATTTCCCGGCGCGCCCTCGCGGACAGGTTCACGTTCTCGCAAAACCCAGGCAGCAGGTTGTTCATGCGAATATTGTAACGGGCATAACGATCCCCGTAGAGTTTCGAGAAGCTATGGAGCGCACCGCGCAACATGCTCATTGGATAGGGCGCACGAGGTTCAATCGTATTCATCGACGAGATATTCACGAATGCTCCGCCGCCTTGTTTGATCAGGATGGGCGTGACGATGCGCGCGATCTTGACGACGTTCAGCACATACATATCGAGGCTTTCGTGCCAAAGCTCATCGGGGAGTTCCAGAAGCGGCCCGTCAAAGTCGACATCAAACCCGACAGTCTCGATAGCCTCGGGCACGGTGCCGCCGTGGCCCATATTGCTGATGATAGCGTCAATGCGGCCGTATTTGGTCATTGTGTCGTCGATCATCTCTTGCAGGTCGTCCACCTCAAGAACTGAGCCGCGACGGCCAATGCCCCCAAGGTCTTCCGCCAATTCTATGGAGCGGTTTGACGGTGACATAAGCGAGACCTTGTAGCCTGCTTTGGCCATCTCAATTGCGCATCCCCGACCAATGCCCTGGCCAGTTCCGGTCATCAGGGCAACTTTTAAATCGGGCATGTCTTTCTCCTTTGTCTCGTAAGACTTGTATGAGTTTTCGTGGATGTGATGTGGCTTACCCCATCCTTTTGAGCAAGACTATCGAGGTTATTGCAATAGCCTGTTAGGTTTTCTCACATGTCGGAAACCCTCAGACACCTGCGCGCGCTGCAAGCCTTTGGTGAGACAGCAACCCATTCCAGCCTTAGCAAGGCTGCGGACACCCTGATTGTAATGCATGGGGCGATTAACCGTCAGATCAAACTGCTGGAACAACACCTTGGCGTCAGGCTGTTTGACAGCCACCCGAATGGCGTTGAACTGACCGCGGCTGGCGAACGTTTGCACAAATCAACGCGCGGGCATTCTCGGAGTTGCGAGTAGGAGTCCGGGACGTCAGGCATCAAGAGCGGCGTCAGTCGGTTACAGTCTCCTTGTCGACTTCATTAGCGATTAAGTGGGTTGTGCCAATGTTGCCTTCATGCCGGCGGGAACACCCCGGCATCGCGCTTCTGGTAGACACAAACGACAGTTTGGTGGATCTTTGCACGTCTGAAGTCGACGTGACGCTGCCGTTCGGTGAGCCGAGTTGGGATGGGTTGCACCATGAACCTATCAAGCGTGAAGAACTGATTGTTGTCATCGGCAAAGGACCTGTTGGAACCTCCGCTTCTGCGTAATGCCTTCAATGTAGGCTGGACTGAGTGGGCTGAGCAGATTGGGGTCGATTGCAAATGGGTCAACTCACAATGCATCAAGTATGTCGATAGCGCCGTGCTGTTAGAGGCCGCGATCAATGGGCAAGGCGTGGTTCTGGCTAGGCATCTTTTGGCAGCGCGGTACTTGGAGCTTGGCCGATTGGCTCACCTCGACGACAGCTTTTTGCCGTTGGATCGGGGGCTTTTCTTCGTTTGTCGCCCAGGCGATCAGGAACGAGCTTCAGTAAGAGTTTTCAAGACGTGGCTCATGTCAGTTAAATTGGAGATGCCGCCAGTTAGGCCCCGTTACTGCAAAACGTCGATGCCAAGTATTCGCCCGCGCAGCGAATGGCCGGTCCGGCGGGCCGCAGCGCTGCAACAGCATTACGTGGCCAATAGCGGGAATGGGCTGTCCTTGATCGTCGAAATATCAGAGCTGAGCTAGATGCTGCATTGCCCCCTAGTTTAGCATTGAGCCAAAAGTGTCGAAACAGGTCAAAACTTGAAATGTTGAAGCAAACCGGCTTGCGACGTGTTTCTGTACAGCAAAGCGCCATAGTTCCGCCATGACTGTGTGTCACTAACACGAATGCTAGTGTTCAACGTGCCATATCGCCTTCTGCTGTTCGCGATATTGAGTGTGTTGCTGATCAGCCTATGCTTTTGGATCAGATTTGTGAACATGCCGATACTCGAAGAACTGGACTCTCGCGGGGAAACCGCAAAAGCAGAAGTTATCTGGGTCGGAGAGCCCTATTGGGTCTGGCAGAGAGGGAACTATAGCCGTGGTGGATGGCGCATAGATATGCGCTATGCTTATCGCACACTCAACGGGCGCCTGCTTAAAGATACAAAGACCTTCGTCAAACAAAACGCAAAGAACCTTCGCGTCGGCCGCACTTTCGATGTTGTATACCTGCCAAGCGACCCGATCATCCACAATAGTAAATACGGCAATGGCTACGCTGGTTTAGGGATGATCTATGCGCTCATTCCCATGATCGCTGTTTGTGCGTTTATGACTTTTTTTTACTGGCGCAAACGACCTCCGAATTGGCAAGGGCCAAAGCTGTGGCCTCTGATCAAGTCCTGTTAGCAGATCCCCAAGGAACACCTGCTTTCAAACGTCTTTTTGCGTAAGATAAGCCCCGTCATGGCCGCGCAGTTAAAGACAGCTAAGTTCGCGATGTATGAATTCAACGAATCCTGGAATTCACACTTGCAGCGGATGACTGCAAAGCTGCGGGCGACCGCAACATCTTGACCAGTCGCTGAATGTCGGGAATGGGCTGTCCTTACCCTGCCAGGCAAGCGTCCTCAAGCAGATGCAGCGATGCCTCTCAGGTCAGCAGCGCGCCCATTTTGACCGATGCCGCGCCTTGCTCGAATGGCAGCTTTCCTTAAAAACTTGATGAATGCATCGCTTGGGTAACACTAGCTTCTTGTGAACGCAGACCGGATGAGCGCGAAACCAGCTACGGTAAAAAGCGTAGCTACTAGACCATCAATCCAACGGCGGAATGTTATGTATGCGTCCATGACAACAGACAACGAAAACGCGGCGGCGTATGCCATATAAATCAGTTGTCCGACTATTGCACATCCGAGCGTTACCACGACAACGCTTGCAAAATCGTTGTCTCCTCCAAGGCCAACTGACAGAGCAGCCATCCAAGCGACGACAGCCTTGGGGTTGGAAAGATTGAGTATCAGACCCTTTGTGAAAAGACGTGCGTTTTCCGTTTGGACATTCCCATCCAGACCCTGCTTTCCGGAGGTCGAGTGCATTGCAGAGCGGGCAGATCTGTAAGCCAACCAAAGCAGGTAGACGCCTCCTGCTATCTTCAGAGCGATCAGAAGATGGGTGGATGCTTGAAGAATCGCACCGAGGCCTGTCGCAGCGACAATTCCCCAGAAAGCCAGTCCAACTGCGAGGCCAGTACCGAAGACCATACCGCTCTTTCGCCCAAACGCGGCGGACACTGTACTGATGGCTAGCGTTGCTGGTCCGGGCGAGGCTGCGATGATGAAAAAAGCAACTAGGATTGATGTAAATCCCGTCCAATCAGCCATGTAACTTGTTCCCGTTTTGCTACGCAGCTGCATGTTATTCATCCGAGCGATTAATGAAAAGCAGCCTTTAACTTCGAACTGACCTCTTCTGTTCTGCTTACTTTGTATTTGTTCCGAAGCGCTTCTTCGATGCGCCAGAGTATCAGGTTCAAGTTCCTCTAAGGATATCGAGTTTTGGCCGTTGCCCTAGCAATTCCAAATGGAACTTCAAAAGATTGCTGCACCCTTCAAAACTCAAATTGACTAGATCCCAGCTTGCTTTTCCTGGCGTTTCCGCGTGCTATTTTAATCTCGGGAAATGCTAGCTTACGTCTTGGACATGAAACTCAAACCTACCGGCATCTGTCTGGTCCATGTACACTGATCGTATCCGTCCGGGGTAATATTAGCCCTTTAACGACTAAGATTAGAAAGACCTTAGATGACGACCCGGAAAGCTGCAAAATTCACAAACGGCAGCATTATGCGCCATGTTGCGGTGTCCTCCTTCACTGCGAGCATTGGTTTGATGGCGATCTATGCGGTCGATTTGATTGACCTGATTTTCATTTCGATGCTGGGCTACGAAGAGATGGCCGCAGCAGCAGGCTATGCCAGCGCTCTTATGTTTTTTACCAGCGCCGTAAATATTGGACTATCGGTGGCCGCTGGCGTTTTGATCTCGAGGTCCATCGGTGAAGATGAAGAGTTGGAAGCCCGCGAATATGCCACGAGCACAGCAATGCTGGTGATTTTGACAGGACTTGTCATTCCTATTGCGTTATTGGTCAACGTTGAGTTTTTCGTCGGTCTTCTTGGGGCCTCGGGGCAAGTGGCTGAGCTCGCCGCGACTTATCTTTGGATCGTTTTGCCGTTCACTTGGATGTCAGGTCTATCCATGGTCACAGTCGCTTCTCTGCGATGCTATGGCGAGCACCGGCTGGCCATGTATCCTTCACTTTTCGGAGCGCTGACCAACGCGGTGTTGGATCCGATCTTTATTTTTGTGCTCGCCATGGGTCTGCCGGGCGCCGCCTGGGCAACTGTGGCCGCGCGGTTCGTAACTTTGGCCCTTGCCCTTTACCCCGCGCTAAGAAAGCACCAAGCTTTTATTCGACCGAGCTTTCGCTTGCTATGGCGTGATATTCAAACGGTGACACATTTTGCAAACCGGGCTGTTCTGGCCAATGTCGCGACGCCTATCGGCACAGCAATTGTGACCCGTGAGATGTCGAAGTTTGGTCCGGAAGCTGTTGCGGGTATGGCGGTGATCGGACGAATGACACCGGTTGCGTTTTCTGTGATTTGGGCCTTATCAGGTGCTATCGGACCGATCATCGGGCAAAACCTCGGCGCCGGCCATGTTGACCGTGTCAGGCGTGCTTATTTCGACGCCATCAAGTTTGTAGCGATCTACGTGCTTTGTATAACCTTGATATTGCTCGCAATGCGTGGCCCGATCGCAGATCTATTTAATGCCGAAAATCTGACGAGGCAGCTCATCTACCTCTATTGTTTCCCCGTGGCGCTGTCTGCATTTTTTAGTGGTTCGGTTTTTGTGGCAAGCGCATCCTTCAATACTTTGGGCCGTCCGTCTTACTCGACCTGGCTGAGTTGGGGACAGAATACGCTGGGCACTTGGCCATTCGTCATCGTGGGCGGCATTTTTTTGGGGGCGCAAGGCGTATTGATCGGACAGGCACTTGGAAGCGTCATCTTTGCTTCGATTGCTGTATGGCTAGGCTGGAGGCTGATCAAAAACCCCCCGCAAGAAAACATGCGCCAGCGCAGCCATAGCGCGATCTTTGGTCATGGTAGCCTCATCGCTCATACGCTTCACAAGCATATTGGTGACAAATAAGCTTGTTGGATCTAAGCCGATACATTTCCGGACGAATACGCCAAAACGAACCGTGAATTTGACCTTTTTCAAAGTTTATTTTTTCATTCGAAGAGTGTTTTAGGAGACCAAGCCAATGGAACTCATTACTACACACCATGTCATCGAAGCCGTTGGCTGGCTGGCTGTTGCATTGAAGCTGGCAACGTTCTCAATGAACTCGTTAATCTCGTTGCGTATTCTTGTGATTTTATCTTCTGTTTGCTTCATCGTTTATAGCGCCTTGTTTCAGATCTGGCCATTGTTGGCGCTTGAAGCTGTCTTGCTCTGTATCAATGCCTATAAGCTCTACGAACTTGTCGCGTTGCGTCGATTGGTGACGCATATGACGGATGACTCAGAAGCCGATTTCACCGCGGCGATAGCGTATGGCAAAAGACGCGACATTGAGGCTGGCAATGTGTTGTTCGAAAAAGGTGATCCGGTTGATTGTATGTACTATTTGGCCGAAGGGCTCGTCGAAATTGAGGGGCAGGGCGTAAAGGTTCGTGCGGGGAACATTTTTGGCGAGATGGCGTTTTTTAATAGCAGTGCGGCACGAATGGCTACTGTGCGTTGTGTGGAAGATACGGTTGTTTACGAAGTAAACGAGAAGCGTTTCACACGACTGCAGTACGAAGACCCCAATTTCGCAATGTCTGTTATGCGGTTGGTCACCAAGCGATTGGTGGCGAACGCCGCACATACTGAGGATGTTTGAAATCTCATTTTGGTCGATCTGCGTGCTTGCCGGGAAACGGTCCACACTTGATGTCTTTTTGACCAGCTTCCGCGACCCTGTCATAGAGCTCTTTGACAAGCTCATTGCCGGCTGGTGTCGCTCGTAGATATTCAACAGCAGGGCCGATCAGCGGCTCGACCTGTAGATGAAAAAATTTGGGAAATTGTTCAACCAGATCCATCGAAGTGCCATAACCAAGCTTTAGGGCGAAACCGGTTTCTTGAAATTCGCGATAAAGCGCACTCATTTTTCCGAGATAATTCGGATCTGCGATTTGACCGATTAGATCTGCCGCGCGCGCCAGCCCAGGTTCATCATCCAGATGGGCATATGAAGGATCGTCCGGCACAGGAAATCGGGTGTATTCGATGGCCTGCGCGATCCGCTCTGCGTCTATGAGATCGCTTCCGGAATACTGTTGGCGTGCGTAAATTTTCCCCCGATCAACATGATACGGCGCAAGAAAGGCATCAGTGCTACCGCGTGGCGGACAAAGCCGCTCCCCTGCGTCGTTGATAACCACATCTTTGGACGTATCGCCGTCGCAAATGCTGCGCGAGTAGCCGATATCATGGATTAAAAGAGCCAAAATATAGTGCAGCCAGTCGTCCGATCGCAAGTCGCACTTTTCTTTTTTTCCCTTGATGATCTGCTGGCCGACCAAAGTGACTAGCATTGTGTGCTCCGAATTATGATAAGGTGCATCAGAGGCAGCAATTTTTTCGAGCGTCTCGATTGCGGTGGTTTTTAGAAAGTCTGCATTTTGAGATTTCGGATCTGGAAAGGCTTCAAGGTAAGTTTCAGCAAGATGATCGCCAAAGACTGCAGCTAACGCTGCGGCGGGATTGAACATTATTGCATTCCCAACATCACTGAAACGCTCCGTGGCAGCTTAGCATAAGTTCAAGTCTTGGCAACTTACCGACGTATTCAACAGGTCGAACCGTTCACGTTTTAGGGCAAAACATATGCGTTACGTGATTTGGAAGTAATCCTCGATTCCGACCACATATGTCTCTCATTCGGTTTATTTCAAAAACTGTGAAGCGGCAGTGTAACCTCCAGAAGCGCCATCAACAAAGTGTACATGGTTGTCCTGTAGTATTGAAGGAACGATGCAGGTCAACATCGCCTCGGATTGGGTATGTATGCCGAACCGGATTATTCCATCTGCCGAAGCTTCCTGAAGCATGGAACGCAAATCTGCTTCGGTCTCATGATCGCAATCCAGTGTCATTTTGAGCCCATCCTCGAACTTTCGAAAATCGGCATTTTCGCCAACGATGCGGCGATATCTTTGGGCATCAAAGCCTCCGATTTTCAAACCCGTCTTGATGAGAACCCATGCGACGAAACTTTCAAACAGAGCTTTTCGGCGTGCCCTACCAAATGACCCCTGTCCGCGTTGCGCATGAGCCTCAAGCCTGGCACCGAGCGGTGGCCATGATACACTTGGTCCCTCTTTTGACGACGGGTGACCGTTAGCTTCAAGACGACTAATTCGATTGAGTAAACCAGAAATAAGTTGCTCAAATTTAGCCTCGGCTACTGTGTCAGTTGGCACCACAATAATTGACATGATCACACCGTGTTTACTGTGCATATGGCTCCATCTGCACGACAACCCAGTAAGATCCGGCGTGGTGCCTTCGCTGGCTTCTGGAATCGTGTGATTGCCAGCTTTCATCTGTGTTTCAGCCCAATTGAGCCCGCCACCGGCAAACATTGCATAATCAATGCCTTGAGATGCTTGAAACCGGGCGACCTTTACATCAAATCCGGCCGAGCGAATTTTGGAAACGGGCACCATGCCAACGCGTAGACGCATGTCAAACTCTTCTAACGCCCAGAGTTTAACAGCGGCCAAAGCATGGCTTGCGCGCTGTTCCCAAGAGGGAGGGACCGCGAAGCTCGCACCATCACCACCGAATATGTACGGAAAGGAGGCTTTGTTATGAGCGTTGATCTGTGCCGAAATAACGGCCGCACCGATCATATTTACAGTTTTGTATTGCCCGTTTTGTACGGCCTCGGTCGATCCTTGCACATCAGAAGTTCCAATGAACCAATCATCCGGTAGAGATGAGTAGTTGGACGTATCCGACATATCGGCAAAATCCGCATGCGTAGGTAAATTGTCATAGAAAGATGTTTCAGTTTTTGCATCACCCATGCAGCAATATATCCGTTTTGCTACACCAAGCCTAGAGCATTCCGGTATATGGCGCTCCTGTCACAAATTCGGCTCCGGTGCTGAATTTTCGAATTTTTCGCTTGATCACTTAACCGGCGTGAAAAGCTCTATTGGATCGGCCAGTCCACGAATATCATGGCGTCCACACGAGGTGAATAATTCTGGAACGGTCTCCGCGACCGCAGAGGTGGCCAAAATGCGGTGGTTCATGTGCTTAGTCAAACCTTCGACCCGGCTTGCGACATTTACCGCTGGCGTGCCCCCATCGGGTGGTCCGGTTTAATTGTTAGTGCATTGTCGGCCTTTGGTCCATCCGAACGATGCTTTC
>JBCBBI010000040.1:0-15380 GCA_038531775.1 Pseudomonadota bacterium | reverse complement strand
GTCACTGCTTTTCAAAAGCACCTGCCCATAGCTAATTTGAAACGCAGTGACAATGGATGGCAGAAGATAAGGCGCAATGGTCGGGATAATGCCAAATTTCAAATCACCGTAGAAATCGTTCTGGGCGGAACGTGCAATGTCGCCGAGTTCCTCGACCGCGGATAGAATATTGCGCCCTCGCGCCACAAAGTCCTCCCCCAACTGTGTTAATCTGACCTTTCTGGTGCCCCGTTCCAAAAGTGGTGCGCCTACCATCGCCTCTAAGTTTTTCATCTGGACAGACAGCGCAGGTTGGCTGATTGCACAGTCACTTGCGGCACGTCCAAAATGCCCGTGTTCCGAAACTGCGGTCAGATACCTGATGTGCTGAAGGGTCAGATTTTTCATAACTTCAAGTTATAATAATATTATGATTTTGCAATTCGCATTTATTAAAATTGAGGCTTAAATATAGATGCATAAGACAGCAACGCGAACGCATCGCCAGCAATCGGAGTCCAAAATGAATGTAAATACCCCCTCAGAAATCACAGGTTGCCCAATCAATCACGGCGGAAACACGTCGACTGACAATGCGGTTACCAAGTGGTGGCCCGATACCCTGAACATTGACATCCTGCACCAGGGCGATGCGCGAACCGACCCCATGGATCCAGATTTCAACTATAAAGAGGCAGTTCAGAGCCTGGATTTTGATGCACTCAAGGCGGATATGCACGCCCTCATGACGGATAGCCAGGAATGGTGGCCCGCAGACTGGGGACACTACGGTGGTTTGATGATCCGCCTCGCGTGGCATTCTGCCGGCTCCTATCGGCAACAGGATGGACGTGGCGGCGGTGGTGGCGGCAATATCCGGTTTGCGCCGCTGAACTCTTGGCCTGACAATGCAAGTTTAGATAAGGCGCGCCGTCTGCTGTGGCCGATAAAGAAAAAATACGGCAACGCGTTGTCCTGGGCGGACTTGATCCTGTTCTCAGGCACAATTGCTTATGAAAATATGGGGTTAAAGACGTTTGGCTTCGGTTTCGGTCGCGAAGATATCTGGGGTCCGGAAAAGGATGTTTACTGGGGCTCAGAAAATGAATGGCTGGCCCCAAGCGAAAATCGTTATAGCGATCTCGAAGACGCTACGACCCTCGAAAACCCGCTAGGCGCTGTGCATATGGGACTGATTTACGTGAACCCAGAGGGTGTTAACGGTCAGCCTGACCCCAAGCGGACAGCGCAACATGTGCGCGAGACCTTCGCGCGTATGGCTATGAATGACGAAGAAACCGCGGCTCTAACCTGCGGTGGTCATACGGTCGGAAAGGCACATGGCAGGGGCGCTGTCGACGATATCGGTGTTGAACCGGAGGCCGCTGGCCTTGAAGCACAGGGCTTTGGCTGGAGCAATCCAGGTCACAACAATCAAGCCGCCAACGCCTTTACTTCCGGCATAGAAGGCGCATGGTCCAAGCATCCAACCACATTCGACATGGGTTACTTTGAGCTTCTGTTCGGGCATGAATGGGAACTGGCGAAATCCCCCGCCGGTGCCTGGCAATGGGAGCCGGTGGATATCAAAGAAGAGGACAAGCCTGTAGACGCAACCGATCCAAGCATAAGACACAATCCTATCATGACCGATGCGGACATGGCCATGCGAATGGATCCTATCTACAATGAAATCTGCCAGCGCTTTATGGCTGATCCGGCGTACTTCCAGGACACATTTGCCCGGGCATGGTTCAAGCTATGCCATCGAGATCTTGGCCCTCGTGCAAACTACTACGGCCCAGATGTTCCCAAAGAGGATTTGCTCTGGCAAGATCCTGTGCCGGTTGGAAGCAGCAGCTACGACGTCGAAGTAATCAAAACAAAGATTGCGCAAAGCGATCTAACAGCGGCGGAAATGATTGCAACCGCCTGGGACAGCGCCCGAACCTTTCGTGGATCGGATATGCGCGGCGGTGCCAATGGAGCACGTATTCGGCTCGAGCCACAGCGCAGCTGGATCGGCAATGAACAGGAGCGACTAGAACGGGTGCTCGCTGTTTTGGAGCCCATCGCGGAAGAACATGGCGCCTCGGTCGCTGATGCAATTGTTATTGCTGGTAATGTCGGCGTTGAGCGCGGGATCAAGGAAGCTGGTTTTTCGCACACTGTCCCATTCTTGCCTGGGCGCGGTGACGCGACAGACGCAACAACAGATGCAGAGACATTCGATGTACTCGAACCTGTCGCCGACGGCTTTCGCAACTGGCAAAAGCAGCGCTATGCCGTTTCCGCAGAACAGATGATGCTGGATCGCGCACAGTTGCTCGGCCTGACTGCGAAGGAGATGACAGTCTTGGTCGGCGGCCTGCGGGTGCTGGGTGCGAACCACGGGGGATCAAAGGAAGGTGTATTCACCGACCGCGAAGGTGCTTTGACCACTGACTTCTTTGTCAATCTGACGGATATGGCAAATAGCTGGCATGCGACAGCCGAGGGTATTTATGACATTCGAGATCGTGCAACTGGTAAGGTCAAGTGGACAGCGACCAGTGCTGATCTTGTGTTTGGATCGAACTCGGTCCTGCGAGCCTATGCCGAGGTCTACGCCCAAGATGACAATAACGAGAAATTTGTGCGTGACTTCATTTCTGCTTGGAACAAAGTCATGAACAATGACCGCTTTGACCTCCCAAAGAAAAAGCGGGCTGCTTAGTCGTCACACGCACAAGCGAATGCCTAGCATGTATTTGGATGGCAACATCCAAATACATGCACAGTCGCCCGTTAAACATAAGCAAATCGCGGCCTTCGGAATGCTGGATGCAGTAAATCAGGAGATGTCAAAGATCGGCGTTTTTTGTCGGTGTTGTAATTTCCGTCCAGCATTTCCCCAGACCGGATTTAAACATCAAGGACACGAATATGTCCTGCCGGGTCATCTTTCGGTCCACCGACGAGGATTAATTTGGACCTCTCACCTTAAAGCTGTGAAGCGGTTTTATCGCCGGCACCAAAACCCTTTTAAGACCGCCGATCTGGTTGGCTTACTCTGATAATCGTTCGGCTCTTGCGTGCAGGCTTTTGGCATGCGTTAGCCGATTACAACACTTGCATTGGCCAACGCTGCCAAAGCCTCGAATGGCTCAGAAACCCTTGTTCAAGGCATTCCCGCAGATACGAAAAGATGCGAGCATCTGTTCGTGCTCTCAGGCATTAACAAGCGTACCCATGTTTCAAAGGAGATTCTTGCGATGCTGCGCAAAGAGCGTGCCTTCGGGACACAAACCGGCGCGTTTTGATCCGATGGATGGTTTCTTGCCGAGGTGGGATTTTTTAACGGAATTCGAGCAACACTTCACTGGGAATATCAAGATAGCTCCATGGAGCATTTTCCTGATGTTAGCCTGGTTAGGAACGTCTTTGCCGCCGAAGAAACATCTTATGGAGCTTCGACTTGATCGAGCCCAACACCTTCTTGTTCAATCAGAAGCGCCGGTGATCGACATCGCACTTGCTTGTGGTTCTCAAAACTCAAGTCATTTCGGCAAGGCGTATAAATCAGCGTGTGGAGTTTCGCCGCGCGTCCAAAGCCGCGAGACAGGTGAATTCGCACAACGTGGACAAAACGAGACGAAGGTCTTGTGATACTTAGAAAAACTTAGGGCGAATAGCTGCCGTGTGTTGGTATTGTTTACTCCGCTGTACCAGTGCCGAAAAGCACATGCCGACGTCGAAAGCTTTAGTGCAGAGAATTTGCAAGACTTATCTTGGACTTACCGTTGCAGTCTTCGGACGCGAATTTTCGAGGCCTGATGATCATTTCATTCCATGTGGTTCGTATCATTGAAGCGCCTCACCGGTCTCATCTCATACCATCCAATATCCGATACCAGAGAACAGACGGCGCAAGAAACCAAGGATTCCCACGATAATATGGACGTCCATGAAAGGGAATGTCTGCGAAAACGGTTTTGGCTGTCTTGTCCCCCGCAACTTGCCTGCCAATCATGTTACCAAGATAGCCCGCCATGCCCACGCCCGATCCGCAATATCCGGCCGCCCAATGAACGCCGCGGTGTCGACCGGCATGCATGAGGTAATCAAAGGTATAACCCACCGTGCCTGCCCAGGAATGATCAATGCGCACCTCTTTGAGGTCGGGAAAAATCGCAACCAAATCGCGACGCAAAATCGGGCCGCTTTTGCGTGGATCTGTTTCACGCAAGGACACGCGGCCACCAAAAAGGATGCGTTTGCGATCTGGGGAGAGCCGATAGTAGTACACCAGCTTCCGCGTGTCAGACAGGATGCGGTTGGTGGGAAAAAGGTGGTTCACTTGGTCCTCAGGCAGCTCTTCGGTCGCGATGATATAAGAGCCGATCGGGATGATCCTTTGTTGCAGCCAAGGTAAAAGCCTGCCGGAATAGCCGTTGGTCGCCACAATGACATGTCGTGCGTGAATGCGACCTTGCAGAGTATTTACCTCGTGCCCGTTTCCGACCTGCGCCAAATCGGTTGCTGCACAGTCAGGGATCAGGGTCGCGCCGCTGTCACTCGCCTGCCGAGCAAGACCGGCGTGATAAGCGCCTGGATCGACACTTGCATGTTTGGGAAACACGATGCCTCCGTGGTAGAAATCCGTGCGAAGCTCTGAGTGCTGGTCCGACTTTGGTACTACAAACGCACCAGTCTTGATCACGGGATGCACGGCCTCAGACGCTCTTGCCAGCTGCTCATATTGCCGGGGGGAGTGCGCACCATGGAACCGGCCGACGACACGGAAGTCACACTCAATCTTTTCCTCCGCTATGAAGTTTGCCGTAAAATCGAGCGATGCCTTTCCCTCCCGAAAGATGCGTTCGGCAATTTTTGCGCCAAACCTTTGCTTCAGGCTTTCAAAACTTGGTTTGATGCTGGTTGAAACCTGACCGCCGTTTCTCGTGCTGCAGCCTTGGCCGATCCGTCCCGCGTCGATGACCACTGTGTGCATACCGGCCCGTGCTGTTTGAATGGCCGCGTGCAGGCCGGTGTAGCCGCTCCCAATCACTAAAACATCCGCTGATTTGGGTGGTGTCAAAGCATCAAGGCCTGACCCACGTCTCTGCCACCAGTAGGGGGTATCCTTGTAGGCGTCGCCAAACATTGTGTCGACCATTACATATCACCCAGAATGAGGTCGGCCGCTTTCTCCGCGACCATAATTACGGGTGCATTTGTGTTGCCAGATGTGATGTTGGGAAAGATGGAAGCATCGACGACCCGAAGGTTTTGCAGCCCGTGCACGCGCAGGTTTGCGTCGGTAACGTTGGTGTTCGGGTCGGGACCCATGCGGCAGGTGCTGACCGGGTGGAACACGGTACCTGCGCGGTCTCGTATGTCTGCTAGGAGATCCTCATCGGACTGAATGCTAGGGCCGGGTTTTATCTCTTCTTCTATGATATCGGCCAAGGGTGATGCGTCAGTTAGGTCGCGCAAGAAACGTGCTGCGGCGACAATGTCTTGGACATCTTGGTTCGTCGACAGGTAATTGGGTTGGATCGCTGGGGATTCCATTGGATTACTAGAACGGATCGAGATGCTTCCCCTGCTGGTCGGTCTGCTAGGCTGCGCCCCCATTAGAAGCCCTGCAAACGGGTCGGGACGCATCAGGGGGCGTTTACCCGGAGGAGCTTTGGTGTAGCTGACAGGCGAAAAATAGAGCTGCAGGTCAGTATGGGTGAGATCTGGTCGGCTTTTGGCAAAACCTCCAGCCTGATTAACGCCAAGCGATAAGGGTCCGCGACGTTGCAAGGCATAGTTCAGTCCGTGCAGGATCTTTCCATGCAATGGTCCAAGCTGATTGTTCAGCGTCGGAACCTTGGCCCGGAAAACATGATCTGTGCATATGTGATCCTGCAGATGCTGCCCCACATTTGGCTGATCGAGTACAACGTCGATACCATGCTCTTTGAGCAGCTTGCTCGGTCCCACGCCTGACAATTGTAAGATCTGAGGGCTATTTATAGCGCCGGCGGATAAAACCACTTCCTGCCCCGCGAAAGCCTGCTGAGTTCGGTCCTTGCGCGTATACTCCACACCGATGACTTGTGTTCCTTCCATCAGCAAGCGTGTCGTGTGACAATGCGTGATAACCCGCAAGTTCGGTCGTTTGCGGACTGGGCGCAGATATGCGCGCGCGGTAGACATGCGAAAGCCATCTTTGGCCGTCATTTCATACCGTCCGATGCCTTCCGGATCACCTGAGTTAAAGTCATTAACAGCAGTTAGGCCGCGTACCTCACCGGCCCGTATGAAGTTTTCGCATGTCGGGTGCAGATCGCGGTCGACCTTGGAGACATGCAAAGGTCCTTCCTTACCTCGCCATTCCGGGTCGCCTTCAACACTGGTTTCCGCTTTTTTGAAATAAGGCAACACGTCGTCCCAGCCCCACCCAGGGTTTCCAACAGCCTCCCAATCGTCAAAGTCCCGTCTCTGGCCGCGGATATAGACCATAGCGTTGATTGATGATGACCCGCCGAGGACTTTGCCACGCGGCCAATAGCTTGTCCTGCCATTTGTTCCTGGATCTGGCTCTGTTTGATACATCCAGTTGATGCCTCGGTTGTAGAAGGCTTTGCCGTAGCCAATGGGCATCCAGATCCAGAAATTGAGATCGCTCCCTCCAGCTTCGAGCAAAAGCACCGAATGACGGCCGTTCTCTGTCAGCCGGTTGGCCAGTACGCATCCAGCTGAGCCTGCGCCAACGATGATAAAGTCGTAGGTTTGCATCTCTTTCAAGTCTCGGTTTTGTCGCGCTGCACAAGGATCGACAATAGCGCAAGCAAACCAGAGCCTACCATCAAGAAGAAAGATACTGCGTTCAGAACCGGCGTGGAGCCGACCTTAACCATGCGATCGAACACCGTGATCGTGAGGGGCGCCTCGGAACCTACTAGAAAGAGCGTCGTATTAAAGTTCTCAAAGGACACAAGGAACGCAACTATCCCTGCAGCAAACATTGCCGGCCATAAAAACGGAAGTGTCACCGTCCGCAACACGCGTGCTCGGCTCGCGCCGAGGTTAAAGGCCGCTTCCTCCATCGTTTCATCGAACTTTCTGAGGCGCGCCGTGATAACCAGCGAGGCGATGGTTGTGATAAAGGAGAACTGGCCGAGGACGACCAATAGAATACCCGGGCGCAGTAATTCAATCTCGTAGTTGAACGTCTCTTCGACCCCGTTGGCAACCGTGCTTGCCAGAACCAGGATCGATATGCCCAAGATCACACCAGGAATGACCAACGGCACAACCATCATGATGTAGAAGAAGTTCTTGTAGCGAAAATTCACGCGGACAAAAAGGAACGCATTGCAGGTTCCGACAAAGACTGACAGCAGCGAAACCATGGTCGCAATGACGAAGGAATAATAGAGCCCGCGCAACAACCGCCGGTCATGGAACATACCAAGCTTGGGTTCTGTATCGTTGAAGAACCAATCGAGCGTGAAGCCTTGCCACGGCAGCGCAGGAAAGAGCGAGTCATTGAACGCAAATGTTCCAGCCGCCACGAGAGGTGCGGCCAGAAAAATGAAGAAAAACAGAACGTAAAGGCGGTAGCCGATCATAAAGGCGGGATTACGTTTTTGCGCCATCTCTGCCTCTTAACTTTTGGCGACTGTGCTTGACAGTGTCTGACCAGAGAGCTTCAGCCCCAACCACACCACAAGTGATGTGAAAAACAGGAGTAGGAATCCAAAGGCTGCACCGGACTCCCAATTGTACCGGCTGATGAATTGTTCGTAGATTTGCTCAGTGAACCAACTGGAATTCTTGCCACCCAAAAGGATGGGCGTGAGGTAACTGCCAGCCGTTAACATGAAAACGACGATACAGCCCGACACGATCCCAGGCATGGCGTAGGGGATAATGATCCGTCGCAGCACCGTTTGGCCGTTACCTCCCAGATTGTAACCGGCCTCGACCATCGCATCGTCCATCCCGTCCAGCGTGGATACCAGTGGCACGATCATGAAAAGGATTACAGTATAGACAAGCCCCATTATCACCGTGGCGTCGTTATAAAGAAACTCAACGGGTTGGCCGACGATGCCCGATTTCTGCAACGCTGTGGAAATCACGCCGGTTTCGCGCAACAGCAATATCCAGCCAAAGGCGCGGATCAGATCGCTGACCCACAGGGGGATCAGACAAAGAAGAAACAGCGCGCCTTTGGAGCGTTTGCCTGCAATTTTTGCAATGTAGTAGGCAATCGGGAACCCAATAATCAACGCCAGTACTGTCACCAAAAGGGACATTGATCCTGTGCGAAGGAGCGTATTCCAATAGATCGGCTCCTGCATGAAATCGATGTATTGAGCAAAGCTGAACTCATACACGCGCGGGGCTACTTTTTCGCGCAGGGAAATGACCACCATACCGATATGGGGTAGGATGATCAGCAGCACAATCCAAAGCGCGAAGGGTGCGAAAAGCAAAATGAAAGAAAGGCGCGTGATGTCTTTTTGCATAGTGTTACGCCGCGAAACACATGGTTTGTTCTGCAGGCCACGTGAGATGCACCGCGTCCCCCGGTTTGAGATCATCAGTGCCCCCGGTTAAGACGACATCCGCTTCGATTAACTCTTGCCCGGGGCCCCTAACCAGGATGCGGCTGCTGGCTCCGTTGAAGAGCAAGCTATCAATCTTGCCCGTCAGGTTGTTCTCTCCATCAGATGTGTCGTGAGTTGTACCGTCCTGGATCTTGCGTGTCGTGATGAACTCTGGACGTACATACAGGGTCAAGCCGGAGCCTTTCGCAGCCTGAGATTCCCCGCGTAAGTGACCTGCCATGCTGAGGCCGGTTTGCGTCACCAGGTTTATACGTTCGCCGGACACATCACGGACTTTGCCCGTCCAGTGATTGTTGTCACCTACAAATCCCGCCACAAAGGCCGTTTGCGGATCGTGGTAAAGCTCTTGCGGGGTGCCTACTTGCTCAAACTGGCCGTCATTCATGATCGCCACATTGTCTGACATCACCAGCGCTTCGGATTGGTCATGGGTTATGTAAATGAAGGTTGTGTCAAACTGGTGCTGAAGTAGTTTGAGTTCAATCTTCATGGCCTCGCGCAATTTCAGGTCCAGCGCGCCCAAGGGTTCGTCGAGCAGCAGCACGTCAGGGTCGAGCACCATGCAGCGGGCAATCGCGATCCGCTGTTTTTGCCCGCCGGAGAGCTGATGAATTTCCCGCTTGCCCACATCTGGCAGGGCAATGCGTTCAAGCACATCGTGAACCTTGCGGTTGATCTCTGACGCAGCTTCGCCGCGGCATCGGAGACCGTAGGCGATATTTTCAAACACGTTCATCATCGGGAAGAGCGCCAGATGCTGGAACACCATTTTTACATTACGCTTGTTGGGCGCAGTGTTCAGGACCGAGTTGCCCTTGATGTGGATGTCGCCGCTGCTCGGGTTTTCGAACCCGGCGATCATACGCATCAGGGTTGTCTTCCCGCATCCCGATGGTCCCAGGATCGAAAAGAAGGAACCTTTGGGGATTTTGAAGGAGACGTCCTGAACGGCGCGAACGCTTCCGAAATTTTTGGACACGTTCAAGCATTCAAGGTCAAATTCCGCGCTCACTTTGTGCTTTCCCCGTCTAAGACTGCAAAAAAAAGAAACGCGGCAACTCAGGGTTGCCGCGCTCTGTTATTTGAGGAGGTGTCAGCCTCCTGTAGCGGCCTTGATCTTTTCTAAAGCCTTGCCTTCCATGTCTTCCACGCCAGGTGGGATGTTGGCAAAGAATTTCAGGTTTGCGATATCTTCTTCTGTAAAGGCTGCGTTGACAGCTGCCTTTTTGTCATCGGGCAAAAGATCGTTACCGCCTTGGACCGCTGCAATGGCACCTGTGCTTGCGGACATGATGGCCACATTTTCAGGCTGTAGAACGAAATTGATCCATTTGTATGCGGCATCATCCGCCTTGCCTTTGCGTGGTAACGCGAAGGTGTCGATCCATGTCAGAGCACCTGTCGCTGGTGGCACAAACACAATGTTTGGGTTCTGGTTGTAGATCTTGTAGGCTGTCGAGTCCCACGTTTCAGAGGCCACGATCTCACCCGACAACATCAGCGCAGAGAGATCATCTCCACCCTTCCAGTAGGCTTTGATGTTCTCTTTGCACGCAATCAGCTTGTCAGTAACCTTGTCGAGAATCTCTTGATATTTATCGAGATCGGAATAGGCCGCGAACGGGTCTTCGCCCATTGCAAAGGCAGTCCCCAAAAGGATCGTGCGCTTGAGGCGCATGGACGTTTTACCCTTATACTGCGGGTCGCAGAGATCACCCCAGCCGGCGAATTCAGGCGCGAGCGTCTTGTCGGCCATCAGTCCGGATGTACCCCATTGATGCGGAACAGCATACACCTCATCATCGATTGTTGTGTTCTCCTTGACCGAATTGAGATGCACTTCGGTCATCACAGAGGTGTCAATCTGAGAAAGGTCGAGCGGCTTATAAATGTCGTATTCCAACTGCGCGGCGAAAATCCGGTCGTGGCTCGGTTGCGCAAGATCAAAACCGGCACCACCAGTCGCGCGGAGTTTGGCAATCATCTCTTCGTTGTTAGAAAATGTCACCTCGACCGTGATGTCGGGGTATTTGGCTTCGAATTTTTCAATCAGCTCATCCGGAGCATAAGAACCCCAAGTCAAAAGTCGTAGGGTCGTGTCCGCAAAGGCCGCTGACCCCGCACTCAGAATGGTGGCGGCTAACAGACCAGCTAGGGCAGTTTTAAGGCGCATTTCAATTCTCCCTTATGGTAATCCATTCAATAAAACAGATATTTTGTAAGAAAACGATATGTTTGGATTGGACTGCAATGCATATCCATTCTCATTATTTTTCCAGACCAATTTCACTTCCACAGCTTTCAAAGACACGCGCCAGTTTTTTCATCGCGGATTTAATTTGCAGCACATCGCAGCTGCCGTAACCAAGGACGACACCTTTGGTATTGACCGGTTCGATACAGTATTTTTTGATATCAGAAAGAACTACACCTGCGTTGCTGGCACTGGCGATAAACCGCTGCACTTTAAAGGGCTTTTTCACAAAGCCGACTGTGTGAAACCCAGCGGACGCGAGCTGAACCTCCAGATATGGGCTAATCAGGGTCGCATGCTGGTGCAACTCGTCATGTCGCTCTCGATAAAGAGCGCGCATGGTGCGGATATGGGTGGCAAAAAATCCTTCGTTTATGAAGTCTGCGACAACGGCTTGCGGCCACGTCGGAGTACCGCTCAAAAATGACTTTGCAAGCTTTCTTAGTGGATCGACAAGCGCGGGTGGTGCAAGCAGGAAACCAAGCCGCAAGGACGGGAAAAGCGTTTTCGAAAATGTACCCACGTAGATGACGCGATGCCGTGTGTCTATACTTTTGAGTGTTGGTAGAGGTTGGTTTCCGAAATAGAAATCACCGTCATAATCGTCTTCGACGATGTAGGCGTTTGCGTCGCTCGCCGCTTGTAAAAGTTCGAGCCTGCGGGACAGGCTCATAACTCTGCCGAGCGGCTGCTGATGCGACGGTGTTACAAAGGCTAGACGAAAATCCGGTGCCTTGCTTATGCCATCGACGATGACCATACCGGCATCGTCAATGTTTATCGGTACAAGTTCTGCTCCTGCTGCCATGAAAGCGTTCCGTGCACCAATCGCGCCCGGATTTTCGAACCAGACCCTTTCGCCCTGGTTCAAAAGAAGACGCGATATCAGCGAAAATGCGTACTGCGCCCCTCCAACTATGAAAATCTGGTCTGGGTCGCAGTGAATGCCCCGGCTGGTGTGCAAATGAGCGGAGATTGCCGACCGCAACTCAGGAAGTCCAAATGGATCCCCGTAGCCCATTAAAGCATCCCTATCTGTGCGCCAGTGCCGGGCCGATAGGCGCGCCCATTGTGCCATCGGAAACTTGTCTAGAGCGGGAAGTGCTGTCACGAACGCGGAGGATTGATAGGGTAACCGGTCGCGGTGGGCAAACCGGGCGGCGGTATTTTCCACCAGATCTGAGAGGCGAACATCGCAGGGTGCCAAAGGCTCTTCGTTCAGGTCTTGGGTCTGGGCTTTTACGCGAACAGCATGACTTACGAATGTTCCCGCGCCCACACGAGATTCCAACAGTCCTTCAGCGACCAGACGATCGAGCGCGTCGATCACAGTCGTTCGCGATACGGCTAATTCGCTGGCCAACGTGCGACTGGCAGGAAGACGATCTGCATCGGCAAGACCACCTGAGAGAATTAAATCCCTGAGCGCCATGTAGAGCTGCACCCCAATCTTCTGGTTGCCCGACCGGTCAATCCGAATTGAGGACAGTATCGCTCCAGCCTTCCGTTTCACGTTGAACCCCAATTGGTCTGAATGAAATGTCAGATTGGACCTTAGGCTAAGACCAATTTGGCCGCTAGATGAAAGGCGATCATAGTGAAAGCGCCCGTAGATACACCATGCAGATATCCCAGATTGAGACATTTACTAATGAGTTCGTCTGTTTTGTGCGTGTGACGACGAATGATGGTCAACAAGGCTGGGGACAAGTTGCACCATACTACGCAGACATAACCGCACAGGTCGTGCATCGACAGGTTGCGCCCTATGCGTTGGGTCAGGATGCGTTGGATATCGATGCGCTTATCGACACGATTGTTGAGAAAGAACATAAGTTTCCCGGCTCTTACCTCAGACGAGCGATCGGTGGTGTTGATACGGCGTTGTGGGATCTGCGTGGCAAGCTGGAAGGCAAACCGGTTTGTGCGTTGATCGGCGGATCCCCCGGACGCGTACGAGCCTACGGATCGTCGATGAAACGCGATATCACTCCGCAAGAAGAGGCGGATCGTTTGAGCCAACTTCGAGACGCTCTTGGTTTTGATGCATTCAAGTTCCGCATCGGTTCTGAATGTGGGCACGACACGGATGAATGGCCGGAGCGCACGGAGGAAATTGTGCCGACGGTGCGCAAGGCTATGGACGATGGTGTCAGCCTCTTGGTTGATGCCAATTCATGCTACGGACCCAAGCGCGCCATCGAGGTTGGAAAAATGCTGCAGGATCATGGAATAAGCCATTATGAAGAACCTTGCCCTTACTGGGAGTACGAGCAGACCAAACAAGTGACGGAAGCGCTCGATATAGACGTCACAGGCGGCGAACAGGATTGCGAGCTTCAGAACTGGCGACGCATGATTGAATTGGGTGTCGTAGACATCGTCCAGCCTGATATTTGCTATCTTGGTGGTCTGACCCGAACCCTTCGCGTCGCAGAGATGGCCCATCAGCGCGGCATGCCCTGCACGCCGCATTGTGCAAATCTCTCGATGGTCACACTTTTCACGATGCACCTTTTGCGGGCCATTCCAAACGCAGGGAAGTACCTGGAGTTTTCGATTGAGGGAGAGGACTACTATCCTTGGCAGTATGGCCTTTTCGAAAACGCCCTTTTTGACATTTGCGATGGCCATGCAACCGTCACAGACGCGCCAGGTTGGGGTGCTGAGATAAACCTCGCATGGCTCGAAAAAGCAAAGTACCGGGTCAGCACATTGGCAAGTTAGTACAATATCAACCGTCAGGCTTCTGGCAAAAATACGAACGCCTTAAGACTCGTAAAGTGTTGCAACTCCTAGCTCTAAAGAGACATCTGTTTGACATTCGCGATGCTACGGTGCAGCCAGCCAAAGCGAATTTTCGCTGTTGGCGCAGCATATGATTTAAGTGAGTTATCAATCGCCGGCAAATCTAGCTTTCGCTTCAAATGTGCCAATCTCCGCGTCAGCGATTTGCCCAACATTGTCGCTTTTGCGGTAATGGTACCTCCGAGCTTCATAGCAAAAGCGGCGGAGCCCTTAATTTGCTTTTAGGCTCTGAAACGTTGAATAAATGTCGCCCAGAATAAATTGGTTTGGAATTGCGATGCCAACAAGTTCGTAGCGGTCTGTTACCGCGCCGGCAAAAAGCCAGGGCGCATACCTCTTTCATGGGGTCAGAGCACTTTGGTGGAATTGCCGTCTCAGAGACTGAAAAAGCTGCCACCACTGGTTTTAACAAACAGCTTTCGGCAGAAGCCGAAAATCGCAAGAGCTATCCTACCCACGAGTTTTAGCGTCCGATGAACGCAGCGCTCTTTTTATGCGCTACACAAAAACCTTTTGAAAATTATCAAACATTCGCTCTCCGCCGCGCATAAATACAACCATCGAAGGACACTCGATGTATGATCCGCGAGGGCCGCTCCACATACAAACTGAATTGCGCGATTGAAAGTTGAACGTGTTCTGCCCTATGCCAGGGCGGGCCATTGACAATTAACAATCATACTCCACGCAAACTGACAGCAAGCTGACAGGTTTGATTTTGTATCTTCGAAGTTGCGGCGAAAAAGTGATTCGCAACTCAGTTCACTTTCCCAAGAGAGGTCTTCGTTGTCGCCGTTAACGAAGATTATTTGCCGGTTGCCTCCGCCTGATTTTCAAGCGGGGGCACTCCGCCTACAAGGAGTGTCTGTGGAAAGCGCTTTTCACGCACATCATAATCGGAACGCTTGGCACAAAGCCATGACGGTCGCGAAAGGAAGTATGATGGTAATGAAAAGACGCTTTAGATCGCGCGTTACGCGGCACCTTGCAGTTGCTGGCTTTGCAGTGACGCTCATGATTTGGTCAGGGATTGCAAACGCGCAAGGGCTTTTTGAGAGCAGCGACCAGCAGCTTTGCAGAACTTGCACCAAGCCCACGATCATCTTTGGAGATGAACAGCCTACAGTGGTTCCGTTGCCCCCCGCACTGCCACTCTCACTAGCGGGTCTTGGCGCTTTTTGGCTTTTGCGCCGGTCGCGCAATCAGAAATCTCTCTGAGTATCAGCCGCAACGAAAACACAAGTAACGAAAACCTCCAATGAAACACATTATCGTCTCGGCCATCTTGGCCGCGGTAACATTGGGCGCCAGCTTGCCCGCACACGCGACGACCGTCAATTTCTTTTGGTTCTCTCGTCCAACGGCAAACCCTGATTTTCTGGTCAGTCCCGACGCCAAGTTTGCCGTGACCGGCACGTTGGATATCACCGTCGCTCCTGGTGCGAGGTTCAGCCACCTTGGCATCTCCAACGTGAACCTATTTCTCAGCGGGCCTAACATCATGGACATTGTATCTACAGATTGGACGACTGGGTGCAGCGCTTGTGACCAGAAGTGGTCCATCCGCGACGTTCGCGGGCTTTTCGGCAAGTAGTCCAGTTGCTCTTACAACAGGCGATGTCCTCCCAATACGGTTCTTGGGATGTGGCATTGGCGTGCCCCCATCGGGTGGTCCGGTTTAATTGTTAGTGCATTGTCGGCCTTTGGTCCATCCGAACGATGCTTTC
>JBCBBI010000039.1:0-15598 GCA_038531775.1 Pseudomonadota bacterium | reverse complement strand
TTCGTTCAGACAATGGCAGCGAGTTCACCGCCAGGGCTGTGCGTGAATGGCTCGGAAAGGTTGGCGCGAAAACGCTTTACATCGAACCAGGTTCTCCGTGGGAAAACGGATACAACGAATCTTTCAATGGGCGTTTACGAGATGAGTGTCTGAATATCGAGCTGTTCAACAATCTCCTCGAAGCCAAAACTATCATCGAATATTGGCGCAAACACTACAACACAATCCGTCCGCACTCCTCATTGCAATACAAGCCACCAGCTCCAGAAACAGTGCGCCCGGCCGATTTGGCTTCCGCTATGTGGAGGCTCCAACCAGATCGGCCTTCCATCGAAAGCAGTATTATGGTTACATGAAAAGTGGCTGCGCTATCGGGGTTTCGTCAATCCACTGCCGAAAGAGGCGCTGGCGGGAACAAGTGTTGATCGTGAGGTTATCAAAGCATCAGAGGGTGCATTCGAAATCTTACTGACGTTGCAATTAAACCTGCAACGTGCCGCACTGCAACAGGACGCATTAGTCGGTGAAGTACAAGTCGCATTAGAAGGGCGCTCGAAATAATGCGACTCCGTTCCCTCACAAAACACATCCGCGAGCAAAACTGGTTCGCGGTTTTCCTCGACTTCTTCATTGTGGTCGTGGGTATCCTGATCGCGTTTCAGATAACGAATTGGAACGAGGCGCAAAGAGATAAAGACGCCGCAAGAAAGTATAAGGCGCGACTCATTACCGATGTTGAACTATCAATTCAGCGCAACCGGCTTCAGATTTCGTATGGCCAACAAGAAGTGCGGCAACTCGATCTTGTTTTAGCGGCCCTAGATAACTGCCGTTTAAGCGAAGAAGATACACCTATTTTTGCCGCCGGACTCTACAATATGGGCAAATTTGATCTGCCGATTATGGTGATGGGAACAATTGATGAATTGAACGCCACAGGCAATTTCCCATTAATTGGAAGTCCGCAATTACGCCGTTCGGTCTCGGAGACTGTTCGAGAATTTCATACGAAACTCGCCATTGATCCGCAAATTTCCGGGCGGACGATTCCAAGCATAAATTATGTTCGCTCGCGCGTCCGGTTTTTGTTGGATGTACACCAACCCCCTTCGAAGTCGATCGATCCGGATAAAGTGTTCTATGATTTTGAAGCGCTTTGCACCGATGTCATGTTCGTCCATGCGGTGACGACGGTAAGGGAAATGACACTGGCTAATATTGGGCTGAATGACGATTTGGCCGACAAGCAAGCAGAGTTACTCGAAAAATTGCGAGGAGACGACTAATGCTCCTCCGACGCATCACACAACACGTTAAAGACCAGAACTGGTTCGCCGTAGGGATTGATTTTGTGATTGTCGTCGTGGGCATACTGATCGCGTTTCAGATTACGAATTGGAATGAGGCGCGTGAGGCGCAGTCGAATTTAGAACGGGCCGAAGTGGCGATAGATTCTGAAGTGTTTGCCCTGTACCGTAATTTCAAGGAACGCGCTGCGCTAACGAATTGCCGGAAAGAAAGCCTCCATGATTTGGGGCAACGGCTATTGAAGCCAGGCGATATGTGGCAGCCATCATTTAGAGAGGACGTTATCGACTTGCTGGTTTTCAGAGCTGTCTTGCGCTCGCCCAATCGGCCTTGGAGAACATTTGTGTGGGATTCAGAACTCACGCGTGGGACCCTTAACATAATGGAATCTGGCAAACGTCAGGATTTGGAACTGGTCTATGACAACGCAAAGTACGCTGAGAAAATACAAGACAGTATTCTTGCGGCAGAGAGCAAGTTGAAAACGCTCGCCTATACAACGCAAATTGCCCAACCAGACAGGCTTCGTTATTTTGATATCCTGTCTGAAATAGATCAAAATAGTCTTTATTTAGAGTGGGCAGCGCAACAAACTATTGAGGTCATAGAAAGCCATACATTTAATTTCAGTCAGGCGGACCAGGAACAATATCGAAAGGGCCTTCAGGATTTGAATGAACGCACAGTTGAAATATACGGAATTTGCGCCACGGAAATCGAGATGCCTATTTTGGAAGAACAAGAGTAATGCGCCTCCGTTCCCTCACAAAACACATCCGCGAGCAAAACTGGTTCGCGGTTTTCCTCGACTTCTTCATCGTCGTGGTCGGTATCCTCATTGCGTTCCAGATTACGAATTGGAATGAAAGGCGCGAACAGCGGCTAAGTGAGAGAGGGTATCTAGAACAGCTGCGTAGTGATGTCGTTGAACTCACAGATCGGCGCGAAAATTACAATCGATCTCGACCGATAAACCTCATGATACTCGAGGGGATTACCGATTTCACAAATGGCTATACTGAAGACCCATCTGATAAAGTGTTTTATGACGTTAATTGGATTCAGACAAATTATGCCCAACGCGCACAAGAATTCTTGGCCGCTGGCGTGGACCTGGAAGTGGTTGCCGATTCTTTCACTTGCAACATGGTGGATTGGTCATCATCTCTCACTGTTCCGCCATCCCAATTGCCCACCGCATCAGAACTTATCGCTTCAGGTAAACTTGAGAAACTTAACTCTGAAAAGGTCAAGGGTGCGCTCTTATCTTATATGCAGCAAGCGAGCCGTGCTGAGGAGTTTATTTTAGCCACACAGCTTAAAACTGTAAACCTATCCGACAAATTCCCGGAGTTATTCGAAATTCGTTACCTAAAGGGGGTGAATTTCGCGCTCCAGGAAGAGGAGAGTTACCCGCAATACAAATGTGATTTTGACGCAATGCGCCAGAATAACGCGTTCTTAAATGCATTGAACCTCAATCGGTCTCTTTACGCAGAATATACTAATCGCGGTGTCATACCGGCAAGTGAACGCTTGGTCGAATTACATGGTGCGATCGACGAGGTATTGGGCGTAACCCACACAAACGAGACGAAGGCGACAAAATAATGCGTCTTCGTTCCCTCACTAAACACATTCGCGAGCAAAACTGGTTCGCGGTCGGAATAGACTTCTTTATCGTCGTGATCGGTGTGTTCATTGGTATTCAAGTGGCGAATTGGAATGAAGCGCGGGCTGAAAAGCAATTGGGGCAGGCATATACACAACGTCTTATCACAGACCTCGAGCGCGACGTGGCAGCAACCCGTTCTCTTAAAAGCTATTATGCTGATGTGCTGGAGAGCGTTGAAGAGGCAGACCGCCTGCTTGCGACATCTGATCCGGACATTCGGGCATTGGTTATCGCCACCTACCGAGCAAGCGAGTTCAACGATAATCCGCCAAGCACAGCGACATGGGATGAGATTGTCTCGTCGGGGCATTTAAAGCTATTGCCCGCCGGCGCAGTTGAGGGCGGCCTTGGCGAATATTACAAATTCAGTGAGCGACAGACAGCTTCTGCAGATATTAGGACTTCCGATTACCGAAAGACGGTGCGTTCACTCATTCCACTCTCCGTGCAATTGGCCATCAGGCAAGGATGTAGCGACATTTATGACGAAACATATATTGCCATCGGGTTTATCGCTGATTGTGATATTGGCGTGGAAGAGGGAATTTTGCTGGATGTGGCCGAAACATTAAGGGCATCGGAAGAATTGAAACAATCATTGCGCCATCAATATTCGCTTGTGGCCTTTGTTCAGGCCAATAATGATGGGGATATCGCACTTGCCCAGCAGGCTCTCGACGCACTTCAGAGGCCCGCCAAATGATTTTCCGTCGTATCAAAGCCCATGTGGAGAAGGAAAACTGGTTCGCGGTCGGAATAGACTTCTTTATCGTCGTGATCGGGGTGTTCATCGGTATCCAAGTCGCGAACTGGAACGAGGCACGCAGCAACAAAGTGGGGCTCAGCGGATCATTGGAGCGGCTCGACAGAGAGGCGGCGCATAATATCGATCTTATTGAAAAAGTGCTTGCAAATTACGAGGACGCGGCTGCGGATATGCGTGTCGGGCGCGAAGCTTTGAGCATTTGTGACCTCTCCTCCGAGGGGCAGGCCACGCTTGAGCGTACGTTATTCAATTTGACCGATGATGTCCAGCCGAACTTTGTCACCGTTGCGCTTGACCAGTTGGCGCGCCGGGATCAGTACCAGAATTTGCTGTCCGCACAGTTTCAGGACGCATTCGGTCTCTATGCTGCGCGCCTGAAGGAAGAGCACGAGCAATTGACCAGTCACTATGATAATATGTGGCGTCACCATGTGAACTTCCATCATAGCGTGAGCGCGACATTCTCAGGCGATCCGGATACGGTCCAGGATGTCTATGCAGATTGGGGGTTTAAACTGGACAAGCCTTTTAGAGAGGTTTGCACCGATGCTTCTTTCAGGAACCGCTTCATCAACACAATTGGTTTCTATGAATCGATTGGCCAACGGCTAAGCCTTCTCAAAGTGGAGGTCGAGACGTTCCAAACGGCCCTTGCCGAAGAATTGAAAAGTCGCTGATCGGTCTGCTCCAGAGTCTATTTCCGACATTCCGTATAATTGCTTGTACGGCTTGAAAGGGCCAAAATTACCCTGATTGATTATGAGCCCGAACGACCCATAGCGCTGTTTTCAGCCATTCAAGCTTGTGCCTTGTCGCCAATCCTCTGAGGAATGCCTCAATCCAGCCCCGCCGTTCTCCCCGCAATCAAACGAGTATTGCTCATTCTCACACCGAACTCTTTTGCAAGGCTTGGCCAGTCAGAAAGTGCCGTTCGTGTTTGATCAATGATAGCTTCGACTTGGCTTTTGCGAATTCCAGCGACCTCGCCCAAAGCTCGCAATTGAGAACGGCCCGGCGACTTACCCTCGCCCATAACCATCGTGCTGTGTTCACCACCCGGGCCGGATGAAAAGGTCAGATCATAAGCTGGCGATAGCCGCCACTCCCCTGCTTCGTTCATCAGGAATGAGAAATTCTTGGAATGGTCATCACGGTTATGAGCCAGCACATTGAACGCTGCCAGACGAAACATATTTTCGACCTCACGCACATCGCGTGTGAGCAAAGTCGTAAGCTCAATCAAGTCTTGGTAATCGAGCGACGGCGTACGGAAATCAGAATGGAGCAGTCCGCAAGCTGTATGCATGTGTACGCGTTTGGAGCCCTTTCGATCAAAGCGTTTGGTCGCAAAATAGCCTGCGCCCTTTGCTGCCGGAAACAAATGTGTCTCGGGTGTATCAATGCCAGCGCGCCTCGCCATTTCAGCATAGGCAAACTCTATTGCCCCTGCATCTGCTCCGTCTTGGGAATTTGCGAATTTAACAAGCCAAGGCTCATAATTTTCACCAAACGCTCCAGCGCCATGGACGATATGGTCTTGCGTGCGGTCAAAGCCGATCAGGGCTTTAGGCCGGGCACCTGCAGAAGAGCCATTAAGAGCTAGCAGTTCGGCTAGAACATCCTCGGCTTCTCCCTCTAAAACTTCGGCCGATTGTGCGGCGAGCCAATCGAGATCGATCTTATCATCGCGAGGCGCTTCAGAAAAATCGGGTTCATAGGTCAAAGCCCCCATGCCCGTTTGGCCGATATGTGCCAAGCGGTCGAGTGGACTAAATTCTTCCGGTAATAATCCCTTGACGCGCATGGACCTGTCAAAAAGCAGTCTGCCCCAACCGTCCGGTAGACTGTCATTAAAGAGTCCGGGCAGTCCCTCGAACAGCTGCCCATCGAAAGTTTGCACGCCTGATTTAAGAGGTAGACGAAATGGCGATACGTCTAATCCTCTCGTCAGAAAGCCCTGATCATATTCAAAGAAGATTTGACGATCGCGCAGGGCAAGTCGGCCCAAGGGCTCGCCGCCCCCCTTAGCATTTGAGCCGAAATCGAGACCAACTTTAATCTGCGATACCGGGGTAATACTCATGAGCGAGATCCACGCATGCGCTTTGGTGTCTCTTTTCCTGACAAGACCTCATCTATCGAGCCGAAGTTTGACGTTTTTGGCGCGCTCGCTTCGATCATTTCATCCAGACCGCCAAGGACAAGCATCAACTTAAAAAGATTATCTACCGAGATCGCACCGCTTTGCTCAAATTTGCGTAAGGTGGATAAGGCCACGCCAGACCGCTCACTCAGACCTGTTTGGGTGAGATTCATAGATAGACGTCGCTCCCGCATATTTTCAGAGAGACGGCGCTTCGCTTTAGTCGGCGTCATTAGTGTTACCATAATGGTATTTGTAGCACAAAAATGATTTAAATACCATTATAATATCACTTGAAGACAGAGTGACGCCCCTTGTGATTAGCCAAATTTATCGGTTAGACGGGACTGGATGCGCGTTTTGCGTTTTTGCCGACTTTCCAACTCTTTCTCTAATCGCTCGAAAAGGGGCCAAGCCGCATCGCCATATCGGTCAATAAGCCAAGCTAATACGCTCAGCCCCTCTTCAATGTCTTTGTCTGTTACTTCAGGATGTACCAATATCGAAGCCTTATGCAGCATCGCGCTTCGGACGGGACCAAACGAGGTCGGCTTTGCCGTCACGATCAAACAATGCGGCATTAACCGGCCCTGCAAAACTTGGGTCGTCAAGCAATACCCGCAAATATGGTTTGGATGTCTCTTTTGCTTCTTCACGCCAGGCAACGCCAAGATCACATTGTCCCGTTTTGATGAAGAAGTCTGGACTTGCGTCGCCCTTCTTATTGTCATTTGCGATAAACCGCACTTTGCGCGCCATTGAGAGGGTCGAGATCGTGCCCTCATATCCGTCTTTGACTGGTCTAAATTGTCCGATGGTCGCCATGATGGTCTCCTTTTTTGTTGATGGACGGTGGATTAACTGGTGAGCGTCTTGCGCGCCTTTTTGAAATTACTGTCGCTGGCCATAAACGCTTCGAGCATTGACGGGATCAGTTCAGCTACTTTTGCAGTTTGGCCGTAGGCCTGCTCATAGACTTTGGCATAGTCCTCCAAGTCGTCCTGAAGCGTGGGCGGCAGAGCAATGTTCATTTTCACAGGTGTTGTATCCGGCAGTTGACCGATTTTAAGCGCGCTCATTGTGAGCCTCCATAAGGTTGCAGGACGAGGTCCTTGTTGACGATGACACGAAGCCGCCAGCCCGGGCGAATTTTGAGTGTTGGCTGGACTTGGAGTTGTTTGGTCACAATCTGCTGGCCCGCCTGATTGATGGTCTGCCGCCCGCCGTCGCGGAGCGCATTCAAAATATCATCATCACGGTCGCGGCCGATTTCAGAAGAGACGGACAAGACAGAAGACAGGATCGCAGCTTTAAAAAGCTGCCAGCTATGATGATCAACGCGGTCCTCTAACCCAGCATAACCTGACATATCCACGGCAGGCAGATTATCAATTGTGATTGATGTGCCATCCGGCATTACGATCCGTGACCAGACGACCAGCGCGCGAGACTGACCAAAGGCAATTACACTATCGTAGCGGCCGATGAGCTTGGAGCCTTGCGGGATGAGCAAATATTGTCCAGTCGGCGTATCATAGACATGCTCCGTCACCTGCGCGATGACTTAGCCCGGCAGGTCGGAGTTCAGGCCCGTGATCAAGCTAGCGGGAATGATTGTACCGGCCATTACCTGATACGGCGAAACAGGCTTTTGCAAACGGTAAGGATTGTAGATGTCGGTTTCGACATCAGCGCCTAGAAACGCCTCTTTGCGCTCTTGGCGATTTGGATCAGGTGCGCTCACAGGTACGATACCTGTCGGGTCAACACTGCCAGGACTCGCAAGCAGCGACGCCAAATCAGTCGAATATTCAGCTTGGCTCGGAGCCGCCGAACCTCTAAGCCCACCGTCTGAACTTTGATGCGCGATGAAGAAGAGTTGTCCTTGCCCCTTAAAACTGGACCATCTTTTACTTAGTATTTTTGATGGAAAGGGATATAGTTATGGCGAGGAAGAGATTTTCTGATGAGGACGTTATTCGGCTGTTGCGTCAGATTGAAGTTGAGACGGCATCTGGGGCAAGCGTTGCGGATGCTTGCCGATCTGACCGTGACCGGATTTGGATGTAGGGGACATCAGCGTCCAGTTTGATATTTTCTGGAAGAATATTGGACAATTCACTTGGACGACACCCCGTCTCGATCATTGCATAGACCAACAAAGTAGCTTCTGCGTTCAAACCGTCGAATATGCTTGGTTGCAAAAATCGTGTCCGGACAAACTCATCAGAGAAGCAAGGCACGTCTTTTGGCGGTTGCTTGGCAAAGCTCAAATTGCGGAATGGGTTCTCGCGGTTTTCTTTGCCTTCATACTCCCAGAATTCTCGGTAGAGTTTTCTGATATTCCCAAGATTGCGGTTTGCACTATTCGTTGTAAGCGGTTTCGAACCGTCCTTTGGAGCGACACGCGCGCCCCACCAATTATAGTATTTGCGTGCATGGTCGCGCGTGATTTTGTGCATCGGCAGATCACCGACGACTTTGATAAAATTGTTCAGCGCTCGCATTTTAACCTTACGCCATGACTTCTTTTGTTCTTCGGACTTGCCAAGCAATTCACTAACCGCGATTTCTTCGCAATAGAGGTCCATCGCCTCGCTGATTTTGACTGAGGGACGTTCGACTAGGCCGAGAACGGCATCTGCCTCTTTCTTGTCCGGCACGGGGTCTTTCGGAATTGCTTGGAGACGGTCAATGATTTCTGCAAGTGTCGCAACATCGGCAAGGTCTTGTACCGGGGTGTAAACGAAGCCCTTCGCCATCGCGCGTCGCTGGGCCGATCTGTAAGACCGCCGGGCGATATCCATGGGCAAGGTGTCTCTGGCCATGACGCTGGCCCAATACTGGTTGTCAGCTTCCATGAGCGCATCGCGCCTTGCGCGAGCGAGTTCTAGGCTCTCGGTCTTGAGTGATTTATAGACCGTCCCGCGTTTATCGAAGAATTGGTACTCTTTTGGCACCCGTCGGACATAGTGCCATCGATTACCGCGCTTTTTCAGATGCTGATTTAAGTCCCGCATTACGCCCATAATGTAGGCTCCTTTGTAGGTCAAAATGTAGGTCAAAAACCGTAAGAAATTACAGGAACCTGCAGGGAAATACAGGAAAAGTGAGTAATTTCAGGAACTTAACCCTTTGACATCAAAGGAAAATGGTGCGGCCGAGAGGTCCGATTAACTCGGAAATTTCGCTGCTAAACCATTGATTTAATTGGCAAGCAACTTCCTAAGAATCTTATTTAACGCTTCGTGCGTGTACGAAACTATAGAGAGCTCCGGAGGAGTTCACAAGAGGAAGCCGGCTGCCAATTCAAATGCTGGCGTCCGTCATTTGTCACTAAACTCTACGTCATGGAGCGAGTAAAAATCGATTGAGATCGCCTTCCCACTATTTCATCCTTTTTGCAGATCGGTTCTTGTACCAAAACTGTCGAAACGGCGCTGATGTCACGCGTCAGCAAAACGGGCAGAACCGGTCATTACAATTAGGGCTTTCAACTGGGTGATTTTGGCCCCAATACGACATTCGGTCAGTTTTCATCTGACGGCAGGTTCATCCTCAAAGCAGACGTTATGCGACGAACATCAATCTTGACGAAAACCTAACTGTTTACCTGAAGATATATTTAGCTGAATGGTGTAAAATTTCTCGGTTATACGGTTGCAAACACCTTCTTCAATTTGTCTGGTTGACCCCCGTCAACGCCAATTGAACGACTTCGCTGGACCGCGCCCAAACGCTTAATTTCCAAGCATTCGTGTCGGGGTAAAAGGCCTCTTTGATATCCTGCTTGATGGTTTTGCCGAGCGCCGTATCGGGATCACCTTTATGGTACAACCAATTGTCACCGCGTAAGGCCGTAATCACTCTGTTGACAGGAAATGTGCCAAACTCAAGCGTCACAAATGCGAGCTTCGTATCCGTGAGCGTTTCAACAATGCTGTGCGCGACCATGCCATCAAGGTTGGCGGAAGATGACGTGCCAGCCTGTGGATCCGTGACTTGGTCGCCATACCATTGCGCGGCGCGTTCTTTCTGACGTTCAGTTCCAATGGTAATAAGCTCGCCATATCCGTGGGGGCCCAGTCCTGTATGAAAGTCAAGGGTTCCGATGACGCTCCTACCGACCAAGTACTCAGACTGGAACGATCTGAACATTATGTTCGACCAAGTCGGCGATTGTCCGCCGTAAAAAACGCCGTCCGGGTACCGATACTGGCCGCTAGAAATCGCCGTTTGATAAGCCTTCATCCCATGTGTCTTGACAAACAAGTGGAGTTGCTCATCGGCATGCTGACGTTCAAGACCTTGCCAAGCATTGGGCAGGATAAACTCATGGATGCGGGCATAGTCCATTCCCGGCAGATCCGGCTGGGAAAAATCCAGAAAGTTTCGATTGAGGTCCACATTGTCTTCTGTGACGCGGCGATCATGCGAGAACCCATAAGGGTTCATTGCGTGGATCATAATCACGCTTAGATCATCCGGAAGATCAATGAAATAGCCGTTATTTAATAAGGCGATCTGAACGCCGGAGCCGCAATACCCTTCGACGCCATGCGTGCCGCTCAGCAAGAGTAATACTTTTGATGCATCGGCGCGCCCGATCCGGACAATGTCAGCGTAAAGAGATTCGCCATTTACGCCTTTCGCATTCGGGTTGAGACGACTATCGACGCAAAGAGACCGCGATCTGCATGCTTTCAGAAACTTTTGACGCGCCTCGGCATAGCTCGTTGAAAAACAAGAAAGAACAGCAGTCTCTGGCACTTGAAAGTTCATGGTGCATCTTGACGTGTTGGAACAGCCTTGTCGTCAAAGGTCCTATTAGAAACAGTCCTTGCAAAAATCCAAGAGCAATGTGTTAAAAGTGTCCGGCGCCTCCAAGAAGGGCGCGTGCCCAACGTCCGGCATGACAATGATTTCATCGCGCCAGAGGTGTCGCCAGAATAGACTTTTCAGGTAATCTCCGGAAACAAAAACATCATCTTCGCCATGGACAACGCAAAACGGACAATCCGTCCCGGCAACGACCGTTTTCTGGTGACACCCTTCATCACCGGCGGCCCAATGGGCGCCCATTTGGGAACGAACGGCGCCGTCCATTCGCTCGGCCAAGCGGACAAATGCCTCCGGCGTCGGCGTCAACGATCCATAAAGGCCGGCAATGTAAGTTTGGAGATCCTTGGGCGACGGATTTTCCTTCAGCGTCACTGCCATTGCCTCACTGGGCAAGAACGCAGTCGCAAAGTCTTCGCCAAGCCCGGGCCCGACTGGCGGCGTGCCAAAGATCATCGCGCCCGCGCATTCAAATCCGCGCCCGGCCATTTCAATCACGACATGTCCGCCGAGAGACCATCCAACCAATAGAGGCGTTTCAATCTTCAGTGCTGTGAGCAACCGTTTTACCAGCAGCGCAAACGCAGGAAAGTTATAGTCGCGCTCTGGTGTTTTTGAATCGCTCGACCCGCCATGCCCCGGCAGGTCGATAGCAAGAACAGAATACCCGGCTCGAAGCAGCGCCGGGAACTGATGGTGAAAGACTTCCTTGCCGGCAGAGTTGCCGTGAATGAATACGACTGTTTTAGGGTCTGTTCCCGCACGCCAAAATTCGATCTCCAGATCGCCGATTGAGTGACGCCCGATATCGCCAACCACTCGGAGGGGACGCGTTGCCTTAGACACGCCCCCCTTTGTCTTGTTGAACAGGTTTAACACATCGCCTCTCGTTCGAACTGCACCTTACGCGCTCAGCAGGCGAATTAGTATTTCAAACGCAATGTGACGCCATAAGTCCGTGGCGGTCCGAAGGCCTGCGTCGTATTCACGAAGATGGCGCTTCGATCATCTGCAAAATTCACATATGTTTCGTTCGTCACATTACGCGCCCAGCCAAAAATTTCCCAATTGTCAGCCGCAAATCCAGCGCGGACATCGAGAAGATTGCGCGAGTCGCCACTGAGACGCACCTCATTTTGCGGTTCAAAGAAAATTTCGCTACGATAGTTCCAGTCGGCGCGAGCAACAAAATTTCCAAGCTTATCGTTTACCGGATAGGTAAATTGTGCACCCAACGCTGCCGTAAATTCGGGCGCATTGTTCAGAAAGTTGCCGGCGCAATTTGATAGCGGCGCAACAGGAATAGCACCGCCAGCAGGACAGCCCGCAAAATCATCGTATGTGGCGTCGAGATACCCGACACTGCCGTTTAAATCGAAATACTGTCCAAGCGCAGCAGCGAAATCAAATTCTACGCCGAAAATTTCCGCTCGTGCAGCATTTTCCAGAGAGACAGCAGCACTTGTAATCGTCGCAACCTGTAAATCATCATAGGTTGTATAAAAAATCGCTGCGTTCGTATTCAAAAGACCATCAGCCCAAGTCGCTTTATGGCCAATTTCATAGGACGTTGCGGATTCCGGATCAACTTCCTGATTCGCGGCAGCAGAAATAATATCTGTGTTGAAACCGGCACTCTTAAAGCCCTGAGCGAACCGTCCGTAGACTGTGCTCGTGCCGGTCAGATCATATGACAGAGAAATTGTCGGCGAAAAGTCCGTATCGCGCCGCGATATATCGAATGCGACATCGCCAAATAAACCAGTGCCATCAACCTGGTTATGAATGGCGTCTTTTTTCTCGTTGATGTATCGCCCGCCCAATTCAAGTGAAAGGCGCTCTGTGATGGCAATATCGGTATTGATAAAGAAGGCGAAACTATCGGTTTCGACTGAGCTTGTCAGATCGAGAGGGGGTTCGACCCCGGGAACACCGGTAAGGAAATCGCCCAAGGCGAAATTCGATAAATTACTTGCATCTTGCGTGAAGTAATAGGCGCCGATGACATAGTCGATCCGCTCGCCAAGCCGCGCTGCATATCTCGTTTCGGCGGAAAAGAATTCCGTATCGCTCGAAAACGCATCGGCGAAAAATCGCACTGGCAATTTGTCGTCATCAAGCTGCGCATCAAAAGAGGTGTCTCGATAACCCAAAACCGTTGTCCATGTCCCAGGGCCGATGTCGATGTTGCTGATGAGCGATGCGCCATAAATATCGCGATGAAGAAAGTTTTCCTGGTCCGCATTGACGGTGAACGGCGTTGCCTCGGATGGATCATCGACGAAAGCAACGTCGGCAACTTCAAAAAAGGATGCGTTGCCGCGATCAATGAGCAAATCGCCGGACAGTATAAACTCCGCTCGGTCATTGGGCGTAAACCGAAGTTTTGCGCGAGCGGTCGAAAGATCGGCGTCATCAAGGTCGACACCGCCAGGGAACGCATTCTCAACAAAGCCATCCCGCCTTGTGACGCCCCCCGATACTGACGCATATAAACGATCCTCAATCAGCGGTCCTGAGAGATGGCTGCGGAATTTGACGTGGTTGAAATTGCCATATTGAACTTCCGCACGCGCCCTTAACTCGTTGTCTGGCGTCTCGGTGATGATATTGATCGCTCCGGCGATTGTATTTTTGCCAAACACCGCGCCTTGCGGACCGCGCAGGACCTCAATGCGTTCTATGTCAATTAGATCCTGGTTGAAGCTTTCCGGCCGTCCGGCGTAAACGCCATCAACGTAAAAGCCGACGCCGGTTTCAAGACCAACAAAGCGCACAAGGGTTGAAATACCCCGGATACTGATAAGTCCCTGCAACCCGCCTGCAATCCCTCCCGGCTGACTGGCGTTTGGTATCACGTTCAAAACTTGGTCGAAGGAATCGATCCCTGCGCGATCAAGTTGAGCGCCGGAAACCGCGCTGACTGCGAGAGGCGCGTCTTGCGTTGTTTCTTCTTTCTTGCGCGCGGTGACAGTGATGATGTCGTTGACGCGTCCACTTGCGCTGTTTTCAACTTGCGCCTCTGCCGCAGTCGGCGCTGCACCGAACGCAATGACGGCCGTCGATATCATTAGTAGTGTTCTTGAGTTTCTGTTCATCACTTAGCCCTCCCAGAATGCGTAAACCCACAGGTTTCGCGGTGAATCGTTCCGACAACTTTTTTCAAAATTCTGGCGTAATGCGCGGTCACCGTCTTTTGCGCGTATCACTTTAATTTATGCGGTGGTACTTTTTGCAGCGCGGGAATGGCCGAAACCCTTGACTTATAGAGAAATTTTGAATGCATGAGCGTCATGCCAGTACATCGCTTGAGGTTTGATTGGTCCAACTTTGAGGCCTTTGCACCCGTTCTATTAGGGGATGATGCCGCGCCAAGTTGGATTATTGATACAGAATTTGGACGGTCCTCAAATTTCGTCGTGAATAATCCGAACTGCACCGGTCGCGTTGAATTTTTGGAACTCGTCAGGGGGTTGCGCGTCGTTGTGTTTGACTGCCATTGGCGCGAAGAAAAACGGTACGCCGTGCGCGATGGTGATTGGGTGCGGTTTAACTTTAGCCTCGCAATTGACATTGCCATGCAATTGTCTCTTGCCCAATCGATAAAAGTGAGTTCGCCGTCATGGCGAATCATCAACAATCCGCCTGATTCAGAGACGATTGAAGCAATCCCTGCGGATACTAAAGCAACTTGGGTAACGGTGTGCTGTAAGCCTGAGTTCGTACAAGAGCTAACCGGCGCCGATCTGGAAAACTTGCCTGATTTTCTGCAAGACTCACTACCGGCGCAGGGCGATCAGGGATTTTACGAGTATTACGATTTTACCTCGAGGCTAAATTCCATAACAGCAGACGTTCTTCGAACAAAAATTGATGGCCCTTTGCGTGTCCCCTTTATCGAAGCGCGCTGCATAGAGCTTCTGTGCCTGGCTATACACCACCTAACGCAGCCTTTGGATGAATACCAACCGGTACGCCTTACAACGTCTGACCGAGGCGTCATCGAAAAGGCGCGTGATCTTCTCGTTAAAGACTATGCGCAAGCGCCATCCGTATCGCAACTCAGTAAATCTTTAGGCGTCAACAAGAATAAATTGTTTTACGGGTTTAAAATGCTTTTTGGACTGACGATTTCTGAATTCATTCAGGAGCAACGCTTGAATGAAGGGAAACGTTTGTTGCAACAATCTGAACTGCCAATCTCTGAAATTGCCAATCAGGTTGGCTTCAAGCATCAAAGTAATTTTGCGACGGCAATGAAAAAGCATTTTGGCATGACGCCGCGTCAGTTCCGGGAATAATGGATGTACTTTACCAGCACTCAAAACATTGAGCGGGCGTACTCAATTGACGAAGCAATCAGCTTAGGCCTCGCGCCGGATGGCGGCCTTCTTGTTCCGCTTAGCTTTCCAAAAACCTTTCTGGAAAGCGATGCAATGGCGTTACCAGCGCTCTCGCTTGAAATCCTGCGTCCTTTCTTCGTTGGCTCGAAAATTGAGCATTCTTTGGACGATATTTGTGACCGTGTTTTTAATTTTCCAACGCCTGTCACAAGCAAGCGCTTCAATGGCGCAAACATACAACTACTTGAATTGTTTCATGGACCGACAGCGGCGTTCAAAGACTATGGCGCCCGATTCCTTATCGCATGCCTTCACAAACTCAATCATGACAACGCGACAGCGCTCACAATTCTTGTGGCCACATCTGGAGACACGGGCGGCGCGGTTGCTGCTGCGGTTGCTGAAACAAATCTGTCTGCTTGCATACTTTTCCCCAAAAATGGCGTGTCCGAATTGCAAGAGCGCCAGCTTTGCTGTTGGCCCGATAACATTTTGTCTTTGCGGATCGCATCGGATTTTGACGC
>JBCBBI010000038.1:0-16637 GCA_038531775.1 Pseudomonadota bacterium | reverse complement strand
ATGATGCAGAAGTCGCCATCGTCATCGCCAAGAACCCTATCATGAACACCGAAGAGGGCCGCAAAACCATCGGCCATATGGTCACGGTTGCGGATCTGACGCGGACGGCATTTATGAACGGTGATCTGTCAACGGTTATGAGCCCGCGTACAGTGATCAATTGGGCGCAGAACACCCATATTTTCCGCGATGTCGGCTATGCCTTCAGGGTGACCTTCCTCAACAAATGTGACGAGCTTGAGCGCCAGACGGTGGCCGAGTTCTATCAGCGCTGCTTTGATGAGGAATTGCCGGAAAGCGCCGCGAGTGTAAGCCTTGGCTAGAAAATTTTGGATCAGCGCCCTGGCCTTTTCGGCGATGGTTGCATCAGGTCCTGTTTTTGCCGCTGGTGACGAGCTTCATCCGATCAGGGATTCCTCTTTCGGTGCCAAACCGGATTATCTTTCGCTTCGCTGTTCTGGCTTTTTAGGCGCTGTATTTATCTATCGCAACATCCTGACAACAAAAGCGTTTTACGGCTCCAAGGGGCGGAACAACACCGATTTTGACTGGATCGATGATGCCACTTTGAAGGCCAACCTGGAGGCCTCACGGAAAAAAAGCGGCGCAGATAATTATAAGTATACGGCCAAATACCTGAAGGCTCTCGGTCCGGTTACGGCAACACCTGCCGTGCTGAAAAAGCACCTCTACAAAGATGACAAGGCCACCTGCCTTGAAGCATTCGGCGCCGACACAACCGATTGATCCCCACGCTCAGACCCCTTCTCTCTTATGTCTGCAAAGAATAAACTGAACGAGTCAGGGTGAACAGGGCGCGGTCTAGGGAGCACGTTTTGCACATAGGTCTCATCGGCGGTATCGGTGTTGCGGCAACGCTGGTTTATTATAAACGACTGACCGCGGCGATTGCCGCAAGAGGCGCTCCGGTAGAGCTGACCATTGTCCATGCGGAGGCTTCCACCCTCATTGCCAATAATTTGGCCGACAAACGCAAAGACCAAGCGCAAGTTTTCGCCCGGCTTATAGACCGCCTGCGCTCCGCTGGCTGTGATTGCGCCGCTATAACCTCTCTAGGGGGGCATTTCTGTTACGCGGAAACGGCGGCGATATCTTCGCTCCCGCTGGTCTCAGGCGTGGCCCCGCTTGACGCGCATTTTGCAGCGCAACGCATTGATACAATCGGCCTTCTCGGCACCAAGGTGGTGATGGAAACACGGCTTTACAGTCAGCTTGAGAAAACCCGCGCAGTTGTGCCAGAGGCTGATCTAGCCGAGGTCGGGCAGAGCTATCTCGACATGGCCACCTCAGGCGAATGCACCGAAGAGCAACGCGCGTTCTTCTTCGCCCATGGCCGCAAGATGATGACAGACCAAGGCGCTGACGCCATCTTGCTCGCAGGCACCGATCTAGGTCTTGCCTATGATGGTCATGACCCGGGCTATCCGGTCATCGATGCGCTCGATGTGCATGTGGACCTGCTCGCGAGACTAGCCGCAGGGGAGGCGAAACTCGAATGATGAGACTTGCCCTGCTTCTAGTGGCGCTAACCCTTCCCGCACAGGCGCAAGACCACGCGGCTGTGGAGCGGCAGTATCAGGCGTGGTTGCAACAAGAGATCTGGCCCGAGGCACGGCGGGCCGGGGTGTCCAGCGCTGTTTTTCAGCAGGCTTTCGCAGGGGTGAAGCTCAACTGGAAGCTTCCCGATCTGGTGCCACCAGGGAGCAAGACCAGCACGCCGCGCAAACAAAGCCAGGCGGAGTTTGGCAGCCCCGGGCGCTATTTCAGAGCTGTGCGCAATGATGCCGCCGGGGCCACAAGCCTGCGTCGCAAACACGCCAAAACCCTTGCCCGGATCGAAAAACAAACCGGCGTGCCGGGGCATATCCTGCTGGGTATCTGGGGTCGTGAGAGCGGCTATGGTCGCGCTAAGATCCCGCATAACGCTTTTGAGGTACTTGGAACAAAAGCCTTCATGAGCCGCCGTACCGCGCTTTTCAGACCAGAGCTAATAGCGGCACTGAAACTTGCCCAATCGGGTCAGGCCCCCTCCCCGCTCAAAAGCAGTTGGGCAGGCGCGCTTGGTCAGCCACAGTTCCTGCCGACGAACTATTTCAAATATGCCGCTGACGGCGATGGCGATGGGCGCGTTGACATATGGGACTCTGAGCCGGACACCTTGGCCTCGATCGGCCGCTACCTAGCAGATCATGGTTGGCAACGTGGGCGCGATTGGGGGTTTGAGGTCAACCTGCCTGCAAATGTCTCTTGCGCTCTCGAAGGCCCTGATCAAGGACGACGTATCTCGCAATGGGAAAAGCTCGGCATCACTCGCGTTTCCGGCCGCGCTTTCCCGGCGCATGAACGACGAGGCGAAGGTTATCTTATGCTGCCCGCCGGACGTTTTGGCCCCGCCTTTATCGTCACGCCGAATTTTTATGTGCTGAAGGACTATAACAAGAGCGATCTGTACGCGCTTTATGTGGGTCACATGGGTGACCGCATCGCATTTGGCTCTAGCGGTTTTGCCAGAGGTTGGGCCGACATTGGTACGCTAAATCGCTCTGATATCGCAAAAATGCAGCGCGCATTGGAGCGAGACGGCCACGATGTCGGCGGGGTCGACGGCCTGCCTGGTTTCAAGACACGCCGCTCCATCGGGCGCTGGCAAGAGGCCAACGGCCAATCGGCTACATGCTTTCCAAACGCGAGCCTCAAGGCAACGCTGCGCTAAGCACAAAACATCCGTCAGAATCGATCGACATCTTATGGCAATGCTATATCTGTCTTCTCAAAACCAATTAAAACTGTCAGAAATTAGCCGAGAATCGTGCGCGACATGTAAATGCGCCGGAATTGGATACGTCATTCGGAGGATGTTTATGAAACCCCTAGCATTTGTTGGTGCCGCCCTAATGGCGACCTTGGCTTCCGAAGCCATCGCTGCAGAGGAAGTCAATCTCTATTCGTCTCGTCATTACGACACTGATGATAAGCTCTATTCCGATTTTGAGGAGCAGACAGGAATTCGCGTCAACCGGATCGAGGGTAAAGGCGACGAGATCATCGCGCGGATGCAGGCCGAGGGTGCGAACTCTCCTGCTGATGTGCTGATCACGGTGGATGTCTCACGGCTCGAACGCGCCAAAGCTGCAGGTGTTCTGCAATCCATCGATAGCCCGGTGCTCGAAGCGCGGGTGCCGGACAACCTTCAGGATTCCGATAACCAGTGGTTTGGCTTTTCCCAACGGGCGCGGATCATCTTTTACGACAAAGCCGACGTGCCAAATCCGCCGCTCGACTATCTGAGCCTCGCAAATGAAGACTACATCGGCATGGTTTGTCATCGTTCATCTTCGAACGTTTATTCGCAAACCCTGCTTTCGGCGATCATCGAAAATCACGGTGAAGAAAAGGCCGCAGCCTGGGCCGAAGGCATGGTGATCAATTTCGCTAGGGAACCTCAGGGCGGAGACACTGATCAGCTGCGCGCGCTGGTATCTGGTGAATGCGATATCGCCGTTTCCAACACCTACTATTTTGCCCGTGCGCTGCGTAAAGGGGTGCAAGGTTTGCCAGCGGATCAGTTGCCAAATATCGGATGGGTATTTCCCGCACAAAACGCAGAAGGGGCGCATATGAACCTTTCAGGCGCAGGCGTTGCCGCCAATGCGCCGAACCGCGACAACGCCATTAAATTCCTAGAATACCTGGCGAGCGCCAGCGCACAGCAACACTTTAGTGGTGGCAATGATGAATACCCGTCCGTCCCCGGGGTCGGCATAAGCCCATCGGTGGCGCAACTTGGTCTGTTCCGGCCTGATGCGGTCGATCTCAGCAAAGTGGCGAAAAACGTTCCAACCGCACAGAAAATTTTCAACGATGTCGGCTGGTACTGATCAGGTTTCAACCATAACGCGTTTTCTGGCCCAGGTCATCCTGAACGCCAGAAAACGCGGAATTCAAGCAGACTTGAAAAGCAACGGCTCTTGAAAACCGATAAAAAAAGTCGGAAAATCAAATTATTATTATTAATCAGACTGTTAAATTGTTTTGTTTTCTCTAGCACCCACTTGACAAGAGACCGCCTTTGTAGGGCATATATGCATCGTCTGGTTCCCGACAAAAAAGGGCGGGAATTGTTCATTATGAGGATGACTGAATGAAACGCTCTCTAAAAATCGGAACTTCCCTGGTTGCGGTGGCAATGTTGGCTACAGCCGCAAGCGCAGAAGTTTACGGTCCATATCCGATCACCGAGAAAAGCTACTCCGGTGATAAAACCGACTCTGTGTCCTACTCAGGACAGGTTGCACGTAGCCTACTCGTAGAAGCTCTGAAGAAGCTCGCCGCAAAAGGGGATGGCGGCGGCAATGCTGCAGAGCTCGAAGCACAAATGATGGCCTACTTCGCAGGCTCTGAAGACGACCTGCCAATCCTGTCGCCTGGTGGCAAAGACGGGTTCAACGTCAAGCAAACCACGCTGAACGAAGTGTCGAAAGGCAAAAATGTCTCTGGCAAGTCCTACGCAGGCCTGATGCCAGCATGGCCTGGCAACATGACAGGCGCTGAGGTTCTTGAAGACATGATCAAGCGCGCAGCAAAATCCAACGGTGGCTTTGACGCCGACACCGGCATGGACTGGCCACAGTTGATCCAAAAGTTCGCTCTTGGCGCGATGGCCTACAACCAGGCGGTCGACAACTATCTCGACGAAAAACTACTTGCCGACAACAAACCAAACAACAAGCCCTATAAAGACGGCGCTCATTACACCGGTAAAGAGCATAGCTGGGACGAGGGCTTTGGCTACTTCGGTGCCGCCGCGCATAGCGCTAACCTGTCTGCCGACCAAAACGTCGGCATTACGAAGCAAAAAGATGCAGCTGCAGCAGATGCCAATGGCGACGGTGTGATTGACCTGAAAACAGAAATGGTTTTCGGCAATGCCTATTATGCGGCGTCCTACGACAAGGGCGGCAAAACCGACTATATGGCGACGATTATGAAGGCCTATATAGATGGTCGTAAACTGATCACCGATGCCGATGGTGCAGCTCTCACAGATGCGCAACGCGCGCAGTTGGTGGCCTATGCAGAAGTGATCGGAACCGAGTGGGAGAAAGTTCTCGCCGAGTCTGTCTTCAAATATGCCGGCTCCGTCTACAAAGACATCGAAGCTCTCCGCGCTACTGAAGGCGACGAAGCGATTGCAGAAGCTTACCGCACATATGGCAAACACTGGGGAGAGCTCAAAGGTTTCTCAATGGCGCTGCAGTCGGGCAAAAACAATCTCGGCGGCACAGCCGTTCGCCTCAATCGTCTGATCGGCTTTGGTCCTGTTACAATGGATGAAAGCGTCGTAACGGGCGTCGATGGTGACGGTAACTTCGTCAAGGACGCGAAAATGTCCTGGAACGCCTACCAGCTCAACATGCTGAAAGTCCAAGACCTGATGGTCAAGAAATTTGGCGTTGAAGCGCGGGTCAATGACGGCATCGCCGATCTGGCAGAGCTTATCAAAGAGCTCGACACAGATACCGGCGGCGCAGAAACAGATTAAGTAAATCCCAAGTGGTGGCGTCTGATACTAGGCGCCACCTCACTCACACGGGGGCAATATGGAATTTCTTGATCAAATTCTCGGCCTCTTTTCGGATTTCACCAATCCGAAGAAACGTGTCTTTGCGGGCTATCTTGGCATCTCGGTGCTGATCGCGCTCGCATGGCTGATCTTTGTCCATAAAACCAGTTGGCGCACCGGGCTTGCACGTATCTTCGACCCGCGCGTCTGGTTCTCCCGGTCTGCCTGGGCGGATTACAAAATCTTCCTGATAAACCGCGTCTTTACCGGCTTTATTTCTCCGCTCCTGCTGACCCAGGTGGTTATTGCCACTGCAATCTACACAGCACTTATTAGCAGCGATCTGGAGTTCTGGGGGGTCTGGGAAGGGGCACCAAAGGCGTTGGTTGTTGGCCTGTTTTCAGTGGCGACGTTTGTCGTGGATGACTTCACCAAATATCTGATGCATCGCTGGATGCACAAATGGCCAATCCTTTGGCCAATACACAAGGTACACCATGCCGCCGAAACCATGACGCCGATGACCGTCTATAGAGTGCACCCGCTCGAGGGCGTACTATACGCGTCACGTAGTGCAGTCGCTCAGGGAACAGTCATATCGCTATTCTATTACCTCTTTGGCAGCACGGTAGACCTCTACACGATTATTGGTGTCAACGTCCTGGTCTTTGTGTTCCACGTGACGGGATCAAACCTGCGCCACTCGCATATCGACATCCGCTACCCGAAATGGGTGGAGCATATCCTGATCTCTCCTGCCCAACATCAGCTCCACCATTCCGTGGCTGAAGAGCATTATGACAAGAACTTCGGCGCGGCTCTGGCCATTTGGGATTGGCTATTTGGCTCGCTCCATACATCAGAGCATGAAAAAGAGCTGACCTTTGGTCTTGATGCGTCTGAGGAGCATTCTGCAACAGATCTCAAGAACATTTACTTCGGCCCGCTGCGCGAAATGGGCAATGTGACCCTATCAGCATTCGCTAAGCTGAAACGCGGCACTACTCGATTGCTGGAATTGCCAAAAATTGTTCTCGTGCGAAAACGCGGCTGAGCTACTACCCGTGCTCTTCTTCTGAAACTTTCGCCAGCGCCTGATTATAGACCCGTAGCGCATCCACCTGAAAAAGCGCACCGCGCAGTTCAAGAGTATCCCCTGCCCCTTGCCTCACGACCGGAATGAAAGGCCGCTGGTTACTGTCAAACATCGGCATGGCGCGCTCGAGAGTTGCGCTTTCGTTCAGATAGACACCCTCTTTGATGAAAGCCTCGCAGACCTGCGCATCGGCCCCGTATTCCGCATCAACAGGCCGCATCACGCTTGAGACCTTGTATAGGGCAAGCAAATAGGCATGCGGTCCCGCCGCAAGGTAAATGCCTCGCCGTTCAAGCTGCGTGAGGAAAAACGACCTTGAGACAAGCTTGGATCCGATAGATGTTGCCAGCGAGACCGCAAGCATTACGGCAATACCAATTTGCCAGTCGCCGGTCAGCTCAAACACAATCAACGTTGTTGAAATCGGCGCGCCCAACACGGCCGCCGATACAGCGCCCATCCCGGCCAGCGCGTAGATCGCAGGCTGACTAGAAACCGCAGGCAGCAGGCTCGTGGCGATCAAACCAAAGGCCAGACCGGTCAAGGCCCCGACCATTAGTGACGGCGAAAATACCCCGCCGCCCATTCGGCCGCCCAGAGTCACGGCGACGGCAAACACCTTAACCAAGGTGAAGACGATGACCTCACGCAGACCAATCTCGCCCTGCAGCGCGGCAAATGTCGTCTCGTAACCGACGCCAATAATATGCGGATACCAAATGGCCACAAGCCCAAGAATGCCGCCCGCCAGTGTCGGACGGAGCCAACCGGGACACCCAATACGCGTGATGGCCCGGTTTGCAACATCGTCGGCAAAAAAGATCGACCGCATCAGCGCCGCAGCGACCAGCCCGCAAATCAAGCCCAACAAAAGGAAGGCGGGCAATTCAGCATAAAACTCCAGCATGTTTTCAGTCTCAAGCTGGAACTCAACAACATCGCCAAAGGCAAGCCTACTGACGACCGTGCCCGCAACGGAAGCGATGACAATTGGCGCAAAGGCGTGAATGGCAAAGTGGCGCAGCACCACTTCAAGCGCAAAGAGTGCACCAGCGATCGGCGCGTTGAAAGAGGCGGAAACAGCGGCAGCTGTGGCACAGCCCAAAAGGTCGCGCGCCGTCACACCGGTTGCATTGATCTTGTCGCTGACCCAGGTGGAAATTACCGCTGCCAGATGTACGACTGGCCCTTCACGGCCCGACGAGCCGCCACTACCAAGCGTGATCATAGAAGCGAGCGCCGAGACAAGCCCGGCTTTGCGTTCCACACGCCCTTCGCGCATAGCGGCGCCCTCTATGACCTCAGCCACAGAGCGCGCCCGTCCGTCAGGCGTGAAGTAATGCAACAGTAAGCCGACAATCAGACCGCCGATAATTGGGATAATCAACACCCAATACCATGGCAAAGAATCTGCAAATGTGTGCAGCATACGCACATCTTCGGTGCCATAAACCAGTTGCTGCAAGGCGTTAACGCTCATCCGGAAAAGAACCGCCGCGCCGCCAGCTACCGCACCAACAGCCAGTGCAATGAACCAGAATTGGATTTGCCCGGGCCCCTGCTCTCGCAGCATTTGTAGGCCGGTTTGCCAGGCCGTGCGCGCACGTTCCGTTTGCGTTGTCATTCGCACCTCGAGATGCAAAAAACGCGCATCTTTCCAGACGGCTCTCGTTGCCCTAGATTACGGCACAAGGGGGTTTGGGTCGCACACATGTCAAATCAGAAAACCATAACTGAGTTATCTTCCTTTCTAGGCCAGAGGCTTAGTCTCTCCAAGCCTGATCTTGCGCAGCATGGTACAAGCGAAACTCATTTTCCGATCACGCCACCTGATGCGATCGCCTACCCCTACAACACCGAAGAGGTGTCACAAATTGTCAAAATCTGCGCAAGCAACCGATGCCCAATAGTCGGATGGGGCGCCGGGACCTCGCTTGAGGGTCAGGCACAGGCGATCCATGGTGGCATATCCGTCGACTTTCTGCATATGAACCAGGTTTTGGAAGTGGCGCAGGGCGATATGGACGCGCGCGTCCAACCAGGCCTTACCCGCGAGGCTCTGAATGAAGAACTCCGCGCAACCGGACTTTTCTTTCCCGTCGATCCTGGCGCCAATGCGTCGCTCGGCGGTATGGCTTCGACCCGGGCCAGCGGCACCACGGCCGTGCGTTATGGCACCATGCGTGACAATGTGCTGGGATTGGAAGTGGTCACCGCGTCCGGAGAGATCATCCGGACCGGTACACGGGCCCGAAAAAGCTCCGCAGGCTACGATCTCACCGGCCTTTTTGTGGGGTCAGAGGGCACCCTGGGCCTCATCACAGAGCTGACCTTGCGCCTTCAAGGCATACCAGAGGCCACCTCTGCCGCGATTTGTGCCTTTGACACTGTCGATGAAGCAGTTGAGGCTGTGATCGCCACAATCCAGATGGGTCTACCGATGGCACGTATAGAGTTAATGGACACGCTCAGTGTTGAGGCCGTTAACGCTTATGCCGGTAGCAAGATGCCCTCCACCCCGCATCTGATGTTAGAGTTTCATGGCACTGAAAGCAGTGTCGAAGAGCAAGCGCGGGTATTTGGTGAGATCGCGGGAGATTTCGGCGGCAAGGGCTTTGACTGGGCCAGCAAAACCGAAGATCGAAACGCGCTTTGGTATATGCGCCACAATGCCTATCACGCCATCACTTCTTCTCGGCCAGGCACAAAAGCACTGGTCACTGATATTTGCGTGCCAATATCGCAACTGGCAACCGCGATCTCCCGCTGCCAAGACGATCTTGCAACAGCTGAGATCCATGGCCCAATTCTCGGTCATGTCGGAGATGGTAACTTTCACGCAGTTCTACTTTTTGACGAAAACGACGAAGGCGAGAAAAAGCGCGTTCTCGAAGCCTCACGTCGGTTAGTAGATCTGTCGCTATCACTCGGCGGTACAGCCACCGGTGAGCACGGGGTCGGTCAAGGTAAACTGGGCTATATGGAGCGTGAACACGGTCAAGGCTGGGCCATGATGGGCGCGATCAAACACGCGCTCGATCCCAAAAATATCATGAACCCAGGCAAGCTCGTTCCGCCGAGAAATTAGGCGCAAACCGTTACCTTCAAATGCATTGAGCTCGCAACACTTTTCGTTCGTTGGTTTTGCTATAGACTGACAATCATACGAGGGGCCAGGCCTTCACGCTCAGCCAAAAAAGGCATCAAGGGACCCATCAGCCATGACCGAAGAGACGCAAAAACCGATTGTCGCTGTCACCGGTGCCAGCCGAGGTATCGGGCATGCTATTGTGAAAGAATTTCACCGCACAGGCTGGGAGGTTTTTACCCTTGCGCGCACGCCTTTTTCCGCTGTCTGTCCATGGGCCGAGGGTATCATCAAACATATAGAGGTTGATCTTGGCGATCACGGCTCCATCGCCGCTGCCTGCACAACCTTGCGCGAACGGATTGGCACGCGCGGTCTCGGGGCATTGGTCAACAATGCAGGTATCTCACCTAAGGATGAAAAAGGTGGCCGCCTGTCGGCCACGGAAACCCCCTATGAGACCTTCGCGTCGGTGCAGATGGTCAATATGATCGCCCCTTTGATCCTCTGTCAAAACCTGTTGGCACCTTTGAAAAAAGCCAGCGGTGCGGTGGTTAATGTCACCTCTATTGCCGGGGCACAGGTGCATCCCTTTGCCGGTGCGGCCTATGCTGTCTCCAAAGCTGGCTTATCCGCGCTCACACGAGAGCTGGCCTTTGAGTTGGCTGAAAGTGGGGTGCGTGTGAATGCCATCTCTCCCGGTGAAATCGCCACTTCCATTCTGTCACCGGGCACCGACCAACTGGTGCAGCAGCAGGTTCCGATGAAACGGCTCGGAAGTCCGGAAGAAGTGGCCGAGGTTGTGGCCTTTCTTTGCTCGACCAAGTCCTCCTACGTCAATGGTGCCGAAATCCCGATCAATGGCGGACAACATCTCTAAAGTCCTTCGCACTTAAGTGGAAACATCGGCAAAAGGCGAACGGCGCGCAACATATGGCTCTTGTGCTGCGTTTCGCGATAATCTTCGCATTATGTTTATCACGAAACGTTCTAAGAACACCCCCCATCCCTTTCATTGTTCCCAAAATACTCCGGGGGTTTGGGGGCAGCGCCCCCAAAACAACAAAACTGCGCGCGCAGCGCACCTTTAGTTTACATCATCCAGCAATAAGCGCCTCCGCCGCGGCGCGCGCCTCGTCGGTGATCCGGTCACCAGAGAGCATACGGGCAATCTCATCGCGGCGCATCGCCCCCTCAAGCGGCGCAACAGTCGAGAGGGTTTGCCCGGCCTGCACATGTTTTTGCACCCGCCAATGATGGCTGGCGAGCGCTGCGACCTGCGGGGAATGGGTCACCACAAGTACTTGCCCCTGTTCGGCCAGTGACAAAAGTCGCCGCCCTACCGCATCAGCCGTAGCGCCGCCAACACCTCGGTCAATCTCGTCAAAGATCATCGATATGCCATGCTGCCCCTGCGCAAGACACACCTTCAGCGCTAAAAGAAACCGACTGAGCTCACCGCCAGAGGCAATCTTGCCCAATGCGCCTGCAGGTGCGCCCGGGTTGGTCGACACGCTAAAGCTCACTGCATCCACGCCGTCGGGACCCGGCTCGCCTTTTGCAATCTCAGTGGAAAAAACGGCGCGCTCCATTTTCAATGGCGCAAGCTCTTTCGCCATAGCACGATCAAGCTTGCCCGCGGCCTTTGCCCTGACCAGTGATAATTTCTCCGCCAAAGCATCGTATTCGGCCTGAGCTTGAACCTGAGCCTTATGCAGGTTTCCAATTTCGGCATCACCACGTTCGAGCGTTTGCAGCTGTATTTTCAGGCGTTCGGCAAAATCAGCCAACGCATCAGGCTCAACATCATGTTTTCGCGCCAAAGCCCGGATGGCAAAAAGTCGCTCCTCCGCGATTTCAAGCTCGTGGGTGTCAAAATTCAAAGCCTCAAGGCATTGAACAATCGCCGTTTCTGCCTCGCCCAATTCCACAAGAGCGCGACCCAAAGAACTTATAGCCGGGTCAAGCTGGCCCTCCGCGTGCTCGGCCACCCCTTCCAGCCAGCGCAAGGCGTCCGCCGTTCCGGTCTCCGCGCCTTCTGACACAGCAGCGCGCGCCCGAGCAATGTCATCCCGGATACGTTCGGCCTGTTGCATAAGCCGCCTTTTGGTATCGAGCGCTGCCTCCTCTCCGGCCTTCGGCGCAAGCGTCTCGAGTTCTGCAACAGCATGTCGCAAAAAGTCTTCTTCCGCCTTGGAACGCGAAAGAGCGGCTTCGGCCGCTCGCAAATCTCCTTTTGCCCTTTCGACGGCGCGCCAGGCCTGTCTAGATTTGGTAAGCTCACGGGAAAGCCCTGCAAACTCATCAAGCAACCCACGATGCCCACGCGCATTCAGCAGGCCGCGATCGTCATTTTGTCCATGTAGCTCTACCAGGGTTTCGGAAAGCGACCGCAAGATATCGCCTGAACAGCGCCGGTCATTAACCCAAGCGGTCTTGCGGCCTTCAGCACTGTTGATGCGGCGCAATAAAAGCGTGTCATCAACGGGAATCCCTGCCTCTGCCAGGATATCTCGAGCCGGGTGCTCAGCGGTAAGGTCAAACTCTGCCGTTACCTCACCTTGCGCGCATCCGGCGCGGACCAAATCCGCTCTGCCGCGCCACCCCAGAACAAAACCCAACGCGTCAAGCAGGATTGATTTCCCTGCACCGGTTTCACCTGTGAGCACATTCAAACCGGGTTGAAACGACAGTTCCAGATGGTCGATGATTAAGATATCACGGATGTCGAGTGATCGAAGCATCAGCCACTCTGATCTGGCAACAGGATCAAAGCCAGCGACCAAGCACCGTCTGGCGATAGACCTGCCGCAACCAGCCATCGCCGGCCGCCTCAACAGTAAGCCCTTGACCAGTCAATAACTTATAGCTGTCCTCATACCAATCTGTACTGCGGAAGTTATGACCAAGGATCGCACCTGCGGTGCGGGCCTCATCGGTCAGGCCGAGTGAAAGATAGGCCTCAACCAAACGGTGCAACGCCTCTGCAGTATGCGTTGTGGTTTGGAAATCCTCAACGACGGCGCGAAAACGATTGATCGCGGCGCCATAGTGATCTCGACGCAGGTAATAGCGGCCAATCTCCATTTCTTTCGACGCCAGATGGTCAAAAGCCAGCTCGAATTTTAGCTCTGCCGAGCTGGTGAATTCACTGTTGGGGTAAACCTCAATCACCTCCCGAAGGGCTTGAAGGGCCTGAAACGTCAGACCTTGGTCGCGACCAACATCGTCAATCTGGTCGTAATAGCTTAGAGCAAGAAGGTACTGGGCATAGGCGGCGTCACTATCGGCGGGGTAGACATCCAAGAAACGCTGCGCGGCTGCACGGCTGTTCTCGTAATCCTCATCCCTGTGATACGCAAATGCCTGCATGATAACCGCACGCTTGGCCCATTGCGAAAACGGATAGAGCCGTTCAACCTCGGCAAAGATCGTCGCAGCAAGACCCGGGTCACCACGTGCCAGATCAAATTCTGCGCGGCCAAAGATTTGCTCGGCCGTGAATTCTTCATAGTTGACGTTGCCGCGCTCAACCCGCGCGTTCAGGCCGCCGCAGCCTGTAACGATCGCAGACAAGGCCAGAGCAAGACCCGCACGTTTTAGATCGACACTCATTCCCATATTCGCAAACTCATCCGAAGCAGCAACCGGTATATTATCTACAACCCTCATAGTTTTACAAAAGTTAAAACCAGGTCGCCAGCTAATATTTCAGGATTAAGCCACAGCGTGGTCTCTATCGGAAATCAGGCAACTTCCGGAATTTCCGCCCAATGCACGCCCGCACCGGGAAGACGCGCTGCCGTTAACGCGTCGCAAGTGATAATTTCATACGCTTCCGGCTTATCGAACAAAGCCCTCAGAAGATCATTGGTTAATGCGTGCCCCGCGCGAACTCCCTGGTAATGCCCCAGGATCGGGAGCCCGGCCAAAGCCAGATCACCAAGCGCATCGAGCATTTTATGTCGGACAGGTTCGTCAGGCTGTCGCAGCCCACCCGGGCTCAACACTTCATCGCCGTCAAATACAACAGCGTTCTCGCGGTGGTCACCGCCTAGAGCTAATCCGTTCGCACGCATCGCATCGACATCCGCTTTCCTGCAGAACGTACGCGACGTCGAAAGCTCACGTACAAAGCTGCCGTTGGACATATTCAACAATTTTTTCTGACTGCCTATGGCGGAGTCCTCAAAATCTATAGAAAACTCGATAAGCAACGTATCGTTTGGCAACAGCGCCGCTGACGCGTCATCGCGACTTACGCGGACAGAGTCCAAAATGCGAAGTGCCTTGACCGGAGCATGCTGCCTGCGCAGACCCACTGAAAGAATTCCGCGTACAAACTGGGCGGAACTCCCATCAAGTATTGGAACCTCTGGACCGTCTACTTCAACAATTGCGTTATGAACGCCGCAACCGCAAATCGCGGCCATGATGTGCTCAATTGTGGAAACTGCTACTCCGTATTCGTTCTCGAGCCGGGTACAGAGCGGGGATTGCTTTACGCGATCCCAACGCGCCTGGATCTCGCACTCGGCTGGATCTGCGTCGGAACGGCGAAAGACGATGCCGCGATGCACCGGCGCAGGCAAAATACGAACCTGCGCACGTCTACCGGAATGGAGCCCCACCCCATCAAAGGTAATTGCTGACTTTACGGTATGCTGCACTAAACGCCTCTGTAACAGCGTCGCATAAACTACGACTTTGCACCCACGCTGGTGCAAGAGGAATATGTTGCAAGTGCAGAATGCTCAACTCACTCTTTGCAACCTGCTGAAACATCACAGTTTTGTAAACGGCAAAATTTCGCTTAAACCGCAATATTGGCGCCTAAATACTTGAATTTAAGATAAAAAAAGGCCGCCTGAGCGGCCGATTTTGAATTTTATTTGATCAGAGTCAGTTTGCTTGCCGCCGCAAGAAGGCCGGAATTTCAATCTGTTCGTCTCCAGCGTCGAGTGTTTCATCAATCGCAGGGCGCGCTTCTACCGTTGGCTGCTGCCGTGTCAAACGCTCCTCAGGCTTGTCCTGATCGCTGGCTTGTCCGGTCATCCGATTGATCAAGCTGTTGATGCCAAACCGAGATTTTTCCGGCATATCTGTTCGCTCTGACGCTTGCAGGCGCTCAACAGACGGTGAATACGTCTCAGTCGGGGTACGATTTACGGCCGCGTGAAGGCGCGCAAGCGCATCAGGCGTAGGTGTACCAGCAGCAGGTGATCGTGTGGATGCAAAGCCATCGCTACCGGCTTCAACGCTCGGCGTCGGTTCTGGCGCAGGGGTGTAAGCTGCTGGTGGGACGGTATCATCGCCACCAATACCATCATCGGACAGATGAACGTGCGCTGCGCGCTGCGCATCAAATGCATCGAATAGGCTTGGCCCCTCCTGAGCGGCCGTAGCCGTCTCTGCCAACTCCGCCGGAGCGGCATCAAGGGCCGCTTCAGGCGCAGATTCAACAGCCGAGGGTGTGTGAGGTTCGGCCAACGTACGTTGTGGAAGCGGCACAGCATTTTGATCAGCCATCGCATCTATACCCGTTGCCACGACAGAGACGCGCATAACCCCTTCGACAGATGTATCAAGGGTGGAGCCGACTATGATATTCGCTTCTGCATCAACCTCTTCCCGGATACGGTTCGCGGCTTCATCCAATTCAAACAGGGTAAGATCATGACCGCCCGTGATGTTTATAAGCACGCCTTTGGCACCCTGCAGGCTAATCTCGTCAAGTAGCGGATTAGCGATGGCTTTTTCTGCAGCCTGAATTGCACGATCTTCGCCAGACGACTCACCAGTTCCCATCATCGCCTTGCCCATTTCGTCCATGACGGCGCGAACGTCGGCAAAATCGAGATTGATCAGGCCGGGGCGTACCATCAGGTCGGTTACGCCCTTGACGCCTTGGTAAAGCACGTCATCAGCCATCGAGAAGGCCTCGGTGAAGGTGGTATTTTCATTGGCGAGACGGAACAGGTTTTGGTTCGGAATGATGATCAGCGTGTCAACCATGCGCTGAAGGTTGTCAACGCCGTCCTCAGCTTGGCGCATGCGCTTGCCGCCTTCGAACTGAAATGGCTTTGTAACCACGCCTACGGTCAAAACGCCAAGCTCCCGCGCTGCCTGCGCAATAATCGGAGCAGCGCCCGTTCCAGTGCCGCCGCCCATACCGGCCGTTATGAAACACATATGTGCGCCAGCAAGGTGATCGATGATTTGTTCTATATTTTCTTCCGCAGCCGCAGCACCGACCGATGCCTTTGCACCAGCACCGAGGCCTTCGGTGACCTTAACGCCGAGCTGTATACGGCTCGATGCGTTGCTTTGCGCAAGCGCTTGGGCGTCTGTGTTTGCAACAACAAACTCCACACCCTCTAGCTGCTTTTCGATCATGTTGTTGACAGCGTTTCCGCCCGCGCCGCCGACACCGAATACTGTAATTCTTGGTCTCAGATCATTTTCCTGACCTGGAATGCTCAAATTAAGTGCCATCTCTATATTTGCCTCGCTTTGCCTGCTCTGCCTGCCCCGCGCGCAAGCCTATTTCCGCCTGAATCGCAGCCATTATTACCCTTGGTTAACCTTTACGTCATCCAAAAAACACATTTTGACCACAAAATGTTGTCGCTTTTCATGGCGCGCACGCGGGATTTCGCTCATATTACGATATCTAGCGGTTACCAGTTGTCTTTGAACCATTTTACTGCCCTCTTAAGCGATCTTGCTGGATACCTGTCCGCAGGTATTTCGAAATCCCACCATTCATCTTGAGGATTAGCAGCAAACAGGCACATGCCGACCGCAGAGGCAAAGCCGGGTCCTGTTGCCGCCTGCGGCAAGCCATGCACCCTAAGTGGTCGGCCAAG
>JBCBBI010000037.1:0-17027 GCA_038531775.1 Pseudomonadota bacterium | reverse complement strand
CATCCATTACTTAATGTTTAACATTCATTTATGCATGTATAGATGTGATTCTTGGAAGTCAATGAAATGTTGTATCGAAACTTGCTCATCGGCATGCTCGGCTTGTGTGTTGCCGGGTGTGAATCCGTTTCGCCCGCGGGCGTCATCGTTGCTAGCCAATTGGACCCGCTTGAGACAAACCCAAGCGATATTGCTGTCGCCGTGCGTGTGCCAAAAAAGCTGATGCTTCGCGAAGGAGATGCAACTCTCGCGCTGTCCTATTTACCAGATGATCGGTTCAGCTTTGCTGCAATCACGGCTGAAGTGCCTTTGTCAGTTACAAGCGAAGACTGGCCGTATGAAATTGATAGCGATGCTGTCACTTATGTGCTCGCTTTTTCTGAAACGGATGGAGCAAACCTGCAGCAAACTCAAGCAAAGATAAAGGCGCTACGCGCAAGTGGGATCGAGGGCAAAGGAACCCTAGCAATCAATGTAGAAGGCGGTTGCTTTACAGGTCCGTTGGAGGGGCAACTCATTGTTGCGACTTGGATTAGAACGAACCCAACCGCTGGCTTCGTTCAATTGACCCGACCAACGGACATATTCGGCACCCTTTCCGCTGAGGAACTGGCCGCTTTGCAAATGGAATTTACTGAGTGCTGAAAGAAGCGGCGCGCAGTGATAAGCCGCGCGCATCGTCGCACGTTTTTTACGTTTCCTAACCGGACCAAAGCTCGGTATTCGGATGAAACTGTGACCAGGCGAACCAGAACGCCTGATGGCTGCCAAGGTCAGAGCCGTCCTTGTCCACGGCTTTGATGCCACCTGCGACCAGCTCCAGGCGCACGTTTTCAAAGCTAATTTCTTTGCCTTGTTGCAGGGCGGTCATAGCCGTGGTGCGTTGGAAAGCAATCGGCGTTCCGGATGCTGCGACGACACCAATGATATCCTCATGCACCGACAGACGTGGATCGACGTCACCCACCGGGAATATCGGTCCATTGGCATCACGCCCGTTGCGGAAATCGGGATCACGGCCCAGCGCATAGCGCTCGAGCAGAACTGTCGTTTCTGGATGTTGCGCTTTCCATGTGCCCCAGTCGGTTGTCACCACCGTAGCCTGATTGAGCTTGATCCCCTTCTCCGCCAGCGGCCCAGTGACGGCGTGACCGAGGAACGTATCAAACACAGAGTATGTCTCCAGATCATACATCACCTTGTTGGACCGGCTCAGAAGGCCCGAGGTACGCAGGATCGGGCGTTTAAAACCCTCTGGCACTTCATCGGTAAAATAGGCCTGCGCGGCGCCGCAAAGCGTGCAATAGGGAATGCCCAAATCGCGACCGCCGAGCGTGTCATTCACCATCTCACGCACTTCCATGATCCGGCGCGGATAGGCGCGGGTTTCGCCGTTAATCTCAATGCCGAAAACCACGTCGTCATCTTTAAGCCAGGTCGCATCTTCGGCGCTGCTGACCTCGGGGTTGTCAGCGGCCGGGATACAATTGCAAAGGTCATCGGTTTTGTCATGGGCGCGATTATCAATCAGGACACCGCCCCAGGAGACCAGACGCCAATCAATGTCACCCTCGATAAAGATCGGATCCCAATCAGGCACGATTTGCAGGAAAATGGCGCGTTTATATTCAAGATACCGCGGCGGCTCTGGAATATCCCAGGCCAAAAGGTGATCTGTCACAACGCCCCAGGCATTGACGTTGTCAAGCTGCTTTCCAAAAAGCTCGGACGCTGCTGTTATCAACTCTGCATTCAATTCTCGGCTGCCGATAAAGCGCATAAGATCGGAGATGATCCAGACCACGCGCGCATCTCCAGCTTCGACAATTGTCTGCAGCCCGATAACCTGGTCGGGGCCCCAGTTGCCTTGCTCCATACTGTCGACAAAGGTTGTCTTCAAAGCCGCATGCAGCTCATCAGAAATCGGCCCGGTCGGCACCGATGGCGGGTTGCCAAATTGGTCTACCACATACCCAGGCAGTGGCGCTGCTTCTTCTGCGCGGGCCGCATCATATGAACCGAGACCAAAAATAAGAACCGCCGCAACAAGAAACTTGGAGAAACGAGATTGTAGTTCTAAAGCCATAGAAGGGCCTTTCACGTGCCAAATATCAGAGACGCAAAAGCACGGTGCCGCGCCAATGCAGACAACGCCGTGCACTAGCAACCGTAGCGCCATTTGTGTCGCTATGTGACCTGATGCTACCGCCTGACCAACAAACAATGCATCAATAAACAGTGACTTTTGGTAACACTAATAGAGTAATCTACCGTTCATCATGATGAACTGCGTCCGGGTCGGCTTGCCCTACACCCTTAAAAATAGGCTTCAAAGGTATCGCCCAGACAACGCCAACCGCGACGAAAACAACCAGCTCCGTGACCAACGTAAAGCCCTCGTAGCGCGCACGAAGCCAATCAGCGACGTTAACTGCAACCACGATGTAAAGGGGCAGTGCCACAAGCAGGATCAGCAAAGACCACCTGCGTCTGGCTTTGTAACTAAGCGCCATGCATTCCCTCGTCAGTCAGCGAACGGGTCGGTCACCAATATCGTGTCTTCCCGTTCCGGCGAGGTAGACAGTAGCGCAACAGGGCATTCGATCAACTCTTCAACGCGACGGACATATTTGATCGCGTTGGCGGGCAGATCGGCCCAACTGCGCGCGCCTTCCGTCGTTTCCTGCCAACCCGGCATTTCCTCATAGATAGGCTTGCACCTTGCCTGTTGATCCGCAGCCGTTGGAAGATAATCCAACCGCTCGCCATCAAGATCATAAGCCACGCAAATTTTCAGCGTCTCAAATCCGTCCAGGACATCGAGCTTTGTGAGTGAAATACCATTGACCCCAGATGTGGCGCAGGTCTGGCGCACAAGGGCAGCATCAAACCAGCCACAGCGGCGCTTACGACCCGTGGTGGTGCCAAACTCATGACCTCGCTCACCTAGACGTTGACCGTCCTCATCTTCGAGCTCAGATGGGAATGGACCCTCTCCTACACGCGTGGTGTAGGCCTTCACAATGCCAAGTACGAATTCAATCGCGCCCGGACCGATCCCCACGCCTGTCGCGGCTTGACCTGCAATCACGTTAGATGACGTGACAAAAGGATAGGTGCCGAAATCGATATCGAGCAAAGCACCCTGCGCCCCTTCGAACAAAATACGCTGCCCGGCCTTGCGTCTTTCATTCATCACTTTCCAAACCGGGCCAGCATATTGCAGGATTTGAGGTGCGATTTCCTTGAGCTGCGCAATAAGCGCGTTGCGACCGATTTCACCGAGGCCCAGGCCTTTGCGCAGCGCGTTATGGTGGACCAAAGCACGATCCACGCGAAGCTCTAGCGTGCTGTCATCTGCGAGATCAGCAACCCGGATTACACGCCGCCCAACCTTATCCTCATAGGCTGGCCCAATACCGCGCCCTGTCGTACCAATTTTGGCCACCGAGTTCTGACTCTCGCGAGCACGGTCCAGTTCGCCATGAAACGGTAAAATGAGGGGCGTATTTTCCGCGATCATGAGTGTATCCGGCGAAATTTCCACACCTTGAGCGCGGATTGACTGGATCTCTTGCAGCAGATTCCATGGATCAAGCACAACGCCGTTGCCGATGACAGAAAGTTTGCCTGTTCGGACCACACCGGAGGGCAGGGCGTGAAGTTTGTAAACCTCACCATCAACGACCAGAGTGTGCCCGGCATTATGTCCGCCCTGAAAACGCGCAATGACGTCAGCTCTTTCGGAAAGCCAATCGACAATCTTGCCCTTGCCCTCATCGCCCCACTGAGCGCCTACAACAACCACGTTGGCCATGATTTTCCCCTCGTCGTCGCAAACCCTCGTGGGTATAGCCATCTGCAGTAGCAGTTGAAACCGATAAATCACCAAATGTCGCAATTGATCGACATTGAGCTGCGAAATGGCTGAACGCCTAAAGCTCTAAGTGAACCGCTCGAGAATAATGTTCAACTCATGCGCTATGTTGGCGGGTGAAGAGATTGCACGTACATATTCCATGCGTTGCAGCGCGTTTTTCCATTCTGGTCCGCCAAAAAGGCCGACTGCCTTTTCCATAGCGTTATTTATCGAGGCTTCGTCACCGCTTTTTAAAAGGAAAGGATAGTCAGCGCCAAGATAATGAACGGCGTCGTCTGAATCGACTGACGCAAGAACGTTCGCGCCCAGAGCCGCAGCAACAATTCCTTTTGTGAATGGTTTTGTCGTTGACAGGTTTGTTTCTGAGGACTGGTCTGGAGGGCGAACAGCATAATGCAAATTGAAACCCTGCAACTGTTTGAAGACCGAACCGATTTCTCGATCTCTATTGTAGCTCAATACTTCAATCTTCGAATTGACTGCTCTGGGAATAAGAGCGTTTTTTGGATTTCCAAGGTAAACCACTCGTAACTTATCTGATTGGGGCGGTCCCAGTCCTTCGAGGCGAGGATCGGCGTGGTGCGTAAGATGAGCGACAGATGCCCCGGGCGCAGCGCTCTCACGACTTGCCAATTGCCCGCGCAAAATACGCATACCGGCAATGGAAGGCGCGATATGCACATCCGCAAAGCGTAAAAAATTCTCCTGCATATTGATATCCACATAATCAACGCACAAACCACGTACATGCGTTCGCAACGTTGACACTGCCTCTTCCCCGATCACCTGCGCTGTGCCCTTGATCATTATGACGGTGGCATCGCTCAGGAGAGAACACATGTCACTTTCGGCACGCTTATCGCGTACTGGCAATTGCATTCGTACTTCAAAATCATAGCGATCGCCCAAGTAGCGACGGGCTATATCGCAAAGCTGATCACAACGCATAATCTTAGAGCCAGCGTTTACCAATCTCTTTGGATGAAGAAACACCACCCTGTGCTTTTTCAACAGACACCTCCTGCCCGCGTCGTCTCGCCGCCAATCGAAAATGCTTGATCAGGTCGTTGAATGCAATGCCTTGAACCACCTGTGTAAACTGCATTTGAGGTTCAGAAGCTTCTTCGGCATCTATCCGTAGCTAAGGGCGGGAAACCCGGTTGGGTTCGGCCACGGCTATGGCATCTCAAAAACTAAGTCGTATCTAATAATTGTTGGGTACAACCAAGATCTACTTACGTGCCGTTTGCTAAAAACCGGAGCCAAACAGTTGGCGATGCCAAAGCTCTCCTACGACACAATTTTCAAAACGCGAGATGCACGCTTGCGGGCGCGCGCGGAATTGCATAGATACCGCTCATTCGGAAAGCCAAAAGCCCTCTCAAGGACCGCTTTACATGGAAAACGTCATTCTGCTGATCCACCTTTTGCTGGCGCTCGCGCTAATCGCTGTGGTGTTGTTGCAGCGCTCGGAAGGCGGCGGTCTGGGTATCGGCGGGGGCGGTAATGTGAGCACTGGTCGTGCTGCGGCCACAGCCATGGGCAAAGTCACCTGGATTTTGGGCATCGCTCTTTTTGCGACCACTCTGACGTTAACCGTGATAGCCGCACAAAACTCAGGAAGCTCTTCCGTTTTGGACCGGCTGACCGATGATCTGCCCGGTCGAGCAACCGAGAGCACCAGCGACGAAAACACTGACGGCCAAGGTCTTCTGCCTCCAACATCAGGCGATGATGCGCCTCTTGTTCCCAGCGCAGAGTGACGATACTCACCACAACCATTTGAGGCAGGCAAAATTTCTGCAACAGTATGTTGCGGTTTGCTTGCGCGTAGACCCCGAATCCCTATATCCTTAAATCCCGTGGTGCTGCGGTAAATCACACGCTCGGGGCCTCACAAAAATTGACAATAACGGCGCGCCAGACGCCGTTTTAGGTTATTGCGGGGGCTGCCAACCTATGGCGAGATACGTTTTTATTACAGGCGGTGTTGTTTCCTCTTTGGGAAAGGGTTTGGCTTCGGCGGCCCTTGGCGCGTTGTTGCAAGCGCGTGGTTTTTCTGTCCGGCTGCGCAAGCTTGACCCTTATCTAAACGTAGACCCCGGTACCATGTCGCCTTTTGAGCATGGTGAGGTTTTCGTGACCGATGATGGTGCGGAGACGGACCTTGATCTTGGTCATTATGAGCGTTTTACAGGAGTACCTGCGCGCATGACGGATTCCGTCAGTTCCGGCAGGATTTATTCCAGCGTGTTGGAGCGGGAACGCCGGGGCGACTATCTGGGCAAAACCATCCAAGTGGTTCCTCATGTGACCAATGAGATCAAGGATTTCATTGCCATTGGCGATGATGAAGTTGATTTTATGCTTTGCGAGATCGGCGGAACCGTTGGGGACATTGAAGGCCTGCCATTTTTTGAGGCGATCCGACAGTTCAGCCATGATCGTCCTCGCGGCCAATGCATTTACATGCATCTCACGCTACTGCCCTGGCTGGCGGCTTCTGGTGAGCTTAAAACAAAGCCGACGCAGCACTCGGTCAAGGAGTTACAGTCTATAGGCATTGCGCCGGATATACTGGTCTGCCGGTCTGAACAGTTGATCCCGGAAAAAGAACGCGAAAAGATTGCTCTTTTCTGCAATGTGCGCAAAGACGCGGTCGTTGCGGCATATGACCTCAAATCTATCTATGAGGCACCCTTGGCCTATCACCGCGAAGGTCTTGATCAAGCGGTGCTTGATGCTTTCAACATCTCTCCTGCCCCGCGCCCTGAAATGGCCAAGTGGGATGATGTGGTTGACCGGATCAGCAACACCGATGGAGAGGTCAACGTGGCCATCGTGGGCAAGTACACTCAGCTTGAGGATGCCTACAAGTCAATCAAGGAAGCGCTGACCCATGGCGGTATGGCCAACCGGGTTAAGGTCAATATCGAATGGGTCGACGCAGAAGTGTTTGATGGCGAAGATGCCGCACCGCATCTGGAAGGCTACCACGCAATTCTTGTGCCCGGAGGTTTTGGCGAGCGAGGCACAGAGGGAAAAATCAAGGCCGCGCAGTTCGCCCGAGAGCATAACATTCCTTATCTAGGGATCTGCCTTGGTATGCAGATGGCCGTGATAGAGGCCGCGCGTAATCTTGCCGGGCTCACGGATGCAGGTTCCGAGGAATTTGACCATGAAGCAGGCAAAAAACGCTTCACGCCTGTTGTCTATCACCTCAAAGAATGGGTCCAGGGCAACCAAAAGGTCAAACGCAAAGTCGGCGATGACAAAGGCGGTACAATGCGACTTGGGGCATATGATGCCGTATTGAAGGACGGCACGAAAGTCGCTGATGTTTATGGTAAAACCGCCATCGATGAGCGCCATCGCCACCGCTATGAAGTCGATATCAAGTATCGCGACAAGCTTGAGAAGTGCGGTTTGGTTTTTTCAGGCATGTCCCCAGACGGCCGCCTACCAGAAATTGTAGAGTGGGCGGATCATCCCTGGTTCATCGGCGTGCAATTCCACCCGGAGCTTAAGTCGAAACCCTTCGCGCCACACCCACTCTTTGCCGATTTCGTGCGCGCAGCGGTCGAGACATCCAGGCTGGTTTGATTTCACCTATTTACTGAGGGTAAGCTCTAGCGGGATCAGCCTTCGTTTTCTTCCTTGGGAAGATATTTCAAGTCTTCGCGAGATACGCCAAGTTCCAGAATTGGACTAATCAAGTCTTTCAGAAGCGACGTGTTTGACCGATCTTTGGCAACCGCGGCAGGATGGTTGGCATCGAGATGCAAGTCTTTGTCCAGCAACTCACCAACAGTTTTATCATCAAGCACATAGCGCCCTTGGACACCCCGCTGCCGATCCGATTGTTGTCCGTTTAACCATCGAAACATACGCTGAGGCGCGATCAGCTTACTACCAGGAAAGACGAGGTAAAATCCGGAATTGACCCGCATGCAGATCATATCAAGCAGATGCGCCTCACCTTGGAATTCTTCAGACACGTCGCGCTTGGGCAAATAATTGAACCTCTGCGGATCGCCTTTAAGAAAAGCCGACAGCACTGACGCAAGATCCAGCGACTTCTGCGCCAAAGCCCAACCCAACACCTTTTCTGGATACAAATCCCAATCATAGTTGGCCACAAAGTCGCGCAGCTCTTCTGCAGACAGCTTTTGTACCTGCGCGAGATGATCCTCAGGCGTACCTTCTTCCCATTCAAGACTATCTTTTGGCGTGGTCTTGTTCATTCGAGATTGTCCATTTGAAGTTCAGGTTGCTGCCATTTTTTTCTTTCTGAAAAGTGTATAATTTTTGAAGCAATTGTGTTCGCTTTTGGACCTAGCGTCAGCCCGATGATTTAGCTTGGCCAAATAAGATTGGCAGCGCTTGCAATGGCGCTTATATCATCGACATGTTTGGCGATCTTCTCAAACGGCTGACAGAGCCGAAACCGACACAATTAAAGGATGATGACGCCCGTTTGGCGTTGACCGCTCTGCTGGTGCGGATTGCGCGCTCAGATGGTCACTACGACGCAAACGAGATTAATCGAATTCAGATGATTTCTCAGAAACGCTATGCGTTGGACGCATCCGAGGCAAAAAGACTGCGAGAGCACGCTGAGGTACTAGAAGCAGAGGCTCCCGACACTGTGCGATTCACCCGCGCCATAAAGGATGCCGTGGCTTACGAGGATCGGCTGGACGTAATTGCTTCGCTTTGGCAGGTCGCGCTTGCAGATGGAAGTCGAGATGCGTCTGAAGATGCATTGATCCGCATGGCGTCCAACTTTTTGGGCGTGAATGATCGTGATAGCGCTCTGGCGCGACAAAGGGTTACAAGGGATCAATGATCGCTTCTTTGCCTATGTACGATCGGCCTGAATTACATGATGCGTTCGACCGGTTGTGGACGGCTGTCAGAACAGAGCTTGGCGAAGGACCGGAATGTCTTGCGCGTGGTGGTGACGTCTGGGCAGATTGGCAATCAGCTGATTTGCTTTTATCACAAACCTGCAGTCTGCCCTACCGTGCCAAGCTACATGATAACGTATCGCTTGTCGGCACACCAGATCACGGGCTGGAACATGCAAATAGTGGTTTTTATTGCTCTGTTTTCATCGCCCGGCGCGATGATAATCGGCAGAGCCCCGAAGACTTTGCAGATGCTCGGCTGGCCTATAACGAAGTGCTCTCACAAAGCGGTTGGGCCGCACCTTCCGCCTATGCAGATAAACATGGATTTTCTTTGGACCATGTCGTGCATTGCGGTAGCCACAGAGCCTCCGCCAAAGCTGTGGCAGAACACCGCGCAGATTTCGCCGCGCTAGATGCGGTCAGCTGGTACATGATCCAACGCTATGATGATTTCGCAAGCAAACTTGACAAGATCGGGCAAACCGAGCCAACGCCTGCTTTGCCTTTCATTACCGCACCTAGCGGAAACCCAGAGCGTATTTTAGATGCGCTACGCAAAGCAATTGCCAGTTTAAGCGAAAGTGATCGCGACAAGCTTTGTTTGCAAAGCGTGGTGAAAATCCCCAAACAGGCCTACCTGGATATGCCTATTCCCTCAGCGCCACTCGCGTAAAATACAGCTATAGGTAGTTTTATTGAATAAACTGGGCTCATTTTTGCATTGAACATTGCATAGTTACGAAAATTGCGCCCTATTACGGCTACGTTTGGAGAAAGCTGCGGGACCTGCTTTGACCGAAAAATCGCCGGTTATTGAAATCAAGAACTTGCACAAGGCTTATGGCGAGCTTGAGGTGATCAAGGGCGTGGATATTTCAGCCACAAAAGGTGCGGTAATCTCACTCATCGGGTCATCTGGCTCTGGAAAATCCACCATTCTACGCTGCGCTAATTTGTTGGAAGATAGCCAGCAAGGCGAAATCGTTTTCAAAGGTGAGCCGGTCACTTGGAAAGGTACTGGCCCTGCCCGTCAGCCTGCAGACGCAAAACAGGTTCTGCGTATCCGGACAAACCTGTCGATGGTCTTTCAACAATTCAATCTCTGGGCCCATTTGACGATTTTACAAAATGTCATGGAGGCGCCTGTGACGGTGCTTGGACGAGATCGGGACGAGGTCGAAAGCGCGGCGCGGCGGTATCTTGCGAAAGTTGGCATAGGGGACAAATGCGACGTTTTCCCGGCGCAGCTTTCCGGCGGACAACAGCAACGCGCGGCCATTGCGCGGGCGCTTTGCATGGAGCCAGAAGCGCTTCTTTTCGACGAACCAACATCTGCACTCGACCCCGAACTTGAACAAGAGGTGGTGCGCGTCATAAGAGACCTCGCCGCCGAAGGTCGGACCATGATGATTGTCACCCATGACATGAAAATGGCCAAAGATGTCTCAGATCATGTTATATTCCTGCATCAGGGACTGATCGAAGAGGAAGGGTCACCAGACACCCTGTTTGGTGCTCCAAAATCACAGCGGCTGCAACAGTTTCTAAGTTCGACACTGGCAGCTTGAGTTAAAGACCGAGGAAAAGGGAGAAACCTCATGAAAAAAATCGTTTTGACAGCTATTTCAGCGGCGCTTGCCGGGGGCATGGCGCTTGCCGCTGATACGGTCCGACTGGGCACGGAAGGTGCCTATGCACCGTGGAATTTTGTCAACGATGCCGGTGAGATCGACGGTTTTGAGCGCGAGCTTGGAGATGAGCTTTGCAAACGCGCCGAACTGACCTGTGAATGGGTGAAAAACGACTGGGACTCGATTATTCCAAATCTGGTGGGCGGCAACTATGACGCAATCGTCGCTGGCATGTCGATCACCGATGAACGCGATGAAGTGATTGATTTCACAACAAACTACACCCCACCCGACCCGTCCTCTTACGTTGCAAAATCTGACGGCGTCGACCTCGAAGGCGGTGTAGTCGCGGCGCAAACCGGGACCATTCAGGCGGGTTATATCGCCGAAAGCGGCGCCACCCTGGTGGAGTTTTCAACACCGGAAGAAACCATCGCTGCGGTGAAAAGCGGAGAAGCTGACGCGGTTCTCGCAGACAGCTCTTTTCTTGCGCCGATTGTTGAGGCCGACGCAGAACTTCAATTTGTTGGTCCAAACGTCGCGCTCGGCGGTGGCGTCGGCATGGGTATCCGTGAATCTGACGGCGAATTGAAAGAGAAGTTCAACACAGCGATCCAATCCATGAAAGACGATGGATCCCTCAATGAGCTGATCGCAAAATGGGAAGTCTCAAGCCAGTTCTAATATGATAAATCTGTCATATCCCGGTCATAAGCCGGGATATGACACGTGAGGTAGGCCATGTTTTCGTTCTGCACAAACCCGGAGACACTCGACAGCCTACGTTGGCTGGCCTGCTACACAACGACCCCAAAACACGCAAATCTCTATGTCTCTGTCGTGGTGGTCCTGGTGCTTCTCGCCATCACAGCCCCGACAGCATTGGGCTTTGGCTTTGCCGGGGCGACGGCTGCGCGGTCTCGTATTCTGCCGCTGCGCTGGCTGGGAAAAGCGTATATTTCGATCGTGCGCGGCGTACCTGATATCGCTTTTTTTATGTTTTTTGTGATCGCGCTCGATCAGGCCATCGAATGGGTACGCCATCAGGTCGTTTGCCCCGATTGGGATGAGCCGATCCGTCAGGGCAATGATTTCATCGTCTGCGCAGCTGCTAAAATGCCGCTAAGCCAGGCCCCGCAATGGGTGCATGAAACCTATGGGTTTTTCCTTGCCGTTCTGACCTTTGCCATCGTTTTCGGCGCTTTTGCCGCCAATGTGCTTTACGGCGCTATGAATGCTGTGCCGCGCGGGCAGATAGAGACGGCAGAGGCCTATGGTATGACCCGCCGTCAGAGCTTTTGGCGTATTCTTGTGCCACAGATGTGGGTTTATGCAATTCCGGGCCTGTCAAACCTCTGGATGGTTTTGACAAAAGCCACACCACTTTTGTTCCTGCTTGGCGTTGAAGATATCGTCTACTGGGCGCGAGAGCTTGGGGCCTGGGCCAACCCGAATTTTACCGCCTATCCACATGACGACTGGCGCATGTGGTATTTCCTCGTACTGCTCGCGTTTTACCTTGGCCTCACGCGGGTCTCCGAGATTGTGCTCGAAAGGCTCATGACGCGGCTGTCCAAAGGTCAGGCGACAACTGGCGGTGAAGTGCTGCGCAAGGCGGCCGCTTGAGTTGCTGGGAGATCATTCAGGCCTATGGGCTGCGTTCGCTCGGCATCGGCGAAAGGCTTCTGCCGCGCGAAGATTTCACGCTTTGCCATCAGTTCACATTGATCGGCTCCGGCATGATCTGGAATATCTATTTCGGGCTTTTCGCGCTTGTTACTGGATTTTTTCTCGCAACTGTTGTGGCGCTTGGCAAAGCCTCGAGCAATTCACTCCTCCGTAAACCATCCCAGTGGTTCATTTTTATTTTCCGTGGCTCGCCGCTGTTTATTCAGTTTTTCTTTGCCTATTTCACCTTCCTTAGCCTTAAGCAGGCATATCCGGTGTTGGACCCTTTCACTTCTGCATGGCTCGGGGCGCTAATCGTGTTGTTTCTCAACGCAGCCGCCTATTCAGGTGAGATTTTCTATGGGGCGCTGAGGTCAATCCCGAAGGGAGACGTAGAAGCGGCCGATGCCTATGGCTTTTCTGGCTGGTACCGGTTTCGCCGGATCATTTGGCCCACAATGCTGCGACTGGCGTGGCCTGCCTATACCAATGAGGCCATCTTTCTGTTTCATGCCACAACGCTGGTCTTCTTCTCGGCCTTTCCTGCCTGGCAACAAAGCGGCGACGCGCTTTATTATGCCAAATACTTCGCCGACAAGACCTTTAATCCCTTTGTCCCCTACCCGATCCTGGCCTTCTATTTCATCCTGCTGACGCTGGTTATCATTTGGCTTTTTGGCATCGTCAATCGCCGCCTGAATGGCCACCTGCCTCAAGAAGCGCGCCCAAAGATCAGAGTGCGGCCCAATATCATCCGCTAGAAAATTCACTTTTATTCTTTCTTTTTGCTCAAAATATCCCGGGGAGCGCGAGGGGCTGGCCCTTCGTAACGGTCGAGCTGCGCGAAGCGCGGGGCAAAACCCAATCGCTTTAAAAAGGGCCCTTGCGCGGCTCGTTGAGCATTTTCTCATAGCGCCTGTTTCGCAAAAGCCGCTTAAACAGCCGCTCCAGTTGATCCACGCCTGAATGGGCGTACCATTTGCCATGGCCAAGGATGATCCGCCGCGGCCCCCACCCGATCAACCGTTCAATATCATCGGCGAGCTTTTCTTTATCCTTGAAGTATTTTCGGACGGCGGGCGGCATATTTGAATATTCGCTGTCGGTCCCACTCAACCACACCAAAGGTCGCAAATGCGCAGGAAGATGCTCTGTCTCGATGGCTGCGATCAGGTCGGCAACAATGAGCGTGTCGCTGCCTCGGTGAAAAAACACAGCCTCCTGATAGTTTGGGGCCGCATCCAGCACCCATTGACGCACCTGACCTTGCCAGGCTGTTTCCGCCTCGCGCAGATTTAACGCCTCTATCGCAGGCAGCTCGTCAAGCGCCTGCAGCTTTTCCTGCAGCACCGGCACGGTCCAAAGCTGCGCTTCTGGGAAGGCTCGCGACCAGGCCACCATGGCTGCCCAGTCAAGCGGGTTTGGCGCAACGATATGGGCCACCTGTCCTAGCGCTCGCAATTCCTCTTCAAGAGCCTGATTTATCGCTATGGGTGAGCACACCCAAAGCGCGCCGCTTTCAAGCTGCACCACGGTGGACCTTGTCGGAAAGGGGATCATCCCGCGCCATACGGCTGGGCCATCAATAATCCAGATACCGCTGGCGACAGGCTTCAGCGTGCCAAGTGGTTCATACCCCGTGGCACGCATCTTGCGTCACTCGCTTGCCGTCACCGTACGCATGACATCCGGAGCGCTCACAACCGAACCATTCGGTCCGTCGCCCCTTTTGATGGCATCGACGATATCCATGCCGCCGGTCACACGGCCAACGACGGTATATTGACCATTCAGGAAATGGCCATCATCAAACATTATGAAAAACTGGCTGTTGGCGCTGTTGGGGCTTTGTGCCCTGGCCATTCCAACGACCCCGCGATCAAAAGGTATGTCGGAAAATTCTGCACGCAAATCAGGGCGCTCACTCCCGCCACGTCCCGCAAACCCAGGCTCGGAACCTTCTTTTCCGTATTGCACATCGCCTGTTTGCGCCATGAAGCCGTCGATCACCCGGTGAAACACAACATTATCGTAGGCACCTTCCCGCGCCAGCTCAAGAATCCGCTCTACGTGATCGGGTGCCACGTCTTCGAGAAGGTCGATGGTGATTGTGCCGTTAGCCGCGCCCTGCACTTCGATATTCAGCTCCGAGGCCACTGCAGGTGCCGCGAGTGCCGCAGCAAATACCAGAGAAATAACACTACGCATCGGCTGCCACTTTCAAGCTTATCATCTTATCGGGGTTCATTGGAGGCTCTCCTCTGACGATGGCATCTACGTGTTCCATACCATCGATCACCCTGCCATATACAGTGTATTGCCGGTTCAAAAAATGGTTATCGGTAAAGTTAATGAAAAACTGCGAGTTGGCGCTGTCAGGGCTTTGACTTCTGGCCGCTCCCAGAGTGCCGCGATCATGGGGCACACCGCTGAACTCCGCCTTAAGATCCGGCAGATCGCTTCCGCCGGTGCCCGCAAGCCGGATGTTGAGCCCTTTGTCCATATTCCCGTGTGAAACGTCGCCGGTCTGCGCCATAAAACCATCGATCACGCGGTGGAAAACAACGCTGTCATAAGCGCCTGATCGCGCCAGTTCCTTCATCCGCTCGCAATGGCCCGGTGCCACGTCAGGCAAAAGCTCGATCGTTACAGTGCCGTCCTTAAGTTCCATCAAAATGGTGTTTTCGGGGTCTTTAATCTCGGCCATTGGGGCCTCCTCTTCTGATCGCTTGCGCGCAACCTAGGGCTTGGATGACGGAAAGCCAAGCGGGGGATTGACGGCCTGTATCACTCAGGCCAAAACGCCCTCGATGCAGGTCCAAATTAAAGGCGCGCGGGCATGGGATGGAAAAACCTTGATGAGATAGATTTGGGCGGCAAACGCGTGCTCACTCGTGTCGACATTAATGTGCCCATGGAGAACGGCAAGGTTACCGACACAACCCGGCTTGACCGGATCAAACCTACAATCGATGCCATCTTGCAGGCCGGGGGCAAGCCCATGCTTCTGGCCCATTTTGGTAGACCCAAAGGCAAGGTTGTGGACGAGATGTCGCTCCGCCATGTGGTGCCTGCATTGGCGCAATCGCTTGGGCATACAGTACAATTCGTGGAAACGCTTGATGGGGCGGAGAACCTGACCGCTGAGGCGCGCGCCGCCGAGGTTCTGCTATTGGAAAATATCCGGTTTCACCCAGGAGAGGAAGCCAATGACGCTGCTTTTGCCAAGCGTTTGGCAGGCTTGGGCGACGTTTACTGCAATGATGCGTTTTCCGCCGCGCATCGGGCACATGCCTCGACAGAGGCACTTGCGCGGCACCTGCCCGCTTGCGCCGGGCGTCTGATGCAAGCGGAACTGACCGCGCTCGAAGCAGCGCTTGGGGCACCGGATCGGCCGGTGATTGCCGTCGTTGGCGGTGCAAAGGTTTCAACCAAGCTCGATTTGCTCGGCAACCTGGTGGAGAAAGTCGACAGCCTGGTGATCGGCGGCGGAATGGCCAATACGTTTCTGGCCGCTCAAGGCCTCAATGTCGGCAAATCGCTTTGTGAACACGACATGACGGATACGGCGCGCGCTATTCTGTCCAAGGCTGGCGCGGCAGGCTGCGAAATCGTGCTGCCCGGAGATGTCGTCGTCGCAAGTGAGTTCGCCGCCGGTGCAGCGCATGAAACCGTTGCGGCCCATGCCTGCCCCGAAGATGCAATGATCCTCGATGCCGGTGCGCAATCTGTTTCCCGCATCACAGCCGCGTTCGACAGAGCCCGCACTCTTATTTGGAACGGACCGCTTGGTGCTTTTGAGATCGAACCATTCAATGCGGCAACAGATGCAGCCGCCGCACATGCGGCAGCGCTGTCACGCGAAGGCCGACTTACCTCTGTTGCGGGAGGAGGTGATACAGTTGCGGCCCTTAACCAGGCTAAGGCCGCGCAGGATTTCACCTATATCTCAACCGCAGGCGGGGCCTTTCTTGAATGGATGGAAGGCAAAACCCTGCCCGGTGTTGCGGCACTGGAGGGCTGAGGATCGACCAAATTGGCCCTTTCCTGCTTGCCGCTTTTGCCCTTACCGGAAGCCCCGGCCCAAATACTCTGAGCGCTGCGGCTGTGGGCGCAAGCTTTGGCCGCAAACGCGGTCTGCCCTTTGCAATGGGCCTTTGCCTCGGCGTCGCATTGGTTCTTTCGTTCACAGGGAGCGGCGTGGCTGCAGCGGTCTTTGCCCTACCCTCTGTGGCGCCAGTCATCACTGTTCTTGCGGCAGTCTATTTCATCTATCTGGCCTTTCGCATCGCCACTGCACCTGCTCTTGGCAGCGCCGCGCAAAAACCGGACGCACAAATCCCCCGCTGGTACGAAGGCGTCGCGATCACTTTGGCCAATCCCAAAGCTTACGCCGCCATGGGCGCGCTTGTGTCGGGCTACACGCTCGTTCCTACTAGCATTATCGCGGATCTTTTCCTCAAAGCCGTTCTCACAATTTTGGTCGTCTGCGTTGTAAATTTTGGATGGTTGAGTTTTGGAGCGTGGCTTTCGAAGGTCTTGCGGTCGGAAAGCACCGCAAAGCGTGTCAATTTTGGTTTTGCAATTCTATTGCTGTTATCGGTTGGTTTACTGGCCCTCACCTAAAGCCATCCGAACCACAGCTTTATTGTTAGCGCTATCAAGATTGCGGCGTGGAAAGTGCTCGCCTAAGAGGGGTTTCGTGCAAGGTTAAAGGAAAATCCAATGTCGAAAGCCGCCCAGACAGACAAAATTCGCCAAGGGAACGGGTTTATTGCCGCCCTCGACCAATCGGGTGGCTCGACGCCAAAGGCGCTGCGGCTCTATGGGGTCGAGGAAAGCGCTTATTCCGGCGATGCAGAGATGTTTGACCTGATGCATGCGATGCGGGCACGGATTGCGCAGGCGCCTGCCTTCACCGGTGAAAAGGTTATT
>JBCBBI010000036.1:0-17446 GCA_038531775.1 Pseudomonadota bacterium | reverse complement strand
TTTCCAGCCATCGCTGATCCTCCAATTACGGGACAAAACTATCCCAGTTGGTGGACCACTTTCAGGGGGCTATTCCAGGCGGCACACGCTTGATGCCGTGCCACGCGACTATGTCTTTTTGGCTGGAGAGCTTGAGGCCCAAGCGCGGTTCACCTTGCCTTATGAGAGGCACGCCTCACTTGCCGACGCTTTGTTCAGCAAAGGCGGTTTCAACGTGCCCTTTAGCGATCCAAGCGAGATTTACTTGCTTCGCATCGACCGCAAATCAAGTCAAAAGAATAACGTTTTGGCCTTTCACCTCGACTCTGAGAATGCTGCACGACTTGTATTGGCGACCGAGTTACAATTGCGCCCGAATGATGTGATTTTCATAGAGGAGCAGCCGATCGCAAAATGGGAACGCGCGCTACGGTCAGTTTTTAATATTGGCTTGGGCTCGGCCGAAAGGATCGTGAATTGACCGCGGGCCTTTTCGCACGGCATACATGTATTTAGACGCCATCTCTTCAAACTGTGTTTAATTGCATACCTCACTCTGATCTAGCCTCCTCAAATGCATAGAAGATCTGAGTTAAAGCCGACATTTGGCGGTTTGCAGCGCAAGGTTCGCGAGCGCGTATTGCGCCGGCGCTCCTATTAATCCCGAGATTGAAAGGTCAATAGTTTCATGTTTTTGGCTCGACGGTTTTGGCCACATATCCCTGTTCCGTGACGACGGCTTAAGCGGTTTGTGCAATCGTAATATCGCGCACTGCGTTTGTAAAAACCAGAGGCACAGCGCGGCGCGCGATCAAAACAGACGCGCCGGGGGATGACCGTAAAGATGACACGCCGGATTCTAACGCCAAGGCCAATCTTTCCGATAACAGATCAGGGGACAAGAAAGCGCATTGGCGTCAACGAACGTTGCCTACGATGTAAATGCAGATGCATTGATATCTTTTTCATAGGGCCAATATGACTTTTTTTGCTGACTAACGGAGCTTTTCAAAGCATCGTTGGAGCGGCTTGGGAAGAAGCCGCTCAACAAACCGAGCCCACTTTAGGTGACGCTTTTGGTGATCTTCGAATATAGAAAGCCGAAATTTTGCCAATCGTTCCGGTCTATTGCGCGCTACGATAGAAATTAGTCTCCGAGACTGACGAAGAAAATGTGTCACCAGATGAGGTTAAGTCTAATGACCGCTCATTTGGCCCTGCTTTAAAATGGTTTAAGACACATGCCCAAAACCAGAAACAACTCGGCGTGCAAAAGTCGACAAAGCACTGCGCTTTTCTTGTTGGAAACACGGTGAGGATAAGCTGGGAATGCGCATTCATCAGGCCAGTCGGCACAATGGCCGTGCAAGAAAGGTAAGGCTATGAGTTGCCGCAGGCTTTTGTCATTTGCCTTTGAATTGCCCGATAAAGGCGCAAGCAGTGGTAAGAAAAACTTCCTTTCTTGCACTGCTTTGAGTGCACATAACCACAAGTCATCGCATCTTTTCCATAAATTTATCTTAATTCGAACACATTTCGGCGCAACTCCAGTAGCACGGTTAACGGGTATTTTTGTTCGAGGTTGCAAGCGCAAACGATGGAATTATCCGGTGCAAAAAACACGATCATTATATCAATACGAAACGCCCATGGAAGAAGACCTTCCTGTAGGTACAAACCTGCTCGGCGATCAATTTACTATCACAGAACATCTTAGTGCCGGTGGATTTGGAATAACCTACAGAGCCCTGGACAACCAACTAGGCCGAACTGTGGTAATAAAGGAGTGTTTCCCTAGCGATTTTTGTATCCGCCACGGGACCAACGTGATTGCGCGCACTGAAACCTATGCGAAGCAATACCGTTCAATCGTCGAAATGTTTATGCGAGAAGCTCGCAGTCTCGCGCAACTCCGTCATCCAAACATCGTGAGTGTTCATAGCGTATTCGAAGAAAACAAGACTGCGTATATGGTGCTTGACCTGATTGACGGTCGTGACCTTCTCGACATTATCGAAGCGCGAAAGACCAACCTGAAGCCTTCCCGCGTCAAAGACATCCTAGTGCAACTGCTTGAGGCAATAGAACAAGTACATGAGATAGATCTGCTGCATCGCGACATCTCGCCGGACAACATAATTATCGAAAAATCAGGTACACCGGTTCTTATCGATTTTGGTGCAGCGCGCGGCGATGCCAGTCGCCGGACCCGTGCTATGTCGTCTTTGCTGGTCGTCAAAGACGGCTACTCACCACAAGAATTTTATGTTCCCGGAAGTTCTCAAACACCGAGTAGTGATTTGTTTGCACTTGGTGCAACATTCTACCACCTGCTTAGCGGCAAGGCGCCTGTTAACGCTCAGACAAGAATGATGGAGATCGCGAGTAACAAGCCTGATCCTTGCGCTCCACTCGTCGGGCGTATCGAAGGTTACGATCCCGAATTTCTTAGGGCGATCGACACGGCCATGCAGGTGCACCCGAGCGAAAGATTGCAGTCTGCAGCGCAATGGCATGCGATTATTGCTGCAGCAGATGTTGATAGTATCCTTCCTTCCAACGCTCAAAAGCGCACACCAAAACAGGATATCAATCTTGATTTTGAATTGAACCGTTTGGTTGAAGAAACCAATCACGAGGTACGTAAGAGCCAACGGTTGTCAATTGCTGCGAAACCAAAGCCAGCACCTGAACCACCAAAATCTGCCCCGCGCGCACCTGAATGGTTGGAAGAATTCAACCGTGAATCCATGGCACAAACCGTCAATAAGGTTCAAGCGCAGGACAAGAGCACTGTAGTGGCCTTGCCTCACGTCAACGGTCGACAAAAAGGAGCTGAGGAAAAGTCTCGCGTCGCTTTTAAAGAGCCGGATTCTAATGTGGCTGAAACAAATTGGGTAGATCGCGCACTGGAAAAGCAAGAGCGCGTGCGCGCCGAACAAGAACGAGAACAAGAAGCCGCCGTTGCACAAAACAAATCGCGAAGAAAAGACAATGTTTCGGTTGGCCAAGAGCTCAAAGCCGTTTTAGCGGGTCAGGCAGACGATGCTGTGGCTAGAAACGGAATGCTCCGCACCATGCTGGTCTTGCTTGGTTTTGGTTTTCTCGCCGGTTTGCTAATGATGTTTAGCACCGTTTGGTTTTTCCCGGGCAGTATATAAATCGCAGAGATTTGCGGTGAGAATGAAATCAAACAAACCATTGTCGAGAGTTGCAAATGCAACCCAATCGAATCGTGCTTTAAAGTTTATATTGGAAGCGACACCCATGATCCGAACATCCAAGAGCTGCTACTATGGCTAGAAACCTCACAAACGAATAGAGACGTAGCTGCTGTGAAACCGTGTCCCAAACCCGCTTTCGAACAATTCGAAATCACAACTGAGACACTCAAAAAATGGAATGGTTTTACTTAGCTAAGAAAAGCTTTTTAGCATCCTCGAAAACAAGACGGTCCAGTTCGGTGATCTCATCAATAAGGGACAATGTCTCTTTATCAGCGATTTCAAAGCTAGAAGCCGATGAGTTGCTTTTGGGAACCTTTATGTGTGGCGCTCCCAAGTCCTTAAAAATCTTTCGGATATCACGGTCAAAACTTTCGACGAAACCAATTCGATCAAACCTGCGAAGATTTTGTCGCGCCCCCTCTGTCATAGCAACTGGGTCGATGTCTCTTGGATCAGTTTCCACGTCCCTTTTAAGGTCCGGTAAAACTGCTGCGGAAACCCAACCAGAATGCAGTTGCCAGGCTTGATTGTTCCAAAGTCTATTCGCGAATTCCAGTTCATTGGCCCGCATCAAAAAACCCTTCAGATCCTCGCTACTTGCGGCGGCAGCAAGTACACTCTGATCAGCAGGCTGTCTCGACAAAAATTTATAAAGAGAGATGATCCTATCAGTTGGGTCACGTAGAAACGTGAAGAGGTAGCGATCCGATAGAAGTGGTTCGGCAAATTTGATTCCGAAGTGACCCGAGATAAACTGAAACTTTTTGCATGCCTCGAGATCAAGTTTCAAATAGTCACCGTGGCTACAGACTTGATCGTTACCGTAGTGATGTCGAGCAATGTTTTGGACAGACGTGCCAGCAGTTTTTTGAATATGTATAAATATCGCGGGTTTCACGAATTTTTTCCGCGATATCGTTAATTTCATGATCTCTAAATCCTCAGATTTGGGGGACTTCGGCAAGTTGTATGGCCAACTATTTCAAAAAGTCTAGTGCCTAAGACTGACAAGGCATCCTGTACTGAAATGCAGGAAAAATATTGACTGGTTTACTGAACTTCGGAAGAACGTCATCCGCAATCTCACGCGAGCCAATGTCCGAAAACATGCTGTTTATCTGCGAAATTTCACTGCCAAGAACCCCGCTGCGCAATAAGCAGAAGGCGGATCCCCAGGTCATATGCTTAAAATCTCGGTAACCGCACACCTACGCGCGCTTTGCACGAGCCCCTTCAATCAGCATACGGTCTAGTTTGGTCACTTCTTCGATTGTCTCGCGCGTCTCAGAATCCATATCCAATAAATGGGAAGCAGAAGTGTTTGCCAGCGGTACATCAATATTATCCGCACCTAAATCTTGAAAAATTTCTCTGATATCGTGATCGAAGCTGTCAGCGAAACCAACATAGTCCAGCTGTTCCAAGTTGGCACGCGCACCCTCTAGTAAGCTGGTTTCGTCCTGGTCAATAAACTGAGTAATGTACTTTCCTTCCCTATTCTGGCCCATATCAAATGAAACCCAGCCGTGGTAAAGTTGCCAAACTTGATGGTTCCATAATTTTGGAGCGAATTCGGGTTCTTTTGCCCGCATCACAAAGCTTTTCAAATCTAGTTTTTTTGCAAAATCTGCTAGCTGACTTTGATCGTCATCCCGCTTTGACAAATACGAATAAAGTGACACCACCCTCTCAACTGGGTCTCGTAAAAATGTGAAACTATACCGTTCGCGCAAGAAAGGTTTCGCAAAAGCAATTCCAAAATGCCCAGATATAAAACTATGCTCGCTGCAACCTGTCTGGCCAAGTGAGAGAAATTCGCCATGGCTACAGACGGAGCCTTCCTCATAATGCGCTCGCGCAATTTCTTGAACCGACGTGCCCGCAGTTTTCTGTATATGAAGAAATATAGCTGGCTTCATACTTACTGTCCCTTTGTTTTCAGGAATTTTGGCGACTTTTACACGCGACGAATGTCGTCAGTCGATTTAAAAAGATCCGCCTCTCAAGGTCTCTACAAATGTTGACCGGGCCAATGACTGATAGATAGAAGTTTCGGTATCTTGCAGTCACGTGTAACCTTGCTTTTGAGACGCATACATAGCCGCATAAAGACCTTTTTGAGCTATTAATTCCTGATGGGTTCCTTCTTCGGAAATTTTTCCCATATCCAACACAAAGATACGGTCAGCGTTGACTACTGAAGACAATCTATGGGCCACGATAATAGTCGTCTTACCTTGTGCCAGTCGCTGCAAGGCGCTTTGAATGCGTTCTTCAGTTTTCTGATCAAGCGCGGATGTGGCCTCATCGAGCAGCAAAATTGGCGCTGACCTTAAGAACGCGCGGGCAATGGCTATTCGCTGCTTTTGTCCCCCTGACAATTGGCTACCTTTCGGGCCCAGCGGAGCATTACCGCGTGCGCGGATTAGATCGGCAATTTCCGCTGCTTCAGCGGCCGCCCAAACCTCTTCGTCGGACGCGTTCGGAGCCACATAACGTATATTCTCCCAAATTGAGTCATTAAAGATAACGATGTCTTGCGCCACAACAGAGAAAGAGCTTCTCAAAGACTTGATCTTAATGTCACGAATGTCTTTATCACCAATGGTGATTTGACCATTGTCGACATCGTACAGACGCGAAACGAGGCTCAATATTGAGGTTTTTCCAGAACCTGTCGCCCCGACGATCGCGGTTTTTTTTCCGCCCTCTAGAACCAAGTCCAGAGATTCAAATAGCGGTTTCTCGCGAGTGTATCCGAAGTCCACATTTGCAAAGCGAATGTCACCACTGTGACTGAATTCCGACGTGGAATTATCGTGGTCGGTAATTCGAATTTCCTCTTTGTAAATTCCACGAACGCTTGCAAGTAATATCAGGCTGGCTTGTAACTGAGCGAAGAACCCTGCAAGCAACCGCATCGGATCAAACAGGATAACGAGACCAAGAAGAAATGAAATAATCCCAGCTGCGTCTATGTTGTAATCACCTTGGATCACCATATAGCCGCCGCCGCCAATCACCAGAACATAAACAAAGGCGGAAACGACATCAATTGAAGGGGGAAAAAGCGCCTGAGCGGCATTAAGTTTTATCATCAATGCTCTTATGCGGTCTGTTGCATCGAACAAACGCTCGCGCTCTTGGCCTTCCTGCCCGGAAATTTTGACGGTCCTCATCCCGTTGCTCATTTCTTCGACGCCGGAGATGTAGTTTGCAAGCACACCTTCTGCTTTGGACTGTATGTTTTTGATGTTTTCAGAAACGAGCTTCATCACAAAAATCAAAACGGGAATGACAACCAGTGCCGCGGTGAAAAGGATCGGGGATTTGAAAAGCAAATACCCGGAAATAACCAAAACGGTCACCAGGTCTCGCACTGCGGAAACGGTTCCGTGGCCGACGAAATTGCTTAGTCCGTCCACCTGATTGACCAGCTTCATCAGCAACACGCCGGATTTCGTTTTTTCAAAGTAAGACAAGTCAAGTCGCAGAATGTGTGTGATCATGTCTTGTCGCATTGACCTCACCGCGTTGGATGCAAGCCAAACAGAAATTCTAGGAACGACATAGGACAAAACGGCCCGCGTTAAGAAAAGTGCAAAAACGAAACCGCAAATTTTGATGAGCTGAGATAGAGAGCCACTGTCGAATATTACGCGCAGTCCGTTTTCGGTGAGTGCCAAAAACTGTTGGTAAACAACGGCTTGAAAGCCAACCATGACTAAAACCAGTACAAGCCAACCCGTCTTGTCCTTCAAATAATTGTGCCAAAACCACTTAATGTTATCAATGTCTTGTGGCGTAAACATCGGTTTACGTTCATTCTTTGAAGACATGTTTCTTAAGCTCTGCTTGTATCTTAACTTTGCTGTGAGATGCTAAAACTCAGCTCCTGTTGAAGCTCTATTTTGTGGGTTCGTAAGTGTCAACTTGCGGCAGTATCGTTGGTGTTCATAACTTTTTATGCAAGTTGATCGTGCGTTTCGATGGTTCTAGCGTCTCTTTTTTGAAAGTATCGCGTTTGTGTTCTGCATGCCGGTTCATAGAGCCAAGTGACTGACGGTCTTATTGTGTTTTGGTCGGGACGAAACTTTGCCATGCCACCACACCAAAGCAATACAATTGGCCAACAGTGTAACTTTCAGAGGGCGCTGTATGCGCAGTTGCTCAACCTAGGACACAAGACTAATGTCCTTCGTTATGTTGAATTCTTTAGACCTCGTGATTGCTCAAAAGAGTTTCTCGGTTTCACGGTGTGCGCCCGGGTTTTCCCGTCGGCAAAAACCGCAGCACTATATTACTTTTAACCAATCCTTATTCTTTGGTGTCGACTTGGTGCACGGTCCCAAAAAGTCACTATGATCCCGTTTTGGAAAATTCGCCGAGAACTCTTAAGGCTCGTCTACGGACCATTCCATTGGTCTGCGGAGATGGTGCGCAAACTCTACGTTAGACGGTACTATGATCATGTGCTTGCGCGCCAAATCAAACGACGCGCTGGTGCTTTGACGATAGGTTCCGAGATCGGCATTTATCTGATCTTTCCTTCTCACGGGGTGTTGCCGTCACACCTGCGAGTATTGCGCGAAATGAAGTCTGCGGGGATTTCGCCTTATGTCGTGTCTAACATACCTTTATCTGAAGCAGATGCAGCGAAAATCGCACCACTGGCAGTAGGCACTCTGGAACGACCCAATGTAGGTTATGACTTTGGGGGGTATCGTGATGGTATTCTGAATATCAAGGAGCAACTGCCCGATCTGAACAGACTATGGTTACTAAATGATTCCACCTGGATGATCCCTCAAGACACAAGTTGGTTTGATGATGCACGCGACCTTGATGTGGATTTCGCTGCGGCAACATCAAACTTTGCTATGCCACGGTTTGATCCAGATCGGTTCCGCGAAATCAAATGGAGCTTTAGCTTCACACATCGAAACTTTCACTACGCGTCTTATGCTCTGGGGATAGGGAAACCCATTTTACAAGACCCTGGATTTTTTCGCTACTGGCAGAAAATGCAAATTCGCAACCATAAGTCGCTAGTAGTAAGACAGGGCGAGATTGGTTTGTCGCAATGGATTTTGGCGCAGGGCTACAGCCATGGTGCTACGTTTGAAGTGGACAAACTCGATGCAGAACTTGATGTGCTTGATTCCAAAGAGATCAACACAATAGCTTGCGAACTGGTAATACCAGAGTCCCCTAGACTTGAAGCTCAGAGGGCGATTGCGCTGCAGAGCGATCCGCTTACCGCAGCTGGTCGTGCCGACCGCATAGCGTTGATTCTGACAGCCGTGTCACGGCAGGCAAGTGGTTATGTTCTGCCCGGGTATTCTTTGCGCCGTTGCGGGTTCCAGTTTCTAAAAAAATCTCCACTCACATTGTCCCCGCAGAGTGCTGAAATTATGCGCATGTTGATCAACCGTATCGAAGGCGAGGTTGGTGTCGAAATCTGCGATGAAGCGCAAGTTATCGTAAATTCGCAGGCCCGTTAGGCTCTTAACGCTTGTGGCAAAAAAGAGCTTAAAAGTGCCGCCCATTTTTCGCTTTTAAGAGAAAAAACGCTAGCTTGGACCCGCATATATCTTCTTGAAGCCCCGACCTCGAAACCGATCCTTTCAACTTTGTACAGACTGATTTTCAATCAAGCTTCATCAATTTACCGAAATTCTGTCGTCCACCATTTCAGTGACCGTAGGGTGAAAGGCTTTAATTTTTAGGTTGAATGTTTGTCCAATAATAGTATTTGCGCGACACGCAAATACCATAAGAATCTTGGGAGCAGCCAGTTGACTAAAGAACAAACCGCTCAGCCTAAGCATACTTACGAATACGATATAGAACTTGATAGTGATACAGCTCCTGCGCGTGTTCTTCGCATGATCGAGCCTGGATCGCGCGTTTTGGAAATTGGTGCAGGCCCGGGATCAATTACCAAACGGCTGATAGACACATTGAAGTGTGATGTCGTCGCCTTGGAAGTAGAGCCAACAGCAATCAAAAAGCTCAAGGAGTTTTGTCCAAAAGTATATTCGATGGATCTAAACGATAGTCATTGGAGCAAAAAGCTTATCAAAGACGAGGGTCTTTTTGATTATGTGGTTGCCGCAGATGTTTTAGAACATGTTTATGACCCTTGGGCCGTACTTGGTGGTATGCGCGAACTTTTGAGCGAACGAGGCTCAGTGATCTTATCTGTGCCCCATGTTGGTCATGCGGCCATCCTTGGGTGTTTGGTCGATGAAGATATGCAATACGGGCCATGGGGCTTGCTGGACAAAACCCATATTCGTTTCTTTGGGGTAAAAAATGTCCAGGCGCTGTACAACTCTCAGGCCATGGCGATTGAAGAAGCCCAGTTTGTCGTGCGGACGCCGGAAATGACCGAATTGGTCAAAACATGGCAGCGGCTACCAAGTGACGTGCAAGAGGCGTTGCAACGCAACAAGTTTTCTCATGTCTATCAGATCATCACCAGGGCTGTCCCCGTCGACCGGGCGACGCTTCATATTGATTTGATGGACCAAAACGTTGTTCCGGCGGAGCATGACGTGGAACAGTATTGGGTGGAAACGATGGCCGGTCTTGAGCGAAATCTTGAGATTGACGATCGTTCAACAATTACCTGCTATGGCCAAGAGGCTTCACAGCCTACCCAAAAAACGGATCTTGCAGATCTGCGTCAGCGGATCACTGCTAATGGGAATGACGTTAGGCTTATTTCGTTTTACTTGACACAGTTCCACCCAATTCCAGAAAATGATGAATGGTGGGGCAAAGGTTTTACGGAATGGACTAACGCGTCCAAGGCACTTCCCAAATTCGATGGCCATTACCAACCCCATTTGCCAGCCGACTTTGGATTTTATGATCTGCGTGTGCGAGATGTTATGCATAAGCAGGTAAAGATGGCTAAAGACCACGGCATTGATGGGTTCTGCTATTATTATTATTGGTTCTCTGGCCACAGGCTACTGGAGCAACCACTGGATGCCATGTTGGCAGACGCTGATCTGGATATGCCGTTTTGTCTTTGTTGGGCGAATGAAAATTGGACCCGTGCATGGGATGCTGGCAATACCGAAATCCTTATTGCCCAGGAATACCGTGACGACGATGATTTGAATTTCATCAAGTCATTGGAGCCATTTTTCCGGGACCCTCGTTATATACGCGTAAACGGCAAGCCCTTGCTGCTGGTCTATCGGCCTCAGCATTTACCGGATGCCAAGGCATCAGTGAAGACTTGGCGAAAATATTGCAGGGACGTCGGCATCGGCGAGATACAGGTCACGGCTGCCTTGACACATAATAACTGGGATTATCGGCAATTCGACTTCGACGCAGGCGTGGAGTTTCCACCGCATAACATGCGGGTCGACGATTTCTCTCCCGAGCTCCCATTTGCGCAGGACTGGAACGGTTTTGCGCCTAAGATGTCCGATATAGGGGATTTATACTTAAATCGGGAGCGCGAAGAGAAGGAAACGGTCTACCGAGGTGTCTTTCCGTCTTGGGACAATACGGCAAGAAGAGGTGACCTTGGGACAATCATACTCAATGGAACACCTGAGAATTATGAGTATTGGTTGTCGGAAACGCTCAAAAAGGCATGTCAAGAGCATGAAGGCGACGAACGCTTAGTATTTATAAACGCTTGGAACGAGTGGGCTGAGGGTTGTCATTTGGAACCGTGCCAAAGGTACGGGCACGCTTTTCTAGAAGCAACGCTCCACGCAAAGGCGGAGAGCAACCGATACGCAAAATGGCCCCATCAAGGTATCGCGGAACACCTTTATCGAAGCCCTTTTGGAAGAAGATCTGCTTATGAAATGTCTGCGTTGGGTACTAGACTAAAGTCGAAACATAAGAAAAATGCTATTAAGCGTGGGTTTCGAGCCGTACGTGATACTTTGAATGGAAGGCGTTTTCGCTAATGAATTTCAATTATAGGGATCGGTACCTGAACCTGATGGCTCAGGTGCTAGATGGCACTTTAATTAAAGATCCTCCTTTGCGCTGGTATGAGGGAACTTATGATCCCAAGCTTCGCGAAAGCGGTTGGGATTGGCCGTCTGTTGCTTTGACAATGATCGGTACGAAACGCTTGGCAAATGTTAGGTTCGTGTTGGAGAGCGTAATCAGCGAAAATGTAAAAGGCGATTTTGTAGAAACTGGCGTTTGGCGCGGTGGAGCAAGCATATACGCAAAAGCCGTATTGATGTCTTACGGATGCATGGATCGTAAAGTCATTTGTTGCGACAGTTTTGAAGGTCTTCCAGAACCCAATGCCGAGCAATATCCGAAAGATGCAGGTTCGGAGTTTCACACCTATCCAGAGTTAGCGGTGTCTTTAGAAGAGGTCCAAGCTAATTTTGAAAGTTTCGATTTGTTAGATGACAACGTTGAATTCCTGAAAGGCTGGTTTCGCGACACGATGTCCAAAGTGCCAAGCAAAAAAATTGCGGTCCTTCGCCTTGATGGTGATATGTATGAGTCAACCATCGATCCACTTACGCATCTGTATGATCGGATTCCAGACGGTGGTTGGGTAATTGTGGATGACTATAATGTCGTGGCCGCTTGCAAGGATGCGGTGCATGATTTTTTACGGTCGCGAAATGAAACGCCAGATCTCAAACAAATTGACGGCATCGGTGCTTTTTTCCGCAAAAACGAAGATAAGTTTTTAGCACGGAAAAAAAGACGTTTTTTCATCTGACAAACTACCCCTTAGATCAGGTAGGCTTATCAAACGCCCCAGCTTAATTGCTCAAAGAAAATAGAGCTCTTGATCGGCTGCTAGACAAGTTTTTTTTGAATAAAAGCGAGTGATGCACCCCTCTAAAAATGGGGGGATTACCAACGGAGCAAACTGAATTATGCGGACTCAAAGGAGAGCAGGGCAATGTCTAAAAGCTGCGACCCTATGGGCCCCTCTGCAGGCCCTTTGCTTCAAAAAAGTCTATGGCCAGTACGACGCCCTAACCTCTTCAATCCCATTGCGGCGGCGCAAAAGAGAAATCAGTCGCTGAACGGGTTAAGTTTGGATTGTATGCCGGATCTTGGTAAGCTAAAACGCCCCACCGCTTCTGCATGTAGTTGATCTCTTTGCGGAACCGGCGGCGTTTGGAACCACCTTGTTCAATTCCGCGGGAAACGGATTCGTGATGGATAAGTTGCGCAAATGGGGTCCAAACATTACAATATCCTGCTTCTTGAACCTTAAGGCATAGGTCGACATCGCTGAAAGCCACCGCCAGTTCAGTTTCATTGAAACCACCCACCTGATCGAAAACCTCGCGGCGCATGGCGAGACACGCACCAGTCAAAGCGGAGTAATTCTGTCTTTGTTTCAAGCGTCCAAAATAGCCCGATGCTTCGCGCCCGTAAGACATATGGCTATGACCTGCTACACCATTGATCCCAACGATTATACCGGCGTGTTGTATCAAACCATCGGGGTAGTGTAGCTTTGCGCCGACACATCCTACGTCGGGGCGCATGGCAAGCGAAACAAGTTCTGTCAACCAGCCCGCTTCGGTTATTTCAATATCATCGTTCAAGAAGAGTAGAACTTCACTCTCGCTTTGCGCGATCGCCGAATTGTTCAAAGCGGAATAATTAAAGGGACGCGGATCGTCCAAAACTTGAATGCGAGGATCAAGGTTTTTGGCTTCTTTGAGATAGTCGAGGCTCGATTTCTCAACAGACCCATTATTCACGATTACAAGCTTGAATTGGTTATACTGAGTTTTGTCCAGCATAGTTTCAACAGCAGTTCTAAGGACATGGGTGTTGTCTCGTGTCGGCATTATGATCGTAACGGTGGGTTCCTGTTCAAGAGGCCACATAACGTGAAAACTTCCTTCCAACTCACCTTTCTCGACGGGTATTTTCCGACCGTATGAACGCTCTAAATGGGCACGTAGCGACGAGATGCGTCCTGCCTGAACTATGTCCGTATGTTCCTTTTTCCTGCTCTGATCACTTTCACGCACATGATAAAGAACCTTTGTTATATGCAGGATGTCATCTTTACCGACTACTTCAGATGCTTTGAGAATTAGCTCGTACAAATCCAAAGCTTCTTCTTCAGAGCGCTTTACTTTTTCATAGAGTTCCGTCGCTACAGCCACTGGTGTGCCGACATAGTTCCAGCTGTAAAATAAGTCAGGATTCCAATCAGGCTTAAAATGCGGATCGTATCGCTGACCGGCACTATCAATCTGATCTTCGTCACTATAGATAATTTTCGCAGTTGGGTGGCTTTCGATGCTTCTTGCAATTTCTGCTAGTGCATCAACGTCCAATTCGTCTTCAGCGCCTGGAAACAACAAATATGTTCCAGTGATTTGATTTGTAACGCTGGCTCCAGTCACGCCGAGATTTGTCGCGTTATGAACTGGTTTTATACGAGTGTCTTGCTCAGCATGGAAATTGACGACGTCCCGGGTCTTGGATGAACACGTTATAAATAGTTCCCATTGAACGTGGCTTTGACCTCTGGCAGATCGTAGCATAGCTTCTAAAAATTCGGGTTCAGCCTCGTTCGCGTCAACAAACAAAGAGAACTTGGTGCTCGCTTTTGACGACACTTGCTTTTCAAGGCGCAGGGAGAGCCATCCCTCTAATAGAGCATTGTAGTCACTGGCCGCCAACCGATCTTTAAGCACGTCGTCGCGCAATGGATCACGCTTAGATGCCGACTTAGAAAAGCGTTCAGAGTTCCGAGGTGACAAGGTCGACGTGACGGATGAGGCAAAGTGCGCTGCGTGATATTGCAGCTTTTGTAAAATTAAGCGAGCAGGCTTACTTCGCGCTTCTTGAAGTTCTTTTTTGAGCCGTTCGATCCATTCGGAATTTGTGCTGCCTCTCGACCGTATCGTAGACGGTCCTGTGGTTTTGGTTTGGTCTGACGCGCCATCCACTAGAAGCCCGGCGCTGCACTCAAAAGCGTCTACAATCAGTCTGTGTCCAGCTTCAACTTCGAGAAGACTGATAAAAGGTTTCAATCCCTCCAGGATATCGCTGCCCCAAAACAACACACCTAAACCATTCTGATGCGAGAAGTTAAAGGACGGCCGAGTGCCTTCTATTTCGCTCCAAAGTTTCCAAACCCCAAAATCTCGCTCTTTGACCATTGTGTCATGAAATAAAACTATAGCTTGATCAGATAACTTGGGCTGCCAGCTCTCAAAGTCTTCCTTGACGTCTTCGTAGCTGTGACGCCCATCAATATGCAGAAGGTCTACCGACCCATCTTCGATATCTTCCAAAGCATTTTTGAAGGTTTTCCGAATGAGCGTGCTGAAAGTTTTGTAGGCAAAATTCTCTTTCTGTACCGCCTGATAGACATCCTCGCCATAGAAACCGGCATGATCATCGCCTTGCCAAGTATCAATGGAAAAGCACTCTGTGGTGATCCCTGCCTCAAGGACAGCCTGGCAAAAAGCAAAATAGGAAAATCCGTAGTGTGATCCCAATTCGACAATTCGACGCGGGCGGCTGGCTTTTACTAACCACATTGCAAAGGGTCCGTGGCGCAACCACGCCGTAGCCGGCGGCACGTAGGAAGGCATTGCAACCGGATGGCCAAGGAATGTGTATTTCACGTTTCAATTCTCTACGCACTAATTCGTCGTCAGAAGTGCCTCAACAAATACCAATTTACCACCCCAATAGTCTGGCAAACACTTTCTTTGTCTTCAGTGCCATCTGGATTGAGCTATTTTCACACTACGATCCGGCAAGTCTGCAGAATCCCGGCGTGCTTCAAGCGTGCGGCTGCGCATGTGTGATCCGCCAAAAATGATTTTGTGAATGACCAATTGATCACTGTGCGCAAGAAACATATGCAAAAAGCGTAGACACATTCTCGCGCGTCTCGCCGTCTCCCATCAGTTACATGCCTTCTGTCACGCTCTCGATACTATGGCTGTGGCGAACGAGAGCTTTGACGACCCGTGAAGCAGCATCTTTAAGATGGCTAAAAGTCCGGCTCGGACGAAACATTCACGTATTTCATTCGACCCTGTTCAAATGATAAACCGCGCACGCATTAGCGTCAGTGTAGACCTGATCTCATTCTACCAAATTGGGAAAGGGTCTGGAAACTTGCGGTAGTCTTGTTTCAGCTCTTCTTCGGTCAGAAGGCAGTCATCCAATTTGCGAGTGATATCCGCCTGATCAAGTTCCTCATCGGTTCCAATAAACACGATTTCCTGTCTGCGATCCCCAAATGGTTCAACCCATTCTTGTTCAATGTATTCCCTCATATCCGGTGTCCAGTCTTCCTCCGGTATCGTGGAGTACCACCTTCCGGCCACGCCGTAATCGACGAGTTTGCCCGCTAGTTGAAAATTACCCGCCTGATCCATACGCGTGCAAAGCCAAAAATATCCCTTTGACCGGATGAGACCTGCAACTGGCGTATCCATGAACTCCATAATTCTCTTTGGGGCAAACGGGCGTCTGGCTCGGTAAACAAATGCGGTCAGCCCGAATTCGTGGCTATGGCTGTGAACCAGGCCACCCGCGTGGCTATGCGCGTGTCCGTTCTTGTCTTCTTGACTGTCTTCCCGTTCGACTTCCTTGACCCAGGTCGGGTACTCCTGCGCTTTGTCGAAATCGAAGGAATGCGTGTTCATGATCTCTGCAAGGTCAACCCGCCCATGGTTCGTGTCTATTATTTTGGCCTCGGCGTTGATAGCACGCACCATCTGATGGACCTTGTCTAGTGTTTCCGGGCTGACCATGTTCGCCTTGTTGACAAGAATGACGTTGGCAAATTCCAGCTGGTCGATCATCAATTCAACAACAGAGGTCTGATCATGGGTTTGCAGTCTGGTCTTCCTTTCCTGGATTTCCATTTCATCGGACTGGTATTGCTCAATGAAGTTGAATGCATCGATCACAGTGACCATGGTGTCTAAATGCGCGACGTCTTTCAGTGACTTGCCATCATCCATTGGGAAGGTAAACGTCGCAGCTATGGGAAGAGGTTCTGACACGCCACTCGCTTCGATGATCAGATAATCATACTTACCCTCAAGCGCTAGCGCGAGGGTTTCATCGAATAAATCCCCGCGCAAAGTGCAGCAAAGACAGCCATTTTCCAGCTCGACCAGTTTTTCTTCGGTTTCCAATATCTTATCGCCGATCTGTTTCCCGTCGATGTTCACCTCGGCGATATCATTGACGATAATCGCAACGCGTTGGGCCCGCTTGGTTTCAATAATGTGGTTGATGGTCGTTGTTTTGCCAGAACCAAGAAAGCCGCTTAGAACCGTTACGGGAATTTTTTGCATTGCGTTCATCCATTTAGGTATTTCATCTGGCTAGCGGGATGGAGGGTTTCCACGCTTAAGCTGTCCGACTGAGTTGTTATAATATAACGTTAGAAATTCATTGCAATCCGTTGTATCGAGTGTACCCGGCAAACGTTTGCCATATGGACCTTCACGCGGCCAAACCAAAAAAGGCAACAAGGTAACGGCAGATACCAGACGACCCGTCACCGTTCTCACTGGCTTTCTCGGTGCTGGAAAAACAACCTTACTCAATACAATTTTGTTGGATAGCTCTACGGATCGCGTGGCCGTCATTGTGAATGAATTCGGCGAAGCCGGCCTGGATCACGACTTGATTGAAAAAAAGCAGCGAAGAGGAAATCTTGCTTTCATCTGGCTGCCTTTGTTGCTCTGTGCGAGGCGATCTTTCCCAGACAATCTTGCGCCTAACGGATCGTCGCGACGGGGGTGCATTAGCCTTTGATCGCATCGTTATTGAAACCACCGGTTTGGCGGACCCGGGCCCGATTTTGCAAACCATGTTGGTGGATCGCGAGTTGGCGGAGACGACGCGCATGGACGGCGTCGTGACTGTCGCAGATGCTGCCAACGGCCCGGCCACACTTTATGCGCAATTCGAGGCAGTGTCACAGGTGGCCATGGCGGATTTGATCGTTTTGAGCAAAACAGTTTTGGTAAACCAGAAAGAGGTCAAAACCTTTAAGGAACGGCTACGCGGCCTCAATCCAACTGCTCCCATATTGGACGCGGCTAAGGTTGCGGGATTATGGGGCAAAATCTGGGGCCTGAGTGGTATTTGCCGGAGCGTTCAGCAGGTTGAAGCACTGCATTGGATGGCACAGCGACAAGCACCTCCGGACCCACTTGCTAACCTTTCCGGTCTGGCCCCCGCAAAGTCTGAAACGGCGTCGTTCTCAC
>JBCBBI010000035.1:0-18842 GCA_038531775.1 Pseudomonadota bacterium | reverse complement strand
AGCGGCTTCTGCGCCTGCAGCTGTCCATTCTACATCCCGCTCCGGAGGGCTATCAGACAAAACAACGTGGTCGACCCGCTCAATATCATTGATCAATTTGGCGCTGATACTGCTCGCTGGTTTGTTTTGTCTGATAGCCCTCCGGAGCGGGATGTAGAATGGACAGCTGCAGGCGCAGAAGCCGCTTTCAAACATCTTAGCCGTGTTCATCGATTAATCTCTGAGATAGCGTCGGAGGTTGATGCAGCAGGGTCCGACGAGGCCGATCAGCTTTTGCTGAAAGAGATGCATAAAGCGATCCACGACGTAAGTGGTGGCGTAGGCTCCTTCGGCTTCAATGCCGCTATTGCCAAGCTTTATGCCTTTACAAATGTTTTGGCCAAATCAAAGGCAGGCACGAAGGCGAAACAGCAGGCAGCACGCGCATTGGTTCAGCTGATGTCGCCGATGACACCGCATCTCTCGGAGGAGCTTTGGCAGATCCTCGGTGCGGAAGGTCTGGCCGCAAATGCCGCTTGGCCGGTGGCCGATGAGTCAATGCTTGTTGATGACACGATTACCCTGCCAATCCAGATCAACGGTAAGCGCCGTGCCGAGATTAACGTGCCTGCGGACATGGCATCTCCTGAGGTCGAAAAGCTCGCGCTGTCGCAGGACGCAATTCAGAAATCCCTCGATGGAGCTGAGCCTAAAAAGGTTATCGTGGTGCCTGGGCGGATCGTAAATGTCGTTTTGTAATCGTCGCCATATCCTTTTTGGGCTACCTGCTTTACTGGCCGCTTGCGGCTTTGAGCCTGCGCTGGCCCCCGGTAGCCCGGCTTCGCGCCTTTACAATACTGTGTTGATCGACGCCCCTTCGAGCCGCTTGCAATTTTTGTTGACCCGTGAGTTGGAAACGCGGTTAGGTCGGGGAAGCGCTGCCCAGTATGGTCTTTCCTTGTCAATTACAATGAGGGAACGAGCGGTTGGTATTTCTTCGAGCGATGTAACTACACGATTTAATCTTTTGGGTTCGGTGAGATATGCGCTGCGAGATTTTCAAAGCAAAGCCGTGCTTATCACCGGTGCCGAAAGCAACTTCGTGAGCTACGGTGCCACCGGAACAACCGTGGCGACCCAAGCAGCAGAGCGCGACGCGCAGGAGAGACTGATGGTGATCATGGCCGATCAGATAATGAACGGACTTATTTCACAGTCGGATGCGCTCCCGGCATGAAGCTTTCCCCACGCGATGCGCCTGCCTATTTTGCGAAACCAGACCCAGATAGGATTGGCCTGTTGATTTATGGAGCTGACGCGATGCGCGTGGCCTTGCGGCGGCAAGAGGTCGTGGCGGCGCTTATCGGTCCAAATGGTGAGGAAGAAATGCGGCTAACGCGGATCGCTGCGGCAGACCTGCGCAAGGAAACTGCGCTCTTGAACGACGCCGTAAAAGCGCAGGGGTTTTTCCCCGGTACGCGCGTGGTTCTTTTGGAAGATGCCAATGATACGGTTGCGCCTGCGGTCATTTCAGTGTTGGAAGACTGGTTGCCCGGCGACGCACATGTGGTTGTAACGGCCGGTTCGCTGAAACCAGCATCGAAGATCCGCAAAGCTTTCGAGACTCACAAAGCTGCATATGCTGCAGCCATCTATGATGATCCACCTTCGCGCGCAGAGATCGAAACAGCGTTGGCAAAGGTTGGTCTGGGTTCGGTGAGTGGTGAGGCAATGCGCGATCTTACAGCGCTTTCGCGGGCCTTGGATCCTGGTGATTTTCGCCAGACACTGCAGAAATTGTCGCTTTACAAAATGGGTGATGCAACCGCCGTAACACCACATGACATAGCCGTCTGCGCACCGGCATCTACAGAGGCAGAGCTAGACGATGTGGTCCATATTGTGGCCGAGGCGCGATCTGGCGAAGTTGGTCCGGTGATGAAACGGTTGCGCGCTCAAGGCGTACAACCGGTTGCTCTTTGCATGGCGGCAACCCGGCATTTTCGGACGCTTTACGCGGCCGCATCCGATCCTGGAGGTGCTGCGCAAGGCATAGCCCGGGTGCGCCCGCCTGTTTTTGGCCCGCGGCGCGATCGCATGCTGCGGCAAGCGCAAAATTGGGGCGCGGCACGGCTTGAAGAGGCGTTGGCCTTGTTGACAGACACTGATTTGCATTTGCGCTCTGCTGGCCAGACCGCACCGGACATGGCACTTGTCGAGCGCGCGCTAATCAGGTTGGCTAGACTTGTGGCAAGGTAAGCGTGCGATACTCGCGCCAACAGAAAAATAAGGGAAACACTTTATGTACGAAGTGATCGGTAGTCGCGCGTCTCGGGCCTTCCGTGTGCTTTGGATGCTTGAAGAGTTGGGCGTGTCTTACACACATACCCCGGCCATGCCTCACAGTAAAAACGTCACGGCCACAAACCCATCGGGCAAAATTCCGGTTTTGATTGAAGGCAATACGGCACTTACCGACTCGGTCGCCATTATGACCTATCTTGGCGATAAATATGATGCGCTGACCTTCCCTGCTGGTTCAATTCAACGCGCCAGACAGGATGGATTGACCTGTCAAATCAACGATGAGATTGACGCACTGCTCTGGATGGCTGCTAAGCACACTTTTGTTCTGCCTGAAAAACAGCGCCAGCCAGAGATCAAAGAGCCTTTGAAATGGGAATATAAACGGAGCATTTTGCGTCTATCTGATAAGCTCGAAGGACCATTCCTAATGGGGCAAAAAATAACAATCCCTGACCTCGTACTGTGCCATTGCCTGCGTTGGGCGGAGATGGCCAAGTTCCCCGCATCAGGAGAGAAGCTACAAGCTTATCGCGTAGCATTGGAAACGCGTGAGGCTTTGGCCAGAACCGCGGCGCTTCCCTAGCGGTCAGAATAAATCACGCACGCGCGCGTATTTGTGATGTGCCATGGAGACCGCTCTGCATTAAGCACCTTTCGTGTATAACCTATGCATGAGGCCAGTCCCTTGACGAGATTTTTGAAAACATCGGCTGTTTTGACCGCAGTTGCGCTTTTATCTACGCCTGCCTTCGCTGAGGGCGACGCGGACTTGAAAAGCGCTGATGGTGGCAAACTTAAGATCAAATGTGATTCCACCGCCTGTCTGGTCAAAGAAAAAAAGGCGGGTGCGAAATGGAAGACAATTGAACGTACGAAAGGCGGCCGTGACGCCTTCAAAGAGCTAAAAGCCAAATACAATGGCGTCGGCTATAACTGAATGCCGCGCATTCTTGTTGCCTATTAGATAAAGGCGCGATTGTTTTCGAGTGAGTTTAAACCTTGGGCACGGTGTCGTCTGAAAGACCTCGATGATGAACCACCCGTTGTGGGTATGGTATCTCGATATTGTTGTCTTTCAATGCATTCCAAATTGCCATCATGACAGTTGGGCTGAAGCGGTTTTTACCATCATCGATACCGTTGACCCAAAATTCTACAGCGAACTCAACGCCGCTGTCACCAAATGCGCGTAGTTCGCAGTCGGGCTTTTCTGGTTCATCAAGAACAAATTCCAGGTCCAAGACTGCCTTTTCAACTATAGCTGGCACCTGATTTATATCGGTTTCGTAGCTTACAGAAAACGGGGCCTCGTAGCGGTTCGCGCTGCCTGCATCTGAGTAATTTATCACCCTAGTCGTGATAAAGTCCTCATTCGGCACTACGATCCAACGGCCGTCAAAGGTTTCCAGAATCATAGCGCGCGCCGTGGTTTTTACGATGGTACCAGCCTCGCCATTGTCCAACTCGACGTAATCGCCAACCGTGGCCTGACCCTCTAACAAAAGGATCACGCCGGAAATGAAGTTCGCGGCAATCTTTTGTAAACCAAATCCAAGACCAACACCAATGGCACCACTAAGCACAGCAAGAGACGTGAGCGGTATGCCAAGGATGTTCATCAGAACAAGGAAAGCCACTCCGAAGATACCAATTTCTGCGGCTTTGGCGGCCAGTTGCCGCGTGGCCTGTGGCATTTCCTTTTGTGACTCAATGTAGGTCGCTGATTGCGAGTTGGACCATCGGCCAAGCCAGAAGATGATGCCACCAACAACAATGGCTTTGATCAGCCAAAGCAGGTCAAATGACATGTTGCCTAAGGGAACGACGGTGCTCTCCAGGCGGGTTGCGACTAGATCTAAAAGGCCTAGGACGTACAACGCTGCTATCGGAATTAGGAAATAGCGGCCAAGCAGCTTCAGGAATGGCGCTGAGATAATGTCGTGCACCAAAGCACGCGCTGCTAAGAAAAGAAATAGCCTTTTTCCAAAGGCAATGACCTCTCCTGATCCGAATATAGAGCGGGTGACGCTTTCACCGATGCCGGTCAACGCATAGGCCAAGAGCGGCAGCGTGAGAGGCACAAACATCAGGGCAAAGCGGCGCGCGCGCGCGATGTAACCGGTTTGTTCTTTGGGTGGGCTCAAAAAGCGAGTCAGGACCGGCTTCAATTTACGCGAGGCGAATAACGCGAGAAAATAGGCAACGATGAGAATTGCAAACTGCGACCAAGCCGCTGGGCTCAGAAGCCACTCTTTGGCAATGTCAAAGCCTTGCTGCGCAAAACCTAGAGTTTGCTGCACAATCGCTGGCTGGTTTTCCCAATCCATTTTTCCCCCGTCGCTTGTATTTTGGCGCAAATCCTTTCACCCTCTTGCCTGTCCCAAGCGTCGGGATCAAGAGAAAGCCATGGATGAACCGATTTGCCCACTTTGCCGCCGAGTTATTCCGCCGGATGCGCTTCAAAGCCAGCACCACCTTGTGCCTAAGTTAAAGGGCGGTAAGGGAGGTCCCACGGTACTCATGCATCAGATATGCCACAATGAAATCCATGCGACATTGACCGAGGCGGAACTGGCCAGAGACTACGCCAATGTCGAGGCGCTGCGCGCGCACCCACGGCTTGCCAAGTTTATCAAATGGGTCTCAAAGCGTCCGCCAGGCTTTCACTCTAAGACCTCCGGAAAACGACGCAAGCGATGAAAAGAATTTCAGAAAATTTTTGCTAGGAAAATTCAAAATTTCGTTTGCGACTAAGTCCCACAGAGCGCCTTTATCCCCGCGGCGTGTTCGGGTGTTGCGCCGAGCGTGTGCTCGGCAAGCCTCTGGGCCTCTTCGAGCAGCATTTCACGCCCAACAATCCGGTCGATCAACCCCCATTCATGTGCTTTTTCAGTTTCGATCTTTTCTCCGGTCATAAGGATCATTTTGGCGCGAGATGGTCCAATTAGCCGTACAAGCCGTGACGGATCGGATGGCTGTGGCAAAAACCCAAGTTTCATGACCGGGTAGAAAACTTTTGTTCCTGCCACCGCAATTCGGAGGTCACACGCTAGCACCATGCCAATAGCACCGCCGGCGACCGTGCCATTCAAGGCCGCGATGCTCAAACCGGGCAACGTCGCAATAGCAGACGAAAGGCGTTCCCAGACAGGATCGGTCGGCAGGCCTGATTTTGCCGCCTCTAAATCCATGCCGGCGGAAAAAACTTTGCCTGCGCCGGTTATAACCAAAACGCGCGCCTCTTGGGCCGCCTCAGCGATGTCAGCCAATTCAACCAACATATCCCGGGTAAGTGCGTTCGCCTTGTCCGCACGATCAAGTGTGACGACCCAAAGCCCGTCTTCGCTTTTGTCCAAGTTGATCATATCAGGCCAATCCGACGGCGTATGTCTTCGTCCCGCAGGCTTATATCTGTGCCCAGATATTCATCGGCCTCTGAGCCACACATCCAGAGAAGCGCCTCCGCTGGCCATTCAGGTGGGATATGGTCTTCCCACTCGAGAGCGCTAACAGGATTTATACCGCTTGCCTTGATTTCACGTTGCATCTGTGTGGCGACCGTACCGGGGGACAGTCCAAGCACGCGGATGCCTTTACCGCGGTTTTCCTTGTCCGCGGCGCGGGTCAACATGAGTGCTCCTGCTTTTGAGCTACAGTAATGGCTCCAGCCTTCGAGGGCGCTGTACGCTGCGCCAGAACTTATGGTGATGATTGTCCCAGCTCCTGCTTGTTGCATGACAGGTATTGCTGCATGCATGCCATGGAAAATACCCTTCATGTTGATGTCGATCACCTTACCCCAGGTCTCTGGATCTGCAGCCGTAAGATGCGCCACTGGCTCAATTACACCAGCATTGCCGATCAATACATCCAAAGCGCCAAAATTCTCAATTGCTGAACCGACGGCGAGCTGGACATCCGCATAGTTGCTCACATCACAGGTGACGGCCATTGCGCGTGCACCGATTTCCTCAGCAATGCGCTCTATCTCGCGAGTGCTGCGGGCGGCGAGCACGAGGTTCGCGCCAGCTGCTGCAAACCGGCGCGCAGCGGCCTCACCTATGCCGCGACTGGCGCCGGTTATGAGCGCGGTTTTGCCATCCATATTCATTTTTTCTTCCTCGATTTACATCTTGTATGGGGGGTAACCTCACATGATCACAAGGTCCATGTTTATGCGAAGGAAAAGCACCTTAAAAACGCCGCTTTATGCCTGTTGCTATTGACCCTGACGCGCCAACAGCAGAAGCTACAGATGTTATGTTCTTTGGAAAGGAATTTCGATGTCAGGCTTTGTTTGCCGATACCTTAAACCGGTAGGTTTTGGAACTTTTTGCATTTTTTCATTTGCGGGTGTCGCCCATGCGGAGCTAACAGCCGCAGATGTCTGGGCAGATTTCAAAGGGTATTTGACCAGCTCAGGCTACACGATTGAGGCGCAGGAAAGCCAGTCTGGGAATACTTTGACTATTTCTGAGCTAAATATGGCTATCCCGATATCTGAGGAAGAAGGCGATGTCGATGTGGTCATTGGGGAACTGAGCTTCACCAGCAACGACGATGGATCAGTGAGCATCTCAATCCCACAGACCCTGCCTATGTCGATGCGCGTTGCCCCTCCCGGTGAGGATACTGTGTCTGTGAATATGGAATATACCAACACCGGCTTATTGATGACAGCGACCGGTGAGCCAAATGACTTAAGCTATAACTACACCGCCTCCGAACTACTCATGCGCGTGAACGAGATTGTCGTTAATGGCGTGGGAATTGACCTGGGTGAGATCGAAGTTGGTATGGCCAATCTGGCTGGAACAACCACGATGAAAGTAGGCGAGGTTCGTGAAACCGAGCAACAACTTGTGGCTGACGCCATAAGTTACATCTTTGATATAACTGACCCTGAAACCGGCGGTCGATTTAATGTCCAAGGTGCAATCAACGGTCTCAGCGGCTCTGGCACATCAGCCCTTCCGCCTGAAGTCGACGCGACCAACATGGCCTTGGCGCTCGAAAATGGCTTCGACATTGTTGCTAAGTTGGCTTTCCAAAGCAGCAGTGCCAACATCGAATTCGAAGAAGAGGGTGAAACGGTCAAGGGCGAAACTACGTCTGAGATGGGCACATTTGACATCTCAATGTCTGCTGATGGCATCAAGTACGGTGCAACCTCTGCGGCCACGAAAGTATTTATGCAAGGCGGTGAATTTCCGCTTCCAGTCGAATTTGCAATGGGAGATGCGGGATTCAACATTACCATGCCGATCTCCAGTAGCGATGAAGAACAGGATTTTGCATTTGGTTTGAAACTTGCGGACTTTACCATGTCCGACTTGCTTTGGTCGCTGTTTGATGCGGGTGAGCAGCTGCCACGTGATCCGGCCACTATTGCTCTCAATCTGTCTGGAACCGCCAAGCTATTGCTCAATTTGCTTGATGCGGAAGAGATGGCGAGCATGGAACAGTCTGGCGAACTGCCAGGAGAGCTGAATTCGCTGAAGGTGGATGGACTGCAAGTAAGCGTCGCCGGTGCCGAGCTCATGGGTGAAGGTGCTTTCACTTTCAATAACGAAGACCTAAGCACTTTCTCCGGGTTCCCTGCGCCCGACGGTGCGATTGATCTTTCTTTGGTCGGCGGCAATGGTCTTTTGGATAAGCTTGTAGCAATGGGCCTTGTGCCGGAAGAACAAGCTACTGGAGCACGCCTGATGCTTGGTCTTTTTACGGTTCCAGGAACCGAGGCAGACAGCCTCACCTCGAAAATAGAGGTGCGGCCCGACGGTCAGGTTTTGGCCAATGGTCAACGCTTGCGATAACCAAGAAAGAGCTCTTCGCTAAACGTCAGTTATTTTTACGCATTGCAGCTGCTCGAGCGACGGGTTAGCTCAGGCACGCATGCGCGGAGACAGATATGGCATCATCGCCTGATGGTTTGACAGAACAGTTATTGGTGGCAGCGCAAAAGGCAGGCGCAGATGCCGCTGATGCCTTGGCGATTAACGCGAGCGCTCATACCATTGATATCCGTGCAGGCGCGCTAGAACAGGCGGAGCGGTCAGAGAGCATTGACATAGGCCTTCGTGTTTTTGTCGGTCAAAAGCAGGCCTGCGTATCGGCGACAAATGTGCGTCCCGATACGATTTCTGCTTTGGCAGAGCGTGCTGTCGCGATGGCCGCTGCTGCGCCTGAGGATGCAAGTATCGGTTTGGCAGAGACAAATCAGCTCGCACAGAATGGAGATATTGCTGCTTTAGAGCTTGCCGATCCATCGCCTGAGCCTTCGCCAACCGAGCTTCAACACCGGGCTCTGGAAGCGGAAGCAGCAGCGCTTGCCGTGCCAGGGGTCAGGATGGCATCGTCAACCACTGCGGAGCATGTTCGCAGACATATTCGTATCGCGGCTAGTAATGGTTTTCGCGGTGATTACCTGCGCACGCAATCATCGCTCTCTTGTGTTGCGATTGCAGGCGAAGGCGCGTCGATGCAGCGTGATTATGACGGGGACGCGCGTGTTTTCGCCTCCGACTTGCGAAGCCCGCAAGAAATTGGCGCGAAAGCAGGAAAAAGAGCGGTTTCAATGCTGGATGCGCGAAGGCCTCCGACCGGCACCTATCCGGTGCTGTTTGACGAGCGGGTTTCTTCAACCTTGATTGGTCATCTGCTGGGGGCCGCGAACGGCGCCTCTATTGCTCGCGGGTCTTCATGGCTGTTAGGCAAAATGGGAGAGCCGGTTCTTCCCAAAGGCGTGTCTTTGGTGGAAGAACCGCATAGGCCACGTGTTTCAGGCTCTCGACCGTTTGACGCTGAAGGGCTTCCAACCCGCCCAAGAGCAATCGTCGAGGATGGCGTTTTGCAGGGTTGGCTACTGGATCTCGCAAATGGCCGTAAACTTTCTATGGCATCCACGGGAAACGCTCAACGGGGCACGACTGCACCACCGTCTCCGGGTGCCGGGAACGCGCGGCTTAGCTCTGGTGCTGCGTCTCGAGACGAGTTGCTCAAAGATATGGGTACAGGGCTTCTTGTGACCTCTATGATTGGCTCTACAATAAATCCTAACACGGGCGATTATTCCCGCGGGGCATCGGGCTTCTGGGTGCAAAACGGCGAAATCACCTATCCGGTGCAGGAATGCACAATTGCGGGGTCTTTGCCGGAAATGCTCTTGCGGATGACGCCAGCCAATGATGCGCGTGACTGGGTTTCCCGCGTCGTGCCGTCACTGCTCATCGAGGGGATGACGCTTGCCGGCGAGTGATCTGGCGCTTTTGATCGAAGCTGCCCGTGCGGCAGGCGAGCTTTCGAGCCAGTTTTCAGGCCAGGAGGCGCACAAATGGGAAAAGCCCGATGGCGCGGGTCCGGTAACAGAGGTAGATCTCGCCGTGAACGCACTTTTGAAAGAGCAGTTGCGATCGGCGCGGCCAGAATATGGCTGGCTTTCCGAGGAGACCGAAGACTCGCGGACAAGACTGGATCGTGATACTGTCTTTATTATTGATCCTATTGATGGCACCCGAAGCTTTATCGAAGGGTCGAACACCTGGGCGCATGCACTTGCTGTTGCACATAAGGGCGAAGTGACCGCTGCTGTGATCTACCTTCCCATGCGAGACAAGCTTTATGGTGCGGCCAAAGGGCAGGGTGCTACGCTTAATCAAGTTCCCATTCAAACTGGAACGCAGGTGGAACTTTCGGGCGCGGATGTGCTTGCGGCGCGACCCGTACTCGACGAAGATCATTGGCGTTCAAAAGCGCCTGACATCAAACGCAGCTACCGACCGTCTCTAGCGTATCGATTGGCTTTAATTGCTGAGGGTCGTTTTGACGCAATGCTGACCTTACGCAAAACTTGGGAGTGGGACATTGCGGCCGGTGATCTGATCGCGCGTGAGGCCGGCGCAGTGATATCTGATCGAAACGGTGAACCGCTGCGGTTTAACAACCCGGAGCCAAAGCTTAACGGTGTGATCCTGGCAAATCAGGTCTTGCATAGTAAGCTCGCCGGCATGCTCAAACCGAAATAGGGCGATCCCATGCCCCTTTCCGATAATACCTATGCTGCGCTCCTGATGATCGCGTCTATGGCGGCCTTCACGCTCAATGATGCGTTGATGAAGCTGATGTCAGGGCAGGTGCCATTGTTTCAGCTCATCTTTATGCGCGGCGTGATCACCACATGCGCTATTGGCGTGGTGGTCTGGCGCATGGGGCATTTCCGAGCCCGCATTGAGTGGCAAGATCAGGGCTGGGTTGTTTTGCGCACGTTGGCTGAGGCCGTCGCCACATATTTCTTTCTGACAGCTCTATTTAATATGCCGATTGCGAATGTCACCGCTATCCTACAGGCATTGCCACTGACGATTACCTTGGCGGCTGCGGTTTTTCTTGGTGAGCCGGTGGGATGGCGTCGGATGACAGCTATTTTCATTGGTTTGATCGGTGTTTTGCTGATCATTCGGCCTGGTGCAGCAGATTTCAACGCATATTCTCTCTACGCTATTGCTGCTGTGATTAGCGTTACAGTACGCGACCTCGCAACACGCAAGCTTTCGTCGTCCGTTCCCTCGGTACTGGTGGTTTTTGCAAACGCGCTTTTTATCACCCTGGTCTTTGGCGCTCTGTCTATGGCCTCTCCGTGGTCGCCGGTAACTAGCCAAATATTTGGCCTAACGATCGCAGCAGCGGTTCTTATGGTAGCGGCTTACCTTTTCTCGATCATGGTCATGCGGGTCGGTGAGATTTCCTTTGTTGCACCGTTCCGATACACCGGTTTGCTTTGGGCGATGCTGCTCGGCTTGGTGATCTTCGACGAATGGCCTGATGCCGTAACCTTGGCTGGTGCAACAACCGTCGTCGCCAGCGGGCTCTTTACGCTTTACCGCGATGCGCGTTCACGGGCCAGTTGATCGCCATGACGCCCGCAATCGCGGCCAAAAGCCCTACTAATGACGACAACGAGATTTGCTCTCCAAGAACCAAAATGCCGAGACAGAGGCCAACACCTGCGCGTAGATAAGCCTGACTTGCGGCGCCAAGAGAGCCAAGTGTGCGGACAAGCCTGAAATACAGAAGGAGCGCAACGCCAGTGCAGAAGACCGAAAGCATCAGCATTGCAAAGATCGCTCTTGGTTCAGGCGTTAGAGAAAGTGGATCCTCCAAAATGAATGCGGCTGGAATAAGAATTGCGGTTGACCAAATCATTGTACCTGCTGCCGTCGTCGTGCTGCTTAAATGACTAAAGCGTTTTCCGTTGATCGCGGCCGCTCCATAAAGTGCGGCTGCGATCAGGCAAGCAAGTTGACCTGCCACCTGCTGTCCCAGCCCGCTAAGGACATCAAGCCCGATGATCAGCGCAACACCGGCTAGCCCTAGGATCGCGCCTGCGATTTTGCGCAGGCCAAGATGCTCGTGTCGGGTGATGAGTGCGGTGATAAGAACGACAAAGATCGGCGAAGTTGAATTTAACACGCTCGCCAGCCCAGCATCGACGAATTGCTGCCCCCAGGCCAGAATGGTCCACGATCCGAAACCGATGAATACAGACTGCAACCCAAGCCGCGCCCATGTGTGCTTGTCTCTGGGCAAGCGATCTTGCTTTGCGGCCATAACAATCAGCAAAAACACAGCTGCCACCGAAACACGTACCGCCACGAGGCTAAGCGGTGGCACCTCCGCTAGTGCGACTTTGGCGAAGAGATAAGAAGAGCCCCAGAGCAATGCCAAAAGGCAAAGAAGAGAAAGTTCAAATGAACGGTTGATATTTGAATCCATGCTGGTCTCCTTAATCCTCGAACATAAGGTTACCGGTTTGACCGTCTTCGATGCTTCGTTTAGCGTCGAAGTATGAAAGAAGGTCCAGATATTGCAGGCATCGCCTCGATGATCGGAGATCCTGCGCGCGCGAACATGCTCACGGCATTGATGACAGGCAAGGCCCTGACTGCGACGGAGCTCGCTCATGAGGCCGGCGTTACTGCACAAACTGCAAGTGCGCATCTGTCCCGGCTTACGGATGGCGGCCTTATCACGCGCAATAAACAGGGCAGACATCGTTATTATGCTCTCGCCTCTGATGAGGTCGCGCACCTGCTTGAAACGCTTATGGGCATTGCTGCGGGCACTGGCCATACGCGCGCACGAACCGGCCCGAAAGATCCAGAACTGCGCAAGGCCAGAGTTTGCTACAATCATCTGGCTGGCGAACTTGGCACCTGGATGTTTGATAGCCTGATTGCGCATGGTCATTTGCACATGACCCGCGCCGGTCTCGATCTGACAGAGAGCGGTGACGCCCTGATGCGCGGCCTACAAATCGATCTTGAAACGCTGCGCCGTGCGCGGCCAAAGCTCTGCCGGGAATGCCTTGATTGGAGCGCGCGTCGCTCCCATCTGGCGGGCAGTTTGGGGCGAGCGCTGCTTGCCCGGTTTGAAGAACTTGGTTGGGCAAAGCGTCTTAGCGATAGCCGTGTTGTGCATTTTACCAAGCAAGGTGAGGCGGCATTCAAAGCAAAATTTCCGGCGGCCGACGCGTACTGAAAGCTGTCGCAGAGCTGCATGCCGAATAGATCTGTTTTGAGCGGTCTTTACAAATCCATGGTTTGGCCAAAAGACTATTGCCAAGACAAGGACGAACCATGATGACGACAGAACTGACCCTCGCTCAGATTTACGATCTTGCATTTAACGTCATGACGGTCAATGGCTGTGACGCGGCCAATGCCCAAGCGCTTGCCGATATCATGACGCGGGCAGAGCGTGATGGTTCACACTCGCACGGTCTTTTCCGCGCGCCTGGATATGTAAAAGCGCTGCGCAGTGGCAAGGTTGACGGCAAAGCCGATCCGGTTGTCACCCGTAAATCTACGGCTGTGGTGCATGTCGACGGTGGCGGGTGCTTTGCTCCGTTGGCGCAGGCGCGGGGATTGCCAGCTCTTGTCGAGGCTGCGGAAGAAACTGGCGCCGCGGTTTTGTCCCTTACCAACATCCACCACTTCGCGGCACTTTGGCCGGAAACTGAATATCTTGCGGAGCGCGGTCTCGCGGGTATTGCCTGCACCGCTTATATGCCTGCAGTCGCACCTGCGGGATCGACTGAAAAGCTCTTCGGAACCAACCCGATGTCCTTCGCTTGGCCGCGACCGGGCAAGACCCCGGTTTGCTATGATATGGCCACAGCCTCGATGGCGATGGGCGACATCCAGATCGCTGCGCGTGATGGTAAATCTGTTCCGCTTGGCACCGGCCTAGATGCGGATGGCGAGCAGACGACCAATCCTTCCAAGATCGCAAATGGAGGCGTGATCCTGCCCTTTGGTGGCTACAAAGGCTCGGCGATTGCGATGATGGTGGAGCTTTTAGCGGCGGGGCTCACGGGTGAAGCGTTCAGCTTTGAGGCGGCAGAGAATGACAACAAGGATGGCGGCCCGCCACGCGGGGGCGAGATGGTCATCGCTTTATCTCCTGAGATGATCGCTGGAAGCGGATGGGCTGAGCATGCCGAAGGGTTTGTCGCGCGCCTCGCGGGACTGGACGGCGTCCGCATCCCCGGCGAGCGCCGCCATAAGAACCGCCTCGACACGGGCCCGCGTGCGATCAACTCCGAGCTGGTCGAAACTATTCGTGGTTTGATGTAACCCGGATTGGCACACATGAGTAAGGTCGATCTTGCATATCTTTGTGTGCCACCACTTAGTGCAGTGCTGATCCCGGAGCATCTGGATGCGTTTCGGTGTTTGGTTCTGATCGAACGCGAGATTGATGACGATTTGCGCCAAGCGGTTAGCGAGCAATTGGTGGCGAGCGGATGTCTGTATATGATGGCGTGGGGTATTGACTGTGGTCTGTGGGATGAAAGTGTAGATCAAGCCAGTCTAAAGGCCTTCGATTACGCCGATATCCCCGATGCCCATTTCATTATGACCACGTGGCACGAAAAAGACACCCTTCAAGATGCGGTATTTTTCGCGAAGTGTTGCGCCACCCACTCGTAAGCAGGCGATTTGATTTCGCAAATGCTTATTTTAGATTTCCACGATGTGGATCGTTCGAAAAAAATCGCCGAGCTTTTCGACAAATCCTAGCCAAAGTAACTGTTAGTTCGCCACCCGACTTATAATGTAGGATAAGCTTGCGGCATGTGTTGACGCTGCTGAAAACGAACAGCAGTGTTCTTACTCGCCGCTTATCACGACTTATAAGGTGCCACACAAGCTGATATCAAAACTGAAGTGGTCAGGATCCTGATGCTATGCCTTTTGCCGATGGACGCTCATAGCGTCGTCCAAAAAGTCAGTATGACACGGCGGTCTTTTTACAAGCGTTGCAGCTATTAATGTGGTCGTGTTTTCTCAGCGTTTTTGTTGATCGACCGGTTGCGTGCTTTGACGCAAGGCGGCTGAAATGTTATCTTCTCCCCGCTGACATTTTTTTTAAGCGTATTTTTGTCAAGAATCTTAAAGAAAAATATTTATGCTCAGAATGTTTTTTTGCGCTACTGCGCTATGCCTTTCATCTGTCGCCGCCATGGCGGCATCCGTATCGAACGTAACAACCAACCCAATGTCGCCGGTTAGTCTGGGCTTTGGAGACGGGGTAGACGTCACATTTGACTACGACATGATGGGCCTCAGCGGCCGTATCTTCGCACGTCCTTTCAATGACGGGGTACTGTCTTCGGCGTTCTCTGCCTCTCCATCGGGAATCTTTACCGGTACCGGAACAGAGACAGTGTTTTTTACGATCCAGGACTTGGGTCAAGGTTTCCAGGAAGTGGACCAAATCCGATTTCAGATTCTTTCTGACGACCTTTCCATACTGTTTAACGAGCAGTTCTTCGACGTTGACTTTGCCTTTGGCACGCCTCCGGCTGTTCCACTTCCGGCAGCAATACTTATGCTCCCGCTTGCCCTTGGAAGCTTTGGTCTTTTTAGACGAAAGAACATTTAGGTTCTTTTGACTAGATTAAAGACATAGCAAAAGAAAATGACCCAGCGAATGCGCCGAACCGGAGCAATCGGAATTGGCAGTGATGAAAGCATTGTTCTTACCGAATGATTGCTTAAGGCTCCCGTTCTTAGCTTGAGGTTATAAGAACAGGATTTCGCTTCAAAACGACTGCTGCGGACTCGGCGGGTTGATGGAGGTGTTTTAACAGCAGATTTTGAGAGCAATCTAGCAGTGCTGTTGACAACGATTCCCGATCCTCCTATACGCCGCTCATCTCGAAGCGGGGTGCTCCGCGTTCGACATCAGAATTGTAGTGGACATGATCCGGGCCCCTATGGCTCCGATCCTCTGGAGAAACCGCCGCGTCGTTCGCCTCGGAATGGGAACGGTTGCGGCATTTGCGCATTGGGCCATCGCCAAGCGCAGGAATTTAGAACCGCACGGGACCATCTCGTGCATGACATGAGTTGAGAAGCGGGGAAAGAGACCCAATGCCGACGATCCAACAGCTGATCCGCAAACCGCGGCAGCCCAAAGTCAGAACCACCAAATCCTTGCACCTGCAGGGTTGCCCGCAAAAACGCGGCGTATGCACACGCGTCTACACGACCACTCCGAAAAAGCCGAACTCGGCGATGCGGAAAGTGGCCAAGGTGCGTTTGACCAACGGCTTTGAGGTTATCAGCTATATCCCCGGTGAGAGCCACAACCTCCAGGAACACTCCGTGGTTCTGATCCGTGGTGGCCGGGTGAAAGACCTTCCAGGTGTTCGCTATCACATCCTTCGCGGTGTTCTGGATACCCAGGGCGTCAAAGATCGTAAGCAGCGTCGTTCGAAATACGGCGCCAAGCGTCCTAAGTAAGAGGAAGAAAAGATGTCTCGTCGCCACGCTGCTGAAAAACGCGAAGTTCTGCCCGACGCCAAATATGGCGATGTCGTGCTGACCAAGTTCATGAACAACCTGATGATCGACGGGAAGAAATCCGTCGCTGAGCGTATCGTCTATAACGCGCTCGACCGGGTCGAAGACAAAGTAAAACGCGCACCAGTGGAGATTTTCCACGAAGCGTTGGACAATATCAAACCGGCCGTTGAGGTGCGTTCACGCCGGGTCGGTGGTGCCACATATCAGGTACCTGTTGAGGTCCGCCCAGAGCGTCGCGAAGCGCTTGCAATCCGCTGGTTGATTACCGCTAGCCGTGGCCGCAACGAAAACACTATGGAAGAGCGCCTTGCAGGCGAGCTTCTGGATGCGGTGAACTCGCGCGGTTCCGCCGTAAAGAAACGCGAAGACACGCACAAAATGGCAGAGGCCAATAAGGCCTTCTCGCATTATCGCTGGTAAACCCTTTAGAGGCTAAAATCATGGCACGCGAATTCCCGCTCGAGCTCTACCGCAACTTTGGCATCATGGCGCATATCGACGCCGGTAAGACCACATGCTCTGAACGCATTCTGTACTACACAGGTAAAGAGCATAACATTGGCGAAGTTCATGATGGCGCGGCCACCATGGACTGGATGGAGCAAGAGCAAGAGCGCGGCATTACAATCACGTCTGCCGCCACAACCACGTTCTGGGAGCGTACCGAGGACGGCGCTACAGCTGACACGCCGAAGCACCGACTAAACATAATCGATACGCCGGGCCACGTGGATTTCACTATTGAGGTTGAGCGTTCTCTGGCGGTTCTGGATGGCGCGGTTTGCGTGCTTGATGGTAATGCGGGCGTTGAGCCGCAAACAGAGACCGTTTGGCGGCAGGCCGACCGCTACAAGGTGCCTCGGATGGTGTTCGTCAACAAGATGGACAAGATTGGTGCGGACTTCTTCAACTGCGTGAAGATGATAGAGGAGCGCACCGGCGCGCGCCCTGTGCCCGTCGGTATTCCGATCGGTTCAGAAAGCAACCTCGAGGGTTTGGTTGATCTTGTGACTATGGAAGAGTGGCTCTGGCAAGGTGAAGACCTAGGTGCATCCTGGGTCAAGGCACCTATTCGCGACGAGCTTAAAGACATGGCTGATGAGTGGCGCGGCAAGATGGTCGAAGCGGCCGTCGAGGAAGACGACGATGCCATGATGGAATACCTCGAAGGTAATGAGCCAGATATCCCAACCCTTCGCAAACTGCTTCGCAAGGGCACTCTGGCGCTGAATTTCGTGCCGGTTCTTGGTGGCTCAGCGTTTAAAAACAAAGGCGTGCAGCCGCTGCTCAATGCTGTGATTGACTATCTGCCGAGCCCGCTTGACGTGGTTGACTATATGGGCTTTGCGCCAGGTGACGAGACCGAAGAGCGCAATATCGCACGCCGTGCAGACGACGGCATGCCATTCTCGGGCCTGGCATTCAAAATCATGAACGATCCGTTCGTGGGTTCGCTGACCTTCACGCGCATCTACTCCGGTACGATGAACAAAGGCGACACGGTTCTGAACTCCACCAAAGGTAAAAAAGAGCGCATCGGCCGTATGATGATGATGCACTCGATCAAGCGTGACGAGATCGATGAGGCATTTGCCGGTGACATCATTGCGCTTGCCGGTCTGAAAGACACCACAACAGGCGACACGCTCTGTGATCAGAAAGAGCCTGTAGTACTCGAAACCATGACCTTCCCCGATCCGGTCATCGAGATTGCGGTTGAGCCGAAAACCAAGAACGACCAGGAGAAAATGTCTCAGGGTCTGCAGCGTCTTGCAGCAGAAGATCCATCCTTCCGTGTGGAGACCGATCTTGAAAGCGGTCAGACCATCATGAAAGGCATGGGCGAGCTTCACCTCGATATCCTCGTGGACCGCCTGAAGCGTGAGTTCAAGGTTGAAGCCAATATTGGCGCGCCGCAGGTGGCCTATCGTGAGACCATTGGTCATGAAGTAGAGCACACCTACACGCACAAGAAACAGTCGGGCGGATCCGGTCAGTATGCTGAGGTCAAGATGATCATCACGCCGACTGAGCCGGGCGAAGGCTATTCTTTTGAAAGCCGCATCGTCGGTGGTGCGATCCCGAAAGAGTACATTCCGGGCGTCGAGAAGGGCATCGAGAGCGTCATGGATAGTGGACCACTGGCCGGCTTCCCTGTGATCGATTTCAAAGTGGCGCTGATCGACGGAAAGTTCCACGATGTGGACTCGTCTGTTATGGCGTTCGAAATCGCCGCTCGTATGGGCATGCGCGAAGGCCTGAAAAAGGCCGGCGCGAAACTGCTTGAGCCGATCATGAAGGTCGAGGTTGTCACACCGGAAGACTACACCGGTGGCATCATCGGCGATCTGACATCCCGTCGCGGACAGGTTTCGGGTCAAGAGCCACGCGGCAATGCGATTGCGATCAACTCAAACGTACCGCTTGCCAATATGTTCGGCTACATCAACACGCTGCGCTCGATGTCCTCGGGCCGCGCCCAGTTCACCATGCAATTCTCGCACTATGAGCCGGTTCCGGCGAATATCAGCGAGGAAATTCAAGCGAAATACGCATAAACCGGGTGGCGGGAAGCACCTCGCCGCACCCACCATCCGAAAGATAAGGAGGCCTCCATGGCAAAGGAAAAGTTTGACCGCAGCAAGCCGCATTGCAACATGCCCAATCGTGCCAATGTTGCAATGC
>JBCBBI010000034.1:0-21920 GCA_038531775.1 Pseudomonadota bacterium | reverse complement strand
AGTAGTTTCGATCGACGCGGGCTATGTCTCGAAACTTGCGGAGAGCTGGGGTTCTAGGAACATCTCCGAAAAGCTTGAACCTTGCGCTAATCTAAACGCGCCCAGACTTTCTTATATCATTCGACAAATCTACCGCGACTTTACCGCAGAAGATGCAAGCTCACGCCTGTCCTCAGAGGCCTTTACAATTCAAATGGCAGTTGAGCTGTTTCGGTACTTTTCTACGCCCACATTTGGAAATGAAAAAGTCTATGGCAAAAATATCAGTATTCAGCAGGTTAAGGAGTATATCGAGGACAATCTGGAAGCCGACATTTCCGTGTCGGATCTGGCCGCACTCGTTGGCTTGGATATCTTTATGTTCTCTCGCCTTTTCAAAGAACAAACAGGACAGTCGCCTAGGCAATATATTATCAGGCGCCGCGTTGATCGCGCTTGCGTTTTGTTGGCGGACGAAAATCTTTCTCTTGCGGAAATTGCTTACTCGTGTGGATTTTCCAGCCAGTCACATATGGCGACCACCTTCGCTCACCACATTGGGGTTACGCCGGGTAGATATAGAAGGGACCTTAAGATTTAAGGCCAGATCATATCGCCTTACTTGCTCGCGCTACTCAATAAATTTGAGCAAGAAACAAGCGTTTCCTTAGCACGACCACGCCCAGGTGAAATTGCGAATTGTTCCATCAAAGCTCTTGTAAAGAAGCGTGGGTGCATGTATCCGCGCGTCACTTACGGACTAGAAATCCGAGTGGGAGGCGCGCTCGTCGCGACGTGCGTACCGAACCACACAACAAAAGACCGAAGGGCGCGCCCGGACGTCGTTGCAAAAGGAGAGGCCAAATGGCCAAGAAACTTGCTGGCACGATGAAACTTCAAGTGCCTGCCGGACAAGCGAACCCGTCGCCCCCAGTTGGGCCAGCATTGGGTCAGCGCGGCATCAACATCATGGAATTCTGCAAAGCGTTCAATGCCAAGACCCAGGATATGGAGCCAGGCGCTCCATGCCCAACGGTGATCACCTATTACCAGGATAAGTCCTTTGAGATGGACATTAAAACGCCGCCCGCGTCCTACTACCTTCGCAAAGCCGCGAAGCTGAAATCCGGTGCGACTAACCCTGGCCGTGAAACAGTTGCGACTGTCTCCGCCAAGCAAGTACGCGAAATCGCTGAAGCGAAGTGGAAAGACTTAAACGCAAACGACGTCGAAGCCGCGATGAAAATCATCCAAGGTAGCGCACGTTCCATGGGCATCGAGGTGAAGTAAAATGGCAAAGCTTGGAAAACGCACCAAAGCCGCGCGCGAAGCTTTCGCCGGCAAAGACAATGTAACCGTTGAAGAAGCTGTCGCTTTGGTGAAGTCCAATGCGAACGCAAAATTTGATGAAACCGTAGAGATCGCCGTGAACCTCGGCGTCGACCCGCGCCACGCTGATCAGATGGTACGCGGTGTGGTCGGCTTGCCCAACGGCACCGGTAAAACCGTACGCGTTGCTGTCTTTGCCCGCGATGCAAAAGCTGATGAAGCAAAAGCAGCAGGTGCCGACATCGTAGGCGCAGAAGATCTGATGGAAACCGTACAAGGCGGCACCATCGAGTTTGATCGCTGTATAGCTACGCCTGACATGATGCCAATTGTTGGTCGTCTTGGTAAGGTGCTTGGCCCTCGTAACCTGATGCCCAACCCAAAGGTTGGCACAGTGACGATGGACGTCGCGGATGCTGTGAAGGCTGCCAAAGGTGGCGAAGTGCAATTCAAAGTCGAAAAAGCCGGCGTCGTTCACGCGGGTATCGGTAAAGCATCGTTTGATGAGGCAAAGCTCGTCGAGAATGTGCGCGCTTTTGTTGATGCGGTACAGAAAGCCAAACCATCGGGGGCCAAAGGCGGTTATATGAAAAAAATCGCTCTAAGCTCTACTATGGGCCCTGGCGTTAGTATTGCCATCGATAATGCTATCACTGAGTGACCATCAGTCTTGTGATTTAGAACAAGCCGCAGGTTTATATCTGCGGCTTTTTTCATTCCAGCCTTTAAAATAATTTAATGAATTTGCGGCAGATGTCTTTGCACTTTGGTGCTGGAGTTTTTTTATGTCGCATTGTTCTGAGCTTACGCTAGAGCCTGGCGACATACTATATCGCGAAGGTGACGCCAATGATTGTGGCTATGTCATCGAGACCGGCGAGGTGATCCTTTACAACTTGCATGAAGGCATCAAAGTTTTTCGCGAACGCCGTGGCGCGGGTGCGATCATCGGTGAGCTTTCTATTTTAACCGGTCAGCCCAGAACAGTCACAGTTGAAGCAACGCAGCCATGCCGGGTTTTCACAGTGGCTGCAGAATAGATTGTCGAGCGGCTGAACAAGTTGGAGCCTGTTTTGCGGGCTTGCATAGACACATCGATAAGTTTTTCCGCAACCTTGGAAAATCAAACGTTTTTGCGGGCGGATCAGGTGTCTTTGGCCGAGAGCACATTGCGCAATTCTGAAGACGTGATCGAACTCCTCAAGATCGAAACTGACTTGCTGTCAGCGCTTGAGAACCGCGAGTTCAAGATGCTGTTTCAACCAATAGTGTGCATGGCCAGCGAGGGAATAATTGGTGCTGAGGCTCTGATGCGTTGGCAACATCCTCAGAGAGGCCAGATATCTCCGGCACGATTTATCCCAGTCGCAGAACATATGGGAGCGATTCAAAAACTTACGGCATTTGCAATCCATGAGGCGTGTCTATTTTGCGTCATTTGAGGCAGGACGTCGGAAATCATGGCGCATTTTTTGTATCGGTCAATGTATCGGCAATTGATATTGTCGAGCGCAAATTTATAGACCTTGTCAGTTTTGCCTTGGATCAATATGACATCCCCGCCTGCCACTTGAAGTTGGAGATTACGGAAAGCGCCGTAATTGCAAAAGAGACTGCTGCACAATCGACATTGCAACGGCTGCTAGACCTAGGGTGCGGCGTAGCCATTGACGATTTCGGCACAGGGTTTTCGAATTTTTCGCAGCTTCGAGTTCTCCCATTCTCGACTTTAAAGATTGATCGAGCATTTATCCAAAACTTGCATTTGTCGCAGAAGGCTCAAGATATCGTGGAGATGCTACTTCTACTATGCGAAAGACTTGGTGTAGATGTGATCGCCGAGGGAATGGAAACCATAGAAGAGGTGAAAGCATTGCGCAGACTGCAATGCCCTAATGCACAGGGCTTCCACTTTTATAAGCCCTTGCCGCCCGATGCCCTCAGCGCGCTTATACAAAAACGATTAAATGAATTCCGTGATACCGCTTGAGACGCAATACACAAAAAATGATATGCAGGTCGTATAGCTGAGTCTAATTTAGGTTTTTCTAGATACTTCTCTCTTTTCATCGAGACGCTTTACGTTGCATTGGAAAGCTGTTGAAGCTGTTGCTCGAAGCAACAGGAAACCTTGAGTGCGTCAGCTCGTCTTAACTTTCATGATCATTGCCTTGGGCTTATGTTGGGGCCTCAATTTTTCGCTCATCAAGTTTGCGGCTTTGACCGGTCTTGACCATACGCTGATCGCAGGCCTTGTGATACTTGGTAATGCTGCCATTTTCACTGGTTTTAGTTTGCTTTCTAATGGTCGCATCCGCCTTAATCGCAGCACCTGGTTGTTTTTCCTAGGTTGCGGATTTATCGGCTATGTTTTGCCTTTTTTTCTGGAACTCTTTTCTGCACCTCGGATAGGTGCGAGCGTGCTCTCGCTTGTCGTATCGTTGGCGCCTATTATGACCCTTGTCTTTTCAGCAATGGCCAGGACGGACAACATCACGACCCGCAAATTTTTTGGTATTGCCTTGGGTTTTGTTTCTGTCGCCACGTTGGCTTTACAAGATGTCGCAAGTTTGCAAACGGTGTTCGGCGCGGCCTTCCTCGCGGCGCTAATCGTGCCGTTTTGCTATGCGGCGTACCATATATTCATCGCCCGGTTTTGGCCGGATGGATACAAGGCTTACCAGGTTGCTACTGGAGAGAGTATCGGTGCCTTGTTTATGATGGTGCCCATCTGTATTTTCTGGCACGAAGACTGGTCGGTCCCTGGTTTAGGTTTTTCGACCTATTGGGCCATTTCGGCGTTAGTTGTCCTCACCGCAATTGAGGTTTGGCTTTACTTTAAAGTCATGCAATTGGGCGGCCCTGTTTTCGCCTCACAAGCCGGTTACATTGCGGTTATATCCGGCGTGGTTTGGGGGGCGGTTCTTTTCAGTGAGCCTCTCAGCGCATGGCTTGCTCTAAGCATGGCGATCCTTATCATAGCACTTTTCCTGGTGGCTCCTGGCAGAGAGGTTAAAGGAACAACAGAGAATTAGAGCTTTTAGCAGAACGATCATTCTGTAAATTCTAAGTTATGGCACGACCAAAGTCCTTCAGTTCGGATGATCTCTATGAAAGAGCGCTGATGCGGTTCTGGCATCGTGGCTTTGAGGGCACGTCCATTGACGATCTGGTGAAAGCTACAGGCATTAGTCGCCATGGCATCTACACGGAGGCTGGTGGCAAGAAAGCCCTCTATCTGCGCTGTTTCGATCATTATCAGGCGACAGTTGTGTCACCGGCATTGCGCGCGGTGGAGGTTGACGGAGCCGGGCTTACCGAAATCGCAGGATATTTTGAGCATCAGATCGCTGTGGCTGAAAAGGACGGTTTGCCCGGGCCCGGTTGTTTTGTGGCCAACGCCAGCACGGAGACCGCGCCCCATGATGGCGATGTGCATGACAAAGTGCACCAGCATAACGCGCGGCTGAAGCTTGCCTTTGCCAAGGCGCTCAAAAATACCAATACAAAGGCTCTTGATGATGCGGCCTTGGCGCGAATTGCCGATGGCTTGGTGATCTTCGCAACCGGGCTTTGGTCCATGTCACGCTTGACGCCAAGCGCGGACCCTTTGCGAGCTGCCGTCAACGAAACCCTACAAATGATCGAAGCGAGGTTGCGATGAGTGTCACCGAAAAAGCGTACGCGCCAATCATGCCGCCGCGCGCATTTTGCCTGGCCCTCGGGCTCAACGTCCTTTGGATCAATGCCTCGGAGGTGTTCCGATACTTTGCCTTTGTGATGCCCATGATGCGCGAGGCTTTTCCTGAACTACCGGCTATCGCCCCAATGAACCTGACGGTGTTTGTAATTTGGGGCGTTTGGGACAGCATTCTGGTTCTGTCCGCAACGCTGATCCCCTGGCTCTGGATGCAGCACTGGGGCGCGTCCAAAACGTCTGCTCTTCTGGCTGGTAGCTTTGTTTGGATGACTATTTTCGTGATCCTCTGGCTTGGTCTGTTCAATATGAACCTCGCCACAGCTGCGATCCTGAGCGTGGCGTTGCCGCTCGCCTGGTTGGAGATGGTCGTCGCGTCACTGATCGTGCGCCATATGCTGGTGCGCAACGATGCTCCGAAATAGACCAAAAATCACTTGGCAAACGCAGTTTCGCCGTCTAGACACGCGTCTCGTGCAAAGGGCCTGATTCCTCAGGCGTGCTGCATATCGTCCAAGACGGTGGGCGCTTTGGGATTTGACAAGGCTTAATTTCCTGCCTGAGACGGGAAGCGACCAGACTTCACGCGGCTCTCCAAGAGTGTTCCCGCGTCTGGCTCAGCCCGATCGATGGACCCAATGCTGGGTCATATGACCTGGTAAAACTGAGCCGGGGAACATCCCCATAACTGGAGTGAAACTGTGGATAGAGCCCAGAAAGAGAAAGTGGTTGAGGAACTCGGCCAGATCTTCGAAAGCTCTGGCGTCGTAGTGGTGTCCCACTATGCCGGTCTGACAGTTGCTGAGATGCAAGACCTGCGTGCGAGAGCGCGCGAAGCTGACGCATCTGTGCGCGTTGCCAAAAATAGGCTCGCCAAGATTGCCCTGGATGGGAAGCCATGCGAAAGCATCGCCGACTACCTCACGGGCATGACCGTGCTGACCTTCTCTGACGATCCTGTCGCTGCTGCAAAAGTGGCCGAGGATTTCGCTAAGGGTAACAAGAATTTTGTGATCCTGGGCGGTGCCATGGGAGATCAGCACCTGGACCCGAAAGGCGTCGAAACCGTGTCGAAAATGCCTTCCCGCGAGGAGCTTATTGCCTCCATCGCTGGCTGCATTGGCGCACCGGCTTCGAATATCGCCGGGGCTCTTGGCGCACCTGCAAGCAACATCGCGGGCATCCTTTCGACCATCGAAGAGAAGGCGGAAGCCGCGTAACGCAGCAACAATACGACCAGCTTGGATAACCCAAGCGACGTTGGAACACATTTATAAACGGAAGTGAGCTATAACATGGCTGATCTGAAAAAACTGGCTGAAGAGATCGTTGGTCTGACGCTTCTCGAAGCACAAGAACTGAAAACAATTCTGAAAGACGAGTATGGCATTGAGCCTGCTGCTGGTGGCGCCGTTATGGTTGCTGGCGCAGCTGGTGGTGATGCAGGCGGCGCAGGCGGCGGCGAAGAGCAAACCGAGTTCGACGTCATCCTGAAATCTGCAGGTGCCTCGAAAATCAACGTCATCAAAGAGGTGCGCGGCATCACTGGTCTTGGCCTGAAAGAAGCCAAAGACCTCGTTGAAGCGGGCGGCAAAGCTGTAAAAGAGCAGGTTTCCAAAGAGGAAGCCGAAGACATCAAAGGCAAGCTGGAAGCAGCTGGCGCCGAAGTCGAGCTCAAGTAATCGCGACTGGCAAATGCCAGTTTCAAATTCAAAAGCCGAGGCGGGATTGATCTCGTCTCGGCTTTTCCATCGCAAGCGACGCCGAACAAGATGCTGCTTGCGCACCTGTCTTCGTATTTCTTAAAAATTTGACTTTTCTTAGCACGGCCCATTGTGCTTTTGTTGAGTGCACCCTATGTGTTGGCCTCCGCTGGGAGCGATGATTCGCGCCCGGCTTTTTGCGTATTATAAGAAGCAGGAGCAGGCACTTACCCAAAACATTCTCCTAATCTTTCGCAGAAAGCCGCTGAATTCTTTTATTTCAGTTATTTAGTGGATCAGCGGCTTTCTTGGAAAGATTGTGATCGGGCGCGCAATAAGGGCAATTGCGCAAGGATTGATCCTCTTTTCGATCTTTGAGAGTTCGCGACGGGCCGCCCCCCCGCTGCGCGAATAGACAAAGATGGAGTGCGAAAACCGCATGGCAAATTCGTTTCTTGGCCAAAAACGTTTGAGAAAATACTACGGCAAAATCCGCGAAGTTCTGGAAATGCCAAACCTCATTGAGGTGCAGAAGTCTTCCTATGATCTCTTTTTGAAATCCGGCGATCACGAGATCCCTGCCGATGGCGAGGGTATCAAAGGGGTGTTTCAATCAGTTTTCCCGATCAAAGACTTTAATGAAACCGCGGTCCTCGAATTCGTAAATTACGAGCTGGAAAAGCCGAAATACGATGTCGAAGAGTGTATGACGCGTGACATGACTTACAGCGCGCCTTTGAAGGTGACGCTGCGGTTGATCGTGTTTGATGTCGATGAAGATACCGGGGCCAAGTCGGTCAAAGACATTAAAGAACAAGATGTGTTTATGGGCGACATGCCTTTAATGACACCAAACGGCACGTTTGTCGTGAATGGCACCGAGCGTGTGATCGTATCTCAGATGCACCGCTCGCCCGGTGTGTTCTTTGACCATGATAAGGGCAAAACGCACAGCTCGGGCAAGCTGCTCTTTGCATGCCGCATTATCCCTTACCGAGGCTCATGGCTCGATTTTGAGTTTGACGCCAAAGACATCGTTTTCGCCCGTATCGACCGCCGTCGCAAACTGCCAGTGACCACACTTCTTTATGCCCTTGGTCTTGATCAGGAAGCAATCTGTGACGCTTATTACGACACAGTCGATTTTAAACTGAAAAAGAAAAAAGGCTGGGTCACAAAATTCTTTCCTGATCGAGTACGTGGCACGCGTCCTACCTACGATCTGGTGGACGCCAAGTCGGGCAAAGTCATCGCCGAAGCAGGCAAGAAAGTCACGCCTCGCGTCGTCAAGCAATTGATTGATGAGGGAAAGGTCACCGAGATACTCGTGCCGTTTGACCAGATCGTTGGTAAGTTCGCCGCGCGCGACATCATCAATGAAGAAACTGGTGCCATTTACGTCGAGGCCGGTGACGAGCTGACACTGGAGCACGACAAGGATGGTGAGGTTATCGGCGGCACCGTGCAAGAATTGCTCGACGCAGGTGTGACGGACATTCCTGTGCTCGACATCGATAACGTCAATGTCGGCCCTTACATGCGCAACACAATGGCGAATGATAAAAACATGAACCGCGCGACCGCGCTCATGGATATCTACCGCGTCATGCGTCCAGGCGAGCCTCCCACCGAAGAGGCCGCATCGGCTTTGTTTGACACGCTTTTCTTTGACAGTGAGCGCTATGATCTTTCTGCGGTTGGCCGGGTAAAGATGAACATGCGCCTGGCCCTTGAAAAGCCGGACACACAACGCACCCTTGATCGTGAGGATATTGTCGCCTGCGTCAAGGCGCTGGTTGACTTGCGCGATGGCAAGGGCGATGTCGACGATATTGACCACCTAGGCAACCGTCGCGTCCGTTCCGTGGGCGAGTTGATGGAAAACCAATATCGTGTTGGTCTATTGCGTATGGAACGTGCGATCAAAGAGCGAATGAGTTCTGTTGAGATCGACACGGTGATGCCGCAGGACCTTATCAACGCGAAGCCCGCTGCGGCGGCGGTACGTGAGTTCTTTGGCTCAAGCCAGCTCAGCCAGTTTATGGACCAGACCAACCCGCTCTCGGAGGTGACGCACAAACGTCGTCTTTCGGCGCTTGGCCCTGGTGGTCTGACGCGGGAGCGTGCAGGCTTTGAGGTTCGCGACGTGCACGCCACACACTACGGCCGTATGTGTCCGATTGAAACGCCGGAAGGGCCGAATATCGGTTTGATCAACTCACTGGCGACCTACGCCCGCGTAAACAAATACGGCTTCATCGAAACGCCATACCGCAAGGTTGAAGGCGGGCAGGTGACCGATGAAGTGACCTACATGTCGGCCACGGAAGAGATGCGTCACACCGTGGCGCAGGCCAATGCGTCGCTCGATGAAAAGGGTAAATTCGTCAACGAGATGGTCAACACGCGCCAGTCTGGCGAATACATGTTGGCGCCCGTTGATAACGTGGACCTAATTGACGTGAGCCCGAAACAGCTGGTCTCGGTTGCGGCCTCGCTCATTCCGTTCCTGGAAAATGACGACGCGAACCGCGCCTTGATGGGCTCTAACATGCAACGTCAGGCGGTTCCGACGCTGCGCTCCGAGGCGCCTCTTGTTGGTACCGGGATTGAGGGCGTTGTTGCGCGCGACTCTGGTGCGGCCGTGCTGGCCAAACGCGCCGGAGTGATTGACCAGGTTGATGCACAGCGTGTGGTTATCCGGGCGACGGAAGATCTCGAGATTGGTGATCCGGGCGTTGACATCTACCGCATGCGCAAATTCCAGCGATCCAATCAGAACACGTGTATTAATCAGCAGCCCTTGGTTAAGGTTGGCGATATGGTCACCAAAGGCGAAGTGATCGCCGATGGTCCATCCACTGATCTGGGTGAGCTGGCGCTTGGTAAAAACGTGCTCGTCGCGTTCATGCCTTGGAATGGCTATAACTTCGAGGACTCCATCCTGATCTCCGAACGTGTTGCACGTGATGATGTCTTCACCTCGATCCATATTGAGGAGTTTGAGGTCGCCGCTCGTGACACGAAACTCGGTCCGGAGGAAATCACCCGCGATATTCCAAACGTCGGCGAAGAAGCGCTGCGCAACCTCGATGAGGCGGGTATCGTTTATATCGGCGCCGATGTTCAGCCGGGCGATATTCTCGTTGGTAAGATCACACCGAAGGGTGAAAGCCCGATGACGCCGGAGGAGAAACTCCTGCGCGCGATCTTTGGTGAGAAAGCCAGCGATGTGCGTGACACATCACTGCGGGTGAAGCCCGGTGATTACGGCACGGTCGTAGAAGTGCGCATCTTTAACCGCCACGGTGTGGAGAAAGACGAGCGCGCGCTACAAATCGAGCGTGAAGAGGTTGAACGCCTCGCTCGCGACCGTGATGATGAGCTCGCGATCCTTGACCGTAACATCTATGCCCGTCTGAAGTCGCTCATCATGGGTAAGGTCGCGGTCAAAGGCCCGAAAGGTGTCAAAGGCAATTCGGAGATAACCGAAGAACTGCTTGAGATGCTGAGCAAAGGTCAATGGTGGCAGCTGGCGCTAAAGGACGAGAAAGACGCCAAGGTCGTCGAGGCGCTCAACGATCAGTATGAGGCGCAGAAGCGCACTCTGGACGCGCGTTTTGAAGACAAGGTTGAGAAGGTTCGCCGTGGCGATGATCTGCCACCCGGCGTGATGAAAATGGTCAAAGTGTTTATCGCGGTGAAGCGTAAGCTGCAGCCCGGAGACAAAATGGCCGGTCGTCACGGCAACAAAGGCGTGATTTCCAAAGTGGTTCCGATGGAGGACATGCCGTTTCTTGAGGATGGCACACCGGTCGATTTCTGCCTCAACCCATTGGGCGTGCCTTCACGGATGAACGTAGGTCAGATCCTTGAGACGCACATGGGCTGGGCCGCGCGCGGTCTTGGCATCAAAATCGATGACGCGCTGCAGGATTACCGCCGTACGGGTGACCTGACCCCAGTGCGCGAGGCGATGGAGCATGCCTATGGCGAGAATGTCTATCATGAGGGCATTTCCGACATGGACGAGGAAAGCCTGATCGAGGCGGCAGGTAACGTCACGCGCGGTGTGCCGATTGCAACGCCTGTGTTTGACGGTGCCAAGGAGTCCGACGTCGATGATGCTCTGAAACGGGCCGGATTTGATGAAAGCGGTCAATCGATCCTCTATGATGGGCGGTCAGGTGAGCAATTCACCCGTCCGGTTACAGTGGGTGTGAAATACCTGCTGAAACTGCACCACCTGGTGGATGACAAAATCCACGCGCGCTCCACAGGGCCATACTCCCTCGTCACCCAGCAACCGCTTGGTGGTAAGGCGCAGTTTGGTGGCCAGCGCTTTGGTGAGATGGAGGTCTGGGCTCTTGAAGCGTATGGCGCAGCCTACACGCTTCAGGAAATGCTCACGGTCAAATCCGATGACGTGGCTGGACGGACCAAGGTCTATGAAAGCATCGTCAAAGGGGAGGACAACTTTGAGGCCGGCGTGCCAGAGAGCTTTAACGTTCTCGTCAAAGAGGTCCGCGGCCTTGGCCTCAATATGGAACTCCTGGATGCGGAGGAAGACGAATAACGGCGGGTTTGACCCCCGCCAAACCTCTTTCAATGCATCTCTTTCAAGGAATTCAAAATGAACCAGGAACTGACAAACAACCCGTTTAACCCAGTCGCCCCGCAGAAGGTATTCGACGAGATCCGCGTCTCGCTGGCCTCGCCGGAGCGTATTTTAAGCTGGTCTTACGGGGAGATCAAAAAGCCGGAAACCATCAACTACCGGACGTTCAAACCGGAGCGTGATGGTCTGTTCTGTGCCCGTATCTTTGGCCCGATCAAGGATTACGAGTGTCTTTGCGGCAAATATAAGCGTATGAAATATCGCGGCGTTGTCTGCGAGAAATGCGGTGTGGAAGTAACGCTGCAAAAGGTCCGCCGTGAGCGGATGGGCCATATCGAGCTTGCCGCTCCTTGCGCGCATATCTGGTTTCTGAAATCGCTGCCGTCTCGCATTGGCCTCATGCTCGACATGACACTCCGTGATCTGGAGCGTGTGCTTTACTTCGAGAACTATGTGGTTATTGAGCCGGGTCTGACCGATCTGACCTATGGCCAGATGCTCTCTGAAGAAGAGTATATGGACGCCCAGGACGCCTATGGCATGGACGCTTTCACGGCCAATATCGGCGCCGAGGCGATCCGTGAGATGCTCGCCAATATCGACCTCGAAGCCGAAGCTGAACAGCTGCGCGCCGATCTGGCCGAGGCCACTGGTGAGTTGAAGCCCAAGAAGATCATCAAGCGTCTGAAAGTGGTAGAGAGCTTTATCGAATCCGGCAACCGCCCGGAGTGGATGGTGCTGACTGTTGTACCGGTCATTCCACCAGAGCTGCGCCCGTTGGTGCCACTCGATGGTGGTCGTTTTGCGACGTCTGACCTCAACGATCTCTACCGCCGTGTGATCAACCGTAACAACCGCCTTAAGCGGCTGATTGAGCTGCGCGCGCCAGACATCATTGTTCGGAACGAAAAGCGGATGTTGCAGGAATCTGTTGATGCGCTCTTCGACAATGGCCGCCGTGGCCGGGTCATCACCGGTGCCAACAAACGTCCTTTAAAGTCGCTCTCCGACATGCTCAAAGGCAAGCAAGGCCGTTTCCGTCAGAACCTGCTCGGTAAGCGCGTCGATTTCTCCGGTCGTTCGGTCATTGTGACCGGTCCCGAGCTTAAGCTGCACCAGTGTGGCTTGCCCAAGAAGATGGCGTTGGAGCTGTTTAAACCGTTTATTTACAGCCGCTTGGAGGCCAAGGGCCTGTCCAGCACGGTGAAACAGGCCAAAAAACTGGTGGAAAAAGAGCGCCCGGAGGTTTGGGATATCCTCGATGAGGTGATCCGCGAGCACCCCGTTCTTCTCAACCGCGCGCCGACGCTGCACCGCCTTGGTATTCAGGCGTTTGAGCCGGTCCTGATCGAAGGCAAAGCGATCCAGCTTCACCCGCTGGTCTGTTCGGCCTTTAACGCCGACTTCGACGGCGACCAGATGGCTGTGCATGTGCCGCTGAGCCTTGAGGCGCAGCTTGAAGCGCGGGTCCTGATGATGTCGACGAACAATGTTCTGTCGCCCGCAAACGGTGCGCCGATCATTGTTCCATCGCAAGACATGGTTCTGGGCCTCTATTATACGTCGATCATGCGCGAAGGCATGAAGGGTGAAGGCATGGTCTTCTCGTCTGCACAAGAGGTTGAGCACGCGCTCGACTCAGGTGAGGTGCACCTTCACGCCAAGATCCAGGCCCGCCTTCCTCAAATCGACGAAGAAGGCAACGAGGTCATGCAGCTTTTTGAAACGACCCCCGGTCGCGTCAAAATCGGCTCGCTTCTGCCGCTGAATGTTAAGGCTCCGTTTGAGCTGGCCAATAAGCTTCTGCGCAAGAAAGAAGTGCAGAACGTGATCGACACCGTTTATCGCTATTGCGGTCAGAAAGAGAGCGTCATTTTCTGCGACCAGATCATGTCCATGGGCTTCCGAGAGGCGTTTAAGGCCGGGATTTCGTTCGGCAAAGACGACATGGTGATCCCTGATCAGAAGTGGGGCATCGTGGAAGAAACCCGCGACCAGGTCAAAGGCTTTGAACAGCAATATATGGACGGCCTGATTACCCAAGGTGAGAAGTACAACAAAGTGGTCGATGCCTGGTCGAAATGTAACGATCAGGTTACTGACGCAATGATGGGCACGATTTCGTCAGAGGAAAAAGACGAGAACGGTGCGGTGCAAGAGCCAAACAGCGTCTACATGATGGCGCACTCTGGTGCTCGTGGGTCGGTCACGCAGATGAAACAGCTCGGCGGTATGCGCGGCCTGATGGCCAAACCGAATGGTGATATCATCGAGACGCCGATCATCTCGAACTTTAAAGAAGGTCTGACCGTTCTAGAGTACTTCAACTCTACCCACGGTGCGCGTAAGGGCCTTTCCGATACGGCGCTTAAAACAGCTAACTCGGGGTATCTGACCCGTCGTCTTGTTGACGTGGCACAGGACTGCATCGTGCGCGAAGTCGATTGCGGAACGGATCGCGGGATCACGGCAGAGCCAGCGGTGAATGATGGCGAAGTTGTTGCCACTCTGTCAGAGCGCATTCTGGGACGTGTTGCGGCCGATGATATCGCAAGCCCAACGACCGGAGATGTCATCGTGGCAAAAGGCCAGCTTATTGATGAGCGTATGGCAGACGCAGTTGAGGAAGGCGGTGTCCAAACTGCGCGTATCCGTTCGCCACTTACCTGCGAAAGCGAGGATGGCGTTTGCGCAATGTGCTATGGTCGTGATCTTGCACGCGGTACAATGGTCAATGTTGGCGAGGCGGTTGGTATCATCGCGGCGCAATCCATCGGCGAGCCTGGAACACAGCTGACGATGCGGACCTTCCACATCGGCGGTGTTGCCCAGGGTGGTCAACAGTCGTTCCTTGAGGCAAGCCAAGAGGGTACCGTTGAGTTTGAAAATGCTCAAACGCTGAAAAGCTCCGCCGGTGATATCTTGGTTATGGGCCGCAACATGAAGCTCACCATCAAAGGCGCAAATGATGCCGAACTGGCGAGCCACAAGGTTGGTTACGGCTCCAAGCTCTTTATCAAAGACGGCGCTAAGGTCGCCCGTGGTGATAAGCTGTTTGAATGGGATCCGTACACGCTCCCAATCATTGCTGAGAAGGGCGGTACGGCGAAGTTTGTCGATCTGACCTCAGGCGTTTCGGTCCGCGATGTGACCGATGATGCAACAGGCATGACGCAGAAGATTGTGACAGACTGGCGCGCGGCACCAAAAGGCAATGAGCTCAAGCCGGAAATCCTGATTGCTGATGCTTCTGGTGAGCCAGTGCGCAACGATGCGGGCAACCCTGTTACCTATCCAATGTCGGTCGATGCGATCCTCTCAATTGAGGATGGTCAAGAAATCGAGGCTGGTGACGTTGTGGCTCGTATCCCACGTGAGGGTGCCAAGACCAAGGACATCACCGGTGGTTTGCCACGTGTGGCTGAGCTTTTTGAAGCGCGTCGACCGAAAGATCACGCGATTATCGCCGAAATCGATGGCTATGTTCGCTACGGTCGCGACTACAAGAACAAACGCCGTATCAGCATTGAGCCAGCCGATGAGAGCAAGGAGCCGGTCGAATATATGGTGCCAAAGGGCAAGCACATTCCTGTTCAGGAAGGTGATTTTGTCCAGAAGGGCGACTACATCATGGATGGCAACCCGGCGCCGCATGACATCCTTTCCATAATGGGTGTTGAAGCGCTTGCTGATTACATGATTGACGAGGTCCAAGACGTCTATCGTCTGCAGGGCGTGAAGATCAACGACAAGCACATCGAGGTTGTCGTGCGTCAGATGCTGCAGAAATGGGAAATCCTCGATAGCGGCGAGACCACGCTTCTCAAAGGCGAGCATGTCGATAAGGCAGAGTTCGAGGCGGCAAATGAAAAGGCAATGGCAAAGGGCAAACGTCCTGCGCAAGGCGAGCCGATTCTTTTGGGTATCACCAAGGCCTCGCTGCAGACCCGTTCGTTCATCTCGGCGGCCTCTTTCCAGGAGACCACGCGTGTTCTTACCGAGGCTTCGGTTCAGGGCAAGAGCGACAAGCTTGTCGGCCTGAAAGAGAACGTCATCGTGGGACGCCTGATCCCAGCCGGTACAGGTGGTGTGACCCTCAATATCCGCCAAATCGCGCAGCAGCGTGACAACGTGGTTATAGAGGTGCGCCGTGAAGAGGCTGAGGCCGCAGCGCTCGCCGCGCCTGAGCCAAGCGACATCATCGGGGGCGATGAGTTTGATACATTCGTCGAAACAGCCGAGAGCCGCGAAGAATAGGCACCCGATGCATGGAAAGAGAAAGCCCCGCCTGAGCGCGGGGCTTTTTTTTGGGTCTCACACCGTAACTTGAACTCAAAGGAGACGGATCCGTCTGGTCGTTGTTGCGAAAATTGTCTAGGAATTTCCCGAAATTGATCAGTAGGTTGAGATGAGTCAAGATCCCAAATCGCTGGTTTTTATCGGATGCGGTCATACGCATTCTTTGGTCTTGCTAAGCTTGCGTCAGAACTTGGCCGACAATGTCAGTGTTACGGTGATCGAGCCAAGTCATAAGGCCGTCTATTCTGGCATGTTGCCAGGTTTTGTAGCGGGGCATTATCAGCGCGAAGACTTAGATATTTTGGTTGAAAACCTCACCAAACCTTTGCGGGCCCAACACGTAGCACAACGCGCGGTTGGCTTGGATCCAGCGGCGAGGCGTGTGCTGCTCGAAGACGGCAGTAGTCTCGAATATGACGTTGCTTCTTTGGACGTCGGCATTACGTCGGACATGCCGAAGTTGCCAGGATTTAAGGAGTTCGGCGTACCGGCAAAACCACTGGCCGCATTTTCGAAGGTTTGGCAAAGCTCTCTCGCAGCACCGGAAGACGCACAGATCGCTTTGATCGGGGCAGGCGTCGCGGGTGCGGAGCTGGCCATGGCGATGGCATTTGCGCTTCAAGATATCGGTAAGCAAGGCATAGTGCATTTGATCGACCGTGGACGTGCTCTCAACGTGTTGAAGGACGGACCGAGGCGGCGAGTTTTGAGCGCGATTTCTAAATTGGGAATTGAATTGCATGAAAACTGTGAAATCAAAGCACTTAGTGCCGAAGGAGTTGCAATCGCGGGGGCTCCGCTTCTACCAGCAAATTTCATCGTCGGTGCCGCCGGTGCAACGCCGCATGACTTTATGACACACACGAACCTCACAACCCGCGATGGCTTTGTCGACGTGAATGCTTATCTTCGGACGAGTTCTGATAGGGTTTTTGCGACAGGCGATTGCGCATATTTCGAGCCAAGCCCACTTCCAAAGGCGGGTGTCTATGCTGTGCGTCAGGCTCCGACGCTTGCTCACAACGTTTTGGCCCGGCTTGAGGGCCGCGCGATGAAGGCCTACACGCCTCAGTCCGATTATCTAAAGCTGATCTCACTTGGTGGCAGAACGGCCGTTGGCGAGAAACTGGGTTTTGTTTGGTCCGGTCCGCTTGCCTGGTGGTTGAAAGACAGGATCGACACGCGCTTTATGGAGCGTTTTAAATGAACACTGCGCGTCCGCTAGATATGGTCGTGACACCAAAAGGTTTGAGGTTTCGCGGGCGCATTTATCCATGCACCGTAGGACGCGGTGGCATTTCTGCCGACAAAAGAGAAGGCGATATGGCGACACCCGCTGGTGTGCATCGCTTGGTTGGAATGCTCTTTAGGCCAGATCGCATGGCGAGGCCCACGGATTGGGCTCTACCGATCCGGCCCGGTGATCTTTGGTCGGACGATCCAAAAGCTGAAGACTATAATCTTATGGTACGTGCGCCTTATCTGTCGTCGCACGAAGTTTTACGGCGTGCCGATCCGATGTATGATTTGATTATCGTAACGGATTGGAATTGGCCTTTTGCCGTCGGCGGGCGCGGGTCATGTATTTTTATCCACACATGGCGGCGCAAAGGATATCCTACTGCTGGCTGCATAGGGTTACACCGTAGAGATCTCATCAAGATCGCAGGTCAGATCCGTTATGAGACCCGACTAATTGTTCATCCCTAGCCGGGCGTTTGCGTGCGAGCACCGAAAATTGCGCTGCCAACACGGATATGCGTTGCGCCGAGGGCTATGGCACTTTCAAAGTCGCCACTCATCCCCATTGATAGGCCTTCGAGCCCGTTGCGTTCTGCAATTTTGGCTAAAAATGCGAAATGCAGGCTTGGCTCTTCTTCGACCGGTGGAATGCACATTAATCCTGCAATTGGTAAATCCAGCCCGCGACACTCTTGCACAAACGCGTCTGTGTCAGAAGGCAAGATGCCAGCTTTTTGCGGCTCCTCGCCCGTATTGACCTGCACGAAAATGTCCGGGCAATGGCCTTCTTCTTGGGCGAGTCGTGCGATGGTTTTGGCCAGTTTCGGACGGTCGACAGAATGGATTGCTTGAAAAAGCCCGAAAGCTTGCCGCGCTTTGTTGGTTTGAAGAGGGCCGATCAGGTGCAGTGTTATTCCGGAATGACGTTCGCGAAAATTGGGCCATTTTCCTACGGCCTCTTGAACTCTGTTTTCGCCAAAACTGCGATGACCCTGCTCTAGAACCGCTTGCACTCTTTCATTTGGTTGAACTTTCGATACCGCGATCAGCTCGACCGTGTCCGGCGCTCGCTCGGCTTTCTCGATTGCTTTTGCGATACGGGCCTCAATGTCTTGCAAGCTCATTCAACTTTGCTTTCTGTGCGTAGTTCAAACCTGCTGTGCCACAGCAGAATGCGGCAATGCAAGTGCGCGTCGCGGCCTATGCGCCGGTAGCTTGGATAGGGAAACGTTCTTGCTCAGCTGCAAATGGTTCGATAGGAAGTCGGAAAAGATTAATCTGGTCTGGTCTATGATCTCTTCACGATTGAGAAATGTAGCGTTTTGTGTTCTGGCCTTGTTCGTGACGGCGTCGTGCTCGGTATTCGAAGGCGCGGAAGTTGATGAAGAAGCCTTTACGCCCGCTTCGGGCAGGGAGTCGCTTGCCGACCAAGCCAAGCTTCGGAATAGAGAAACTGTTTTTGACCTTTTCCGCGCAGATGCATCGGCGGGTGTTAAAGTTAACCGTTTCTTGTGGACCGCATCGCTTGAGGTGCTGAACTTTCTCCCGATTCAAAACGCAGACCCCTTTACTGGTGTGATCACCACCGGCTTTGGCCGACCACCCGGTGGCGGCCAGGCGTATCGCGCGACAATATTGATCAGCGATCCTGCACTCGACGCGCGTTCATTGAATGTAGCACTCCAGACACAACGCGGCCCGGTCTCAACTGGCACGCAGCGCGCTGTGGAGGATGCTATCTTGACACGGGCGCGTCAGTTGCGCGGTCAGGCGCAGAGGTTCTAGGTAAAGCCAATCCTAGGTGACTAGGCGCTTGCCATGACCTGTGAAACCCAGGATAATTGCTGCGGCAGGCAAACGGTTTTTAAGTCGTAGTGTTTTACCATTGACTGGCGCGTTGTCTCGCCCAATTCAGCACGCGCCTCAGGATCCTCCAGTAAATCGTAGACTTCGTCGACAAGAGCGTCGCGATCAAAAAAATCGATGAGACGCCCAAACCGCCCGTCAGGGATCATTTCGCGTACTGGCGCCGTATCGCTTGCAACGATAGCTGTGCCACAAGCCATGGCCTCCATCAGGCTCCAGCTTAGAACAAAAGGGTAGGTCAGGTATACGTGCACAGAGCTGATCTGCAGTAAGTTAACGAAGCGGCCATAGGATATGCGCCCTAGGAAATGTACGCGCGCCCAATCGCTTTCGGATATTTGATCTTTTACCTCGTCGATAAAAATTTCCTTCCATGTTTGCCCCTTGGGCGGCGCAGCGCCGTAGCTTACTCCGTCATCGCCAACGATCAAAATACGCGCCTTGGGTCTGGCGCGCACAAGCTCGGGCAAAGCGCGCATAAATACATGATAACCGCGGTAAGGTTCCAGATTACGATTAACAAAGGTGATGACTTCATCTTCACGGGTAAGCTTTGGTGCCCCCTCGATGTTTAGCCTCGCCGTATCAGACGGGCGCACCCAGCTTGTATCAATTCCATCGTGGCAGACGGTAATTTTGTCACGAAAATCTGCAGGGAACGTATCGGCTTGGAATGAGGTGGGACTAATACCAGCATGGGCTGCTGGGAAATGAAGGTGATTGTTAAGGTTCTTTAGGCGAATGCGCAGCTTTTGCATTTCCAGATCGTTCTTGGCAAATTCAGGATCAAAATTCAGATGATCTTGATCGGTGAGATGATAAAGCTCGCAGTAAAGCGCGATGCGCGCATGGGGCCACAGATCCCCCAGAAACATTGCCTCGCCCCATCCTGGATGCGCTAGGATGAGGTCTGGCTCAAAGCCTTGTTCTTTCATTCCGCGCGCCGCACGATAGCAGGCTTCGGCACGTGTCACCTTGCTGTCTAGATCGATAAGCCAGGGATGAACCATCTGTGTATCACGTCTAGGCAGGCGATAAGGGATCACTTCGACACCTTGCCACCGCGTCTGTTTTTCGACGCGCAAGGTAAGTGCAGCACAGGTATGGCCTTTGGAGGCCAAAAGCGGTGCCAGGTGTTTGTATTGCCCGGGAAAATTTTGGTGAATGAATAGTACAATCATAAAAAAATTACCTGACTTCTTGGACATATTTATAACCAATGGTTGTCCTGCGAGACAGGTATTTTTGCACTGCAGCACTGGACCATATGCGCCCTTAGGCCTATCACCTTTGAACGAGGAATTTTAAGCCAGAGGTCAGGCCAGCCGATGTCACGCTACTCCGCAGTGGAAATCGAGAGAAAATGGCAAGATGCCTGGGATAAGGCAGGCATCTTTCGTGCAGAACGCTCAAAAGAGAAGCCGAAATATTACGTGCTGGAAATGTTTCCCTATCCCTCGGGACGCATCCACATGGGGCATGTACGCAATTACACGATGGGCGATGTGATCGCCCGGTATAAACGTGCGACCGGACACAATGTGCTTCACCCTATGGGTTGGGATGCGTTTGGTTTGGCAGCAGAAAACGCCGCGATGGATAAGGGCATTCACCCCGGAACATGGACTTACCAGAATATCGAAGACATGAAGAGCCAGCTGAAACCGCTCGGCTTCTCTCTTGATTGGTCGCGGGAGATCGCGACTTGCCATCCTAAATATTATCAGCATCAGCAGGCGATGTTCATCGACATGCTCGAGGCCGGTTTGATCTATCGCAAAAACGCGGTGGTGAACTGGGACCCGGTGGATATGACCGTGCTTGCCAATGAGCAGGTCATTGACGGGAAGGGCTGGCGTTCTGGTGCCGAGGTCGAGCGGCGCGAATTGACGCAGTGGTTCTTCAAGATATCAGAATTTTCTGAAGAGCTGCTGTCGTCGTTGGATGGTCTGGATGACTGGCCCGCAAAAGTGCGGCTGATGCAAGAGAACTGGATCGGGAAGTCGCGCGGACTGGAGTTTGCCTTTGAGCGGACGGATGGTGGTGAGGCGATTTCGGTGTACACCACACGGCCCGACACTTTAATGGGCGCGAGCTTTGTTGGGATTTCCCCGGATCATCCCCTGGCAAAAGAGCTGGCAGAGAACATTCCTGACGTGGCCCAATTCCGGACTGATTGCGCTAAAGGCGGCACCACCGAAGAGGCATTGGAAAAGGCCGAAAAGCTCGGTTTTGACACGGGCATCAAGGTCAAGCATCCTCTCAATCCTGATTGGGAGCTGCCCGTCTGGATCGCCAATTTTATCCTGATGGATTACGGCACCGGCGCGATCTTTGCCTGCCCGGCCCATGACCAGCGTGATCTGGATTTCTGCCGCAAATACGACCTGCCGGTGATCGACACATTCTTTGCGCTTGAGGATGGAACGCCCGTTAAAAATGAGGCTTTTGTGCCGCCCAAGACCGAGAAAGTGAAATGGATCGATCATTTCGCAGGGATCGATGTGGCGACCGGACAAGAGGCTATTGACGCCACGATTGACTTTGCGGAAGCGCAAGGATGGGGCGAAGGCGTTACTCAGTTCCGCCTGCGCGATTGGGGTCTTTCGCGCCAACGTTATTGGGGCTGTCCGATCCCGGTTGTGCATTGTGAGACTTGCGGCGTGGTGCCGGAAAAGAAGGAAAACCTGCCGATCATACTGCCTGAGGATGTAAGTTTTGACGTCCCTGGTAACCCACTTGATCGGCATGATGAATGGCGCAAGTGTATGTGCCCTACTTGCGATGAACAGGGTCTGCGTGAGACGGATACGATGGATACGTTTGTTGACAGCTCGTGGTATTACGCGCGTTTCACGGCTGCGCGTGCCGACACGCCAACTGATCCTGAAGAGGCCGCATACTGGATGAATGTTGATCAGTATATCGGCGGCATCGAACACGCGATTTTGCACCTGCTCTATTCGCGCTTCTTTGCCCGTGCGATGCAAATCACCGGGCATTTGCCGGAAAAGGCGGTAGAACCTTTCGATGCTCTGTTCACTCAAGGCATGGTCACGCACGCCATCTACAAAACAACCAATGAAGCGGGTCGTCCGGTGTATCATTTCCCGGAAGAGGTCGAGCTTCGTGATGGTAAGGGATTTCTCGATAATGGTACCGAGGTCGATATCGTGCCCTCGGCCAA
>JBCBBI010000033.1:0-25819 GCA_038531775.1 Pseudomonadota bacterium | reverse complement strand
ATATCGTGGTCGTGGTTCTTAGCCTGCAAGCGCTGCTCTCTGTTGCCGATCGTATACTGCCAGCCATTCAGATCATCGGCGGTTGTTATATTGTCTATCTCGCCTGGTCAGCTTTCACATCAAAGACAGGCACCCCGCATTCGACTACGCCTTGGAAGGGGTACCGTTCTGCTTTCATCAGTGAATTTTTCTCATGCGTCAGCAATCCGAAGGCGATCGTGTTCTTCGCCGCCCTGTTCCCCGGCTTCATATCACCTGACCACGGTGTCATTTCACAGTCACTGATCTACGGCGTAATTTTCGTCTTGCTCGATGCCGCATTCATTATGGCGTACGCGACCCTTGCTCTGCGGGCCGCAAGCTCTCGTCTCGGACGACGTTTCGACGTGAATAAATTGAGCGCAGCGGGGCTTTTCGGCGTCGGGACACTTCTCATCATCAAAGGTTATCGGGAACTCAAACCGGCATAGAGCCCATCATCATGAAATATGTTCCGCATTGTCAGACGGCTCGGATCACGAAGGTGCCTTTCCTGAATAGCCTAGAGAAAGCGGGCCTTCGATTAGCCGCACCGAATAGGAGCTTTGTCCGCATCTCTACCTTCATTATTCTGATTCATATGTGATGCTTGGCAATTGAGCCTTCCAGAGGAATCGCGTGTAGGTGACTTGACGGGGCTTGGGGGATCGTGAATCTGTGATCCACAGAAGTGAGGGCTAACATGCAGGTATCAGAAAATCCCTGGCGCGGTGACGGGTTGGCGCATGACGCGCTGGCTGGGGTTCCTGCGCCGAGTGTGAACGCGGCACTGGCGGAAGCGGTTGTGGCCGAACACCTTATAGGCGGCGAGACGCCTTTGGTGCGCGCAGAAGGATTTGGCCCAGAGGTTTGGGTCAAAGATGAGCGCACCCGCATGGGGCTCGGCAGTTTCAAGGCGCTTGGCGCGGCTTATGTCATCGCCCATCATGCCGCAGACACTGGAGAGAGTGATCTCAGCTCTGCCTTGAAAGGCCGCACATACGTCACCGCCAGTGCGGGCAACCATGGGCTATCACTGGCTTTTGGGGCAACGCGCTTTGGCGCGCGTGCAGTGGTTTACATTGCCGAGACTGTGCCGGAGAGTTTCGCCGACCGGTTGCGCGGTCAGGGCGCGGAAGTGCGCCGCGAGGGTGCGGAATATGAGGCGAGCATGGCGGCTGCGGCTGAGACCGCAGCGGCGGAGGGCTGGACGCTGCTCTCCGACAGCTCCTGGCCCGGTTATTACGAACTGCCTTATCGATTGATGGAGGGCTACACCGCGATGGCCGCCGAGGCCGCGCGGCAGATACCCGCACCGCCGAGCCATATTTTCCTGCAATGCGGGGTTGGCGGGCTGTCCGCCGCCTGCGCGGCTTACTTCCGGTCTGTCTGGGCTGATGAGCCGCAGATTATCAACGTAGAACCGGATACGGCCGCCGCTCTGCAAGTGAGCATTGCGGCAGGTGCCCCGGCGGTTGCCAATGGTCCAGTGTCCTGCATGGGGCGGCTCGACTGTAAGGAGCCGTCGCTCATCGCTCTTAAAGGGCTTGCCCGCGATGCCGACCTTTTCGCCACGATTACCGAAGACGAGGCAAAGGGTATACTCCCAGAACTGGCCGATGCAGGGCTTGCCTCAACACCGTCCGGTGCCGCCGGGCTTGCTGCGCTAAAACTGATGGATTTACCTGCGGATGCACGTGTGCTCTGTTTTTTGAGCGAGAAAGTCGACGAGTGATGAAAGGCTTCCCGGAGGCGGAATATCAAGCGCGGTTGGCCCAAGCGCAGGCAGCGATGGAGCGTCACGGCTTTGGCGCGCTGCTGCTTACCGAAGAGCCGGATATTCGCTATTTCTCCGGCTTTCTGACACGGTTTTGGGAAAGCCCCAGCAGGTCGTGGTTTCTGGTCCTGCCCGCTCATGGCAGGCCTATTGCCGTGATCCCTGCCATCGGGGCCGCATTGATGATGCAAACCTGGGTCGAGGATATTCGCACTTGGCCTGCGCCGCAGCCTGACGATGACGGAGTGAACCTTTTGTCCGATACCCTGCGCGAGCTCGGAGGGCCGGTTGCTCTTCCGATGGGCTATGAGACCAAGCTGCGCATGCCCTTGGCGGATTATGAGCGGCTTAAAGCGATTAGTGACCTTGCCTTTGTTGCGGATGAGGGCCTTGTGGCCGCCCTGCGCGCGATCAAATCCGAAGCCGAGATCGCAAAGATCGCCCATACCTGCGCTATCGCTGGTCGTGCTTTTGACCGTGTTGGAGAAATCGCTGGTGCAGGCACCCCGCTCTCAAAGGTTTTTCGTAACTTCCAGCGGCTGTTGCTGGAAGAAGGGGCCGATTGGGTGCCGTATCTCGCCGGAGGCGCAGGGCAGGGCGGGTATGGCGATGTCATTTCGCCGGCTACAGACGCGCCTTTGCAGGTCGGTGATGTGCTGATGCTTGATACTGGCGCAATTTGCGATGGCTATTTTTGTGACTTTGATCGGAATTTTGCGGTTGGTAACTTGGATCAAGCTGCGCGCGATGGGCATGCGCAACTTATCGAAGCAACTCAGGCCGGGTTTCAGGCCGCTTGTCCTGGAGCCATGGCGCGGGATGTTTGGCAAGCTATGGCTGATATTGTGGGCGCAGGAGACACCACTGGGCGGCTTGGCCACGGGCTGGGCATGCAACTCACCGAAGGGTTGTCCCTTATGGCCGAGGATTATAGCGAGCTACGCCCCGGCATGGTCATCACTCTAGAGCCTGGCATTGAGATGCCAGGTGGCAAGATTATCGTGCACGAGGAAAACGTCGCCATCACCGAGACTGGTGCAATGCCGTTGTCGCGGTTCTACGGTTCAGAAATGACGCGGCTTTGAGGCTTGGATTACACAGACAAAGAGCAACTTCATAAACTATATTCAAATTGAGGCAGCATGCGGCCTGGTATTGATCCAGACTTGCTTTCGCCCATCAGATTTGCCCCCATCGCCGCGTAAAATGAAGCAGCATTTGGATCTGCAATGATGACGAGGCGCGCCGCCCCTGTTTTCCTGGCAGCTTTAGCGGCCCAATCGAATAATTTCCGTCCTAATCCACGCCCGATGAAAGGTGGGTCGATGTACAAATGTGCCAATTCTGCATCTGGCCCGTTTGGAATGACACAGACCGTGCCGACTAAAACGTTGCCATTTCGCGCAAAAATCAAGTGATCGCTCAGATCTTCGGGACGAAGCGTCAATTCATCCTCACACGCCGCCATGAATGCAGCGTCATAACCCCAATACGCCTTAGACCGCAGGCAAAGCGCCGAAATTTCGGGCAAATCCGTAGGTTTCGCAGGCTCAAGCTCTACTTGCATGGTGAAGCTGTATGGCAGAACAAAAAAAAGGCCAAGCTATAGCTCGGCCTTAGTCCAACAGGGAGGTATGAAAACGCCACAACCTGCGCCGTTCCCATGTCACGGAATTAGTGCCGCTTTTTTAACCTTTCAAGAAAAACATAGGCAGTTTTTGCGCAATCCGGCTATGCTTTGTGCGCATGGCTATCGGAATGGCTATAATTTTGGCGATTTATTGAGATTTACGGTAGAGTGTGATCTCTTCCTGCACAAAATCCCTGAATGCCGCGATCCTTTGCGAATGGCGTAATTCTTCGGGATATGCCAGAAACACAGGCACCTCGTTAGAGCCGACCTCAGGCAATATGCGCACAAGGTTCGGGAAATCGCGGCTCAGGTAATTTGGTAAGACGCCGATCCCGATATTCTGCAAAACGCCCTGCAACACACCAAAGTAGTTATTCACCGTAAGGATGCGCGGCATGCCATAGGTCATCAACTCCTCGACCAAGGTCGCGCCTGCGCCAACCTGTGCCGAAGTCGGACTTTGGCATAAAAGTCTGTGATTGCGTAGGTCTTCCGGTTTTTCTATTTGTCCGGCTTTAGTTAGGTATTCAGGCGTTGCATACATGCACATGTGAACTGTCATAAGCCGTTTGCGAATAAGGTCGGCTTGGGAAGGTTCTTTCATCCTTATTGCAACATCTGCCTCGCGCATGGGTAGGTCTAGCACGCGCTCTTCAAGCATCAGATCTATCCGCAGATCCGGATATTTCTCGAAAAGTTTTGGCAGCCGCGGGGAAAGCCAAAGAGAGCCGAACCCGATGGTCGTGGTCACTCGAAGCTCGCCAAACACCTCTTCCTCGCTGTCGCGAATGCGTGCGGTGGCCGCATCTAGCCGCTTGAACATGGCCTTCGTCGCATCAAAAAGGAGCTCGCCCTGCTCAGTAAGGATCAAACCCCGCGCATGGCGGTGAAAAAGTGTTGCATTTAAAGTTTCCTCTAGGGCTCTCACTTGCCGCGAAACCGCAGATTGAGACAGGTGAAGCTGATCTCCTGCATGGGTCAGGCTGCCGGCGTCGGCCACAGCATGGAAAATTCTAAGCTTGTCCCAATCCATCTCTACCTACCCCGATTCACCACTCGCCCGCAGACCTAACAGAAAAACCATCATGCTCCAGCGTGAGAAAGACAAATTTTCAGGTCATTAAATTAAACGCTTAAAGCAATCTAAAAGAGACTTTGTTAAGATATCAATTGACCGCCTTGTTATCTGCCACAAAAAATCATCACTTGTCCATTTTCGTTGCAGATAATACCTCTGCAAGTAGATCACAGTGAGTTGCCTCATGCCAAAAAGCCATCATGACGCCCGCGATATTTCCTACGCCTACTCGGCGCAGACCCGCAGTGGGCGAGCAATGATACGGACGATGGAAAATCTTTCCGGTCGTTTGAGTTTGATAAGACGTGCTGAGGGGTATCAAGACGAAGTCGCTGCAGGTCGAGATTTTTGGCAAGTTATGGTTGAGCGATATGGACTGAGCCTCGATGTGACCGGTGGCACGCTGCATGACGTGCCGCGTCAAGGCCCGCTGATCATGATTGCCAATCACCCCTACGGCATTCTGGACGGCCTCATGATGGGCCATATCCTGAGCCAGACACGCGACGATTTTCGTATCCTGGCCAACAGTGTTTTTAATAAGGCCGAAGACCTTAACCGGATTATTCTGCCAGTCAGCTTTGATGAGACACGCGAGGCGGTGCAGTTGAACCTGGAAACGCGGAAAACCGCGCTGAACTATCTTGGCGAAGGGGGTGCCATCGGCATTTTTCCCGGCGGCACTGTAAGCACAGGCGCAAAGCCTTTTGCGCAGCCTCTCGACCCGGGCTGGCGGAGCTTTACAGCGCGGATGATTGCCAAGTCCAATGCGACCGTTGTGCCGGTCTTCTTTGAGGGACAAAACAGCCGCATGTTTCAATTGGCAAGCCACATGCATGTGACACTGCGGATGGGTCTTCTGATTAAGGAATTTGGCAAACGCGTTGATACCGCAGTGCGTGTGGTGATCGGTGATCCGATTGAACGAGACGAGATCGATCACAGGGTTAAGGATGCCAAATCTCTGATGGCGTTTCTGCGCCGTAAGACATATGAGCTGAGCGGCGGTCCGTTGGACCCGGATGAAATCGGACTCGAATTCCAATAGTGAAACGCGCATGGCAGTTGGTATTTTTGATAGTGGCCTTGGCGGTTTGACCGTGTTGAACGCGGTTGAGCAAAAACTGCCTGATGCCTCGTTTGTCTATCTTGGCGACAATATCAACACGCCATACGGCACCCGCGACAGCGAAGATATCTTTGCCCTGACAGACGCACATGTGAAGCGGCTTTGGAGTGAAGGTTGCAATCTTGTGGTCCTGGCCTGCAACACCGCGTCTGCGGCGGCGCTTCGTCGGATGCAGGAGGCAGGCGTGCCTGAGGGTAAGCGAGTGTTGGGTGTGTTTGTCCCGCTGATCGAGGCGCTGACAGAGAGGCAATGGGGCGACAATTCCCCACCTCGTGGGGTCGCTCTCGAGCACGTGGCGCTTTTTGCTACGCCTGCAACGGTGAGAAGCCGGGCCTTTCAAAGAGAGCTGGCCTTTCGCGCCGTTGGTGTTGATGTAGAGGCGCAGGCCTGCGGCGGCGTCGTGGATGCGATTGAGGAAGGTGACATGATCCTCGCCGAGGCGCTGGTGCGCAGTCATGTCGACGCGCTGAAGCGTAAGATGCCCGCGCCTGAGGCGGCTGTGCTTGGCTGCACGCATTATCCTTTGGTTCGCGATGTCTTTGCTGAGGCGCTCGGGCCTGATGTCAAAGTCTTTTCTCAGCCTGACCTTGTGGCGGAAAGCCTCGCCGACTACCTGCTTCGCCGTCCGGAAATGGCGGGCGAGGATGGCGAAACTCGGTTTCTGACCACCGGTGATCCACGGTCCGTCTCTGATCGTGCAACGCAGTTTCTTCGACGATCTATTCAGTTCGAAGCCGCGTGAGCCGCTTTGTGTTGCGGCAACGCGCGAAGTTTTCTAAACGCACTCCTTGAGACTTATGAGAGGTCCCCATGACCTATAATGCCGCTATCCTAGGGGCGTCGGGCTATACCGGCGCCGAACTTATCAGATTGATCGACGGGCATCCTGAGATTGAGATCGTAGCACTTTCGGCCAATTCGAAGGCTGGGCAAAGCATGGCGCAGGTTTTTCCGCATTTGCGTCATCTGGATTTGCCAACCTTGGTAAAGATCGAAGAGCTTGATTTCACGGGAATAGACCTCTGCTTTTGCGCTCTTCCTCATAAGACCAGCCAGGAGGTTATCGCGGCGCTCCCTCGTGACCAGCGGGTGATCGATCTAAGTGCGGATTTTCGCCTTTCGGATATTGGCGAATATGAGAAGTGGTACGGCAATCCGCATGCTGCCCCAGAGCTGCAGAAAGAGGCGGTCTATGGTCTGACCGAGTTTAACCGCGATGCCATCGCCAAGGCACGTCTTGTGGCTTGCACCGGCTGTAATGCCGCAACAGGTCAGTTTATTCTCAGACCTTTGATCAGTGCGGGTGTGATTGACCTTGATGATATCATCCTCGATCTAAAATGCGGAGTGTCCGGGGCAGGGCGCAGCCTCAAGGAAAACCTGCTGCATGCGGAGCTTTCCGAGGGGTATCATGCCTATGCCATAGGTGGCACGCACCGCCATTTGGGCGAGTTTGATCAGGAGTTTTCAGCTCTGGCGGGGCGTGACGTGCGTGTGCAGTTTACACCACATCTGATCCCGACTAATCGCGGGATATTGGCGACCTGCTACGTCAAAGGTGACCCGCAGGTGGTTTATGATACGCTGACAAAGGCTTATGCCGATGAGCCCTTTATTGAGACGCTGCCTATTGGTGAAGCACCGAGCACCCGGCATATCCGTGGCAGCAACTTTTGCCATATCGGAGTGAGCGGTGACCGGATCGATGGGCGCGCTATTGTCATTGCAGCGCTGGATAACCTGACAAAAGGGTCCAGCGGTCAAGCCTTGCAAAATGCCAATCTCATGCTAGGTCTGGATGAGACGGCGGGGCTAAAGTCGGCCCCGGTTTTTCCATAAGCTACGCTTTTTAAGCCAATGAAATCGCTAAAGAAAAAGCGCAGAATACAAGTGATCGTGTTGCTCGCGATTTCTCTGGCCATCTCGACCGGGCTCATAGGGTATGCCCTGCGCGACGGTATAAACTTCTTCCGCTCTCCGTCGCAGATCGCATTAGACCCGCCAAAACCGGGCGAAGTTTTTCGGCTTGGCGGGCTTGTTGAAGAAGGAAGCCTTGTACGCGGCGAAGGCGAAACCATTCGTTTCAATGTGACGGACGGTGGCGCCGTGGTTGCCGTGACGTATAGTGGCATTCTGCCAGATCTGTTTTCCGAGAATGAGGGTGTGGTCGGGCTTGGCACTTATGCTGACGGGGTCTTTATGGCTACGGAAATTCTGGCGAAACATGACGAGCAATATATGCCGCGCGAAGTGATTGAGAGCTTGAAAGAACAGGGCGTTTATCAGGAACCGGGCGGCAGCTAGATATTTACGATACCTTACCATCACCGCGAAACTGTCGTTACAACTCGTTAAATTAATAACCTCAGTTCTGATACCGAAGAGTATTAATCCCGAGGCCAATTATGCAAAGCGTGCGTGCCATCGCGAAGGAGATTGTCGCCCGTGAGGGTGGCTTTGTGAATGACCCCGACGACCCGGGTGGGGCCACAAAATACGGGGTTACAATCCACACGATGCGCCGTCTAGGGCTCGATCTGACCAGCGATGGTGTGGTTGGTGTGGCGGATGTGCGTGCGCTCAGCCGCGATCAAGCCGAGGACATCTTTGTCCGACATTACTTTGAGCGCCCGCGCATTGCCGAGCTGCCGCAGAGTATTCAGGCGAGCGTCTTTGACATGTATGTCAATGCAGGTTCAAACGCTGTGAAAATTCTGCAACGCCTGCTGCGCCAGATGGGGCAGAAGGTTGGGGTTGACGGCGCAATTGGCCCGCAAACAATTGCCGCCGCCCAACAAGCCTATCGCGATGCGCCAGAGCATATTTCGGACGCCTACGGCATTGCCCGGCGTAATTACTACTTTCGCCTGGCCGACCGCCGCCCAGCATCCCGCAAATACGCACGCACACGCGCAGGCGGCAAAGGCGGCTGGATCCGCAGAGCTGAAGAATTCATCTCTCCCAAATATCACCTGAGCGCCGCTGATTTCCGCGAAAGGACCGCGTCATGGGCATAGTCGGATCTATTCTTGGCATTCTTTTCGGAGGCGGTCGCAACGCAATCACAGAAACGGCAGAGGTTTTTCGCGTGAATGCAGAGGCCTCTGACGCTCGCGCGGTCGAACTGCAATCCTCCGCTTTGGAGCAACTGGCCGCAGAGTTCGAAATTGAACGAAAAGGTTGGTTTGATCGGTTTATAGATGGGTTGAACCGTATTCCGCGTCCCGCTCTGGCATTGGGCACATTGGGGCTTTTCATCGCGGCCATGGTCGATCCGGTTTGGTTTTCTCAACGCATGCAAGGGCTGGCTCTTGTCCCGGAACCTTTGTGGTGGCTTCTCGGTGCAATCGTTAGCTTTTACTTTGGGGCGCGTCATCAGGTGAAAAGCCAACAGTTTCAGCGCTCGATCGCTGCGACGATGGCCAGGACACCGCGTGTTTTGGAAAACATCGCTTCGCTTCGGCGTCTTAATGCCAAAAGCCCAGGCGTTGCAGGCACAAAGTCTGACGCAAGCTTGACGCTCGCCTCGCTAGAGACGGAAGACAATCCAGCGCTGGAAGACTGGCAACGCAGCCGGGCCTAAAAGCCAGCAAGTCTTTTCGTAAAAAACCATACCTCCGACGCCAATTGTCGCGCTGGATTGGAACAGAAGCCTACAACCTCTATAATTAGCTCATGATTGTTGAGTTGGGCCATTTCACGCTGATCCTTGCGCTGCTCATCGCCTGTGTGCAGGTGGTTGTGCCGCTTGTCGGTGCGAGCAAGCGTTGGGCCGGGTGGATGGCAGTTGCCGAACCTGCCGCTGTCCTGCAGTTTTTGATGATTGCTGTATCGTTTGCGGCGCTGACATGGGCGTTTGTCACCTCGGATTTCTCTGTTCGTCTTGTCACGCTCAATAGCCATTCGGCCAAGCCGCTTTTGTACAAGGTCACAGGCGTTTGGGGCAATCATGAGGGTTCGATGCTGCTCTGGGTTCTGATCCTGGCGCTTTTCGGGGCTTTTGCCGCCTGGTTTGGGGGCAATCTCCCGCCGACGCTTAAAGCCCGCGTTTTGGCTATTCAGGCGCTGATTGCCGTGGCCTTTATGGCTTTTATCCTTTTCACATCGAACCCATTTTTGCGCCTTGCGGTGCCGCCTTTTGATGGCCAGGATCTCAACCCGCTGCTGCAAGATCCCGGTCTCGCCTTTCACCCGCCATTTCTCTACCTGGGCTATGTTGGGCTTTCGATGACCTATTCCTTCGCCGTTGCCGCGCTTATCGATGGCCGCGTTGACGCGGCCTGGGGCAGGTGGGTGCGGCCCTATACGCTGGCCTCTTGGGTGTTCCTCACCATCGGCATCGCCCTTGGCAGCTGGTGGGCTTACTATGAGCTTGGATGGGGCGGGTTCTGGTTCTGGGACCCGGTTGAGAACGCCTCCTTTATGCCGTGGCTGATCGCTGCGGCCTTGCTGCACTCGGCAATTGTCGTGGAAAAACGCGAAGCGCTGAAAAGCTGGACCATTCTGCTCGCGATTTTTGCTTTTGGCTTTTCGATGATCGGCGCCTTTATCACGCGCTCGGGTGTTCTTACTTCCGTGCACGCCTTCGCCAATGACCCGGAGCGGGGGCAATACCTGCTCGGCATTACTGCATTTTTCTTACTGCTCGGGCTCACTCTCTTTGCCGCGAGGGCCAGTGCCATGCAGGCCAAAGGTGTCTTTGGTCTTTTGAGCCGTGAGTCGATGCTTGTGGCCAATAACCTGCTGCTTGGGGTTTCGGCTTTTGTGATTTTCATTGGAACGATTTGGCCACTGGTGGCCGAGATGCTGTTTGATCGAAAGCTCAGCATCGGTGCGCCGTTTTTCAATATTGCGTTTAGTCCATTGATGCTTCTGCTCGGGCTCGTTCTTCCCATAGGAGCGGTGGTGCCGTGGAAACGCGCCCAGCTTGCCCGATCTGTTAAGCCCTTGCGAACTGTGTTTGTCATGGCGCTGGCCGTTGGGGCGCTCGCATGGTCTTTGCAAACCGGGCGAAGTGCGCTTGGTCCTATCGGGCTTTTCCTTGGGGCCTGGCTCGTCGGTGGGGCTTGCGTCGATGTTTTCATTCGGGCGGGTCGCAAGCTTGAGCGCTTGCGTCGGGTACCGCGTGCTGACTGGGGCAAGGCGCTGGCCCATGGGGGCTTAGGCATTACTATCGCGGGCGTCGCGGGGATGATGGCCTGGGAGAGCGAGGACATTCGGGTGGTCCAAATCGGTGACAGCTTCGAGATGGCGGGCTACACTCTGACCCTTCGCGATGTGCGTGAATTCGAAGGGCCGAATTACATCTCAACACAGGCCAATATCCTGCTGGAAAGGAACAACACTGAAGTTGGCGTGCTGCGACCAGAAAAGCGCGTTTATCCGGTGGCAGGCATACCCACAACTGAGGCGGCGCTCGATAATGGTATCTTACGCGATATGTACGTGGTGATCGGTGATGCGCAATTGACTGGCGGTTGGGCGTTGCGGACTTACTATAAACCGCTGGCCAACTGGATTTGGGGCGGGGCGATCATCATGGCCCTCGGTGGAGCTCTGTCGTTAAGTGACCGCCGCTACCGGGTCGCCGCCGGTGCGGTCAAGACACTAAAACCGGCCAAGGTACCTGCGGAATGAGGTTTATTCTGCTTACGGTTTGCCTGCTTGCCGCACCTGCTTTGGCGGTTGAGCCTGATGAAATGCTCGCCGATCCCGTGTTAGAGCAGCGTGCACGCGATATCTCGGGCGGCCTGCGCTGCCTTGTGTGCCGCAATGAAAGCATCGATGAATCGAGCGCTGGTATCTCCCGTGATCTGCGCATTCTGGTGCGGGAGAGGCTTGTCGCGGGTGATACTGACGAGCAGGTGGTGACTTATATCGTGGATCGTTATGGCGAATATGTTCTACTGAACCCCAAAGCGACGGGCAGCTCGCTCCTGCTTTGGCTCGCAGGTCCATTTATGCTTATTCTCGGGGGAGGAATAAGCTTTGCCTATATCCGAGGCCGCGCGCGGGCCAACACAGGTGATTTGGAGGCTCTAACACTTGAAGAACAGGCACGCTTGCGCGAAATTCTCAAAGACTGACGTGCCGTCTGCCGTTGCCTTTTGCTTCACTTAACGGTTGATTGCCGCAAGGACGCAGGAAAGGTCATTCCGCCATGAAAGACTATCAGACAATCACGCTCGACATTAGCGACGATATCGCGGTGTTGCGACTCAATCGGCCGGAGAAAATGAACGCGCTCAACAGCCATATGCGCGCCGAGATCACCGACGCGGTTGGATTTTCGACCAAAAACGCGCGCGTGCTGGTGATGACCGGAGAGGGCAAAGCGTTCTGCTCCGGTCAGGACCTCACGGATCGAAGCAATGCCGCTGCCTTGGATGTAGAGCGCGTGCTGCGCGACGAATACGTGCCCATGCTGCAGGCGATCTCCAACAGCCCGATCCCGACGATAAGCGCGGTCAATGGCCCTGCGGCGGGAGCAGGGGCCAACCTTGCGCTGCTGGCGGACGTAGTGATCGCCACAGAGAGCGCCTATTTCTTGCAGGCCTTTACGCGCATTGGGTTGATCCCGGATGCTGGCGGCACCTATTGGATGCCTCGCCAGATGGGCGCGGCAAAGGCGATGGGGGCCGCTCTGTTTGCCGAGCCGATCAGTGCGCGGCAGGCCGATCAATGGGGCATGATCTGGGAGGCGGTTGAGGATGATGCCTTTGACGCGCACTGGCGCGCCCGTGCGGCGCATCTTGCCAAAGGCCCGACAGTTGCCTACCGGCATGCCAAAGAAGCCGTGCGCGCCGCCTGGTCGAATGAATTTGAAGCGCAGCTGGAGCTTGAGGCGAAGCTGCAAGGCCAATGCGGATCCACGCGTGATTTTCAAGAAGGTGTGATGGCGTTTATCGAAAGACGTCAGGCGGCGTATGAGGGGCGATAGAGCCTGGACCAACCGTGTGTCGGGTTTGAACTCAACTTGCTCGCTCTCCAAGTTGCATCAAACGCGTGGTTCCAGGTCTCGTTATTCATCGGCGGATTTGGATTGCTGTAACTAAAAAAAATTAGTGGGGAAAACTAAATGATCGAGCCGACTGTACTACTAACCTATTCGTTGATCGTTCTTGGATTTGTTTTCATTCCTGGACCCGCGACGCTCTTGACCGTAGCGCGAGCGACAACTTCTGGAACGAAAGTCGGTATCGCGACGGGTGCTGGTGTCACAGCAGGCGACTTTCTCCATACTGTCATGGCCGTGGTAGGCATATCCGCGATAATTGCGGCATCCGCAACGCTTTTCACAATCGTAAAGTACCTTGGGGCCGCATATCTGGTCTACCTGGGTTTGAAGGCAATTTTTGAGAAAACATCTATCGATTTTGGACAGGGTCGCGTCCCCGTTACGGCACCCCAAGCCTTCAGGCAGGCTATCCTTGCAGAAGTGCTGAACCCCAAGACAGCATTATTTTTTCTCGCGTTTTTACCCCAGTTTGTTGCCCCAGAAAGAGGCTTCGTCGTTGTGCAGCTTACCGTTTTTGGAATCTTATTCGCGCTAATAGGGTTTTTCAGTACAATTGTATATTCAGTTGCCGCTGGCGGTCTTGGGAATTTCCTGCGTCGCAACCCGACTGTTGTGAAATGGCAGGGCAAAGTCATTGGCAGCATCTACTGCGGGCTCGGTGTCCGCCTCGCGTTCCAAGAGCGCTGAGGTGACAATTTTGCAAACGGGCAAAGCCCTCTTAGCAACCAAAGTTGAATTTTCCCTGAGTGCCGCACGGAAACAAAGGCAAAGCGCGCTGCGCGCAGTCTCCCATATTTGGCCTGTGATTAGTGCGGCCGATGAGGTCCCTATAAGGACGAGGCCCTTATAAGAGTGGGTTAAGTGCCTATTCCATACGTCGTTCTGGCTTAGAGCGAAACCCCAAACCCGTCACCCTATGGCTTTGGTTGTCGTCTCGTGAGCGAAAGACCCCGGACGACCTAGTTCCGCTTCTCCATATCCACGTAATCACGCAAGGTTTCGCCTTGGTAGAGCTGGCGCGGGCGACCAATTTTAAGCTGTGGATCGTCGAGCATTTCTTTCCACTGCGAAATCCACCCCACGGTGCGGCTTACAGCAAAAATCGGGGTGAACATCGAGGTGGGGAAACCCATAGCCTCCAGAATAATGCCAGAATAGAAATCCACATTTGGGAAGAGCTTTTTCTCAGCAAAGTAATCATCCTGAAGCGCTTGTTTTTCCAGTTCTTTTGCCACTTGAAGCACTGGGTTGTTCTCAACGCCCAAAAGCTCAAGCACCTCATCGGCAGATTGTTTCATCACCGTCGCGCGCGGGTCAAAGTTCTTATAGACCCGGTGGCCAAAGCCCATCAGGCGGAAGTCGTCATCCTTGTCCTTGGCGCGGTCGATATATTCCGGGATGCGGTCCACGCTGCCGATCTCGTTCAGCATCTCAAGACATGCCTGGTTGGCACCTCCATGGGCCGGACCCCAGAGGCAGGCAACACCGGCTGCAATGCAGGCAAACGGGTTGGCACCCGAGCTTGAGGCAAGGCGAACGGTAGAGGTCGATGCATTCTGTTCGTGATCGGCGTGCAGGGTGAAGATGCGGTCCATCGCGCGGCTAAGGATCGGGTTCACCTCATAATCTTCGGCTGGCACCGCAAAGCACATACGCAGGAAATTTGAGGCGTAATCGAGATCATTGCGCGGATATACGAATGGCTGCCCCAAAGTGTATTTAAATGCCATCGCTGCAATCGTGGGCATCTTGGCGATCATCCGAATAGATGCAACCTCGCGCTGCCATGGATCGCTAATGTCGGTGCTGTCGTGATAGAAAGCCGAAAGCGCGCCAACCACGCCCACCATAATCGCCATCGGGTGCGCGTCACGGCGGTAGCCACGGAACAGGAAATGCATCTGTTCGTGCAGCATCGTGTGCCTCGTCACACGGTTCTCAAAATCTTCCAACTGCGCGGCCGAGGGAAGCTCACCATAAAGCAAGAGGTAGCACACTTCGAGGTAATGCGATTTGGCGGCCAGTTGATCGATAGGATAGCCGCGGTGCAGCAATTCGCCCTTATCGCCATCGATGAAGGTGATCGTGCTGTCACAGCTGGCCGTTGAGGTGAAGCCGGGATCGTAGGTGAAAACACCAGCGCTGCCATAAAGCTTACGAATATCGATAACGTCAGGGCCAGCGGTTGGAGAATAGACCGGCAGATCATATTCCTGGTTATCGAGGATCAGTTTTGCGAATTTCGATTTTGTCCCATCAGGCATGCCGATCTCCTTGTTATCGCTTGCATATTTCAACAAGCGTTGCGTCGTGGAGGGCCTCAATCAGGGTCACCCCCCTGCGAAGCCGCGTCAGATATTCGAGCCAGGCTTTCTTGCTTACCGAGAACGAGCATCATATCAAACACACTTGGTGTAACGCTGCGTCCCGCAAGGGCTGCCCTCAACGGGCCTGCTAGCTTGCCAAATTTGAGGTCCCTGGCTTCGGCGAATGCCATCGCTGCGGTCTCAAGTTCCTCGCGCGTCCACGTAACATTTTGCAGAAGCGGCGTCAATTCACTCAGTATACTTTGGGATGCAAAATCAAGAGACTTATTGGCTTTTTCGTCCGGTCTGATTGGTCGGTCAGCCAGGATAAATTCCGCTGTTTCAATAAGTTCTGGAAATATCTTCACGCGATCTTTTAGGCAGGACATAGCCTTTTCAAACAATTCACGTTTTTGTTCTGGGATCGTTGGGTGTCCCGTTGCGGCCAGAAACGCCTCCAATTCATGCAGCAGTGCAGCATTTTCAGCAGCCGCCATGTGTTGCTTGCAGATATTAGCCAGTTTTTTGAAATCAAAACGAGCGGGAGATTTGCCAATCCCATCCAGATCAAACCATTCTTGAGCCTGAGCATCGGTAAAGAACTCATCATCTCCATGGCTCCACCCGAGCCGCGCCAGATAATTGCGCATACCCGCTGCCGGGTAGCCTTCTTTTTGGTATTCATCGACCCCAAGCGCGCCATGGCGTTTGCTCATTTTTTTGCCATCTGGCCCGTGGATCAGCGGGATATGCGCATAGGTGGGCAGCGCCCAGCCCATGGCGTGATAGATCATCATTTGCCGTGCTGCGTTGTTGAGGTGATCATCGCCCCGGATCACATGCGTGACGCCCATATCGTGATCGTCCACAGCCACCGCAAGCATATAAACCGGCGTGCCATCTGATCGTAGCAGCACCATATCGTCGAGCTGATCGTTGCGAATTTTCACATCACCCTGCACACGGTCGGTGATGATGGTTTCGCCTTCGCGCGGCGCTTTGATGCGAACCACATATGGCGCGTCGGGGTGGCTGGAGGGATCGGCATCACGCCAGGGCGATCGAAAGAGTGTGGAACGACCCTCAGCCTTGGCCGTCTCACGAAAGGCCTGAATTTCTTCCTGCGAAGAGAAGCATTTATACGCCTTGCCCTCTGCCAGAAGCGCGTGCGCCACTTGCGCATGCCGACCTGCGCGCTCAAACTGGCTTATTGCTTCGCCATCGTATTCAAGACCCAGCCAAGCCATTCCCTCAAGGATCGCCTGCGTTGCCGCCTCACTCGACCGTTCACGGTCGGTATCTTCTATGCGCAAGAGAAACTTACCGCCCGTATGTTTTGCATACAGCCAGTTAAAGAGCGCCGTGCGCGCGCCTCCAATGTGCAAAAAACCCGTGGGAGAGGGAGCAAAACGCGTGACCACTTGGCTCGACATGGGCGGTGTTAACCTTTCGGAAAGGATGATGAACGTAGCGTGTTTCAGGCGCTTGACGTCTGTCTACAGAGCGAAATCAGTGGAGACAAGGCTTGGCACTTTGGCATGCTCTGAGACTGGCCTGGTGGAGCCAGAGAGGGTATTTATTCCCATGGGTGCCGGTGTGGCTGGCCTGCGGGATTGGGCTTTACTTTGGTCTAAAAACAGAGCCGCAGATATTCTCATACGTCATTGCCGTCGGCCTTTGCTTAACCTGTCTGTTTGCGATCTGGCTAGGAGGTCGGGCCGCTGCACCGGTATTTTGGGTGTTGTTTTTGATTTTGCTGGGCGCGCTTATTGCAGGCGCGCGTGCGCATCAATTGGCCGAGCCAGTTCTAGGCTGGCGCTATTATGGCCCGATTGAGGGCCGAATTGTTGCCATGGATCGCTCCGCATCAGATGCGCTGCGGCTGACGTTGGACCGCGTCGTCTTGCGCGATACATCGCAAAAGCGAACGCCGGAACGCGTTCGCATATCGCTCCACAGCATGGCAGCAGAGTTTGACCCAAAACCGGGTCTGACCATTGCCACAACGGGCCATCTTTCCCCGCCATCTGGTCCAGTAGAGCCGGGTGGTTTCGATTTTCAGCGCCATGCCTGGTTTCTGGAACTCGGCGCGGTGGGATATACGCGCAACCCGGTGATCATCCTCGCGCCCGCTGAACGCGGTCAGCTTTTGTTTAAAGCGCGCGTTGCACTTGCCGATAGGGTGCGAGCGGTTTTGCCGGGCGAAAACGGCGCTTTCGCTGCTGCGATTATGACCGGGGATCGTTCCGCAATCGGGCAGGAGACACTGCAATCGCTGCGGGTGTCCAATCTTGCGCATTTGCTTGCGATTTCCGGTCTGCATATGGGGCTTCTGACCGGGTTTGTTTTCGCCGCGTTGCGCTATGGGTTTGCGCTTATTCCATGGCTCGCTTTGCGCTTCCCGGTGAAGAAGTTGGCTGCCGTTGGGGCGATGATAGCGGCAGCCGGATATCTTGCGCTTTCGGGCGGTAGTGTTGCGACCGAGCGGGCGTTCATAATGGTCACTGTCATGTTGCTTGCGGTGCTGGCCAATCGTCGCGCGCTCAGTCTACGGGCGGTAGCCTTGGCCGCAACGGTTATCCTTTTGCTTAGGCCTGAAGCTCTGCTGGGTCCGGGATTTCAGATGTCATTTGCTGCGACAACTGCATTGGTGGCAGCCTTTGCTGGTCTGCGCGATGGCGAGATACGGCTTGGTCCAACCTGGATGCGTGGCGTAGCGACCCTTGTGATATCCTCGACCGTAGCGGGTCTTGCCACAGCACCGATCGCTGCCGCGCATTTCAATCAGATCGCGCATTATGGGCTGGTGGCCAACCTCCTAAGCGTACCTTTGATGGGCGTTTTGGTGATGCCTATGGCGGTCTTGTCGGCCTGTTTGTTGCCGCTAGGACTGGACTGGATCGCGCTCCACATCATGCAGCTTGGTCTGAGTTGGATCTTAGGTGTGGCGCATTGGGTTTCGGCCCTAGATGGCGCGCGCGGCACCGTGATGAGCCCCGATCCCCATATTCTGCCGATGATTGCCCTTGGCGCGCTTTTTCTCGTGCTTTGGCAGGGAAGATTGCGGTTTCTGGGCGTGGTGCCTGTGATCTTGGCCTTCATGATATGGGGGCAGGCGGAGCGGCCTTATATTTTAATCTCGGACAATGGCGCGCTTGTTGGCGTGATGACCGATCAGGGGCGTGCTTTATCGGCCGCAAAAGGAGCTGGATTTGTTGCTTCAAACTGGCTTGAGAACGATGGTGATGCTGCGGATCAAGCCGGAGCGTTCAACCGGTGGGAGGATGTGGTGGCCCCAATCCGCGCCCATAAAGGCAAACGCGCGGCGGCCAAGGTTATCGGTTGTGAGGCTGATGAATGGTTGGTCTTCTCGGTTGCGCCAGATCGGGAATTTCCATGCCACGTGATCCATCCAGGCACGTTACGAGAAACCGGCGCCCTGGCGTTATTCAAGGATGGGGATAAGCTGCGCGCGCTGTCCGCCAGGGACGTGACAGGCGCGCGGCTTTGGAATACTCAGTAGGTACGGATCAGCCCAACAAGGCGACCCTGCACCTTGACCTTGTCCTCGGGCAAAACGCGGGTCTCATACGCAGGATTGGCCGCTTCCAAAGCGATGGCATTGCCACGACGGAAGTACTTCTTCAGCGTTGCTTCCTGATCCTCGACCAGGGCCACCACGATATCGCCGTTATCGGCCGAGTTGGTTTCGCGGATCACCACCACGTCGCCATCATTGATGCCCGCATCGATCATGGAGTCGCCTTTGACCTCGAGCGCGTAATGCTCGCCTGGGCCGGAGACCATGTCACCGGGCACTGCAATGTTATGGCTCGAATGGGCAATCGCCTCAATCGGCACACCGGCGGCGATACGGCCCATGACCGGGACTTCCATCACCTGCGCATCACTGACAGGGTGCGCATTGGCCGGTTGCGGCGCTTCTGGTTTGCTGCCATCGATCACCCGCGGGGTAAATCCGGCAGGTGCGTCATCAGACATGCTTTCGGGTAGTTTGATAATCTCCAGCGCGCGCGCCCGATGCGCCAGGCGACGGATAAAGCCACGCTCCTCCAGTGCCGTGATCAGGCGGTGAATGCCCGACTTTGAGCGCAGATCCAGCGCATCTTTCATCTCATCAAAGCTCGGCGGAACACCGTCGCGCTGCACGCGCCTATGAATGAACTCCAACAGATCGAGCTGCTTTTTGGTCAGCATTGATCGTCTCCTCAACATGCCAATATTTTTGTTTTGTTCTACGCATGTTCTTGTTTTGTGTCAACTGTGCGGTTGAAAGAGGCGGTTTTGGCTCGTGTTTGATTTGAGTGTTGGGCGGCTATAAAGCCTTAATTGCAGTGTCGTTGAAATAATACACATTGGTTCGGTCGAGTTTCGCACCGATTGCCGGATAGAACGCGTTTGCGTCGGCGTTTTCGATGAAGGTTTGCACGGTGACGAGCTTGTAGTTTCGCTCAGACGCGACCGATGCCGTGGCCTTGAGCAAAGACGTCGCAATTCCTGTTCTTCGATGCGGTTCCTCTACGAAAAGATCGATGATGTTGAGCGTGCGTGTGCCGTTTTGCATGTCAAACCCGATAGTCCAGAGGACATAACCGTGATGTGATTGATCGGAAGACGCAATCAGGCCCTCGACACAAGCATCCGGCCCGAAGATTGCGCCGAAAAGCTTTTGACGGGAGAGGTTAGGCGGAGGCATACCCTCGTGGGCGCTCAGCGCCGCCGCCATGTCTAGGACCGCTTTTAGGTTGTTTTCTGTGATGCGTTTTATCTTCATGCGGGCGCTTTAAACCACGCAGCGCGCCGCTTGAATAAGGATTAAGCCCGGCGGCGCCTGCGCCCACCGGAACGACCGCCGCGACCACCTTCGTCTTCGCCGGCTTTTGGTGGTGCTTTGTTGAACTTGATCCAATCGGCTCCGTGAGGGTCGTTGTTGGTCAGGAAGTTGGCGGCGCGGATGGCCTCCATTTCCTTGCCCGCTTTGGCCTTGGTGGAGCCAAGACCGAAGAGCTGACAGAATGCCTCGTCATCCATACCTTCAGGCAGAATTATACCAGCGGCCTCAATCTCGGCGCGCTTGGCGTCTTTGTCGGCCTGTTTCACGGGCAGGGCAATCGGGTTCATGATCGCCGATGTCATGCCAGCGCCCATAGCCATCGGCAAAAACGCGTTGTTGATGCCGTGGCGGTTGGGCAGGCCAAAGGAAATGTTGGACGCCCCGCATGTGGTGTTGACGCCAAGCTCATCACGCAGCTTGCGCACCAGCGTGAAAACCTGCTGCCCGGCGGTCGCCATCGCGCCGATGGGCATAACAAGGGGATCAACCACCACGTCATGGGCAGGGATCCCGTGATCCGCGGCGCGCTCCACGATCATCTTGGCAACGGCAAACCGAACGTCAGGGTCCTCGGAAATGCCCGTTTCGTCATTCGAAATGGCCACGACGGGGACGTTGTATTTGGCGCAAAGGGGCAGGACTTTTTCGAGCTTGTCCTCTTCACCGGTCACAGAATTCACCAGAGGGCGGCCTTCACACGCCTCGAGCCCGGCCTGCAGCGCTTCTGGAACAGAGCTATCGATGCAAAGCGGCACATCAACGATGCCCTGCACGAGGCTTACCAGCTCTTTCATCAGCGGCGGTTCGACAAAGTTGTTGTCGGCATAGCGTACGTCTTCGGACATCTTGTTTTTGAACACAGCGCCGGAATTGATGTCGAGCATCGTGGCACCGGCCTCAACCTGGGCCAGAGCGTCGGACTTAACCATGTCGAAATTACCCTGCTCGAGCTGTTCGTTCAGGATGCGGCGGCCGGTGGGGTTGATCCGTTCGCCGATCACGCAGAAGGGCTGATCAAAACCGATGATTGCGGTTTTGGTTTTGGATTCGACGATTGTACGGGTCATCTAAGGTGTCCTTTGAGGGCAGTTACGCGGCGCTTGCCGGTTTGGTCGACTGGCCGCCGTTTTCGATGGCCCATGTTGCGTTGGTCTTGATACCGCCCAGTGGGAAGAAATGTACATGGGTGATATTGAAATCCGGGTTTGCCGCCTTGTGAGCCGCGAGAACTGCCAGAACTTCGGTAGGTTCGTAAGGCAGAAGGAGCTTGGTGACGTCCATCGCGCGCTTCTGCAGCACTTTTAGTGATGGCCCAACACCACAAGCGATCGCAAACTTGATAAGGGTCTGAAGCTTCGCAGGACCGGCGATGCCGATGTGAACCGGGAGGTCAACTCCGGCTGCCTTAAGGCTATTAGCCCATTTGATGATTGGACCGGCGTCAAAACAAAACTGTGTCGCAAGCGCCATTTCGGCGTCTGTCGTGTCAGCAAACTTTTGTTTCCATTGAAGGGCTTCTTCGACATTCTTCATGCTACCGTCAGGATCGATATCCTTATTGCCTTCAGGGTGGCCTGCCACGTGAAGTCGTTTGAATCCTGCGCGATCAAAAGCGCCGCTTTCCAGCAGCTGCATCGAGGAATGGAAATCACCATGTGGCTGATCCACGCCACCGGCCAGCAAAAGCGCCTGATCAACGCCAGCCTCGCCCTGATAGCGCGCGATCCAGTCCTCAAGGGTCGCTTGATCCTTGATAATCCGGGCCGGGAAATGCGGCATCACCGGATATCCCTCGCTCGCCACGCGTTTGGCGGTCGCGACCATATCCTCAATCGGTGTTCCCTCGATATGCGCGATGTAAACGCGCGTACCGACTGGCAGCAGCTCGCGGAAATCTTCCACCTTCTCGGCTGTGCGTGGCATCACCTCAATGGAGTAGCTTTGAAGAAAAGATTCCATTTCCGGATTTGGCTCGTTACCGGCTGTGTTGCTCTGGCGTTTGAAATTCAAAAGACCCATTTTGGCCTCCTAAAATGCTGCGGGCTTAAGCCCAACCATTGTTTTTGATCAAGGCGCGGACGCGTTCGCGGTCATACTCTGCATCAAGGCGCGCTGCTTCTGCTTCGACGACTGCTTCTGCTTCGCCGTCAACCGCGTAGGGCTCTGCCTTGCGCCATTCTGCAAGATAGGCATCGGTATCAGCTGCGCCAACTTTCATGGCGGCCGCATCGATGGCTTGTTCAAAGCGCTCGGGAAGTTGCTTTTTGGCACCGCGACGGCCCTTGCCCACGATCACCTGGGCCGGAATATCACGCCAATAAACGACAGTAACGTCAACCATTTTGCATCCTTTGGAACCTGATTCCTTGGCAAACCTGGCCCGTTCTAATGGAGCGATCGCCAGAATCAGAGTTGAATTTCGACTTAAACCTGTCCGACAGCGACGTCGGAGCCAGGCCTTTCATACCGCATCGCGCATACAAGCAAAAGAACGATAGAAAAGTGCCGGCAATGTCTGCGCCCCTTGCGTGGTGACGGCGGAAGCACTACCGTTGAAATAACTCGAAATGGAGGACGCAAAATGGCGTCCAGGCGTCCTAAACGTGCGGGCGCGTCACCCAAAAGGGCCAGTAAGCCTAAGGGCAGCAGGCCTTCGGTTGAGACCCCTGCGCGCGATCCGTCCAAGTCGGGGCCGCTTTATGCGGCTTTGGATCTTGGCACAAACAGTTGTCGAATGCTGATTGCCCGACCCGAGGGTGATCAGTTTAAGGTCGTGGACAGTTTTTCCAAAACTGTCCAGCTCGGCTCGGGTCTCGAAACATCCGGCAAGCTTTCGCGCACCTCTATTCACCGGACTATTCAGGCGTTGCGGGTCTGCGCCCAGAAGCTTCAAAAACATGACGTGAAGCGTATGCGTTTGGTCGCAACGGAAGCTTGTCGTCGTGCAAGTAACGGCAGCGCTTTTTTGCACCGGATCAAACAGGAGACGGGCCTTACTCTAGAGATTCTAGACCCCCAGCAAGAGGCGCAGCTTGCTGTGGTGTCCTGTGCTCCGCTTGTGGCGCGCAAAACCGAACAGTTGCTTGTGGTCGACATCGGTGGCGGCTCGACAGAGCTTGTCTGGATCGACCTCAGCGATGTGCCCAAACGGGACCGAGCGCGCGCGATCATGCGAATGCATGGTGGTTTTCCTGACTGCGCTGTTGCCAACGAGCCTACAGCGCGCGTGGTGGATTGGATCAGCGTGCCGCTCGGCGTGGCGACCCTGCGCGATCAGTATATCGATGTGGAGGATGATGCTGCGCAATTTGCCTTGATGAGCTGGTATTTTGAGGAAAACCTGGCCGAGTTCGCACCCTATAAGGATGTGCCGAAACGCGAGGGCTTTCAGGTGGTCGGAACGAGCGGCACTGTCACCACGGTGGCCGCAAGCCATCTTGGCCTGAAACGCTATGATCGGCTCAAGGTCGACGGGCTGCGCATGAGCAGCGAAGAGATCGACCGGGTCATCCAGAGCTATCTTCTTATGGGACCCGAAGGTCGACGGCAGGACCCGCGCATTGGCGTTGATCGCCAGGCGCTGATCATGTCAGGTGCGGCGATATTGCAGGCACTTCTGCGATGCTGGCCGACGGACCGGCTTTCTGTCGCGGATCGGGGTCTTCGTGAAGGCATGCTTTACGCGCAGATGGCTGCAGACGGTGTTCTGGAAACGCAGGAAAGAGTGTGAGAATGGCAAAGCGACCCTCGGGCAAAAACACCTCTGGACGCGGTCAACGTGATCTCACGGTCAAAGTCAAAACAGCCAAGGGCCGTAAGCTTAGCTCGACCCGTTGGCTGCAACGGCAGTTAAATGACCCCTACGTGAAACGCGCACAGGCCGAAGGTTACCGCGGGCGTGCGGCCTATAAGATCATGGAACTTGATGACAAATACGGGTTTCTAAAGCCCGGCGCGCGGGTCGTTGACCTGGGCTGTGCCCCTGGCGGTTGGTGTCAAGTCGCTGTGCCCAGAGTGAATGCGCTTGGTGAAGTGCCGGGACAACCGAAGGGCCGGATCCTTGGCATAGATTTGCAAGACATTGAGCCGATCCCCGGTTGCGAACTGCATCAGCTGGATTTCATGGAAGACGGCGCAGATGACAAGGTTAAGGCCTGGCTTGGCGGGCGCGCAGATGTGGTGATGTCCGACATGGCGGCGGCAAGCTCCGGTCACAAGCAGACAGATCACTTGCGTATCATCGCATTGTGCGAAGCGGCCGCTTATCTGGCGTTTGATGTGCTTGAGAAAGGCGGGACGTTTGTGTCCAAAGTATTGGCAGGCGGGGCTGAGGGCGAGCTGCAAAAACTGTTGAAACAACGTTTTGACAAGGTTGCGAACGTGAAACCACCTGCCTCACGCGCCGATAGCTCTGAAAAATTTGTCGTTGCAATTGGATTTCGCGGATAGCGCTTTTGTTAAAGCAGCGTCTTGTTTTCAAAAGACTGTTGCGCTCGCTGCAGCATAGCGTCGACGTCATCGTCGTCGGCTTTCTTTTCAAAGGCCGTTGGCGCTATGGCATCAGGCGTTCTTGTAACTTGCTCGGGCTGCGGATTCGAGGCTAGGCTCTGCTGGCGCAAAAGCTCAAACAAACGCGTGTGCCGCGTGCTGGATGGTGTATCGGTGGGATCTGTCATTGGGTCTCACGTCATAGCTATGTTCACTGACGTCATAGGTGACGACTGATTAAGGCGGTCTTTTAGCTCGAATGCAGCCATTTCATGGCGTCAATGGTTCAGAGCTCTTTTAGCATCTTGAAGATAAAAACCGCTTTGCATCCCCACTTTTAAGGTACTGCACTATATCCGAATGACTGCAAAGCGCGACAAACCTAAGGCCGATTGACGGGCTTTCAACATTCTCCAAGGCGTGATGGTCGAAGGTGCTCTCGGTCTGGCATTGGCATCATAGAGAGCAAGCATCCCTTGCAGAGGCAGCATATCAACCTGTCGCAAGTTCTCGATAATCTTTTCGGGCTTTGGTCGCTAATTAACCAGTTGTTTTCTCCGTTTTCCTAAACAGGCGGACGACCACTTCGGTAGAAGACAACTACTTTCTTCCTGTAGCTTCTTGGAGCAAAGCTGGTTTGCCTCCACAGCGAAGGACGGCATTCCGTCGTGTTGTTTTCGCTATGCTTCCAAAGAGAACAATGCTGACCTTTGGCGGAAGAAATCGAGCAATTGAAACGTTCGCAAAAGGGCCTCGGACATCCGCCCGCACACCTTAACGTAGCGTATCGAAAAGCGTGAAGAAAGCGGTGAACACCAGAACAAACAATATGACTTCCCTAAGCTTCAGATTACCGTAGCTGCGGAAGAGCAGAGAACCGGCCCAGACCCCGAGTAGTATCCCTGGGCTGGCAAAAAGTGCGTATATGGCATGTTCGGTTGTGAGCAGCCCGAGGACTCCAAAGCTGATGACAGAGAATAAAACAATAGCGCAGGCTAAGGCGCTGATGTTGGCACGTGTGCGGATGCTATTGTCGCCTCGCGCGACGAGTGCCGAGGCAAAAAGAGGGCCGGCCATTCCGGTCAGTCCTTGCGTAGTCCCTGATATCGCTCCGACGACATAGTTTGCCTTCGGTGAAATCAAGCGCGTGACGCGTGATTGCTGCCACATCACTGCAACCGAAAATAAGACAAAAAGGCTGATCAGGACCTTCACAAGGTCTGGGTTGGTAACGGTCAACAGGACGGCACCTACAGGAACAAACAGGGTGAACATAGCAATCATTGGCAAGATGGTGCGGCGTTCTGCATGTCTTAAAGCCGTAGGTAGGAGACCCAGACAGACCGGGATTTCGATGAGAACTTCGATGACGACGGCCTGAACGGGACCATAGATTACCGCGAGTGCAGGAACAGCTAAAAGCGCTGAACCAAACCCCGTTGGCGTGCCCCCATCGGGTGGTCCGGTTTAATTGTTAGTGCATTGTCGGCCTTTGGTCCATCCGAACGATGCTTTCC
>JBCBBI010000032.1:0-34079 GCA_038531775.1 Pseudomonadota bacterium | reverse complement strand
GACGCAATTTTCACACTCGGGCCTTACACATTTAAGCCTGCACTGAAGATGCTCATGACGGATGATAACCGCAAGATCCGCTTGACCGAAAAAGAGACCAATATTTTGAAGTTCCTCTACCGCTCGCCCGATGGCGTAGTCGCGCGCGACGTGCTGTTGCATGAGGTCTGGGGCTATAACGCCGGTGTCACGACGCACACCTTGGAAACCCATATTTACCGGTTGCGCCAAAAGATCGAACCAGATCCCTCTAATGCGCGATTGTTGGTGACAGAATCCGGAGGCTACCGCCTTTTGGCCTAAGCTCCGCATACCGGTCAGCGCAGAGCCGTCCCTCCTGTTGACCGGTCGAATTTCCCCCCGCGCGTTTTCGCGGATGAGACATCTCCCAGTCTCGTGAGGACAGCCCCGGTTGAGCGCCGGGGCTTTCTTTTTGTGTCGCGCCAGTCTAGGCACAACCATGCGCCCGGTTATAAAACTTCTCAACCTGACATTTCTAATTGTGTTGGTTTTGTTGGTCATGGTGCGCTTTGCGGCGTTGGGGCGAGAGAGCCAGTCACTCGAGGCGGTTGTCCCTGGCGAAGGTCAACTGGTGCAGGCCGGTGATTTACAGATTTTTATCTTGGCGAAAGGCCCAATTGATGGCGCTGTGCTTCTTTTTGCTCATGGCACGGCGGCATGGTCCGGGCTTTGGGAACCGACGCTAAATGCAATGGGGGATCAGGGGTTTCGCGCCATCGGTTTCGATATGCCACCCTTCGGGTTTTCTGAGCATGCAGCCGATGGAGACTATTCGCGGGCAAAACAGGCGCAACGCATTCTGGCTTTGGTCAAGGCGATGGAGATCAAGCCGACCATGGTGGCGCATTCCATCGGAGCGGGACCTGTTATCGAAGCGGTGATGCTGGACCAGTCCGCGTTTGCTGGTCTTGTGGTTGTTGATGGCGCTATCGGGCTTGGGCAACATATGGATCAAGGTGCTCTGCCACTGCCTCTGCGGCCAAAGGTTTTCCGCGAGGCTGCAATTGCACTTACAATGACTAATCCATGGAGTACTGGGTTTTTCCTTCGACGTTTGATCCACGTGAAGGAAGCAGCCAGTGACGAGGTTATTTCCATTCTACACCGTCCGCTGTCTCGTCAGGGTACGACCGCGGCCTATGCCAATTGGTTGCCTTCTTTGATGGTCGCGCCAAAGGATGCGTTAAGTACACGGGCAGAGGAATACCAGAAGCTCACATTGCCTGTGGTTTACATCTGGGGGGCGGAGGATACGGTGACGCCGCTGGAACAGGGCAAAGAGCTTTTGGAGATTACCCCTGCCGCAGAGCTTTTGAACCTGCAAGGCGTCGGCCACATCCCACAAATCGAGGATCCCTCCAGCTTCATGCTTGCGCTAGAGCAGGCACTGGGGCTTATTGCGCGAACCGACTAATCCTTCATTTGGAATCGCAATGCCTTTTACCCTCGCCACCTGGAATATCAATTCGGTCCGCTTGCGAGAGCCGATTGTCGCCAAGCTTTTGAAAGAAGAGGCGCCGAACGTTCTGTGCCTGCAGGAATGCAAAAGCCCGGTGGAAAAAATTCCGGTCGATGGCTTTGCAGCGCTGGGCTATGGCCACATGATCGCGCGCGGCCAAAAGGGATATAACGGCGTGGCGATCCTCTCCAAGCAACCGATTGAGGATGTAGGAGATAAGGATTTCGCGGGGCTTGGGCACGCGCGACACGTGGCGGGACGGCTTGAGAACGGCGTTGTGATCCACAACTGTTATGTGCCCGCTGGCGGTGATGTGCCGGATCGCGCGGTGAATGAAAAATTTGGCCAGAAACTCGATTATCTCACCGATATGCGTGACTGGTTCAAATCCGAACGTCCGGAACGGTCGATCCTTGTAGGTGACCTCAACATCGCTCCTCGCGAAGATGATGTTTGGTCGCACAAACAACTTTTGAAGGTCGTGAGCCATACGCCGATTGAGGTAGAGCATTTTGGCCAGGTGATGGAGGCCGGCGGCTGGAGCGACGTGACCCGCGCAGACATCCCGGACGGGCAACTTTATAGCTGGTGGAGCTACCGCGCCCGCGATTGGGATGTTGCCGATAAAGGACGAAGGCTTGATCACATCTGGGCCAGCGAGGATCTCAAATCCGCAGGCCACTCCAGCCGGATCCTGCGCGACGCGCGCGGCTGGGAAAAACCAAGCGATCACGCCCCGGTATTTGCCACTTTCGATCTCTGATCTGATGGCAGAGATCCCGATACGGTCGTTCCTCGTCTCCCTCGTGGTCTTGCGGGAAACGCCGGAGGGCGCGCGCGTGCTATTGCTGCGCCGGACCCAAAGCCTTGCCGGGGAATGGTGTCAGGTGGCGGGCGGTATCGAAGAAGGTGAAACAGCGTGGCAGGCCGCGTTGCGCGAGCTGAAGGAAGAAACCGGCCTTTCGCCCGGCCGGTTTTATTCAGCCGACATTTGCGAGCAGTTCTACGAGGCAGATCGCGACGCAATCACAATCGCACCGGTTTTTGTGGCGTTCGTGACCGATGGCGAGATTACCCTTAATGAGGAACATAGTGACTATCGTTGGGTGGGTTTTGACGAAGCGCGCATGATGGTGCCGTTTCCAGGTCAAAAGCGAGTTTTGTCACATGTAGAGAACCATTTTTTAGCAAAAGAGCCCAGTAAATGGTTGAAAATTGATATCTCGTAAAATGTGAATTTGTTTGAATTTTCGCCAGAAACCGCTCTTTTGTGGCTTCTGCGCAATAGTTTTGACCGTGTTGTGACCTGATATGAACGCTGCACGATATCTGCCTAAAATCTGCCCGCTATATCCCCGATAGTACCTCAAATGTGCAATACTCTGCGCAAGGAGAAAGGATGAGCGGCTTATCAAGAAGAGCCCTGTTGCTTGGTGGCGGCGCTGCGATTGGCGGCGTTGCGGCTCATCATTTGAGCCCGGACTTGCCGAGCTATGATGGTGTGACCTGGATCAAGCCTGTTGGCGGTGAGGGTCTACTGAATGATGCAAGCGGGCTCAGCGAAACGCCTGTGCACAAGCACATTATCATTGAGAAACAGAGTGACGCGGCGCTCGTTGATGCGATCCGCGCAGAGATAAAATCGGCCAAAGCTGAAGGCAGGGCGGTCAATATCGGCGCGGCGCGTCATTCGATGGGCGGGCAGGCGATCCCGCGCGAGGGCCATGCGATCACCTATCAGGGCGGCTTTGTGGAGCCGGATACCAGCACTGGTACCTATCGTACACACGCGGGCACAAGGTGGTCAGAGGTAATTGGCGCTCTTGATCCTATCGGCTTTGGCCCGCAAATCATGCAATCGAACCATGATTTCGGTGTCGCCGCGACCTTTTGCGTTAATGCCCATGGATGGCCTGTGAAGCATGGTCCGATGGGGTCAGGCGTGCAGAGCTTCAACATGGTCTTGCCCGATGGCGAATTGGTGAGGTGTTCGCGAAGTGAGAACACGGACCTCTTCAACCAAACCATGGGGGGGTATGGCCTGACCGGGGCGATCACCGAGATGGTTGTTGAGATGTTGCCCGACCAACGACTTCAGCCCTCATTCGAGGCTTTTGAGGCAAAGGATTACGGCACGCGCTTTATCGACGCCTTGAATGATCCGGCGGTCACTATGGCTTATGGTCGGTTAAATGTTGAACGGGAGAGCTTTTTTGAAAAAGCTTTAATGATCACCTACCGGCCGACCGTTGATCAATCTGATCTGCCGCCCGCCAGTGGATCGGGCACTATGGCACATATTGCAAGTCGTATATATCGTTGGCAATTGGGCAATGAGCCGATGAAGTCCTTGCGTTGGTGGTTTGAAACGGGGCTTGGTCCTTCGATAGGCGGCGGTCCTGCCACGCGAAATTCGCTTATGAACGAGCCGGTTGTGACGTTGGATGATCGCAATCCAGATCGTACCGATATCCTGCATGAATATTTCGTGGCACCGGAAAGGTTTGCCGAATTCATCGACCTTTGCCGCGCGATTATACCCGGCTCTTTTCAAGAGTTTTTGAACGTGACGCTTCGGTTTGTGGACAAAGATGCCGAAAGCTGGCTGTCCTATGCGACTGTGCCGCGTATTGCTGCGGTCATGTCTTTCAGCCAGGAGATGACCGCGCGGGCGGAGGCGGATATGCTGCGTATGACGCAGGCTCTGATAGACGGTGTGATCCAACTTGGCGGCACCTATTATCTGCCGTACCGGCCCCACGCGAACGTCCGGCAAATGGCGCAAGCCTATCCACGGGCCGCGGAATTCGCGGCAGCCAAACGGGCGCTCGATCCGGATTTAACCTTTGGCAATAACCTTTGGGATACATATTTGAGCACGTTATGAGCAATTTACGTAAAATTTGTCTGTTCTACACTGTAGCGCTGCTGATTGCCGCCTCGCTGAATTACATTCCGGGGCTGACGGATGAAAATGGGTTGGCCTTTGGTATTTTCGCGCTCGACCCGTTTGACGATGCGCTGCATCTGGTTTCGGCTCTATGGGCGCTCTCAGCGGCGATCATAAGCCATCGGGCAGCGACGATCTTTCTAGTGATTTTTGGCGCGCTTTATCTTGCCGATGGGGGTTTGGGCATCCTTACTGGCTACGGCTTTTTGGACTTTGGGATTTTCACCAACCCGTCAGAGGGGTTCTCCCTTGGCCTGCCGCGCTTTCTGGCGAACCTGCCGCATATCGGTTTAGGGGGCTTTGCACTTTATGCCGGGCTCAAATTGAATAAAGGAGAGGCCGCATGACCCGCTTTTTATTCAGATGGTTAAAACGCTTTTTGATAGTGGTTTTGGTTTTGGTTGTCGGCCTTGGGGGCCTGATCGGCTATAACGAGCTTGCCTGTATTCCGAAAACTCGCTCAAGCGATTATGCGGCCATCCTGCCTGAGGAGCATCACCGGCCAGAGTCGCGCACGCTGATGACCTATCCCGAATGGCATATCGTACATGCCTATGATGATTACGCCAAGGTCATCTCGGACGCGGACCCGCATGACTTCAACTATTTAAGTTCGATTTACGGGTTCTGGTCCTCGCTTTGCGATCTGTCTTTTGCATCCGCGGACCATGGTGGATTTAACACCGAGAGCAAACAAACCATTTACGTCATTGGGGTAAGTTTCACGTTGGAGCTGTTGCTAAAAGCGGCCTATGAGGAAACGGTTGGACTTATTATGACAATGGTACGCGGGGATGAGCGCGCGCCGCTGGATGATGTTTCGGCGCAGCAGGCCGCAGACTATGCCGTTTTTCTGCAACAAACCCCTTGGTATTATAATGACTTCACAACCGCCTCCGCAGCCTTATCAGACGCCGCAACCGAGGCCCCGCGCGATACGGAGCGGCGCATTGCGCTTGGTATCGAATACGGTGTCAAACAAGTCTACGCCAATGCTCTTGAGGACGTCGTGGCCGAGATTGGCGAGGATGAGCCAACCTTGCGCATGATTGTCACGGGTTTGGATGAGGAATCCTTGGCAACTCTCAGCGCCCTAGAAGGTGTCAACGTGATAGGCGAGCGTGACGAAGGATTTGAAATTGAAACGCCTCGCTATAGAGCATTGACAAACCTCATGGCGCAGATGGCTTCCGGCGGGGTGGATTTCGTCGAAATCGCGGGAAATGATGATATTTTGTTCACGGCTATTTCACCTGAGGCAGACGTTGAGGATGCGCTCTATTCCGCTCCGCGCCAGGGGTATGGAGATAATCGTCATTTAATAATGGTTAAAGTTGATCAGCTTGCTGAACGTCTGCGCGCAATGCAGGCGGAGGATAGCGTAATGAAGCTTGAACATATCAATGACTATTAGGCATTGGATAGCGGCAGTTGTCTGCGTCTTTTTTGGCTGGGTCGGGACGCTTTTATCCGTCATGGTCCTGACCGACGCCGCGCCTGGTGCAATTGTTCTTTTTCCGTCAGAGAATTTCATTTCCAGTCTCCCCGATGGTGCAGCGGTGGTTGGTGGTGGCGGCACCTGGATCGCAGTACGTGCCAATACGCCAGATTTGGGCTTGAGCCTTTACAAAGCGGGTGGGCGAATTGTCCTACCTGCGGGACTGCCAGGGTGTTTGCCGCTGCCAAAAGCCGGTTGACCCTTGCAACGAAGCGCGAGCTGCGCCAAATACTTGCCAACGCAATTCAGCACCCGGAGGGCAGAATGCTCGAACTCGGCGGCCAGACCCCACAAGTAGCCGATCTGATAAAGGATGTCGGTGAGGCTGATTTCATGACAGAGGTGATTGAGGCGTCCAAAACGACGCCTATTGTCGTTGATTTTTGGGCGCCTTGGTGTGGGCCTTGCAAAACCCTCGGTCCGGCGCTTGAGTCAGCAGTGACCGAAGCAAAAGGCGCGGTCAAGATGGCCAAGGTCAATGTGGATGAAAACCAGATGATCGCGGGTCAGTTGCAAATTCAATCTATTCCGACGGTCTTTGCATTTTGGCAAGGTCAGCCGGTTGACGGGTTTCAGGGAGCCGTAGCGCCTTCGGAGATTGATGCGTTTATTGAACGTACCGTGAAGCTTTCAGGTGGTGATGCGAGCGGAGGTTTGGATGACGCGATTGCTGCAGCGCAGGAAATGCTAGAGCAGGGGGCCGCCGCTGATGCGGCTCAGACTTTCGCAGCTATTTTGCAAGAAGATGGGACGAATGCTGCGGCCTATGCTGGGTTAGTGGGTGCCTATATTGCCCTTGATGATCTTGATCAGGCCGAGGCGATCCTGAATGGTGCTCCAGCTGAGATTGCATCGACACCAGAGCTTGATGCAGCACACGCACAGCTTGCGCTCGCCAAACAAGCAGCAGGGGCCGGTCCCGTTGGCGAGCTGCGCGCGGCGGTTGACGCCAATCCGGATGACCACCAAGCGCGCTTTGATCTGGCACAGGCATTGCATGCAGGCGGCCAGGCACAAGAGGCTGTTGATGAGCTCTTGGAGCTGTTTCGGCGTGACCGCGAATGGAACGACGGCGCGGCAAAGTCGCAGCTTTTCACAATTTTCGAGGCGCTGAAGCCAAATGATCCAATTGTACTCAATGGTCGTCGAAAATTGAGCTCAATGATATTTGCCTAACGCCAATTGCGCGCTAGTTAGCACTTCATGATCAAACAGGGTGATCTGCCAGAAATGGTGCCAATTTTTCCGCTGCCCGGCGCGCTCTTGCTGCCGCGGTCTCGGTTGCCGTTGCACCTCTTTGAGCCTCGTTATCTGACGATGCTCGATGATACACTCAAAACGTCGCATCGGCTTATCGGTATGATCCAACCAAACCCGAGTTGCGGTAAAAACGGTGCCGGACTACACATCATAGGCTGCGCCGGCCGCGTCACGCAAATGTCTGAAACAGAAGACGGGCGTTATATGGTCACGCTTTCGGGTATTTCGCGCTTTCGGATGCTTTCGGAAGTGGAGAGCTTTTCGCCGTATCGCAGGGCAGAGGTTTCATGGACTGGCTTTGAACAGGATCTCGCATCTTCTGACAAAGATGACAGCTTTGACCGCAAAGAGTTTATGAAACTTTTGGCGCGGTTTTTTGAGACCAAAGAATTGCGCACGGATTGGGATACGCTAAAGCAAGCTGAAGATGAGCTTTTGATCAACTCTCTTTCTATGCTGCTCGATTTTGAGCCCGAAGATAAACAAGCGCTGCTTGAGGCGCCGAGCCTTTGCACGAGGCGTGAAACTCTGGTGACACTGATTGAATACGCATTGCGTGGAGGCAGTGAGCAGGAGATGATGCAGTGAGCGAGGATGACAGCGCGCCGGAATTTGACCGCCGCATGCTAGAAGCGCTCGTCTGTCCGCAAACCCATGCGCGGCTGGATTACGACGCGGACACGCAAGAACTTATAAGTAAAACAGCCGGTCTCGCATTTCCGATACGATCAGGGATTCCAGTTCTTTTGATCGATGAGGCACGGAAGATCGATTAAGCCTTGCGCGCACGACGCGCCATCACGTCTTTGCCCAATGAAAGAGTATATTTCTCTAGCTCGTTCAGGGCCTTGTTGGCCAATACAGCGTCATTCGCGGCAAGCGCATCCGTAAGCCTGGTGTGGAGCATGACTATCTCTTCCCTGGAGCGCGCGGTGAAGGTGATCATATTCATCAAAGGTTGCATCGCCTCTACGGCTCCGGCCAGCTGATAACTCAATACCGGGTTTCCCGCCGCATCCACAAGCGCACGATGCAGCGCCACATCGGAGGCGCAAAAGCTTTCATCGCTCAAGCCCGGTTGCGCTTGCCTGTGAATTTCGGCGCGCATCGTGGCCAGATGATCGGCGTTTCGTCGTTCGGCGGCCAAAGGCGCGCAGGCACGTTCCATAGCATAGCGCGCCTCGCACGCGGTCTCAAAACTCACCGCATTCATCGTCAGAAGTAGGGTAGAGGTCGTCACATTTTGTCCGTAGGCCTCTTCATAGGACAGCCGATTTACAAATGCGCCACCAAATGCCCCACGTTGCGTGCGGATAAGCGCCTGTGCTGCTAGCCGCTTAAGTGCCTCTCTCACAGTAGAGCGAGATACGCCGAATTGCTCTGAAAGTTCCGCCTCTGATGGCAGGCGTTCGTCCACAAGCATTCGGCCCTCAACGATGGCGTCGCGGATGTCTTTGGCAATCTGTGCCGAGAGGTCACTGACCTTTTCAGTTTTCATTTGTCAGACCTTTAAATGTCTGACAATTATAGAGCCATTCTCGACTCACACCAAGAGACTTTCCTGTTATGTCGGTAATATCGCTCAGAAGCATTGGATGGTTATCATTTTTTGCTGCAATTCTTCTGGCATGGGCATGGATGTTCATGATGGCCGTCGGTATGAACCTGGACTTTATTGGACGTCCCGGGGCCATGGCGCAAAAAATGCGTATGATGGACCCTTGGGAAAATCGCGGCATGCCGATGGCGAATTTCATGCCGCTCTTTGTCATGTGGGCGGCGATGATGGCGGCGATGATGCTCCCAACCATGGTACCTACGCTGCGCAGTTATGACGATCTGATCAAAAGCGCTGACGGCACAAGGGCAGGGTGGTTTGGTGTGCTGCTTGGGTATTTCATCGCTTGGGTCGGATTTGCCGCCGTTATCACTGGCGTGCAGCTTGCATTATTATTCGGTGGCGTAATCGACATGCTGGGGATTGCGCGCTCCGCGTGGATTGCGGGCGGTTTATTGATCGTCGTCGGCGCTTTTCAATTTACCCGCGCCAAAGAGATCTGCCACGGTGTTTGCCATAGTCCGATGACCTATTTTCTGGGCCATTGGCGCACAGGGTTTGCCGGTGGTTTGCGCATGGGGCTCGGCCTTGGTGCGTTTTGCGTCGGATGTTGCTGGGGCTTCATGGCGCTTGGATTTGTCGGCGGGGTAATGAGCCTGCTTTGGATGGGGCTTGCCACTCTGTTTATGGTTTTGGAGAAGTTGCCCGAAATAGGACAGCGTGTGATCCGGCCGATGGGTGTGCTATTGATTTTAGGCGGTGTTGCTGTTTTGGGCGCACCGTTCGTGCTAGGAGGATGAGCCATGGCTTTGAGACGTCGCCAAAACGCAGATAAGCTCCCTGTTTCTCAACGTATCGACAACCGCATGGCCAACCCCAAGCGGCGCAAAATGAACCCAACTGAATGGGCCATCAAAGGCGAGCTTTTCCTGAATTGTTCCTGCACGGTGTTCTGCCCTTGCGTTGTGTCATTGGGCCAGCACCCGCCGACAGAAGGCCATTGCCACGCCTGGATGGCAATCGCTATCGATGAGGGCCATTTTGAGGGCGAAAGCCTTTCCGGCTTGAACGTCGGTCTCATGGTCGAAATTCCCGGCCGCATGGCCGAAGGTGGTTGGAAAGTCGCTGCCTATGTTGACGAGCGCGCCAGTGGCAAAGCTTATAACGGTATCCTTCAAATCTTCTCTGGCCAAGCTGGTGGGACCACAGGGCTTTTCACCATGCTGGTGAGCGACATTGTCGGAGCTGAGCGCGAAAAGGTGGAGATCGTGCGCGATGGCACGAAGCGTGGCCTTTATATCGGGCGCAAAATCCAGGGCGAGATAGAGATGATGACCGGCGCGGATACGGATCACCCGGTTATGGTTACGAACTCCAAATATTGGATGGGCCCGGATATTATTGCTGCGCGCGGCGTTAAATCCAAGGTACGCGACTATGGGCGAATTTGGGACTTTGGTGGAAAATCGGCTGAGATTTGCCCGATTGACTGGTCCGGTCCGAAGTAAAGGGCGCCCTTATGATCACCCCTGACTACGTGCAGATGATGGCACGCTATAACCTCTGGCAAAACGGCCAGGTGGCAGATCAGCTTTCTGCCCAACCTGATGAGGCACTGCTTCAGGATCGCGGTGCGTTCTTTGGCTCAATCCTTGGCACGCTAAATCATATCCTCTGGGCCGATCTCTTTTGGATGAGCCGGTTTGCGCAGGATTATAAGAGACCCGCTGGCGGTATTTCTGAAAGTCCCTCCCTGCACGCAAGCTTTGCAGATTGGCGTGATGCAAGGGGACAAATGGACCGCGCTTTGATCAGTTGGGCGGATGATCTCAACCCACCAGATGTTCAAGGTGAACTGACTTGGTATTCAGGCTCGCTTGGCCGAGAGGTGCAAACCGCGCTCGGTCAGTGCGTAACGCATATGTTTAACCACCAAACCCATCACCGAGGACAGGTCCATGCCATGATGACGGGGGCGAAGATCGCCACATCGGTCACTGATTTAGCATTTTTGCCGGAGGCACTATGATGACTGCGCCACTTCTTTCCTTGTCGCGTCGATTGCGCCGCACGCCGTTCTCTGAGGGCGTTGAGGCCTCAGGCGTAAAGGCTTACACGGTCTATAACCGCATGCTCCTGCCGACAGTTTTTCGTTCGGTAGAAGAAGACTATCACCATTTGAAATCAGCCGTGCAGGTATGGGATGTCTCGGTCGAGCGACAGGTTGAGTTGCGCGGACCAGATGCGGGTCGTCTGATGCAGATGCTCACGCCGCGAGACTTGCGCGGCATGCTACCGGGGCAGTGTTTCTATGTGCCGATCGTCGACCAAACGGGCGGTATGCTAAATGACCCAGTGGCCGTAAAGCTCGCCGAAGACCGCTGGTGGGTGTCAATTGCTGATAGCGATCTGCTCTATTGGATTAACGGTGTTGCCAGCGGGTGGCGCCTCGATGTGCTCGTTGACGAGCCTGACGTCTCCCCGCTTGCGGTGCAAGGGCCAAAGGCAGAAGACCTGATGGCGAGGGTTTTCGGCGACCAGGTACGCAACATTCGGTTCTTCCGTTTCCAGCCGATGGATTTTCAGGGCCGTACGATGATAGTGGCACGCTCAGGCTATTCCAAGCAGGGTGGTTTTGAGATTTACGTCGAAGGCTCTGACATGGGCATGCCACTTTGGAACGCGCTGATGGAAGCGGGCAAGGACCTAGATGTATATGCCGGTTGTCCGAACCTTATAGAACGGGTCGAAGGTGGTTTGTTGAGCTACGGCAATGATATGACCGATGATAATACGCCTCATGAATGCGGTTTGGGCAAATTTTGCAACACGCAGTCGGCGGTTGGCTGTATCGGGCGCGACGCTTTGTTAAGGGTGGCTAAGGAAGGCCCGGTGCAACAAGTCAGAGCGCTAGCAATTGAAGGGGATCCCGTTCCGAACTGTGATCGTTGGTGGCCAGTACTTTCAGGGGGCGAGGTCATTGGGCGCGTGAGTTCTGCGGCATGGTCCCCAGATTTCAATACCAATGTCGCCATAGGCATGGTGCGTATGACACATTGGCAAGCCGGTACAATGGTTGATGTCCAAGCGCCTGATAAAATCCGTTCTGCGCAAGTGCAAGCGGGGTTCTGGAATTGAACAGTTGGATTTGAGTATTTTGAGAACAATGAAGCAGGGCGGCGTCCTGCAAGGTTGAAAGGGAGAGTGCGATGTTTAATGCGTTAGTTGTCGAAAAGGACGAAGAAAGCGGCAAGACCTCTGCAGCTGTGAAGCAGATCGGTGAGAATGACCTGCCCGAAGGCGACGTCACGGTTGCGGTTGAGTATTCCACGGTCAATTACAAAGACGGGCTTTGTATCGGTCCGGGCGGTGGTCTGGTGCGAAACTACCCGCATGTTCCAGGTGTCGATTTCGCCGGCACAGTCGAAAGCAGCGATGATCAGCGGTACAAACCTGGCGACAAAGTGGTTCTGACGGGCTGGCGCGTGGGAGAGGTGCACTGGGGCGGTTATGCGCAAAAGGCGCGGGTTAATGCGGATTGGCTGGTGCCGCTGCCCGATGGTGTCGACAGCCGTTGGGCAATGGCGGTTGGTACGGCTGGGTTCACTTCGATGCTTGCGGTTATGGCGCTCGAAGATCACGGGCTAGAGCCGGGGCGGGGGCCAGTGCTCGTCACCGGCGCTGCCGGTGGGGTAGGGTCAGTCGCAACGGCGATTCTGGCCAATCTCGGCTATGAGGTGGCCGGTGTCACCGGGCGGCCCGAGACGGCCGATTATCTCAAAGGCCTTGGTGCGAGCCAGATCGTGGCACGTGAGCAGATCAACGAAACCACCAAGCGCCCTCTGGAGAAAGAGACTTGGTCTGGCTGTGTTGATGCGGTTGGAGGTGATATGCTGGCAAGGGTTTTGGGCCAGATGAATTATGGGGCCTCGGTCGCAGCTGTTGGTCTGGCCGGTGGGGCAGGCCTCCCGGCGACGGTTATCCCGTTCCTGCTGCGCGGTGTAAACCTTCTGGGTATAGACAGTGTGATGCAGCCCTATGACAACCGCAAACGTGCTTGGGAGAGGCTCGCCAAAGACCTGCCTGCTGAGAAGCTTGAGCAGATGATTCATCCGGCGACTCTGTCTGACTTGCCGCAACTTGGCGCCGATATCCTGAAAGGTCAGGTCAAAGGGCGCGTGGTCGTGGATGTCAACGCCTGAGCTGATCATTCGGCCCGTTGAAGAAAGGGATCGGGCGGTGCTCTGGCCGATCCTGAAAAGTGTTGTCCGCGCAGGCGATACCTACGCCATCGATCGCGAAATCAGTCGCGACGATCTGATGCATCTTTGGTGCGACGCGCCTGCGGCATGCCTTGTGGCGGAGAAGGGCGAGGCACTGCTGGGTACTTATTACATCAAGACCAATCAAGCGGGCGGCGGATCGCATGTTTGCAATTGCGGCTACATCACTTCACCCGCCGCGCGCGGGCAGGGCGTTGCCGAGGCTATGTGCCGCCATTCGCAGGTTGCGGCGGTAAAGCTCGGCTATTTGGCGATGCAGTTCAATTGCGTCGTCGCCACTAACGAAGGCGCTATCCGGCTCTGGACGCGGCTTGGCTATGAGACCGTGGGGCGACTACCACGCGTTTTTCGTCATCCGCAGCAAGGGTTCGTGGACGCGTTGGTGATGTATAAGTGGCTGGAAGCACACTCTTAGCCTTTTTTGCAGAGTATCCAGCATATTTGGGAAACTATGGTACTGGTGAGGCCATACGTTGTTAGTGACGTTTAATTTCCTGAACGCTGCACGAATCAACTAAAAATGCTTAAATTTTAGGGCTGAAGGTTTTCAGGTTGGCGCGTTTATTCGCGCAGAAATGTGATTTCAGCAAAAAATTTGGGAATTCTTGGGAATTTTTAAGCTTTCTCAAATGCCACAACATATAGTGTTATGTTCCGATTGATTTACCATTTGTGCTATTTATTAACCTAATCAGACCACATCATCTTGATTGTTGAGCCGCCAAGGAACAAGATAATGTGTAATTTCCCAAAAATTATCATTGATTTCCATAAATTCCCATGTCATCCCTTATAGCACGATGAGGACGGGCAGACAGATAGGGGCATCAAGAACCCCAAAACTCCCAAAGTCAGGTTTCATACAGGCACCCGCCATCATCGAATGAAGAGATCCGGCGCGCGAGCGAGCAGACATCCCCCCAGGTGGCGCGCGCAGCTGGACACCCCGCCAAGCGGGACGAGGGCGACGGATTGGGCACTGGCAGCTAGCTCAATCCGTCGTTTCGTTTCTGGACCTTGGCAATGCAATTCGGGGGACGGGACGTAGAGGCGCGGACAGTGGTTCTGAGTTTCAGAGGCGAGTTTCACCAGAAGGTGGACGGCAAGGGTCGGATGTCGATCCCTGCCGATTTCCGCGCTGTACTGGCCGATGGTGATCCGCGTTGCCCTGAGACCCCTCTGCCACGTTTGGTCGTATTGCACGGGCCGCATCTTAAAAACTGCCTTCACGCATACACAATCGATGCCATGGCAGAGATCGAGGATGGCATTCGTCGTTTGCCGCGAGGCTCGCAGGAGCGCAAACGAGCGAGCCGCATGATCTTGGGGAAATCCTGGGATACAGAAATTGATAAGGATGGCCGTATCGTCCTTCCGCAGCGTCTGCGCCAACAGATTGGTCTCGACGGCGAGGCGGTGATGGTCGCCATGGGCGACTATTTCGAGATTTGGAATGCTGCAACCTATGAAGAGGTTGAAGCAGCAGAGGCCGAGGAATGGCTCGGCGATATGCCGGACGACTTTGACCCGCTGGCGCTAATTGATCCACCCGGAGAGGGCTAAGTAATATGGGAAGCGCTGCCAACCAAGTTCCCCATATTCCTGTACTCATCGATCCTTTAATTGCGTCTGCCTCGCCGGTGCGTGGCCATTGGCTTGATGCGACCATGGGGGCCGGTGGTTATACCCGCGCTTTGTTGGATGCCGGTGCCGAGCGCGTGATCGGCCTTGATCGTGATCCTTTGGCAATTGAGATGGCCGCAGGTTGGGCCGATGAGCGGGTGAACTTGGTCGAGGCGCCGTTTTCAGAGCTCGATGCCCATGCCGAGGCGCTTGACGGCATTGTGTTTGACCTGGGCGTTTCTTCAATGCAGTTGGATCAGGCCGAGCGCGGTTTTTCGTTTCAGAAAGACGGCCCGCTGGATATGCGAATGAGCCAGAATGGTCCAAGTGCGGCCGATCTGGTGAATTCTCTGGCAGAGCGTGAGATCGCCGACATCCTGTTTCTCTACGGGGAAGAGCGCGCCAGCCGCCGGATTGCCCGCGCAATAACCAAGGCGCGGCTTATTGCGCCGATTGAAACGACGCTGCAGCTTTCGGAAATTATTGAGACTTGCCTGCCGCGTCCAAAACCGGGGCAGTCGCACCCGGCCACGCGCAGCTTTCAGGCGATCCGAATTGCCGTGAATGATGAGTTTGGTCAGCTCCTGCAGGGTCTTGAAGCCGCTGAGCGCGCGCTCAAGCCCGGCGGGTGCCTCGCCGTCGTAACGTTTCATTCGATCGAAGACCGCATGGTGAAACGTTTTCTGCAGATAAAGACTGGACATTCAGGCCGCGGCAGCCGCCATGCCCCTGAAATGCAAGCTCCGCGACCTACTTTTAGCCAAGCCAGCAAGAAAGCCGTTGTCCCCTCAGAGGCCGAATTGCAAGCCAATCCCAGATCGCGCAGCGCCAAACTTCGTTTAGCGCATCGAACGCAGGCCGACGCCTTTGCGATTGAGCGGCGTCAGATCGGCATGCCAGATCCTAATATAAATTTAATTTCGAAGGCTTACGATGCGTAGCTGCTATTGTTTTCTCTCGGCCGTTTTGGTCATTGCTTTGGCGTTTTGGGCCTATCGCGAAAATTATGAAACACAGGCGGCGCAGGCACGCACAGAACAAGTGCAGCGTGAGATTACCGCGGCGCGGGCGCGATTGCGCGTGCTGAACGCCGAATGGGCGTATCTTAATCGCCCTGATCGGCTCCGTGACTTGGCGGAAATTAATTTTGAAAGGCTGGGACTTTTAACATTGCAGCCGCACCAGTTTGGTAAGATCGGCGACGTGGCCTTCCCGCTGCAAGCTGTCGAACTGACTGAGAGCTTTGACATCATGGAGCGCGAGGTACAGCAATGATACGCAAGCCACTTCGTCCTCTGGCCAGTATTCTGCGCGCTCGCGAGGCCGGAGAAAATCCAGACGAGATCGAGCATGCGAATATTCGCGCGCGCCATGAGGAGATGCGCGATGAATCTCGTGTCCGGGCCGAAAGTCGGTTGCTTATCCTGACGGTGCTTTTCTTTTTCGGATTTGGCGTCATTGGTGCGCGTATGGGTGTTCTGGCCCAGTCAGAGCCGAGCGAGCCGCGCGCCGACGCGGCCGGTGCCGCAATTGTCGCTCAACGAGCTGATATCGTGGATCGTCACGGGCGTATCCTCGCCACAAATTTCGAAACCCATAGTCTTTATGCGCAGCCGCCTCAGATGGTGGAGCCGGAACGCACGGCAGAGGCTTTGGTGGAAATTTTTCCAGACCTCGACGTGAAGCGTCTGAAGGAGGACTTTACCGGGAAGCGCAAGTTTCTTTGGGTGAAAAAGCAGCTCAGCCCGGAGCAGCGCCAATTGGTACACAATATCGGTGAGCCGGGCCTGCATTTTGGGCCGCGCGAGATGCGACTTTACCCCAACGGCCGACTGGCTGCGCATGTGCTTGGCGGCTCAAGCTTTGGCCGCGAGGGCGTGCATGCGGCTGAAGTGATAGGCGTCGCAGGCGTAGAGAAGTACTTTGATGAGCGTCTTCGCGATCCAGCCGAAGGGCACCAAGCATTAACGCTGTCCATCGATTTGTCCGTTCAATCTGCAATGGAGCGTGTGCTCAAAGGTGGCATGGCCCTGATGAACGCCAAAGGTGCCGCGGCGGTGCTGTTGGACGTACATACAGGTGAGGTGATCGCGCTGGCCTCTTTGCCGGATTTTGATCCCAATGAGCGGCCAAACCCTCCGTTAAAGGGTAATCCTGGTGACAGCCCGCTGTTTAATCGGGCAGTGCAGGGCGTGTATGAACTTGGCTCTGTGGTCAAACCCTTTACTGTGGCGCAGGCTCTTGAGCTTAAGCTGGTTAACCCTTCGACGTCACTTGATACAAAGGGTCCAATGAAATGGGGGCGCTACAAGATCCGCGATTACCGCGATAATGGCCCGTCTCTTAGCGTAACCGATGTGCTGGTCAAATCATCCAACATCGGTACCGCGCGGATGGCTATGATGATCGGCGAGAAGCGGCAAAAACAGTTTTTGAAAGGCCTTGGCTTTTTTGAGCCAACCGGTCTTGAAATTGTAGAGGCAAAAGGGGGCGCGCCGCTTTTGCCGCCAAATTGGTCTGATCTTTCCACGATGACGATTTCCTATGGGCACGGCTTGTCTATGAGCCCGCTGCACGTGGCAGCAGGATTTGCCACGCTGGCCAATGGCGGGTATCTGGTGCAGCCCACGCTTTTGCGTGTGCCTCGCCATCAACGGGGTCCGCGTGTGGTATCCGAGCGAGCGGCAGATCGGACGCTTCAGATCATGCGTAAGGTCGTTTCCGAGGGCACCGCAACGCTGGCGAGGGTGGAAGGCTATGATGTTGCAGGTAAAACCGGCACTGCGGATAAGCCAAAACCGACCGGCGGGGGTTATTACAAGGATAAGGTGATATCCACCTTTGCCAGTGTGTTCCCGGCTGCTGATCCACAATATGTATTGGTTGTTACGCTTGATGAGCCAGTTGAAACATCAGGAAGCGAGCCGCGCCGCACCGCAGGTTGGACGGCTGTGCCGGTATCGTCTGAAATCACGCGTCGTGTAGCCCCTTTGTTGGGTTTGCGGCCCAAGATTGAACGTAAAGAATTAAAGGCTATAACGCTCTCAGCGAACTGAAACGCATGCAAAGGCGAAAGGTGTGGGGCAGAGTAAAACTCTAAGCGAGCTTGGGATGACCGCGAAGGGCGGGCGTCGGGCTGATGTCACCGGGCTTGCCGTCGATAGTCGCAATGTCAAACAGGGTTTTTTGTTTGCGGCTTTGCCGGGCGCGAACTTACATGGTGGCGAATTTATCTCATACGCTTTGAGGATGGGCGCGGCGGCAATCCTGACGGATGTCGAGGGCGCGCGGCTTGCAAAGGCCGAACTTGCCGAAAGCGATGCGGCACTGGTCATTGCCGAAGATCCGCGCCAGACGCTTGCCTATGCGGCGGCACTTTGGTTTGGCGCGCAGCCTGAAACCATGGTCGCCATTACCGGCACCAATGGCAAAACCTCGGTGGCCAACTTTTGTCGTCAGATTTGGATGACGCTTGGCTTTGAGGCGGTCAATCTTGGCACCACCGGCGTTGAGGGCAGTTGGAGCGCACCTTTGGCCCATACGACGCCGGAGCCTATCACCCTGCAACGTGTCTTGGCGCAGGCGGATGAGGCGGGCATTACCCATGCGGCGATGGAGGCCTCCTCGCACGGTTTGGCGCAAAAGCGACTCGATGGTGTGCGCCTGTCTGCTGCTGGTTTCACAAATCTGACCCAGGATCATCTGGATTATCACGCCAGTTTTGAAGAATATTTCGCGGCCAAATCCGGCCTTTTCGAACGGGTCCTTCCAGAAGACGCGGTGGCCGTGGTCAACATGGATGATCCGCGTGGTCAGGATATTGCAACTCTGGCGCGGGCACGTGGGCAGGATGTTTTGCGGGTTGGCAAAATGGATCGTAGTGACCTGCGCATTCTCAACAGGCTTTTCACCGCCACTGGCCAGACACTGCGTTTTTCATGGCGCGGCGCGGTGCATCAGCTTGAAATTGGCCTGATCGGTGGATTTCAGTCTGAAAACCTCTTGCTAGCAGCGGGCCTCGTGATTGCGTCTGGCGCTGATCCAGAACGGGTCTTTGCAACGCTACCAAGTATGACAACCGTGCGCGGTCGGATGCAGCTTGCCGCGACACGCTCCAATGGCGCTGCGGTGTTTGTGGATTATGCGCATACGCCTGACGCAGTGAAAACCGCGCTTTGGGCTTTGCGCCCGCATGTTCTGGGGCGCATGGTGGCTATCGTTGGTGCTGGCGGTGATCGTGACAAGGCCAAACGCCCGATGATGGGGCGCGCGGCGGTGGAGCAGGCCGATATTGTCATCGTCACAGACGATAACCCACGTTCCGAAGACCCGGCTGTCATCCGCAAGGCGGTGGTCGAGGGTGTCTTGGATGCAGGTGGGAGTGATAAGTACCTCGAGGTTGCAGACAGGGCCGAGGCGATCCTGCGCGGGGTTGATATGCTTGGTCCCGGGGACGCGCTTTTGATTTGTGGCAAGGGCCATGAAACTGGCCAAATCATTGGCGACGATATCCTGCCATTTGATGATTGTGAGCAGGCGTCTGTTGCGGTTTCGGCCCTGGACGGAGACGGCGTGTGAGCCTTTGGACATCTACTGATGCCGTTGCCGCCACGGGTGGACGAACCAGCTTTGATTGGCAAGCAGACGGCGTTTCGATAGATACGCGCACCCTACAGAAGGGCGATCTTTTTGTCGCGCTCAAGGATCAGCGTGATGGCCATGATTTCGTGGCGCAGGCCTTGGCCAAAGGCGCGGCGGCGGCCCTTGTTTCACATATTCCTGAAGGCCTTGACGAGAGTGCATCACTGTTGATCGTTGATGATGTTCTCACAGCACTCGAAGCTTTGGGCAGGGTAGCAAGAGCGCGAAGCGAGGCAAAAGTCGTCGCCGTCACCGGTTCTGTCGGCAAAACCTCAACCAAGGAAATGCTGCGCGATGTGTTTTCTGGTCAGGGAAAAACCCATGCCGCTGAGGCCAGCTATAACAATCACTGGGGTGTGCCACTGACTTTGGCGCGGATGCCGCAGAACACGGAATTTGCCGTGATCGAGATCGGCATGAACCATCCCGGGGAGATTGCGCCTTTGGCAAAGATGGCACGGCCTCATGTTGCGATGATTACTACGATTGCTCCTGCGCATCTCGAGGCATTCGAAAACATTGAAGGCATTGCGCAAGAAAAAGCGGCTATTTTTGAGGGGCTAGAGACGGGCGGTGCCGCGATAATTCCAGGTGACGTTGGCACAGCGCAGATTTTGCGCGACGCCGCAGAGAGCGCGGCCGCAACGGTCATCAGTTTCGGAGAGAATGCGATAAACGGCTATCAGCTCCTCAATGTGGATATCCATGATCAGGTCACTGTTGCGCAGGCGCAGGACACGGCCGGGCAGAGCATGCTTTTCAAGGTTGGCTCTGCAGGAAGGCATTTTGCGACCAATGCCTTAGCGGTCATTGCTGTTGCTGATGTACTTGGTGCTGAACGGGATGTGGCGATTGCCGATCTTTGGCGTTGGCGACCGTTTGAGGGTCGGGGCCAGCGTGAAGTTCTCCATCTCGATCCTATAGAAGAAGACGCCACGATCGAGTTGATCAATGATGCCTACAATGCCAATCCGACCTCCATGCAGGCGGCTTTTGAGGTGTTGGCTGCAGCGAAGCCGGTCAACGGATCAGGACGGATCGCGGCGGGGCGCCGCATAGCGGTGCTCGGGGATATGCTTGAACTCGGAAAAGACGAAGAAGAGATGCACCGTGCTCTTGCGCCTTTGGTCGATTTGCACGATGTGCAAATGATCCATTGTGTCGGTCCGCGGATGAAGGCGATGTGGCAAGCCTTGCCGCACGAGAAGCAAGGCAAATGGGTAAACCATGCTGAAGACTTGGCCGTGCAGGCGCACAGTCTGGTCGATGCGGGTGATGTTGTATTAGTGAAGGGCTCAAAAGGCAGCCGTGTCAGTCTTGTTGTAGAGGCTCTAAGGCGCCTCCACAGGGCCAGCCCGGAAGAAAGAGGGGACGAATGCTCTACTGGTTAACCGCGCTTTCAGATGGTGGCGATTTTTATAATTTGTTTCGCTACATCACATTCCGCGCCGGTGGTGCCTTTATGACGGCCCTGTTCTTTGGGTTTATCTTTGGCAAACCCCTGATCAATGTCCTGCGCCGAAAGCAGGGTAAAGGACAGCCCATTCGCGATGATGGACCTGAGAGCCACTTTGCTAAGTCTGGGACGCCGACCATGGGTGGTTTGCTTATTGTAGGCGCGCTCCTGACCTCGACGATCTTCTGGGCGCGGCTTGATAACCCTTTTGTCTGGCTGGTTCTGTTTGTGACGATTACCTTTGGTCTGATCGGGTTTTGGGATGATTATTCAAAGGTATCTAAGCAAAACGTCAAAGGTGTGCCGAGCAAAGTGCGCCTGGGCCTTGGATTTATCATCGCCGGGATCGCCTCATATTGGGCGTCAATGTATCACCCCGAGGCGTTGCAATATCGGCTCGCGCTGCCGGTGCTCAAGGACACGTTGGTTAACCTTGGCTTGGTCTTTATCCCATTTGCCATGATCGTTATTGTGGGATCGGCCAATGCCGTGAACCTGACCGACGGTCTGGACGGGCTTGCGATCATGCCGGTGATGATTGCCGCTGGGGCGCTTGGCATCATCGCCTATGCCGTCGGTAGGGTCGATTTCACTGAATATCTCGACGTGCATTACGTGCCGGGCACAGGAGAGGTTTTGATTTTTGTCGCCGGCCTTGTCGGCGGTGGGCTTGGCTTTCTTTGGTATAATGCACCGCCGGCTGCAGTTTTTATGGGAGACACCGGATCGTTGGCCTTGGGTGGTGCTCTTGGCGCAATCGCCGTTGCCACCAAGCACGAGATCGTTCTTGCCATTGTAGGTGGCGTTTTTGTAGCCGAAGCCCTTTCGGTTATTATTCAGGTGGCCTATTTTAAGACCACCGGCAAGCGCGTCTTCCTGATGGCGCCTATTCACCACCATTACGAAAAGAAAGGTTGGGCAGAGCCGCAGATCGTTATCCGTTTTTGGATCATCTCACTCATTTTGGCGATGATCGGGCTGGCCTCGCTCAAAGTGCGTTAATAGATGAACGAAGTTATTAAAGATACAGAAGGTATGATCTCCGGCATGGCCCCGGTTTTGGATGCTGACAGATGGGTGTTTTGCACCACGACGGATCAGGCCTTGGCAGCTCAGACAGCGCCTCTTGCGCTTGCCTTTTTTGAAGAGGATGAGGGGCGTTCTTTCATCCTTCTGGAGCAGATCGCGACTGACCTGGGTTATGAGGCTGAGCTGCCGATGGCGCGGATAACGCTGAGCGTGCATTCCGCCTTGGACGGGGTTGGTCTTACGGCGGCGGTATCGGGGCTTTTGGCTAATAACGCGATCCCGTGCAACATGGTCGCGGCCTTTCACCACGATCATGTCTTTGTCCCTGTGGATCAGGCGGAGCGCGCGATGCAACTTTTGCAAGCGCTCGCCGGTGGAGAGCCCGCAAAATGATCCCTGTCTGGCCCCACGACGGGCAAAATATCGGCGTTTTGGGACTGGGTCGATCGGGACTTTCTGCTGCTCGAGCTTTGCGCGAGGGTGGAGCGATCGCCCTTTGCTGGGATGACAACGAAGCGGCCCGCCTCGCGGCCCAGGACGAAGGTTTCAAAATTCACCGCATGGATCGGCCTGAGGCCTTTGAGGGCATTGCATCGCTTATCGTCAGCCCGGGCATTACGCATCTTTACCCAAAGCCAAACGCAGCCGTTGCTGCCGCGCTGGCGGCGGGCGTGCCGGTAGACAATGATATAGGTTTGTTTTTTCGTGCTCTTGCGCGCTCGAACTGGGAGCAGTTTGAAACGCTGCCTCGGGTTGTGGCGGTCACTGGCTCGAACGGGAAGTCGACCACCTCTGCATTGATCCACCACATTCTGAGTGAGAGTGGTCGGGAAACTCAGTTGGCCGGCAATATCGGACGAGGCGTGCTTGATATTGAGCCACCGGGTGATGGTGGCGTTGTGGTGCTTGAGCTCTCTAGCTATCAAACCGAGCTTGCGCGTGCGCTGACGCCTGATGTGGCTGTCTTTACCAATCTGAGCCCTGATCATCTGGACCGTCACGGCGGGACGGGGGGATATTTCGCGGCCAAAAGGCGCCTGTTTATCGAAGGTGGACCAGACCGCGCCGTGATCGGTGTGGATGAAGACGAGGGGCGCTATTTGGCGGGCCAGCTTGCGGAGGCGCCAGCAGACGATCGGGTGATCCGCGTCTCATCTGGCCAAAAGCTCGGTGGGCCCGGGTGGAACGTGTTCGTGCGAAAAGGGTATTTGTCTGAGTTTCGCAAAGCCCGTCAGATCGGTTCTATTGATTTGCGCGGGATCAAGGGCCTGCCCGGTCAGCATAACCACCAGAACGCCTGTGCCGCTTATGCGGCGTGTCGTGCTTTGGGTCTTGCGCCGCGTTTGATCGAGGACGCGCTTGAGACGTTTGCAGGTCTACCGCACCGCAGCCAGATTATCGCAGAGGCGGGTGGCGTCACTTACGTCAACGACAGTAAAGCCACCAATGTTGATGCAGCCCTTATGGCGCTTTTGGCCTTCAAGCGGATCCGCTGGATCTGTGGTGGGTTGCAGAAAGAAGGCGGGCTGGAGCGTTTAAAGCCGGGCCTTGCCAATGTCGCCAAAGCCTATGTGATCGGGCGCGAAGCGGCAGGTTTTGCCCTGCAACTTGGTGAAACGGAGACCGAAGTCTGCATAACCATGGAACGTGCTGTAGAGCGTGCATCTGAGGACGCACAACCCGGAGAGACCGTTCTTTTGGCACCCGCCGCCGCGAGCTTTGATCAATATGACAGCTTCGAGCAACGCGGCGACGACTTTATCGCTCGGGTGAAGGCCTCTATTTAAACTGATGACAAGCGGCTTGAATGGCGTCCGCCATAGCCTCGGTGAGTGCAGGGTCCGCAGCCTCACTGATCAAAATCGAACGGTTTGTTTTGGGAACCAATGGGAAGCCGAGATCTGGACCAAGTTCGATCACGTCTCCCTCTAGGCTATTGTCAGGTAATATCCCAATCGCAAGACCGCTTTTGATCGCAGATTTCACGCCTGCAAAACTGCTGCTGCGGAATACGATTTCGTACGGGCGCTCTATTACATCCAGTGCGGTTTTTGGCGCGTCCTGCCACCAACAATCGCGTTCAAGAATGGCCAGCGGTACGGGGGCGTCGCGATCCGGCACATGCTGCGAACTGGCGGCCCAGATATTGCGGCACTCAAACAGATGCCGTCCAAGCTCATTGCCCGGCGCGGAATAGACCGCGACATCTAACGCACCAGATTTGATCGCGTCTGGGAATTTCGAGGTGCAGCCGCATGTCGCCCTGACATTCACGCCTTGGTGCTGCCGTGAAAACCTCATGAGCACGGTTTCCAAAACGCTACCCTCAAGATCATCGGGTACGCCGATCCGCAAGCGGCCTGAAAGGGGTTCTGAAAATAACGCGCTGGTCGCTGCAAGTTCCGTCAATATGTTTTGGGCCTTGGGCAATAGCTTTTCACCAGCTTCCGACAAGACCATGCCCTTGTTGGATCGCTGAAATAGCGAAACGCCGAGCTCTTCTTCGAGTTTGCGCAATTGCACGCTGATCGCCGACTGCGTGCGATAAAGCTGCGCCGCCGCAACGGTCAGGTTCCCGTATTCTGCAATTGCAACGAAGCTGCGCAAGAGGTCAGGGTTCAATAGCTGGCGTTCGTATTTGTTCATCGTAAGATAAATTTAATTCGTTTTTCCGAATGTATCTTCATTGCTACGGCTTGACCAGATTTTAGCTGGGAGAGCGACATGACCGTTTATGAGGTAAGCGCCCTGATGTTCATCGGCTTGTTTGGCGGGGCTTGGAATGCTGTGGCCGGGGGTGCCACGTTATTTACCTTCCCAGCACTCATGGCGGTGGGTCTGCCGCCCGTTGTCGCCAACGCAACCAATTATCTTGCGCTTTTGCCTTCTAATGCGGCCGCGCTTCCGGCCTTTCGGCAAGAGCTTTACGCGGTTCGGGCCCATTTGCCGGGGCTCGTTGCGGTTTCCGGGGCAGGGGCGATTGTCGGCTCGCTGTTACTTTTGATATCAGACCCAGAGGTGTTCACCGCGCTGATCCCAGCTCTGATTCTGGTAGCAACGCTGCTGTTTGCTTTCGGCGAGCGCTTGCGCGCGGGTTTGATCAAACGAGCGGGCAATAAGGCAAGCGACAAAAGCATCCATGCGGCGCTGTTTGTATGCTCGATCTACGGCGGCTACTTTGGGGCGGGCTTGGGTATTATATTGCTGGCCATCGCACAGCTTTTGGGCGTCACACAGTTCCACACCGCCAACGCGATCAAGAATCTGCTGGCCACAAGCTTTACCCTGTTGAGCATTCTTGTCTTCGGCCTCGGCGGCCTCATCGCCTGGCCCCAGGCGTTTGTGATGATGGCAGGCAGTACCATGGGCGGCTATATCGGTGGGCGATTTTCAAAACGGGTGAACCAAGGTGTGCTTAGGTTCGCGGTGATTGGGTTTGGCCTTCTTCTGACAGGCGTTTACGCATTTCGACTGGTCTAAAGTGCAAAGTGCGTTGTTACCCTCGGTCACTTTCGCATTTTCCTTCGCGATCATCTCAACACATGGAATTTCCGTAGTTTTTGCAATAGTCTTTCGCACGTTGGTTCGCCTACGATGGGCGTTAAAATTCTGCAGTAAGTATCTACAAACTTCGTGTTTTGGTTCTCTCCTTCTTTTGCGCGATAAAAGAATGTGCAGGAGAAGTCGTACAACTGATCAAAGTCACCTGCATGCGTCGCGCAAAGACGTTCGAAAGCTGCGTTGAACTCTAAGTCCATGTTTGCTGGTCCAAAAATATCTAGTAGCCATGCATCTGTGACCTTCAGTTCGTTGTCATCCTCAAGTCTTAAAATTGCATCGCTAGTCAGGCCAGAAAACATAGAACATATCGTTTGTACTGTAACATCAGAAACGAATGCTTCATCGTCAGCACCTGCAAGCTGCTCCAAAATGTCATTTAAACGGGTTTTTACATGCCTGTTCTTCATGAGTTGCCGCCTTGCGAAATTCAGCTGTTACGATCGTTATCGACTGTCTGGACGTTTCCGCTTTTACAGTATTCGCCGTGTGGCACCAAATTCGCTGATAGTTTTTACATGGCGCGATATTTCTGGCAATGCCTGTAAAATTTGGTTAGTTTACCGTCATAGACCCCAAAAATGGGGCGGTTATAGGCAGTGTTCGGCGGTATTACATGACAGAGATGGTGTATGGGGCGGTCCCGGCGCGGGAAGGTGAGCCCATTATCCCCAAATGGTGGCGCACGGTTGATAAATGGTCCGTGTCTTGCGTTCTGATCCTTTTCGGCATCGGGCTTTTGCTGGGCCTTGCGGCCTCGGTGCCGCTGGCGGAAAAAAACGGCTTTGGCAATTTTCATTATGTTCAGCGGCAGGCGGCCTTTGGTGCGATGGCCATTATGGTCATGCTGATCACCTCGATGATGCGCCCGGAACTGGTGCGCCGGCTTGCTGTGCTGGGCTTTATCTTGGCCTTTGTGGCATTGGCGTTGCTGCCCTTCTTTGGCACGCATTTTGGCAAGGGCGCAGTGCGTTGGTACTCGCTTGGCTTTGCGGCGATCCAACCCTCTGAGTTTGTCAAACCTGGCTTTATTGTCGTGGCTGCCTGGATGATGGCCGCCAGCAAAGAAATAAACGGCCCGCCCGGCATGCGCCTGTCGTTTTTCCTGGCGGTGATCATTGTAATTCTGTTGGCGTTGCAGCCTGATTTTGGTCAAGCCGCGCTGGTGCTTTTTGGCTGGGGCCTGATGTATTTTGTCGCCGGTGCGCCGATCCTGCTTTTGATCGTGATGGCCGCGCTGGTGGTTGGAGCAGGCTCTTTCGCCTATTCCCATTCAGAGCACTTTGCCCGCCGGATTGACGGCTTTCTCAACCCGGTGATTGACCCCAACACGCAATTGGGCTTTGCCACCAACGCGATCCGAGAGGGCGGCTTTTTCGGTGTGGGTGTGGGAGAGGGATCGGTGAAATGGTCCCTGCCGGACGCGCATACAGATTTCATCATCGCGGTTGCGGCTGAGGAATACGGGCTGGTGCTCGTGCTCTTTATTATCGCGCTTTATGCCAGCATCGTGGTGCGCTCGTTCTCACGCCTGATCCGGGAGCGTGACCCGTTCATCCGGCTTGCGGGTACGGGCCTCGTGGCGATGTTTGCGGTGCAGGCGATGATCAATATGGGTGTGGCCGTGCGGTTGCTTCCGGCCAAAGGTATGACACTGCCGTTTGTTAGCTATGGCGGCTCTTCTCTGATCGCAACCGGGATTGCCGTTGGCATGCTTCTGGCCTTCACCCGCAGCAGGCCGCAAGGTGAGATCAACGATCTGCTGACCGGCCGTTCGATATGAGCGAGAAAAAGCCATTGCTGCTGATCGCGGCGGGTGGCACCGGTGGGCATATGTTCCCGGCCCAGTCCTTGGCAGAGGTGATGCTGCGGCGTGGTTGGCGGGTGAAGCTTTCCACCGATCCGCGCGGCGCGCGCTATGTTGGTGGCTTTCCTCATACGGTGGAGATCGAAAAGGTGTCGTCGGCCACCTTTGCCCGCGGTGGTTTTCTTGGCAAAATCGCGGTGCCGTTCAAGATCATGGGTGGCATTCTCAATGCAACGCGCCGTATGATTTTTGACTGCCCTGCCGTTGTGGTGGGCTTTGGCGGTTATCCAACGATTCCGGCGCTTTCGGCGGCGATGTTGCTGCGCAGACCGCGCATGATCCACGAACAAAACGGCGTGCTTGGGCGGGTCAACCAGGTCTTTGCAAAACGCGTTCATCGGGTGGCTTGCGGTACATGGCCGACTGAGCTTCCCGATGGAGCGGAGGGTGTGCACATTGGCAACCCGGTTCGGCGTGCCGTGCTTGAACGCGCCGATGCGCCTTTTATCCAGCCCGGCAATTATCCAATGTCGATTCTGGTCATCGGCGGCAGTCAGGGCGCACGTATTTTGAGCGATGTGGTGCCCCCGGCGATTGCGGCACTGCCGATGGATATCCTTAATGGTTTGCGCGTCAGTCATCAGGCGCGCGACGATGACCAGGAGCGAGTGCAAGCGTTTTATACCGATCAGAATATCGCTTGTGAGGTTGAGCCGTTTTTCCGCGACGTGCCGCTGCGCATGTCAGAGGCGCAATTGGTGATTACCCGAGCAGGTGCATCTTCCGTGGCGGATGTGTCGGTGATTGGTCGGCCGTCGATCCTGATACCATACGCGGCCGCGGCTGCGGATCATCAAACCGCCAATGCAAAAGGTCTTGTTAACGCGGATGCGGCGATAATGATCCCGGAATCAAAACTATCAGTTGAGGCGTTGACCGAGCAGATCAAAGCCATCCTGCAAAATCCAGAAGCGGCGCAGCAAATGGCGCAGGCGGCCCGTGGCACAGCAAAGCCGCGGGCGCATGAAGAGCTTGCGGATATGGTGGAAAAGCTTGCTCAAAACACATAATGGAGAGAGCAGATGAGAGACCTGGCACTTGAAGGGGACAAACCGATGAATGCGGCAACAAAGCTGCCGGGTGATGTGGGGCCGATCCATTTCGTTGGTATCGGCGGCATTGGTATGTCTGGCATTGCCGAGGTTTTGATCAATCACGGCTACACCGTGCAGGGCTCTGATCTTAAACGTTCCAAGATCACCGAACGGCTGGAGGCGAGCGGGGCGACTATTTTTGAAGGCCAGATGGCAGAAAACCTGGAGGGCGCAGAAGTTGTTGTCATCTCTTCGGCGATAAAGCCCGGCAATGCAGAGCTTGATGAAGCGCGCAAACGCGGTCTGCCCGTTGTACGACGCGCCGAAATGCTGGCCGAGCTGATGCGTTTGAAATCAAACGTCGCGGTGGCGGGGACCCACGGCAAAACAACGACAACGACCATGGTGGCGGCATTGCTTGATCACGGCAAATTTGACCCGACGGTGATCAATGGCGGCATTATCCATGCGTATGGCAGCAACGCGCGTGTCGGGCAGGGCGAGTGGATGGTGGTCGAGGCTGATGAAAGCGATGGCACATTCAATCGCCTGCCTGCAACGGTGGCTATTGTTACCAATATCGATCCTGAGCATATGGAACACTGGGGGACCGAAGAAAACCTGCATCAGGGGTTCCTCGATTTCGTCTCAAACATTCCGTTCTATGGCTTGGCGATCTGCTGCACCGATGACCCAGACGTGCAAACGCTTGTCGGCAAGATCAGCGACCGGCGCATTGTGACCTTTGGCTTTAATGCGCAGGCCGATGTGCGCGCCACGAACCTGCGCTACGAAAACGGAATCGCGCGTTTTGATGTGGCGCTACAGGCCGAAGATTTGGTGATCGAGGATTGCTCTCTGCCGATGCCGGGTGATCATAACGTTTCTAACGCCCTTTCAGCCGTTGCCGTGGCAAGAGCGCTTGGCATGAAACGCGGCGAAATCCGTACAGCACTGGCACAGTTTGGCGGGGTGAACAGGCGTTTTACGCGTGTGGGCGAGGTGAACGGTGTTACGATCATCGATGATTACGGCCATCACCCGGTTGAAATCGCCGCCGTTCTAAAGGCCGCGCGCCAGGCCTGTAACGGACGCATTATTGCAGTGCATCAGCCGCACCGATATACGCGGCTTGCCTCGCTCTTTGATGAATTTTGCGCGTGCTTCAATGATGCCGATGTCGTTGCAATCGCCGAGGTTTTTGCCGCTGGAGAAGAGCCGATAAAGGGCGCTGGCCGCGACGACCTTGTCGAAGGGCTCATACGTCACGGGCACCGGCACGCGCGCACGCTGCTTGGTGAGGATGATCTTGAACGTATTGTGCGCGAACAAGCGCGCCCTGGCGATATGGTCGTCTGCCTTGGTGCCGGTTCTATCAGCGCCTGGGCAAATGGCCTGCCGGCACGGCTCAAGTCCTGACGTTCCAACAAGCTTTTTCATCTAAAGCATTCAAACAAGATCAATTTTTTTGAACTTGGCCTTGCAACAGAGCTCAACTGTAGGCAGAGCTTACACATGACTCTTTTTGTCTTTGCATGCATATGGGTGATCTTGGCCAGTGCCGTCGCATTTTTGCCGATGCGGTATCAGATCGTACCTGGCCTAGCGCTTCTCTTCGCCGCACCTGTTCTCATATGGCTTCTTGGCCGAGAATTTGGGCTCATACCCGCAGCTCTCGCGTGCTTGGCGTTTGCGTCTATGTTCCGAAATCCTTTGCGATATGTCGCGCGGCGTTTGCTTGGCCAATTGAAGGAACCGGTTGAATGAACCTATCCTTGGCCCTTGTCTGTATCTGGGCGCTAGGCGCAAACATACTGGCCATGATACCCAGTCAGGACAATCATTGGCGTCGCGCCTATTTTTTGATTGCTGTGGGAATTCCGATCCTCGGCTATGTGACCTGGCAGAACGGCCCACTGATCGGGGCGGTGGTGCTTATCGCTGGCATGAGCCTTTTGCGATGGCCGGTGATTTATCTGGGCCGATGGATCAAACGGGTCACGCTGCAGCGTGGTGGTTGAGGCAGCAAAACTAAAACCTTTCGCCTTTATCCTGGTGCATCAGCACAAGGCGAAAAGCGCGCAATATATGGCTGTTGCGCTGCGTTTCCTGATCAGCTTTGGGTCAGGTTTATCGCGAAACGCTTTAATCTGCGGGGTTTTCCGTGGCTGGCTTTACCTTTGCCGGTAATGCGCGTTAAAGCGGGTCATGAGCAGCAGCCTTCCATCTCTTCGCGGAAAGATTACGCCGGAACGATCCCTGGCGAACTTGACCTGGCTACGCGTTGGCGGGCCTGCAGATTACCTTGTACAGCCTGCCGATGTTGAGGATTTGGCCGAATTTCTGCGGGGCTTACCGAGCGATATTGCAGTTTTGCCCTTGGGCGTTGGCAGCAATTTGATTGTTCGCGACGGGGGCGTTCGGGCGGTTGTGGTAAAACTCGGCCGCACCTTTGGGGAAATTGACATCGAAGATGGCCTCGTCAGGGCTGGAGCGGCTGCGCTTGATGCGCAGGTGGCGCGCAAGGCGGCGAAGGCTGGGCTTGATCTGACCTTTATGCGCACAATTCCCGGCTCCGTCGGTGGTGCGGTGCGCATGAACGCAGGCTGTTACGGCACTTATACGGCTGATCATTTTGTCGAGGCTGAGGTGGTGACCCGGCAAGGCGAAGTCATTACCCTGACATCGAAAGAGCTGAACTTTGCCTACCGGCAGTCTGACCTGCCAGAGGAATGTGTGATTACCTCTGCCACGTTTGCGCCGCCGCCGGGCGATCCGGAGGAATTGGCAGCGCGGATGACCGGCCAACTTGCCAAACGTGATGCGACCCAACCAACCAAAGATCTTACAGCCGGTTCCACTTTTCGAAACCCGGCGGGATATTCTTCAACAGGTCAACCTGACGACAGCAATGAGCTGAAAGCCTGGAAGGTGATTGACGACGCTGGCATGCGCGGCGCGAAACGCGGCGGGGCTCAGATGAGCGAAAAGCACCCGAACTTCCTCATCAATACTGGAGATGCCACAGCGGCTGATCTCGAGGGTCTTGGCGAAGACGTGCGAAAAAGGGTTTTCCAATCAAGCGGAATAGAGTTACAGTGGGAAGTAGAGAGGGTTGGCGAACCGGCCCCATCCGCAGATTGAGGCGGAAATTATAAAAAAGGCCTGAAGGCCTGAAAATTTGAGGCAGTGAGTTGGGTCTTTCGAGCGGAAAAACCCCGACTGTTGCGGTGATAATGGGCGGCCCTTCGGCTGAACGAGATGTGTCGTTATCGACAGGTAAGGGTTGCGCCGCAGCACTCCGGGAGGCAGGTTATAATGTGGTCGAGATCGATGCCGGTCTTGATCTTTCCGCGCGTTTGTCAGAGCTTGCGCCCGATGTTGTTTTCAACGCACTGCATGGCAGGTGGGGTGAAGATGGCTGTGTGCAGGGTATGCTTGAATGGCTTCAAATTCCATACACGCATTCCGGTGTTTTGTCTTCGGCGTTGGCCATGGACAAACAGAAAACCAAAGAGGTTTATAAGGCTTCTGGCCTGCCGGTGGTCGAGAGTATCTTGGTTGGCAAGGATGAAGCGGCGAAGGCCCATATGATGCCGCCGCCATACGTCATAAAGCCAAATAACGAAGGGTCTTCTGTCGGCGTCTACCTCGTGCAAGAGGCTGCGAATGGGCCGCCGCTTCTGTCCGAAGATATGCCGGATACCATCATGGTTGAGGCTTTTATACCTGGTCGTGAGCTCACGTCGTCCGTGCTGGGCGATCGCGCTCTGGGCGTAACCGATATCATCACGGATACGTGGTACGACTATCATGCAAAATATGCCGATGGCGGCTCCCGTCACGAGGTGCCGGCCAATTTGCCTGCGGAGATTTCTAATGCTTGCGAAGATTATGCCATCCGTGCCCATCAGGCGCTCGGTTGTCGTGGGCTGTCGCGCACGGATTTTCGGTGGGACGAATCTCAAGGCCTCGACGGACTGTTTCTTTTGGAGACCAACACGCAACCGGGAATGACGCCTACTTCGCTTAGTCCCGAGCAGGCCGAGGTGAAGGGAATCGGCTTTCCAGACCTCTGCAGCTGGTTGGTGGAGGACGCCTCATGCAACCGGTGAAGCATTCTTTGCCCCGAAATGATCCAGCACCATCCCGTTGGTCATACCGGTATCAGCGCTTGATGCTGACGCCGCTATTTCGCCTGTTGCTGCGGGCAGGCGTACCGTTTGCTTTGGCGTTTGGCGCAGGGCTAGCCTATCTTTCCGACGATCAACGGCGCATGGCGCTTGTCCTTGCAGCAAGTGATTTGCGTCAGGAGATTGAGACCAGACCAGAATTCATGGTCAACCTGCTCGCCGTGGACGGGGCGGGCGCGGAAATCGAAGAACAGATCAGGGAGATTTTCCCGCATGATCTGCCTGCTAGCTCTTTCGACATCGATTTAGAAGCCGTGCGCGAAATGATTGCGGTTCTGCCGGGCGTGGCCGATGCATCTGTGCGTCTGCGAAAGGGCGGCGTGCTCTTGGCGGAGGTCGTCGAGCGGCAGCCAGCAGCACTTTGGCGCTCGCGCGCAGGCCTCGTGATTGTCGATGAGCAAGGCGTCATTATTGGCGATTTGCACTGGCGTGGCGAACGGCCGGAATTGCCGGTTATTGCAGGCGATGGTGCAGACGCAGTGGTGCCAGAGGCAATCGCGTTGCACAAGGCCGCAGAGCCTTTGCATGGGCGGCTGCGTGGCTTGGTCCGTGTGGGCGAGCGTCGCTGGGATGTGGTGCTTGACCGCGAACAGCGCATCATGCTGCCTGAGCAGAACCCAATCGGCGCGTTGGAACGGGTCATTGTCCTGAGCGATCTGCAGGATTTGCTCGAGCGTGATCTTGTGGCTGTGGACATGCGTCTTGCTTCACGCCCAACAATCAGAATGAGCGACTACGCCATCTCAAAATGGTGGCAAACCGGGGAAAGCGTTTCAGGGGACGGAACGAATGATTGAACTTTACGATGCACAGCGCGCTATGCGGAGCATGCGGCAGGCCGCAATTCAGCGTGGCGTAGTTGCGATCCTGGATGTCGGCTCCTCGAAGACGGCGTGCCTAGTCTTGCGCTTTGATGGTGCGGCGAAACTTCTAGAGACAGAAGGCATTGGTGCGATGGCTGGGCAAGCCGGATTTCGCGTGATTGGCGCGGCAACTACGCGTTCGCGTGGCGTGCGTTACGGCGAAGTGGCCGCAATGGCAGAAACTGAGCGCGCTATTCGTACTGCGCTACAGGCAGCGCAGAAGATGGCCAATATCCGCGTCGACCATGTGATCGCTTGTTTTTCGGGTGCGCAACCGCGCAGTTATGGTCTCGCCGGTCGCGTAGAGGTTGGTGGATCGACCGTATCAGACGAGGATATCAGCCGCGTGCTTTCGGCATGTGATGTGCCGGAATATGGCGAGGGTCGCGAAGTGCTCCACGCGCAGCCGGTGAACTTTGCGCTTGATCATCGCTCCGGCCTGTCTGACCCGCGCGGCCAATTGGGTATGGATCTGGCGGCTGACATGCACATGGTCACTGTCGATGCCACTGCGGTTCAGAACCTAGCCCATTGCGTGAAACGCTGTGACCTGGAACTCGCGGGTTTGGCCAACTCGGCCTATGTCTCGGGCATTTCTGCGCTTGTCGAGGATGAGCAAGAGCTTGGTGCTGCCTGTATCGATCTAGGTGGTGGTTCTGCAGGGATCTCAATCTTCATGAAGAAACACATGATCTATACTGATACGGTGCGGATCGGCGGTGAACATGTCACCAGTGATATTTCCATGGGGCTGCAGGTGCCAAAGCCCACAGCAGAACGTATGAA
>JBCBBI010000031.1:0-36264 GCA_038531775.1 Pseudomonadota bacterium | reverse complement strand
ATTTTGAAAAGCCGTTCCGCCAAGGGAGACTTTTCAAAATTGAGGGCGTCCAGGGTATCTTCCTTGGTATTGATTTCATCACCGTTACCAAAGCTGACTCAATTGAGTGGGATCACATAAAACCAGCGATCCTAGGGTCCGTGATGGAGCATTTCCAATCCGGTCAACCTGTCATGCTCGATGACGCGCAACCTGCCTCTGGACATGCGGAGCATACCGGAGAGGATGTAGTGGTTGTCGACCAGATAAAAGAGCTGCTCGACACTAGGGTTCGTCCGGCCGTGGCACAGGACGGTGGCGATATTACGTTCCACGGTTACGACGATGGTGTTGTCTATCTTCATATGCAGGGCGCTTGTGCAGGATGTCCGTCTTCTACCATCACGTTAAAAATGGGCATCGAGAATTTGCTGCGCCATTACATCCCTGAGGTCGTTGAGGTCCGACCTGTTGCCGTCTGAACCGGCTGTTTTAGCGTTTGATACATCGGCCGCGCATTGCGCGGCCGCTTTGCTTTTGCGCGGGCAGGTCCTGACAGTTTGTGAAACAATGCAGAAAGGGCAAGCGGAGAGGTTAATGCCCTTGTTGCAGGAATTTTTAAGAGCAAATCGTCTTGATTTTTCGAATTTGACGCGCATTGGCGTTGGCGTTGGACCTGGAAATTTCACAGGTATAAGGATTGCGGTTTCTGCTGCGCGCGGGCTTTCTCTAGCATTGGGTGTTCGCGCCGTTGGCGTGTCTGGCTTTGATGCGACTAGACATGCATCGGGTAGAAGTATTGCTGCTATCCCAGCGCCGCGCGAGACCGCCTATATTCAGAAAAACGGTGGAGACCCACGGCAAGTGCCGTTGGCGGATGTTCCAGCTGATGCCGCATGGCCAGACCCAGAGGCACAGGTCGCTGCCATTGCTCGACTTGCAGCGGCAGCGCCGGCGGACACCCTGCGACCAACACCGCTTTATATTCGTGCAGCGGACGCAGCACCTGCGCGCGAGACCCGGCCTGTGATCCTAGATGCAGGAACCTGATCCCAACGAGCTTGCGAAGCTCCATGCTGAGGCGTTTAAGAAACATGGGCGAGCCTGGAGCGCGAGCGAATTTGGCAGGCTTTTGGCGCAGAAGCAGGTATTTTGTTGTGCTGATGCTGTATCTTTCGCAATTGGCCGTGTGATCGCTGATGAAGCTGAGCTTTTGACGCTGGCCACAGACCCTTTGCAACAAAGAAGGGGCTTTGGTCTGAAACGCCTAGCAGAGTTTGAAAACGAAGCGAAAGCGCGCGGCGCTCGATCCGCTTTTCTTGAAGTCGCTGAGAATAACCGTTCTGCAATCTCTCTATACGAACGTTGCGTCTATATCGTAAAAGGGCGTCGTAACGGTTACTACCTGACACCCGTTGGGCAAAGAATTAATGCTCTGGTCATGGAAAAACAGCTTTGAGACGGGGTAAACTCGTAACTGACTTGTGATGACATGAATGCCTTTGATGCGTATAATCTGACCCGCGATCTAGGGAAATAATCGAGATGAAGAAGAAACCAGCTAAACGTCAAAAGCCTAAGAAAACCAATCAGTCAGAAAATGTGCAGGCTAATGCGGTTCCTGCATCTAAGGATCGTCGGAATTTTTTGAGCCGTGCGGCCTGGATCGGGGCCGGTGTCGTTGTAGCAGGTGGGGCGACGGTTTTCGGTACGCGTTCAGTGCTTGCCAAAATGGCCGAGTTGGACCTTGAACGTATCGGACAGGGTGTGCCGGCAGTCGTGCAGATACATGATCCTAGCTGCTCGATCTGCACATCATTGCAGCGTCAAGCGCGCAAGGCGATGAAAGGCTTTGAGGATCAAGAGCTTATTTACCTTGTCGCCGATATCTCAACGACTGACGGTCGCGCCTTTGCGGCCCGCTACGGTGTGCCTCACGTTACAATCATGATGTTCAACGAAAGAGGTCGCCATGAGGGCACGATGCAGGGGATGCGTCAGGCCGAAGAGTTGAAGGCCGCTTTTCACGGGCTGCTTGAATAGAGCATCCGACGGTGGGTTCTGCCACCGCCGGACGTTAGAGCGACAGATGATTGGGAGACAAGATCAGTCGCTAGGTTATGGCTCTTACAGATGCCCTTGCCCAAGCCTGTGCGCTTCAAGAGTGGCGCTGCGACGGTTGTCAAAGCGTTCTGCTGGCTTCCAATGTGCGCGGCCTTTTTGCGGGGGTATCCGTGTCGCATGGTGCAACGTGTCTGAAAGAATTTTTATCATGTCTTTTGCCTTTCGGTCTGGGAGATGTTCATATAAATATCAGTAACGAGTGCGATGTGCAGCTCAGGAAAAATTTCCTAATGAAAGTTTTTCTAACAAATGGATTGGCTTCGAGTTCCTCCGCTTACATCTCTTCGAGCGTTTTCAGCTTTGGCTGAAGCAGGCTCTGCTGTAGCCGCTGGAGAGGCCCTTAACGTTAGTCATGCCGCCATTAGCCAACAGATACGCACGCTTGAGGCGCATATGGGGTTGCAATTGGTTGATCGTTCTGGCCGCGCGCTTCAACTTACGCCTGAAGGTGTCGAACTGGCCGAAGCGCTAAAGACTGGATTTGGCACGATCGTTCGCACTGTTGATGCGTTAACAGGCGCCGATGCTGATAGACCATTGCAAGTCTCCACGACGCAAATGTTTGCAACTACGTGGTTGATGCCGCGATTACTGGATTTTCAGAAGCAGCATCCGGATATTGAGCTAATGGTGCATCCGTCAGCCGCGCTGACCGATCCCGAACCTGGTGGCATCGATCTTGGTCTGCGCTTTGGCAGTGGCGATTGGCATGGCCTCGAGGCGGAGATGCTTGTGCCGAGCGATATAGTCGTAAGCGCGGCGCCGGAACTGGTTGGTGAATGTCATATTGAACAGCCGAGTGATCTTCTTCATTTTCCATGGATTGAGGAATTGGGCACCGCAAGCTCGCTTGATTGGTTGCGCAAACATGGCGTGACAGAAAGCAGGGTCAAACGCATGATCCATTTGCCAGGCAACTTGATGCTAGAAGGCGCGCGTGCGGGGCAGGGGATCATATGCACGGCGATGTCTTCGGTCCAGGCTGATGTCGATGCAGGTCGGCTAAAGCTGTTGTTTCGTGATAAGGGCGATACCGGCTACCATATTGTGACGCGGCCTGGCGTTCTTCGACCCAAGGCGAAGGCTTTCGTTACATGGCTCAAACGACAAAAGACCGTTTAGGCTCCCGGTTCAATCATGGAGCAATCGATTTGTTTGGCTTGTAGCCTACGACACGCCAATTCGGCCGTTTCGTTTGTCAAACCCATGAAATTAGCGTCAAAACCGCCTGAACGTTTGACCACCTTTGGGCGAGAACCGTCCAGTGTTTCGATTTCGTTAAGCGCGGTTTTAAGGAGGATTTTTCGAGCTTTGTATTGGCTTTCATATTGACCAACATTGATGCCCCAGTGCCTTCCGCCCGAGGTCGAAACGCGGGTGACGATATGCTGGATCGGGTTTTGCGCCGCGCGCGCTACAGCGATTTCCTCGGGGCGCGCCTTTGGCTTCACATCCGAAGAGATGCGCGCTTTTGCGTCTGCTATGGCTTGCGTTTCGGCCAAGATCGCTTCGTTGAACGCCTGCTGCAGGGCATTTTCGATATCGGCTTTCGCCGCAATAACCGGTGCCTCTTCGCTAGATCCAGTCGCGCGTAGTTGGGGTCTTTTGCTTTTTTTTACAGCAGCTGCTGCGAGGAGCCGTGTTGTCTTGCCCGCTGCGATGCGAGATGGATCGCTACCACCACCAATTTTACCAGCGTAAAGAGGCTTTGATGGTTTCTTCAATGCAACGCGGTTGCGCGAACGCTTAAATCCCAGGTCAAGAAGCTCCGCGACCTTTGCGTTTCGCGACGCCGTGGACCGCCCGCCAAAAACCGTTGCGATAATTCGTTTATTTCCACGCTCGGCCGAAGCCGTAAGGTTATAGCCAGCTGCACGGGTATAACCGGTCTTGATCCCGTCCGCGCCGCGATAGTTGCGTAGCATACGGCGGTTTGTGTTGTAGACCTGGCCGACACCCGTATTTGCGCTGATCCGAGAAAAGAGATTGTAGTAGTCGGGGTAATCATAAAACAGGTGACGTCCGAGAATGCTCATATCGCGAGCCGTAGAGAGGTGACCGGCTTCCGTCAGGCCGTGGGCATTTTTGAAACTGGTGCGCGTCATGCCGAGCGCTCTTGCTGTGCGGTTCATTCGGCGGGCGAATTTCGCCTCTGAGCCGGAAACAGCTTCTCCCAAAGCCGTCGCTGCATCATTAGCAGACTTAATTGCAGCGGCACGAATAAGATGACGAACGCGGATCTTTTGACCTGCGCGAAGGCCTAACTTGCTCGGCGGTTCCGAAGCAGCGTGTTTGGAAACGCGCACAACGGTGTCTAGGCTGATTTCGCCATGCTCGACAGCTTCAAACACCACATAAAGCGTCATCATCTTTGTGAGAGAAGCCGGATGCAGGCGCGTATCAGCGTTGCGCGCGTGCAGAACTTTACCATTTCGGGCGTCCATCACAAGAGCGGCGTAGGGAGCCGCTGCGGCACTTATGGGAATAATAACCAGCATCCAAATGGCAGCAAAAACCACCAAAGCCCACCGTAATGGGTGCCTGTTTTGCGTTCTCATGGAACTGCTCTTTTCTCTGCCTCTTGACTGCCGGTTTTCCGACTAGCCTTGTTATTATGCGACGTTACCATAAGGCGAGTTAGCAATAAAGTGTTTAAATTCAGCTATTTTTACTTCTTTGCGGGAACTAAAATCTACATTTTGCGTAAAATGCCAAGTTGCTCGCAAAATATAGAAATGTACAGAGTGCTAAAGTTTCTTCGTGATTAAACCGCGGAAGATGAACTGACATGCTGTTCCATGCTGAAGAGAACCAGATGCTTGCCTGGGTTTCCTAAGCAAACAACATATCACCGTGTTGCTTACGGAATTTTGAATTAACGCGATGAATAACAATCAAGGCTTGGGTGTTAGAAGTACACGTAACAAGCAACTTTGGCCAATATACTGGGAGGAGAACCACCGTTGACCTACTTAAAGTCACTTGTAATCGCTGGAGCTATGGCATGCGCTGCGACAGCCGTCGTAGCGGGCGAGAAATGGACAATCGATACATCCGCGTCGAGCATCTCGTTTGGTTCAATAAAGAATGATGCTGTTGGTGAGTCCCATAACTTCAGCGGCGTTTCTGGGAGCATTGACGCAGATGGCGCTGTCGCGCTTGAGATTGACCTGACCAGTGTTCAGACAAATGTCGATATTCGCAACGAGCGGATGCAAGAGTTTGTGTTCAAAAACATCCCGAAGGCTTCAATAGCCGCGGAAGTTGATATGGAGGAGGTCAATGCGCTCAAGGTTGGTGAAACCGCTGTCACGGACGCTTTTGGGACATTGAACCTTTTGGGAAATGAAGTGGACGTTGACGCGTCCCTGTTTGTCATGCGTCTGACAGAAGACAAAGTTTTGGTAACGACGGACGGCATGGCGATGCTTAACGTAAGTGATGCGGGTATAAACGCCGGTATTGACAAGCTTCAGGAATTGGCTGGGCTTGATAGTATCACTCGGGTCAGCCCGGTAACGATGCGCTTGATTTTTACGAACAAGGGCGACGGCCAATCGTAAAAACTATCGCAGACGTTAAAAGGCCCGGACGTTTGCCCGGGCCTTTATTTATGCAAACTGCGTTCACAAAAGGATTTGGCGGCTGAAAGCCATATTAATTTAGTGCTTTGTCGGTGATTGCATGCGTCCACGCCGCTTCGCCGGGGTCTTTCGTGATCACTGGATCTGACCCACCGGCCAGTAGAGAGGCAACTGTGCGTTCAAAGTCTGCTGGATCCAGCGAGCCGTCAGAACCCGCTGTGAGCTTTGCAATCTCGCGCATCATTCGCTTTTGATGTTTGTCTGTTTGGGCCCCGGTCTCATCGTAATCAAGAACGATCAGGGCGGCATCATCCGGATTTTCCTCAGCCCATTTCCAACCTTTCATTGAGGCGCGCACAAAACGCACCATTTTGTCCTGAAAAGCCGGATCTGCAAGGTTTTCTTCCAGCACATACATACCGTCCTCAAGCGTTGCGACACCTTGCTCTTCGTATTTGAAGACCACCAAATCATCCGGGCTTAGCCCCGCATCGATGATCTGCCAGTATTCATTATACGTCATGGTTGAAACGCAAGCGGCCTGGCCCTGCAAAATCGGGTCGACGTTGAAGCCTTGTTTAAGCACATTGACACCTTCGGCGCTGCCATCCGTCGGGATGCCGAGTTGGCTCATCCAGCTTAGAAACGGGTATTCATTGCCAAAAAACCAAACGCCAAGGGTTTTGCCTTTAAAGTCAGCCGGTGTGGCCACGCCGGCGTCTTTACGACAGGTCAGCATCATGCCAGAGCTTTTGAAAGGTTGCGCAATATTGACAAGCGGCAGGCCCTTTTCACGACTGGCAAGCGCTGATGGCATCCAGTCAAGCACAACGTCTGCACCGCCGCCTGCGATTACCTGCGCAGGCGCAATGTCGGGTCCACCAGGCTTGATTGTAACATTGAGGTCTTCTTCTTTGTAAAACCCTTGATCGAGCGCCACGTAGTAGCCCGCAAACTGTGCTTGGGTGACCCACTTCAGCTGTAAAGTCACATCATCAGCTGCTTGGGCCAACCCGCCCCAGGCAGCCGTGGCCGCAAGTCCGACCGAATAGAAAAGTCTCTTCATTTTATTCTCCCAGTTGGTTTTTATTTAAGTCTTATCTCTGACCCTTTGTGATGGGTGCCAGAATGTCACGGCACGCTCCAGAAGTGCAACAGTGCCGTAAAGTACGGAGCCGACAATTGCGGCCACAAAAATCTCTGCCCAAACCAGATCGATGGACAAATTGCCCACTCCTGTTGAGATGCGAAACCCCATGCCGCGCGTTGGTGAACCGAAATATTCAGCCACGATCGCGCCAATAAGAGCAAGCGTCGTGGCGATCTTCAAGCCATTGAAGACAAAAGGCATTGCTGTCGGCAGGCGAAGCTTAAAAAGTGTGCTCCAATAGCTGGCCGCGTAGGTGTGCATCAAATCCCGCTGCATCTGGTCGCTTTCGCGCAGGCCCTGCACTGTGTTGACCAGCATTGGGAAGAACACCATGACAACAACAACTGCGGCCTTGGAATGCCAGTCAAAACCGAACCAGTTCACAAGGATTGGTGCGATGCCGACAATGGGCAGGGCGGCTACAAAATTGCCGATCGGCAATAGGCCACGTGTCAGGAAGCTTGAACGGTCGATCAGAATTGCAATTAGGACGGCCGAAGAGCAGCCTATGACGAACCCCGAGACCGCGCCTTTCAGAACAGTTTGTTTGAAATCGAGCCATAGGATATCGGTCGATGCTGCAAAGGTGCCTGCCACGACGGACGGTGCGGGAAGGATCACAGGCGAAATCTCAAAAGCCCGCGCAATGCCCTCCCAAAGAACGATCAGGCTGATGCCGAAGAGCGCGGGAACTAAAATGCGCACCAATCGCGTTCGGCGAAAGCGAGAGTTGGCCATTACAGCGTTTAGCGCCCAAGCGCCGAGCCAGAAAGAGAGTGCTGCTACAAGCCAGCTCATGATGCTATGCCCATTCTGCGCAGAGTTAAGCGCTGCGCCAGATCGAGCAGCGTGACCAACGCACCTGCAAGTATCGCTGCGGCGAAAAGCGCCGACCAAATGGCCAAAGGCGTGCCGAACTGGTCGCCAATAAGGATACGCGCCCCAAGGCCCGAGATGGCCCCGGTGGGAAGCTCACCCACAATGGTGCCGACGAGAGCGGCGGCAATGCCGATCTTCAGCGAAGTGAAGAGGTATGGCATCGATGCGGGCAAGCGGAGGTTCAGAAAGCTTTGCATGCCGGAGGCGTTATATGTCTGTAGCAGATCTAGTTGCGCGTCCGTTGGTGATTGGAGGCCCTTCACCATCCCCACGAGCACAGGAAAGAAACAAAGATAGGCCGATATGATCGCCTTGGGCAGCCCGCGACCGTCGAGGCCCATTTGCGATGAAAGCACAATGATCATTGGCGCCAGTGCCACGATCGGAATGGTCTGGCTAATGATGGCCCAGGGCATCAGGCTCATCTGCGCCACGCGAGAATAGACGATTGCGATAGCGCCGATCATGCCTATGGCTGTGCCAAGAAGAAAGCCCGCGATTGTGGATTGCAATGTGAGCCAACCGTGCCAGATGAGCGAACGCTTGGAAAATGCCCGTCCGCGCAGGGCCATTTCGCCGGTGGTTTTCCAAAGCTCGCGGCCGACCTGCTGCGGCGTTGGCAGGCGCGGCCGCTCTAGGGCATAACCCACTGCGATATGCTCCGAATTATTCACCAGCAGAGGCCAGACGGAAAGGTCGCGCCGCGCTGCCGAGGTCGCTGGTTCCACCACTGCGCCGCTCCGCTCCACCTGATCTAGTGCTACACGGATATTCATGGGGGCGACCGCCAAATACCAAATGCCAACCAAAGCGGCTAACACGACCAACACCGGTAGAGCGTTCCGCATCATCGCCCTCCCGGTTTCACTGCTCTGTAAATACTCAAAAGCCGCCACAAATTTTCAGCAGATTCTTTGAGTATTTTAAGAACAATGAAAGGATTTAGGTTTTGTCTGGCAGGGCGGTACAGGCTGGAGAGCCGATGACCGTGAACAGTGAAAGCCCCCCGTCCATGCAAATGGGCGGGGGCATCGCGTTTGAAATTCGGATCAATCTTCATAGCTGTGCCCTGCACGGAGCCCATCACGGACCCTGTGTGCGACTTCGAGAAATTCAGGCGTGTCGCGAATGTCGAGGGGGCGCACTTTGGGTAAGGGGCTTTCGATAACGTCAGTGATCCGGCCTGGGCGTGGTGACATGACCACAATCTTGGTGCTGAGATAAACCGCCTCAGGGATCGAATGGGTGACAAAGCAGATGGTTTTGTTGGTGGTTTCCCATAGCTTCAGAAGCTGCTCATTGAGGTGGTCGCGAACAATTTCATCGAGCGCTCCAAAGGGCTCATCCATCAACAGGATATCGGCATCAAAAGCGAGTGCGCGCGCGATCGAGGCGCGCTGTTGCATGCCACCCGAAAGCTGCCATGGGTATTTCTTTTCAAAGCCCGCCAGATCGACAAGCTCCAGCACGCGAGTGACTCGCGCATCCTGATCGGATTTGGTATAGCCCATGATCTCAAGCGGCAGGCGAATGTTACCTGCGATAGTGCGCCAAGGATAAAGCCCGGCGGCCTGAAACACATAACCATAAGCCCGTGCCAGCCGCGCTTCTTCGGGGCTCACGCCATTGACGGTGATCGTGCCGCCTGTGGGATGCTCCAGATCGGCCATGCAGCGCAGGAAAGTGGTTTTGCCACAGCCAGAGGGCCCAATGAAGGAGACAAAGTCGCCTTTTTTGACTTCGAGTGAAACGTCTTTCAGCGCATGAACCGGACCGTCATTAGTTTGGAATGTCAGCGATAGGTTTTTTGCGTGCGCAACTATTTTCGGCTGATCCGGGCTCAATTTGAAACTCCAGATTTTCGTACGCGCCAGACAGCGATCCCGACAACTCCAACCGATGTCCCTGAGAAAGTCATGGCTGTCAATTCACCGATAATTTGGCGGAAGCCCCAATCAATTCCTTCTAGCGGCGGAAAAATCGTTTCGAACCAAAACGCACTGGCCAAAAATGAGAAACCTACAGCAAGACAAAAAGACACAAAGACCGGAAAGGCTAAGTTGCAAGGTTTGGTAATCGCTGGAAACAGAGATGCCAAAACTGTTAGGGTGAGCCCAGGCGCGGTCAAACGTGTCTTCTCGATCAACGCTCTAAATTCCAGCCGGAATATTCAGCGGATCGCGTTCTACCATTTTGGGCGCAGTGAGGGCTTTCCATTTGCTGAGCGCCTCATGCGCGGATGGGAAGGCAGGACGGGGGACGAAGCGACCTCTGCCAGGGTTTGGCTGTGAGTTCTGGCCCCAGGCCCAAATGACGTCGCCTCGTGACAGAGTGTAGCGCGCATTGGCGGTCACTTCGAAGCCCTCAAACACGTTATAATCGAGGATCGAATGATGATTTGAGGCGCTGATCGTCTTGGTGATTTTTGGATCCCACACCACGATATCGGCATCCGCCCCTTCGACGATGGCGCCCTTTTTCGGATATATATTCAATATCTTGGCCACATTGGTCGAGGTCACGGCGACGAACTCATTCGCGGTCAGTCGCCCGGTTTCCACCCCTTCGGTCCAGAGCACGGGCATGCGCTCCTCAAGCCCGTTAGAGCCATTGGGGATGATCCGGAAATCATCTCGGCCGGCGCGTTTTTGCTCTGTGTTAAACGCCGCGTGGTCTGTCGCTACGACCTGTAGCGAGCCCGCCTGCAGCCCTGCCCAGAGGCTATCCTGATGATCCTTGGAGCGGAACGGAGGTGACATCACGCGCCGCGCCGCATGATCCCAATCCTTGTTGAAATATTCGCCCTCATCGAGGGTCAAAAACTGTGCCAGAGGTTCGCCATAGACGCGCATGCCCTTCTGGCGCGCGCGTCGGATCGCCTCATGTGCCTGCTCACAGCTTACATGCACAATATAAAGTGGCACGCCAGCCGTATCAGCAATCGTGATTGCCCGGTTCGCCGCTTCGCCCTCCAGTTCTGGCGGGCGGGAATAAGCATGTCCTTCCGGCCCGGTGATCCCTTGATTAAAGTATTTCTCCTGCAGCTCGGCCACGAGGTCCCCGTTCTCTGCATGCACCATCGGCAGCGCGCCTAATTCGGCGCAACGCTTGAACGAGGCGAACATCTCGTCATCCTCAATCATAAGCGCGCCCTTGTAGGCCATGAAATGCTTGAAAGAGTTGACGCCCATATCCACGGCATCTTTCATCTCGTTAAAAATGCTCTCATTCCAGCCGGTAATCGCCATGTGATAGCCGATATCAGAGCATATTTGCGGCGCGCTCTTGCGGTGCCATTCGTTGATTGCATTCTTGATTGAGCCATCGGCGCCGGGCAGGCAAAAATCCACGAGCATTGTGGTGCCACCGCAGGCCGCAGCCCAAGTGCCCGTCTCAAAAGTCTCTGCAGCGGTTGTGCCCATAAACGGCATCTCAAGGTGCGTATGCGGATCGATACCGCCAGGGATCACATAAGCGCCTTCGGCGTCGATATATTCATCACCTGAGAGATCTTCTCCGATTTGCTTGATCACCTCGCCCTCGATCAAAACATCGGCTTTCCATGTGCGATCTGCGGTGCAGACCTGCCCGCCTTTAATGACTTTGGTGCTCATGGGATCCTCTCTGTTGCGATGTTCCGTTGCAGTAATTTCCGAATATCATGGTTTCATTAGAACTGGCGTAACCGGTTTTTAATACTCTCTTGGAATACAAGCTGCACTTTGGTCGATGATGGAGCTTTTTATGCGATCGCGCGGGCGCAATGCGATTTTTGGCACCGTTATATGCGCAACGGCATTGGCCTCTATGGGGCAGCCGGGCTTTGCCAAAGAGTTGATCTTGGTCGAGTTGCGTTCGATCGCCAACAACTGTGAAGATGCCATCAAATGCATTGATGAAAGCAAGCTTGTATTGCGCAATCTGTTGTCCTTCGATGGAGAGACGAAGACCGGTGTTGTCGAGCTTTTTAATCGCCTTGCCGTTACCCGTGATTTGCCTGAAAGAGCGGCAGCTGAGCCTGATCCGGTAAGTTTCATCCCAATGCTTGTAGCCCTGAAACCTTCGACTAAGGCAGATGCCCTGCGAGGCTTGAAAATGGTGCATTTCGACTCTGAGACATTGTCGAAGAACGAGAGTCTTTTGCCATTTGTGCTTCACGTCCAAGACATGCTGAAAGAGTTGGGGATTAAAGAGCTTACCAAGGAGGAGATCGCAAAAGTGCCTGGCAGTGCCACTCTGAATGTCCGCTTTTCGGCGCAGAAGGAGTCCGCCGGGTGCATAACGCCGTTTAGCGTGTCGTTTTCCGTGACTGAGGAGGTGGTTATGGTGCGCAACCCAAATGTTAAGCTTAAAACTTCGATCTGGTCCGCCTCGTCCAAAGAGAATCTCGCCAACAGAAATTATAAACCTTTCAATGCTTTGGAAGATGCTGTGGCCAAATTTGTCACCGATTACCGTGGCGCCAATACCTGATGCTGTTGGCTTGCGGGTGTCCAGGTAAATCATTTGGGTCACTCGACAATCTGCGCCGTTTCAACAACCGCATGCATTAGCACGTCGGTCCCGGCGGTTGCCCAGTCCTGCGAAATGTCTTCGGCCTCATTGTGAGAAAGCCCGCCTACGCAAGGGCACATGACCATTGCGGTTGGCGCCACATCATTGATCCAGCAGGCGTCGTGGCCTGCGCCCGATACGATGTCCATGTGGCTATAGCCCAGCCTTTCAGCCGCATCGCGTATTGCTCCAACACACCCTGCGTCAAATGCAGGCGGATCGAACTGGCCGACAATATCGGACGAGAACTCGACGCCAATTTCCTCACACAACTTTGGTGCGCGTTGATTAAACTCCGCGACCATTTCGTTCAGCTTGTCCAGAAGATGCGTGCGCATGTCTACTGTGAAGACGACCTTGCCCGGAATGATGTTGCGAGAATTGGGATACACATCGATATGGCCAATCGCACCCACTGCGTTGGGCTGATTTTTCATTGCGATCTCATGCACCAGTTCCGTAATTAATGCCAAGCCGCGCCCAGCATTCTTGCGCATATGCATCGGTGTGGAGCCCGTGTGGCTTTCCTTTCCGGTGATCGTGCATTCGATCCAGCGCAGGCCCTGACCATGGGTAACAACGCCAATATGTTTTTCTTCAGCCTCAAGGATTGGGCCCTGTTCGATGTGAAGCTCAAAAAAAGCGTGCATTTTGCGTGCGCCCACTGTCTCATCGCCTTTCCAGCCAATCCGCTCTAGCTCGTCACCAAAGCGTTTGCCCGCCGCGTCGACGCGGTCATAGGCCCATTGCTGATCGTGCTTTCCGGCAAAAACACCGGATGCCAGCATTGCCGGAGCGTATCTCGTGCCTTCCTCGTTGGTCCAGTTTGTCACCACGATTGGATGTTTTGTTTTAATACCGAGGTCATTGAGGGTGCGAATAATTTCCAGGCCACCCAGAACGCCAAGGACGCCATCATATTTGCCACCCGTCGGCTGTGTATCAAGGTGGGAGCCTACGTATACTGGAAGTGCGTCTGGATCGGCGCCCTCTCGACGCGCAAACATGTTGCCCATCGTGTCAACGCCCATGCTCATGCCAGCATCCTGACACCAGCTTTGAAAAAGAGCGCGCCCTTCGGCGTCTTCATCGGTCAACGTCTGGCGATTGTTGCCACCGGCCACACCTGGGCCAATTTTGGCCATCTCCATCAGGCTGTCCCAAAGCCGATCTCCATTGATCTTTAAGTTTTCGCCTGGTGCAGCCATAGGTCACCCCCTTATTCACATATGCGAAAATTCACACAACATATCGATTTGCCAATAGTGCCTTAACCGTTCCTGTGGTCGTGTTTTTTACCATATGGTCAAACTACGATTGCCAAGCTGGCGCTTAGTGTCAAGCATTCAGAGCCCAAGTATGGTATTCACTGGTCTAAATCACGCATACGGTGATAACCGTTTAGGCATACCAATAGAGAACACTTGATGTCACATCACAGCCCGAAAAACGCTGATCCAAAGCCAAGCCGAATTCAGCTGCGCAATAGAAAGCGTATTCTGGATGCAGCGCTTGATGTGTTTTCACAGCATGGTTACCGCGGTGCGACGCTCGACCAGATTGCTGAGCGCGCGGGGCTGAGTAAACCGAACATTCTTTATTATTTTTCAGGAAAAGAGGATGTTCATGTCACATTGCTAAATGGGTTGATGGATGCCTGGCTTGCCCCTATGCGTGAGATCGATCCCGAAGGTGAGCCGCTTGAAGAAATTCTGCGCTATGTGCGCCGGAAATTGGAAATGAGCCGTGAGTTTCCACGTGAAAGCAGGCTTTTTGCCAATGAGGTTTTGCAGGGCGCGCCGCGTATCGGGCCGCATTTTGGCCCCGAGCTTAAACCACTTTTCGACGAGACGTGTAAACTAATCGCAAAATGGGTGTCCGAAAATCGCTTGGGATCCGTGGATGCGCGTCATCTTATATTTTCAATATGGTCAACGACGCAGCATTATGCGGATTTTGATGCACAGGTTCAGGCGCTTTTGCCGAGCGAGGACGCGCATGCAGGTGCTGTTAGTTTCCTCGACATCCTATATAGGCGTCTTCTTACGCCCTAGCGGGACTTTACATGTTCATGTCTTTGCCGGGCGATGGCCTCGTTGGCCTCTGATTTCTTGTGATCCGCCAGTGACTTCTCAACGAAATTCAAATGTGCGATCACTGCATCTCTTGCTTGTTCCGGCTTGCGGGCCTGGATGGCGGCATTGATCGCGCCATGTTGGTCAAGGAGGGTGCGTCTCGTTGCGGCTTGTTTGAACATAATCTGTCGGTTGTAAAACACGCCTTCCTGAAGAAGTTGGAACATGGATCGCATCATATGCAGCATGATTACGTTATGGCTCGCCTCGATAATCGACATGTGAAATTCCGCATCTAGTCGCGCCTCTCGGTCAGCATCTGATGTTGAATGAGTGGCCTTCATATTGGAAAATAACTCATCAATTACTTTTAAATCAGTGTCAGACGCCAATCTTGCTGCTCGATGTGCGGCAAGCGCTTCTAAATCGCGCCGAAACGAGATGTAATCGAACACAGCTTCATCGTGTCTCGCAAAAAGATCGATTAACGCGTTGGAAAAGGCGCTGCCTAACACATCAGCGACAAAGATCCCGGAACCCGCGCGCGAGCTGAGCAGACCTTTTTCCTGAAGGTCTGCAATCGCTTCGCGTAAAGACGGACGTGAAACGCCAAAGCGCTCGGCCAAGTCTCGTTCGGATGGCAAGCGCTCACCGGGCTTTAAAATTCCGCGCAAGATCAGCTTTTCAATCTGGTCAGCGACCGCAGAGGCCAATTTCTCGGGCGTAATTTTTTGGAAGGGCATGGTACGCTTTCGGTATGATTGGTCATTTTATATGACCGCTTTTTTTGTCAAACAAGCATTTCTCAGGCGTTTCGCGGCAATTGCCTCATCTCGTTGAACCCCGGCATCGACGCACTATTTCGTTGTTAGGAGGTACATCATGCGCAAACGAAATATAGCTCTTATTGGTGTTTTTGCAGCTACGGCAGTTGCGAGCGCTTTTGTGTATGGAGCGGCGCAAGCCGTGGAAAAGCCTAAATACAAAGTTGAAGCGGAAGAGGGTAATTTCGAGTTGCGTCAGTATCCTCAAATGGTAGTGGCTCAAGTCGAACGTTCTGGAAACCGCCAACTTGCCGTACGCAATGCGTTTTCCCCATTGGCGAGCTATATTTTCGCCAAAAACCGCCCAGGTGAAAAAATCGCGATGACAGCACCCGTCACGCAGGAGCCTAGCGAAAAGGGCTGGAAAGTGTCATTCATAATGCCAGCTGGACGATCGTTAGACGATCTTCCAGCACCGGCGACAGATGTCGAGCTTGCAGAAATTGACCCTCGCTTTGTTGCCGTTTTGCGGTTTTCAGGTCGCTGGACCGATCAGCGATTCACTGACCATTCTGAACGTTTGCGCGAATGGATAAAGTCAAAGGGCCTGACGCCAGTGGGCGATATGGAGTTTGCTTATTACAATGATCCTTTTACGCCTGCCTTTTTGCGCCGGAACGAGGTTATGATCGAGATCAAACGGTAATCAGGCCTTTATCCAAAGTTTGGATTGATCCTCAAAGAAAGCTTCAATCGCGGCTGTTGCTATGACGATTGTGTCGCCTGTTTCAGGGTTGTGAACATTTTGCCCGCCATGGACTGCCTCGACCTTGGCCGTACCTCTCGGCATTAAAGAGCGCAGTTCTTCGGTAACAACTTTGTCGGGCTCCTGAACCCCTACAGTGACGCGAACATCCATGTCCTTGTGGTCTAGGCCGGTGGTGGCAAACATCGGGATCGCTGAGCGTCGTATGGCGCTTTCCACCGCACGTGCCGCGGCTTTTTGATAATCCTTGCCGTACTGGTCATTGCCCATGCCAATTTCAAGTATAAAGCGACGCTTGCTCATGGCGCAGATTCTAGCATCAGGCTGACATTGATCGCAGCATTAGCAATCACCGTAGGGTTGCCGTCAGGCCTCGGCACATCAAGACCACCAAACACCGCTTTGGCAGTGATTTGACCATAGGGGAATACAGATTTCAGCGATTCAAGCTTGACTTCGTCAGGCTTTTGTACTGCCACTTCCACGTCAATCATCATCGCTTCCTTTGGCTGGCCAAAAAGCTCTGCTAAATTGATTGAATTTCTCCACAGCGCATCCTCTACCGCGCGCTTGGCCGCACTTGTATAATCCTGTCGCCGAAGAGAGCTTCCGATACCGAACTCTGTAAGGAGGCGATGTTTTGGCATGGCTTTTCTTTCTTAGCGGCATAGATTTGGGCGTGTTTAATTGAGTATTTTTGGAACAATGAAAGTTCAAGTCACACGTGACAATTATCGCCCTGTATTTGTCGGAAAAGCCGGGGCATTATGCGTTCCAAGGAGTTTTGCATAGTGAAAGTTTCGCGCAGACAAATGGTTGCAGGAACCGCCGCTATAGCAGCATCGTTTGTTGGCGGTGTTTGGTCGATGCGCGCACAGGGTGCTTCCACGTTAGAATTTAGATCGCGTGAGACCAGCTACGCGTTTGGTGCGAGGCCAACACACGGCTTGGTGAGCCTGCTTGATGGCGCGCCACCGCCTGTGATCCATTTGCGACAGGGTCAGCCTGCACTTATCAATTTCACCAACGGTCTAGAGGATTATAGCACTATACATTGGCATGGTATTCGCCTGCCAAATGCCATGGACGGGGTGCCTTATCTGACCCAGTTTCCCATAGGGAAAGGTGAGACGTTTTCATATAACTATACGCCCCCGGATGGAGGTACATATTGGTATCATCCGCACTGCATGACGATGCGCCAGATGGCGCATGGGCTGACTGGCCTGCTGATCGTCGAAGAGGCAGAGGATCCTGGCTTTGATTTGGACCTGCCACTCAACCTAAAGGACTTTCGCATCGGTGAGGACGGCCAGCTTCTCGATTACTTCACTCCGCGTGGTGCCGCTCGGGGCGGTACACTTGGAAATACGCTCACCACAAACTGGCAAGTGGAGCCAACTTATGATGTGCCGGCGGGTGGATTGCTGAGGTTGCGGTTCGTGGTGACAGGAACGGCGCGGACATATCGGCTTGCCTTTCCCGAGGCGGATGGGCGCATCATTGCTTGGGATGGCCACCCTGTTGAGGAGCAAATCGCCTGGCCAAGCTTGCGCGAACCTTTGTTTGTCTCGGCTGGGCAGCGGGTAGATGTCGCGATAAGGGTACCAGATGAAGAGGGGGCCGAGCTTTCCTTTTTCAATGCCTTCGGGGGTAATCCTCCGGAACTCGTTCGGCTGCGCACCATTGGTTCATCTCTTGGTCGTGATTTAGCGGAATTGAAGCCTTTGCCGCGCAACCCGGTCGCGGAGCCGGACCTGGCCAACGCGGAACTCCGCGAGTTGGTTTTTGGTTGGGCCCCGGACGACGCGGTTCCGGATAATGGGCTTTGCGGCACGCTGGGCTACACATTCTGGTCGATTGATCGTAAACCTTGGCCGGGGGATGCGGTTGAAAACGCGGGTCCGGTCGCAGATCTCAAGCTTGGAAAAAGCTATGTCTTACGCTTGCGCAACGAGTCGCCAAACCTGCACCCGATCCACTTGCATGGACTAACGTTCAAGCCCATCCGCTCAAATCAGCGCTCCCTGCCTAAGAATTGGACCGATACAATCCTGCTTCAGAAAAATGAGGTCGTCGATATCGCCTTTGTGGCTGATAACCCGGGCGATTGGGCGTTTCATTGCCACATCATCGAGCACCAGAAAACCGGGCTTGCCGGATACGTGCGCGTCAGTTGATCAAAACTCCACGCCAATCTGTGCCTTGATCCCGGCGCGGAACGGGTGCTTCACCAATTCCATTTCCGTGACCAGATCGGCGATCTCGATCAGTTCATCTTTGGCATTGCGCCCAGTGAGAACCACATGGGTCATTTCGGGCTTCTCGGTATTGAGAAATTCCACAACGTCAGCCACATCAATGTAATCATAGCGCAGCGCGATGTTGATCTCGTCGAGCAACACCATCTTGTTGCTGTCATCGCGAATGAGATCCTTGGCTTTTTCCCAGGCTGCTGTGGCCATCTCGATATCACGTTCGCGATCCTGTGTTTCCCAGGTGAAGCCTTCACCCATTGTGTAGAACTCGCAGGTATCTGAGAATTTTGAAGTGATCAGATCACGCTCGCCGGTGGACATGCCGCCTTTTATGAACTGAACCACAGCACATTTCATATCATGGGCGATACAGCGAAAGATCATCCCAAAGGCGGCGGAAGACTTGCCCTTTCCCCGGCCGGTATTGATCATGATCAGACCCTTTTTGTCGGTCTTGGTCGCCATAATCTTATCTCTGGCGGCTTTCTTCTTGGCCATCTTGTGGGCGTGGCGGGCAGCGTCGTCTGTCATCGGGGCCTCCAATTGCTTTGATCTGGTATGACGTTTTTCAAAGGGTCTGAAAAGTATACACACATCAGGCGTCTTCCTTTCCGCATCCCGGGTAATATTCAGGCATCCAGCTCAGGCGTTCATCTTTGTGGTAAATTTGCTTTGGCATAACCTGCGAAGGGTCTTCGAGCAGAGCCGCGTGAAAATGTATTTCCTCAGGATAACGAACGGAGCGATAGGCCACCGAGCTTCCGCAGGTTTTGCAAAAGAAACGGGTGTTTCCGGGTGTCGACTCATAGGCGGTCGGTTCAAGACCGGTCCACCGCCATGCGCCGTTCGGGTGACCAATGAATGTGACAAGCGGAGCACCTGCACCCCGCCTGCAACTATCGCAGTGACAGTGGCCAACCCAATTGTGTTCGCCCTCTAATTCAAAACTTATCTCTTTGCATAAGCAGTGACCTTTGAGCGTCATAGCTGCGACTCCGTTTCCGGCCCATGAGCGCGCAGAGCGGAAATCCTAGCGCGCGCTGAGTTTGAGCGCGGGGTCCATAGGCCGCGATCAATGGCTTCCTGTAGGCGATCTGCGATCTCACGGAGAGCTGGCTCATTATGCTCTTCGATAAAGTCTCGTGTTTCTTGATCCTCGAGAAAAGCCGCCTCCACGAGGTCAAAGTGATGCCCTCGCACTGCGCCAGTGGTGGCCGAGAAGGCGAAAAGGTAATCAACGGTTGCTGCGATCTCAAACGCGCCCTTGTAGCCGTGGCGCTTGATGCCATCGATCCATTTTGGATTGACCACACGCGAGCGAACGACGCGGGCAATCTCGTCATCAAGCGTGCGGATCACGGGGCGCTCAGGGCGCGAATGATCGTTGTGATAGATGGGGCGATCCCGGCCTTGAAGGGTCGAAACCGCGGCAGCCGCTCCGCCTTCGAACTGATAATAATCGTCACTATCGAGAATGTCGTGTTCGCGATTGTCCTGATTTTGCACTATGGCCTCGGCCTGTTTCAGGCGGGTTTCAAAGCCCTCGCGGTCAGCAATCCCTTCCTCTTTGGCGCCATAGGCGTAACTGCCCCAGGTGAGGTATGCCTCGGCCAGGTCAGTTTTATCTGCCCAGAGACGCTCATCAATCATTGCCTGTAGTCCTGCGCCATATGCACCTGGTTTGGCGCCATAGATACGCGGGGTAACGCCCTCAATGCGAGCTTTTGCAGCTGCTGGGTTTGCATCCTCTTGCTCGTCTAATGCCTGAACCGCGCGGGCAGCACTATCGAACAGTGCGATAAGCTGTGGGAAGGCGTCCCGGAAGAAGCCTGAAATGCGCAATGTGACATCTACGCGCGGACGCCCAAGCGCGGTTTCAGGAATAATTTCAAAGCCTGTAACCCTGCGGTTGGCGGCGTCCCATTTGGGCTTGACCCCCATGAGCGCCATGGCTTGCGCGATATCATCGCCACCGGTTCGCATATTGGCGGTGCCCCAGGCGGTTAGCAGCATCGCGCGCGGCCAGTCGCCATGGGTTTGCAGGTGCTTTTCCACAAGCAGACTTGCTGATTTCCATCCCAGCGTCCAGGCGGTGGGTGTTGGCACAGCGCGACTGTCGACGGAGTAGAAATTGCGACCGGTTGGTAGCGTGTCGAGCCGTCCCCTCGTCGGCGCGCCTGAGGGGCCGGGTGGAATTGCGCGGCCTTCTAGTGCTGTGAGGAGCGCAGTGCCTTCGTTCGTTCCGCACGCCCTAACAGCAGGCAAGATCCGGCCATGGATTTCCTCCAACACTGGGGCAGTGACCGTAAAGTGTTTGGGCGTTTCGGACCATGCCAACGCGTGCTGCGCGAGTTTTTCCAAGCGCTCAACCGTGTCGCCGTTGCTACGCCAAAGCTCTAACCCCATAGAGTAAAGAAACTTGTGCTTTGGACCGGTGTAAGGCGCGCCCATATCGCAGTCCAAAGGGTCAATGTCGACGCCGCAATCGGACGCTAGTGCCCTGATCAGAGACGCATCGCCGGCATTGCTGACACCGCGCGGCATGCGAGCCAATGCGATGGCCAAGTCTAACTCTTGCTGACCGGTTGGCGATTGACCGAAGATATGCAAACCGTCACGAATTTGCGCCTCTTTGAGTTCGCAAAGGTATGCATCGAGTTTTGCCAGGTCGCTGTCTTCGTCGCTACCGGTCATGCCTACATCCTGATCCAGACCGGTTGCGGCGGTGAGTGATAGGATTTCGCGACGCAAATGTGTGATGCGGCGAGGGTCAACCCCGGCAGCTTCGTAATATTCATCGACCAGTGCTTCGAGATCGCGCAGTGGCCCGTAAGTTTCCGCTCGGGTAAGAGGCGGTGTTAGGTGATCAACGATAACGGCTTGTGCGCGGCGTTTGGCCTGCGTGCCTTCACCGGGATCGTTGACAATGAAAGGATAGACGTGAGGTGTGGGGCCAAATACGGCCTCCGGCCAACAGGTTTGTGATAGCGCCAAAGCCTTGCCCGGCAGCCATTCTAGATTTCCATGCTTGCCCATATGCACAATGGCACATGCGCCGAAGATATGCCTTAGCCAAAAGTAGAAGGCCAAATAATTGTGCGGCGGCACTAGGTCAGGAGAGTGGTAAGTCTCTGTCGGATCAATATTGTAGCCGCGTGCCGGCTGAATACCGGTGACAATATTGCCATGCCGGATAACAGAAATCTTGAAGCCGTCTTCGGTGACGAACGGATCGTCTTCGGGCCTGCCCCACCGTCTATCGATCTGTTCGCGCAGCTCCCCGGGCAAGTCATTGAAAAACCCTTGATAGGCGTCCATCGGCATCGTCTCGCCGCCATCGCAATCGGCCCTGTCAGTCAGCCAGTTGGTTGGACCTGCAAGTACTTGCTGCATGAAGGCGTCGCTGTCTACGGGGATATCTTTAGTGCTGTAACCGGCCGATTTCATAAGGTTCAGCACATGCACAGTCGCGGCAGGCGTGTCGAGACCAACGCCATTGGCGAGCCTGCCATCCTTGTTCGGGTAATTGGCGAGAATAAGCGCAACCTTGCGGTCTTGAGGTCTTGTGCCGCGTAGGTTTGTCCAGTTTTTGGCCAACTTTGCAACGAACTCGATCCGGTCATCTTGAGCGCGGTATGTTGCGATCGGGCACTGGGTGGCCTCGTCAAAGAATGCCTCGCCTTTGAAGCTGACCGCACGCGAAAGGATGCGCCCGTCCACTTCCGGCAATGCGACATTCATGGCAATGTCGCGTGCCGAAAGCCCTGTAAGGCCCTCTGCCCAAGCCTCTTGACTACTTCCTGCGAGCACGACTTGGAAAACAGGCGCGTTGTTCGCTGAAGCCAGGGAAAGCGGGTTTGATGGTGTTTCATCGCCCGCATGGGGAGAGCCGACGGCAAAGGATGTGGCGTTGAGTATTAGCGCAGGTGGTGCCGCCTGCATCAGTTGATCGAGCGTTGCGGCGGAAACCGGGTCTTTTAACGAGGCAACGAAAATCGGTAACGGATTAAGGCCCGCTTGTAGCAGGCTTTTGGTTAGTCGATTGATCGGATTGAGACCTGCCCCCTGCACCAGCGCCCTGTAGAAAATAATGGGGATTACCGGTTGCCCGTCGATCCATGCGGATTGCGCCGCGTTGAGATCGGCCACGCCAGAGCCCGGCCAATAGACACCGGCACGGAGCAGGGGTGCCGCGCCCGCAGGGCGTTCTGATCCGTGCAGCATAGATTTAGAATAGGATAAAAACTGTAGGCTGTTTTGTGGCCCGCCTTCTATCAGATAAGCCCAAAGCGCGTCATAATCGGCGTCTGAGACCGTCGAAAGCCCCCGCAAATCTGCGTCAGGTTTGTCATCGCCGGGCAGCAGAACCAGCGGCACACCTGCGTCATGCATACGCGCCGCATATTGTTCCACCCCGTATTTCCAATATCCCACTCCGCCGAGCACCCTGGCGATCACTAGGTTTGAGCGAGACGCACAGTTGTCGATATGCAGATCAACCGACATAGGATGTTGAAGATGGGTAAGATTTGCCAGTCGCAGCGTAGGCGGCGCATCCATCTCGTCGCGCGCCTCTGATAGTGCGACAAGCTCTGTGTCAGCCGCCGAAATAAACACGATCTCTGCCGGGCTTTGACCCAGGTCAACAGGTTCTTTTCCATCATTTATGGCGCCTGGAGCGGCTGCGAGCAGGTGCAATTTTATGGCCCTTAAGGTTTAGCTCATTGGTCGAGAGGCTTTTCCATGTAAACGCTTGTTGTGTTGGGTTGGTAGTCGCCAAAGATCTCGCAGCGGGTGAAGCCGTGGCGTTCATATAGCCGAATCGCTGCAGAAAGTACTTCGCCTGTTTCAAGTTTCAGAGCTGCAAGTCCCTCTTGGCGCGCTTGATCTTCAATTTGGCGCAGCAAGGCTGCGCCGACGCCTTTCCCGCGGGCCTCGGGCGATGTGAACATCGACTTCACCTCGCCGTACCCTTGCGCAATATAAAGCGCACCGGTGCCTAGCGTCGTTTGATCCTCCCGAGCTGCGAAAAACCTGATGTTTTCGGAACACAACTCTTCGATATCAAGGAAGTAGTTTTCCTCAGGCGGAAACGTCTCCGTCATCAGTTTATGGCTAGCTTCAAGGAGCGCTCTCGCGCCAACTTCGCGAGGGTCGGCACGTTCCACGATCAGCATTACGCGGCTAGTGCCGCTTCGATTGCGGCGCGGTCCAGGCCGGATTGACCGATCACAACCAGACGGGTTTCGCGCGCCGCGTCTCCGAAAGGTTTATCAAAGTATGTGTCTACTCTTGGCCCCACGGCCTGCAGCGTGAGGCGCATTGGTTTGCCAGTAACGGCAGCGAAGCCTTTAAGGCGCAAAATATCGTGTTGGCGGATCACATCTGCGACCTGATCGGCAAAGGCTTTTGGATCCGATATTTCGGGGCGCGTCACAACAAATGATTCAAAGGCGTCGTGACCATGATCATGATGATGGTGGTCGTGATGGTGCTGGTGGTCTTCATCATGATCATGGTGGTCGTCCTCGCCGTCATGATGATGGTGGTGATGCAGTTCATGACGGGCGTCCATATCGGCCTCAGACCCAATCCCTTGTCCCAACAGAACATCGACCGGCAGAGCGCCCATCGTTGATTTTACCACCTGAACACCGTCGCGGCTTTCATCGCTCAGCTGCGACACAAGCTGGTCGGCTTCTTCACCTCCCAAAAGATCAGATTTGTTCACCACGATCATATCGGCGCAGGCAACCTGATCCTCAAAAAGCTCCGACAAGGGCGTTTCGTGATCGAGGTTCTCGTCCTGGGCGCGCTGGGCATCAACGGCGGCGACGTCATGGGCGAAGCGCCCTTCCGATACAGCTTTTCCATCCACCACGGTAACCACCCCGTCGACGGTAACGCGGGTCGAAATCTCCGGCCAATTGAACGCGCGTACAAGCGGTTGTGGCAGGGCCAGACCTGAGGTCTCTATAACGATGTGATCTGGGGCCTCGTCGCGGTCCAAGAGTTTTTCCAAGGTGGGCACGAAGTCTTCGGCAACCGTGCAGCAAATGCAGCCGTTTGATAGCTCCATCACATCCTCTTCAGCACAGCTTTCGATACCGCAGCCCTTGAGGATCCCGCCATCAACACCAAGATCGCCAAACTCGTTTATAATGAGCGCGATACGGCGGCCTTTGGCGTTTTCCAACATATGTCGGATCAGGGTGGTCTTCCCGGCGCCAAGAAAGCCTGTGACAACGGTTGCTGGGGTCTTGCTGGGCATGTGCCTCTCCGTAATGAAAATTAACGTTGGCGACAGGGGCTGTTGAACTGCCCTGATCGAAAAACAATTGAAAAGGCAAATGTCATTGGGGAGCAGGCAGTGAGCCTGGGTTCAAGATACATTACGTCTCCTTCACCGTCCTCCCGACGGCGTTTGGTTTCTGTTGCAGGGTCGGTCTCCTGGCTTGCGGGTCGAAGCACACGCTCACCTTCCCGGGTTGACCCAGTGGTGTCTTGAACGCGCACTCTCCGCTCACAGTCGCGGGGGCGGCTGACGACTTGGCGCCCTGATTGGGTCCGCCTTCACGTCATTCCCAGTTTAAGCCTCAATGCTTTGCATTCCAATGAGGCACCTTGCGCGTTTGGTATGGTATCGACGTCCGGTGGCGTCAAGAATGATTCCGACACTCAAGATGAATTATGCGGCAAGTGGCTTGCTACCGTTTCGCTCAAATGATCAATATAGTGTGGATAAGTCCGATCTTGCCGCGATATAAGGTGCAAAATCATTGACACAGAGGCTTTGACCGCGTCTCATGATTGGGCTAGGCCGGAATCAGCAGATATTAAGAAAAAGGGGCCAAGCGGAGGTTACAAGGGACAGGCAGCCGTGCAATTTTCGAAACTCAGGCTCACGGGCTTCAAAAGCTTTGTAGACCCGACGGATTTGTTCATTTCTGACGGATTGACCGGGGTGGTCGGGCCAAACGGTTGCGGAAAGTCTAACCTTCTCGAGGCCTTGCGTTGGGTGATGGGTGAGAACCGGCCCACGTCGATGCGCGGTTCCGGCATGGAGGATGTGATCTTTGCCGGAGCGGCAACACGTCCGGCGCGTAACTTTGCGGAAGTGTCCGTCCAGATAGATAATTCAGATCGCCTTGCGCCAGCCGGGTTTAACGATGCCGATCACCTTGAGATCATCCGGCGGATCACCCGCGATGTTGGGTCTGCCTACAAGGTCAACGGCAAAGACGTTCGAGCTCGTGATGTTCAGATGCTTTTTGCTGACGCCTCTACCGGCGCACATTCGCCTGCGCTGGTGCGTCAGGGTCAAATCTCTGAACTGATCAATGCAAAGCCTACCGCAAGGCGTCGCGTGTTGGAGGAGGCCGCCGGGATTTCTGGCCTTTATCAGCGTAGGCACGAGGCAGAGCTAAAGCTTAAAGGAGCTGAGGCGAACCTTGCCCGCGTCGATGATGTGATTGAGCAGCTGGCCAACCAGCTAGCGCAACTTGCCCGTCAGGCGCGTCAGGCGGCGCGTTATCGTCAGATCGGTGAAGAGTTACGCCATGCAGAAGGGCTTTTGCTTTACCTGCGCTGGAAAGAGGCCGATGTGGCGCGAGCGGAGGAAGAGGCGGGACTAACCGAAAGCACCAAAGAAGCTGGTCGCGCCGAGGCCCGCGCGAGAGAGGCCGAAAGCCTGCGCGTGCGTGCCGATGAGGCCTTGCCGCCATTGCGAGAGGAAGAGGCGATTGCTTCTGCGGCGCTTCAACGTTTGCAGGTGACCCGTGATACGCTGTCAGAGCAGGAGCGGTCTGCAGCGGCTCGAATAGAAACGTTGCAAGGCCGGATCGGTCAGCTGACCCACGATATTGAGCGCGAGGAGCAGCTCAACGGCGATGCTGGTGGAACGATTGCACGGCTCGAAGATGAGGAGAAAGAGCTTGGCCAGGCCTCGGATGGACATGAGGCTAAGCTTGAGGAGGCGGCCAAAGACGCTCATGATGCCTCTACCGTCTTGCAGACGCGCGAGACCGAGCTTTCGCAACTGACCGAAGATGTGGCGCGCCTTGCAGCACGTCATCAATCGGCGACGCGACTGGTCGAAGACAGCAAAACCACTCTGGCCAAGCACCAAGGCGAGGCAGAAACTTCGCGCGCCGCGGTAACGACAGCGCAACAAGCCGTGGAACAAGCCACGCAAGATTTTGCGGCTGCGAAGGAGCAGGACACCGCGGCGGTACGCAAGGCCCAGATGGCTGAGACAGCTCTGGCCGACGCCGATGATGCGCGTGGTGAGGCACAGGCGCGTGAAGCCGATGCACGGGCGGAACGCTCTGAAGCTGAAGGCGAGGTGAGCGCTTTATCCGCTGAGGTCTCCGCGCTTACCAGGCTTCTTGATCGTGACACGGCTGAGGGCGGACAGATCCTTGATTTGTTGAAGGTCGCGTCGGGTTTTGAAAAAGCGCTTGGCGCGGCTTTGGCGGATGAGTTGCGGTCTCCTGAAGTGGCCGCCGATGGTCCATCCGGCTGGGTTGCATTGCCGGAATATGGGTCGGCTCAGAGCCTGCCAAACGGTGTCGAGGCACTATCTGAATATGTGAGCGTGACACCAGTGCTTGCACGCAGGATATCACAAATCGGTCTTGTTGATGCAGAGGCGGGCCCTCGTATTCAAGAGCAGCTCAAACCTGGTCAACGTCTGGTGAGTGTCGAGGGCGATCTCTGGCGTTGGGATGGATATCGCGCCTGGGCGGAGGATGCCCCTTCGGCCGCGGCGCTGCGGCTGGAACAGCTGAACCGCGTGGAGGAGCTGAAACAACAACTGGCTCATGCGACAGCTCGGGCGGAGGGCGCATCGCATGCCCACGAGACGCTCAAGAAGCGCTTGGTCGAATTGACAGAGGCTGATCGCACCGCTCGCGAGGCTCGGCGAGCTGCGGATGCCGCGATGGCCGATGCCAGCCGGGCACTTTCGAAGGCTGAGGCGGATCGTAACCTCGCAAGATCGCGGTTGGAGACCTTGGGTCTTGCTGTGAGCCGCCATGAAGAAGAGGCAGGTCTGGCGCAAGCAACACTGCGAGATGCGAACAAAGCTATGGGAGATCTTGAGGATCTGGAGGTGGCGCGTGCTGAAGTAGAGGATATCAAGCTGACGGTCGAAGCCGCGCGCATGACGATGATGACAAAACGGTCGGCGCATGATGAGCTACGCCGTGAAGGTGAGGCCCGGACGGAACGTGTACTACAGCTGGATAAGGAATTGGCGGACTGGCGCGGTCGACTGGCGACCGCTGAAAAGCGTGGTCAGGAGCTTGCGCAACGCAAGCTACAAAATGAAGAGGAACTTGGACAGGCCGAGCTCATACCGCGGGAATTGCAAGATAAACGCGAAGACCTCGCCAAAGAAATCGAAACCTTGGAAACACGGCGCGCCAACGCGGTTGATATCCTATCCAAAGGAGAGGCCGCATCGCGTGATGCGATTGCCGCAGAGCGTGAGGCGGAGCGTCTTGCCGGTGAAGCAAGAGAAAACCGTGCGCGTTTTGAGGCGAGGGCTGAGGCGGCGCGCTCCGCTGTGAAGGCTGCGAGCGAGCGGATCGAGGAGGAGTTGCAGACAACGCCAAATAATCTATTGAGCAAACTTGATGTGGATCCCGATACTATCGCCGCCTCGGATGCGATTGAAGCCGATGTGAACAGGCTCAAGCGCCAGCGCGATGCCTTGGGTGCCGTGAACCTTAGGGCAGAAGAGGACGCCCGAGAGGTCGAACAGGAACATCAGAGTTTGGTCGGAGAAAAGATGGACCTTGAGGAAGCGATCACCGCGCTGCGTCAGGGCATCGCTTCGCTAAATAAGGAAGGGCGAGAGCGTCTTCTGACGGCATTTGAAGAGGTGAATTCTAATTTCTCTATGCTGTTCAAACATCTGTTTGGTGGTGGCGAAGCCAACCTAGTGATGGTCGAAAGCGATGACCCGCTTGAGGCTGGACTTGAGATTATGTGCCAGCCTCCCGGTAAAAAATTGTCTACCCTCAGCCTTTTATCAGGCGGGGAGCAGACGCTAACGGCACTTGCGCTTATCTTTGCGGTATTTCTTGCTAATCCTGCACCGATTTGTGTTCTCGACGAGGTAGATGCGCCGCTGGATGATGCAAACGTTGCTCGATTCTGCGATTTGTTGGATGAAATGTGCCGACAGACCGATACCCGTTTCCTGATTATTACGCACCATGCCGTAACCATGAGCCGGATGAACCGGCTTTTTGGGGTGACCATGGGTGAGCAGGGTGTCAGTCAGCTGGTTTCGGTCGACTTAAGTAAGGCCGAACAGATGGTCGCCTGACCCGGTTCTTCCCCGGTGGATAGCGCTTCTTTCGTGTTCCAGCATTTGTTGAACTGCTGTTGCCAGTGTTCAGAGACGGCGCGCCATGGACCATTCCAACGGATGCAGCTGATGGTTTCACAATCACTGGTTTGGTGGGTCCACCGAGTGGGTTTTCGGGTGCATCGGAGGTTCTCCCCAAAGCCTCCCTGCCTATAAAAATCGCCAACAGAATAAGCGCTGCACCGGGGAGCAGACCTGGGCCTGGATTTTCACCAAGCAGCGCCATGGCAATCATAATTGCCGCAATTGGAGCAAAAGACGTGGCGAGCGTAATCTCAGATGTGCGCGCGTATTTTAAGGCCATGGTCCAGGCAACCTGTCCCAGCACAAGCACAACTGCCACATAGACCCAGATATGGGTCCAAAGGACCGGCGCAAAGATATCCGCGAATACATCACGACCAAATATCAGCACAGCCAACACAGCGTAGAACGCAGTGCCTACAAGCGTCCGATAAACCGTAAAGATTCCGGTTGGGATATCGCGCAGGCCTTTGCGAGACACGAGTGTAGAGGCGATATACGACAAGGTTGCACCAATCGCGGCCCATTCACCGCGCCCAAGCTCGAACATCGCGTTGCCGTCTCGCAGACCTATGACAACAAGTGCACCAGAAAGCGCGACCACACCAGCGGTCATCGCCCGTCTGGAAAACCGTTCGTTTAGAAAAAGCCATGTTGCCAGCAGAAACAGAGGAGGCTCAATCCGGCTGATCAGCACGACATTGGTCACACTGGTATAGGCCAGTGCGTAAAAGAACAGGCCTGGTGTCAAAGCCGATGACAAGAATGCCGAAAGTGTCAGAACCCGCCAATCGCTGCCTCGCAGGTTTTGAATGTTCTGAAGTGTGAAATCGTGCCGGAATAAGAATGCAATCGGTATAACCGAGAGCAGTGATCCCAGGACAAGCAGGTTGGAATATGTGATCGCATTGTGACCGGTTGGAAGTATATTTTCCTCGCCAATATCGACGAGCATCGTCACAACGGAATTCGACGAGGCATAAATGATCACAGCAAGCCAGGCGAAGAAAACGCCCAGTTTGCGCAAGGGTAGCTCTCGCGCGCCGCGCGCGCTTGCTACGATATGATCGGTTGCATATGCCAAGATCGCTCCAATTCAATGTCAGGTCGCGTGAAAAACCGCGATTGCCGACCGTGAGCGACAGATAGTGATGAAGGTTTACGCGCGCCTTACAAACACGCTCAAACTTTGGTGAGGAAGCGTGAGCATTTGGAGTGAACTTCGCGACCTATGCGAGAGGCCCCGTGCGCCACAATTGAATTTTGAGACCACCATGAGGGACAACTTCACCGGGCGTCACAAACGGAAGTTCCGTTGCCTTTGCCAAACCGGGCTCTGATGTGATCAAACCGACCCGCCAGCCATGAAATTGATTTGTAAGCATTTTACCAAGGCTTGCATAAAGGCCATAGAGCAATTTTCGGTTGCCAATTCGCGCACCATAAGGCGGGTTGACCATGATCAATCCGGGCGCCGTATCCGGTCGGCTCAAATCGCTGATCGCATTATGGTTGAACTGTGTAATATCACTCACGCCTGCGCGATCTGCATTTTTAATCGCATTTTTGATAATTCCTGCATCTCTATCGCTACCAAAGAATTTAATGCTCTGAGTATAGCACTCCTGCCGAATTCGCATCTCTTTCCAAACCTCTGGGTCGAAGTTAGCGAGGTGTTCAAATGCAAAGCTCCGGCCGCGCCCGGGCAGCAGTCCGCTTGCCATTTCGGCAGCCTCAAGAACCAGTGTGCCGGAGCCGCACATTGGGTCCAAAACGCTTTCGCGACCGTCAAATTCGCATTGGCGCAGGAAAGCAGCAGCAAGAGTTTCCCGCAACGGCGCTTTGCCGGTGGCTTCCTTGTGTCCACGACGATGGAGAGGCTCCCCTGATGTATCGATGCTGAAGGTGCAAAAGTTATCCTCGATACGGGCCATTACGCGCAGGTCGGCATCTTTGTTGACAGATGCGCCGAAGCTCTCAGAGATTGCTCTTTCGATGCGTTGAGCAGCCGCTCCGGCATGATAGATTTTGGAACGTTTGCAGCTTACCTCGACGTTAACAGCCACGTCCTGCCGCAGCGTGGCACCCCATTCGAATTTACGCGCGCGTTTGTCCAGTTGAGCAAGATGAAAGACCGGGAAGCCGCCGATGCGCGCCAGTACCCGGCTCGGACAGCGTAGAGTTAGATTGGCGCGCCAAACGTCTGGCCAGTCGCCCACAATGCTTACCCCGCCTTGAACAACCTTTGCCGACTTGAAACCTACCTCGTAGGCCTCCTCGGCAACAACGTTCTCTAAACCAGGCAGCGCTACGAGAAAAATCTCAAACGGCTCAGATGTCATAAACGATTGAGAAGGGCCGGTGTCGGCCAAGCATCTGCAGGCATGCCAAGCTTTTGCTGAACATCCTGTACGGCTGCGCGAGTACCAGCGCCCAATATGCCGTCGATCTTGCCAACATTGTAGCCGCGCTTGGCGAGCTTGCTTTGCAGCTGTTTCATTTCGGCATTTGATAGACCAGGTTCCGGGTTCCCAGCATCGTAGACCGGCGCGCCTTCCAAGCGATTTGCGAAATAGGCGGCTGTCAAGACGTAGACAAAGCTCTGGTTCCACTCAAAATACACCCGGAAATTTGGGTAGGCGAGAAATGCTGGCCCTTTTCGGCCCTGAGGTAGGATCAGGCTTGCAGGAAGACTTGAAGCAATCCTACCGTGTCGAGGAGAGACGCCCTTTGCAACCCATTGTGATGCGGGCAGGGTGGTTCTCAGACCGGTCTCTGCCCAGTTCATATTTTGAGGCACGCTCACCTCTTGCAACCATGGCTCACCTCTGCGCCAACCAAGCGAGCTTAGCATCTTGCCGCCTGAAAGAAGCGCGTCTGGTGGCGAACGCTTGAGGTCCACCGCGCCATCGCCATCACCATCAACGCCGTTTTCAAGGATATCCTTGGGCAGCATCTGCACCATGCCGATCTCACCTGCCCACGCGCCGGTTGTGCGCGCCGGATCAAACGCCCCTTTCTCGAAAAGCTCAAGCGCGGCAAATATTTGCGGACGGAAAAGCTCTGGCCTGCGGCAATCATGGGAAAGTGTGACCAAAGCATTCAGAGTATTAAAGTCGCCTTGGAAACCGCCATAATCTGTCTCAAACGCCCAAAAGGCCAGAAGAACACCGCGACTTACACCGTATTCAGATTCCATGCGGTCAAAAACGCGATCAAATTGTTTGGCTTTTTTCGCGCCCAGGTTTAGTCGACTTGCACTGATCAGGCGGCGCGAAAAGTCGACGAAAGGCTTTTGAAACACGCCCTGGCGCCTATCGGCTGCGAGCACATTCTGGTCCTGCCTAACATCATTAAAAAAGGCTTTTACGCTATTGGACGAATGGCCGATTGCGACAGCCTCTTGTTTTAGACCATCGACAAATGCAGAGAAACTGCCCCCACATTGGGCGGTTGCCACATTGGCGGCGAGGCAGAATGAGAGGGCTAAAGCGATTTGAGTACTTTTCATGTTCGATCCCGTCTATATGCCGTTGCAGTAGCATAGGGGGTGTAAAGCAATGTTGAAGCCTTTCCTAAACCACAGGACACAGCGTGTTGCGGGGAAAGCGCGATATCGCGTCTCACCCGGCTTTTGGACCGTGGATTGTCTTCAGTGCGCGCAATAGGTCTTGCCGCAACTCTGTAAAGTCCCGCGATACAGTGCTTTGTGCCCGGCCGATCAGTACGTAATCAAAGCCGGTCCGGCCATGCAGTGGAATGATATCGTGTGCGACTTCGCGCAGCCGACGCTTTGCCCTGTTTCGTGTGACTGCGTTACCCACCTTCTTTGAACAGGTAAAACCCACGCGGATAGACGCGTTCTCATCTCGTCTTTCACGCGCTTGCAAAACCAGCCCTGTTTGCCCAGAGCGCAAAGCACGCGCCGCTGCGAGAAAATCACTTCTTTTAGTCAGCGTGATCAGTTTAACATTCGCAGCACTGAGCTCAAACGCTGCATTTCTTGCAGTGTTCAGCTCCGGTGCCATTGCGAAATCCAGTTGAGTGCTGACGCGGCCTAGGCGCTCAGCGATTTGCGGCCACGTGCCCGGCGCGCGTTCAAAATCTTGCGTCCGGCTTTTGTTGCCATGCGTGCTCTAAAGCCATGACGGCGCTTACGAACGAGATTTGACGGTTGATAGGTGCGCTTCATCGCTCCGATCTCCAGTATTTTCAGGGGGCGTTCAGAATCGTGCCACGCCAGTCAATTGCGTTTGAAACTTGGTCTATAGGCAGCACTGCTGACTAAGTCAAACGCCAGATGAGAGGATTGCAATAATTCAATGCAAGAAAAGCAAATATATTGTAACAAACTCAGTAATTTTGTGGTTTGAACCTAGAAGAGCTTCACCACTGATCACTCAAGCGTGAGACCACCTAGTTGCTGACCGATGAGTGGCGCATTTAAAGGACAACAGCCATTAATAACGGACCCAGAGACATGGAAAAAGTAGAAACGCAACCCAAGTCGTCCTTGATGCGCCACCTGCCCCTTGCGGCTATCGTAATTGCGGCCATAATTGGGTACTTCACCCTAAGTGACTATCTTTCGTTCGATGCTCTTGCGCAAAACCGCGAAAGCCTTTTGGCTTTTCGGGACAGTAACTTTGCTCTGATGGCACTCATCTTTGTGGCAATATATATTGTCGTGGTTGCTTTCTCGCTGCCGGGTGCGGCGGTTCTTTCACTAAGCGGCGGATTTCTCTTCGGTCTTGTCATGGGTACGTCGTTAAATGTGCTTGGTGCGGCTACCGGTGCCGTGTTGATCTTTCTTGCGGCCAGACTTGGACTGGGCCAGGCGCTTTCGGCCAAGATTGATGGTTCTGAAGGCTCGATGAAGAAATTCACTGACGGTCTGCGCGAGCATGAGATCAGCGTGCTTCTCTTAATGCGTTTGGTACCAGCGGTGCCGTTTTTTGTGGCTAACTTGCTCCCTGCGCTCGTTGGCGTGAAGCTGTTTAACTTTGCCTGGACAACTGTTGTCGGTATCATCCCGGGTGCGATCGTATTTACCTGGATCGGCGTTGGACTTGGCGAAGTCTTTGACCGCGGTGAAAGTCCTGATCTCTCGCTCTTTTGGGAGCCGCATATTATCGGCCCAATCGTTGGCCTGTGTGTCCTTGCGGCGCTGCCAATTTTGATCAAAACGATCCGCGGCAAGAAGGACGCCTGAGACCATGAACACAATCAAAACGGATCTGCTGGTTATCGGTGCCGGCTCTGGAGGGCTGTCTGTTGCAGCCGGAGCCTCTCAAATGGGTGCTGATGTCGTTTTACTTGAAGGGCACAAGATGGGTGGAGATTGCCTAAACTTCGGCTGCGTGCCGTCAAAGGCTCTGATCGCTTCTGGTAAGGCCGCATATGCTCAGTCGCATGCGGCAAAGTATGGGATCGCGAATACCAAACCCAAGATCGATTATGCAGCTGCCAAGGATCATGTGCATGACGTGATCTCAACCATTGCACCCCACGATAGTGTGGAACGCTTTGAAGGGCTGGGCGTCAAAGTAATCCAGGAATATGGCGAGTTCATCTCTCCAACCGAAGTAAGAGCCGGTGACACGACGATCACGGCGCGCCGTGTTGTGATCTCAACCGGCTCATCACCTTTTGTGCCACCTATCCCCGGCCTTGACGGCGTGCCCTATGAGACCAATGAGACAATCTTTGACCTGCGCGAGCGACCAAAGCACTTATTGGTTATAGGGGGCGGGCCAATAGGTATGGAGATGGCACAGGCGCATCTGCGGCTTGGCTGTCAGGTGACAGTAATCGAAGGCGCTAAAGCGCTGGGCAAAGATGATCCCGAGCTTGCTCAGATCGTGCTGAATAAGCTCCGGGAAGAGGGCGTAACCATAGAAGAGGATGCTCTTGCCAAAGAAGTGCGCGGAAAAGCCGGTGCAATAGAAGTTGAGGCCGAAGACGGCCGCGTGTTAAAGGGCACGCACCTTTTGATGGCAGTGGGTCGTAAAGCAAATGTTGATCGTTTGAGTCTTGACACTGCTGGCATCAAGACGACCAAGACTGGCATCAAGGTTGATGCAAGCCTGAAAACCACAAACTCCAAGGTCTATGCGATCGGTGATGTAGCGGGTGGCCTGCAATTCACCCATGTGGCCGGGTATCATGCCGGGATTATCATTCGTTCAGCGCTATTCGGGCTACCTGCCAAAGCCTCGTATGATCATATCCCATGGGCCACCTATACCGAGCCTGAGCTTGCGCAAATCGGTCTCACAGAGGCGCAGGCGCGCAAGAAACATGGCAGCGCGCTAGAAGTTGTACGATTCGAATATAGTGACAATGACCGCGCTATTGCTGAACGCAAAACCGATGGTCTAATCAAGCTTATGGTTGTGGGCGGGCGTCCGATCGGCGCCTCCATCGCGGGCGCTCAAGCCGGGGAGTTGATAAACCTTTGGGCGCTTGCCATTGTTAATAAAATGAAGATGAAACAGATCGCTGCCATGGTTGCGCCATATCCAACACTGGGTGAGATCAATAAACGCGTCGTCGGCGCTTATTTTACGCCGCGTTTGTTTGAAAGCTCCAAAGTCAAGAAAGTTGTGCAACTGGTTCAGCGCTGGTTGCCATAAATCAGAGATATGACAAAGGGACTTTTGACATCAATAAAATCACTGTCGGGTCGTTTCCTGCTGCTGACGGTGATTTTTGTAATGCTGGCAGAAATTCTTATTTTCGTGCCTTCGATTGCGCGGTTTCGTGAAGAATACCTGATGAACCGTTTGGAGCGCGCGCAGATTGCCTCATTGGCCTTGCTCGCCAATGATCAGATCTCAAAAGACCTGCAGGAAGAGCTTCTTGTTAATGCCGGTGTGTTTAATGTCGTGCTTCGACGTGACGAAGCGCGCCAGTTGGTTCTTGCCTCGCCGTTGCCTTCTCCAGTCATGGCCACATTCGATCTCCGAGATGTGACGGCTTTTGAGCTTATTCGCGATGCCTTTTCCCGTATGGCAAAACCTTCGCCCGAAATTGTACGTGTCATTGGTGCCCCGTCTGAAAGAGGCGGTTTGCTTATCGAAGTGACGCTTTTGACGAGCGAAATGCGCGCTAGCATGATCGATTATGGCATCCGAATTTTGATCCTATCAGCGGTCATATCGGTCACAACAGCTGCCATGCTATATCTGGCGGTTCGCGGCTTCCTTGTGCGTCCGATTAAAAACGTTGTTGGCGTGATGAAAGGCTATGCCGCGGCGCCTGAAGACGCCCGTCTTTTGATCAAACCTGCCTCCACGACAACTGAGCTGCGCGAGGCGGAGGAGGCGCTTTATTCACTGCAAACTCAACTTACGTCGGCGCTAAGGCAAAAGGAACACCTGGCTCAGCTTGGCGGTGCCGTGGCCAAGATAAGCCATGACCTGCGCAATATATTGACATCGGCACAGCTATTTACCGATCGCATTGAGACAAGCGAAGATCCACTGGTCAAGCGTATGGCGCCAAAGCTCGTCAATTCGATCACCCGTGCTGTTACGCTGTGTGAATCAACTCTCGCCTTTGGCAAAGCAGAAGAACAAGCGCCGTCACTGCGCGAGATCGGGCTGAAGGAAATAGTACAGGACCTTCTCGAGAACGAACGTGTCGCAATTGGGGACGAGGATATAACTCTCAGCTGTGCCGTACCCGATAGCCTGCAAGTATGTGCAGATCCCGAACAGCTTTATCG
>JBCBBI010000030.1:19871-38478 GCA_038531775.1 Pseudomonadota bacterium | reverse complement strand
TTCCAGCCATCGCTGATCCTCCAATTACGGGACAAAACTATCCCAGTTGGTGGACCACTTTCAGGGGGCTATTCCACTTTAAAAGATGGCTTTTCGAAGAAGCCGAAGAACATAGAAAATGGTTCCAAGGGTATTGGAGCCAACGGTCCCAATGATTCAAAGTAAATCAGCAAGCTCGACTTCTAATCTGCAATACTTTTGCATCTTAAAATCCTTGCAGGGTTATGAGTTGAAGACGTCATCGTCGCAAAATTCAATCTCCTACCACTTTGCGAGCAGTCCAGATTGCCTCTATTTTCTAAATTTCACAGCGCTCGGCACAAACGTCTGCTTCAGTGCAGCTCAGCAGCAAGAACAATCGCACAACTGTTATGCACACTTTGTTTCGAGCGTCGGCAGGGGCAAATTGCAATGAGCGCGTTGGGCTCTCCGCCGACGTCGGATGCATCGCGGCTTCTCGACGGTGAGATTTACCGGCACCCATGAAGACGGCGCTAACCGGATACTCAGCAATGTATCAGGATGCTGCGGTTATAGCCCTAATTGCCACCGTTCGCAACGAGCGTAAACTAAGTGGATCCCATGTCCCGTGTGCGGACAAAGCCGCCTTTGGCGAATTAGGGATGAAAGTCTGCTATACGCAAACTATGCGGTTGATCACTGTCGGCTTCCCCAGTCACCAGCATTTTTCGATTCAGTCGTATCAGTTGCATCTTTGAGAATGTCGACCACCCGCAGGTAAAGGCTCTGAACAACTGGCACATACTCAGAGCGCAGGCTCACTGAAAACTCTCTATCGATAGGCAGCCAAAACCGGAAATTACAGGTGCCTTTCGGGTCGATTTGCACATCAGAGCTTTTCAACGCCACGCAAGAGCCAAAGCCAATGCCGCGCCCTCGTTTATCGTAAATCGCGTATTCTTGGCGGAGTGCCCCTGAAAGCGGCCGGTTGCACTCGGGCGGTGAGAACCGGCGCAAGACACTCGGCTGTCTTTGATCTTTGAACCGTTGCGCCATTTCGGCACCCTCTGCATCTGTCGTGCTTCGGAGAGCGTACACCCCCGGCCCGACCAAGGCGCCACGTCGACAATTGTAGTTGGCACGTAGGTCAAATCTTACTGAAAACGGGTTCTCCCGACCTCCCTCGAATGCGCCCGACCCGTAGGGTGCCTGACCCGCTTGCACCGTGATATGCGCGCGATCATAACGAACCTCTTCAAAAGGGGATGGCATGAAATCAAGCTCCGGCAGCTTGAGGACGAACGAAAAGTTAAGATTGTACGGATAGTCGGGGTTTTTCTCTATTTGCCGCGCTGTGCGACCTTCGTCTCGGGAGCTGGCCCAAAGACCGTTCGGCATGCGAAGAACCCACTCTTCGTCATCCGATGTGCCTTTCCGCTGATCACCACCCGCATTGATTAGTCGAAATTCCTTCGTCCCGTCTGGGTGAACAACCGGGAGGAATGGTGTCGATTGCCTCGATATAGGCAAGCTTTGCCAATTCGTCACGAGGATCGCAATCGCAGCGCCTGCGATCACCAAAACAATAAGAAACTTCTTACCCATTGTCCTCTTCACGTCGCATTAGGCTCACAAATCTAACGGCACAGTACGACATTCGGTTCCAGAGTCGATTGAGATCCGATTTGGCGATGTCCGAAACTGTGATGCCGCGCTGGATTGACTGTGTCTGCTCAGGGCGGGCATCGTTTTTTCAATCCAAGGCTTGATGAACGACCAAAAACAGATGCGCGGTGTCCGCTTTTGATGCTTTGGGTATGTTCCTGCGCCATGCAGCATTGGTCAAAATGGGCTCAAACGGGCCATTAGATTAGACGCATATAGTTCCGCCGACACGCTCTGAATGATCGACGGCCACGGCCCGAGGCCGAAATCTGATATGGTCTACCAATGCTGTGGTCGCAACCTGCATTGCTGGCATCCGCGGCATGCGTGAAGTGGATTGCTACGGTGTGAAGATGGATATCTGTCGTTATTCGGGTAGCATTTGGCTGGATCATCGGGACTCAGAAAAGATCACCCTGCCCATCTGGAAAAAGCTCTTTTTGATGGCGGCATCTCCAATGACAGCGCTTAGAGCAATGTCCGTTGTCACTCGAGCCCAATTGCGGGCAGCAGAGGCACCCGAAGGGACACAAACGCGACAGTAGGTTCGACAACAGTTTGAGATCTTCGATTAAACGCATTGGGTTCGATTAGAACCTAGTGAACAGCGGCAACAAAATGGTCGTTAACCTGTTAGGACACCGTGAAAAAGAACATCTGTATGTGCCTCAAAATACTCTTCGAAATCCAAAGGCTGAGCTGACCGAAACATCATTTTGTGCACCGCGAAATAGATCGCGGGTGCAATCAGCACATGGGGGATCTCGAGATGCGGTCCGGGGCGCACCTCGCCACGCTCAAGTCCGCGAGCCAAGATCTTTTTGAGAAGTGTTGAGCCTTTTTGGATCGTCAACGCGTGGTACTCGCTGATTAAATCTGGCAGGCGATCACCTTCTGTTAGCAGGATGCGAAAAAGAGCCTGCGCCTCACCATGCACGAAGCGGGCATACATGTTCTGCAACAGTCCAAGCAATAGTTCACGGGTTGTGCCCTCTTCGGAAAATAGCTTGGCTTCGCTTTCGCCCATGACCGACGCGACGTGCTCTTCGATGGCGGCTATGAAAAGCGCTTCCTTGGATTCGAAATAGAGGTAGATCGTACTCTTCGCTATCCCTGCCTTTTGAGCAATCCGAGAAAGCTTGGCGCCTGCAAAACCGTGTTCTTCGAACTCAATGATGCCTGCTACGACAATCTCTGCAGGTCTTGCCTCTTTCCGGCGGCGCGGCTTTCGAGCAACCGATGGTTCGTTTTTCTTTTGGTTCATCAAAGGCGCCCCTTTTTCGGCGATTGGGTGCAGTTTGGGCGGTCGTCAGAAAGAAATCAAATCCAGTTCTTGACATGTAACGTCCGCCAACCAAATTATTTAATGACCCAGAGGTCATTAATTCCAGCGGGAAACAGGCAATGCGCAAAGCACTGAGGCATATAGGCACGGCAGTTCGTGAGCTTTTCTGGATTGGGGTGGCTGGTGCCATCGTAGCAGGAGGGTATTTTGGTTTCACCTATCTCGGGGACAATCGCACCATCGTTGAAGCCGAACCCGCTGCGCGGCCTGAAACGCTTGTGGAGACGGTGGCCCTCAAGGAGTATCAAGGCCCTCTCCCAATCCGCGGCGAAGGCTTTGTTGAACCCTTCCGGACTGTGGCTGTTTCGGCGCCAACCGGTGGGCGCATTGTGTCTCTTCATCCCGCAATCACAAACAAGGGATTCTTCCGAGAGGGCGACATTCTTGTGGAAATCGATGGAAGTACGGAACGCGCGCAAATCGCGCAATCCCAGGCGAGTATCGAAGCAACCGATGCGCGCTTGGATCTTGTGACGAGGCAGTTGGAACGCGCCCAACGGTTATTGGAACGAAGCGCAGCTACTCAGGCAACGGTGGATGATCTTCAAGGCCAACGCAACGAGATCTTCGCCAATTTGCAAGGGCAACGCGCGCAATTAACTTCGGCAGAAATCGCTCTCGAGAACAAGATCGTCCGCGCGCCGTTTGACGGTGCGGTGCAGGCGAAGGAAGCGGAAATTGGCAACGTGGTGGCCGGCGGCGCACCGATTGCACAGATTTTCACAGATGGTCAAATGGAGGTCAGCATCGCCATCAGGGAAACGGATGCTGTTCTGATCCCGGGTCTGTTTACTGGCAACCCGGCACCAGCTAAAGTGTCAATCGACTTTGCAGGCGAAACGCAGGTATGGGCCGGAGAGATCATCCGGATCGATCCTGCCCTGGATCAGCAGACACGTACGCTGGCGGTGACGATTGCGTTGCGCGGCCGTCTGGAGACTGATGTGGAGTTTGCCGCAGGCATTCCCCCGGTTCTGATAAACGCCTTCGCGAAAGCGGTTGTTGAAGGCATTGAGCCTGACAATACCTTTGCAATCCCCTCAACCGCCCTGCGATCTGATAACACCATCTGGTTGGTGCGCGACGGTCGGCTTGCGTTTCATCCGGCCACACGAGTGCATGTCGATGGCGAGACGACATATGTGCGTGTCACGGATCTTTTCCCTGATGACCGACTTGTCCTAACATCCTTGGCCGCGCCGCAACTAGGTGAAGCACTCAAAGATATCTCCAGCGCGTCTGTGACCACGACGCGTGTTTCGGAATAGAGGGCCGGTGGCATGAACGCTGCAATCAAATGGATGGCTGAGCACCCCGTCGCGGCCTGGCTTTTGATGGTTGTCATGGTTGCGGGCGGCGTTCTTGCGGCGTCCAACATGCCACAAAAGACATTTCCGGAATTTGCGTTGGACAGCGTATCGATCTCAGTTGAATACCGCGGTGCCTCACCCACGGAGATACAGGATTCGATCGTCCGCGTGATCGAGGATGAGCTGTCGGGCATCGACGGGATCGACGACATCACCGCAAATCTGTCTGAGGGGCGCGGCGGCATCACCGTGACATTTCTGGATGGCGAAGACATCGAGACAAAGCTCGATGAAGTAAAAACCGAAGTAGAAGGCATCTCAACGTTTCCCGAAGATGCCGAAGACCCGATTGTTGTTCGATCGGACAACTCGACTAGGGTCCTTGAAATTGCAATCCACGGCGAAACAAGTGAGCGCGTGCTAAAAGAAGAAGCGCGGCGGCTGAAAGATGAACTGATCGCCCTTGACGGCATTTCCTTTGCCGAAGTGTCCAACACGCGCGACTTTGAGGTGAGTATCGAAATAGACCGTGACACCTTGCGCGCTTTTGGGTTGACGCTGAATGAGGTCGCACAGGTTGTTGGTGTCAGTTCGCTGGAGTTGCCTGGCGGTTCCATCGAGACTGAAAGCGTCGATATTCCCATTCGAACGATTGGGCGAAACTTCACGCAATCGGACTTCGAAAATATCGTTGTACGGTCTTCGCCCAATGGGGCGAAGGTGCTTTTGCGGGATATCGCCACGGTCAATGATGGATTCGAAGATGCGGATATCTCATCTACGTTCGATGGTACGTCGGCGGTGTCTGTGAATGTGTACCGCGTGGGCAACGAACAGATCCTAAATATCGTAGATGTCGCCGAAAGTCATTTGCGGGAAAGCTATCGCCCGTCTCTGGAACAGGGGATCGAAGCGACCATTTGGCAAAACGAGGCCACCCAGCTTCAGTCGCGCATCGACCTTCTGACACGAAATGCGGTCGTTGGGCTGTCCCTAGTGATCCTATGCCTCGCCCTCTTTCTGGACGTTCGGCTGGCCTTTTGGTCGGCCGCCGGGATCGGTATCAGTTTTGCAGCAACGTTCATTATCATGGGCGCGATGGGGATGTCGATCAACATGATCTCACTTTTTGGGTTCATCCTTGCCATCGGCATCGTGGTCGACAACGCCATCGTTGTCTCAGAAAACATCTATAAAAATAGCGAGGCCGGACTGTCGCCAATCAATGCGGCCGTAAAGGGAGCACAACGGATCGCGGTGCCGGTTGTATTCTCAACTTTGACCACACTTGTCGCGTTCTGGCCCTTGCTTCAAATGCCAGCGCCTTTGGGTTCATTTCTCGGCGACATTCCAACGGTTGTCATGATCGTTCTGACGTTGTCGCTTTTGCAAGCCCTTCTAATTCTACCAAGGAACCTCTCTACGCTTGAAATTGGCGAAAACTACAAGCCAAACATCGTTTTCCGAAGCATCGGCGCAGTGCGGGGATTAATCGATTTCGGATTGAAATGGTTCATCCAGAACCCTTTGGACGTGGCCCTTCGGTTTTCCGTACGTCGGTTTCTGATCCCGATCGCCGGCGTCATTTCACTTATGATGCTAACCATTGGCCTGCTTTCATTTGGTTACGTGCGCTTCGAATTCTTCCCGTCCATCGACGGAGAGTTCGTCACAGCAGACGTGGAGCTGACAGACGGCACGACATTCCAACGCACTGAAGAGGTCGCAGATGACCTGCGCGTTGCGGCGATACGCGCCGGCAAACGATTACAGGAAAATCTGCCGGATGACGCGCCGAACGTCCTCGTCGGGCAATATGTCGTTGTTGGTATCGGCGCGGGCGGTGGTGGGCCAACAGGCGATTCCGCGCCGATTTCGCCAAGTGTGGCTCAAGTGGTCGTCGAAATTACGAACGCGTCTGAGCGCAGCTGGGAAACTGCCGATTTCGAACGCTTGTGGCGGAAAGAAGTTGGTCGCGTCGCGGGCGTCAACAGCCTAACGATTTCGTCGTCGCTGGTCGACGCAGGGGATGCAATCGCGGTTGAGCTTTCGCTTCCGGACGGCCAATCGATCGCGCCCATCGTCGCAGAGCTGCGTCAGGGTTTGACCAACATCCCGGGCGTTTTTCAGATTCAAGACGACGCATCGTCAGGTAGGCTTGAATACAAACTCGCCCTGAAACCTGAGGCCCGCCTGTATGATCTGACCCTGCAAGATCTTGCGACCCAAACGCGCAATGGCTTTTTTGGCGTTGAAGCGACAACCGTGCAACGTGGGCAGGACAGCGTCGACGTCATGGTGCGTTTCCCAAAGGAAGATCGCGATAGCCTGTCGGATCTGCTGGACACGCGCATCGCGACACCCTCAGGTGATTTGATCCCGCTGTCTGCCGTGGCGAGGCTTGAAGAAGGTGTGTCCCCCTCGGAGATCCAACGCCGCAATGGCCGTCGTGTGACGACAGTCACGGCGGATGTTGACCAAAGCATCACCACCAACGGCGAAGCAAATCGTATCATCCGCGAGGTGTTGCTTCCGCCTTTGTTAGAGGCCAACCCGGGCCTTGATGCAGGTTTCGGTGGAGAACAGGAAACCCAAAGCGATGCGCAGGCCGCCCTTAGTCAAGCTCTGGCGATCGCCATGTTCGTCATATTTGCCCTTTTGGCGCTGGTGTTCAGGAGTTTTGTCCAACCGATCGTGGTGATGGTTGCGATACCTCTGGGACTTATCGGTGCGGTGACAGGGCATTACCTACTGGGCAACCCGATTGGGCTTCTGAGTATCTTCGGCATCATAGGTCTGGCGGGCGTGGTGATCAACAACAGCTTGGTGATGATTGATCTCTACAACGAATATCTCGCCAAAGGATACGCTGTGAACGAGGCCGTAATTGAAGGCACAAAGGATCGTTTTCGTCCTATCCTTTTGACATCGGTGACGACATTTCTGGGTGTCTACCCATTGATCATGGAAACGTCACTTCAGGCGCAGTTCCTGATCCCTTTGGCCGTTTCGATTGGTTATGGTGTGCTTATCGGGACGTTTGTCATAATCCTTGCGATCCCTGCGGTGTTTGTCTTAGTGCATCGCACGCGTCAGGGCCTCGGAGCACTATTTGCGGTTCTGCTCGGCAGCGATGCGCAGAAACGAGATGTTGCTGCCGAGTGAGTGTTCGCCCGTTGCGTTGGCCCCGGGCGGACCGATCTGAGAAACGAGCGCAACTTGTAGCGGCGCCCCGTGGACGATTTGTTGGGCGAAAGGAAAGTATGCTGTTTGTTTCAAACCAAGATTCGACCCTAAGCTGTCGTTCAAAAAGTTGCTTTTACTTCGATGCAGCTTGCAGAAAGCGAACTTCGCGTTGATACGGCAGAAAACAGCAGCTTCAAGCCCGCAGGTACCAATGTTGTAAGTCGCACGAACGACTGGTTTGCCTCTTAGAAAAGCGAATGAGTTTCGTTGTCGCTTGACCACCTATAAGTTCGTCATCTTGTAACCCTTTACAGAAATTTATCTTTGCCTTTTGTATGCAAGTTAGCACCGTTGGAAATCGACAGATCGGTCTATTCGATCGGTTTGCTCCATCAAATTGTCTTAGTTTCGCCCGATGGCTATGACAAAGCACGCTACAAAGTACGTAGTATGAGTAGTAACGATGGCATCCAACACGTCGGATAATCCTGGCACAGATAACAACGAGATATTTTACGGCGATGGCGGAGCGGACACCCTCACCGGCGGCGCCGGAAATGATCAGATCACCGGAAATGGCGGCAATGATGTCCTGAGCGGGGACGGCCCGGTCGATGGGACCTGGCATTTCGAACTCTATGACTACAACTTCTCAAGTGCGGCTGATCAAGCCTTTGATATTGAGTCCGGCACGCTGGCAGGGCGCGGCTACGTCAATGATTTCGAAGTGGATGATCTGGCAAATTCCGTGCGGGGGACGTCAAACAACCCGGCGGATTACGGGGTCATCTACACCTCGACGTTGAATGTCACTCAGGCAGGCAGCTACCGGTTTGAAACGCGCTCAGATGACGGATCCACGATCCAGATTTTTGACAGCAGCGGTAACCCCGTGTCCTGGACCAATGACACCGGTAATAACGGCGATTTTATGGATAACGACTTCCATCAAGCGCCAACGACGCGAGGTGGGTCCGTCACGCTGGACCCCGATGAAACCTACACGATCCAAGTCCGAATTTGGGAAAACCAGGGCGGCGAAGTGCTTGAGGCCACAATCGACGGTCCGGGCACCGGCGGCGCGCAAGATCTTCTGACATCTCCACTGATCGGCCCGGCACCGGGCCCAGGCTATGAGGCGACAAGTTCCTCACCCGCGGCGGCCCCTGAGGGCGACGACACCATCGATGGTGGCGCGGGTGACGATACGATCTCCGGCGACGGCGGGGATGATGTATTGGACGGCGGCGCGGGCGATGATGTGATCGACGGCGGCACCGGGGACGATACGATCGAAGGCGGCGCGGGCAGCGACACGATCGATGGCGGCGACGGTGCCGATGATATTTCCGGCGACAGCAACAGTGGCGCAGGCGCATCCGGCGGTCTGGATGCTGCGCGCGTGGGGCGTTGGGATTTCGACGATGCGGGCGACCCTCTCAATGATGAGGCCCCACTCGACAATTCAGCGACCTTGCAAAACGGCGCAAGTCATGATCCCGCCACGGGTGCGATCAATCTGGATGGCAACAACGACTATATCGAAATTCCCCATGATCCGACCTATGACCTGACCTCTGCCACGATCGTAATGGATTTCAACCTCGATACGTTGCCCCCCGCGGGCGAGCGTTACGCACTGTTTTCGCGCGACAGCACTGGGAATGATGGCGGCGGTCACATCACGACCTGGGTCTATGATGACGGCCGGATAGAACTGCGCTGGCAAAGCGACGCAATCAGCTACGATCTTGTGACGTCGTCTAACGTGATCACACCTGGCACCGACCAAACCTTTCAGGTCACATTGGACAACGATGCCCAAACCATTGAAATCTTTGTCGATGGCGCATCTGAGGGCTCGCTTGCGAACGTCCCGGTCACGCTGGACGGCAACGCCGAGCCTTGGGTTCTGGGCGGCAACCAATGGCAATCCGGCGACGGCGTTGCCAACAACATCCAGGATCATATGGATGGGTCGATCTCTTTGTTTGAGATCTATGATGAGCCTCTAAATCCGGCTGAGGTTGAGGCAGCGCAGGGCGCGGATGATGTCATTGACGGCGGCGCGGGAGATGACACGATTCGCGGCGAGGCCGGGGACGACACGATTGACGGTGGTGCCGATGACGACCTTATCGACGGCGGCACGGGCGATGACAGCCTGACCGGCGGGGATGGCGACGACGTTTTCACCTATGAAGTGGGCGATGGTGCGGACACGATCAGCGATTTCAACAACGGCAATACCGGCGCGCTGGGTGACGGCGATACGACGAACAATGATTTTATTGATCTGTCGCAGTTCTATGATGGTCTGAGGGAACTCAAAGAAGACTTTGACGATGACGGCATTCTGAACCAGTCCAACAGCATCGCCAATGGCGGCACGGTGGACTACTCAGACAATGATCAAATGCAGCCGGGTGATGGGATCACGTTCGAAAACGTCAACCGGGATGACTTCACCACCGACAACACGGGCGTGGTCTGCTTTACTCCAGGCATCCGCATTGTGACAAACAAAGGGTTGGTGCCCATCGAGAACATCGTACCGGGCGATCTGGTTCAGACGGCGGATAATGGATTCAAGCCTATCGTCTGGGTTGGCAGGCGCGATATTGAGCCAAAAGAACTAGAGCGGTCACCAAATCTGAAGCCGGTGCTTATTCAACCCAACGCGTGGCTTGGAAACGCCGCCCCGCTGCTTTTTTCCCCGCAACACCGGGTTCTTTTGCGGGATGCAGCACTTGGCGATCTTCAAAGGCTGAATGAGGCTTTTGTCCGCTCGACGCTGTTCAAGGATTTGATTGGAAGCCGTGCCCGTACAGCCCATGGTATGCGGTCTGTGTCCTACATCCACATCATGACAGAAGACCACCAAGTGATCTTTGCCGAGGACATCAAGACGGAGACATTTTGGCCAGGTCCCGAAGCCCTTCGCGCGCTCCACCCATCTGCGAAGGTCGAACTGATGACGCTGTTCCCGGAACTCCAGGATGCAACGAGCCATGGTCTCACACAGCGCAGGTACGGCCATAAGGCGAGGGAAGATCTGCGGCGGCGTGACCTTGATCAGCTGGCAGCGGCAAGCTAGCCAACGACCACTTCATCTGTTGCAAAGCCTGCGAAACACTGACAGCAAAAGGCTCCTCTTGCCCGGTATTCACCGCGCAAGCGGCGTTTGCCTTGCTTTCCGGGATTGATCTGGCCGGAGCGTTCCAAAAGGGACAAACCCGCTCATTTCGCGCCCTTCCTAGCCTTGTAATGCCATCACGCGAACAGAGTTTTTTTTTAGTGACCTCGCCTTCAGATTTCATGCTAAAAGGATCTCAAAAGTGCCTCTGATGACATCTCCAAGTGACGGCTCGCCCATGCGCGAAGGGGAGCGCTATGGCGTAAAGATGGATATATGTCCGTCCTCGGGTGGCATTTGGATGGATCGCGCAGAGTTGGAAAATCATAATGGCCATCCGTGAAGAAGCTCTTTTCGACGGCGGTGTCTCTGCTGACGAGACGTATAACGATGTCCACTATTAAGAAGGCCCCAATCACGCGAAGCAGGGTTAACCAAAGCGCCGCAAACGCGGCGGTATGTTCGAAAACTTGGGGGAGATCTTCGACTAGGTACAAAGCGTATTGTGGGGAGAAGGCCGCCTGGTCGTTTTGCACGCCTGCTGGCTTACTGCATTCCAAATGGAAGGCTTTGTTTGAAGGCCTCTCGCAGGCACATGACGGTCGGGTGGCGATTTAGCCTTTTGGGATACGCCATGCGGTAGCTTCGGGGCAATTGGCTGGCAGCGTTGTTTATGTGCACGACATGCCGAAGTCGCAGATCATCGACAGCCATCTCGGCCGGTATCAAGGCCGCGCCCAAACCATTGCGCGCAAAGTTAAAGGCCGTACTGCTGGTCCTAACCGTCATTCCGAGACTGCGATTGATTGATTTGCCAAAAAGGCAAAAAAGTTTCCCAATTTGGCGACGACACAAAGCCGCTTCCCCAATCCGTGTGGATCAGATACCGATCTGGCAAATCCTGCAAACTAGGGCCGAAACGGCGCATGAAATCTGGGCTGGCGACGGCGATCAGGCTTTCTGTGAAAAGAGTTGCCGTCTGGTAGTCGCGATACAAGTCATGACCAAAGAAAATCCGGACGTCGATCTTGTCGCGGACGAAATCCACTGGGTCGTCATCAATGCGCACATCAACCGGCGAATAATCGTCCAACTGGATCAGCGGTGCAAGCTTTCGGGGCAGCCATGTTTCCGCGACCGAGTGCGGCGCACTGAGGACCAGCCGAGATTTTCTGATCTCTTTGCTCTGCATTCTGAGCGACAGGTCTTTCAGGCTGGTCATCGCTTGGGCCAATTGCGGATACGCCGCCTGTCCAGCATCTGTCAGGGACAGCCGATTGCCCTATCGAATGAAAAAGGCTTGTTGCCAAAACGCCTCAAGCAATTTCACTTGCTGACTGACAGCCGGGGAGCTGACCCCCAGTTCAGCCGCCGCCGGCGTGAAGGAACCCGTTCTGGCGGCTGCTTCAAAGGCTTTGAGAGCGTTCAAGGGCGCGGTTGGGGTCATGGCTCCTCCGTTAGATTTTCTTATGAATCATAAATAGAAATACTGTTTTTTGAAAAGCGGTGTCGCCCTAAACTGCGCAAAACTGAACGGAACACGGAAATGCTCGACCTGATCAACCTGCAGGATTATCCATTGGATCGGCCCGGCAGCCCGGAATGGATGAGTCTGGTCGATAGGTGCAAGGCCAAGCTTGCAAAGGATGGCCTGTTCAACCTGACGTGGTTCATAAAGACCGACGCATTGCCTGCGGCCGTGGCCGAACTGAAACCGATCCTTGCTGCGCAGTCCTTCGCACATGCCCGCAAGCACAACATCTATTTCCAGAACAAGATCTAGGATTTGCCATCCGGTCACCCGGCGCTGACAGAATTTGAAACCTCAAACCAGACAATCTGTGCGGATCAGATAGGGCAGACTGCGGTGATCCGTCTCTATGAGTGGACCCCCTTTACGCATTTTGTGGCAGCGGTGATGGACAAGTCAGAGTTGTTTACCATGTACGACCCCTTGGCACGCGTAAATGTAATGAGCTATCACGAGGGCCAATCTTTGAGCTGGCATTTTGACCGCTCTGAATTCACCACCACCCTGCTTCTGCAAGCGCCTGAGGCTGGCGGCGAGTTTGAATATGATCAAGATTTGCGCACCGCAGATAATCCCAATTACGCCGGTGTGGCAGACCTGTTGGAAGGGCGCCGCACCCCAACGCGTTTGGTGCTGGAGCCAGGCACACTCAACATCTGCAAGGGCAAGAACACGGCCCATCGTGTGACGCTCGTGAAAGGCAATCATGACCGGATCATTGCAGTCTTTTCCTTCTATGAACGCCCAGGCGTGGAGTTCTCCCGGCAAGAACGCATTGGCTTTTATGGTCGTGCGGAATGAGCCTGAACAATACCCTTAACTCGATCGCAAATTTTCATTTCCTGGTCGTTACGGGTACGGACAGGCCGCTCAAAGCTTGACCGGTGATCAAGTGCAATCGTGTGTGCAAGCCATATTGAATGGGCCGTCTGTGCGAGACGATGTATCGCACGGCTCTGCATGAGTAGAGCTCCCGCTAATTCACCTTAGTTGCTGACAAGCTGCCTTTCCAAAAAAGCATCAAAGTCGACTTCAATCGCGGCGCATTCTCGTTCAACCTTGCCAAAATTCGGACATCGGAGACGGTGCAGCGTTCGTAGGGCGGCACTGTGATAATTCATTGGTATCGGCCCGTTACTGACATTGAGCACTTGGGATACATTCTGCGCCAGTAGCCCACACTGCTGATCTTCACTGCAAGCGCGAAATCTAGACAGTGGCGCATTGGAACTGTGTGGACGAACCTTCCGTTTCGAAAGAGCTGTTGTGAAATTCGCTGCTTTGCTTTTCCCAATACTTTCACATGTCTCAGTGCACCAAATCAATAATACCAAATTGCTCGGCGAGGTAGACCTCGTAAAATTCGATTAGTTCATGCCAGTCTTGCACCGGTAACTGGGGGTTAAACAGCCTTTCCAAGGCATCAACTGAACTGTGCCAACCCGCGGCTACGCCTGCCCAGATCGTGCCGGGACCGTGTGGCTGCGTTTCGTTGTCAACGGAGACGACGTCCGCTTCGATTGCGTCCAATAGAGTGAATCTCGTTCGTGCTTCGTCTACTGACGCAATCTCGAACCTCATGATCTCGTCAGTCTTGATTTCAAGTTGTTTTTTAAAGTCGATAAAACGCTGTTCCTCGAAATCGACAACAAAACTATTCCAGTGATGATTGAACGCACCGCCCGGTTTCAACTCAAATGCACTGACAGGTGCGACCCACCATTTTGACAGGCCTTCTGCGGTGCTGATCGTAGGCCAAACGTCTTCAACTGTGCCATTTAGGTATCGTGTGTAAACAACCGCGTTTTTGGCTGGAATTCTAGCAGCGCGATCTAAGGAAATCAGTGAGGTTAACAGCCTCGAAGCTCCCTTGTTAGAGATGGTTGGCTTCTGAATTCTGTGCTGATAGCGGCTGCTCATTAAATTACTGATATCTGCAGTACAACACATAGTTAGTTTGGGCTCAAAACGCACTGACTTAAAATTCAAAACTTGATCAAACTCCTAAAGCCAAATATACCCCGCCAATCTGGGCGAGGCTTGAGTCGTCTGGATATGTTTGCATATGGTGCGCTCCGTTTTCTTCGGCATTGGGCCAACATAGGTAGACGACCAAACAGATACGACGACCTGACCTCTGGCGGGCGCAACTGCGGACCCGAAAGAAGACCAAGAGCTCTGAGGACGCGCACCACCTTTGCGGGCCAACCGCAAGCACATAGGAGTTATAGCGATGGATCTTATCGCTGAGATTGAGGCGGAACAGATCGCCTCCCTCGGGAAAACTATTCCCGATTTCAAAGCTGGCGACACCGTTCGCGTCGGCTTCAAGGTGACCGAGGGCACGCGCAGCCGGGTTCAAAATTTTGAAGGTGTCTGCATCAGTCGCAAAAATGGCGAAGGCATTGCTGGCTCATTCACCATTCGCAAAATTTCATTCGGCGAAGGCGTAGAACGGGTCTTTCCTTTGTTTTCTACAAACATCGACAGCATCACGGTTGTGCGCCGGGGCCGTGTGCGGCGGGCGAAACTGTATTACCTGCGCCAGCGTCGTGGTAAATCCGCTCGTATTGCGGAAGACACAACCTACAAACCCAAAAAAGACGCGTAAGGAGGGCCATAGAGATGAAAAAAGATCTGCACCCAGACTATCATCAAATCGAAGTCAAAATGACCGATGGTACAACATATACTACGCGTTCGACCTATGGCGCGGAAGGCGACACGCTCACGCTCGATGTCGATCCAACAGTGCACCCAGCCTGGACAGGCGGTGGCACACGCCTAACTGACGCAGGCGGTCGTGTCTCCAAGTTCAAGAACAAATATGCCGGGCTTGGATTCTAACACCCGCCAGATTGCGATGCAGTGCGCCGCCTAAAGGCGGCGTTTTGCTTTTTGAGGGTCAAAAAAGCGGATTAGTGACGCAATAACTTGCCCAATCGATGCATATACGGCTTCCCGTGAAGCCGAACACAACATATAGTGGCAGTCAACCTGCTGGGCAGAAAAGCGGGACAAAAGGGCTAGAGCATGGCGCATATTATCGTTGTCGGCAACGAAAAAGGCGGTGCAGGTAAATCCACCGTATCAATGCACGTGGCCACAGCGCTTGTACGCATGGGGCATAGCGTCAGTACAATTGATCTTGACCTAAGACAGAAGACCCTGGCGCGCTATGTGCACAATCGCCTGACATTTCTGTCGGAGTCGCGACTCAACCTGCCGAGCCCGGATTTCTACGATCTCCCTGAGGTGAACCCGAAAAAACTCAAACCCGGTGAAAACCAATATGACCATCGGCTTTCTGCCGTTATCGCTGATCTAGAAGGTAAAAGCGATTTCATCCTGATCGATTGTCCTGGCTCGCACACACGCCTTAGCCAGGTGGCGCATACACTCGCGGATACTCTGATAACACCGCTCAACGACAGCTTTATCGATTTTGATCTGCTAGCTCATGTCGACACAGACGGACGCAAAATCCAGGGACCGTCGGTGTATTCAGAAATGGTCTGGAATGCGCGTCAACTCAGGGCTCAAGCCGGTCTGCCCCCAATCGACTGGATTGTCGTACGCAATCGTCTTGGGGCGCAGCAAATGGTGAATAAGGAAAAGATGGGCGCTGCATTGGAAAACCTCGCTCGCCGGATAGGATTTCGGATAGCTCCCGGTTTTAATGAACGGGTTATTTTCCGTGAACTTTTTCCTCGCGGGCTGACCCTACTGGATTTGAAGGACATCGGTGTCAAGCAACTCAACATCTCAAACGTTGCAGCCAGACAAGAACTACGAGACTTGCTTAAGGGCCTGGACCTGCCGGGTGTGGCAGTAGATTTTTAATCTCATCTATGCGGACTAAAGTGAGCACGCGTTGCGTCAGTGCCATCATCCGCATTTCTGCAAATTCGTTGATGAAAGCTGATCACCTTCGTTCGCCTATCAAGCGTCAAATACCGACGTGTCGGTAAATCTGCATATGTTGACTGGTGCGAAGGTGAATTCCAGGCGCATAGGTTGGAACATCCAGGGTGTCTACGTCGCTCACGATCCATTTTCGGTCTGCATGGAGCAATTCCAGTCCGGCCTTTTTTATGATCAGTTCGAGATGGCGTGGCTCCGAACGGTGCAGTTGGCTTGCCTCTTTTTGCGGGGTGCCATGCGCTGCAAGGTTGTCGACAACGAAGAAAAGCCCGTCCGGTTTTAAGGCGCGCTTGATTTCGGCAAAGATCAGATCCGGTTCGCCGAAGCTTACGCCTGGCTGGGGTTCAAACCAAATTTCATGCGGTCCTTGTATCCAAACTATGCGGTCCAGAGAGGCATCGGGTGTGGAAAGCTGCGTGAACGGCGCGTTGCTGTAAGTGGCGTTTGGCGAAGCGGCCCTTTTGACCAGCTTCCTCGCTTCCATGCCAAAGAAGCCGTCTAACAGGGCTGGTTGTTGGACGATCAGGTGACCCTCCGGCCCGATGAGCCGGAAGAGAATTTCTGTAAACCAGCCTTTGCCGGGCTCAAGTTCAAGAATGCTTTGGTTCAGCTGGAGACCTGCTGCGTTGATCATATCCAATGCACGACGGGGACCGTCCATGGCTCTGGCTCGGGCCGAACGGCCGGGCGACGCCAAGATGGCTTCGATGTCGATCATTGTACGATCCCAACAGTGTCGAGCCCCAGGATCACACCCACAGCAAAGACGGGTGTCGCGACCAAAAACAAGGCCCATGCAAAGCTTCGGAAGGGCGTAATTCCAAGCGCATAGAGAGGGAAATAGAGCACCCGAGAGGCGATCATTGCCAATGCGGCCCAGTAGGTCAGCGATCCAGACACAGACACGAGCTGTTGAACCACAACCAACGCGATCCAAACGGTTGCAACATCGGATTGGTTCCGGACGGCCCGAAGCATCCTAGCCTGTGCTGGGACATCGGGCGGCGGGTCGGCCCTGTTCGACAGCGCGTATGCAGTGCCGCCGGTTTTGTCGAGGTGAAGCTGCTGGATCACGATAGAAACCCACAGCATAGCGCCCGTCACAAAGACAGACCAAAGTTCCATTGTCATTTGAAAAAGTTCCTTGTTTTAAGCGGCGAGCGCTTTGGCTTTGTCTGGATGCACCTCGCCCGTCTCGGCCCAGAGCTTGAGGTCTTCGAGGGTGTCGTCGATGGCCGCTACGAATTGGCGTTTCATTGCCCAACCCATCAGGGTCCCGAAAGGCGGCATTAGATCAGCTTTGAATCCAAGATCGACACGGGTGCCACCCTTAACCGCATTTAATGTCCAACGGCCGGTTAGACCGCGCACGAAAAATGGCATGGCTTTAGCCTGCGCGCTGTAAGCCAAAACGTGGTGCTTTGGGTCAAAGGTGGTGATCGTTTCGGTGACATCGCCAATGTTGGCCGTGCAAACCCTGCCACCAACAGCCGCTCCCGGAGGGGGAGCAGCGTCGGGATTGGCGGCAGAGCGCTCCACCGCCCGAGCCCACTCTCCGATGGTGGCATAGTCATCGGCGAGGATCGACCAGACCTTCTCCAGCGGAGCTTTGATTTGGAGGGTGCGCGCGATCTGCATGACTACTCCCCTAGGCCGACAGTTGTGTCGACATCGAGTTGCTGCATCTGCAGGGTTTCCAAGTTCGCCACAGCTGGCAGCGCCCCAAACTCTGGCCAAGTCAGCGCCTCCTCGTTGATACGGTTCATGGCATCCCGGTCGGTCCAGTAGTTCACCATGGTCCACTGGCCCTCTGGCCCTTCGGCGACCGAACGGGCGATCAGAGTTCCGTACTGACCCATCTTGGCTTCGATAGGGCCGAGTGCCGCCGTTACCGCCTCTGCGGTTGCTCCTGGCTGTGCGTCGAAGGTGATGATCTCCATCACGGACGGCCCATCCGCTAGTGCGACGGAAGGCGCGGCCAGCAGTAAGGCAAGGTTGAGTGCTTTGAGTTTCATGTTTTGTCCTTTCTAGGTTGGCTTTCAAGTGGTCGGATCACGGCTTACGGTCGCCGAGGTATGCGCCGCCGAAAACCTCGGTGGCGCTTTGAAAAGTGCGGCGGAGCGTGCCGGTGAGGACCGGTTCGATCACTGGTCCTGTTCCAGAGATACTGGGGTCATAAAAGGCGTGGATCGTCACCAAAGTGCCGTCGGCGTCTTCTTCAAACTCGTAGAAGAGCACTATCTCACGCACAGGCAACGCCATCGTCGAAGCCTCTGCATCCACGGTGTAAGCGTAGGCCCGAGGGGGATCGTAGACGAGCAGCGGTTCGACCAATTCGCGTCCATCCGTGAAAATGCAAATGCGGCGCGAGCCGACACTCATCTCGCCCGGCGTTGCGCTTTGGGAGTGATCAAAACGGACCTCTTCGATTGTCGGATCGAATAGATCGACCCGGGTGAGCAAGTTTGGGATCACGTCTGATGGCGCGCCGTCAAAGCGAACTTCGACAATGCGTCGATACGTTGCCTCGGTGAGTGTTTGAGCCTCGT
>JBCBBI010000030.1:0-19774 GCA_038531775.1 Pseudomonadota bacterium | reverse complement strand
TTGCCTCGGTGAGTGTTTGAGCCTCGTCGAGTGCGTCTCGGGCTGCGCCGGGCCCGGCAGGCACAGGTAAAGTGATCGCTGCCGCTAGGGCGACAGCGCATGCTTGACGAAACATAATGATATCCGTTTTGTAACTATCGTTACAGAATCGATATCATTTGCCTTTCAATCTGTCCAGAGTTATGTAACGCAATGTATAAAACTTGTGGGATGCGAGATGGCCCGTCCTAGATCATTTGATGAAGCTACCGTCGTGGACGCGGCCATGATTGCGTTTTGGAAGCTTGGCTATAGTGAGACGCCTATCGGTGCTCTAGAAGAAGCGACTGGGTTGAAGCGGGTAAGCATCTACAATGCTTTTGGTGACAAGGAGGGCCTCTTTCTCGCTGCACTCGATCACTACCATGAGGCCGCCAAAGAGATTTATGAGGGGGTGATCGCCAAAGGCGGCCTGAAGGAAATCCAAGACCTCTTTACTGCCATGAGCGCAACCGCAGACGTCGATGCGCCGGCACATGATGGGTGTCTGATGGTGAATACCGTTTTGGATGTCCGCCGGGCGTCCGCACTGGTTAAAGCAAAGATAACCAACTACAAATCAATGCTGCTTACTTCATTCACCTGTGCGTTAGAGAACGCGAGGCAGAATGGCGAGATGACGTGTGATATGTCAGAGCGCGACGAAAGGGCGGAGTACCTATTGGGCCTTCTCTGGGGCGCATTGGCCATGATCCGTGTGGAGAATGAAACCACGGCTGCCGCAAAGGTGGCAAAGCAGGGTAACTTGATCATCGAAGGTTGGAAGACCCGCCGAAAATAATCAAATTGTGAACCGTCCCGGGTTTTCCGGAGGCTCCAAATCGAGGAAGGATTGGAGCTATGGAAAAAGACAACAGAGCGAACCGCTATTCACCTGAGACACGCGCGAGAGCGGTGCGGATGGTGTTTGACCATATCGGTTCCGAAATGCAAAAATTTACTAGGTATAAAAAGCGCGTGCTTCGTCAGGTCTGATATTCTTCCAACGTTCATATTCCATGTGGCCAAGCCATTTGCGAACTTTTTGCTCGCCCAAAAGATATCCAAACCCTTCTCCCAAAGCACTTATTTGAAGTAATAGAGCTGTCGCGAACACACACTTCAGCTTTAAACTCCGCGAGATAGGAAGATCTATCAGCATGCCCATAACACGCCAAAAACGGATCAAGAAAATCGCCGGCCACAAAAATCCGTAGGTTAAACGTCGAGGTGCGTTCCATTCGAGAGCTCGGCTCGCTGCAAAAGACCAACCTTCGAAAAAATGAAGCAACACAGACTGTCTAAAGAGTGAAAAATTCAGATGCTCGCAAGCTGCCTCTGCGGTGACCCAAAGCGTTTTTCCCTTGCGGACAAGGTCGCGATGCAAAACCCACTCGACCTCAAGCATTTCCCCGAGTTGATCGCCGTACGACAATAATTCAGCGGTTTTGTAACATGAATTATGGCCGGGAATGAAAGCTTGCTGCTCAGATTTTGTGTTTCCCACCCAAGGACCATACTCAATCAGCAGGTTAGCCCAACTCATCGCTGAGTTCGGGTTTGAGTTTTCGATTGTAGGCCCGACGGCTGCATGATCAAACGCAAGTGGAGTGATTATCTTTTCCGCCCAGTCATCGGATGTCGGAAAACAATGGTCTTCGCAAAAGATAATAATGTCTCCGCGTGCTTCTAAAACAGCAGGCACGCGCGCACGCGCAGAAGTTGTGAAATCCCCTGTAACGACCTGAATGTCGAAAAACGGAGAACTCTCAATTTGGGAGAGTTCAGCGACCGCGTTTTCGCGAGCGGAAATGACAATTTCCAGCTCATTTGCGATATTCTGTGCCCGCAACACGGACAGGATGTGCCGAACGCTCATTTCACCGGCGGACGCCACCATCACAATACTTGCAGTCGGACGATCATTCATAAACGCGGCACCATAATAGATCACTGCCAAGAACGTATTTTTTTTTACAGTTTTGCGTCAACAGAAACTGCAAATTACGTCTTACGACTTCACCAATTTCACAATAGCCTCACACGCACGGCAGCATATCCCAAACCGGCCGAGAAAAAATGCAGCAAGAGGACAGCAATGGCCTTGGGGACCGTCGTCCAACCATCTAGTCGAAAAACACATTTCAGATAATCGGCATTCGCAAGCGAGACCATACATACCCCTACTACAAAGGCCAAAAGTGCAGCCAAAGGCACGATTAGCGATAGCGGCAGAGCAAGGCAACACAAGCCCGTCGCAAATACTGAGATTTTGCTCGCAGGAGAAACAGAAAGCGTTTGTGCCGATCTTTGCCCAAGAGGCGACATCAACAATTTGGTCCAGGGAACTGCGCGATCCCAAAAGTCGGTCTTGACCATAGACTTGAGGTCCCAGTGCTTCCAGTGTTTGCCTTGAATCCCGGGATCAAGCACGATTTTGTTCCCCATCGCGGTCAATCGCAAGCCAAACTCGACATCCTCCAACATACGCTGCTTGGCATCAAACCCGCCAGCGTTTTCGAATACTTCTCGCCGCACGGCACCAAGGCCCGTCCAAAAGGAGGAAATTGGGCCTGAGGACTTCTGATGCGTTGTGTGATGCAAAAGATTTCTAAGGCGACTGACTGTCTCGGTCCGATGGGGCGCATCGTCGTAGGAGCCAAACACAGCATCTCGCTCGGCATCATCGAAGTGTTTCAGAAAACGATCCTTTACGTCGCTGGCCACCTCAACATCGGCGTCCACAAAGACCAAAATGTCAGTCTTCAATTTCAACGCTCCGAGGTTACGTGATTCAGCAGCACCAAGATTCCCGATATTTGCCAGCACATGTACGCCGCGCGCATTTGCCTCCATTTTTGTGGTGTCAGAGGAATTATCATCAACCACAAAAATAAGCTCACGCTCGAACCCGGCGGCGATCAAAGCATTTAGACACGCAGGAAGTGTCTCTTCTGCATTGAACGCGGGCACGACCACGCCCATAGAAAGTCTACGTTGCTCTTTTGTCACAAGCATGCACCGACAAAGCAAGTGTCCACGATTCTCGTTCCTTTTATGCTTAACATCTCGCGAGCGTTGGTAAAATTCGAGGTGTAGAAGCCAGATTGCAAGTTGGACGGAGCAGGACCGTAGTAGCAGATTATGTCGATATAATAGACGGACGCAAACTGCTTGCCGCGTGCGCGCTAGCCGTGCTGATGTGTTGGCCTGCATGGGTTTTCGATGCAAGTTTTGTGTTCATCGACACGCAATCCTACTTACGTGCCGGAGAAGCCATCTGGGCGGTGATAGGCGATCATTTAGGAGCCTTTGCAACAAACGAGGCTTTGGTAACGGGCTCGCAAGGCGGAAACGCATCAAATCAGGCGCAAAACGCTTCAAATTTGGTTCTCGATGAAAGTGGCGGCTCCACAGTGGGTCGTTCCTTTAGTTATTCGGCCGTGATCTACGCCTTTTACGCCTCAATCGGTATCTGGATTGCGCCATTCGCCAAAGCTTTTGTCGTCGCTCTCTTCATTGTTTGTCTGGTTCCCGCGATGGCGCCTTTCACAACATGGGGGGCGATTGCATTGGTGTCCGCGCTTTCGACGCTGCCCTGGTTTGTTATCCTTCTGACACCGGATATTTTCGCGTCAATTCCGATCCTGTTCGGCGCTCTTCTCGTAGGACCTTTAAGGTTCGCGAAGCCATGGATCGCCTGGTGTCTTGTTGTTCTGGCGGCAATCTGCACGACGTTTCATTATGGCTACCCTCCAATTGCCGCAGGCATATCGGCTTTTGCTTTGTTCTGGTTGCTGATCACAAAATCCCTAAAATTGCGTTTTGTCATTATGTGCGTCGTCGTCTCGCTCTCCGGTCCGACTATCAATTACGTTGCGAGCGGGCTTGTTCTTAGCGACGCCAGCACCACGCCTCAACGGCTCCCGATACCTTTGGCGCGCTCGCTCGAAGATGGCCCGGCACGCTGGTATCTTGAGGAAGCCTGCCCGACCGCAGGTCTGGCCATTTGCGAAGCTTTCGAAGGCGAGATCCCAAGTAACATTTCTGCCTTCTTATGGGACGAGAATGGGGTACTATCGCTTGATCCTTCTCTACTGGCGCGCATTCGAGACGAGGAATTCAGGGTTCTTACAAATGCATTTCTCGCCTATCCTTTGCAACAGACATCGTCGCTTTCAAAAAACGCCGTGATTCAGTTTTTTCAAATTGGAACACACGCAGTTAATGCGGCTGAAATTGTTGAACCAGAATACAAATCCCGCAAAGACGCGTCGCATGTCAGAATTACGCAACTGTTGCATGGGATATCGCCGGTCGTCACGTGGCTCACGTGGGCCGCCGCACTTCCGATCATAATTGTCCTATGCGTCCGGCGTTTGACCCGCGAACAAACCGGCATCGTTCTAACTGTGTTGTTTGGATTGACTTTGAATGCGGCGATTTTCGGGGGTTTGTCGGCGCCCGATTGGCGATATCAATCCCGCCTTGTCTGGCTTCTTCCGCTTATGTCGGCTTTGATACCCGCATTTTTAGCGCAGCGAGATGCCACGCCAGCAGCGAAACACAACGCGCGTTAATCGCGTTCAACGCGCCGCAGAGACTTTTGCCAACGCCGGTGTAGCGGCATCCTCAGCCTCTTTTGAGACCTCCATCTCTTCATGGTAAGACCTGTCGAGATTAACATCCCAGATGTCATAACTGGCGCCGGCCAAGTTTCTTGCCGCATACATCGCCGTCAGCATTGAATGATCTTGGTTGTTGTAACGATGCAAACCGTTGCGTCCGACAGTCTGGAAATTTTCCAACTGCTTCAACCAGTTTGACACGGTTTCCACCGCTTCCTTGCTTTCCGGGTCATAGACGGGATAGGCCTTTCGCTGTCTGATGACAAAACCGCCCTTAACGCTCTTCGCTTTGGAAAGTCCGATCTTTTCCAACTCTGCGCCCGCGAATTGCACAAGGTCATCATCATCCATGCACCATAGGTCGTCATCCTCGTTACAAAAATACTCCATTCCGATGGATGCAGTATCCTTGTCAGGAAGCAGTTCTTCGGACCATGCTCTGAAATTTTGTATGCGTCCAACGCGCACTTCGGGGCTGTGCACATAGATCCAATTATCAGGGAAAGGATCGGAGTCATCGAGCACCAAGGTGACAATCAGAAAATCTCGATACCGCATTCGGTTCGCGGCATCGACCACCTCTTGCGGCGGGAGTGGCGTGATCATGTTGACCAGGTCGCGCAGCGCCAAAGTGCTTATGAACTCATCCGCTTCAACCGTTTCAACACCTCCATCGACGTAGCTGTTGGCAACATCAATCGACACGATACGCATGTCGTCACGACGGACTGCAACAACAGGTGCGTTCGTGGCGACTTTCCCACCATTTTCTTTTACCCGTTTTGCCGTTTCTTCCCACATCATGCCAGGTCCAAGACGAGGATACTGGAATTCCTCGATTAGGGACGCTGTGTCATTGGTGCCAAAAATTGCGTTCCAGACAGCCTTGCTCAGGGTAAGGTTTTTGATCCTCTGTGCCGCCCAATCCGCGCGAATTGTATTTGCCGGAATACCCCATACCTTCTCTGTGTAGGTTCGAAAGAAGTGCATATAGAGCCGTCCGCCAAAACGATTGATGACCCATTCTTCGAAGGTGTCTTCTGTCCGGTGCGGGCGAACCTGCCATTTAAGGTAGCTCGCAAGAATACGCATAGATTCGTAAGGGCCAATATTAGACAGCGCGTTAAACAGACGTAGAGGATAATCGAAAAACTGTCCGCGATAATAGATACGGCTTTTTCTGGGAACGGTTATAAAATCATCGCCCAAAATCTCGTACCAGAATTCATTTACTTCGGTTTCCTTGGTGAAAAACCTGTGGCCACCGATATCAAACCGATAACCGTTGTGCTCTTCGGTACGCGCAATACCTCCCATATGCTCGGAGGCTTCAAAAACGGTGATATCCCCGTTGGGAAAAAATTTCTGTGCTTCGTAGGCCGCGGTTAAACCTGCAGGACCCGCTCCAAGAACCCGTAACTTAAGACGTTTGAATTCGCGATCTGCAATCGTATTCACTGTTAAAATCTCTTTTACGAAACAATCACAACACCATAGGGTCTTCCAAGGCGCGTGTTAACGATTCGTTAGCAATTAGAGCTTGGGACACCAAAAGAAAGTGAAATCTGGCGCAATTGTCAGCCAAACCACACCTAATAGAGAAAATCTGTTTGCGTTTATCAATTTAAAGTAGAAAACAATGCCTCGTTTATCTGATAGTCGAAAGAGTATACTCGTCACTGGCGGGGCTGGATTTCTCGGATCACATCTTGTCGATCGGCTCTTGTCTCAAGGACACGAAGTTATTTGCCTGGATAACTTGTTCTCCGGAACCAAACGAAACGTTGAGCATCTCAGCAGTCATCCAAGATTTGAATTCCTTCGGCATGACGTCACGTTCCCGCTCTATGTGGAAGTGGATGAAATCTACAATCTGGCCTGCCCTGCATCACCGGTGCATTATCAGCATGACCCGGTTCAAACGACCAAGACGTCGGTACATGGCGCAATTAACATGCTTGGGCTTGCAAAGCGGCTGAATTGCAAGATCCTGCAAGCTTCCACCAGCGAAATCTACGGCGATCCTACCGTCCACCCCCAAAAGGAAGACTATTGGGGAAACGTTAATCCAATTGGCCTGCGTTCTTGTTATGATGAGGGCAAACGCTGTGCAGAAACGCTGTTTTTTGACTACCACCGACAGCATGAGCTTAAGATCAAAGTTGCGCGCATTTTCAATACCTACGGCCCGCGCATGCACCATTCAGATGGACGAGTGGTCTCGAATTTCATCGTGCAAGCTTTGCAAAACGAGTCGATCACTATCTTTGGAGACGGTCAGCAAACCCGCGCGTTTTGCTATGTGGATGACCTGATTACCGCACTGATTGCACTTATGGACTCACCAGATGACATATCAGGGCCAGTGAACTTGGGTAATCCGAGCGAGTTTACTATCAAGCAGCTCGCGGAACTGGTTATCGAGATGACAGGGTCTAACTCGGAAATTGTCTATCGCGATTTGCCAATGGATGACCCCCAACAGAGGCGTCCGGACATATCTTTTGCAAAAAGCGCCATAGGCTGGGCCCCGAAGATTGAACTGAGGGAGGGATTGACAAAAACCATCGCCTATTTTCGCGAAGAAGCCCCCGAAATCGAAGCAGCTATGGCAATCACTTAAGGTAAGCCATTACTGCATTTTGCGCGCCTGCTCCGCCGTGCGAGGAGCGTTTAGTTTATCAGCAGTATTGACAAATGCATATCGGTCGAGCTCGAATTCTGATCGTTTGTCGGCAATCCAAGCGCGCGAACCAATCGTGTAGCCAACAACTTCACCTAGAGTTCCGCTTGTCGTAGAAGCCAGCATGATCAGAGGGCTGAGTGGCATAAGTTGCCACAACCTACCAGAGCGGTACATGTCAGCCATAGCACGCCCTGTGCGCCAAAACGGAATGAGAGGTGAGGCCAAGACATAAAACGCGCGTTTCCAAAGCGACCAATTCTGGTTCTTGTAGCGCGCATCCCCATACGTCACGCCGGAAAGAAACTCATGTTGGACAAGCTGAAAGAAGTCAGAAATCTGGGCGTGCTTCAATGTGATCTGACCATCGAAGTAGATTTTGCGTCCTTTCTCGTGCAGTAACTCAATCAGGGCCGCTTCGTTGCTCATCAAGTCTCCGATTCCGGGATCTTCCAGCGGCAGCACTCCGGCCCTGTAGGATACGTGATGTGGGCCTAACCGGTTCTTGAAACCCGATGGTTGCGGCGGAACTGCTGCGCCAAACTGCTGGTAGATATGAGCCCAAGAGACATATCCCGGATTGGAAGGCGTCAGGCCATACCCTACAATGTCAGCGCCAGTTTCTTCAAAGGTACTTATCAATTTTTCGGTGAAGTCGACCGGCGGGAACCCATGCTCTTCGATATAAACAAGAAATTCACCCTTTGCTTTTTTATAGCCAGCAACCATGCTAGCACCGGTAATTTCAAAATCATTTATCTCAACAATCTGATAGTCGCCAAATTTTGAAACGACCTCTTCGTCGACTTGTATTTTCTTAGCGTTCGGACCAACAATAATCATCTCGATTTGATCGCAGACGGTTTGATCTGTCAGAAGTTCGACGCTGCGGCGCACAACTCCAAAATCACTGTCCGTGCTGGCCACCATCGAAACACGTATTGGATTGGACATGTCGAATGTTCCCATCAATCATTAAATTCAATAACATGCAGTGGTGATTACTTTACCTTTTTTACAAGGTGGTCGGCAAGTCGCAGAACCAACGCACAAATTGTAAGCGTTGGGTTGGCGGCACCGCCGGTAGGGAACACCGAACTGCTAGCAACGTAGAGGTTTGAAAGCCCGTGCACTTTGCAATCTTTGTCAACTACACCCGAAAAAGGGTCACTGCTCATCCGCGTGCCACCCATGTGGTGTAAACCGTATCCACCATAATAATGGAGATGCGGAACCTTATCTGCGCCTAGCAAAAAATCCGAATATCCTCCAGCTCGCAAACCGCGTCCCAAAATGTCGAGCGAGCGAACAATGCTATCGTGAAAGAGTTTGCTCTCGGTTGAATGCAAATGCGGCAGTCTTTGCCCGAAACGATCCACATTATCGCTCAGGGTTATGCGATTGTCCCGGTCTGGTTCCTGCTCCACGAAAGCTTGCAAACGAATGTGATCGAACCAGGCATTTTCTCTTGATTTGTTCCAGAAGTGCCATGCCGTATAACGCGCGCATCTCGCGATGTTTGCTGGGCTGGCAAGGCCCAGTGGATAAATCCCATCGGGCGCCTGCGGATCTGCCAATTTTTTCAACGCCATGATGGCTGGGTGCGCTTCCAGAGCATTGTAACGGTAGGAGTGAAACTGAATATTCAATAGCCGTTCTTTTGCGCGTGTCTCGGCATCGATCGAGAAGATCCCCAACAGCGCTGCGCCATCGGTTTGTTGGGCGTTGGTAAAAGCGGTGACGCGTTTTGCAGCATCCGGAAGTTTGATTGTACCGAGCGAGCGGATCGGATGTTCCATATGAAACCGGCCGACATTGTGCATCGCTGGTCCCAATGCCTCTCCGATCTCGGATCGTGCAGACAAAAGCAGTCGCGGAACTTCGATACCGCCGGTGGCGAGAACCGTAACCTTGGCCCGCAGGGCATGCTTTGCGCCTGTACGGTCGCAGAAATTTACGCCGCCTATCCGAGCTTCACCTTCTTTTGCATCAAGACCTGTAACCGTCGCCCCTATTATCACAAAGATGGCGGGTGAGCGCGACACCCAGTCGATATGGCGTTTCCCGAAGTGACAATTTTGGGCAACCTGGGCGAAGCTGGAGGTAAGCCCGTGGCCATGAAATGGAGAAGCTTCAAGTAAATGTCGGTGGCTCGACGAGTCCGTCAGATCGAAAAGAAGGCCAGCCTGTTTGTAGTAAGGCGCGAGATCCTGGAAGTTTATTGGCCAACCGCTATGTGGAATCCAATCCCTCGGCTCGAAATCTTCCGGGCCTAAGGGGACACATGCCCCTGTCCAAAGGGCCGTTGTGCCGCCGATACCCCGGGCCCTTGACGCCTCAAATGGGTAGTTGCTTTGAATAGATACCCCTGCATTCAAATCCGATGCGGTGTCGTCCGGCGCGACCGGGTTTTCGACACTGCCACCGCTTTCCAGCAAAGCAACTTTTACACCTGTGTCGCGCATCCTCCAAGCCATCGACAGCCCGGCGGCACCGGCACCGACGACGCATACATCTACATCACTAAGACACGCTTGTGAGAGCTCTACTGCGTCTACAAGCACCTAGAATCCCCCGAAGCCATGCGCAGTCCTACGACCGTGTTTCAGCTGGAAGACCATTTTTCTTCAAGAACGGTTTTGCCATACCCCGCGATCATGGCCACCTGTGTGATACCCATCAAAAAGCTGCGTGGCGCGCCAGATACCCCATATTTTCGCAATGGGTGCAAAATGAGATCTCTGTAAAATCGAAACGGCTCCACCTTGACGCTTGGCGCATCTCGTTTGTCCAACTGTTTGTGCAGAATACGAGCGCCGCGCCCGTAATTTCTATGTTGCCTGAGAAAACTGGTAAGCGTCATGGCATGGTAGTGATCGACCAGCGCACCAGGTTCATAATACAGATGCTTACCGCTTTCCCGCCAGCGCATGCCAAAATCGCGATCTTCGGCCCCAGCCCCAGGGAATACGGGGTCAAAGCCTGAAATATCCATGAATGAACTGCGTGTACAGGCCATGTTGTTTGTCGTAAAAAAGCTTATGTCGCCGTCCGCAGCACCAAAATAGTCGTAAAGATAGTCACACAAATCTTGGCTGACCGAGGAATATATGTTCTCTGGCAGCCCATTAATCACATACCCACCGACCAGTCGTGTAGGATCGTCACTATGGGCCGCACGTAATGTCCTCAGCCAGCTTTTGTGGGGCCTACAGTCGTCGTCGGTAAATGCAAGAAATTCACCACGCGCCTCTTCTACACCCCTGTTACGAGCTGGTCCGGCGCCCGAGTTCTCCTGACGAATGCAACGCACGCGATCGCCGAATTTTTGGCAAATTTCGTTTAACGGTCGCGGTGATCCGTCATCGACAACGACAATTTCATAATCTGTATCATCTTGCTGCACACAGGCGGACAGACACTCATCCAACCGCTCCGGTCGATTATAACTTGGGATAATAATACTAGCGGCAACCATTTTACGATCCTCGTGTTGAACGCTTTAACTCAAAACCCATAATGTAACACACAGCATAATCACAATCTTTTCAGCGTTGGCAAGATTGGACAGCGTAAGACAGATGCTCTAGTGCCGATAGCAAGGGAACCATGGGCACTAAACGATTATGTCCGAAAATACGCCAACTAAGCCAGATGCAATGTATTTGTCAGGCGGTCTTGGAATGTTGTTTTCCCGCGTGGTCGGATTGTTGGCCGGTATCGTTTCGCTTTGGATTTTAACGCGGCTGCTCAACACAGCAGACTTCGCCGCCTATATGCTTGCGATGTCTTTAGTTTACATCTGCGGTTTTCTGGGCGGATTTGGGCTCCACCGCGTGCTACTTCTTAAGATAAGTCCTCTGCCGACCAAATCTGGCGTTCTGCAGGGCGCTGAGTTGGCGCAGAAGGTAGCTGTTCGCATTTTCCTTTCGTCAACCGCCGTCGCAATCGCTCTTACTGCCGTGCTGTATGTATTCCCGGGTTTGACGGCACAAAATAACATTGCAATTTGGTTCGCACTTCTTTCACCAATTGTACCAGCGGTGGCGATGACAGCGTGGTTAATCGCATGGCTGCAGAGCAATCACCTGGTTGGTCGTCCCCAATCGCTATATGGGCAGATCGACGGGCTTAGATGCCTTGGGCTTGGTGCCGTTTTCTTTATGGGCTTGGGCACATTTGCCGTGGCTTGCGCAGCAGTTATCGCCACGATAATTCCATCGACGGTTCTTGCCTGGTCCACAATTAAGACAACCAGTCCAAAACCATCTTCATTCGAGTGGTTTGATATTCTGGACGGACTAAAGTTTTTCGGATTGCAAGTGGCGCAACTCGGCATGCGTCATGCGGACATTCTTGTTTTGGGTTTCTACGCACCACCGGATGTCGTAGCGCCCTATGTGATCGCATCGCGACTAGCCTTTACGCTGGAAGCGGGCCAACTTTTGTTTGTCCCTGCCTACATGCCTAGAGCCCGACAACACGCACTACAAAACGCGCATGAACAAGCAAACCGTGAGTACCATGTGTCCCGACAGCTTGGACTTTTGGCCTCGGCTTTTGCTGCGTTTTGCCTAATTCTGGTTGGAGATGACCTTCTGCAGTTTTTCGAAGCATCTGGAAACGCATACGCGACTTTGCTCCTGCTTTCTGCTGGTCATGTGCTCTTTGTCGGCGCGGGTCTGCACAGCGTTCATTTATCTATGAGCGGTAACCTTAAACTAACGATGCTTCTCCAACTTTGTGGCTTTGCGGTTTTCTTGTCTCTTTTGTTCACTTTTGTTCCCTCCCACGGCGCACTTGGAGCGGCAGGTGCTTTTTTGGCCACCAATGTCTTGCTGTCACTCTCGGGGATTTGGGCTTTGTGGCGAACATCCAAAATCAAGGTGCTCGATCCTTTGACGGCTTTAACCTTAGTTGGCCTAAGCCTGCCTATTGTCGCAATTGGCATCAATCCAGAGTATCGAAGCATTGGAAGTATTGTCATGATCTTAATTTTAACGGCTGTCGCAGTCAGTGAACGCAATCTGCTTATTGCAATCTTTAAGGAAATTCGCAGACAGGTTTTTTCTAAACGGGCGTGATGGCATGTTAATGGTGGAGACGGGCAATAAAACGCATGTTTCGGGATCGACCTTGCGCCAAAGGCCGAAAGAAAAGTGATGCTGTACATTTTCGAAAATGCTGTTCTGTTTCTTAGACTTACCAAAAGGCGGCTCTTCGACAAATGCCGCAGATGGTACCGCCGCATCCGTGGTGTAAAAAAACCCTATAAAGTTTTTTGCATCGGTCGTGGGAAAACTGGAACGACATCGATGTATTTCGCCCTCAAAGACCTCGGCTATTTACTGGGTGATGAGCTAGAAGCAGTCTTGATTTACGACGAACACTACTACCAAGGCGAGTTCGACAAACTGATTGCGTACTGCCAAAAATATGATGCATTTCAAGACCTACCTTTTGCCGCACCAGGGACATTCAAGGTTTTAGACAAGGCGTTCCCGGGATCGAAATTCATTTTGACGATGCGAGATTCATCTGAGCAATGGTATAGTTCGCTCGTTGGGTTCCATAGTAAGAGAATGGCAAACGGAAATATCCCGACCTATGACGATATTGCACGCTTCAAGTACATCCGCACAGGCTATTCGAAACATATTCTAAAACTAAACGGCACAACCAAGGATGATCCGTTCCACAAAGAAACCGTGATCGAGGGGTATGAGCGTCACAATCAAGATGTGCAGGATTACTTTGCTGATAGGCCGAGCGATTTGCTCGTTTTGAACGTGGCCGAAGACGGAGCATTCCGAAAGTTGGCAACTTTCTTAGGAGAGCAAACCGCCAAAACTGAATTTCCGCATAAAAATAGAACCTAGCCCATCGTTTTGCCTTGAACCAAATTCCAGTCTTGTACCGCACAGCGGCAAACGGCTCCAACGGCGCAAAACGTCCATGTTTTCGGAAATTGCCAAGAACTCTTTTCTACCTCCCAGAAATCAACGGTACAGAGTTGCAAGAATTACATCGGTTCGCCTCGACGTTGTCATTTTGCATTTTTCTAGGACTTAAAGCATTTAAGCCGCGCGACGCGTTCACAACGGTGCGAAACATTTTCTGCTTATGAAATACATATAGCAGATGTCCGCCATCTGCATGCTTCACTGACATTTAAGCAAGCTTTCGCAAAGCGGAATTTGGGGGCAAGCAGACATCCGATGAAATTGCAGAGTTGAACTGTCCCGGTTCAAACGCTCTCGAACAGTACGGGCAGCCGAACACCTGACCTTGCCGGGAGATGCAAGACCCTTTTTGTGATGATGCGAAATCGCCTGCCGGCAACGGGCTTCACTATTGCATGACGGACCATCGCAATCGAAAATACCGCTCGCAATATAGGAGCCACCTAAACAGGACGTTCGACGGCGCAGTGCTTTTGCGACAAAGGTGAGCGGACGCTTGGTTCCCTTTTGGCAAAATTAGCCAACGTCACAATAACCTTTTTTTCCTGTTGTTGTGTTCTAGACTGCTTGCATGACCAACCGCCCCGACCTGCTTGTTTTCTCAGATCTCGACGGCACGCTTTTAGATCACGAAACCTATTCCTGGGCTGCTGCCGCGGGCGCGCTTAATGCATTGAGAAGCCTAAATGCAGGGCTCGTTTTGGCTAGCAGCAAAACAGCGGCGGAAATCATAGCATTGCGTGCAGAAATTGGCTTTGATGGCTGGCCGAGTATTGTTGAGAATGGAAGCGGCCTTATTAAGCCGGGCGCAAACGCGTCGCGAAATGGGGCGGTTTACCGAAAATTGCGGCAAAAAATTTCAGGTCTTCCCAAAGGGTTTCGAGGGTTTGGCGACATGAGTAAAGAAGAAATCGTTAAGCGCACTGGCCTATCCATCCACGCGGCGCAAAACGCGCAACAAAGACAATTCTCTGAACCTGGCATATGGGAGGGCGAACCGAGCGAGCTTGATAAATTTAGCTCTTTTGCAAGCGCAGCAGGGCTCACCGTACAGCACGGAGGGCGGTTCATAACACTTTCATTTGGTGGCACAAAAGCAGATCGCGTGGCAGAGCTGATCGCGCGGTTCAAGCCTAAAACCTCGATAATTTTGGGCGACGCACCAAATGATATTGGCATGCTTGAGCTGGCAGATTATGGCGTGATCGTCGCCAACCCGGCTTCGCCGGATTTGCCTCACATGCAGGGCGAGCGGACGGGCCAAATACGCCGCACGGATAGAACAGGGCCGAAAGGTTGGGCCGATGCGGTCTTAAAGATTTTAGAAGAGCTATCAGTAGGGAAAGATACAAAGGCACATGGCTGATTTTCATCAGAATGGGAATATTGCGACACTGCATAACCTGAGAACGCGTAGTTTGGATGATTTGACCTACGAGTTGGGAGCCTTTTCTGAAACCCGAAAGATCACTCTAGTATTGCCATGTCTGTTTTCTGAACTCGAAGGCCCTGCCCTTGCTCGGATCGTCGATGAATTGTCAAAGGTGTCCTATCTGCACCGTATTATAGTGGGCCTCGATCAGGCAGATGAGTCCCAGTACCGGGTCGCTAAGAAGTATTTTTCGCGCCTGCCCCAGCAGCACATCGTGATCTGGAATGACAGCCCCCGTATGAAGGCACTTGGTGCGCGGCTCGATCGCATCGGGCTTGCGCCGATTGAGCCTGGGAAGGGCAAGAATGTATGGAGTTGTATGGGTTACCTTATTGCCTGCGCCGACAGCGCTGTCATGGCTTTGCATGATTGCGACATTCTGAATTATGACCGAGAGATGTTGGCGCGTCTTGTGTATCCGGTGGCCAATCCCGGCTTTGGTTATCAAATGGCCAAAGGTTTCTACCCGCGGATTGATGACAAAAAACTCAATGGTCGTGTAACGCGCCTTTTGGTGAGCCCACTCTTGATCGCACTTAAAAAAGTAGTCGGCGACCGCGATTATCTCGATTACCTGCGCAGCTTTCGTTACCCGCTTTCAGGTGAGTTTGCGATGAGAATGATGACGCTTCCTGATTTACGCATTCCATCGGATTGGGGGTTAGAGATTGGCGTGCTGTCCGAGGCATGGCGCAATCTGGCACCGCAGTCGGTGTGCCAAGTTGAGATTGCGGATGCTTATGATCACAAGCATCAGGTGCTCTCACCCGATGATACAACCAACGGTTTGAACCGAATGTCGACGGACATTTGTAAGGCCATTTTCCGTAAACTTGCGTCAGATGGCACTGTCTTTACCCCTAACCTTTTCCGCTCATTGAAAGCCACGTATTATCGTGCTGCGCTTGACCTTTTGGAGAGCTATTACAACGATGCAAGGATGAACGGTTTAACGGTCGACAGGCACCACGAAGAGAAGTCAGTCGAGCTTTTTGCGGACAACATAATTCGGGCGGGACAACTTTTCCTAGAGAACCCCAATGAAACGCCTTTTATTGCCACCTGGAATAGGGTGCATGCCGCAGATCCGGACTTTCTTGCAGATTTCAAACGCGCGGCTGCTGAGGATGAGGCAGAGTTCTGAGTTCTAGAAACGGTTGGTGATCCAACGGCATTGGTATGGTGCGAATGTGATTGAAGGGTCTGTCACGTTGACTTTGTCGCTTGAGAGAATGTCCATCCAAGCGTCGTCCATGATTAGGTTGATCTCCGACGGGCTTACAAGCACCGTTTCATCACTGACGTTGTGGATGGCAAAAATGGATTGATCGCGATCAAGGCTTTGCCGCCAAACGCCAAAAAGCCGATGATCGAGCCGCAATGTGAATTGCGTGGCATTTGGGTGGAATGCGGGCTGGCGCGCGCGGATTTTAAACCGTTCTGATACTGTCTTCAAAACCCGATGTTGGTCGGTTGTCGGGTCCTTGAGCCTTGCCAGAAGGTCCGGGTATCGCCAGCGGTGCCGGTTTATCGCCCTGTTCATGCCGCGTCGAGTAACGGCCTCATGATCAGCGGGCGTTGCCAGCAAGGAATGTATATAGATCGCGGGAATACCCTCAAGCGACATCGGGATAGTCTGGGAACAAAGAAAGCGGTCAATGTGGTGGTCATCTACACTCTTAAAAGTGCGCCTCATGACATCAAAGAGCGAACAGTTAAGCTCATAAGGAGCTTCAGTACCGTTCGGCAAAGCTCGCATAGACACCAACGCTCCCGCATCTAGTGCCGTCGCGATCATCCGATCCCTTTCTTCAGGCGGCAGGAGCCCCTCAACCGGGCGCATACCGATCCCGTCATGGCTTGCTGTAAAGTTAAGGTAAGCACATCCTAATTGTGCTGGTGGCATGCTGGCCTGCCAATCGTGAAGATAGCGTGCAGTTCCCGACTGCATGGCATGGAGAATTAGCGGCGGAAGCGGAAAGTTATAGACGGCATGTGCCTCATTGCGGTTGCCGAAGTAACTCAGGTTTTCCGCACGCGGGACGTTGGTTTCCGTCAACAGCACAACCGTTTCGAAGGTAAAATCACATAACAATCTCAGAAGTTGCACTATAGCGTGGGTCTCAGAAAGGTGAATGCAAGTTGTGCCGGGCTTCTTCCAGATAAACGCCACTGCATCGAGCCGCAGGATGCGCACACCGTTGTTGATATGCATGCGGATGATGCGCAGCATCTCAAGCAAAACCTCAGGGTTTTCAAAATTTAGGTCGATCTGATCATGACTGAAAGTGCACCAGACATGCCGGTCTCCGTACCGTGTCTCGACCTTCTGCAAAAGCGGTGTGGTACGCGGACGGACGACGTCGGACAGATCATCATCCGGATTTCCTTCGTAAAAGAACTGATCATAGGGCGCGTTGCCTTGCCTATATTCGTTGAACCAGTTGCCCTGGCTTGAGACATGGTTAAGAACCAGATCCGACATCAAATGAAAGCGGTCAGCGATGCGTGCGATGTCGCTCCATTCGCCCAGTTGCGGATTGACGGCGCAATAATCCGTCACAGCGAACCCGTCATCGGAACTGAACGGAAAGAACGGTAGGATATGCACACCGTTCAAGAAACCGTCAATGTAACGGGCTAGAAAATCCTGCAATAAATCAAGCGGCTTGTGTTGCCCATCCAGCAGTGTGTCACCATAGGTGATGAGCAGTCCATCGCGCTCCGACCAAAGCCTATTGCTGGGTGTACGGGCACGTTTGCGCGGGTTGATGTCTCCCGGCCAGAATATTTCGAGCACAGAATGGGCAAGGTCTTCTGCGGGCAGGTCGGGATATATCTTTTCCAAAAGCTCTTTGAGCCGTTCGTTCAGAAGGCGGTTAGATGTGTTCAAGCGTCAACGCTCCCGGAACTTACTACGGAAAGACGAACGGTCGGAGAGTTTCAGATCAAACATACCTTTTTTCTGATAGCTTAGTCTTGCGAGAGGTTCCATTGGGGCGCTTAGGTTTTTTAGGCGCAGTAGAGGCGGTTTAGGCAAAAGCGATCGACAGATGCATTGTTTTTCGACTTTCCTAATGGGCCACGGCACGCAGACTCGATATATCGGTTTTGGCCTGTAATCCTCCATCGTGATGAGCCACGGATAAAGTTCAAATGTCGCCATACAGTTCGACCAGCTTGGTATGCGGCTTCGTTTGGGATTGCATTTATGTACCGTTGTGCAGTCAAAAAAGAACACTTCTTGCCGTGATTGGCATCTAGTGTGAGCCTGCTTGACAGAATTTAATTCATGCTGACCCGGCCAGGCTGGTGGTTTATGTTGGTTCTCTCCAGGAGCTCCTCGCACTAAAGTTGCTTGCGAGATAAGTTTGGGACAAGGAATGTGTCCTCTGAACATGCGTTTCAAACACTCATGTTGGTTCGATTCGGCTTTATCGTTTGGACGCGATTTAAAACGCAATTTGTTGTTCCAGCCGCGTATTTTTGATCAGTTGCCGCTTTGATGCAGTGTCGATTTGTAATTTTGGTATCCGCATTTGCCTAATTTGCAGGCAACTTCAACGCGATCGCCATGCTTTTCGTGCATAAGTATTGCAAACAACGTGGCGTTTTGATTTTATCATGCGATACGCAATGATGCGCGCGGTCCAAGGCCGCTACTATTGGAAGCGCGACGCTGAGCTTCTTACCTGAACAAAGCTAATTTTTTTGCTCCGCCGATGCGGAGCCAAGAAGCCAGCAAAGAGGTAAATCAGCATGTCGCAGAGCTTTCAGGGCTTTACCAAAGAACGGCAGAAATACCTTGCCGACGTGGTAATGCGTCTAGAGCTTCACAAAGCCTTTGGCGGCGGAGCGGCGACAACCGCCGCTGAACCGGAGCCTGATACGGTTTACGGCTTTCTTCTTGAGGATTTGTGCAAGGAGGAGGTCGCCAAACACAAAATGCACCCGCTCGACATCTGGCGCACGCTTGAAGGCTGGACAGCGGAGGATCACCTCGCCGAAGGTCTCGATCAGTTTTTGCTGCGCCACTTGGGCTTTTTCAACGTCTCTCCCAATAGCCCGGGTTACATGATGCGCCTGCGGGCGCCCGCCTGCGTCCTTCGCGCCGATCAGATGGCCGTTCTGGCCGATTGTGCTGAGAGCTTTGCAGGCGGGTATTCTCATGTCACTACGCGCGGAAGCCTGCAATTGCGAGAGATCAAGCCGCGTTCAGTAATCGACCTGATCGAGCGGATGGAAAGCGCGAACCTAACGGCGCAGGGCACTGGGGCGGATTCCGCGCGCAACCTCACCGTGACGCCAAGTGCAGGTTTTGACATTGATGAACTCATCGATATGACACCGCAGGCCAAGCGGGTAAGCATGCGCATTTTGCGCACTCGCGAGCTTCAAGGTATCCCCCGAAAGTTCAACATCTCTTTTGATAATGCCGGACGGCTGTCGTGCCTAAGTGACACCAATGATATCGGGTTTCTGGCCGTTGAAGTGACCGAAAACGATGAAGGCGTGGAGCCTGGCATCTGGTGCCGGATCGCCCTTGGTGGCATCACCGGGCACAAAGACTTCGCCCGCGACACCGGTCTAATTTGCCGCCCCGACGAAACCGTGGATGTGGCTGAAGCGATGTTGCGCGTTTTTGTCGAGCATGGCGATCGCACCAATCGCAAAAAAGCGCGGCTTAAGTATCTTTTGGAAAAACACGGCGTTGAGTGGTTCCTCAACCGCAGCCAGGAGAAACTCGACACCTTCCCATCAGGCATCACGCTGCAACGCTTGAATCAGGCCCATAGCAAACCGCGCGCTCCTGTTGACCGCCAGGCGCATATCGGAGTGCACCCGCAAAAACAGCTTGGGCTGAGCTATATCGGCGTGGCGCTGGAACTTGGCAAATTGACCTCGGAGCAGATGCGTGTTCTGGCTTCGGTAGCGGAAAGCTATGGCGCGGCAGATATTCGCCTTACCGTGTGTGGCGTGCCCCCATCGGGTGGTCCGGTTTAATTGTTAGTGCATTGTCGGCCTTTGGTCCATCCGAACGATGCTTTCC
>JBCBBI010000029.1:0-39909 GCA_038531775.1 Pseudomonadota bacterium | reverse complement strand
GAGATAGTTGAGCGTCGCCACAAGGCTCCACCGGTCCATCTGCGCCTGGTTGATCTGTTGCACCCCATGATAAAGGCCGGTTGTGTCGCCGAGACCAACCGTATTGGCCGTTGCAAACAGGCGGAAACAGGCGTGTGGTGTGATGATCTCATTCTGATCGAGCAGGGTGAGCTTACCGTCATGTTCCAGAACACGCTGGATCACGAACATCACATCGGCTCGGCCCGCATCGTATTCATCGAAAACGATCGCAACAGGATTGCGCAGCGCCCAAGGCAGGATACCCTCATGAAACTCAGTGACCTGCTTACCCTCGCGCAGTTTGATCGCATCCTTACCAATTAGATCAATCCGGCTGATATGGCTGTCGAGGTTGACACGAACCGCAGGCCAGTTCAGGCGCGCGGCAACCTGTTCGATATGGGTCGACTTACCCGTGCCGTGATAGCCTTGCACCATAACGCGCCTGTTATGGGCAAAACCCGCCAAGATCGCGAGCGTGGTGTCGCGGTCGAATTTGTAGGTCGGGTCGATCTCAGGCACGCGGTCCGATGGCTCCGGGAACGCTTTGACGGTCATATCAGATTCAATGCCGAACATATCTCTGACCGCGATCTCCTCGGACGGTCTTAGGTCTTGGTCCAAACTGCCATCAGCCATCTGGCTTATCCTTTGGGTCTAAATGTCTCGACACGCTTTGCAGCATATCGCTCGTAAGGGCAAGCGAAAGGGCGAGAATTCCATGCTTTCTCCCCCTCGCCGCGCCGCCAAAGTGAAAATACAGGCGTGGCGGGTTATTTAAAGTTTCGGCTGTCTTTAATTTGATCCCAAGCCCATACCACCTCCTGGAGTTGTTCTTCCTGGCTGCGGTCGCCGCCGTTAATGTCGGGGTGCAGTACCTTGATCAGCTTTTTGTAAGATTTGCGAATCTCGGCTTTGGTCCAGTTGTCTTGCGCCTCGAGAATTTCCATGGCGCGACGCTCTGTCGGGGGTAGCTTACGCTGTCCACCGCGGTTTTTGCCGGGGTTCTGCGTGGCATTGTCGCCCAGCACTTGATGCGCGTCTTCGATGCCGAGGCGCGCCCAGGCCCGTGTTTCGGGATCGGTGAAAGCTTTGGTTTGGCGTTCCCAGACCTTGTCGGATGAAAGTTGCGCATTCATCTCTGCCTCGGTGGTGCCGTCGAAGAAATTCCACTTCAGATTGTATTCGCGCACACATTCCTTGCAAAACCAATAAAACTCATCGAGCACATCGGGCGCTTTCGGTGCGCGGTACTTCCCGGGCTTGCCGCACCCTTCTTTCTCGCAGATCCGTGTTGAGGTGTCTGAAGCGCCAGTCATACCGCGCCTGCCACGCGGGTTCTTCTTCTTCGCCGAAGAAACTGACATGTCAAAACCAAAGGGGTCAGATTTATCCATGGACGTCACCTCAATCAAGCCGAGCACAAGATTGTAGGCATTCTGCAGCGGAAGAGAAGAGGCAATTTCGATTTATTTTGAGACACGCTGGATATTATCTACTTCCGCGTCAAACGGTCTCAGCCTCGCGTGTGGTCAATGATCTCAACAGGCTCTTCATCCCAGTGTTCTTCAACGTGCTCTGGTTCATGTTCTAGAGCCTCAGTGTCTGTGAGGTCTTCCTCTTGATTCCCTTCGATCTCTGCTTTGGCATCCTCAAGTTCTGACTCTTCCTGCGCGGTCAAAGGCGGTTCTTTGCGTTCTTGCGCATCCGCTGAAAACGCGCGGCGAAAAACCAGAATGCTGCGATATACAGTTTGCGAAGAGGTTAACCCCTGGCGTTCTTCGCTGGGGAGGACATCAGCGCGCACATACTCCCACCCCTCAGACGAAAGCGCATTGATTGTGAGCTCAAGATTATAAGCAAAGCGCGCCTCAGCGCCTTTAACTTTTGGCCCTTTGCGTCCCTTTCTGGGTGCGGGAACGATCTTGTACTCATATCTATGCATTACGGGCTATTCCTTGGCTGACACGCGATCCTATCGTTTTGAGGGGTGCGCGCAAGCTATCATTCGGTCTATCCAGGGAAAATTCAGAGCGCTTCATTCCACAGCCGTTCATAGACCTCCGAAATGCCGGCCGCTTCATGCTTGATGCTAAAACGGGTTTCGGCCGCTACTCGCGCCGCATGGGCCATCTCGGCGTGGCGGTTCGGGTTATCCAAAAGATCTTTTACCACGGCTGCAGTTCCGGCGGTGTCATCTTCCTCGACAATCACCCCCGTTTTGCCCTCACATGCCAGCTCTCGATATTGCCCGCCTGTATCGGTTGCGACAAACGGCACGCCAGACGACAGCGCCTCAAGCGGAGTGACGCCAAAAGGCTCGTATCGCGGCAAATGCAGCAAAAGGCTCAGCCCTCTTATAAACGCATGCACCTTATCAACGGGCAGCTCGCCGGGGAAAAGGATACGGTCCTGCATGCCCGCCTCAGCGACTTTCTTTTTGATCTTATCAAGAAAGCCCTGATGTTTGGGCATGGCGCGGCCGGTCACAACAGCAGTGACATCGGGTTGCGAGGGCAGAACTTGCAACATCACGTCGACAAAGCGATCCGTACCCTTTTCAGGCCGAATACGACCCATGGTTGCAATGCCGCGCTTGCCTGGAAAACCAGTATCGGCCCAGGTGGTCGCACGATCATCTGCAGGAAAAAGTACATCTGTATCAACCCCGTGTGGGACGGTCTTGAACACATTTGGGACAAGCTCCGCTGCGGCATCTGTTGTGGCAATGACCGCGTCCATGCGCCCGATAAGCCATCGCGGAAAGGCGGAATGGCGATGACGAGCAGCGGATGTGAATACAATTTTGATCGGCAGGCGTAGTACATCGCGAGCCCAGATTGCGGCGCGCATTTCTGTGTTGCGCCGCACGTGCCAGATCACGAACGGCCGTCCGTTTGACGGCATCTTGCAAAGCGTTGTCGCCTCTTTCCGTGTCAGCGGGTCAGGACAGCCAGGTAGCGCGCGCCCCGCTAGAACGAGATCATATTGGCTTACCTGTTGGCGCAACACATTGGCAGTAGTTGACGACACACCAGTAAAGTTGCGGTTGAAATTTGTGACGACAAGTTCGGGCACGCTGCTGCTCTGGGTTGGTTTTTCGCGACTGACTATCTCAGCGCAAGAGCATTGGAAAGAGCCTCAGCAAAGCTTTCCAGTCCATTGTCCTGTGCTTTGGCAAAATTACGGGCCTTGCGCCGGATATTGGAAAGCGCCTCTGGCGAGGTTAGAAGTTCTTGGATTTTTCCGGCCAGCTCGGCCTGATTTGCCACTTCTATACCTGCACCAGCTTGTTTGAGATCGCTATAGGTGGGTTCAAAATTGGCATAATTTGGACCATAAAGCACAGCCGATCCTGCATAGGCTGGCTCATAGGGGTTGTGTCCACCAACATCCGAAAATGATCCGAAAAGAGCGGTAATCGGGTTCAATGCATACCAAAGCCCCATTTCGCCAAGCGTATCCGCAAGGTAAATCTGCGTTTCTGGCGTTATCGGTTCTTTACGCGAACGGCGCGCGGCAGAAAGCCCTTTTGCGGCAATGAGTCCTTCAATCTCGTCCCCGCGCTCCGGGTGACGCGGAACCAGAAATAAAAGGGTTTTGGGATTTTGGGCAAGCAACGATTTTTGTGCGGCAAGTGCGATCTCCTCCTCACCTGGATGCGTCGACGCGGCGAGCCAGATCGGGCGATCAGCATTTTGCACCTTTAGCTCATCCCAAACTGCGGCATCAAAGGGCAGGGGTCCGGCCAAAGACTTCAGGTTCACACCTTTTTTCGCGTGCTCCAGGCCCAAATGCCGCAGGTGCTCTACAGTGCGCTCATCCTGGCAGTGAATCATGCTGAAATGGCTCAGAAGATAGCGCGCCGAGCTTGCCAACCGGGTCCAGTTTTTGGCGGACCGATCAGAAATGCGCGCGTTGACCAAAGCCATAGGCACATCCAAAGCCGCCGTCCGGGAAATCATCTGTGGCCAAAGTTCGCTTTCTACAAAGACGGCCGCCGACGGGTTCCAATGGGCCAAAAATCGTCCCATTGCTTTGTTGCTGTCGAGAGGTGCAAATTGATGGATCGTGCGCGGAGGCAGTCGCTTGGCCACAATCTCCGCCGAGGTGGCTGTGCCTGACGTTATTAAAAAATTAAGCCTTGAGTGCGCCGTGCCCAAATACTCAACCAAGCGTAGGATTGATACGCTCTCGCCTACTGAAGCCGCATGAAACCAGAGCAGATCGCCATTGGGGCGCGGCTTTGTCGCTTTTCCCATTCGTTCGGGAAGGCGTGCCTCGGACACGCCCTGCGCACGGAGTTTGTCAAATACCTTTCGATAGGCCAGGGGCGCGATAAGGTTGGCGCCCGTTCGGTAAAGATGGACGGCTATTGGCGCGCGCGGCGAGCGCATCAACCGCCGGTATGGCTCATATGGCGAGATACTCGACCATCTACCGTCTGGCGGGAGTAGTCGAAATCATGGCCTTTGGGTTTGCGTGTGATGGCCTCGCGAATGGCGGCCTCAAGCGGTACATCACTCTCAGGGTAATTGCGCATGGGCGCTCTGAGATCGGCCACGTCTTCTTGACCCAGACACATATAAAGCTCTCCCGTGCAGGTCAGGCGGACCCGGTTGCAACTTTCGCAGAAGTTATGCGTGAGAGGAGTGATAAAGCCCACCTTTTGACCTGTTTCCTCAAGCCTGACATAGCGTGCAGGCCCGCCAGTGCGTTCCGCAAGATCGGTCAGCGTGTAGTGCTCGGCCAGGCGGGCGCGCAGATCGGTCAGCTTCCAATACTGGTCTAGCCGATCCTCGTTGCCGATATCGCCCATGGGCATAACCTCGATAAAGGTGATGTCCATATCGCGCGACTCACACCATTCGATAAGGTCGAACAGCTCGTCTTCGTTAAAGCCTTTGAGTGCAACGGTGTTAATCTTGACCTTAAGCCCTGCATTTTGAGCGGCATCGATACCTTTAAGCACCTGCGGCAGGCGTCCCCAACGGGTGATGTCCGCGAATTTCTGCTCATTGAGAGTATCAAGCGAGACGTTGAGCCGCCGCAAACCGGCCGCGTAAAGGTGATCCGCGAAACGGAAAAGCTGTGAGCCGTTTGTGGTAACGGTGAGTTCGTGGAGGGCCCCGCTCTCAAGGTGGCGCGTCATGGAGTTGAAGAAATCCATGATATTGCGCCTTACCAAAGGCTCACCGCCTGTTATCCGAAGTTTTTCAACGCCTAATCGCACAAAATTAGAGCAAATTCTATCCAGCTCTTCCAGTGTAAGCAGCTCTTTTTTTGGCAAAAAATTCATTTTTTCCGACATACAATAGACGCATCGAAAATCACACCGATCGGTGACTGAGACGCGTAAATAAGAGATGGCACGCTGGAATGGATCGATCAACGGAGCTGTCATAAAATAAACCTAGGCAGACTTTACCGTTGGGGCAAGTCTCATCTTGGCGATTGAACGGCTTGGCATAGAGCCATAAGTTGGCGGTATGAAGAGAGTAATAATTTGCCTGACTTTGGCTTTTCTGGGTGGCTGTGATCAGTTATCGCGCATTCTGCCCAATAACCCGCCTTTTGAGGACATCCCGAAAACGACAACGCCTGAATTGGCGCCTGAGACCGTTACGCCGGTGGCCACCCCGCCGCCACCAAGTGCTGCTCGTACCGTAGAGCAGTTTGATACAACCTCAGAGCAGCAGCGTGCCGCAGCCGTCTCACAGGCCAAATCCAACGGCGGACGAAGCCTTGGGCGCACAGTGGCCTCCTTGGGTGCTGCAGGGGAGCCTGGTATATGGCTTAAAACAACGCTGGTCGACCAGCCGCAAAAGGGACGGGTGGTGTATCCCGCGAAGGGCACGCGCGTCGTGGTCGATTTGATCCCATTGGATAATGCGGCGGGCGGCGCACAACTCTCGCTCGCTGCGATGCGCCTATTGCAGGCTGACCTGACGTCGCTGCCTGAGGTGGAAGTTTTTGCACTCCAATGAGTTTACTCTACTCACGGGCTATGTTTAACGCCTCTTTATTCAACCGTCACAGACTTCGCCAGATTGCGCGGCTGATCCACATCCGTACCTTTCGCAACAGCCGTGTGATAAGCCAATAATTGTGCGGGCAGGGCGTAGAGGATTGGCGACAGGATTGGGTCTATCTCGGGCAAAACCAGCGTGATCCAGGTATTGTCACGGGCCAGTTTTGCGCCTTCGGTATCTGTAATCAACACCACTTTTCCGTCTCGCGCCATGACCTCCTGCATGTTCGAAACTGTTTTGTCGAAAAGCGCGTCTTTCGGTGCCATGACAATAACTGGCATCTTATTGTCAATCAGCGCGATAGGGCCGTGCTTTAGCTCTCCAGATGCATAAGCTTCGGCATGTATATAACTGATTTCCTTTAACTTAAGCGCACCTTCAAGTGCCAGAGGATACATCATGCCCCGTCCCAAGAATAGCGCGTTATCTGCCTCGGAAAGCTTCAGCGAGGCACGCAGGAAATCCTTATCCAGCTCCAGTGCATTATTGAGTATCGCAGGCATAGCGCGCAGTTTTGAGAGGATATCAGCCCGCTCAGCCGTGTTCATCTCTCCACGATCAACGGCGGCCTTGAGCGCCATGAGCAATAGTACAACAAGCTGGCAAGTGAACGCCTTGGTCGAGGCCACACCGATTTCGCGCCCTGCATAGATCGGGAGCGCGAGGTCGCTTTCTCGGGCAATCGAGCTTTCAGGAACATTGATAATCGACAGGATTTTGGCCGCTTTGCCTTCGCAATAGCGTAGGGCCGCAAGCGTATCGGCAGTCTCACCCGACTGGCTAACAAAAATGGCTGCTGTGCGTTCTGGCACTGGCGGCTCGCGATAGCGAAACTCCGAGGCGATATCGATATCCACTGGTATCCGCGCAAGTTGTTCAAACCAGTTTTTGGCGGTCAAGCAGGCGTAATAGGCGGTGCCACAGGCGACCATCGTCAGCCGATCATAAGCGGTAAAATCGAGCTCTGGCTGATCCAGGTTCAACGCCGCACCGTCCTGGGATAAATAATGACGCAACGCGTCGCCGATCACTGCGGGCTGTTCGGCGATTTCCTTTGCCATAAAATGCTTATGCCCGGCTTTGTCGACATTCGTATTGTCAATCTCGATGGTGCGGATCTCTCGATTGGCAAGGTTATTCTGCTCGTCTGTTATTTCGACGGATGAGCGGGTGATTACCGCGATGTCGCCCTCTTCGAGATAGGTGATCCGATTGGTTAGGGGCGCGATAGCGATAGCGTCAGAACCCACAAACATCTCACCTTCGCCATGCCCTATGGCGAGCGGGCTGCCTTTACGTGCGGCGATCATCAGGTCTTCTTCGCCGTCAAAAAGAAAACAGAGTGCATAAGCCCCCTCAAGCTTGGCGATCACAGCCTTAGTGGCCTCGACCTCAGACGCGCCATTTTGCATGTGCATCTGCACCATCATGGCAATCGTTTCGGTGTCTGTGTCGGTCTCGTATGCGATGCCCGCAGCGGCGAGTTCTGCCCGCAAATCCCGGTAATTTTCAATAATTCCGTTATGGACCACCGCCACAGGTCCGGATTTATGCGGATGTGCGTTGGCCACGTTTGGTGCGCCATGCGTTGCCCAACGCGTGTGGCCGATTCCTGCTTTGCCAGCTAGCGGTTCGTGGACAAGGAGATCCGAGAGATTAACCAGCTTGCCCACCGCGCGACGCCGGTCCAACGCACCGGCATTCACCGTTGCAATTCCCGCGCTGTCATAGCCGCGATACTCCAGCCTTTTGAGAGCCTCGACCAAAATCGGAGCAACCTCGTTATGGCCTAAAACGCCAACAATCCCACACATCATTTACCCTCTTTATCTTTCCTGGCCTTTTTAATTTTCAAAGCCTCAAACAGTTTGAGCGCCAAGCCCGGCTTGTTTTCCTGCCGCCCCCGTGCCACGGCCAGAGCCGCCTCTGGGACATCTTTGGTGATGACCGATCCAGAGGCCGTCATTGCGTCATCGCCCACCTGAACGGGTGCTACCAGCATTGTATTAGAGCCAATAAAGACACGTTCGCCAATCTCGGTGCGGTGCTTCATGACGCCGTCATAATTGCAGGTGATCGTACCCGCGCCGATATTGGTGGCCTCGCCGAGGCTCGCATCGCCGATGTAACTTAGGTGGTTAACCTTGGCACCATGCCCAATCTGGGAGTTTTTCACCTCGACAAAATTGCCAATACGCGTGTCTTCCGAAAGCTCCGTACCTGGTCGGAGGCGGGCATAGGGGCCAACGATAGCGCCTTGTGCCACATGGCAACCCTCCAGATGGCTGAAAGCACGGATGCGCGCGCCGCTTTCAACGCTGACGCCGGGGCCAAAGACCACATTCTGTTCAACGACCGTGTCGCGGCCGATCACAGTATCGAAGCCGAAATGCACAGATTCCGGTGCGCTAAGTGTGACGCCGTTCTCCATTGCTTCTGCGCGCGCATTGGTCTGAAAAGTGGCCTCCGCCGTGGCAAGGTCGGCGCGGGTGTTGATGCCAAGTGTCTCGGCCTCGTCACAGCTGATCGCGGTACAGGAATGTCCGCCAGCCCGGGCCAGAGCAATCACGTCGGTAAGGTAGTATTCACCAGCGGCGTTATCGTCCTTGATCTTGTTCAACAGCGTCAGCAAAAGCGGTGTAGGCGCAGTCAACAGGCCAGAGTTGCAAAAGCTGATGTTGCGGGTCGCCGCATCGGCGTCCTTGAACTCGACTATCCGTTCAAGGGTTTCACCACTCATCACTAGTCGACCATAACGTCCTGGGTCACGCGCCTCAAACCCTAGGCAAACCACATCATGGGCTTTGCGCGCCTCGGACATACGGCGCAGGGTTTCAGCGCTTACAAAAGGCGTATCACCAAAAAGCACCGCTGTGTCACCGGTAAATCCCTCTAGCGCCGACATCGCCTGTAGCACCGCATGGCCGGTGCCTTTTTGCTCCGCTTGATGGGCAAAGATGGCATCCGGACGGTAGCTGCGAACAGCTTCCTCAACCTTGTCGGCGCCGTGGCCTGTGACAACAACAGTGTGCTCTGGGTCCAAACCTGAACCTGATCTCAACGCGTGTAAAACCATCGGTGCGCCAGCGATTTGGTGCAGCACTTTGGGAAGCTCGGAATTCATTCTGGTGCCTTGGCCTGCGGCAAGGACAATCAGGGCAGTGCTCATTCAGTTTCTCTTTTCATCCTGACGCGCAGCTTTTATCCGGTTCACACAGGCGCGCAAGGTCGCGCTACATCAAAGATGATTGCGACATGTGACAGGTCGCGCGGAATTGCGCCGAGGTTGTCATGCGCGTCTAGTGCAGGGAGAAGGCATAAAATGGGCGATAAAAAGTCGGTAGTGGTGTTTGATCTCGATGGCACACTTGCCGATACCAGCGGCGATTTGATCGCTGCGGCGAATGTGTGTTTTCGCGCTATGGGCGTGGGCGATATGCTCGATCCAGCCAGCGATGCGCCGACCGCGTTGCGGGGCGGGCGGGCCATGCTGGCGCTTGGGTTGAAACGGTTGGGGCGCGAGGGCGACGAGGCAGAGATTGATCGCCAATATCCGGTTCTTCTTGAGGCTTATGGTAAAGCGATTGATCATTTTACCACCTTTTATCCCAATGCGATGGAAGTGGTCAGGGACCTGAAGACCCGCGGTTACGGCGTGGCGATTTGCACGAATAAGCCAGAGGCTCTGGCTAATCTGTTGATGGAAAAGCTCGGTGTTTTGCATGAGTTCGACGCGCTCGTAGGGGCCGACACATTGCCGGTACGCAAACCAAACCCGGACCCTTATTTTGAAGCGGTGCGCAGGTCTGCTGGTGGGGATGTGCCAGGCCTATTGGTTGGTGACTCTGATACGGACTACAAAACTTCTCGCGCCGCTGGTGTGCCATCCGTTCTCGTAAATTTCGGTCCCGCCGCCGATGAGATTAAGCACCTTGAACCGGATGCCACGATTGAAAGCTTTCTGGAACTGCCAGGTGTGGTCGAGCGTTTGTTGCAGGTGAGGATCGATTAAATACCGATAAGCTCAACACAATTGAAATTGTAGCGGAGATAGGCCCAGAGTGACGCAAGAATTAGACCCTGTCCAAAAGCCACCGCAGCGATAAACCGTTTTTTCAAACGCCACGCAACAATTGCCAATATGAGACCAACTACTGCTATGGCCCAGCTTTGCAGGTTTAGGAATGTCGCCGCAAGGCAAGCTTCATAGGTCAACGCCTGATGCTCCTATGCTCTCGGTAAAGCCGTCCTGTCATCTCCAAAAATGAGCGGGTTTTCCACGCGCTGCAATCATCACGAACCTTTTCGGGCAAGTCCAGAGCGCCGTAACTCGGGTGCTCGGGTGGTTAGGCGTCATTCGCGGTACGATTAAAGGCGTCGCGGAGTATTTATCAGCGCTTTGTCTGCACTTGAGGGGCGCTTACTCGGCGGCGAAGTGATGTTGAAGGGTGTATGTTGCTTTTTATCGTTTCCCGCAAAACTCATACGGGAAACCTGATGCGCGGCTATCTCCCATTGACCAAATGCCCGCTGCATCCCATACCTCTACCATGCGCGAGGTTTTCACAGGCAATTTCACTCAGCAGCAGCCGATCCCGGAGGAGGCGATCGAGCGGGCTGTTGAGGTCATGCGCTCTGGCCGATTGCACCGGTACAATTTGGCCCCGGATGACGTGGGCGAAGTTGGCCGGTTGGAACAGGAGTTCGCAGCCTATACCGGTGCGAAATACGCGCTCGCCGTCGCATCAGGCGGCTATGCAATGTCCACGGCTTTGCGGTCCCTCGACATCCAGCCTGGTGAGAAGGTTTTGACCAATGCCTTCACGCTTGCTCCCGTACCCGGCGCCATCGCCAGTGTTGGGGCGCAGCCATTATTCGTCGGTGTCACGGAAAACCTAACAATTGATCTCGATGATCTGGCTGCCAAGGCCGATCAATCGCGCATTCTGATGCTGAGCCATATGCGCGGGCATATCTGCGATATGGAACGCTTAATGGCGATCTGTGACGAAGCGGGAATTACCGTGATAGAAGACTGCGCCCACACGATGGGGGCCTATTGGAAGGGCATACCGTCGGGCAGGTTTGGCACCATCGGATGCTATTCAATGCAGACCTACAAGCATGTAAACTCAGGCGAGGGTGGTTTTTTGATCACCGATGATGAACTGATCGCGGCCAAGGCCATCATGCTCTCCGGCTCTTATATGCTTTATGGTCGCCACGGCACACCGCCGCCGCCGGAGGTTTTTGAGCAGATTAAATATCATATGCCCAATGTTTCGGGTCGTATGGATCACCTACGCGCCGCTATCCTGCGCCCGCAACTTGCTGCGCTCGACGCCCAGTGCGAGGCATGGAATGCGCGATATCGTGTTGTTGAAGACGGAGTGTCGGGAACTCCGGGCATGGTGATGACCGTTCGCCCCGAAGAAGAGCAATATGTCGGATCTTCCATTCAGTTTCTATTGCTTGATTGGAATGAGGCGGCGATTGCGGATGTCATTGGACGCTGTATGGAGCGCGGGGTGGAGCTTAAATGGTTTGGCGGCGATGAACCAAAAGGCTTTACCAGCCGCTACGATAGCTGGCGCTATGCGCCATGTGCGGCGATGCCTGCGACTGACCGTATACTGAAGGGCGTTCTCGATATGCGCATGCCGCTCACGTTCTCTCTGGACGACTGCGCGCTGATTGCACGGATTATCCGCGAAGAGATAAGCGACGTCTGGCATGGGCAAAAAGCGGCGGAATAGCTCGGCTCAAGCGTAAAAACCTTTAGTCATCGCATTTGCTCAGGCAAAAATGCGCAGAGGAGGTCCGCATGTTAAGACATGTTTTATTTGCCGTGTTCCTTGCTCTGCCTGCTGCCGCGGAGACCTATCAACAGCAGTTAAATCAGGTGAACCAGGTCGCTCAGAGATACGCCGATTTACGGGTGGCCAGGCGCGAAGGCTGGCGCGCCTTTGGGGACGAGGTGCCTCTGATGGGGCGGCATTATCAGCACAAGAATAGAAGTCCCGATCTCTCCGTCACGGACCGGATCGATTTCTCCAAGCCTGCCAATCTGGTTTATGCGACGATCCAAGGACGCCAGCAGCTTGTGGCGCTTGCCTATGTTGTGCGCCGCAATCCGAAAGAGACTATGCCAGCTGGTTTCGCCACTTCGCGCGATATCTGGCACGTGCATGATGCCGCCAAAATCCTCAACGCGCTGGCCGAGACAAAACCTCTGGTTGGCGCGCTCGGTTCCCGTTGGTTCAACCGCAACATAAAGCAGGGAGATGGGCGGTCTGAGATCACCATGGTGCATATCTGGCTGATCGATAATCCCAAAGGTCGCTTTGCGAGCCATAACCCAAGGCTTGCCTATCTTGACCTTGGTCTGCCAGACGCTGGCGCAGGCGATTTTGACACGGCGCGTGGTTTGGCCCTTATCCGCGATAATGGCTGTAGCGACGCGTTGGATGCGCATCTATGGCTCGCAGGGGCGTCTTTTCGCAAAAAGCGTTCCTTAAAAGCCGCCTGTCGTGAGATCGCAGCAAATATTCGCGCCGCGTTGCCCGGTGGTTTGCAGGCGGTTGAGGCGCGGGCAAAGGCGGGTTGGCAGCGACTGGAGGATATTCAGTTCATGACGCTCTCTGAAGCCGAAAGACGCCGCATTCGCTCGCTCGTGGATGCCGGGCCTGGGGTTTGCAATTGAGCCTTGTTTGACCAAATGCGGCTATCTTGCAGATTGACCTGCAGCGCTTTCCCGCCTATTAATGAACAAGCGTTCAATAAATTGTTGAGGCAAAGAGCAGATGTTCAATGCGGTGATGAAATTCGATCTGGGCGAGGATGTGCATGCCCTGCGCGATGTAGTGCATCGCTGGGCGCAGGAGCGGGTCAAACCGCTGGCCGCCGAGGTGGACCGCGATAACGCATTTCCAAACCAGCTTTGGCAGGAAATGGGAGATCTAGGCCTTTTGGGCCTGACTGTGCCGGAGAAAGATGGCGGCACCGGTATGGGCTATCTGGCGCATGTGGTAGCGATTGAGGAGATTGCTCGCGCTTCGGCCTCGGTATCCCTCAGCTACGGCGCGCATTCGAACCTTTGCGTGAACCAGATCAATCTCAACGGCACGCCGGACCAACGTCAGAAATACCTGCCGGGTCTCATGTCTGGTGAACATGTGGGTGCGCTCGCAATGTCAGAGGCCGGGTCTGGCAGCGATGTGGTAAGCCTTTCGCTCAAGGCCGAAAAACGCAATGATCATTACCGGCTCACCGGTAACAAATACTGGATCACCAACGGACCAGATGCCGACACGCTGGTGGTTTATGCAAAGACCGATCCAAATGCAGGGGCAAAGGGGATCACAGCCTTTCTGATTGAAAAGGTAATGAAGGGTTTCTCCACCAGTCCCCATTTTGACAAGCTCGGCATGCGCGGCTCCAACACCGCGGAGTTGGTTTTTGAGGATGTCGAAGTGCCCTTCGAAAACGTGTTGGGCGAAGAGGGGCGCGGTGTGCAGGTGCTGATGTCCGGTCTCGATTATGAGCGCGTGGTGCTCGCGGGCATTGGGATGGGGATCATTGCCGCCTGTATGGATGAGATCATGCCCTATCTGGCTGAGCGCAAACAGTTTGGCGAACCTATCGGGAATTTCCAACTGATGCAGGGCAAGATCGCCGATATGTATACTGCAATGAATTCGGCTCGCGCTTACACCTATGAGGTCGCCAAGGCCTGTGATCGTGGAGAAGTCACGCGACAGGACGCCGCCGCCTGCTGTCTTTACACGTCCGAGCAGGCCATGGTGCAGGCCCACCAGGCCGTGCAGGCCATGGGCGGGGCAGGCTTTATGGCCGATGCGCCGGTCGCGCGGTTCTTTCGTGACGCCAAGCTGATGGAGATCGGCGCGGGTACGTCTGAGATCCGACGCATGCTGATCGGGCGTGAGCTCATGGCGGCGATGGCCTGATGCCACGCTGGGTCTGGTTTCTTCCGGTCGCGGTGCTGGCGCTCGCCGCTGGAGGGCTGGCCTTTGTGCTTGGCGCGCGCAAGGCCACGACGACCGAGACAGAAGTGATTGAACATGTGGCCAGCCTTTGGGAGGCGCAAGGCGGAGCGCGGGTTGACTGCCGCGCGATCCCGGCAAGCTCTGAGGGGCTTTGGCTCGTGGTGATCTGCGAGCCTGAGGCGGGTGCGGGACGCGAATACTTCGTTGATCGCTTTGGCCGAGTGGATTCTTGGCAAGCTTTGGAAAGCGGGGTTTAATGCTCACGCGAATGCCATATCAGGAGTTGCGCGAGAGCTTCCGATGGAACTTACCGGAACGGCTCAACATGGCCGAGCAGGTCTGCGAAAACTGGGCCGAGCGCGATCCGGACAGAGTAGCGATCATTGATCTGACAAGCGAGCGGCGCGATTACACATACGGGGAAATGCGCCAGATGGCGGACTGTCTGGCGCTTTATCTGATAGAACGCGGGGTGCAGCATGGGGACCGGGTCGGGGTATTGCTCAGCCAGGGTGTCTGGTGCCCGGTTGCGCATATTGCTATCTGGAAAATTGGCGCGATTTCAATCCCTTTGTTTAAACTCTTCAGGCAGGATGCGCTGAGTTCGCGCGTGCTCGATGCCGGTGCGGCGTTTGTTATCACAGACGACGAAGGTGCTGATATGATGCGGGTGCTGCCGCAAGTTGAACCTTTGATCGCCGATGCGTTGGATCTTCCTCGAGGCATCATAACCACCATAGACACCACGCCTGAAACACCTGCCGTTTTGATCTACACCTCCGGCACAACTGGTAGCGCCAAGGGTGCTTTGCATGGCCATCGCGTGCTGACCGGTCATTTGCCGGGAACGGAACTTTATAGTGGGTTTCTGGGCCAAGACGGCGACTGCCTTTGGACTCCGGCCGATTGGGCCTGGATCGGTGGGCTTTTCAACGTGATGATGCCGGGCCTTGCTCTCGGCGTGCCGGTCGTGGCCGCGCGGATGGCTAAATTTACCGTTGAGGGATGCCAGCGTATCGTCGCGAAGGCAGACGTGCGCAATGTCTTTTTCCCTCCAACTGTGTTGCGGATGATCAAGGCTGAGGGCGCTCGGGTGGAAGGTCTGCGCACCATCGGTAGCGGCGGCGAGCCGCTTGGCGCGGAAATGCTCGACTGGGGGCGCGAGGCGTTTGGTTTGACGATCAACGAGTTTTACGGCCAGACCGAATGCAATCTGGTGGCCTGTTCTTGTGCCGAGCTTTTTGAGCCGAAGCCGGGATGTATAGGGCGCGTCGTGCCGGGCCATGAGGTTGAGGTGATCGATGGGACCGGCGCGCCGACCTATGGCGAGGGAGACGTGGCGGTGCGGCGCGGTTCGGCCTCGATGATGCTGGAATATTGGAACCGTCCGGAACAGACAGAGGAGAAGTTTCGCGGCGACTGGATGTTGACCGGTGATCGCGGGATTTGGGACGGCGACTACCTGCGCTTCGTGGGGCGCGAGGATGATGTGATCACCTCAGCCGGGTATCGCATCGGCCCGGCCGAAATTGAGGACTGTTTGCTCACCCACCCGGCGGTGGCGACAGTGGGCGTGGTGGGCAAGCCCGACGCGTTGCGCACCGAGATCGTGAAGGCCTATGTGGTGCTGGCAGAGGGTGCTGCGGCGAGCGACACCTTGGCTGAAGAGCTTCAAAACCATGTTAAAGAACGACTGGCAAGCTATTCGTACCCAAGGGAAATCAGCTTTACAGATGCCCTGCCGATGACTGTCACCGGCAAGGTTATTCGTAAAGATCTTAAAGCGCGTGCGGCTACGGAGTTGGATCAGTGAACCGGACGCTTGAAGATTTTAGAGGCTCTGTCTGGCAACGCGACGATCTGATGTTCATCTTGCCAGATCGTGGCGCCGGGATTGTTGCTTCGCAATTGGTGGACTTGCACACCGGCGCTTACCAAGAGCTTAGCAATGTGGCGGCCGCGATTGACGCGGTCTTTCGAAGTATCACGAAACCAGCAAGCGCCACTTCGCGCCGCGCGGCGACCTTCGCGATAGTAAACATCGTCTGGCGCATTGAGATGATCACAAAACCAATCGTACTCGCTGTAAAGCGCGTCGCGAATGTGGTTGTCTCGCAGATGCAGTTCACCTCTGTCGCACTGGAAAATTCCATAGCCTGCCCGCGAAAACAGGTTACGTTCAGAAGACTCAAAGCGGATAAAACCCATAACAATAATCCACCGCAAAAGCGGCGGCTCCTTTTCGGTTGTTCTGAAAAAATGCAAATCGTCCAAATCCCTGAAGCAGGCTTGGAGCGGATTAGTTTAGTCGGTTACAAACGCAAAAAAGAACATGGGTCTACTCATCATGAGGAAGTCTGTCGTTTACACAGGCCCCAAGATTCGCAGGAGCCCAATAATATTCACGGAGTAGACTGGCGTGGCTTTTTTGCATCACTAACAATTTGGGCAGCGTTTTCGGCTCTACCTGTGCAGGCGCAAGAGCTTTCGGTTTCCAGCGCTCAGGTCCAGCGCTGTTTCGCCTCAGATGCTATGTCGGAATGCCTGGGCAAGGCCGCGAAGGCTTGTCAGTCTCTGGTGCCGGTCGCGACCACGTTGGATATTGTGCAATGCAATCAACTCGAAACGCTGCAGTGGGAAACGCTTTCAGCGCGCGAATATGAGGCTTCGAAAACTTATCTGATAGAAACAAGCGACCCAGAAGCGCCGATCTTGGACGCCTTAGACAATGCGCAGGCTGCATGGGTCACGTTCCGCGATGCTGAATGCAATCTGGCCTACACGCAGTACTGGGACGGCTCTATCCGCAATGTCGTCGCTACCAATTGCCAAATGCGAATGTTGGCTGAGCGCGCGGTGGTGTTGCGCCAAATAAGGTCGCCTTCGAAATGATATTAAAGACTTGCAAGGATAAGCGATGCAATTGAAGTCGCAGATCAAACCGGGCACCTCAGAGTTCTGGGCCAACCAAAAAGCGCATCTGGAAGCGCTTTCTGTAGCCTCAGAGGCCGCAACTCTCGCCGCGGCAGGGGGAGGTGAGACAGCGCGGGAAAGGCATGTGGCGCGACGTAAGTTATTGCCGCGAGACAGGGTTGCCAATTTGCTCGATCCTGGCTCGCCCTTCCTTGAGGTCGGCGCCTTGGCCGCCCACGGTATGTATGGCGGTGATGCGCCCGCGGCCGGCGTGGTAGCTGGTGTGGGCAGGGTCGAGGGGCGGGACTGTATGGTGCTTTGCAACGACGCCACCGTGAAGGGCGGCACCTACTATCCGATGAGCGTCAAAAAGCATCTGCGGGCGCAGGAGATTGCCGAGGAATGCCATCTGCCTTGTGTGTATCTCGTCGATAGCGGCGGGGCGAACCTGCCCAATCAGGATGAGGTATTCCCGGATCGCGATCATTTCGGGCGCATCTTTTACAATCAGGCTAGGATGAGCGCGAAGGGCATCGCGCAGATTGCCGTTGTCATGGGCTCTTGCACGGCCGGCGGGGCCTATGTGCCTGCAATGTCCGATGTCACGATAATCGTCAAAGAGCAGGGAACAATCTTTCTGGCTGGTCCGCCTCTGGTCAAGGCAGCGACCGGTGAGGAGGTTACGGCCGAGGCGCTTGGTGGTGGCGATGTGCACACGCGGCTTTCCGGTGTGGCGGATTACCTGGCCGAGGATGATGCGCATGCGCTGGCCCTTGCACGGCGAGCCGTGAGCAATTTGGGACGTGGGTTTTCACCCACCCTACGAAAGACCTCCGAGCCGCCCGCGTATGATCCGGACGAAATCCTTGGTGTCGTGCCCGCTGATCTGCGCACGCCCTATGACATTCGCGAGGTTATTGCCAGGTTGGTCGATGGCTCGCGCTTTGACGAATTCAAGGCGCGCTTTGGGGAAACGCTGGTTACTGGCTTTGCTCATATTGATGGCTGGCCTGTGGGCATCATTGCCAATAATGGCGTGCTTTTCTCGGAAGCGGCCCAGAAAGGCGCGCATTTTGTGGAGCTCTGCAGTCAACGGCGCATACCTCTTGTGTTCTTGCAAAACATCACTGGATTTATGGTGGGTCAGCAGTATGAAAATGAGGGGATTGCCCGGCACGGGGCCAAGATGGTCACGGCTGTGGCCACCACGTCGGTGCCCAAGATCACCATGCTTGTCGGTGGCTCCTTTGGTGCGGGCAATTATGGCATGGCCGGTCGAGCCTATCAGCCGCGCTTTCTATGGACCTGGCCCAATAGCCGGATTTCAGTGATGGGGGGAGAGCAAGCGGCGGGTGTTCTTGCTACCGTCAAGAGAGACGCCATGGCACGCAAAGGCGAGGATTGGAGCGAGGCGGAAGAGGCAGAGTTCAAGCGCCCGACGATTGAGCAATTTGAAAAGCAAAGTCATCCGCTCTATGCCAGCGCACGGCTTTGGGATGATGGCATCATTGACCCGCGCAAATCGCGTCAGGTTCTGGCCTTATCACTGGGCGCGGCGATGAACGCCCCGATTGAGGAGACACGTTTCGGCGTGTTCCGGATGTGAGGATTTTTAGATTGAGTGATGATGAAAGACTTCAATTAGAGTACAACAAGTTCTTTGAACAGGTGCGTAACATTGTTCAGCAAGAAGACCAGCTTGTGAACTCACGGCTTGCATGGAACATGACGTTTAACGGGTTTCTTTACGCGACGCTCGCTGCTGTGTTGCTTTCGAACGGTTCGGATAAATCCTTATTGTTTTTCAAATTTACATCCCAAGATACAGGGCTGCAGCTCGATACCGTTACTTTTGCCAACTTAATTATGTTGGCTGGTTTGGCATCCGCAATTTCCACAATTATCGGCGTTTCGGCAGCTTATAAAGCGATTTTGAATGCCGCTCTCCGCCATGGAGAATTCGTGACAGAGCGGTTGAAGGGGAAAGAAGGTAAAGTCGTAATATGGGAACCAATTTCAACAGATCGAAATAACCTCAATGGCATGGTGAGCGGAATAATGAACCCGTTTGCTGTTTCGCTTCCATGGTCCTATCTCGTCGCCGACGCGATTTTCCCGCAAACGTGGCCAAATCTCGTCTGGGTCGCTTTAGCAGTTTATATCGTGGTCCTGCCCATATGCGTGTTAAAGTACATACGCCGAGAAGAGCCAATCAAGATAGACAGCTTTCTGAAGATTTCCAAGCCAGACACCGGCGAGCTGCGTGCATCCTTAACTGCACCAGACGATGAACCAAAGCCATGAGGCCAGTGTGAGACTTGACCCGCCAGCATTTGCTTATTCCATCGTGCTTTTGGCATCGCTGTCTCACGTCTCCGCCTGGATCGCACCCTGGCATGATCTGAGCGAGAAAGGATGCGTCATCGGCTATGTCTATGACGGGGATACGGTTGAGCTGAAATGCAGGGGGGAGAGTGTCACGGCCCGTCTGCAAGGCTTTGATGCGCCGGAGACAAAATCCCCCGGTTGTGCATCCGAGGCAGAGCTGGGTCAGCGGACGACGGAGCGGCTACGCGAATTGGTCACGCAAGGTCCGCTGACGCTTGAAACCGTGGGCGAGGACAAATATGGCCGCCTGCTCGCGCGCATGACACTGCAAGAGAGGGATGTGGCCGATATCCTGATCGAGGACGGTTTGGCGGTGACCTATTCCGGTGGCGCACGCATCAACTGGTGTGAGAGGTTGGGCGCATGATGCATAACCACATGGACCGGATGAATAGCGTGCTTTCGGCTGATAACGTGGCGGTGGTCACGGGAGCAGTGCGCGGGATTGGCCGGGCATTGGTGCATGTGCTTGAGGCGCGTGGCATGCGGGTTATTGCTGTCGACATTGATCAGGAGCAATTGGCCACGCTTGGTGCTGGTGAGGCGCGGGTGCTTGATGTCGCGGAACCGGCGGCGCTGGAGGCGTTGGCCGAAGAGCTCGGGGAAGTCTCGCTTCTCGTGAATAACGCGGTAACGCGCATCGGTCGCGGCTTTGATGCCTCGCTGGAGGATTGGCGCAAGGCGGTTGAGATCAACCTTTGGGGTGTAATACATGGCTGCCGGTTGTTCCTGCCGCGCATGGCGGAACCTGGAATGATCATCAATCTGGGCTCCAAACAGGGGATCACCAATCCGCCCGGTCATCCGGTCTATAATCTCTGCAAGGCGGCGATAAAATCCTACACCGAAAGCCTGTCTCATGACCTATTGAACCGGGACATCACCGCGCATCTTTTGGTGCCGGGCTGGACCTCGGACGATACCGGGGCTCAAGGGCGCGGCGCGTGGACTTCAGAGCAACTGGTGTCGCATGCGATAGAGCGACTCGCGGCCGGGGAGTTCTACATCGTCTGCCCGGATGGGGAAGTCACCGCAGACATGGACCGCGCACGCATTCTCTGGGGCGCCGGTGATATCACCGAGAACCGTCCGCCTCTTTCGCGCTGGCACCCGGACTGGAAGGATCGCGCCAAGGAGGCTTTGGAATGAGCAAAGACCCGGATAACGGCTGGTCGCTGGGCGGACTTGCGGGCAAACTTCGCGAGCAGGTTGGCCAGCTGAGCCTACCAGACTTGCCGAAGCTTGGCCGCGAGGTCGAGATGCCCGTTTATTTGGTCCATAATTCTGAGGACGCAGAGGACTATTTTTTCATCTTTGATTTCGAGCGTTTCGTCGAGGAATCGCAGAGCGGCGTATTCGTAAGACCCAAAATGACGATCTGGGCTGGTCGCGATGATTTTGACCGACGTCTCTTTGCCCGTTCAATGCGCGAGAGCTTCGCGCAAGAGTTTGAGATTGCGCGCGCGCAATTGATGGCGCAGAAAGATAAGCCGCGTGGCTGGTTCAGCTTTCTGACCAGTTCATTCGGCGAGGCGACATCGTTGGCGAGCTTTGTCTCCAATCTGGTACTTTTGATTGGTTTGTCTGCCGGGAAGATGGTCCTGTCGCAGGTGTTGCCGCGTGGATGGCTGCAGGGCAAGACTGATGAGCAAAGACTGGAAAAGGGTATCGATGAGACCAAGAGCAAAGTCGATGCCGCACTCGAAAGCATTGACATCACCTTGCACATAGAGCTCTACCGCCACGCCTATCATGGGCAAGCGCCCGGCCGATTGTCTGGAATGGATTACGATGCATGGCCTTTGCCGGGGCATGTGCGTCAACACTTGCAACCGGGAGCTTATTAAATGGGGCGGGGCCATGTTTGACACCATCCTTATCGCCAATCGGGGTGAGATTGCCTGTCGGATCATGCGCACGGCGCAGGCGATGGGGGTGCGCTGCGTTGCAGTGTACTCGGATGTGGACGCAGGCGCGCTTCATGTTGAAATGGCAGACGCGGCAGTGGCGCTCGGCGGCTCTGCGCCAGCAGAGAGCTATTTGCGCGGTGATGCGGTGATTGAAGCGGCGTTGGCCACGGGGGCGGAGGCGATCCACCCCGGCTATGGCTTTCTTTCCGAAAACCCTGACTTCGTAGATGCGGTCGCCAAGGCGGGGTTAACCTTTATCGGGCCCTCGGCGCGTGCCATTCGCTCAATGGGGTTGAAGGATCAGGCCAAGGCGCTGATGCACGAGGCAGGCGTGCCGGTGGTGCCCGGCTATCACGGCAATAATCAGGACGCAGCGTATCTTGCAGGGCAAGCCGATCAGATCGGCTATCCCGTCATGATCAAGGCCGTTGCCGGGGGCGGCGGCAAAGGCATGCGGATGGTCGAAGCGCCCGGAGATTTCGCCTCAGCCTTGCAAAGCGCTCGGGCCGAGGCGGCGGCAGCGTTTGGCAATAGTGATGTACTTATCGAAAAACTGATTTCCTCGCCGCGTCACATCGAAGTGCAAGTTTTCGGCGACGGCAAAAATGCAGTGCATTTGTGCGAGCGCGACTGTTCGCTGCAACGGCGCCACCAGAAGGTCATCGAGGAAGCTCCTGCGCCCGGAATGACAGAGGAAATGCGAAGGGCCATGGGTCAAGCCGCGGTACGCGCGGCAGAGGCCATCGGCTATGCTGGAGCAGGCACGCTGGAGTTTATCGTTGATGGGGCCACCGCGCCAAGTGCGGACAATTTCTGGTTCATGGAGATGAACACGCGCCTGCAGGTGGAGCATCCCGTGACCGAAGCGATCACCGGCGTCGACCTCGTGGAATGGCAATTGCGCGTGGCCTCGGGCGAGGGGCTTCCTGCGCGTCAAGATGAGCTTTCGATCAATGGCCACGCCTTTGAGGCCCGCCTTTACGCGGAGGATGTACTAAAGGGCTTTCTTCCTGCAACGGGAGCGATTGAGCATCTGCGCTTCCCTGCTGATGTACGCGCTGATACGGGCGTCCGGTCTGGCGATGAGGTGTCACCTTATTATGATCCGATGATCGCTAAAATCACAGTGCACGGGCGCAACCGGGATGGCGCGCTTCGTCGTTTGCGTGCAGGGCTTGAGCGTACCGAAGTGGCGGGCACGGTGACCAATCTTAGCTTCCTGCGCGCTTTGGCGTCGCAAAAAGATTTTGCCAAAGGGGTGGTGGATACCGGGCTGATTGGTCGGCACCTTGATACCCTTGTTCAGCAACATGCACCGCGCCCGGCCGATTGGGCTTTGGCGGCTTTGGCGGGGCTGGGATTGCTAGAGCCTCAACCTGAGGATGCAGGTTTTACTCTGTGGCAGCCAATGACTGGCATAGTGGAGCTGCGCTTTGGTGATGAGGAGCGGCAGGTGAAAATAACGCCGCTTGGGCCTGACGCCTATGATGTGCTTGTCGAGGGTGAAGTGCTTGATTTTCGCAGGTGTGAGGCGCGTTGGCTTATCGGTGCCAAACCAGCACCGCGCTATACCTGTTATGGCTCTTACGTGACTGTGTTTGGTGCCAGCGGCTTTGAGTTTGAACGCATTGACCCGCTCAACCAGCAAACCATTGCCGAAAGCGAAGCGAGCTTGATTGAGGCGCCTATGCCCGGTCTATTAAAAGAACTCAACGCGAAGCCAGGAGATGAGGTTGTCCAAGGCGACAGGCTTGCAGTGCTCGAAGCCATGAAAATGGAGCACAGTCTGCTTTCGCCACGCGATGGCGTTGTGGCCGAGGTTTTGTCGCAGGCCGGTGCGCAGGTCAAAGCGGGTGCTGCACTCATCCGGTTGCACGACGTGGAGGCATAGATGGAACAGGTCGAAGTTTTTGAGGTCGGACCACGCGACGGGCTACAGAATGAGCCGGGCGATATCCCCGTTGCCGATAAGGTTGCTCTGATCGATCACCTGAGCCAGGCAGGCTTCCGTCGGATTGAGGCCGCAAGTTTTGTGAGCCCAAAGAAAGTGCCGCAAATGGCAGGCTCGTCAGAGGTTATGGCAGGAATTACCAGAGTGCCGGGCATTTCCTATGCGGCCCTGACACCGAATATGCAGGGCTTTGACGCAGCGTGCGCTGCAGGTATGGATGAAATTGCGGTGTTTGCTGCCGCTTCGGAAGGCTTTTCAAAAGCCAATATCAACGCCACGATTGCAGAAAGTCTCTCGCGGTTTGATCCGGTCGCTGAGGCCGCAAAGCAAATGAATATCCCGATGCGCGGATATATCTCCTGCATCACCGATTGCCCCTATGACGGGGATGTTGCGCCATCGCAGGTGGTTGAGGTGGCCAAATCGCTCAATGCTTTAGGGTGCTATGAAATCTCATTGGGCGACACACTTGGTCATGCCACCCCGGAAAAGACAGATGCGGTACTTGCGGCTGTGCGCGATGAATTGCCCGATGTGGTCTTTGCCGGGCATTACCACGACACCGCCGGTCGCGCTTTGGAGAACATAGAGGTTTCTTTGTCTCACGGTTTGCGCGTTTTCGATGCGGCGATCGGTGGGTTGGGCGGATGCCCTTATGCGCCGGGAGCGGCCGGGAACGTGGCCACTGGTGCCGTGCATCAACGACTTACGGAACTGGGCTATGACACAGGGTTGGATGCGGCATCGCTCGATATAGCGTCCGATTTCGTCCACAGTATTCGAGTGCCCCATGGTTTATAAGGCTGCGGAAGGCCTGATGGGCATGTCCGATATGGTGTGGGCGCGCCACGCAAACCCATGGTCATGCTACACGCGTTTCACGGTTTTGCCGCTGTTGGTGCTAGCGATTTGGGCGAGGGTTTGGATTGGGCTTTGGTGCCTTCCTTTGATCGCATGCACGTTGTTTTGGGCATGGTATAACCCGCGCGCCTTCGCGCCACCGAGCGATCTCGACAATTGGTGTTCCCGCGGAGTTCTGGGCGAACGCGTCTTTCTAAACCGGCGCGATGAGATCGAGGCGCATCATGTGACTTGGGCCAACGCTTTGGCCTTCGCCTCCCTGCCTGGTGTCATTATCCTAGCACTCGGCCTTTGGTGGCTTGACCAGGCTTGGACTATCTTTGGCACTGTTTTGACAATGCTTCCCAAAGTCTGTTTCGTCGACCGTATGGTGTGGCTCTATGGAGATTGGCTCAGAAAAACGGGTAAGGAGCTTGGCGATGTATGAAACGATTTCCATAGACAGAGATTTGCGCGGTGTAACGACGATCTGGCTCGACCGTGAAGAAAAGCGTAATGCAATGTCAGCGCAGATGATCACCGAATTGCACGATGCCGCAGAGCAATTGGGAGCAGAGACGGATTTGCGTGTGGTGGTTTTGGCGGCGCGCGGTTCGCATTTTTGCGCTGGGGGTGACCTGAACTGGATGCGGGAACAGTTTGAGGCCGACGCGGATACCCGACGGGAGGAAGCCCAAAAGCTCGCTTACATGCTTCGTGCGCTTAACACTTTACCAAAGCCGCTCGTTGGTCGCGTGCATGGTGATGCCTTTGGGGGCGGCGTTGGCCTTATGAGTATTTGCGATACGGTCATTGCAAGCGAGGACGTAAATTTTGCACTAACAGAGACGCGTCTTGGTCTGATCCCGGCGACGATAGGCCCGTATGTTGCGGCCCGTATTGGAGAGGCTAAAGCGCGACGCGTGTTCATGTCAGGTAGGAAATTTGGAGCGCAAGAAGCTATGACGCTCGATCTTGTGGCGCGCGCCGTACCTGCGGCGGCAATCGATGCCGCCATAGAGGAAGAAATCGCGCCCTATTTGACCTGCGCGCCTTGCGCCGTCGGAAGCGCCAAGGCGCTGCTTCGCCGCTTAGGCCCGTCGATTGATGACGTGCAGATTTCAGAGACCATAGACGCGCTTGTCGCGTGCTGGGAGGGTGCGGAGGCGCAAGAAGGCATCGCGGCATTTTTCGAAAAACGGAAGCCTGCTTGGCAGAAATGACCGCACATTTGGCCAAAACGAATTGCGGCTCATTGAGCGCAGGCGAAATTTATTTTGATCCCCCGTGGCATGCTTTGTCGATTTGAAAGGAATACGACGATAGGTTGCGAAAAAATTTTATGTGAAGGAGCTATCGTGACGTTAAAGGTGCATAAACGCTTGGGAGCTTCGGTGTTAGCGACATCGATTGTGGCGGGCTGTGCCACGCCGCCGGAGGGCACAACCCAGGAAGACGTTGAGCGGTTTGAGGCAGCTATAGCGAGCATTGGCTGCGAGTTGGTAACAGAAGCTGACTATTTGCCTGTAGAACTGCAAACAGGATTGAGCCGAGATCAATCGACCAAACTCGCCGCCTTTGTTATCGCCACAGAGCGTGCTGTACGCCTCGAAAATGGCGGTGTAAAACTGGTCAAAGGGCCATGCGCGGCATGATATTGCCGGGGTGAAAAACTCAAAAAATTTTCCCTTAGGCTATCGATAATCAAATTGTAGCATTCCGTTAAATGATATGTAGTTCTTGCCAAGAGGGTCATTTTTGGAGACACCTTGGTGAAATAGACTTCAATTAAGGGCGTTGAAATCGCGCTCAGCGGGGGAACACACTTATGTTCGGCATTAAAAACCTTACCATCTGTCAGGCGTTTTGGTGGGCAGCAGGCCTTGGCGCAGGCTGCCTTGCGGGCTGGGTCGCGAGCTATTACGTGCTTTGGCTGGCTGCGATCATAATTGGTATTGCCATCGGCCTATTGGTCGCCTTGGTCGGAGGGTTTTTATTGTGTTGGGGTGAAAGTGCTGACGATCTCGCAGTTAGGAAAGCTGCGGCTGGTAAACAAGCGCCGCCAACAACCAAACCTGTGCCTGCCCCGGCGCCAGCGCCTGCACCAGAACCAGAGCCAGTTGCTTTGGCCGAGCCTGATCCTGCGCCGGAGCCTGAACCAGAGCCTGAACCAGAGCCCGAAGTGGTAGTCCAACCTGTAAGCCCCGGCGAGGAATCCAAACCGCAAGGTCTTGACGGGCCACGTGACGGCGGTGCTGATGATCTTAAACAAATCAAAGGCGTTGGACCGAAACTCGAAAAGATGCTCAACAGCATGGGCTTTTATCACTTTGACCAAATCGCCGGATGGAGCGCGACTGAGGTCGCTTGGGTCGATGAAAACCTGCAAGGTTTCAAAGGCCGCGTCACGCGTGACAATTGGATTGATCAATCCAAAATCCTTGCCGCTGGCGGAGACACGGAGTTTTCCAAACGCGTTGAGGGCGGTGACGTCTATTAATTGCTTGCTATGGGTGATCGTGAGACGCGTGCGAAAAAGGGAAGGCGTGTCGGCCTCGTTATAGCGGGGACAGGCGTCTTTTGGATCCTTGCAACGCTTATTGGTCAAAAAGAGGGCTTCGGTCTTGGCCTTCTTTTGGTCTTTGATTTGATTGCCCTTTGCGGTTTTATGCTGGCCTTCTGGATGATTTATCAGCTATGGCGAGACAGCCGTTGAGGCCGTAAGGGTGGAAAGCGATGACGCGTAAAACCGTTGGAAAAAAACACGTAATAGCGCCCTTGATTTCTGGGTTTTTGTGCTTGCTCCTAATTGGTTGCGAAACTGATCAGCAAAGATCGGCGCGTGTTCTCTTTGATGGAATAAACTTCCGCACCAAGGCCAAATCAGAGTCCAAGGATCGAATGAGCTTTGCCGTTACGGTTCCGAAGCCTGAGCGCAACCTCCAGGCCGCGCGTGCAGCCGGAAGTTTTGAGGCCACAACGTATTGTGTGCAGAACTTTGGGACGTCTGACCTTGAATGGTTCAACGGACCTGATGTCGATGACGCGGCCTTGCAATATAAGGGGTCGCGGCTCTTGCTGACAGGGCGCTGCGTCCTTTGGTGATGGCAAAATTTGGCCGATGCTGTTTTGCATGTTATTGAATAACACGGCAATCATACCCCAATTACGCTTTGCGCGGCGCTAAGAGCCGCAGTGATATGGTGAAAGGATGCAAGTATGAAACGCGTAGCGTTGTTTGCAACTATGTTAGCAGTGTCTTTAGCAAGCGCTCCTGCGCACGCAGGTCTCGAGCAGGAAAAAGATATTAATGATGGCCTGTTTGTTATCGCGATTGCCGACAAAATTCGACGCGCCTGCGATAGCATCGGCGCGCGTATTTTTGTTGCAAAATCGTATGTCGATGGCCTTAAGCAAAAGGCAAATGATCGCGGCTATACAGATAAAGAGATAAATGCCCATATCGAGGACAAAGAAAAACGCGCAAAGATGCGCGCCTGGCGCAATTCCTACTTTGAATCGAAAGGTGCCAGCAACCTTGACCCGGAAAGCCTGTGCGTTTTGGGCCGCTCAGAAATCGCCAGCGAGACGGCCGTTGGCAAGCTTTTACGACTTAAATAAAAGCCACTACTTTCTGGCTGTTGGGCGGCATCTTTCCGGTGCCGCCGTACTTATTTCTGTTGCCGCATGTACCGAGGGTGCTTCTGGAATAAATCAGCCGCTGGATGAATTGTCTTATCTCGGTGTTGAAACGCGGTTGCTGGAAACTGATCTTGTTAATTTAAGCGTCGCCATTCAAGGTGGGAGTGGAGAAGGTGAAGCCGTACGCTACGCAGAATGTGCTGCGGCGCAGTATGCACTTATACGTGGCTTTGGCTTTGCTCGTAAGATCCGCACAAATGTCAGCAAAGAGGGATCTGTAACGCGCGCCGATGCGGTCTATGTTATTTCTGAGGCACTTCCCGACGGTATCGCCACGCTTGATGCCGAAGTTGTGGTTAGCGATTGTAAGGAAAGTGGCGTCCCCACAGTCTAGACATTCGCCCTTGCGCCGATTTTTACAAGACATCGCCAGTGAGGTTGCATAAAGCCTCGTCTTCCGGCTCCGTCCAACTATCATATTCATAATCGTCTGGCGGAACGTCTGAGTAGGCTTTATGCAAGTGGAACCAAGAAACAGAGTTCATACCCCTATATGACAGAGCCCAAAAACCCGTTTGAATTGATGATGGCGCAAGCCCAGCACATGGCAAAGGCGTTCAACCCTGCGCTGGAGTCTTTCTCACCTAAGGGTTTTGAAAGCCTTTGGCCCACAATGCCAAAAGATTTTATGGAACTGGTTTTTGGCAAGGGGCTTAACAAGGACGGTCTGGATGCAAAAACCCGGCTATTGCTCACTTTAGCCGGGCTTACGATGCAAGGCGCGCAGGGCGACATGCAAATTCGCATGACCGTGCGTCACCTGCTTGAAGCGGGCGCAAGTAAAGACGAGATCGCAGAAACAATCGCGATGATGTCTATGTTCGCAGGCTTGCCCGCAATGAACCGCGCTATGGAACTGGCCCGCGAGGTTCTTGAAGAACGCCACGTCGAGGATGATGAAGCATGAGCGCGGTTGCGTTCTATAGCTTGAGTGTTTCGGCGATCGCGACCGGTCTTGGTGCGATCTTAGCATCTTCCACCTATCAATCGATACTCTTGTTTGCGGCTACGTGTTTTTTCAGTGCAGGATTATTCCTTTTGCTCGACGCCGGACTGTTGGCGTTGGTTTCTATCTCGCTGATGGCGGGCGGTGTTTCGAGCGCTCTTTGGGTTTTTGTGCGCCGCTCTTCCCCCAAATTGGCGGCCCTGAAGTCGATATCTTTCGAGTATCGTATGGCGGCTCTGGCGCTTGGCTCCCTATGTTTTTTGCAGGTCAGTGTCTTTATGGCCAGTTCACGCGCCATCGAAATCGTTTCTGACGCAGACACGATAGAATTTACTGATGGTCTCTGGTTCTTTGTGCTGCTTGGTCTGATCGGTGTGGTGGTTGCTACCAGTGTGATGATGATTTTTAGCAGGAGACAGAGCGCCCTTAATCAAAGTACACGGGCGCAAAAATATCGCGACCGGGCTCGCAATATCGCATTCGTTGATAGGAAAGCACGCTGAACCGATGCCAAGGAAACGCTCGTTCATCCAAAGCTCTTGTTGCTGCCTGGCCATCCTGGCCTCAGGCGCGGCGCAAGCGCTTGACCTAAACCAATGCGACCGGGTTACAGTTGCCGTTCATGGTGGCGAGGATATGCACCGCGACCTTGGTGAGGGGCGGGTAATATGGCGAAACTGGTGGTCGAATGAAGGTACGGCGTCCGATTTCATGATTGTTGATTGTATGGACGGGCGTGGACTTTCCTTTCGAACGGCAGAGGAGCGTATGACGGATCGTGGACCGTTTGATCGCACTGATGCTGCGCTTAAAATCGTTGAATTGCACCAAAAGGGCGATCGGATATTTGCAACATTTGAACGAATGGCCAAAGATCTGGCTAAATCTGCGCGTGATATCAAAATTGTGACTTTGACATCTGAGACCTGCGCATGCGCGGCGATCTATCCCGAACTGCGGGGTGAAAAAGTACCATTTGAGCTGCAAAGTTGAGATTTTTGGTATGGCGGAAAAATTCTGCTCTGATCGAAAGTGTGAGGAATTGCATTGATTAGCTTTGAGCATTACCTCATTGTATCAACGTCTTTTTTTATGGTTGGCGTTGCTGGCCTCTTTCTGCGCCCAGGGCAGGTTTTTGCAAACCTTATCTGTGTGCAAATGATAGTTCTTGCAGCTGTGCTAAACCTTGTCGCACCTGCGCATTTTTCGGAAAATACAGCAGGGCAGTTGTTTGCTTTTGTGGCAATTGTTGTATCGACTTTCCAATCGGTGCTTGGCATTGCGATATGCGTAAGCTTTCGTCGGCGGCATGGAACATTATCGCTTGAAGACATCAAGGTGATGAAAGGCTAAGCATGCATCAGGCAATCCTTCTATCACCTTTGATTGGCGCTTTGATCTGCGGATTATTTTGGCGTCTGCTAGGCCAGATTACGGCCGTGTGGATCGCCGCGGGCTTCATGTTGTTGAGTGCGGTGCTGTCATGGTTGATCTTCCTTGGACTTGGTGGGGGCACGCAAACGGTTTTTTTGGCTGATTGGGTGCGCTCCGGAACGCTTGATATGGCTTGGAATTTTCGCGTTGACGGGTTAAGCGCGCCGCTTCTCGTCTGTGTGACAAGTCTGTCAGCTTTATTGGTAATCTACTCGATCAGCTTCATGCGATGGGATGCAACGCTGGTATCAAGTGGTCCCTATCGCCCTCGGTTTTGTGCTTTTCTTGCCTTTCAAAGCTTCGCAATGACCTTGTTCATTGCGTCGGAAGATTTGGGTCAATTGCTCGTAGGCTGGGGGCTGCTTGGTGTCGGAACGTACTTACTTACTGGGTTTTACGCGCAGAAGTCAGGTGTCGCACAGACCGCTAATGCAGGTTTTGTCACCAATCGGATTGCGGATGCATTGTTGTTATTGGCCGTCATACTTTGCTTTGCTCAAACCGACTCAATGCGCTTCAATGATATTTTCGATGTTCTGGCGGAAAATTCTGGTCAAAGCGTCGAATTCCTTGGAATGGCATGGAACACAGCGGAATTGCTTAGCGCCTTGTTTGTTTTGGCGGCATGCATCCGGGCCGGGCAAGTGGTGTTTCACACGTGGCTTGCTGGCGCCACGGACGCACCTTTGCCCGCGGTTGCCATGGTGACAGCATTGACGACTTTTATAGCGGCGGGCTTTTTGCTCTTGCGCATGGCACCGATTATGCTGCTTGCAGAAAACGCGATGTGGCTTTTGACGGCCATCGGAGCGGTGAGCGCTATATTCGCGGCTCTTGTGGCTTGTGCGCAATCAGACGTCTCGCGTGCTTTGGTTTTCGTTGCAGCATCGCAGATGGGTTTTTTGCTAACGGTGCTCGGCCTTGGACTATTTCAGTTTGCGCTTTTGGACCTGCTGGCTTTCAGCGTGTCGCAAGCACTCCTGTGGTTGAGCGTCGGTGCGGCGGTCAAAGCCGCAAGCGACGCGCGAGAGTTAAAAATGCTCCATGGCTTGCGCCGAAACTTACCGTTTAGCTGCACCACTATGGTGATCGCAGCACTAGCGGCTGCGGGATTTGGCATTCCCTTTTCACAGATCGGCATCACTGGATTTGTCGCCAAGGATGCAGCGATTGCAGTAAGCCATGCCGAAGGCATTGTCTGGGCGCTTTTGCTGGCCGCGTCGCTGATCAGCTTTGCCGTCTGGCGTTTGGTGTTCCGCATATTTTGGGGCGCACCGGCGACGCAAGACATTGCCGAGCCGTCGCTACTGATGCGCACCTGTATTGGCCTGCTAGCTGTAGCCGCATTGCTAAGCAGTATCGGCCCGGGTGCGGCGATGCTGAAGGCTGCCGCTGATTGGACCGGCGCACCAGATGCGCAGGCCGCAATCCAGATCGCTTTCGATCAGGCACCACGTTGGTCGCATATGGGCTTGTTGGCCGCGGCGTCGGCTGGCTTTTTTGGTGCGCTCCTCGCCTATGTGATTGCCCCGTCGCTCGCTTCTGTTTTGGCCAAGTCTCTGGGTCCGCTGCATGGATTTCTAAAATCTGCAGGTTACGTCGACAAAATCTTCGCAAAAGCGATCATCGGGCCAGTTAAGGCAACCGGTGAACTAATCGCGACAAAGCCGGAGTCCGGCATTTTAGAGAACGTGATTAAAGGTGCGGACGCGCTCCCAAGATTGCACCGTTTGGCTGGCCGTATGCAATCGGGTTACCTGGCGACTTATGTTTTCACCCTGGTTATGGGCCTTGGGGTGCTGATTACATGGGTTAGCGTCATAGGGTGGGCCAACTGATGGAAAATGTTCTTTCAATTACCGTTTTTACACCTTTGCTTGCCGGTCTCATTCTGGCTGCCTTCCTTCGCGGTGACGACCCAACAGCACAACGCAACGCGAAATGGGTCACATTGATCGCCACCACGCTCACCTTCCTTGTCTCTCTCTTTATCTTCGTTGAATTCGACGCCGGAGATCCGGGCTTTCAATATATAGAAGAGGCACCCTGGGTTCTGGGTTTACAATATAAGCTGGGTGTCGATGGTATCAGCGTGCTTTTCGTTATGCTGACGACCACGCTTGTCCCGTTCATTGTGGCCAGTTCTTGGGATCAAACCCATCGGGTGAAGGAATATATGATGTCCTTCCTGTTTTTAGAGACATTGTTGCTCGGTGTTTTCATGTCGCTCGACGTGGTGTTGTTCATTCTGTTTTTTGAGGCCACGATCATCCCGCTTTTTCTGCTTATCGGTATCTGGGGCGGGGCCGAGCGGCTCAATGCAAGCTTCAAAATGGTGATTTTTAACGGCATAGGTGCGGTGCTGATGCTGACGGTTATGTTACTGCTTTATCAACAGGCGGGTAGCACTGATATCGAAACTCTCACGAACTACACCATTGAAAGCCAAGCGGTGACGATATTCGGGATCGAAGTAAGTGGTGGGATCCAATCCTTGTTGCTTCTACTGATGCTGCTGGCACTCGCCATCCGTTTTGCATTCTGGCCTCTGCATCGCTGGATGTTGGATGCGCAGGCTGAAGCGCCACCTGCAGGCTCCATCGTTCTTGGCGCGCTTTTGATCAACACGGCGGGCTATGTCTTGTTGCGCTTTGCGCTGCCGATTTTTCCAGTGGCGATAGACGCATGGGCGCCGATCCTGCTTTGGCTGTCGGTAGTAACAATGGTCTTTGCCACGCTGGCCGCGCTTTCGCAGAACGATATGAAGCGTTGCGTTGGCTATATGATCATGGCGCAAATGGCGGTGGTTGCGATTGGGATTTTCTCGATCACGGAATACAGCATCCAAGGTGCAATTTTTTATATGGTGAGCCAAGGTTTCGTGGTTGCAGGTTTGTTGCTTTGCTTTGGCCTGTTGGAACAGCGTGCTGGCACCAGGCAAGCCGATGCGCTTGGCGGTATGGTTGAAAATATGCCTCGTTTTGCAGCTTGCTTTATGATCTTCACCCTTGCAGTGATGGCCGTTCCCGGTTCAGGTGGCTTTGTCGGGCTGCTGCTCACGTTGATGGGCGTGGTGGGGGCCAGCGGGTATATCGCGCTCATTGTCTTGCTTTACTGGCTGATTTCAGCGGCCGTAATGCTAGGGCTATACAGAAAGGTCATGTTTGGCGCGCTTATTAAGGGCAGCCTGAAATCTGTCAAAGATGCATCGCGCCGCGAAAAGGCGATTATGTTTCCGCTTGTGGCGATCATCCTGACGCTCGGGATATTTCCTGGCCTGGCCCTTGATATGATCGCGCCCACCGTCGAGGCGCTTGTTGCAAACTATGAGACTTCTCTAGCCCAGTTACCGGACGCTTCCCCTGCGGCGACAAAGCTGGTCGAGCTTGCCGAATAGCGTACGCAAGCCATGCAAGCGGACCTGAATGTTGTTTTGCCCCAGATCGTGATTGCGATCGCCGCACTTTTAGGACTCGCCGTTGTTTTGACCACTCGGCTGGAACGTGTGCTCAACCAACTGACATGGATGACTGCAGCTCTTTTTGCCGCGATGGCGTTGTGGTTGATCATAACTGGACAAGGGAGCCGCGCAGGTTTTGGCGGTTCTGTGATCGACGATCCATTGGCGCGTTTCGCGGCTATTGGGATTCTGGCCACGGCGGCGGTGAGTGTGGTGATAAGTTTTGAATACATGCTGGGCCTTCAAATGCTCAGGCGGCAATACCCCGCACTTTTGGCGCTCTGCGTTGTTGGTATGCTTCTGATGGTAGGCGCCCAAGATCTGATCGTGGTTTATGTGAGCGTCGAGTTGCAGGCGGCAGCAGCCTATGGTCTGCTCGCTATGCGGAGCCAAAGTCTTCGCTCTACAGAGGCTGCGCTAAAGGCGGTTATTCAGGGTCTAGTGAGTTCGGCCATATTGCTCTTTGGTGCCTCACTGGTGGTTGGATTTTCTGGCAGCACAAGCTTTGATGGCATTGCTGAAGCGACCGCCTCAAACGCACCGATGGGGCTGATTTTTGGCTTAGTGCTGGTTTTTGCCGGGCTTGCCCATAAGCTCGGATTGGTTCCGTTCCATAGCTGGTCACCTGACGTCCATCAGGGCGCAACCTCGCCGATGGCGGCTTTCATGCTGACGGCGCCAAAGCTTGCGACTTTGGTATTGCTGTCGCGGTTTTTGCTGCAGGCTTTCCCCGAGGTTACAGAGATTTGGCAGCCGTTAATATGCACTGTTGCCGCGGCTTCGATGCTTTTCGGAGCTATATTTTGCACTATTCAAAGGGACATAAAACGCTTTCTGGCCTATGCGGCGATTGCGCATATGGGCTTTATGCTGTCGGCGATTGCCGCGGCGAGCGAGCAGGGCGCGGTTGCGATGCTTCTCTATCTGCTGGTTTATGTATGCGTTTATATCGGCATTTTTGCTTTTGTGCTTTCGATGGAAAGCGATAAGCGCCCGGTCTCGGCGCTTTATTTTCTCAATCGCTTTGCTTTCGCGCAACCGGGGCAGGCTCTTGCGCTTTTGATCCTGCTATTGTGCCTTGCTGGCATCCCACCCTTGCCGGGGTTTTTGGCCAAGGTTTTTGTGCTTCAGGCCGTTATTGAGGCGGATCTTTTCTGGCTGACGCTTGCGGTGTTGTTGGCCTATGCTATTGGCGCCTTTGGTTATGTGCGGATCGTCTATCTTATTTATTTTGGAGAAGAGCGTGAGCCGCTTGAGACCAATCGCTCACCCCTGCGATGGGGTGTTTTTATGGGTGCGGCTGCATTGATGGTGATTGCTATCCCGGGGCTTTTGGGCATGGAGGACGTTGCGCGCGATGCGGCGTTGGCGCTTGTCCGTTAGTCGTTGGCCCACAGGGTACGGGCGGCGCGTATTGGAAAGCGTCGATAGCACCAATGCCGAGGCTGCGCGCGTTGCATCAAGCCTGAAAGGCCCGGAATGGATCATGGCGCGGCAGCAAACAGCGGCCAAAGGCAGACGCGGGCGCGCTTGGGCCAACCCAGAAGGTAACTTTGCTGCCACGCTTGTCCTGAACCCCAAAGAGCCGCCCGAGCGGGTGGCCTTGCGTTCATTCGTGGCGGCGTTGGCCCTTTTTGATACGGTCGCAGTTGTTACAGGTCGGACCGATGGGCTTGCGCTCAAATGGCCCAATGACGTGCTTTTGAACGGGGGAAAGCTGGCAGGTATCCTTCTTGAAAGCCTTGGTGTCGGCGCAGACGTGACGCATCTGGCGATTGGTATCGGGGTCAATCTTAGGCAAGCACCGCCAATTGCGAAACTTGAGACACGCGCCATGCGTCCTGTGTCATTGCTCTCAGAGACAGGTATCGATGTGACGCAAGAGGACTTTCTTGACGCATTGGCGGGCTGTTATGCGCAACAAGAGCAAAGCTTCATTTCGTTAGGATTTGCGCCAATTCGACGCGCCTGGCTGGATCGCGCGGCGAGGCTTGGCGAGGTGATCACTGCACGCACGGCCAATAGCGAGATGACGGGCCGCTTTGAGACAGTGGACGAGAGAGGCCAACTTGTTCTATCTACGGCCAAATCTCGGCATGCGATTCCAGCGGCCGATATCTTTTTTTGAAAGGCGCTTGATGCTTCTGGCGATTGATTGCGGCAACACCAACACGGTGTTTTCGATTTGGGACGGGCAGGAGTTCCTATGCACATTGCGCACGTCCACCCATCACGCGCGCACTGCAGACGCTTATTTCACATGGTTTTCGACGCTGGTGAAGCATTACGGCATTGAAGCCAACATTACCGATGTGATTATCTCGTCCACAGTTCCGCGCGTGGTTTTTAACCTTCGCGTTTTCACGGACCGATTTTTCAATTGCCGCCCGATTGTTGTTGGCAAACCAGATTGTGACTTGCCAATGCCTCCGCGCGTCGATGAGGGCACCCTGATCGGGCCGGATCGTCTCGTAAATGCGGCAGGGGCATATGACCTCTATGGTGGAAGCCTGATCGTGGTGGATTTTGGTACGGCCACGACCTTTGACGTGGTCGCCGAAGATGGTGCCTATGTTGGTGGTGTGATCGCGCCAGGCGTCAATCTCTCGCTGGAGGCGCTGCATGCGGAGGCGGCTGCCCTGCCACATGTCGATGTCACAAAACCGCAGAAGGTCATTGGCACCAACACAGTGGATTGTATGCAGTCCGGTATTTTCTGGGGCTATGTCGGGCTGGTGAATGGGATCAGCGAACGGATTAGAGGCGAATATGATACGCCGATGAAAATCATCGGAACCGGAGGGCTCGCACCGCTTTTCGCTCAGGGCGATCTGCTATTTGATGAAATCAGAGATGATCTGACAATGCATGGCCTCACTGTCATACATAATCACAATAAGAAGGATTAGCGGGCGATGAGCAGCGCGCGTTTGACATATCTCGCGCTCGGCGGGGCGGGCGAGATCGGCATGAATGCTTATGTCTATGGCTACGGTCCAGAGGGGCAGGAACGTTATATTCTCGTCGATCTGGGCGTCGCTTTTCCCGACATGGACGGCTCTCCCGGCGTCGATCTTATTTTTCCAGATATTCAATGGCTTGCCGAACGTTCTTCACAACTCGAAGCGGTGTTTGTGACACATGCGCATGAGGACCACATAGGCGCGGTCGCGCAATATTACGAACAACTCGGCGCACCGATTTATGCGCGTGCCTTTACCGCATATATCGCACGTCGCAAGATGGAGGAGCTGGGTCAACCAGAGCGCGCCGTTCGTACGGCGTCTGCCTGGCCAGAAGTGGTGCAGGCCGGACCATTCAAAGTAGGCTTTGTGCCGATTTCGCATTCCATTCCCGAAAGCTCGGGTTTAATCATCGACACACCCGCCGGTCGTTTGATCCATTCTGGCGACTTCAAAGTGGATAAAGACCCGCTTGTCGGTGAGCCCTTTGACGAAGAGCTTTGGACGTCTATTGCCAAGGACGGTGTGAAAGCGTTGATTTGTGATTCCACAAATGTTTTCAATTCTAATAGCGGGCGTTCTGAAAGCGATGTCGGCCCGGAAATTGAAAAGCTCGTTTCAGGCAGCAAAGGCATGTTTGTTGCAACAACTTTTGCAAGTAATGTGGCGCGTGTGAAAACACTCGCAGAAGCGGGAGAGCGAGCCGGGCGTTCGATTTGCCTGCTTGGCCGCGCCATGCGACGGATGATCGAGGCGGCGGTTGAGACGGGTGTGTTGGGCAGTTTCCCAAAAACCGTAAGCACGGAAGACGCCCGCGAAATCCCACGGGATAATCTTATGTTGATCGTCACAGGCTCCCAAGGCGAACGGCGCGCGGCAAGTGCGCAATTGGCTCAGGGAAAATACAACGGCATTGAACTGACCGAAGGGGATACGTTTCTGTTTTCCTCCAAGACCATCCCCGGTAATGAGAAGTCTGTCATCAGAATTATCAATCAATTCAGCGAGATGGGGGTGGATGTTATCGATGACAGTAGCGGGCTTTATCACGTCTCGGGCCACGCAAATCGGCCCGATCTGCAACGTCTGCACAAGATGCTTGAGCCGCAATTCATCGTACCAATGCATGGCGAGCACAGACATCTGCGCGAACACGTGAAACTTGCCAAGGAGTCGCGCATTGAAGGCGTGCTTGCGCCCAACGGAACCGTGGTTGACCTAAGCGGAAATCGCGCCGAGGTTGTCGATTATGTGGAAACTGGGCGGACCTATCTGGACGGTGTGATAAAGATCGGCGCGCTTGATGGCATAGTGCGCGACCGTATCCGGATGGCGCTCAACGGGCATGTGACGGTCAATGTGATCCTCGACGAAGAGGACGAGCCTTTGGGCGAGCCTTGGTGTGAAATCAAAGGGTTGGCGGAGGAGGGCGTAAGCCGCGCGCCACTGGTGGATGTGCTGGAAGAAGACCTGAGCCAGTTCATGGGGCGCGCGAAATCAGCTACGCTCGGCGATGACGACCGCCTAGAGGAAGAGCTGCGCCGCATCGTGCGCAATACTGCAAATGGCGAGATCGGCAAAAAGCCGGAAGTTACAATTATCATTAGTCGGCTCAGCGCCTGAAAAACTGCGATTGAGCTGTTATCCAGCCATCCGCTCATCGAAGCTCATAGCGATAAAGCTTGGCATATGGTCGCCCATCCCGACAACCTTACGGCGAGATTTGTCCCGCTCACCGCGCTCGTGGTACTGGGATGGTTTTTCGGTCTTTTCTTTCGCCTCAACGGCTGTGTCTTCCACAGCGTCGTCTTTCGCTTTGCCCCGTCCGCGACGTGGCTTTCTCTCGGCGGCCTCGTCTTCTGTCTTGGGCTTGCTTTTGACCGGATTGTCCAGTCTCGCAATTTCTTTCTGAATAAGGTTCTCAACAGCGGCCAAGGCCTTCTCATCGCGCGGATTGCAGAGCGTGACCGCTTTGCCCTCACGGCCTGCGCGTCCCGTGCGCCCGATGCGGTGCACGTAATCTTCGGCATGGCTTGGCACGTCGAAGTTAAACACATGGCTTACCGATGGGATATCGAGGCCCCTGGCCGCGACGTCTGAGGCCACAAGCAAAGTTAACTCGCCGCCTCTGAACGCCTCAAGGGTTTTGGTTCTTTGCGATTGGTCTAGATCGCCATGAATTGCAGCGGCGTTATAGCCATACTTTTTTAAAGATTTGGCGCAGATATCCACATCTGTTTTTCGATTGCAAAAGATGATCGCGTTGGTGCAGGTTTCGCCCTCTGCGTCGATCATCGCGCGCAGCAATTTGCGTTTTTCGCTATCGGCGCGGTCCCGGCGGGAGGGTTTGAACATGACGACGCCTTGTTCAATAGTCTCCGATGCGGTTGCTTGCCTGGCAACTTCAATCCGCTCGGGAGCCTGCAGGAACGTATTGGTGATCCGCTCTATCTCAGGTGCCATGGTGGCAGAGAAAAAAAGCGTCTGGCGGGTAAAGGGTGTAAGACTGAAGATCCGCTCAATATCAGGAATAAAGCCCATATCGAGCATCCGGTCCGCCTCATCGACGACCATGATCTGCACCCCGGTCAAAAGCAGTTTGCCGCGCTCAAAATGATCGAGGAGCCGTCCAGGCGTTGCGATCAATACATCAACGCCCTTGTCTATAAGTTTATCCTGCTCACCAAAACTAACGCCACCGATCAGGAGTGCTTTGGTAAGCTTGAGATACTTCGAATAGGTGTCGAAGTTTTCGGCCACCTGAGCTGCAAGCTCTCGTGTTGGGCAGAGCACCAAACTGCGCGGCATGCGCGCGCGAGCGCGGCCACGCGCCAGGAGCGACAGCATAGGGAGTGTGAAACTTGCGGTCTTGCCTGTGCCGGTCTGGGCAATACCCAAAACGTCACGCCCCTCTAACGCAGGGGGAATAGCTCCCTCCTGAATTGGGGTAGGGCTTTCATAGCCCGCTTCATCAACCGCTTTGAGAACCTTTGGATTCAGGCTCAGGTCAGCAAATTTTGTCATCAATGTCCAATCACTGCGGACACTGACTTGGCCCGCCATCTCGTCTCTGGATTCACCCAAAGATGTCACCAGTGTGAAGCAAGTAGCTCAAACAATGGGCGTGGTCAAATCCGAGGTTAGGATTTTTAACAATACTTCTGTTTCGACGGTGACTGTTATTATTTTGGCAACACTTTGCCAAATTTTGCTATGTTGGTCGGTTGGAAATGTACGACATCCGCCTGATTTTAAGCGCGTATCGCGCGACTCATCAAAGCCATCTATGCAAGAGCCGATGGATGCGGTTTTGCGCAATAGCCATGTGCAAGCGTCTTAACTG
>JBCBBI010000028.1:0-40923 GCA_038531775.1 Pseudomonadota bacterium | reverse complement strand
TTGCCAAATTTTGCTATGTTGGTCGGTTGGAAATGTACGACATCCGCCTGATTTTAAGCGCGTATCGCGCGACCCATCAAAGCCATCTATGCAAGAGCCGATGGATGCGGTTTTGCGCAATAGCCATGTGCAAGCGTCTTAACTGTGCAGGCAGGCGTTAGAACGGTCACTTCGTGCTTGGGGACTGCTGCGGAGTGGTCATAGCCGGATGGAGTGAAGTGCAAAAGTCGGTCTTTCCATATGAGATGCGGCGAGTTCTCATGAAGCACATAGGTGCCATCCGGCAAGGCGCGGCAGTCGGCCTTGAACGTCACTTGATCGCGGCTCCGCGTGACCCTCTGCGCTTGCATCAACCTATCAATGTCTTTCAAGGATTCAGTGTGGTTGGCCGCGTTGAACAGCGCTTTGAATTTGACAAAATCTGCTCGTCTGCATTCACCACATGGTCTATGACCAGCCGCGAGTGCGGTAGGTTCATCCAGAAAGAACAGCTCGGTATAGCGGCGTGGCGACATTACAGTCCGGTGCCTGTTCTTAAAGCTAAGGACGCAAGTCACCCAATGCGGATGTTGCCAGCGTCTGGTCTGAAGCACGCGCATATCATCATGTAGAATACCACGATTGCCCATAAGCGTGCCTCGTTCTGGGATGGCAACGATCTGTCCTGTAGGAATCACTCTGTTTTGTAAGCTCATGGCCCTTAAATAACAAAAAGGCCGCCCCTATGGACGGCCTTTTCCGGTATATTGATATTATCAGGCCGCTTTACGACGACGCCCTGCGTAGGCTAGACCACCAACCCCGGCCAGCAAGAACCAAGCTGCCGCCGGCAGAGGTGCAGGATGGAGGTTGACGTTTATGTCGGCAGAGTCCCCTGAACCGTTGAACTTATATTTGCCGATTGTGGTTGCGCCCTGATCGAGCGTCCAGTCAAACCACATTGAAAAGCTGAGCTTTTCTTGTTGGCCATTCAGCGCTCCAGCGCCGACGCCAGCCTGAGGCAAGTGCCCAATGTCGGATGTGACGCTGTATGTCAGACCTGCCATATCGCCGCCGCCGGTAAACGAACCGCTAAGAAGCGAAAAGTATGTCCACATGGAAGTATCCACACCGTCACAATTGCCGATTTGTCCAAACTGGCAATACGGTCCATTTGGACCGGCTGCGGATTCTTGGAATTGAAAGTCAATGTCGAAAAACAGGTTGTTACCGCTGTTTGTCGTCGGCACGTTAACCACGCGACCAGTCATAGACGCGCTACCGTCTGCTTGATAGTCAAAAACAACGTCGTCAAAAGACCAATACCGACCTGCGTTTCCGCCGGTAACAAGGCGCTTTGAGCTATTTGAAGGTGTCCAAATGGCCCTGTAGTCGTTGAGATCTTTAACGAAGTATCTGTCTGGTGCCAGGCTAGCCGCGCTAACAAGACCAGGCGCAATAGCGACTGCTGCAGCAATCGCCAACATACGTATGTTCATAATTTTTTCCCCTTACACAACATACTTCCCACGTTGCTTCATAACGCAAATTTTACTGATCTGCTAACTCTAAAAGGGCTGTATTGTAACTTATTTTCCAACAATCTGTTTCAAAACGAAATATTCGCTCGTGTTTGGTTAACAAAGATGGGCTTTTGTTAGTTTTTCGAGAGTAAATTCGGGCTTTTCGCTCGATGATTGCGGCCCCCTCCTGCCAATTCCGTCCCAGCGATCGCATACTAGATATTGATTCTGTCTCTTACCTAGACGCAGTTTATGCTCACTTTCTGCCTAAAGTTGCAGCGTTCCAAAGTTTGATCGCCTCGCTCGTTTCTCCAACGTCATGGACGCGCAAAACCTGTACTCCCTGCGCGACCCCAGCCAGCGCTACAGCTAAGGATCCGGGCACGCGTTTATGTGCCTCGTCAGAGCCTCCGATGGTGCCGATAAAACGTTTGCGTGACGCCCCGAGAAGCACCGCGCAGCCTATACCGTGGAACAGCGACAGGTTCTGAAGCAAGGCCAAGTTATGTTCGAGCGTTTTGCCAAAGCCGATGCCGGGATCGATGATGATTTTCTCGCGCGCAATCCCCATCTCACAAAGGGCATTCACACGCACCTCAAGATAATCATAAACATCAAGCACGACGTCGCTGTAACGCGGGTTTTTTTGCATGAATTCTGGCGTGCCTTGCGAATGCATAACGCAAACCGGCAGGCCAGCTTCCACACAAAAGGGCGCAAGCTTTGGGTCGAACTCCAGACCGGACACGTCGTTCACAAGGGTTGCGCCCGCCTCATACGCAGCGCGGGCAACCTCAAATTTACGCGTATCGATTGAGATCGGCGCCGCAAGGTTACGCACAGCCTCAATGACCGGCGCGGTACGACGCTTCTCCTCAGATATCTCAACTTCTTCTGCACCAGGCCTCGTGGACTCGCCGCCTATGTCGATTATGTTCGCCCCAGCGGCGACCATGCTCTGGCAGTGTTTGATTGCTTGATCCGCTGCGAAGTGAACACCACCATCCGAAAAACTGTCTGGCGTGACGTTCAGAATGCCCATCAGGCGAGGGGCATCAAATTGCAGCCCAGCAATCCGTGCACGCTCATTGCTTAGGCGTTCTCTCTGCTCTTCCGGCACCTCGTCAACACTGATAAGTCCCGAACTTCCTTCTCTTTCAATCCGCTCAACGCGGTCAAACCAGCACCAGCCGCCAGCCAAGGGCAGAGCGTTTTTTGGTCTCGCGCTGTCGGTGCAGGGCAGAGGGCGATAATATGTCATAGCCCCGACTGTGCGATATCCTGGATTAGAACCGGTACCGGAGCGTTGTCCGGTGGGACGTCTCCGATAATAAGCAGGTCAGAGGCCTCCATATGGCCGGCAAACCAGGCTGCCAATGCCACGGGGTCATCAGGGCCTGTCGTTGGTCCATCAACCGCATCGAGAACGATTTTCGAAGGGGCCCAAACGCTGATCTGTCCGTTTCGCATGGCCCAATCAAGCTCTGTTCGGGTGCCAACGACGACGCATCGGTCATCACGTCCGCCCAAAACCCAGGCATTTTGCTCTAGCGCCAGAAGGTCGACTCGGCGCTGTGTCATCTTGTGGCCGGTCTTTGGGCTATCAATGTCAGCATGACCAACACACAGGATCGCCGGCTCGGCGCGTTTCTCTAGTTGATCGAGCCAACTTGCCAGATTGGGCGAACGGATTGCTGGATTGGTCAGGTAAACCACATGGGGATGCGGTGCGATATCGGCATGGCTTGCCGCAGCGGGTTTGGTCTTGAGGTCTTCCACAGACCGAACGATTTCAACGCCCAAAGCGCCAGGCCCACGATCAAGCTTTTCGATACGCACAAAGGTTCGTACTGCCTGCGGCTCAAACAGGATCCGCTCTGCAATACGCTCGGCAAGCGTTTCCAGCAGGTTCAAACGCTCTTCGGCAAGCTCTGCAGCAATCGCCTCGGTCACTTTGTCATAGCTCAGAATACGATCGACATCGTCATCAATCGGATCGGTGAGAGGGCGCACCTCAACCACAATATTGAAGGCGATATGTTGGGTGACGCCTCGCTCTGCTTGAAAGGCGCCAATCTCGACCTCGACCACATGATCGCGCACAGAAATCCGATCTAGGGGACCGTCGGGTGCGGTGGCGTCGGCGCGAGCAGACGGATGCTCAAAGGCAAGTCGAATTTCATTGGACATAAGGCGTTACTTCACTGTTTGTTGGATAGGAATTACACGGTCTTCGACGGACGTAAAAGCAGGATTACGACGCGCAATCGATCAGGTGCGAAGAAGGCCTACCAGCAATTTGGAAAGCCAGCTGTCAGTATGACGTATCGAATGCCAGAAGAAATGCACACCCCGCGTTGTGTCATGCGCCGGGCGCAAATAGTTGATGCGGAAGAGATTTTTGAAGCATACGCGACAGATGCGGCTGTAACTCGGTTTCTCGGCTGGCGCCCGCATAGTGCCGTGAACGATACCCAAAGGTTTCTGCGACTTGTGGATATTGAATGGCAGGACAATCGCGGTTTTGCTTTCGTCATTCGCGGGCTGCAGGAGCGGCTTTTGGGTATGATGCATGCGCATGTGTCAAACCTAGGCGTGTCATTTGGCTATGTCTTGCGCCGGGATATCTGGGGTCAGGGTATTGCAAGTGAGGCTCTGCGCACTCTGGTGGAACACGCGCTGCTTGATCCAAGCGTTTATCGTACCTTCGCGTTTTGTGACGTCGAGAACCTCGCATCGACGCGCGTAATGGAAAAGGCAGGCATGCAGCGTGAAGGCGTATTGCGGCGGTATTTTGTGCATCCGAACATATCGCATGAGCCGCGCGATTGTTTCATCTATGCGCGTGTGCGCTGAAGTGCCGGCAAAAACGGTATGACTAATAAGGCCCAACCAAGCAGGCCCTTGCCATGGGCCGATAGCGTGGCAGGACCTTGGAACACCAAAAGTCGTAGCGTCTCAAGCAGACCTTCTGGCGGCCAGATCACCCATTGCAAGGGTAGGTCCGGGATGATGAGACGGTAGAACATGTAGTAGGCTTGCGGCGAAAGCCAGACAAACAGCCAGAAAAGCACGAATGCACCAAAAAGGCGCATCCATACGGGTCGGTCGGAAAGCAATCTACGCGCGGCATATAGCCAAAACGCAAAAAGCGTGCCGCTGATGCAAAGCACCCCAAACCGGCCCCATAAGCTTAGATCAAAAAGCGAATCCTGGGTATACATCTTCACACGCTCGCAGAACGCACAGGGTTCGGAAAGCTGGATCGGATTGGGTCAAAAAAAAACCGCCGGGGAGCGGCGGTTTTCTTTAACGCGTAAGTGCACTGGTTACTTGAGTGGAGCAACCGCAAGAATAACGGTGAACTGCTCACAATAAATGTAAAGCTCGCTATACTTGTCCGTGTCGATACCTGCGGGTACCTCAAAGGTCGCTTCGCCTTTTTTCACTGTCAGCTTGTCGTGGATTTTCGACCCTTTGGCATAGCTCTCACCGTTGCCGAAGCCGATTTTGATGTCAGGGGGATTCTTTGAGGGATCGAATACGTAGTCGTCTGCGAGCACGACTTTCGTTTTACCGTCTACTTTTTTGACTTTAACGGTGCCTGAGACGCTATAGCCTCTTCGACCGGACAAGCTACCTTTGCGGGTCCCATCGGAACCTGCGAAGCTTGGTATGCCGCTGAGCGCTACTGTGGATGCGGCAGCGAGTGATAGGCGAGCGAATTGACGACGAGTGAGGGACACAAACTCTTCCTTAATAATTGTTGTGGGCGGGATATACGCTTTGGGGTTGGGCCATATCCAGTCTGCGCACGCGAACGTGAGTTCAAGACGCAGTGATCGGCTGTTACTTTGAACCCCGTTTCGTTTTTCGCGCTTGTAAAAGATAAGAGAGCGCTTGGCCCCTTCGTGCTCCCGTCTTTTTATGAGGCGCTAGCCCCTCGCGCTCACCGGTTATTCTTAGCAAAAAGAAAGATGTTTTGCTGCGCACAGTAGGCGTAAACCTGTGCTTATGCGATAAAGCCCTGCATCTGCAGGGCTTTATCTTTTTAGTGTGCGGGCTGCTTATCCCATTCTTCCTGCTTGGGCAGGGTTTCGAACGTGTGTTCTGGTGGTGGAGACGGCAGCGTCCATTCCAGCGTGTCAGCGTATTCATTCCATGGGTTATTCGCCGTAACGCGCGCTCCGCGCGTGAGCGAGTATGCCATCACGAAGAAGAAGAAGATAAAGCTGGCGAAAGAGATGAACGCACCAAGGGATGACCACCAGTTCCAAAGAGCAAATGCCTCTGGATAGTCAATGTAGCGCCTAGGCATGCCCTGACGTCCAAGGAAGTGCTGCGGGAAGAAGGTGATATTTGCACCGATGAACATCATCCAGAAGTGCAGTTTACCCGCCCATTCCGGATACATCCGACCCGACATCTTTGGGAAGTAGAAATAGATCCCAGCAAAGATCGCAAATACTGCGCCAAGTGACATCACATAGTGGAAGTGTGCGACCACATAATAGGTGTCGTGATAGGCGCGGTCGATGCCGGCTTGACTGAGAACAATCCCGGTCACACCGCCAACGGTGAAGAGGAAGAGGAACCCGAAAGCCCAGACCATAGGTGTCTTAAACTCGATTGAGCCACCCCACATTGTGGCGATCCAGCTAAAGATTTTAACGCCCGTCGGTACCGCAATAACCATAGTTGCGAGCATAAAGTAGCTTTGCTGAGTGAGCGACATGCCAACCGTGTACATGTGATGCGCCCACACGACGAAGCCTAATGCGCCGATGGCAATAAGTGCCCAAACCATCGGCAGGTAGCCAAAGACCGGTTTGCGCGCAAAAGTCGCTATCACGTGGCTGATAATGCCAAATCCCGGCAGGATGATGATGTACACTTCGGGGTGCCCAAAGAACCACAGAATGTGCTGGTAAAGGATCGGGTCACCGCCGCCAGACGGATCAAAGAAAGTCGTGCCGAAGTTGCGGTCTGTCAGCAACATAGTAATCGCGCCAGCAAGCACAGGAAGCGACAGCAGGATCAGCCATGCGGTTACAAAGATCGACCATGCAAAGAGCGGCACCTTGAAAAGCGTCATGCCAGGGGCGCGCATATTCAAAAAGGTGGTGATCATGTTGATAGCACCGAGAATCGAGCTCGCGCCGGACACGTGGACCGCAAAAATCGCAAGGTCCATCGACATGCCTTGTTCGGTGGTGGAGAGTGGCGGATAAAGAACCCAGCCAACGCCCGAGCCAAGCTGCCCGTTGCCGCCCGGAGCCAAGACTGACGCTATGCCAAGCGACGTGCCGGCCACGTAAAGCCAGAAGCTCAGGTTATTCATACGCGGGAACGCCATATCCGGCGCGCCGATCTGCAGCGGCATAAAGTAGTTACCGAACCCGCCAAACAGGGCAGGGATCACCACAAAGAACATCATCAGGACGCCGTGATAGGTGATCATCACATTCCACAAATGTCCGTTAGGGGTACATTCCGTCGGCAAAGATGCCGCGAGAGAACTAATGAAGCCGGAGACGAACCCCTTTTCGAGATGCTCCATGCACATGTATTGTACGCCGGGCTGCATCAGCTCCATGCGCATGTAAACGGTGAATGCGACCGAGAGCAGGCCAACAAAGGCCGATACAAAGAGGTATAAAATTCCGATGTCTTTGTGGTTGGTCGACATAAACCAACGAGTGAAGAAACTGCGCGTATCTTCGTGTGCGTGGCCGTGTACGGCTGCGTCTGCCATTGAGCGCCTCCTAATGCTCGTATTTTGAGGAACACAGCTTGGCCTATGCCTGGCTGAGGCGCAGTAAACATGTGTCCCGCAACACATCTTATTCTTAGAACGACATTTCATGACCCGCAATGCGCCAATTTGACCACTCGCGGTTTTTTTTGATCCAAATGCCGCGACGGTCTTTGCGCGATTTCATTATTTATAACAGCTTATTAGCCTTAGCGCGGTTGGTTCTGTTTGACCAATATCCATGTTTTTAGGCTAAACAGCCCATGCAGCAGGCAAAATAACACTTAGGATAAATCGCGAGTTGCCCTTGCAGCCCCCCGACACCAACACTAAGATTCTGCAAGCCTAGCCTGATCGCAAGGCCCGAATATCTCTAGCAGGCAGTAGATAATGAACGATCCTTTCGAGACATATATGAACACCCTCGTGCCAATGGTTGTCGAACAAACCAGCCGTGGCGAACGGGCCTATGACATCTTTTCGCGCCTTTTGAAGGAGCGGATCATTTTCCTCAACGGCCCGGTCCATGACGGCATGTCGAGCTTGATCGTGGCGCAGTTGCTGCACCTTGAGGCAGAGAACCCCAGCAAAGAAATTTCCATGTATATCAATAGCCCAGGTGGCGTTGTTACATCTGGTTTGTCGATTTATGACACGATGCAATACATCCGCCCAAAGGTGAGCACACTTGTGATTGGTCAAGCGGCGTCTATGGGATCGCTGCTCCTGACGGCCGGCGAACAGGGCATGAGATTTTCGCTGCCCAATAGCAGGGTAATGGTGCATCAACCTTCTGGTGGGTATCAAGGGCAAGCGACAGACATAATGATTCACGCCGAAGAAACCCTAAAACTGAAACGGCGTCTTAACGAAATTTATGTCAAGCATACTGGACAGTCGCTAAAGAAAGTTGAAGAGGCGCTTGAGCGAGACAATTTTATGTCTCCTGAGGATGCCAAGTCTTGGGGCCTGATCGACGAGATTGTCGAAAACAGAGCCAAAGGAGAAGATGAAGAGAGCTAGGCGCAGACGCAATGATTTTTGATGATTTAGGCGTTGAGGTGCCTGGAGCTCTGCCCTAAGCTAGTCGTAATGCGGCCCTAATCGGCTGTATAATAAAAAGAGCAGGTGCACGCTCTCGGAAAGGTATAGTGATGGCGAACAAGTCCGGCGGCGATAGCAAAAACACGCTATACTGCAGCTTTTGCGGCAAAAGCCAGCATGAGGTGCGAAAGCTCATCGCAGGCCCAACGGTATTCATTTGTGATGAATGTGTTGAGCTTTGCATGGACATTATCCGCGAGGAAACCAAGAGCGCAGGTCTTAAGTCATCCGACGGTGTTCCAACCCCGCGGGAGATCTGCGACGTTCTTGATGATTATGTGATTGGTCAGGCGGTTGCGAAACGCGTCTTGTCGGTTGCTGTTCACAACCACTACAAACGCCTGAACCATTCCGGCAAAAATGACATCGAGTTGCAGAAGTCGAACATCCTGCTCATTGGACCGACAGGGTGTGGTAAAACGCTTCTGGCGCAAACCCTGGCCCGGATTCTGGATGTGCCGTTCACTATGGCGGACGCAACAACGCTTACGGAGGCGGGATATGTTGGCGAGGACGTCGAGAACATTATCCTTAAACTGTTGCAGGCGAGCGAATACAATGTGGAGCGGGCGCAACGCGGCATTGTCTATATTGACGAGGTCGACAAAATCACCCGCAAGTCTGAAAATCCGTCAATCACACGTGATGTGTCGGGCGAAGGTGTGCAGCAAGCGCTATTGAAACTGATGGAAGGCACTGTCGCGGCGGTTCCTCCCCAAGGCGGTCGAAAACATCCCCAGCAAGAGTTCCTGCAAGTTGATACGACAAATATCCTGTTCATTTGCGGCGGCGCCTTTGCGGGTCTTGATAAAATCATCAGCCAGCGCGGCAAGGGCAGCGCGATGGGCTTTGGTGCCGATGTGCGTGATGCGGAAGAGCGTAATGTTGGAGAGATTTTCCAGGACCTTGAGCCTGAAGACCTCCTCAAATTTGGCTTGATCCCTGAATTTGTTGGTCGTCTGCCTGTCATCGCCACGCTCGAAGACTTGGACGAAGACGCGCTTGTGACGATCTTGACACAACCCAAAAATGCCCTGGTCAAACAGTATCAGCGCTTGTTTGAGCTGGAGAGTGCGCAGTTGAGTTTCACCGACGACGCGCTGAGTGCGATTGCCAAGCGCGCGATTGAGCGTAAGACCGGTGCAAGGGGTCTGCGGTCTATACTTGAGGATATCCTGCTAGATACGATGTTTGATTTGCCGGGTATGGAAGGGGTCGAGGAAGTCGTTGTCAATCTAGAGGCCGTAACCTCTGATAAAGCGCCACTTATGGTGCATACCGACCCTGACAAAGAAGAAGCCAGCGCGAGCTAGGTTCCGCCAAATTGAGGGACCTGCGGTCATCTGTACCGCTGAGTGCTGGACCTGAGCCGCTTTCTGCGGCATATCAAAATCAGAAAAACAAAGAGCGGTGGGTCCAATGGCCAGTGAAAACATGACCGAGGTCGCTGTTGGTGGGGTGGTATTGGCCATCGCAGCGGGTTTTCTTTTTTATGCAGGGCAAGCAACCGGCTTTTCCTCAGGCACATCAGAATATCCTTTAACGGCCAGTTTCCGAAGTGCAGATGGCGTTGATGTGGGTACAGATGTTCGGCTTGCTGGTGTTAAAGTTGGACGGGTCAACGCTATGGAGCTTGATCCAGAAACTTACATGGCGATGGCTACGATCAGCGTACGAGAAGATATCGAAGTGCCCGAAGACAGCGCGCTGGCTATCAGCTCAGAAGGCTTACTCGGCGGTAACTTCGTTGAAATTCTTCCCGGCGGTTCACCCTTTGCTCTGGCAGCAGGTGACGAAATTGAATTCACCCAAGGCTCGGTGAGCCTCATTGGCCTTTTGACTAAATTCGTGGCCGGTGACGATAGCGAATAACCATGCGAGCGTTGGCTTTTCTTCTCATTGCTACACTGGCCCAAGGGGCAGCAGCGCAGCAGAGCGCGGAACGGGGCAATGGTGCCGTCCTACGCTGGCTGGACCGCATTAATAGCCAGAGCGCGGATATCGAAATTGCGAACGCGTCGGCGAATAATATCGGCGATCTGCGGGTTGAGCTAGGCGAGTGCAGATATCCCTCCGGTAATCCAAGCGGCGATGCCTTTGCTTATTTGACGGTGCATGAGAGTGATACCGAACGCCCGGTTTTCGCTGGGTGGATGATCGCGTCTTCGCCCGCGCTTAACCCATTTGAGCATCCGCGTTATGATATTTGGGTTCTGCGCTGCACCTGATGCGTGGCACTAAGTCTTAAGTTTCCGTAGTGGTTCCCACATCATATCGGCCCTTATCTCAAGCGATTCCATAAGCAGAGCGCGGTATACATTACGTGGAATTTCAACGGCGCCGAGGCTTGCAAGATGTTTGGTTAGAAACTGCGTGTCAAAAAGCACAAAACCGCATCGCCGCAGATGCACAACCAGATGCGCAAGTGCGAGCTTTGATCCATCTGTGCGTTTAGAAAACATGCTTTCGCCGAAAAATGCACCACCAAGCGCCACACCGTAGACGCCTCCGGCGAGCGTTTCATCCTCCCAGATTTCAAGTGAATGCGCGTGTCCCATTTTGAAAAGTGTCACGTAGAGTTCGCGTATTTGGCCGCTGATCCATGTATCCCGGCGGTCCGCACAGGCGTCTAGTACGCCTTCAAAATCGCGATTCAGTGTTGCCTCAAAATCACCCTTGCGAATGCGCCGCGCGAGAGACCTGGACGTGTGGAACCCATCAAGAGGCAAGACGCCCCGCATTTGCGGATCGACCCAGAAAAGTTCTGGGTCATCGCGGGACTCCGCCATAGGAAAAATCCCCGACGCGTAGGCCTGCAAAAGCATTTCAGGAGAGATGATTTCGCGGCGCGCGCTCATGTTGTTGGAGTTCCTAAATCCTTTTGCCTAAAGCGGCGCGCGATAAACCTGTATCAAAGCTCATCGCGATGCGCAGCACACTGGCCATATATTGCGCGCCTTTCGCCCATAGCTGGTGCCTCAGGTTAAAGGCAAAAGGCTTTACTAGCATTTGGTCACAAAGCTAGAGGAACACGTCCTTTTGGCAAAGGCTTAGCGCTAAATTCAGTCGTTCAAGTTTTGCTCTAGCCAGCTTTCAAGCCAGTGAATATTGTAATCGCCCGAATGAATGTCGGGTTCCTGCAAAAGCGCATGAAAAAGCGGCACAGTGGTTTCAATCCCGTCGATGATCAACTCTCCAAGTGCGCGATTGAGACGCGCCAGTGCCTCAGGTCGGTCGCGACCGTGGACGATGAGTTTGGCAATCAAACTGTCGTAATAGGGAGGGATCGAATAGCCATCATAAAGCGCTGAGTCCATGCGTACGCCAAGCCCACCAGGCGCATGGAATTGCGTGATCGTACCTGGGCGCGGTGCGAACTCCGGGAGCTTTTCGGCATTCAGTCGCACTTCGATGGCATGGCCGTTAATCTCTAGGTCATCTTGGCCAAATGACATATCGAGGCCTGCCGCCACGCGAATTTGTTCGCGCACGAGATCGACGCCAAAAATGCCCTCGGTCACCGGGTGCTCGACCTGAAGCCGGGTGTTCATTTCGATGAAATAGAACTCACCCTGCTCATAGAGAAACTCGATAGTGCCCGCGCCGATATAGTTGATCTTGGCCACAGCATCAGCGCAGATTTTACCGATCCGCTCGCGTTCCTCGGGGCTGATCGCGGGGCCGGGGGCCTCTTCAAACACCTTTTGGTGCCGTCTTTGCAACGAACAGTCCCGCTCACCCAAGTGCACCGCTTTGCCTTTGCCATCGCCAAAAACCTGAATTTCGATGTGGCGCGGCGTGGTGAGGTACTTCTCAATATAAACCTCATCGTTGCCAAAGGCTGCTTTAGCCTCTGAGCGCGCGGTTTGGAATGCCATATCTATATCGGCAGCGGTCTCTGCCACCTTCATGCCGCGACCGCCCCCACCGGCAGTGGCCTTCACGATAATCGGATATCCCATTTCCTCACCAAGGGCGCGTGCGGTCGCGAGATCCGGCACCCCACCATCGGAGCCGGGAACGCAGGGCACGCCGAGGTCTTGCATGGTGTCCTTGGCGGTGATTTTGTCACCCATGATGCGAATGTGTTCGGCTGTTGGTCCGATAAAGTTCAAATCGTGGTCCTCAACGATCTGAACAAAGCTCGCGTTCTCTGAGAGAAAGCCATAGCCTGGATGGATCGCCTGAGCGCCGGTAACCTCGCAGGCCGCGATGATTGCCGGGATCGACAGATAGCTCTCCGAGCCTGGCGGCGGACCAATGCAGACGGATTCGTCTGCCATACGCACATGCATCGCATCCGCATCTGCAGTTGAATGAACCGCGACCGAGCTTATGCCCATCTCCCGGGCGGCACGGATCACGCGAAGGGCAATTTCGCCTCTGTTCGCCACAAGGATTTTGTTGAACATCTGCCCGCCTATTCGATGATCATGAGCGGCGCGCCATATTCAACCGCGGCGCCGTCCTCGACCATGATGCGCTTCACAGTGCCCGCACGTGGGGCTGGAATATGGTTCATGGTTTTCATCGCCTCAACGATCAAAAGCGTGTCGCCTTCGGCCACTTGCGCGCCGACGCTGACAAAAGCGGGGGAGCCTGGCTCAGCCTGCATATAGACGGTGCCCACCATTGGTGAGGTCACAGCACCTGGATGGTTGGCTGGATCCTCTCCCGTGTCTGCCTCTGGCGTTGTCGCATGTGGCGCCGTAGCGGGTGCAGGTGCGGTGGTCGCAATGGCTGCAGGTGAAGCAATAGCTTGTGAGACGACCTTTTGCTTGCGACTGACGCGGACATTAAGGGTGTCGTCTGCCCCGTATTCGCGTTTAACCTCTAGCTCTGTCAGTTGGTTGTCATTCAAAAGTTCTGCCAGCGCTTTAATAAAGGCGACATCGGCCTCATGCGCTTTCTTTTTGGGGGTATCGGACATCCCGTCTCCTCGAAGCAGCGCGTCGAAATACGAAGGCTGCACAGTAATTTTTGCGCGCTTATAAGCTAAAGCCTGGCATGAGAAAAGCGCCCATTGACTGCCAAATTGGGCTATTTTAATGCCGAATACGAGGGGAATATGCCTTTGCATATCGCAATATCGCAAATTTTGTGGTTGAGGTGCCAATTTGGACGGCTTGATTTGCCATGAATGTCGCAGAATTTCTGATAAGGCAGGCAAAGGATCGGCCTGATGCGCCTGCTCTTTATCAAGGCGTTGATCTCGTCTGCGATTATGCCGGATTGCATAAGGCGGCTGGTAGGTTTGCTGGTGGGCTGCATTCGCGCGGTGTGGCTTCAGGAGACCGTGTTGCGATCTTCATGGATAACAGCCCGCATTATTTGATTGCGCTTTTTGGTTGTTGGTATGCTGGTGCTGTAGCGGTTCCAATCAATGCCCGCTTGCATGCCAAGGAAGCCCTTTGGATATGCTGCAATGCTGGGGTCAAACTATGCGTAGCTCAGGGCGCGCAGATAGATGCTTTGGCGGAGCGAAGTCGAAATTTGGTTCTCTTGCATCCGGCGGAAATCACCGGGCCGGAGCATTCTCCCATAGACCTTGCACCAGACGATTTGGCATGGCTGTTCTACACGTCTGGCACAACAGGGCGACCAAAGGGCGTCATGATCACGCATCAAATGTTGCACGCGATGACGCAGAGTTATCTGACATCGGTGGATCAGGTCAGCTCTGAAGACGCCACACTCTACGCGGCCCCGATGAGCCATGGTGCAGGTCTTTACGCGGTTGTCCACGTCATGCAGGGCGCACGTCATGTAGTGCCAGAGTCGGCCGGTTTTGATCCTGCAGAGGTTTTGCGTTTGGCCGCTCATTTTGGACGCACGCATTTATTTGCCGCGCCCACGATGATCAAGCGGCTCACAGCGCACGCGATTGAAGCAGGCAAGCGTGGGGATGGTTTGAGAAGCGTCGTTTATGGCGGTGGGCCAATGTATGTGGCAGATATTATCGAGGCATCGGACCATTTTGGCCCTGTCTTCATTCAAATCTATGGCCAGGGTGAAGCTCCGATGGCAATCACCGCCTTGTCGCGCAATGACATTGCGGGCCGCAGCCACCCCAATTGGCAGGCCCGTTTGGGGTCCGTTGGAAAGGCGCAGTCTTGCGTTGAGATAAAAACCGACGCGAAGGGCGAGGTCATGGTCCGCGGCGAACTGGTCATGCCCGGCTACTGGCGTAATCCGGAGGCCACTGCAGAAGCGCTGCGGGACGGCTGGTTGCGCACAGGCGACATGGGAGAGATAGACGCAGAAGGCTATCTCACGCTAAAGGATCGCTCGAAGGATGTGATCATCTCGGGGGGTAACAACATCTATCCGCGAGAGGTGGAAGAGGCATTGTTGATGCACCCGACGGTTTGCGAAGCCGCTGTTGTTGGTCGCATATCAGAGGAGTGGGGTGAGGAGGTTGTTGCGTTTATTGTGGCCAAAGACGGTCTGGATGAAACGGCTCTCGACGCACATTGTCTGGCGCATATCGCGCGCTACAAACGTCCGCGCGCTTATTTTGAATGCGATGCGCTACCCAAGAACAACTATGGCAAGGTTTTGAAAACAGAGCTTCGCAAGCGGCTCATCGCTCATCAGAACTCTTAGTCTCGGTCGGATTTTACCTTTTGCGCGCAAAAATCTCTGAAAAATTTTTGGCAATTTTCTTTGAAAGAAAATTGGTTGGCGCTTCTGTTCAGGACTTGTCATCCCCGATCAAGCGATCCGCTTTCTTGCGTACCAGCACTGTTCTCAGGTCATGCATGGCAAGCAGAAGCGCGTCGGTTACATCTTCAAGCTGTTCATCACTGGCACGCGCCTGCGCCCAATGTGTAGTTGTGTTCAGGTAATCGACCGCGCGATGAATGTCGTCGATATCGCGCGCCGCCAGCAATTCGGCCCGCTCGTCCATCCAGTCCTGAATGACGCGCATATCCTCTTCAGAAAGTTCTCGCTCGCCGTGGGGTTTAATCTGCCCGTTGCGGATGTTGACCACAGCGATCTGATCCATCTCGATCCGACGTTGGCGGTTTTCGGTGTCGACACGAAAAACGAAGGCGCCATTTTCGCGAACGCGGAAGTAGTAATCTGGTAGTTCAGCGCTCAATCGGTCTCTCCGTCGTCCAGAACGCGCCAAAGTGAGCCGTTGGGGTCATGCAGGAAAAACATTCGCGGTGCGTTCTCAAATTTTACAGGCGGGCCCAGGCGTGGCAAGTCATTGCCCTCGGTCGGCAGCCCCAGTTCGACCCATTCTTTAAACATCTCGTCGATTCCGTCCAGTCGCATGCAGGCGGAAAACCAGCTCGTTGATGTATCGAGATCGGGATGAGGGAAAAACTCAACCTCCAGGGTCCCGCGTTTAAGTATCATCCAACCGTCACCCTTGTAGGAGGTTTGAAATCCGAGCTTTGCATAAAAGGCTTCGGTTTCGTCAAAATCGATGCTTGGGAGATTGGCCGTGATGCGTTCGTTTTTCATATCATTCCTCCGCAGAATGCGGCGATCCGCGCACAGGCTTCTTTCAGGGCGTCATCAGACGTGGCATAGCTAATACGGAAATTTGGTGAGAGACCAAAGGCTGCCCCGAAAACAGCGGCAACGCCGGTTTCCGCCAACAAAGCGGTGACAAATGCCTCGTCGCTGTCGATTTTTGCGCCTGCCGCAGTGGTCTTGCCTATCAACCCGGCAATCGAAGGATAGACGTAAAACGCGCCGTCGGGCGTCGGACATTCAATCCCAGGAATGGAGCGCAACGCGTCAAGCACAAGATCGCGACGGCGCACGAAGATCTCATTGTGTTTTGGAATGAAGTCCTGGGTGCCGTTGAGCGCCTCGATGGCGGCCCATTGGCTAACGGAACATGGGTTGGATGTGGATTGCGACTGAATTTTGCGCATGCCGCCGATAAGCTCTTCTGGCCCCGCTGCATAACCGATGCGCCAGCCCGTCATTGCGTAGGCCTTAGATACGCCATTGCAGGTCAGCGTCCGATCATAAAGGCCCGGCTCGACCTGCGCTGGTGTGCAAAAGCGGAAATCGCCATACGCCAGATGCTCATACATATCATCCGTCATGATCCAAACATGGGGATGTCGCATCAGCACCTGAGTGAGTGCCTTGAGCTCATCCCAGCTATAGCCCGCGCCAGTTGGATTAGAGGGTGAGTTGAAGATAAACCAGCGTGTTTTTGGTGTTATCGCCGCTTCGAGCGCTCCGGGCGTGAGTTTGAAATTGGTTTCAATTCCCGCCTCAACCACCACCGGTTTGCCGCCCGCGAGGAGCACCATATCGGGGTAACTGACCCAGTAAGGCGCCGGGATCAAAACCTCATCCTCGCGATTAAGCGTCGCCATAAGCGCGTTGTAGAGGATCTGCTTGCCGCCTGAGCCGATGCTGACCTGCTTGGGTGAATAGTTGAGTTCGTTGTCACGCTGAAACTTATCGCATACAGCCTGTTTAAGTTCTGGAATGCCATCGGGAGGGGTGTAGCGCGTCTTACCGTCTTGGATCGCTCGAATACCCGCGTCACGGATATTCTCGGGCGTACTAAAATCGGGCTCACCGGCGCTAAGTCCAATGACATCTTCGCCTGCGGCCTTCTTTTCCATAGCGAGCGCTGAAATTGCCATTGTTGGGGATGGTTTTACGCGTGAAAGTGTCGCTGATAGAAGATTCATGTCGCGGCCCCTGTGGATTTTACGCCTGCTTTCTCGTAAGCAATGCGAGAGACGGGTTCAAGAATTGAAAATCAGGGCGAAAAGCCGAGGAAGGCTGCTGATGAGCGCACAACGTAACTTGGACTGGTTCGATCCTGAGGTCACGACATTCGGTGACCGGCTAGCGGGCGCGCGTGAGGCGGCGGGTATGAGCCAAAAGGACTTGGCACACCGGCTCGGTGTTAAGCTCAAGACGTTGCAGGGCTGGGAGGACGACTTGAATGAACCACGCGCCAACCGCCTTTCTATGCTGGCTGGTTTGCTTAATGTTTCGCTTGCCTGGTTGATAACCGGCGAGAGTGAGGCCGGGGATGCGCCCGTTGAGGGCATGCCGGTAAAGGCACAGCTTCGCGACGTTCTTGCGGAAATGCGTGATTTGCAGACACAGATCGCGGATGCCTCCGACCGGCTCAACCGCCTCGAACAAACCCTGCGCAGTTCCCTGATGGAAGAATTTGGTGCCTGAAACGCGCGAAATAAGGCTCAAGCGATTGCGCATGCGTTCCATGAGACGTGGTATCAAAGAGATGGATCTTCTGCTGCTCAGTTTTGCCGATAATTGTATGGCAGAGCTTTCAGAAGCGGAATTAGAGCGCTATGACGCGCTTTTGGAAGAGAACGACCAGGACCTCTATGAATGGGTCAGTGGCCAGAGTGCGCCTCCTGAAGGCATTGCGGCTTTGATAGAAATTATCAGAAAAAATTACGAAAATTCAATGATTAGGTAGTCAGTTTTAAACTGCATTGCATTTTAAATTCTAAGGGGTTTGCTTAACTGATTGTTGGGTTTTTTCCGTCATATACCTCCCGAGCAGTATCTCACGGAGATGTATAATGAGTTTTCAATCGCAGATGCCCCAGCCGGTGAAGATCGACGGGTTCATGACGGGCTATCTAGACGCTTTGGCATTGGTAGAACGTTTGCACCGGCTGTTGTTGGATGTGATCAAGGATGAATTCGAACGCCTCGGCGTGATCGAGATCAACGCAGTGCAGGCGTTGCTTTTGTTTAATGTGGGTGACAACGAAGTCACCGCCGGTGAGTTGAAATCTCGCGGTTATTATCAGGGCAGCAACGTAAGTTATAACCTGAAGAAGCTGGTCGAAATGGGATACATGCATCACCAGCGTTGTGAGATTGACCGTCGTTCCGTACGCGTACGCCTGACCGAGAAGGGCCGTAAAATCCGCGATATGGTTGAGGGGCTTTTCGAACGCCATGCCGAGGGGCTGCAGACGAAAGCCGTTGTCACCCATGACGGTATTGATCAAATCACCAGCCTCCTAAGGCGGGTTGAGCGTTATTGGACCGATCAGATCCGATACATTTATTGATAGCTGCGCCCAAGACTTTTAGGCGAGATTGTTATGCCAAGCGTTGGGGATCAAAATTGGCGTCTCAGAGCCGTAATTATTGGTGCAGTCCCGGCAGATATTGACGCGGTTTGATCGCTTTTTGCTCCATGTGCATGTTGCCCAAATCTGACAGATTGGGCAGTTGCAACTCTTTGATGAGCTTCTGACGCATGGCTCGTGCGAAATCTGTATAGTCGCTGGCCGGTTCAATAAAAGCACCTTGACCACGCAAAACGAAGCTGCGGAAATAGGTTTCGAGCGTCTTCACATTCGTCAGGTTTTTTGTCGTGTTCGCTCGCCCGAGCGGCAGCACCACCAGTGCGTTGATTGTGATGAAGCCAATTTCTTCCGATGTGACTGACTTCGGGTGTTCGCCGAAATTGGCAGGACCATCGCCGGAAATGTCGAGTGTTTTTTGCCAACACTCAGATTGCGCCATAAGTTCCGCGGCCCCAAATCGCATGGCCGCCGCGATCGCTGTTGAGCCGTCTTTGGCCAAGCGCTTTCTGTCTTGCTGCAGGCGCTGCGCCACAATTGCGAGTTGCTCTGCACCGGTGATGTTGGTCCATGGGACGATGATCGTCTGATCCCAAAGTCCGCTCCATTCATAGACCATCAGCCGTACAGGCAGATCTTCCATTGCAAAAAAGGCGGCTTGAACCTCTGGGTCCGCCAGCGCAGCAGCTACACCGTCAAGCTGTAGCCGGTACTCCTCTACATCAACCGAGCCCGAGACATCGAGCCCAAGCGCGAGCGCCTGCCGGCATTGCGCGCTCAATTGACCGCCAGAGCAGACCAAAAGCAGACAGATGACCGACAGTAGATGCCTCATCCCTTCGGGCTCACTGGGATTGCCTGCCCAATAACCGCATCATTGATCTCACGGTAAAGTTTGCGTGTCATCGCATTGCGGAACTGATCAAAGCCTTGGGCCGTCATAACGAAAGCGCCAGCCCCATGCGCTACATTCGCGCGGTAAAAAGGCAATACATTGGGATCATGACCCAAAATCACTAGGCCATTCACGGTAATGTCTTGAAATGGAAAATGTCGATAGGCGGTACGTGGTCCGTAGCGATAGTTATTTATACCATCGCCGGAAACGTCAATCACCTGCCGTCGACACCGGGGCGCTTGTTTAAGTAATCCTGCGGCGTAAACCATCGCCGCACCCATCGATGTTGGAAATTCATCTTCGCTGCGCTGCATCTTTGCCAAAACGCCGGCTGCGTCTGTGATCGCCGACTGGCTGTCCAGTATGGTCCAGTCCAGCTTCAGATCGTGCTGCGAGAATCCGGACCACTCAAAAACCGATAGCGCGACATAGCCCGATCCCCCTGCAAGAATGGCATGGCGCACGTCATCTGCGTCAAGTGCGGCGGCGAGACCGACACGTTGTAAGTCATACTCTTGAGAATCCACGGAAGAAGAAACATCCAGAGCAAGCACCAAAGCTAGTCTGCACTCAGATGCGAATGCACCCGTTGTTGCACTGCCCATGATGAGGGCAAAGACCCATGCGATCGGTCTCACCAACTGCCCGTGTTCTCCATGCTGAGCCACGGCTCTTGAGGCTGTAGTGACTCACCTGCCTGCAGCAGTTCGACGGATATATTGTCAGGACTGCGGACAAAGGCCATGCGCCCATCGCGAGGTGGGCGGTTGATTGTGACGCCGTTTTCTTGCAGATGAGCGCAGGTTTCATAAATATTATCAACGGCATAAGCTAGGTGCCCAAAATGGCGGCTATCTGAGGGTAACGCCTCATCCCCGTCCCAATTATAGGTGAGTTCAACGGGGCATTCCTCCTGACCTTCGGGTGCCAGAAAAATCAGTGTGAACCGACCTCCTTCATTGTCCCACCTTCGCGTTTCCTTCAGGCCAAGCAATTTGTAAAATGCCATAGATTTTTCAAGGTCTTTGACCCGCACCATCGTGTGCAAGTACCGCAATCCCATCAGCGTTTCTCCGATATCTTCTATTCAAATGGTAATGGAATGCACGCCTGTGTCCAGCTTGCCAGACGCAGTAAAGAGCAAATTTGCGTGTGCGGTCATCCACGAAGATCGTCGGTTAAAAAATTCGCATATTGCCCACATCATGTAGCTGTTTTTTTTTGCACCACCTCAAGATAGAGTAGGGCGCGACTCGCATTGCAAATCGGATGAAGGACGGTACAGCGAAATGAAGCAGTATCATAAGGCTTTGAACCATGTGCTTGAAACTGGCACACCCTCATCTGATCGAACCGGAACAGGTACAATCTCGGCTTTTGGTTTGCAGTCGCGCTATGACCTTGCCGATGGGTTTCCATTAGTAACCACTAAGAAATTGCATTTGCGTTCAATTATTTATGAGCTTTTGTGGTTTCTCTCCGGCGAGACAAATATCGCATACCTAAAGGAAAACGGCGTTTCGATATGGGATGAGTGGGCTGATGAAAACGGTGATCTTGGCCCCGTTTATGGACAACAATGGCGACGCTTTCCGGCACTGGAGCCAACAGATGATCCCGAGCAATTTCGTAAGCGTGAAGTTGACCAGATTGCCGATTTGGTGCAAGCGATCAAAGCAACGCCGGACAGCCGTCGCTTGATCGTCTCCGCGTGGAACCCGGGCGATGTGCCTGACATGGCTTTGCCGCCTTGTCACACGCTTTGGCAGGTGAGAGTGCTTGAAGGCAAACTTCATTTGCAGCTTTATCAAAGGTCCGCTGATATGTTTCTTGGCGTGCCGTTTAACATCGCGTCCTATGCGCTTTTGCAGTGCATGTTGGCCCATGTGACAGGACTTAAACCGGGGACTTTTGTACATACGATGGGCGACGCGCATATTTACCAAAACCATCTTGATCAAGTTCGTCTGCAGTTGTCGAGAGAGCCCAAGCCACTGCCAAAACTCAAAATCGTGCGTCCTGTGCCAAAGATTTTTGATTTCAAATACGAGGATTTTGAGATTAGGGACTATGCCCCCGATCCACATATCGCCGCCCCGGTGGCTGTCTGATGTTGTCGCTTGTAGTTGCCCGCGACCGGAATGGCGCGATTGGCAGGGATGGTGATATTCCTTGGTATGCGCCTGAGGATCTGAAATTTTTCCAACGCGAAACCACAGGCGCTGCAATCATTATGGGGCGACGCACTTGGGATAGCTTGCCTTATCGGCCATTGAAAAACAGGCTGAATATCGTGGTATCATCAGGTCACCCTGATGGAGCGGAGCATGTCTTTGACTCGGTCGATGCGGCCGTGGAGGCGGCCTATGCTGCCGGGCATGCACGGGTGTATGGCATTGGTGGTGCCGGGATTTACAAGGCCATGCTGCCATTGGCAGACCGGCTATTGATCACCGAAGTAACCCTGCAAGTAGAGGGTGCTGACACGTGGTTCCCAGATATAAGCCAAGAGGAATGGCGCGCTTGTGCCCGCATTAGTCTGCGTGAGGACGCGCCAAAATGTGAGCTTGTGGAATACCTGAGGCTGTGGTGATTTGACGACCGCTTTATTTGGCTTTCGGGGATCTGAAAGGTGTTTCGGGCGCGGCTATGAGGGGCTTTTGGTCAGCCCCGGAAGACCGTTTTTTACTTACCCGCGCATCAGATGCCACTGGCGTTAAATGCCGGTGGTAACAGCTTTGACCAGGCGCAAGGTTGTGCGCCTGACAGTTTTGCGACCTCAGACGATTACGATATCGCCTGCCATCTGTCGCCCATCACGACCATCTTGCAGCTCGTAGGTCACTTTTTGATTGTCAGTCAGACCTTTGAGACCAGAGCGTTCGACCTGGCTTATATGGACGAACACGTCTTTTCCGCCCTCATCGGGCGCAATAAATCCATAACCTTTTGCAGTGTTAAACCATTTCACGGTGCCACTAGGCATGCCGCTTCTCCTTTTAGACTTCGTATTACCGGCGAGACCGGCGCGTTCTGCAACGGGCAAGCTGCGCTACCAAAAATAGCTTGAGGCAGATTGCAGTTCACCCTACTGCACGCATGAATAGATTGTGCGATCTGCAAAAAAAGCAAGTGACACACATTTAGTTGAAGAAAAATGCCTGGTTCTGGGCCGAAAAGAAGGGCGAAAATCGATGTTCCTATATGGGCTTAAAAATTGTGATACGTGCCGTAAAGCAATGAAATCATTGAAGGATGTTGAATTCGTAGATGTGCGACAAGATGGCATCCCTAAAGATGTGCTAAAATCTGCACATGAGGCCTTAGGGGACGCCCTTTTGAACACGCGTTCGACCACTTGGCGCGGGCTTTCCGAAACCGAACGGCAAGCGGTGCCTATTGATCTTTTGATGGCACATCCCGCGCTGATGAAACGACCGCTTATTGAAAAGGACGGCACGTATTATCTTGGGTGGGGCAAGGATGTGCAGGATGCGTTGCTTGGCTAAGCTTTGCGAGACCCGTATACAAACAACGGTTCGAAGGAGAAGGTCATGCGTAATGCGGCCCTGATGTTGGGGATAATTGGCGGGCTTATGGCGCTCGTGATCGGCTTTTTCAGCTATGGTTATACTGAATTGATCGATCAGTATGGTGAAGTCGAAGGCATCGCCGAACAGGTCGATCGCGTGGGTCTTATTCGCACTGTGAGCTTTCTGGCGCCAATCCTGGCCATCGCTGGGGGAGCAATGTCAAAGGCACGTGCCTTGTGGGGCGGCGTACTTATGCTGATATCGGCAGGGATGATGGCATATGCCTTCAACATTGGTGTGTTTACGATTTTTCCTATCGGCTTCACCGCTCTTGGCGGCTTGCTCGCTATTGCAGCGGGCAAACCAGATGAGCCAAAGGCTCACTTTTAGCGCATATCAGGGGCAAGCGCCTCGTTAACCAGCGTTTCAGTAACCTCTTTTAGGGTTACAACACTCGACTGCTTGGAGCCTAGCCGGCGCACGGAAACTGTTTCTTCCTCCACCTCGCGCATACCGCAGGCCAGAATAACCGGCACCTTGCTGAGCGAATGCTCGCGCACCTTGTAATTGATCTTTTCATTGCGAAGATCAGCTTCGGCCCTGATACCAGCGGCGCGAAGAGTATCTGTCACCTTCTGAACATACTCGTTCGCCTCAGAAATAATGGAGGCGACAACAACTTGGCGTGGCGCAAGCCAAAATGGCAGCTTGCCTTCCCAGTTTTCGATGAGAATGCCGGTGAATCGTTCAAGCGAACCAAAGAGCGCCCGGTGCAGCATAACAGGCGCCTCTTTCTCGCCCGCTGGCGTGACGTAGGTTGAACCGAAGCGTTCCGGCAGATTGTAATCCACCTGAAGGGTGCCGCATTGCCAATCGCGCCCGATGGCATCGCGCAACACGTATTCCAGTTTTGGCCCATAAAACGCGCCTTCACCTTCAAAAATAGAATAGCTCATACCCGCCCGGTCCAGCGCGGTCTTCAGAGCGCCCTCCGAAAGGTCCCAACTTTCGTCACTGCCGATCCGGTTTTCTGGCCGGGTCGAGAGCTTTACATGCACGTCCTCAAAGCCGAAATCCTTGTAGATCGACAGGATAAGGTCGTTCACTTTCAGGCATTCGTCGGTCAGCTGTTCGGGCGTGCAATAGATATGCGCGTCGTCTTGGGTAAAGCTACGCACGCGCAGCAGCCCATGCAGCGCGCCCGAAGGCTCATATCGGTGGACCTTGCCAAACTCAGATATTTTCATTGGCAAGTCGCGGTAACTGCGCAGGGTATGATTATAGATCATCATATGGCCCGGGCAGTTCATCGGCTTAAGCGCATAGTCCCGTTCATCATGCGTTTTCGCGAGGAACATATTTTCCATGTAGTTGAACCAGTGACCGGAGGTTTCCCAAAGCGCTCGGTCCATAATGTCAGGCGTATTCACCTCGACATAACCAACAGCATCCTGACGGCGACGCATGTAATCGATCAGGGTCTGGAAAAGGTGCCAACCGGCAGGATGCCAGAAGACAGAGCCGGGGGCGTGTTCTTCAAAATGGAACAGGTCCATTTCGCGCCCCAGTTTGCGGTGATCCCGCTTGGCGGCCTCTTCCAGCATTGTCAGATGCGCTTTGAGCTTCTCCTTGCTGGTGAAAGCCACGCCGTAGATGCGTTGGAGCATGGCTCGGTCGCTATCACCGCGCCAATAGGCCCCGGCCACCGACATGAGTTTGAACGCGTCTGCCGGAACTTGCCCTGTGTGCTGAAGGTGGGGACCTCGGCAAAGGTCCTGCCAGTCGCCATGCCAATACATCCGCAGGGGTTCATCGCCGGGAATCGCTTCGATCAATTCGACTTTATAAGGCTCATTATTGGCCTCATAATACGCAACTGCCGTGTCGCGAGGCCAAATTTCTGTGCGAACAGCGTCGCGCAGATTAATGATTTCCTTCATTTTTTTCTCGATGTGACCGAGATCTTCAGGCGTAAATGGCTCAGCGCGGTCAAAGTCATAGTACCAGCCGTTCTCGATTACAGGGCCAATCGTGACCTGCGTCTCAGGCCAAATCTCTTGCACGGCGCGGGCCATAATGTGGGCCAGGTCATGGCGGACCAGTTCATTGGCTGCCAGCTCGTCCTTCATGGTGTTGATCGCGATCTTCGCGTCATGCTCAATGGGCCATTGAAGGTCCCAGTGAGCGCCATCGACATGGGCAGAAATAGCCTTTTTTGCCAATGAGTTAGAAATATCTGCAGCGACGGCAGCGGCGGTAACTCCTGCCTCATATTGGCGTGCATTGCCATCAGGGAATGTCAAAGAGATTTGTGCCATGCTCGGCTCTCCTCGTCGGTTTGGCGCCCACGGAACGCCCGGTTGCGGGTTATATCGTTGCGCTATTTGGCGGCTCGTCACGGACAAGTCAAGCCATTGTGATTCCACATCGTTCAACTGCGCCACATATCGTTGATGGTCAGTCGATTGTTGCGGTTGGGGCATGTGCCGTGCGCAACACTCAGAAACAAAGTGACACAAAAAGAGATTATTAAATTCTCTGGTGTTTGCTAACGTCGAGGAGGGAAACGGTGCTTTCTTCTATGTTTAATTGGTTCAAGGTGATGACATGAGTGGGTCCAATGGGGAAATAAAATCGATAGACCGGCGTTCTTGGGATGGTCCTGACGCAGGTGAGAAGGCGGTTGAAAGCATCCCGCCAGAGGCACAAGGTGAAGAAAAGGCTGTGAGCCTGTCCAATCTTGAGCAAACCTTGGGTTCTATCGCCTAAGCAGATGAGTGATCCAGCATTCTTGGGATAGCTGGGTTGCAGTCACTGGCTTAATTATCCAAGTCTGTGTCTGAATGACCAGGCGAGGGATACATGCAAAATACTGATTACTTTGACGCGCCGTCCGGGCGCCGTTTGGCCTATGCGAAAACCACAGGGAAAGCTCCTGGCGTGGTGTTCCTGGGCGGCTTTATGTCGGACATGCAGGGCACCAAGGCTATTTATCTGGAAGAGTGGGCAAAGCGAGATGGCCGCGCGTTTCTGCGATTTGACTATTCCGGGCATGGGGAAAGTTCCGGTGAGTTTGCCGATGGCTGCATTGGTGATTGGGCCGAAGATGCCCAAGAGGCGATCGCACGTCTGACTAAGGGCCCTCAGGTTCTCGTGGGGTCAAGCATGGGTGGTTGGATCTCGCTGCGTTATGCCCGAGATTTTCCGGATCGCGTGGCCGGGTTGGTCACAATTGCAGCGGCGCCAGATTTTACCGAGGATTCAATGTGGGCGAGCTTTAGCGAAGAACAGCGACAGGTGCTGATGAAACAAGGGAAAATTAGCCTGCCAAGCGACTACGATGAGCCCTATACCATAACGAGACGACTGATAGAGGACGGGCGAAATCAGCTTGTTTTGCGCGCACCTCTAGCGCTCAATTTTCCGGTTCGTTTCCTGCAGGGCACAGAAGATGCTGACGTCGACATGTCCGTGGCGTTGCGCCTTTTAGAGCACGCAACCGGGCCTGATATGGAGCTTTTGCTCGTAAAAGGAGCCGATCATCGGTTTTCCGACAAAGAATGCCTAAAGAAAGTGGAATTAGCACTGGTCGACGTGATCTCGCGGGCTATCTAATTCGTAAGGCGACAAGAGGGCCGTCTGGGCAACATCCTTGCAAGGTGTATGCCGCGGGAAAGGCGCAGAGTTTTACGTTCGCGAAAGCGGGTCCCATAGGTTTTGTCAAACAGCAATTAATCTTAGTTAACACAGTCGACTGTGTCGTTTCTGCGCAGGCCTTTCGATTATCTGCGCTGAAGCGTTGTTTTTGTTGCTTTTTACACCGTTTCTGACACCCTGCTGCAAAACGATAAAAAATATTGAGAGCAGTAAGGACATAACACGATGTCGGATCCCCTGGTATTCTTGCCGGGCATCATGAGCGATGCGCGGCTTTTTAGCCCCCAAATCTCAGCCTTTAGTAACGAGACGAGCGTCACAGTCGCTCCAATTACCAAAGGCGAGACGATGGAGGAGATTGCAACAGGCCTGTTAAAAAAGTTGCCTCAACACTTTGCTCTTGCTGGTCACGGAATGGGTGGCATTGTTGCTATGGAAATATTGCGCCTCGCCCCAGACAGGGTGTCGCGTATTGCGCTTATGGATACGACTTCGCTTGCAGAAACGCCGCAGACGGCAGCTGACTACGAACCCACCATTATCAAATTAAAGGCCGGTCTTCTGGAAATTGCGGCCGCAGAGCTTGTTCGTCCCGAGCACCTAGCGCCGGGGGTGAACCGAGCAAGCGTGCTCAATCTTGTGGCCAAAATGGCCGAAACTCTTGGTGCTGCGGCGATCATCGAGCAGGCGCGTGCATTGCAACGGCGCTGTGACTACCAGGTGATTTTGCGGAAATGCCAGGTTCCGGCTTTGGTACTTTGCGGTGTGCACGACACGCTTATGCCGGTTAAGCGCCATGAATTCATGGCAGGTATTATACCCAACGCGCAGCTCGCGCTGATCCAAGGCGCCGGACATTATCCCACGCTGGAGGCACCCGAGGCTGTAATCGCAGCTCTACGGTCGTGGATGAACATGCCTCTTATGCTTCAAGCGCGCATTAGCGCCTGAGGCCAAACTACTGGGCTACTCCGCCGCGATCTTGCGCTTGCCTTTCTTGGGCGAGGTGCGTTTGCGTTTTGCTGGCGCCTCAGAGTTGGCGTCAATAAAATCGAGCACCAGGGGGCGGATTTTGTTGCGCCACGATTTGCCTGCGAAGATCCCGTAATGGCCCGCATCCGGCTCTACGTAGCTGGCCTTTTTGCTGTCAGACAGACCGGTTAACAGATCGAGTGCTGCCACGCATTGGCCCGGCGCTGAGATATCGTCTTTGCCGCCTTCTACAGTCTTGACCGCAACACTGGTAATTGCGCCGATATCGACTTTATGTCCTGCCACGGTAAATTTATTCTTCGCAATCTCGCCACCTTTGAAAATGCGCTTTACCGTCGAGAGGTAAAACTCTGCCGGCATATCCATGACCGCAAGATATTCATCATAAAATTTATTGTGTTTGTCGCGATCACTGGCCTGACCTTGGGCCACGCGATTAATCTGATTCAAGAACGCCTTGGAGTGGCGGTCCGCATTCATCGACATAAAAGAGGCAAGTTGCAGAAGACCCGGATAAACTAGCCGTCCAACGCCAGGATATTTAAATCCCACGCGCTGGATCATGGTTTCTTGTAACTGTCCCATGGTGACGCGGTGGCCGAAATCGGTCACATCGGTAGGCGTCGCGTCTGGGTCAATAGGACCGCCAATAAGTGTCAGCGTACGAGGTTGCGCCTCTGGTTCCAGTTCCGCCAGATAAGCGGCTGCAGCAAGGGTTAGCGGAGCAGGTTGGCAGACAGCGATGACATGCAAGTCAGACCCAAGCGTGCGCATGAACTCCATCAGATAAAGAGTGTAATCCTCAATATCGAATTTGCCACAAGACACAGGAATGTCGCGCGCATTGTGCCAATCCGTTACATAGACATCGCAATCTGGCAGCAACGATTTCACTGTTGATCGGAGGAGCGTTGCGTAATGACCAGACATTGGCGCCACGAGGAGAACCCGACGGTCCATCTCGTCACGGCCCTGAACATTGAAGCGAATGAGATCGCCAAATGGTTTGTCTACCACGGTCTCAATGTTGATGAGATGGTCGCGCCCATCTTCTCCCGTTATGGATTCGATACCCCAGTCGGGTTTTGTCACCATGCGCTTAAAGGAACGTTCTGTCACCTCGCCCCAGGCCGACATCCACTGAAACGCCGGATTTGGTGCCATGCTGAAAATTGGATAAGATGCCATGGAAAGGGCCGCCGCGCCAAACCATTGGTTTGTATTCCGCACAGTTTCCATAAAGTCATAGGTAATCATATAACGCAAACGAACACTCCTTAGCCTATGGAACAGCGGTTCCACTCGTCGCATTTGCAATACAGCGTCGCGACTATATGTGCATGCTACTCAAAAGTGGTGCATAAGAGCTAAAGCCACCCGCAGTAGTCAATGCTGCACAGCAGAAATTTAAGAAGGTTTCGCCAGAATGGCAACGCAAGATACTGTCGACGAAAGAAATTTTGAGAAAATGTCGGCAAATTTGGAACGGGTTGAGGCGTTAACACAGCGTTTGATGCACGCGTTATCGCACCGCAATCCGCCAAATTATGAACTGAACGGCCCCGGGCAGGATCTCTATACTGTGGCTTTGTCGTCTTATTGGCAATCTGTGATGGCCAATCCAGGAAAGCTCTATGAACAGCAACTTGAATACTGGGGCAAATCTGTCCGCCATTTTATCGAGGCGCAACAAGCGCTGACTTTGGGCGAGACTCAGCCGCAGGAGGTTGAGGATGCTCTGGCTGATGATCGACGTTTTTCCAATCCACTTTGGCAAACGAACCCTTATTTTCGCTATGTGAAGCGGCAATATGCACTCAACAAACAAGCTTTGGAGCAGGTTGTTGAGGACACGCAAGGCGTTGATGAGAAAGATAAAAAGCGCCTTGAATTCTTCACGCGACAAATCATCGACATGATGAGCCCAACGAATTTCTTTGGAACCAATCCGGATGCTCTTGAAAAGGCAATCCAAACGGAGGGCGAAAGTCTTGTGAAAGGTCTGGAGAACCTCGTTTCTGATATGGAGATGAACAATGGCGAGATGGTTGTGCGTCTCTGTGATGAAACAGCCTTTTCGCTCGGAGAAAATATTGCAGTCTCCAAAGGTGAGGTGGTTTATCGCAACGAGATCATGGAGCTTTTGCAATACACACCAACGACGGAGCAAGTGCACAAGATACCGATCGTAATTTTTCCGCCTTGGATCAATAAGTATTACATTCTTGACCTGAAACGTGAAAATAGCCTGATCGGATGGCTGGTTGATCAGGGGCACACCGTCTTTGTCGTGAGCTGGGTAAACCCCGATGCATCTCATTCCCAGATTGGCATGGGTGATTACGTCGAGCAGGGCTACCTAACAGCAATAAACGAGGTGAAAACAATTACTGGCGAGGCACAGTTAAATGCAGTCGGCTATTGCATTGCTGGTACGACATTGCACGTCACCTTGGCACTTTTGGCAAAGCGAGGCGACAAAAGCATCAAATCCGCCACGTTCTTCACCGCGCTCACTGATTTTAGTGAGCAGGGTGAATTTGTGCCTTTCTTGCAGTCTGACTTTGTCGAGGGCATCCAAAAGGAAGTCGATGAGCAGGGTGTGCTCCGATCCTTCATCATGGGTCGTACGATGTCGTTTCTTCGCTCTAACGATTTGATTTATAAGCCCGCGATCCGCAGCTACATGATGGGCGAAACGCCACCGGCTTTTGACTTGCTTTACTGGAATGGTGATGGTGCAAATCTGCCCGGTCGCATGGTGATGGAATATCTGCGCGATCTTTGTCAGGAAAACGCCTTTGTCACAGATGGTTTTGAGGTGCTTGGCGAAACTGTGCACATTAAGGACGTCAAACTGCCGATCATGGCGGTAACATGTGAGACCGATCACATTGCGGCGTGGAAGGATTGCTATCGGGGGTTTTTGCAAACCGGGAGCCGAGACAAAAGTTTCATTGTCTCAGAGTCTGGTCATATTGCTGGTATTGTTAATCCGCCGAGTAAGAAGAAGTACGGCTACTATACTAATTCCGAATTACCAGAGACCGCCGACGCTTGGCTAGACGGCGCAAGCGAGCAGAAAGGCTCTTGGTGGCCGGAATGGGAGGCATGGCTACGAAAGCGGTCAGGCAAGAAGATTGCCGCCAGAAAACCAGGCGGGAAATCTCATAACTCATTGGGTGCCGCTCCCGGCGAATATGTGCGGCGTAAGGCGAGCCATTTATAACCAAATCGTCAGGCTTTTAACCTGCGCTATCAAATAAAGGCAGGACGCGCGCAAAGCTCAAATATTACGATGCATTTGACCAAAAGCAGTGATTCAAGTTTTTGGTCGAACGCTTTAATCAACAGCGCTTGAGAGAAATTTTGCTGCACTGCAGAAAAAAAGAGTTGAAATGCCGCGATGCAGCGTTTAAGTGTCCTTCAGTTGCAAAACAATACAATTCGCCTCAACTCTATGGAGCCCCAAATGGCAAAAGCACAAGATATCAACTCGGTCATGAAAGACATCATGGGCGCGTTCCCTGTTGACACAAAAGCATTTGAAGATGCCTTCGCTAATCAAGCCGCCCTAAGCGAAAAGCTTTCTGGCGTTGCTCTCAGCGCGGCTGAAAAATCCGCCGAACTTTCCAGCAAGTGGACCCTGGACACGCTGTCGAAGCTGACCGAAGTGACCAAAGCAAAAGCAGAGCCTGCAGATTACGCTAAAGCCGTTACAGATTTCGCCTCTGCCAATGCTGAGTCCGCAGCAGAGCACATGGCGGCCTTTGCTGAGGTTGCGAAGAAAGTTCAGATGGAAACTGTTGAGCTTCTGATGGCCGCTGGCAAAGACCTGCAGGAAGACGCAACCAAAGCAGTCAAAAAAGCCACCGACGAAGTAACTGCAGCTGCTAAGAAAGCGACGACTGCTGCGAAGTAGGCGTAAGTTTCGTCCAGCACGACCTTCCTCCCTGTCGGTGGTCTGGATAAAAGGGCGAGGGCTTAAGGCTCTCGCCCTTTCTTTTTTTTCTGCGCTGCCGTAAAGTCTTGCTGCACTGCTGAAAAATCGGAGGAAAAGCCGTGGCGGAAAGTGATAACCCACTGCTTATTAAACGGTACGCCAGCCGCAGGCTCTATAACACAGAGACTTCGGACTACGTAACACTTGAAGACATTTCCGAGTTCATCCGTGATGGGCGAGAAGTGCAGATCATAGACCTGAAATCCGGGGATGACCTGACCAGGCAATACTTGTTACAGATAATCGCAGAACACGAGGGCCGGGGTGAAAATGTTTTGCCGATCAGCGTGCTGACCGATCTGGTGCGCAGCTACACAACGCAAGCTACATCCATGGTTCCTGATTTTCTCGCGGCAAGCTTTGAAATCTTGCAAAAGGGACAAAGCCAGATGATGCAAAACATGGCCAAAGCCAACCCTTTAGCTGGTATGCCCTCTATGCCGGGGATGGAGGCCATGCGTGCACAACAAGAAGCTTTTATGAAGGCGATGACTGGTGGGCTTGCCGCAATGGGGACCGTTCCGGGATCCGATAGCGGTGCTTCCGACGATGATGAAGAAGACCTTGATGCAATCAAGGAACAACTGGCCGATCTGCAAGAGAAGCTCTCTAAACTGGGCAAATAATGCGTCATGGTTGACAGCCCCGGGCGCATAACCCTGTGGGGTATTGAGGTCTTTATGGCAGCCGCCGATGAGCGCTCAATCTCTGCAGCGGCCAAGCGTTTGGGGGCCAGTCCATCGGCTATTTCGCAACAATTGACAAATCTCGAAGGCGCCGTTGGGGCGACGTTGCTGCAACGCAATGCACGTCCTGTGCGTCTTACACCGGCGGGTGAAATTTTCCGCCGTCGGGCGCAGGTCATCCTGAACGAGGCTGCACAGGCGCGGGCAGAGCTTGCCATGTCGAACCTGTCGATGCTCACCCGCTTTCGTCTCGGCATGATCGAAGACCTAGAAGCTGATGTGACGCCGCAACTTCTGACGCATATGGCCGCCGAGCTGAAAGCGAGCCAGTTCTTGCTGGAAACCGGAGCGAGCCATTACCTCTACGATTTACTCGAGTCGCGCAATCTCGATGTAATTGTCGCGGCCGAACTGAATGTGGGCGATGACTGGGCCGAGCGGCACGCACTCTTGCGCGAGGGCTTTGTCGTGGCCGCTCCTAAAGGCGCGGTTGATCCGGCTGGCGATGTGTTGCGTCAGCTCAAACGCCTGCCGTTGATCCAATACACGCAACGCCATTACATGGGTCGCATCATCAGCACCCATTTGGCGCGCGAAAATCTGAACCTGCCGCACAGGTTTGAACTCGATAGCTATCATGCGATTCTTGCTTTGGTCGGGCAGGGCACCGGTTGGACGATCCTGCCGCCTCTGGCCCTCATGCGCGCGCGCAGGTTCTCCGATCAGTTCGACGTGATTGAACTGCCGCTTGCGCCGCTCTCACGCACGATCAGTGTCACCGCGCGTAAAGACCTGTTGCAGGACATGCCGGAGCGCGTCGCCCAAACCTTGCGCCCGATCCTGCAGGAAACCATCGTGGATCCTGCATTGATCGAATATCCGTTCATGCGCGATTGCCTTTCCGTCCTTTAGTGGAGCATGGGTTTTCACCCACGCTACGTAGATTAACCTTTATCCAGAGAGTATTTAATCTCACTGCGGTAAGCGGGCTCGGACAAACGTTTGAAATAGGCCTCGCGCAATGCGCTGGCAACGGTGCCAGACCTGCCATTTCCAAATACGCGGTCGTTGATTTTGGTTACCGGGAAAATGCCACCGCCGGAGCTTGTAAGGAAAACCTCATCGGCCTCGAACAACTCATCTGTAGACAAAGTGCGCTCGGTAACAGCGAAGCCCGCTTCCTTTGCCAGTTCAATCGCCGTACGCCGAGTGATCCCCATCAGAACGCCGCGGTCCGGTGTTGTGATCTCTTTGCCTTTGAGAATGAACGCGTTGAAACCCGGTCCTTCAGTCACGTTGCCGTCGTGATCGACAAGAAGCGCAGTCTCATAGCCATGCTCTTTGGCTTCAAACAGAGCTTGCGTGAAATCCCCCCAATGATAATTTTTGACCTTTGGATTGATGCTGTCTTCGGGGATGCGACGGACGGTGTCGGATAGCCAGACCTCTAGTCCTGCTTCAATAACCTCTGGTTTGACCACATGCACGTAGGGCACGCACCATGCGTAGAAATGGTTCTTGCAAGCTCGGGGATCACGGATGCCGGGAACCATCGGCGTACCGCGAGCGGCAACCATTGCGACATAGGCGTCCTTAAGACCGGATTTGGCGACCATATGGTGCAGGGCTTTATGGATATCTTTCTCGCTGAGGCCAATTTCCATGCGCGCCTCTCTCACTGACGCCGAAAACCGTTCCAAATAGTCACCCAGTCGGAAAAAACCGCCTCGCCAGACCGGGACCACGTCATAGACACAATCGGCGTGGGTTAGTCCCCAATCAGTGACGCTGATCGTGGCTTGCTCAATCGGGATAACACGCCCGTGTTGCCAAGCCGCGCCGTCGGTGAATTTATCGCTCATGGCCTGATTTGAGCGGGGTAAGTCGTTCCGGTCAAGTGCCGTATTCGAGCTCTGGCCCCATGACGTCTTGCACAGCACGCAGCAACGCATTTGCGATGAAGTCGAGCTCATCTCGCTTTAGACGCGCAGGCAGGCGGACATCGCAAGCGCGCATCAGCATGTCACGCGTATTGGGCAGGTCAGGTGGGTTACCCGGCAGGAAGCGCCAGTTCCAGAAGGCGCGGGCGTTGTCGGTGGAAAGCCCGAACACTTGTACTTTTATACCGCGACCCGAAGCAGCATCGGCAAAGGCGCGGGTTTCGTCATCGCTCATGCCAATGAGGTTGAACTGAATTGAGTCCGGCGCGCGTTGCTCTGGTGGCAGCTTTTCAGGCACCGACAGCCAAGGTGAGCGGTTCAGCCTCGAGGCCACGTAATCATGATTGGCGCGTCCGTCTCGCACGCGGCGGTCCACCTCTGCCAATTGCGGGCGGATGATCGCAGCAGAAAGATTTCCCATGCGCAGATTGTAAAGCGGCAGCTTGTTCTGCCATTTGCAGAACGCCGCATCAAGCGCCGCATCAGGGGCAGTGAAATGCTTGGACCAGTTGTGTTCATAAGCGCCCGACATGATCACCGCGCGCGCCACAAGGTCAGCATCGTCCGTAACCATGATCCCGCCTTCACCTGCGTTGATCAGCTTATAAGACTGAAAGCTGAAACAGCCGACGCGCCCGATCGTGCCAATCTTACGACCATCCCAAGTCGTACCTAGCGAATGCGCCGCATCCTCGACAACGGGAATGCCGCGCGTATCACATAGCCTCATGATCGCGTCCATGTCCGAAGTGTGACCGCGCATATGGCTGATAATGACGGCCTCAATTCTATCGGTAAGTTTGGCCTCGAAATCTGCCAAATCAATTCGGTAGTTTTTGCCGACCTCACAAAGCACCGGCACGCAATCTGCATGCACAACAGAGGACGGGACGGCTGCGAAGGTAAAGGCCGGGATGAGAACGCGCGCGCCATGGGACAGACCGAGAGCCTTGAGTGATAAGAAAAGTGCGGCTGAACAGGACGATACAGCAAGCGCGTAGCGTGTACCCATCATGGTGGCAAATTCCTGCTCCAGCAGAGTAACCGGCGCGTTTTCCGGAGCCGTGTAGCGGAACAGATCGCCTGATTGCAGCATCCTGTCGATCTCTGCGCGGGCTTCTGCGGGAATGGGTTCTGCGTCGTGTAGATTAAGTGCAAATGCCATTTTCAGATTTTCCAAATGTTATCTTCGGATTTACTGAAGACATATAGCGCAGTTCCGCAGACCTGCAAAATTAAAACTTCCAAGATTGCAAAGATGTTGTCGTTTAGACACCAAGCCGGTCGCGCAGTGCGTACCACGTCATCGCAAGCGCGAGCAGCGGGCTACGCAACTTTGAACCACCGGGGAAGGGCACCGTCGGGATGCGCGCCATGGTGTCGAACCCCTCTGTCTCGCCAGCAATAGCATCGGCCATAAGCTTTCCCGAAAGGCTCGCCATGCCGACACCGTGCCCGGAATATCCCGAAGCCGATAGGATATTGGGCCTCACGCGGGCGACATAGGGCAGGCGGCGCATTGTAATTGCGAGAGTGCCGCCCCAAGCATAGTCAATTTTCACGTCCTTAAGATGCGGGAAAATCTGCGTCATCGGCTTGCGCACGAGTTCGGCGATGTCAGAGGGGAAGCGATAGCCATAGGTCTCACCGCCGCCAAAAAGCAAACGTTTGTCATGACTGAGGCGGAAGTAATTGACCACAAACTTACTGTCGGCCACTGCCACGTCCCGGGTCAGAACGCGCGCGGCATCATCACCTAACGGCTCCGTTGCGGCTATGAAGTTATTGATCGGCATAACGCGTGCGGCGACATGCGCATTCAGATCACCAAGATAGCCGTTGCAAGCCAATATGACGTGCTTTGCGGCGACCTTGCCCTCGGAAGTTCGGACTTTCGCTGGAACGCCCTCATCAATGGCGTTGACCTCTGTACGCTCGAAAATCCGCACCCCGGCATCGCGCGCGGCCCGCGCCAGACCAAACGCATAGGCCAGCGGGTGCAGATGCGCCGCCGTCATATCAAGAGAGCCTCCGATGTAGCGCGGAGAGGGGCAGAGCGCCTGCGCCGCATCGCGGTCCAGCTTTTTCAAGTGCGGATGGTCATAGTGTTGTGCCAGATGATCAGAAAGCTTGTGCTCATGGTTCACATCAGACCTATGAAAGCCCATATGCGCGATGCCAGGCTTCAGGTGGCAATCAATTTTATGTTTTAAAACAAGGTATTTGACGAGCTCTTTTGAAGCTTCCGCCAGAACCCATAATTTCTTCGCATCATCACGGCCAACAAGCGCTTCAAGCTCCATCTGATCCTGTCGCTGACCGCTTCCCAATTGTCCGCCATTGCGCCCAGAGGCGCCAAAGCCGACACGCTGGGCGTCCAGTAGAACCACATCTAAGCCATTTTGCGCCAGATGCAGTGCCGCTGAAAGACCGGTAAAACCGGCACCCACAACACACACATCTGCCCGTGTCTCACCTTGAAGTGTCTCAAACGGGTCTAATTGCTGTGCCGTGGCCGCGTACCAGCTCTTTGGATAGGCACCAGTCTGATCATTAGCGTAGAGAAGGTTCATGTTTGCTCCCGAAGCGTCATCGGGTTACACATTAAGGAGCAAATGCTCACGCTCCCAAGGGCTTATGACCTGTAAAAACTCAGCATATTCAGTGCGTTTGACGATGGAGTAAACCCGCGCAAATTCCGGATCCAGGATCTTGTGCAGCTGTTTTGCCTCATCGAACAAATCCAGAGCAGCGCCCATTCCAGCCGGAATATCGGCCTCTGAGTCATAAGCGTCGCCCTTGTATTGTGCCGCCGGGCGAAGCTCTTTCTGCAGGCCCAACAGTCCGCAGGCAAGGCTTGCCGCGATGCCAAGGTAAGGGTTGCAATCCATCCCTGCGATGCGGTTTTCCACGCGCCGTGCCTCCGGCGGCGACAGAGGAATGCGAATGCCCGTTGTGCGATTGTCACGACCCCAGGCGAGGTTTATGGGCGCTGCATTGTCGCGTACGTATCGGCGGTATGAATTCACGAACGGCGCGAGCACGGCGATGGCCGCTGGCAGGTATGTCTGCAGACCGCCGATAAAGTGGTAAAACATATCTGTTTCGCCACCCTGAGGACCGGAAAACGCGTTTTTTCCGGTTTCTTTGTCGATCAGCGAATGGTGAATATGCATGGCACTGCCCGGTTCCGCCGCGATGGGTTTGGCCATAAAGGTGGCAAAGCAATCATGCCGTAGCGCTGCTTCCCGGATTAGGCGTTTGAAGTAAAACACCTCGTCCGCCAATCGCACTGGATCACCGTGGCGGAGGTTGATTTCTAACTGCCCCGCGCCGCCTTCTTGGGTAATCCCGTCGATCTCAAAGCCTTGCGCCTCGGCAAAATCGTAGATGTCGTCAATCACCGGGCCAAACTCATCGACGGCCGTCATGGAATAGGCCTGGCGCGCCGCTGCAGGTCGTCCAGACCGACCCACCATCGGCGCGATTTCTTGGGCTGGGTCGAGATTGCGCGCGATCAAGAAAAATTCCATCTCCGGCGCCACGACCGGCGTAAGCCCTCGTTTTTCGTACATTTTCACAACGCGTTTGAGCAAGTTGCGTGGCGCGTAAGGGATTGGTTTGCCATCCCTGTCATAGGCGTCATGGATCACCTGCAGCGTCCAGTCACCGGTCCAGGGCGCGGCGCTTGCCGTGCTCATATCGGGCTTGAGCGTCATGTCTCGCTCGATAAAGCCCTCATCGCCAGCCGCCTCTCCCCAATCGCCGGTAATCGTTTGAAAGAATATCGAATCTGGCAGGTGAAAATGCTGTTGCCTGCTGAATTTGCTTGCTGGCACCGCTTTGCCTCGGGCTATACCGGGCAGATCGGCAATAATGCATTCCACCTCGTCGAGCCTGTGACCCTTAAGATAGTTTTGCGCCGCTTCGGGAAGGGCGTTAGTCCAGTCCTTGGCCATGTTCATGCCTTCGCTTCAAAAAAATCGGCCATGCGACGGCCAAAGGCTTCGCTGTCGCCGGCATTTTCAGCAGTGCTGGCAGCGCGTTGCAAGAGCTCCTCGGGCACCACGCCCGGCCCGCGATGTTTGATCAAAAGCTCCAACGCATATGTGGTGAATTCTGGGTGGGGCTGTATTGTCAGTGTATGCCCGTCAATCAACATCGCTGCATTGGCGCAAAAGTCAGATGATCCAATTATTTCAGCGCCTTGTGGCGGTTTTATCACCTGATCCTGATGCCAGGCTCGAAGTTGTTTCGTCTCACCTTCTAGCTCATACTCTTGCAAGCCAACGGACCAACCGCCTGAGAATTTCTCAACCGTTCCACCAAGCGCTTGCGCGATGATTTGATGGCCGAAGCATACACCAATCATCGGTTTGCCCGTTGCATGAACATCGCGGATGAACTGCTCTAGCGGCGGTATCCAGGGATGATCCTCATATGCCCCGTGTTTGGAGCCCGTGATCAGCCACCCACCTGCGTCATCGGGGCCGTTCGGGAACTCACCATCGACCACGTTAAAGCCCTGAAAGGTAAAGCCCCGGTCACGCAGAAGATAGGCAAATATGCGATCATAGTCGCCCTCCCGTTCCTGAATTTCGGGAATGGCGTGGCCTGTCAGTAATATGCCGATTTTCATGAGACACCGGGATTTGATCAAATTCGTGATAGCCGAGCCTAATTGGCGCGACAAGACAGGCTTTACACGGTTTCCAAATAGGTTTTCCAGTGCTGCGCTTTGGGCACATCGCGCAAACGGTCCATTTCCTGTAATTTGGCCAAAACTAGATTTTCAATCAGCTGCTTGGGAAATATGCCGGCGACCTCGGAAGAGGTTTTGAATATATCAACGGCTGTTGACCAATCTGGGGCTAATTGCTCAAGCGACAGGTCGTAGGCATTACCCGTGATTGGGTCGGGCGCCAGGGTTGCATTTTCGACTCCGTTGATCGCTGCGCCCAGGACAGCAGCAAAAACGAGATAGGGGTTGGTATCACCACCGGCAACGCGATGTTCAATCCGGCGCGCAGCAGGAGCGCCACCCGGAACGCGGATGGCCGCGGTCCGGTTTTCATAGGCCCAGGCTACCCCTGTTGGCGCGTGCGCTCCGGGGACCAGACGATCATAACTGCCCGAGTGAGGCGCAAATAATAGCGTGCAGTCCCGCATCGCGTTTAGGCAGCCGTTGATTGCATAGCGCAGCGTTTCGGTGCCTTTCGCCGATCCATCGTCGAAAATGTTAGCGCCATCCGCATCCAGCACGGAGAAATGAACATGCATGCCGTTCCCTGCGTCGTCGGCAAATGGTTTGGCCATAAATGTGGCGGCAAAACCATGCTTTCGGGCGGTTCGTCTAATCAGATGTTTGAAAAGCCACGTGTCATCGGCGGCACGCAACGCGTCTTGATGGGTGAGAGTAATCTCAAACTGGCCGATCCCGGACTCGCTGGTCGCGGTTTGTGCGCGGATACCCATTGCCGTAGCCCCGGAGTAGATATCCGATAGAAACGCATCGAAGACATCCAGCTCGGTAATGGACAGTATTTCTTCGGCCTGTAGCGGCCGCCCGGTTTCCGGATTCCGCACTAGCGCCAATTCTGGATGGCCGTCGTCGACCAGAGTAAATTCAAGTTCAGTCGCAGCAATTACTTTCCAGTAGCGTGCAGCGTAGCGATCCAGCACAGCAACAAGTGCGCACCGGGGGTCGCCCGCAAAAGGCGATCCGTTTTCCTCATACATGGTCATTGGCACAATGGCCTGACGCGTCTCTAGCCAAGGCAAAGGGACAGGACCTCGTTCTGTCGGTCGCATTACGCCATCAGCGTCACCACTTGCGAACACCAAAGGAGAGGCCGCCACATCTGCTCCAAAGATATCAAGGCTCAGCGCCGAGATTGGCATTCGCACAGCGCCTTGGTTGAGCTTGGCAGCATAGTCGCCCGATACGCGTTTACCACGCATGCATCCGTTAAGATCGCAGGCCGCTACTAGAAAGGTTTCAAACGCTGACAGCTCCATTTCAGGCCTTCTCTAGGAGTGCTCCCAAGAAACTTAACCTGCAACAGAGGCTTGATAAATGCTCTCGATGGAACCGGCGATGGCGGTGTCGAACTCTGCATCTGATTGCTGTGCCGAGAGGCCCTCGGTCAGTGCGCGTGAGAAACTTGCAACAACGCCAGTGTTTTGAGCCAGTCGGGCATTCGCCTCATCGCGCGAATAACCTCCTGATAGGGCCACCACGCGCAGGACACGCGGGTGGTCGACAAGCGGTTTATAGAGGTTTGCCGTCTCCGGCAGGGTAAGCTTGAGCAAGACGTCTTGGTCATCGGGTAGCGCGTTCAACTGCGCCATAATCTCGGTGAGCAGCATCTCCTCAGCTTCCGCTTTGTCAGCGATAGAGATCGTCACCTCCGGTTCAATGATAGGCACCAACCCGTGAGATAGGATCGTTTTCCCGATCTCGAATTGCTGCGCCACGTTGGCCGCAATGCCTGAACCCGACGCCGCATCGATCACGGAGCGCATTTTAGTACCGAAAATCCCCGCCCGATTGGCCCGCTCCAGAAGCGCCTCCAACTCTGGCATAGGCTTCATTAGCTTCACGCCGTCGGCCTCATCTGCCAGTCCTTTGTCCACCTTCAAAAAAGGCACCACACCACGCTCTTCCCAAAGGAATCTTGCCGAGGGCTTGCCAGCAATCTGGCGATCCATGGTCATTTCAAACAGGATGGCCCCAATAACCTTTTCACCGGTGAAGGCAGGCGCCTGCGCAATCCGTGCCCGCA
>JBCBBI010000027.1:0-41982 GCA_038531775.1 Pseudomonadota bacterium | reverse complement strand
GCAGTTAGTTCCCGCTATCTCAGCCTTTATCCCAACTTCATTCTCGGCCGTTACTTTCCAGACCAGATTGGCGTGTACCTCAATATTCCGACAGGCCCGGGCACGCTGCTGCAAAAACGCGGGCTTTACACGACAGAGGGTCAGAAGCTCTCAAAAGATCAAATCGATGGCCTGAAGAAGCTATGGTGGGACGTTCACAAAGAAGACCACGAAATGACCGAGCGTATGCAGATTGGGCGTGCGTCGTTGATTGCCAAGAATGGCGGGCTTCTCTCCCCGGTTTGGGAGGACAGCGTGCGCGCCTTTCAAGAGCTGATCGCACGGGATGTCACCGCCACTGACTTAAATGAAAAGGAAAAATACGCATGAGCGATCAGCTACACACAGGCTTTCGTTTGGCCCACACGATGATGCGCGTCATGGATATGGAGAAATCCATCGAGTTTTACTGTGGCATTTTGGGCATGCAGGTGCTGCGCCGGACCGATTATCCGGAAGGTAAATTTACCAACACCTTCATTGGCTACGGGCCCGAGGCGGAGGGGCCATGCCTGGAGCTTACGGCCAACTGGGATCAGGAAGAGCCTTACGAGAAAGGCAATGGCTGGGGTCATATCTGTATCGAGACGCCGGATGTCTACAAGGCCTGTGAAGATCTGGCCGCCGCGGGCGTTAACATTACGCGCCCTGCTGGGCCAATGAAAAACGGCACCCGCGTGATCGCATTTTGCGAGGACCCGGACGGCTACAAGGTCGAGTTGAACGAATCCATTCTGAAACATATGGCCGCGGAGGGCGCATAAACTATGGGTGAAACACCAAGACTGATGAAGTGGGATCTGGTCGAGGATCGCTACAACAAGATCGGCGAAAGCGAGAGCGATACTTACATCAAACCCATGGTGACGAGTGCGATGTCTCAGACCATGTGCGGCGGTATCAATGTACTCAAAAATATCGTCGTGCCTTGGGATCTAACCTGTGATGAGATCATTTACGTGCTGGAAGGCACCTTTCGCCTGACCTGCGAAGGTGAAACTTACATCTGCAATCGTGGCGATGTACTTTACGTGCCCAAGGATAATCACATCACCTATGAGGCCGATGATCGTTGCGTGATCTTCTACGCCGCCTATCCGCATAACTGGAAACAGCTGGCCGGGCTGACCCATGTACCGGGCATTGATCCAGCTGATTTCGTTCCGGGTTGAGAAGGGAACACCATGTCCAAGATCTATTATGAAAGTTTTGCCGACGCCGTAGAGCGCAATCGTCCGCGTATTGCCGAAATGCGCAAAGAGCTGGAGGAGGCGGGCGTAAAATACGTCATGGCCGCGTGGATTGACCTGCACGGCATTCCAAAGACCAAACCGGTGCCGATGAGTGATTTTGAACCGCTTTGCCTAGGCAAGGGGCCGCAGTTTGCCGTGCATTCAATATCTTATGTGCCAGAGTTAAGCCCCGCTGACAGTGATCAGGTCGTGGTGCCTGATTTGGACGCGGTTTACGTTTGCCCGTGGGACACCTCTATGGCGGTGATCTTCTCCGATCTATATTGGGAAGATGCGCCTTATAACGTTTGCCCCCGTCAGGCGCTCAAACGCGCGATGAGCGAGGCGGATGCGGAAGGCTATGAAGGCTTTGCAGGTGTTGAGCCCGAATTCATCGTGATGAAATACGATCCTGACGGCAAACCGGTGAAGGCCTTTGACGATGACCTAGGTGCCGCGATCAAGCCGCGCAGGCAGGCCTTTGGCTACGACCTGGAATACTCGGTCGATTCCATGCCGTTCCTGAAAGAAATGATCGATATCATTGAGGGGCTCGGTTGGAATCTACATGATGTCGTGGCGGAGGGCGCGTATTCGCAGTTTGAGCTCGATTTTCATTACACCAACATGCTTGAGATGTCAGACCGGCTGGTCTTCCTGCGCATTACGCTGAAGGAAGTGGCCAAGCGTCACGGCATGTTCGTGACCTTCATGCCCAAGCCGACCGTGGGCGATTGGCGCTCTGGCGCGCATATCAATATGTCGATGGGGCACAAAAGCCGCCCTGGCGAGAACATCTTTGCCACGGCAGATGGCAATTGGTCTGATGAAAGCCGTTGGGCCGTTGGTGGCCTTATGCGGCACGCCGAGGCGATCACGGCGATCACCTGTTCCACGGTCAACTCCTATAATGGGTTAGTGCCGCGCGTCGGTGGCTTTGAAGGCGGCACAGTGACTTGGGCTCCGACCAATATCACCTATGGCTACAATAATCGTTCTGCACAGTTTCGCCTGCCGCAAAGCAGACATTGCATCGAGAACCGGGCCTGCGACATGACAATGAATGTATACTTGGCGATGGCGATGCATCTCAGTTGCGCGGTCTACGGCATCAAGAACAAGATTGATCCGGGCGCGCCCACAGATTTCGACCTCTACGAGAAGACCGAAGAGGAGCTAACAGAGCTTGGCATAAGGCGGCTACCACGTACACTCTGGCACGCCATTCAGGCCTTGCAAAAAGATGACGTTGCCGATCGGATTATGGGCCCGGTGATGCGCAAATCCTATATCGAATACAAAAACGACGAATGGGAACGTTATCATCAGGCTGTAACTGATTGGGAAGTTGAGGAATATTTGCGTCTGTATTAAAATCTGACAGGGCGGGCTTGGACTAATTCAGATCTAGTACAGAACCGCGTTCTATGATGTCCGAGCTCAGTTCAACAGAGTGGAGCTCGCGTTTTTTCTCAAGCAGATCCATAATCTGCGTCGCAACCTCGGCGCCCATTTCTGACGCGGGTAAGTCGATCGTCGTCAGAGGCGGCACGATTTCTGTGGACCAGTCGAGATTATCAAACCCCATGACCGAGACATCTTTTGGCACGTCTTTGCCCGCCTCTGAGAGACCAAAGTAAGCACCCAATGCGAGCACGTCTGAAAAGCATAACATCGCCGTATTTTCGGGATGCTCACGCAAAGCGATTTTAGTGGCCGCTTTTCCCCCGGCTACGTGTAAGTCTGTTTCATAAAAGTGCAGGGAAACGTCATCGGATGCTGCGGCTTTAGCACCTTCAACGCGCGCAACCGTTCTGTCGCTTTCGACAGTTTTGCCATGTAGGACGGTGATGTTTCTGTGCCCTTTGCTGGCAAGGTATTCAACAGCTTTGCCCGCTAAACCACTGTTATCATAACCAATTGTTGGCCTGATGTTGCCAGGATTCCAGACGGATGTGAAAATGTGCGGGACATCTCGGCGAACCAGAAGATCAAGAAGCGTTGAAGTATGTTTAGCGCCGGTCAATACAAAGGCTTGAGCGCCCATGCCCAAGAGTTTGCGCGCCGAGATCAGCTCTTCATCCGGCTTATTATTCGAAATCGCCAGAACCAGGGAATAACCCCGCGCGTCGAGACTTTTCTCAATTGCCGCAATATACTTGGCAAAGACCGAATGCTCTATGGTCGGGATGATCGCAGCGATTGTTCTCGACTGCTTTGTCGAGAGAGCGCGCGCGGCCGGATTTGGCAGATAGTCAAGTTTTTCGCAAGCTTCCAAAACCTTTTGCCGTGTCGCGGGGCTCACATTTTCGCTGCCGTTCATGACCCGCGAAATGGTGGCTGTCGAAAGCCCTGTTTCTCTTGCTACGTCACGAATGCTGCCGAAGTTTTTTTCCATTGCGCCTCCTCGTTCCCCACTTTTTGCTTGACGAACGGGCGAGTCAAGCGCTTCGATGAAACCGGTTACATGATGTCTTTGGTGCAATAAAAGCGTGAGTGTCAAAGGCGATTTTCGAATGTAGCTGGTGTCACAAAGCAGCGGGTGTGCGCTTCTTGCCCGGTGCTCGACTAGGGAAATGCTGCGCTGTGTTGAACGTGCATGCACAACCAATGTTGGAACGGGCCAGATACCATGGCCTGAAGCAGGCCAGCCCGCTGCGTTTGGACGTGCGGTACGGCGAGGCCCAGAGCGTCTCTGCTCGAAAAGGTTCTATTATCTCAATCGAAAATGTCGACGGGAGCGGGTTTGCCTCTGTCACGGCACTTACAAATGGTCGGCGCAACTTTTCGGTTGACGCCTTCGACATATCGCCAGGCTCAGCCGGTTACATCGACGCCGGTGCATTTGATAGTCGACGCATGGCAGAAATGGCCGAAGCGAGAAATACCTCTCTAGGAGAGGGCCGGTGTTTGACGGTCTTTGACACAATGTCTGAACCGGGTGAGCTTTATGTCGCAAAGCTATCGGAAGATGCAGAGGTTTTTGTCATCGCTCCGTTTTCCAGGGATTTTATTCAACAGGGTGGAGGTGCGCGGTTTGAAGTCCTGGTGCAGCCACCGGCCACTTCAAACCTGGATCTGACACTGCCTGAGCCTTTGGGAAATGTGGTTGATGAGTTTCGCATATCGCGTGGCACTGCGAAGGCTTACGAGGTCAAAAAAGGCCAGTTTGTCCAGATCATTGATCTAGAAGGTCAGCAGTGTTCAGATTTTATGGCAATGCGCAGCTCTGCCCTTGATGAGGGTCTGGAGCGCTACATTGACTCGACAGTTTCTCGCACCATGGCGCGCAGCGCCTATCCAATGCCCAGTCTGCACGACAAATTTTTTGATCAGGACATTCGGCCACTTTTGGCTTTGCGACAAGACACAGTGGGGCGCCACGACACATTCGCACTTGCCTGTACAGCACGTGGTTATGAAGAGCGGGGTTTTCCGGGTCATGTCAATTGCTCTGACAACATAAGCGAGGCTTTCGCAGGTTACGGTATCAAGCCGCGCAGAGCTTGGCCTGCGATAAATTTCTTTTTCAATTCGTGGATCGATTGGCAACATCATCACATTGCCACCGATGAGGCTTGGTCGCGACCCGGCGATTTCGTTGCTTTGCAGGCGTTGACCGATTTGGTTTGTGTGTCAACGGCGTGTCCTGATGATGTTGATCCGATTAACGGATGGAACCCGACTGATATACATGTACGGGTGTATGATGAAAAATCGACTATTTCTCATGCGGTGGCATATCGCGCAAATCCAAAGGACGCGGCACAGATGACGGAGCATTCCGCCTTCCACCCGCGAAGCTCGCAACTCACCTCAAATTTCCATGTTGCGCGCGAGCTTTGGATGCCAGCCCAATATGATGCAACGGGCACTGTTGAAGAATATTGGGCCTGCAAAAACGCGGCGACCCTGCAAGATATGTCGGGTTTGCGAAAGTTCGATATCGTCGGGCCGGATGCGCTTGAGCTTTTGCAGCACTGCATGACCCGCGATGTATCCAAGCTTTCGGTGCATCGTGGTTTTTATGCGCTGATGTGCGATTTAAGGGGCAGTGTGCTTGATGATGGTACGCTTTTCCGCCTTGAGGAGACGGCCTTTCGTTGGTGCTGCGGCTCGGATAACTCGGCGCTGCATTTGCGCGAACAAGCAGAGAAGCTCGGGCTGAATGCACGCGTTATGTCTCTGGGCAAAAAGATGCCCAACCTAGCGCTCCAGGGCCCCAAATCGCGCGACATCCTTCGCGAGGTCGTGTTTACGCAGCCGACAAGGCCGTCGATCGATAATCTCAAGTGATTTGGTTTTACTATCGCAAGGCTGCGTGATCGGGATGGGCCGTCATTCATGCTCTGCCGGACGGGTTTCACTGGTGAGCTTGGCTATGAGATTTTCTGCGATGCCAATGATGCCCTGGAAATTTGGGATGGTTTGGTCGAGGCGGGTGCCCCGTATGGTTTGGTGCCGATGGGTGGTGCAGCACTCGATATGTTGAGAATCGAAGCGGGTCTGATGATTTCGGGTGCAGAGTTCGGACCCGACAGCGATGCGATGGAATCGGGACTCGGCTTTGCCGTCGATTTCAAGAAAGAGAGTTTCGTCGGCCGTGATGCGTTAGAGCGCAATCGTGCCGCTCCTCGTTGGAAACTCGTCGGTTTGCGATTTTCCGGGAACGAGGCGCCGCTGCATGGTGACGTGGTCTTTGACGGGCGAGAGCAAGTCGGCGTGATCACCAGTGCCTGCGCTTCGCCACAGCTGGGCCATGCCATCGCAATGGCCCGGATCGCTATTGAAAATGCGGAAACAGGGGGGCAGCTCGACGTGGGCAAATTGGATGGCAACATGAAGCGACTACCGGCGATTGTGACCGAAATCCCGTTCCTTGATCCTCGGCGGGAGAAGGCACGCGCATGATGGAGGCTAGAAAAGAGAACGTTGTCGTAACGAAAAATGTCTGGAAGATTTTTGGCGAGCGCGCAGCGGAAGCTATGGAAGCAGTGCGGCGCGAGAACCTCAGTAAGGCGGAGGTCTTGTCCCAGTACCAATGCGTGGTCGGTGTAAAGGATGTCTCAATCTCTGTGGGAGAGGGCGAGATTTTCTGCATTATGGGCCTGTCCGGTTCTGGTAAATCCACGCTTGTGCGTCACATCAATCGCCTCATTGAACCGACCGGTGGTGAGATTATCATCAACGGTGTTGATGTCGGCGGACTGAATCCCGAAGAGTTGCGGGCGATGCGCGCCGATCAGATCGGCATGGTGTTTCAGAACATGGCACTCCTGCCTCATCGCACGGTGCGCGATAACGTGGCTTTCGCGCTTGAGCTTCGCAACGTGGATGCTTTCACGCGTGCGCAACACGCTGATCGTGTGATCGAGTTGGTGGACTTGCAGGGTTATGGGGATCGTCTGCCCAGCGAGCTTTCCGGCGGCATGCAGCAACGCGTGGGTTTGACCCGCGCGATGGCGGCCGACCCGGATATCCTGTTGATGGATGAGCCGTTTTCTGCGCTAGACCCGCTGATCCGGCGCGGGCTACAGGATGAGTTTCTGGAGCTGTCCAAATCCATGCGCAAAACCACGCTTTTCATTACCCACGACCTCGATGAAGCGATCCGCATGGGCACTCGCATCGCCATTATGAAAGATGGCGAAATCGTACAGACCGGCACACCTGAGGAGATCGTGACCCAACCGGCTGATGACTATGTGGCTGACTTTGTGGCGGGTATCTCTAAGCTGAAGTTGGTCTTTGCCCACACGGTGATGCAGCCCGTGGATGCTTATGAAGCGGCAGGGACGAAACTTCCACCGCTCGCAGACTGCCCGTAAACGCATCCCGATGATGATCTTGATGCGCTTGTGGGCCTCTCGGTGGGGCAAAACAATCCGATTGTAATTATGAGCGATAACAAGCCCGTGGGCGTTGTCACCAAAGACGCGCTTCTGCGCGGCATTCAGGGGGAGGCATAAACGATGGCTGAGTTAACATCAGACACCGGGGTCATGCCCTCAGAACCGCGAGAGAGCGATGATTTACGCACGCCCTTCAAAGAGTTTGCCGGGCCCGGGGGCGAGTATTACGCGGACGCGTTTTCCTCGATTGTAAAAGCGCAGCTTCCTAGCTTCCACATCAATTGGAAAGCGGCCATTCTGGGCTTTCCCTGGGCCTCTTTGCGGGCGAACAAACTGCTGTTCTGGATCGGTTTTCTGTTTGATCTGGTGGCGCTTGTCTACCTGATGCAGGTCTGGAAATTCTCCCAAGCTGCACAACAAACGGTGATCGACAACAAGGATTTTTTGGTCGTTCGGTACGAAAACTGGACGAGCTCAAGCATGTGGGCCGCCGTGATTATTTTCATCCTTGGGCGTTTGGTCTTTGGCTGGCTCGCCGACCGGGTCTATTACCGGCAATACAATACCTGGCGGGTCGATCATACCAAGCCTTCGGGCGTTGATTTCAAACGTCTGGTTTGGGCCGTCGTAATTGTTGCGATGATTGCGCCGCTTATGCTCTACCGCGCCTCTCAATTCCCGCCAGAGGAACGCACCTGTATCAAGCAGGCCCGTGAATTGGCCGCAGGCGAAGAGGTCGCATTCAAGGACCGATTTGATTGTACCGTGATTGGAGAATTTCCAACACTGATATGGCTCGACCGTCGGGATGAAATAACCTATCCGCGCAATGATGATGGTTCGCGTTATGTGAAGCGTGAACCGGCTCGCACAGACCTGCCGCCGGTCAACCTCAACCGTTATGCCGCACAACTCATTGATGACGGCATTGGCTACATGACAGCCTTCTACGGCTTCTTCTTTGACGGCATTACTGCATTTCTGCGCAGCATGCTTTCGGCTATTACAGCCGTGTTTGTGGGTACTCCGTGGATCATAACCATGGGCGCGATCATGGCCATCAGTTATACGATGGCGGGGCCGAGGGTGACGATATTCGTCGCTGCATCCTTAGCATATATGGCGCTTTTTGGGTTTTGGCAGACTGCGATGGATACGATGAGCCTGGTTGTTGCGGCCTCAATCATCTGCGTCGTCTTTGGACTACCTCTAGGTATATGGGCCGGTAAATCACAACGAGGGCAGGCGATAATCACGCCAATCCTCGATATTATGCAGACGATTCCATCATTTGTTTATCTTCTGCCAGCTGTTGCGTTTTTCTCTATCGGCAAACCGCCGGGTATTTTGGCGACCGTGATCTTTGCGATGCCACCCATGGTGCGTCTGACTGCACTAGGCATCAAGCATGTGCCCGAAAACACCAAAGAGGCCGCTTTGGCCTTCGGCGCAAACCCACGTCAGCTCTTGATGAAGGTTGAGCTGCCTTTGGCGCTTCCATCGATTATGGCCGGGGTGAACCAGGTGGTGATGATGGCGCTCTCAATGGTGGTCGTCGCGGCCCTTATTGGGGCAGGCGGTATGGGCTTTATCGTAACCGAGGCTCTGGCAAATACCCGTACGGGTGCCGGGGTGCTTGCAGGAATCGGCATCGCGCTTCTGGCGATGATGATCGACCGCGTTGTTCAAAAAGCAAACAACGTGCAAAACTAATTTACAGTGAGTTCAACAAGGGAGAAATCAATGAAACTCATGAAAACTCTGGTCGCTACAACTGCGCTTTGCGTTGCCGCTGCTGGCGCGTCGGCACAGGAAAAAGTTGCCATCTCAGACCTGAACTGGACCGGTGCGAAAGCTATCGCGCACGTGATCAAGGCGGTCATCACTGGCCCTCTCGGCTCTGAAGCAGAAATCGTTGAAGGCCTGTCGGACCAAGCGATTATCGCGGCTGGCATGGACAAAAGTGACGGTTCTGCAGACGTTTGGACCGACATGTGGATGCCAAACCAGCAAGGCCCGTGGGACCAGTTCATCGAGGACGCAGGCACAGTGGCACACAACCAGCCATATGAAGGCACGCAGCAAATGTATGTGCCATCCTACATGGCCGACAAAATCAAGTCATTCGAAGATCTGAAAGACCCGGAAAATTGCAGCGCTCTTTGACAAAGACGGCAACGGCAAAGGTGAATACTGGGCCGGTGATGCGTCCTGGAAATCCACCAAAATCTGGCAAGTTAAAATGAAAGACTACGGTCTGTCAGAGCTTTGGGAGCCAGAAATCGTCTCTGACGCCACCTTCAAGGCGCAGTTGAAGACATCATACGGAAATCAAAAGCCGATCCTGTTCTACTACTGGACGCCGGAGTGGATTCACGCGGCCTATGAGATCACGCCGCTTTCCGAGCCTGCCCACACAGAGGGCTGCATGGACCTGCAGCTTGATGGCGAAGACTGGCTGGAAATTTCCAAAGCTGGCTGTGCCACACCAAACGCGCAGATTTATGTTTCCTACTCCAAATCCCTGGAGCAGCGGAACCCGGCAGCGGCTAAGTTCCTGAGCCAGATCCAATTGGACCCGGCAACAGTGAACGACTGGATCCTGCAAATCGGTCGTGACGAGGCAGATCCACAAGACGTGGCCGAAGCATGGGTTGCGGACAACAAAGACATCGTTGACGGCTGGATTAACTGATCCGTAGCAACGCCAAAATTGCCCGGCGCGAAGAACGTTTCGCGTCGGGCATTTTTTTGTTCTTGTTCTGTCTATCTGCCTGATAAGAAGATGGAAATTGATTTTTCTGAACGACGGAGAACAGAAGTTGAGTCGCGGGCGCGATGACCTTATTGCGCTGACCTAAGAGCTCATTCGCATTCTGACGGTCAATCCACCCGGGGAGAATTATTGCGAGATTTGTTGGTCGATGAATGCGCCGCTTGTTCCTCTTGTACCCATGGGTTCAGGTTGACACTCCAGACACCACTTGATACGCGGCTCTCAACCGTTGGGGTGTCTTTTCCAAGGCTGAGACTCGCATCTGCGTAAACCCATCGAACCTGATCCGGGTCAAGCCGGCGTAGGAAACGGTCGCATCATCTGACACGCTTTCTGTGCGGCGGCCCATATGTACGGAGCGTAGATGGCAGATATTGCATTGACGATTGCCGGATCTGATAGCGGCGGTGGGGCCGGCATTCAGGCGGACCTGAAGGCGATGTCTGCGCTGGGCGTTTTTGGCGCCAGTGTCATCACAGCTGTGACGGCGCAGAACACACAAGCCGTGACCGCTGTTCACGGTATCCCGCTTGATGTGGTTTCGGCGCAGATCGACGCGGTGCTCAGTGATCTTGACGTGAAAGCGATCAAAATCGGCATGCTTGCCACCCCAGAGATCATTCGCGCGGTCGCTGATGGGATTGAGGGGCATGCAGCACCGGTGGTACTCGATCCTGTCATGGTGGCGAAATCAGGCGATGCTTTGCTTGTAGAAGACGCGATATCAACGCTTCGAGACGTATTGCTGCCTCGCGCTCATATAATGACGCCTAACCTGCCTGAGGCTGGTTGCCTGCTGGATCGTCCGGCTGCCGAGACGCTGGAACAGATGCGCGAGCAAGGCGAGGCTTTGCTGGACTTGGGTGCCAAGGCAGTGCTGATGAAAGGTGGACACGGCAAGGGCGATACGTGTCATGATTTCCTGATTGAGCCTGCGGGTGTCACTGAATTCACAGCGCCTCGGCGTGCCACGCAGAACACCCATGGCACTGGATGCACTCTTTCGTCTTCAATAGCTGCGGGTTTGGCCAAAGGCATGCCGCTTACCGAAGCAGTTGATCAAGCGCATAGCTATCTTCAAGGGGCGATAGCAGCGGCTGATACGTTGAAGATTGGGCGCGGATACGGTCCAGTGCACCACTTTCATAAGGTTTGGCCTGCGTGACATTGTACTCGGTCATAGGGGCAGGCGTGGCTGGGCTTGCTGTGGCCAGCGAATTGGTCTCGCGTGGGGCGAAGGTGCAGGTTTTTGACAAAGGCGGTCCGCCGGGCGCGCATTGCTGCTCCTGGTGGGCTGGAGGTATGCTTGCCCCATGGTGCGAGTTTGAAAATGCCGAAGAGCCGGTTCTGCGATTGGGTCAGAAAGCTAAGGATTGGTGGGCGGCGCGTACCGCAGTGGTGCAGAAGGGCACGCTGGTTTTGGCACAGCGGCGAGATATGCCGGACCTGCGCCGGTTTGCACGACGCACGGAAGGCTTTGCAGAGATCAGCGCCGATCAGATCAGCGAACTGGAGCCTGAATTGAACGGTTACGCCTCCGGTCTTTATTTTGAGCAAGAAGCGCATCTAAAGCCGCGTGAGGCGCTGCGCGACCTTTGGGATGACATCACAGGGCAAGGCGTTGAAATACACGCGGAAACTGCACCCGATGATGTGCCAAACGCTATTGATTGCCGGGGCTTAGCCGCGCGCGATGCGTTGAACGATCTACGAGGCGTCAAAGGCGAAATGCTTCTGATCCATTGCCCTGATGTGGAAATCACCCGGCCTGTACGCCTCCTGCACCCTCGTATCCCGCTTTACATAGTGCCGCGTGGCGGGGGCATCTACATGCTCGGAGCGACGATGATCGAAAGCGAAGATCGCGACCGGATCACAGCGCGCTCTATGCTGGAGCTTTTGAGTGCGGCTTATGCGCTTAACCCGGCTTTTGGTGAGGCGGAAGTGCTTGAAATTGGGGTAGATCTGCGCCCGGCTTTCCCCGATAACCTGCCGCGTATCCGGCGCATCGGAGGCACAGTCTATGCCAATGGGCTTTACCGGCACGGCTATCTCCTGGCCCCGGCATTGGCCGAAGGTGTGGCCGATCTGGTTTTGGAAAACAAACAATCGGAGCTCGTCGATGCAGATCATTCTTAACGGCGAGCCGCGTGAGGTTGATGCAGTTACGCTGGCCTCATTGCTACAGGAGGAGGGCTTTTCCGGACGCGTTGCCACTGCGGTGAATGAGGTTTTTGTGCCTGCAGGACTACGGGCTGAGCAAGCCTTGAAAGACGGCGATCGGGTCGAAGTGCTTGCACCGATGCAGGGAGGCTGAGCCATGAAAAGTTTCTATGGTGTGACCCTTGCAAACCCTTTGATGCTGGGCACGGCGCAATATCCAAGCCCCGCGATCCTTGAAAAGGCGTTCAGACAAAGCGGTGCGGCGGTAGCCACGGTGTCTCTGCGCCGGGAAGGCGCGGATAAAGCTGGACAGAGTTTTTGGTCGATGATCGCGGATCTGGGTGTGCATGTTCTTCCCAACACCGCCGGCTGTCACACCGCGAAAGAAGCCATGACCACGGCGCAAATGGCGCGCGAGGTATTTGACACGAACTGGATCAAGCTGGAGGTCATTGGGCATGCTGATACTCTGCAGCCTGATGTATTCGGTCTGGTCGAGGCGGCGAAGACGCTGACCGATGATGGATTCCAGGTTTTTCCCTACACGACCGATGACCTTGGTGTGGCAGAGCGGCTTCTCTCCGCCGGTTGCGAGGTTTTGATGCCATGGGGCGCGCCGATCGGTTCTGGCAGGGGCTTGAATAACGAATATGCGCTGCGAGCCATGCGTGCGGAATTTTCAGATGTGCCTTTGGTCATTGATGCTGGCATCGGCCTGCCAAGTCATGCGGCCCGTGCGATGGAGCTTGGCTTTGACGCAGTTTTGCTCAACACGGCTGTGGCGCGGGCCGGTGATCCTGTGGCGATGGCGCGCGCTATGATGGCAGCCGTTGAGGCCGGAAAGCTGGCTTATGAGGCCGACCCGATTGAGCCGCGCGATATGGCGGAGGCATCGACGCCGGTGATAGGAAAGGCTTTCCTGTCATGAGCCTGCACCGGTTTTACCCGATATTTGATAGCTGCGCGTGGCTGCGCCGTATGCTGCCATTGGGTATCAAACTGGTCCAACTTCGGGTGAAGGATCAGCCGGACGGGATCGTGCGCTCAGAGGTTGCAGAGGCGTATACGCTTTGTCGAGAGTACGGTGCCGTTCTGGTCGTCAATGACTATTGGCAAGCCGCCATAGATACCGGTTGTGCTTGGGTGCATTTAGGGCAAGAAGATCTTGATACGGCTGACATTTCAGCGATTAAAGTTGCTGGTATAAAGCTTGGTATATCAACTCACGACGAGGGTGAGCTGGAGCGCGCATTGGCGCTCGATCCGGACTATATCGCGCTTGGTCCCGTCTATCCAACGATCCTGAAAAAAATGAAATGGCACGAACAGGGATTGCCGCGTGTCACCGAGTGGAAAACGCGGATTGGTGATATTCCTTTGGTCGGCATTGGCGGCATGAGCGTTGAGCGCGCGCCGGGTGTTCTGGAGGCAGGCGCTGACATTGTCTCGGTCGTCACGGACATCACTCTGAACTCAGACCCAGAGGCGCGCGTGCGTGAGTGGCTGGAGGTGACCCGATGAGCCGATATGCGCGTCAGATCATCCTGCCAGAGATTGGCAAATCCGGTCAGGGAAAGCTGTCGCAAGCGCGGGTTCTGGTGGTCGGGGCCGGTGGGCTCGCCGCGCCGGTTCTGCCGGTTCTGGCCGGGGCAGGTGTTGGGCATATCCGCATCGTCGATCCAGATACCGTTGAGAGAAGCAATCTGCATCGGCAAACTCTTTTCACGGAGGTCGATTGCGGATCATCAAAAGCCGAGATTGCTGCAGGACGCTGTATGGCGATCAACAGCGAGATCACCGCCGAGCCTCTTGCGCAGGCTCTAACACCTGCCAACGCCGAAGCGCTCGTTGCGAATGCTGACATTATTCTCGACTGTGCAGATAGTTACGCGGCGAGCTTCATTCTTTCGGACACCTGCCTTGCTCAGCGCAAACCGCTTATCAGTGCCTCTGTGCTGGAGCTTTCGGGCTATGTTGGTGCCTTCTGTGGCGGTGCTCCCTCGATGCGTGCGGTGTTCCCTGACGCGCCGGAGCGCGGTAAAACCTGCGCCACTGCGGGCGTGCTGGGCTCTGTCGTAGCGACGATTGGGGCAATGCAGGCGCATATGGCGCTGGCGGTTTTGCTTGGTCTTGCGCCATCGCCTTTGGGCCAAATGGTGCAGTTTGACGGGCGGACTTTCCGCACCAACAGCTTTCGTTTCGAAAACGCACCGGAACCTGCAAATCCCCTTCACTTCGAGGACACCAGCGCCCTGTCCAAGCAAGACCTGATCATTGACCTGCGCAGCGCCGAAGAAGCACCAGATCCCGCGCATCCAGATGCTATTCGTATTCTGCCGCCAGATGTGTCGGATCAATTGCCTGACGCTGGGAAACAACGCCTCGCGCTGTGTTGTGCCTCCGGCCTACGAGCCTGGCAGCTAGGCGAAAAACTGCAACCGAATTGGCCGGGTGAGATCGTTCTTGTCGCGGCTTCAACCACCTGAATGAGGACTTGAATAAGATGAAGTATATCGTTGCTTTTGTTGCAGCTTTCGCCGCAGCACCTGCTTTTGCAGCAGATAAGATGACCATCCTGCTAGATTGGTTCATTAACCCTGATCACGGGCCAATTATCGTCGCGCAGGAGAAGGGATATTTTGCCGATCAGGGCCTTGAGGTTGAGATTGTACCACCTGCCGATCCGTCTGCGCCACCGCGCCTCGTGGCTGCTGGCCAGGCGGAACTAGCGGTGTCCTATCAACCGCAGTTACACCTGCAAATCCACGAGGGCCTGCCGCTGAAACGAGTGGGTACGCTGGTTGCAACACCGCTCAATTGTCTTTTGGTGCTGAAGGACGGCCCGATTGCGACGCCCGGAGACCTGAAGGGTAAGAAAATCGGCTTCTCAGTTGCTGGAGTCGAAGAGGCGCTTCTCGGTGCGATCCTGGGCAAGTATGGCGTATCGACTGACGACATCGAATTGATCAACGTCAATTTTTCACTCTCGCCATCACTGATGTCTAATCAGGTCGATGCGGTGATCGGAGCATACCGGAATTTTGAACTTAACCAGATGGAAATCGAGGGCGTTGAAGGCCGGTGTTTTTATGTCGAAGAAGAGGGTGTGCCGTCCTACGATGAGCTGATCTATGTGGCCAATCCAGAGACCATGGATGCCGATATGATCTCGCGTTTTTTGGAGGCGACTGAGCTTGCCACACAGTTCATTGTGAACAATCCAGAAGAAAGTTGGGAAATTTTCTCCGGCACATCGCCAGAGCTTCAGGATGAGCTTAATGCCAAGGCTTGGGTCGACACACTGCCCCGATTTGCGCTGCGCCCTGCAGGATTTGATGCAGGCCGATATGCCCGGTTTGAGGCCTTTCTAAAGGACAGCGGCATGATCGACAGCATAAATCCGGTGAATGCGATCACTATTGACGTGACGGCGAAATGATGGCGCCTGACTACGGCCGCGCCTTTGGAGTTTTGCGGGAAGCCTGTGGTGCGCCGTGGCTCTCCTATACCAGGCATGCATTTGTTGAGGGGTTGCGGGACGGCTCCCTGCCGAGAGAGGCGTTTTTGCATTACCTGCGTCAGGATTACGTCTTCTTGATCCACTTTTCCCGCGCCTGGGCACTGGCGGTGACAAAGTCACAAACGCACTCAGAAATGCTCGTCGCCGTAGGTACGGTCAATGCGCTGGTCGCCGAAGAAATGCAGCTCCATATCGGAATTTGCGACGCAGCAGGAATTTCGCAGGAAGAGTTGTTTGCCACACCGGAAAGGCCGGAAAATCTGGCTTACACGCGTTTTGTGCTTGAGGCCGGCTATAGCGGTGACTTGCTTGACCTGCTGGTGGCGCTTGCGCCGTGCGTGATGGGGTATGGCGAAATTGGCGTGCGTCTTGCCGCCGACAAATCCAGCGATATTTACGCGGATTGGATCAGCACCTACGCCAGTGACGAGTATCAGGAGGTCTGTACGACCGTCGGTGACATGCTTGAACAGGCGTTGATACGGCGGTTGGGCTCAAACTATGTCGAGCTCCCCCGATGGCGGCAGCTTTGTGAGACATTTCACACCGCGACCGAGCTTGAAGTTGGGTTTTGGCAGATGGGCCTTACGCCTTGACACACTCGCCCGGTATTTTCTTTGAAGGTCAGGCGTCCATTTCTGGCGCGCCACTTTTTGCTCGACTGCGCCTCGAAATCACGGCTGGTGCTTGGACTTGCCTGCTTGGCGGCTCTGGTGTCGGCAAATCGACCATTCTGCGCCTAATTGCTGGATTGGAGACCGGCGCGTCGTTTGATGGCGCGATCACCGCAAGTGACGGCCAGGATGTGCAATCGCGGGTGGCCTATATGGCACAGGATGATTTGCTTCTGCCCTGGGCCACAGCAGCGGAAAATGTTGCACTTGGGGCGCGGTTGCGCGGGGAATCCCCTGATACGGACCGTGTGACGCGCCTGTTAGAACGGTCGGGCCTGTCCGAGCACGCCAAGAAACGCAAAGTTCAGCTTTCCGGAGGGCAGAGGCAGCGTGTCGCTCTGGCGCGGACTTTGATGGAAGACAAACCGATTATCCTTCTGGATGAGCCCTTCTCTGCGCTTGATGCCAAGACCCGCTCGGAAATGCATGAGCTTGCTGCCGAATTGCTCTCAGGGCGTACGGTTTTGATGGTGACCCATGACCCGGCAGAGGCCGCGCGGCTGGGTAATTCGATTGCGATCCTTGCGCCGGGTGGAATGGAGCATTTTGAACCGCCCGCGTCCGCAATACCAAGGCCGCTTGACGCAATCGAAACACTGCAATGTCAGGCGAACCTGATGCGCACGCTTAGGGAACCTGCGGCTTGAAGCTTTTGCCACCAATAGTGGCCTTGGCCTTTGCTTTGCTGATTTGGCAGGCGGTTGTGAGCTTTACCGGGGTGGAGCGTTTTATTCTGCCGGGTCCAGGCCTTGTGGCGCAAACCTGGTGGGAGAACCGGGCTGTGATCTGGGAGCATACCTTGATTACAGCGGCCGAGGTGTTGATCGGGCTAGCCATCGGAACTGCCCTCGGCATTGTCACCGCAATACAGCTCGCTGCGTCCCGCTTTTCTCGAATTTTGGTCCAGCCTGTGTTGGTCTTCACCCAAGCGCTTCCGGTTTTCGCTCTAGCGCCCATCCTGACGCTTTGGTTTGGGTTTGGTCTATGGTCAAAGATCGTCATGGCTGTCCTGATCATCTATTTCCCGGTTGCGTCGTCCTTCCTAGATGGTCTCTTACGAACGCCAGCGGGCTATTTGGACCTCGCCCGCACAATGCAGGCAAGTCCGGCGCGTGTACTCTGGCATATTCGGATTCCAGCGGCCTTGCCCTCGCTTGCGTCCGGCCTGCGACTGGCGGCTGTTTATGCGCCGATTGGGGCCGTAATCGGGGAATGGGTCGGCGCCTCAAAGGGCTTGGGGTATCTGATGCTGCTGGCCAATGGCCGGGTGAAAACCGATCTTATGTTCGCGGCAATGCTGACCCTGGGTGTGTTCACGGTGCTACTGCATTTAGCCATCGGTTATCTCAGCCGCAGGATCGGACGGCATAGCTTATAGCTTTGCCAAAAACCGCTCTGCATTATCCAGATGCGCTTGCATCTTTTCCGGTGCCATACGCTCTGCTGTGCGGCACATCATGGCCCATCTGGGGTTCTTGCCGAGGTCCTCGCGATGTTTGTCAATAAAGCGCCAATAAAGCCCGTCCCAAATATCTGACCACGGTCCTTTCTTCCAATGGCTCATCTTGCAGACATAGTTTGAGCCGGAAAAGTAGGGCTTCGTCGTGATCAGACCGCCATCGGCGTTCTGGCTCATCGCGTAGACATTGGGCACCATCACCCAGTCATAGCTGTCGATGAACATTTCCATGAACCAGCGATAAACGTCATCGGGGTCAATTTCGCAAAGGAACATGAAACCACCGAGTACCATCAGCCGTTCGATATGGTGGCAATACCCTGTTTCAAGCAGCCGTCTGATCACGTCGTCAATCGGATCAATACCTGTGGTGGCATTGTAAAAACACTGTGGCATTTTCCGGTTTTGCTGCCAGTGGTTGGTGCTGCGCATGCGAACGCCGAGGTCCTCATAGGTGGCCCGCATAAACTCGCGCCAACCGATGATCTGGCGAATGAAACCTTCCAAGGAATTTATCGGAACATCAACACGTTGCGCATGATCTAGCGAGGCATTCAGGACCTGCTCCGGTGTCAGCAGACCAATGTTGAGCATCGGCGTCAGCACTGAATGCCAGAGCCAGCTTTCGCCCTCGACAATTGCATCTTCATAATCGCCAAAAAGGTGAAACCGTTCCTCAAGAAAACGCTCAAGCCAGCGCGCGGCTTCCTCATGGCTTGTCGGATAGATCAGCGTGTCGATCCGTCCGAGGGCATTTGGAAATTCGACCTCCACGGAAGCGCGCGCATCGAGATCAAATTGATCGCGTTTTACCGGCGGCACGTCCGGGATTTCGGATAGGAGCTTTTTCGGTACTTTCTTGCGATTGTCCTCATCAAAGCTCCATTGACCGCCCTGCGGCTCCTCACCAACCATCATCACGCCCAGCCGCTTGCGCTGATATTTGTAGAATTCGGCCATGAACCAACGCTTGCGACCGTCTGACCAAGTCTGATTGTCTCGGGCTGTATTAAGGAAGCCTGGTGAGGAATGCACTGTCAGGGGTAGCCCAGCAGTTTCAACTGCGCGGCGGAGGCGTTTTTCCAGAGTGAAATCAACGGGATCGATGCAAATAACCTCTGTGACCCCTGCCGCGCGAAGTTTGGCGACAGTCATTTGCAATAGCTGAACATCGCGCTTGTAGGGGATGTACGAAACTGAAAAACCGTCAGATTTTAGCGTGGCCTCATACCGTCGCATGGTCGCGCGATGCAGCCAAAGTTTCTGCTTATGCAGCCGGGCCGGGTATTGCGGATCGCCAAAGAAAAGTGGCTCTTCTACAAGCGTGATTTGATCTGGCGCGGGCCCAAAACTGGAGAGGTCCGCAAATAGTTGATGCGGGAAGATGATAAGTGCTGTGGTCATTGGTTTGCGTGGCTTTTTGCTTCTAAGTCGAGCTAACGCGGGACAAGCGCAAGGCAATGGCCAAGTATGGTTTCAGGTGCGTCTATTGCGCGCGTGCTTTTCGCGCATCTATGAAGCTCTTGATGAAAAACACTAATGCTATGGCAGTGGTCGCAATCATGATCATTGGCCGCAGCGCGGCCCAGGTATCGCCGCCTCGTACGGCGCTCAAAAGCGGCATAAACAACGCAATTAGGATTCCCAAGGTCAGCAGGACGGCAATATGGGCGATAACCTTGTTTTGCGCTTTCACGCCGGAATAGCAGCCGAGCAAAAGCAGACCGACGGCAGCAGGGATCAAAGCGGTGAACGAGGCCATGCCGGAGGCGAAGAAACCCCAGGCCGAGAGAATGATCAGAACAATCGCGTTCAGCAGGCTTGCAGTATGCGCTTTCATGTGTGGCTCCCTCATCAATCCCGTTGTTCTTGACGGTGTAAGCCGTAGCTTCGCGGCGTCAAGCGAAACCCGTTGGGGCAATTGACGCAATGCCGGGCGTGATGTCCTATGGGTTATGTGTATGTGCAAAGACCTGTCATGAAACGCGCGCAAAGCAATGCAGAATTGGGACGGCCCTATTGGTGGGAAGCTGCTGAGCCGGCTGCCACTTCGGACGGCCTGCCCGAGCGCTGTGATATCCTGGTCATCGGGGCTGGCTATACCGGGCTGTCTGCTGCGATAGCGGCGCATGATTGCGGTGCCAAGGTTGCTGTGGTCGAGGCTGGCATCCCGGGAGAGGGGGCCTCTACCCGCAACGGTGGGATGTTTGGTGCGCACCCAAGACTGAGTTGGGATAAGCTTGCAGCAAAGTTTGGTCAAAGCGTTGCCGACGCGCTGTTTGCCGAGGCGCCTGTCGCGCTTGAATGGGCCAAGGATTTTATAGAGCGCGAAGAAATTGCCTGTGATCTAGAGCAAACCGGGCGGCTATTGCTGGCTTGGGCGCCATCGCATTTTGAGGCGCAAAAACGCCTGGCCGAAAGGGTACGCGTCAAAAGCCATGCGCAAGTCGAGGTTCTGGAGCGCAAGGATCTCGGCGCGCAAATTGAGACGGATCAGTATTTCGGTGGACTCCTATTGCCCGAACACTGCGGGCTGCATCCGGCAAAATATCACGCGGGCATGCTCGCTGCGGTTCAAAAACGCGGCATCCCGGTAGTCAGCCATGCGCGGGTCGAAGGCTTTGCGCGCGACGGCGGCCGGTTTGAGGTTCAGACGGCAAAAGGCAAGGTGAGTGCCGAAAAGCTCATTCTGGCCACCAATGGCTATACGACCAAGCCGTTTAAATGGCATGTGAGGCGGGTTTTTCCTCTGCCCTCTTATCTGATCGCTACCGAAGAGCTTCCGGGCAATCTCCTTGGTCATCTAGCGCCCGGTCGGCGCATGATGGGTGAGACGCGCGCGCGTCACAGTTATTTTCGCCTCAGTCCTGAAGGCAAGCGTGTGGTCTTTGGCGGGCGCGCCGCCATACGTGACTTGCCGATTGACCAGGCCGCAGAGCGTTTACGCCGCACAATGGTTGAGATTTGGCCAGCTCTTGAAGATGCCAAGCTGAGCCATGCCTGGACGGGCTACACTGGCTTTAGCTTCAATCAGATGCCGCATGTTGGTGAACAAGATGGGCTTTGCTATGCCATGGGTTTCAGTGGATCTGGCACCGTGATGGCGCCGTATTTGGGGGCAAAGGCTGGGTATCTTGCCGTAGGTGATGCACGTGCAGAAACTGCGTATACAAAAACAGCGTTCAGCCGCAACTTGGTCCATTTCTCTGAGTATCCTCATTTCCTCAAGGTTGCCGACGTTTGGTATCGTCATTGGGTCGACACAAGGGAAAACAGGGCGCGTAAGAAAGGGCGCAAAAGTGTTTGAAAGGCTTTTGGCGAAGCTTTTGAAACAAATGATTTCTCCACCCGCATCAAGGGATTTGTAGATGCGGCTCGCCGAGCACGTCTTCGTTGATAGTAATCCCTAGACCTGGTCCCTCTGGAGGGGCAATCCGACCGTTGGCGCGCGAAGGTGCATCGGGGGCAAGTCGCGGCGCAACATAATTGCTTAGGTCACAGGTGTTCATCAGACCGCGCGCAGGAGTGCTTGCCGCCACATGCAGGCCTGCGGCGGTGGTTATGTCGCTGCCCCACGTGTCTTCGATGCACATTTTGGTGCCAAGCGTCAGGCAAAGATCGCGTGCTGTTCGCATTTTCGATAGCCCGCCAAATTTGGAAAGCTTCAGAGCGACCGCGTCCATACAGCCGCGCTTGTGACCCTCCAGAAGGCTCTGTATGTCATAGGCGGTCTCATCCAGTTTCATCGGCAAGCCAGTGGCTGCGCGAACATGCGCGCATTCCTCTGTTGTGGCACAGGGCTGTTCCAGCATCACATCAAGATGCGCAACCGCGCGTCCAACGCGTGTTGCATTCAATGCGTCAAACCCGCAATTCCAATCGCCATAGACCAGAGGGCCTGGACCAACCGCGGCGCGCACAGCCTCCATGCGCGCCACATCTGCTTGCCAGTCGTTGTCGGCGCCAAGCTTGACCTGAAACTGGGTCATACCCTGATTTTGCGCATCTCTTGCCATTTTGGCCATTTCATCGGGTGTTATACAAGTGATGGAATGATAAAGCGGCATGTCTTTCACGGTGCGACCGCCAAGCAGCGCGTAGAGAGGTAAACCGGCCGCCTTGCCGGTCAGATCCCAAAGGGCCGTATCAATCAGGGATTTGGCATAATCGTGGCCTTGCAGGAATGCGTTGAGCCGCTCCATCATGGCTGCCGGCCCTACAGGATCGGCGTCAAGCAGGACCTCTGCGATATATTCCACCGCAGGTCCCGCACCCTCCGCATAGGCAGGCAGGTAGTGGGGTATCGGACAAACCTCTCCCCAGCCGGAATACTGCGTATCAGTGTCGATCCGCAAAACGACTGAGGTAATTGTATCGCAGGTTTTGCCATCCGACATGTAGTAGGTTTCGTGGCTGGTCAGTGGCACATGCCATAAAGTGAGGCCCGTGATTTTCATGCCGCCTTGATCCTTTCAGAAAAAGACACTTTAAGAGTAGATCGCATTTGGTTCTCCAAGCGTATCGTGGTCAGGAGTCACGCCGATCCCGGGGGCGCTGGGCGGTTTGGAAAAACCTGCCTCATTACGCGCACCCTGACCCGGAACAGGGTCGTGGCTTAGGTGATAATGGCAAAGCCAAGAGGCTAGTCGGTTTGCGTCCGGCGTGGAAGCAGCGAGATGAATGGCTGCTGTATCGGCGAGGGCAGAGCCGCCCACGTCCTCTATATGCATCTGCCAGCCGACGCTGATGCCGAAGTCGCGGATTTGGCGGGCTTTCGTCAGGCCACCAACCCGGTTGGGTTTAACCTTGACCCCTTCGCAGGCATTTTGAGACCAGGCGTTCAGGTGATCCTGAAACGTATGCATGCATTCGTCGAGCATAAGCGGATTGGGTACGCGGGCGGCGACATGGGCGCATTGTTCCAGGGTTTCGCAAGGCTGCTCGACCCAATCGCGTGCGCTGGTTGAGTTTAGAACTTCAATGGCCATGGCTGGCGTCCACGCGCGATTGACGTCGAAGGTAACGCGGTGGCCGGGCCGCAATGCGGCAGAGATCGCCTTAATACGCTCGATATCTACGCCTGGATCAGAGCCGCCCACCTTTGCCGAATGCACCGTATAACCTGTGTCGGCGGCGCGTTCGATCAGCGCGATCATTTCATCTGGCGTGCCGGTTGAGATAGAGGAATTGACCGCAACCGGTGTGGCCTCATGCCCGCCCAGCATCTGCCAAAGGGGCAGGCCAGCCGCCTGGCTCAGGATATCCCAACACGCAATATCTATGGGGGATTTTGCGTAAGGATGACCGGGGAGGGTGATGTCCATAACCCGGTTCACGTGATCAACGCTGCGCGGATCAAGCCCGACGACCGCAGGGGCCAAAAGCTCCAGTGCAGCACGGATTCCGGACCCATGCGCCGGTAGATAGGTGTGGCCCCACGGGCAGCCCTCGCCCCAGCCGATGAGGCCAGCGTCCGTCTCAAGACGTACGAAGGTGCTGTCCAAACGATCAAATCGCAGGCGGCCCCCCGATAGGAAATACGGCTCTGAGAGGGGCAGATCGACCTGCCAGAGGGTGATCGACGTGATTTTCACGGCTTACGCCCCCTGTCGAGCAGAAGGGCGCGCGCCCCAATTGCCTTTTCGGCAGGTGCATCACATCGGTTAGTTTTGGGTCCGTAATCTACCTGTGTCGCCCGCGCGTGACCCGTTTCCCCATAATAGCCATCCCTAAGGCGTACACGCCGAAGAACCAGCCCGCGATCGCTGCGATGAGCCATCCGAGAAGAAACATGCTGGGACCACCACCTGAAGCGAAGGCTTGAAATGCCATACCAATTCCGGCCGTCCAAGCGATGAGCCAACCGCCCATGAAAACGATAGTAAACAGCTGTTCGAAACTGGACATTTCTTTGTCTTTTTGGTCGGGTTCCAGAGCGGATCCTTGAAAGGTTTTCAAAGATGAGCTCTGAGACGGAAGCGGCTCGTCCTGATACGTGTCTAGAGGTTTGCGTTTGAAAAATGCGCCAGCCGCCACGAAGGCCAATATGGCGACGATAATATGACTGATGTCTAAGTCCATCTGCACCTCCCTTTTCAACCATAAGTAATAATTCTCCTGGAGTTTCACAAGGGTTCGGGCGTTCGATTTTCTCGTGAAAGCAATGCATTAGGGCACCTCTCCATAGATTGCCACGGGTGCGCCGAGGCTTGCAAAATCGGGCTCAACACCCAGGCCCGGCGTGTCGGTGGCGTACAACTTGCCATTGGCGACCGTTGGTCCGCCGATGCCAGTAGAGCGGGTGTTGTAGTGCATAAGATCGGTTGAATTGATGAGGTAATCGCTGGGCGTTGTTGCTGCGAAGTGGGCCAGCGCCGCGGTGGCTATTTCTCCGCCCCATGTATCCTCCGCCACCACCGGAATGCGATTTTCGACCAGAAAGTCGCGGACCCGGCGCGCTTTTGAAAGTCCGCCTAGGTTTGAGATCTTTAGACAGCAAATCTCGGCCCCTCTGTCCGCTACGATTTGCTGAGCTGCGCGTAGACCTGTGACACATTCATCAAGCTTCATCGGTTGGGTCGCGACGCGTCGAACCTGCTGGCATTCCTCGTAGGTGCGGCAGGGTTGCTCAAGGATAAAATCAAGATCTGCGGTGGCCCGTGCGACGCGGATCGCGTCATCGACACGCCATCCCTGATTGGCGTCCGCCATGGCTTTCTCGCCCGGTTGCAAAAGCGGTACGGTCTGGCGAATACGATCGATGTCCGTGCTCCAATCGGCACCAACCTTGATTTGAAACTGGCGGTAGCCAGAGGCGCGATGACGTTCTAGTTCTGCAATGGTCTCTGTCACCGAGCGCTGTGGGGCCACGCGGTACATCGGAGCGCCGTCCGTGAGTTTGCCGCCCAGAAGCATCCAAACTGGCTGCTCCGTTGCCTGGCCTAAAATATCCCAGAAGGCTGCGTCAAAGGGCGCTTTTGCATAGCCGTGACCTTGCACAATGTGGTCCATGAGACGTTCAAGCCGCGCGACTTGCCGCGGGTCCTCGCCAAGCAAATGCGGCGCTACAAGCCGGGCCAGCGCCTCAACACCTTCGGAATGGGCGATCATGTAGTTTTCGCCGCAGGGCGTAAATTCGCCACAGCCGGTGAGGCCCGCGTCCGTATCTACGACCACAACAGCGGCTTTGGCGACAGAAATCGAATTGCCGGCACCCCAGTTATAATCACCGTCGACATAGGGCAGGTCGGTTTTGAATATTCGAACACGGGTGATCTTCATGGTGCCACCTGCGGGATTTGCCAGTAGTGGCGATGGAGGTTCTGCCCCCCGACCCCCGGGATATTTGCAGCAAAAAGAACGAGAGTTTCAGTCATAAATTTGAACCGGTTTGCCGAGTATGTCAGGATTAGGTGTAACGCCGAGGCCGGGAAGGTTGGGGGCCGTGGCGCCGCCATCCTTGATCGGCGCATCGAACGCAGCAATTTCTGCCTCAACCATCTCGCGAGGATCCAGGGCGCAGCGGAGCAGGTGGCGCGGCGTGGATTGAGCGATATGCAGGATTGCCGCGAATGCAATCTGTGAGCCGGTTGTGTCCTGGATCGACATGACCATGCCTGCGGCGCTTGCGATCGTGCGCTGGCGGATCATCGGTGTGATGCCGCCTTGTTTCGTGACCTTGAGCCCAACACCGTCGCAGGCATCCTCAGTGATGGCTTGAACAAGATCGGCCTCGGTTACGATCAGCTCATCAAGCAGGAGCGGCACAGGGCATCTGGCACGCACCGAGAGCGTTTCGCGCCAAGTATTGCAGGGAGCCTCCAGCACGAAATCAAGCCCGTCAGGTAGAAGTGACAAAAGCCGGATTATGTGTTCCGGGGTCAGGCCGTTATTCGCATCAACCAGAAACCACTCGCCCGGCTGCCTGTCCGCCATTGAGGCGTGAATGCGTTCTGCGTCAAGCGCCGGGCCACCTTCGGCCTCTGTCGCGCCGATTTTCACCGAATGCCCAATATAACCCGCCTGCCGGTGGGCGGCCACCTTGGCGCGCATCTCTTCCGGGGTGCCGCCGCCAATGGATGAAATGACCGGCACGGCACCGGCCACGCGTCCGCCAATCGTATCGCAAAGCGGGAGGCCCGACGCTTTGGCCGAGGCATCCCAACAGGCAATATCAAGAGCGGCGCGCGCATCACGAAATCCAAGCGCGACGGCCTCCATCATTTCCCAGCGACGATCATGAAGGCGTGGGTCGGTCCCAAGCAAGGCAGGGGCAAGAATATCAAGCGTTGCGCGCAGGCTTGCCCCGTGGCTCGGGATGTAATTGGCCCCGAAAGGCGTGGTTTCGCCCCAGCCTTCGGTGCCATCGTCGCAGAGCACGCGAGCGAATGTGGCATCAAAGCTGTGGTATTCGCGCCCACCAGAGAGCCGGTAAACCCCGCCTTTAACAGGTAAATCCGCCTGGTAAATCTCAATGCGGGCGATTTTCATGCGCTCATCCTCGGTGGATCAGCGAGGCCTTCGCCACGCCAGAACACCAACGTTACGATTGGCTCCTTCTGCATTGTCATTGCATGAGGTTGGTTTGAGGCGTGATAGCGGGTTTGCCCTGGGCCAAGCCAGCGGTCTTCCTCACCGTCGACATGAAACATGCCGCCGCCAGAAACCACCGTGTAAAGCTCTTCCGGCGCATGTTGGTGGCGCGCGTAGAGCAGGCCTGGGCCCCAATAGGCGGCCGTAATACGGGTTTCATGCGTGACAAAGTGTCCAGTTGGTCCGGCCAGTTCGAACCATCCAAAGTTATCGAGGAAATGCTTGCCAACCTGATCCTCGGTATATGTGTGCCGCCACTCGATAAAAGGCGCTATGGCCTGCAGCGCGGTGAGTAGAGGCATTGACGCCTTCGAGGCATGCCCGGGGGCGTCTATTATCAGCTTTGCAGCTGGCAGGGCATGCGCCTGGCGCGGCTGATAGTCTACCTGGTCCGGCCACGGGCAAAAACCTCGGGCATTGGGCAATGATGCATGCCATGCTTGGGTTGCCTTGAGCGCCTCTTCAAAGAGCACCTGCACACTCATTGCAGCGCCTCTTGGGTTGTCCAAACTGGTTTTGTCTCGAGGTCACCGCGCCAAAGCACATAGGCCAGAACAGGATGCTCATGGGTTGTCATCGCATGGGGCACGTTGCTTTCGTGAAAGACCGTATCGCCGGGGCGCAGGATCTTTGGCGGCTCGCCGTGGATAAAGAATTCTGCTTCTCCGGCTAACACCAGGTACAGCTCTTCCGCAGGGTGGTGATGCCAGGGGTAATAGAGATCCGAGGGGGCGTAGATAATGAAGCACCGCATTGTGTCGCAGGCATATGGCGCGTCTTCTCCCAAAACCTCATAGCAGCCAAAGCGGTCGAGGAATTCACCACCGATATCAGTGCCCTTGTAGGTTTCTCGCCAATGCGCCAGGGGCGCTGCGTTGATGAGTGCGTCGCGAAATCCGGTATAGTGCTCTGTTTTGAGGCCTTCTTCATCTTGAAGGAGCTCTGATGCCGGGATTTCATGCGGTGCCGTCGCTTGGGCTTTCGGATCCTGAGGGAAGTCGCAAAACGCGGCCAATTCGGGAAGCGTATGCGCTGCGCGCATCTCGGTCAGCAGACGTTCCCAGCGTGGATCGCTCACGGGATCACCACAATATTCCCGGTGTGTTTTTTGGCAATAAAGGCCGCCTGAGCCTCGCGCAGTTCTGACAGTGGAAAAGTGGCCGCTAGCATCGGCGTTATCTCGCCGCGTTCGATATATTTCACCATGTCATGGAAGACGTGTTGCGGGATTACTGTCGAGCCAGTGAAGGTCAGATCGCGCAAATAAAACGTGCGCAGGTCGAGATTGACCATCGGGCCAGCGATGGCACCGGAACAGGTATAGCGCCCGCCACGTTCAAGTATGTCGATCAGGGTGTGCCAAGAACCACCGCCGACGATATCGGCAACGACGGTGATTTTTTCGTCTCCCAAGGCCCGGCGTAGGTTGTCCGGTGATCGCGGCAGGATGACGGCCGGCCCCATCTCGGCGACATCGGCGTGTTTGGCCTCAGAAGCCATGGCGATAACCCGCGCGCCACGTCTTTTGGCGAGTTGAATGAGGGCGCCACCAACACCACCTGACGCGCCGGGGATCAGAACAGTATCGCTCGCGCCCACATTGGCGCGTACCAGCATGCCCTCAGCCGTAGAATAGCTGCATTGGAACGTGGCGAGTTCGGCGTCGCTCAGATCGCTTTCGACAACTGCCACATCGCGCATATCGGCCATGGTATATTCGGCATATCCGCCATTTTTTTCGGAGCCGAAATAGCCGGTTTTATCTTTATTGTCAGGGTCTTCCCAATCGCGCACCCAACCGTCTACCAAAACGCGTTTGCCGATTAAAGATGCGTCTGCATCTGAGCCGGCAGCAACAATTCTGCCAACCGCATCAGCGCCCTGGATCCTAGGGAAGGTTATTGGTTTTCCGCCCCAAGTTGGATCTTTGTCATCGACCTCAGCATAGGCCCCGCCGGTCGTGGCCTCATCCACAGCTTTGGAGTACCAGCCGGATCGCGTATTCACGTCTGTGTTGTTGAGCCCGCAAGCACCGACTTTAATAAGTACATCGGTTGGACCCGGCTCTGGCACCGGCCAATCATCATGCCAATGATACATATCGAGATCGCCATGTCCTGTCAGGACCATGGCTTTCATGACTTTTGGAATATCGGGGTGGCTGGACATGCGCGTATCGTTTGTCTTGCAAGGTCTTGGGTTTCCGCGTAACGCTAATCGTACATATGTACCGTAGTCAATTGTAAATGATACATACGTGCCATAAAGCCGAGCACACCATGGGAGGACTGAGCCGATGCTAATGCCAGAAACGTGGCGACCGGAGCATAAGCTCTTTCCGCATCAGGTTGGCTTTACCTGCCCGCCTTTTGATTATGATGCCGCACCGAGTGATTTCCTGCGAATGGCACCTGAAAGCGTTGGTGTGCATGGCTGGATGCTGCACGTTCCGGACTATGCCCATGGGCTTGATCAGCGAAAGCAGAACTTTGGCATGATGGAGGATTTCGTCCACTGCATGGCGCGCAATGGTGTGGATGTGGCAGGGCAGGTTGGCAGCAACTGGGTCCATGCCTGCGGTCTTGGTGTTGAGGGCGTTCGTGATCATTGTGCTCGGTTGTCAGAGCAGTATGGCGTGCGATTTCATATGGCTGGCTATGCGATGGTCGAAGCCCTGCAGGAGATGGGTGTCGAAAAGGTGGCGCTCAACGCGGCGTACCATTGGCCCGAATGGTGGCAAGGTACTGTTGGATTCCTGAGTGAGGCAGGATTTGACGTGCTTTGGGCGGGCAATTTCCATGACCAAGGATGGTTTGAGAGCCAAGAGGCGGTGAACGAGCTTCGTTGGGTTTTCGAGGGCGATCTGGCGGCGAAGAGCTTTGAATATGTGGCAGAGCAAGCGCCCCATGCAGATGCATATTTAATCAATGGGATGTGTAATTTCCGCTCGGGTCCTGATGGTCTGCCGCAGCGACCTGTGCATTTGACACGAGCGGTTGAGAGCCAGCTCGGAAAACCTGTAATCGGGCACGATACCGCGCTTTACTGGCGCATTTTCAAAGATCTCGGCGTCGCGCCGACAACGCCGCAAGGTCAGCTTCTGGAGAGTTTGCATGCATAAGATCATCGCGCTTTGGGCCGTGCCGCGTTCCACCTCGACGGCGTTTGAATGGATGATGCGTCAGAGGGGTGATCTCGATTGTCTACATGAGCCATTTGGCGAGGCCTGGTATCAGGGCGAGGCGCCGCTTTGGCACCGATTTAAACCCGGTGATGTTACAACGCCCGGCCTCACCCTTGAAAGCGTCTGGCAGGATATTCAGCGCCGGGCAAAACACGGCCCGGTGTTTCTTAAGGATTTTCCTCATTATATCAACCATATGTGGGATGCGGAGTTTCTGGGGAATTTCACGCATGCGTTCCTGATCCGCGACCCGGCCAAGACAATCACGTCGATGCAGAACAAATGGCCGGACTTCCACGAAGGAGAGGTTGGCTTCCCTGAACAGCGCGCGCTTTTTGATCTTCTTTGGGCGCTCAATGGCACCGCGCCACCTGTGATTGACAGCGACGATCTTTTGGAAAAGCCAGAAGCATTTGTGGATGCGTTTTGCGACGCTGTTGGTATTCCGTTTATGCCAGATGCTTTGGCATGGGAGCGGGGAGGAGATCCGTCAGAACACAGCTGGTGGGATGGAGGCTCTTTTCATGCAAATCTGGCGAACTCTACAGGGTTGACGCCGCAAAAACGTCGCTACGTGACTTTGGAAAACTCGTCGTCGAGAGTAAAACAGGTACATCGTCGTATGCTGCCGCATTATCAACGCATGTTTGAGAAAAGAATAAAGCTTTGATTTAATTAATAAAAATAGAATGTTTCAGTCGGTTGCCGCTAATTTCAAACGACACTTGTGCGCTGGCCGATTCATAGTGTTCAATTGCAGGCAGTGTGTTGGTCTGGACTATAAAGAAGGGGGATTTCACATGACCACAGAATTTGCCGAAGACACGTCAACCAAAACTCGCAAGATCTCTAACAAGGACTACGAAGCTGCGATGGCTGATATGCAGATCGAACTTGTCAAGCTGCAGGAATGGGTAAAGCAGGAAGGGCTCAAGGTTGCAGTCATTTTTGAAGGCCGGGATGCTGCCGGTAAGGGCGGCACCATCAAAAGACTGACACAGTCGCTTAGCCCCAGGGTGGCGCGGATCGTGGCGTTGCCTGCTCCCACTGAGCGAGAAAAGACCCAGTGGTATTTTCAACGCTATTTAACGCATCTGCCAGCGGCGGGCGAAATCGTGATTTTTGACCGGTCTTGGTACAACCGCGCCGGTGTTGAGCGCGTTATGGGCTTTTGCTCGGACGAAGAATATTGGGAGTTTTTCACCTCCGTTTGTGAGTTGGAGCGGATGCTGGTGCGCTCCGGTATTATATTGCTTAAATATTGGTTCTCGGTAAGCGATGTTGAGCAGGAGAAACGATTTCGTTCTCGTCTGACAGATCCGCTGAAGCGTTGGAAACTCTCGCCAATGGATCTTCAAAGCCGAGACAAATGGGTTGATTACTCACGCGCCAAAGACGAGATGATGGCACGAACCAACATCCCTGAGGCCCGCTGGCATGTTGTCAATGCGGATGTCAAAAAGCATGCAAGACTCAACTGCATAAACCATTTTCTGAACCAAATTCCTTACAAAGATGTGACGCCTGAAAATATTGAGTTCAACGACCGACCGCAGCACCCGGAATATGTCCGACCGCCATTTTCATCGCAGAATATTATACCGGAGCCTTACACACCGCATTGATCCACTGACGGTTGACATCAAACACGCAAATTTTGATAGGTAAACGGCCTAGCGAAGAAGTTAATGATGCCGAAGCCTTGTATTATATGCGTAGCAATCACTGGGTCTGTACCGCAAAAGTCAGATAACCCTGCGGTTCCGATAACTGTAGAAGAACAGGTTGAGTCGACGCATGCTGCATTTGATGCGGGTGCATGTATTGCCCATTGCCATGTCCGGATGGATGACGGCACGCCAACTCCTGATCCAGAGCGGTTTGCGCGACTCCAGGAAGGTTTGTTGAAGCATTGCCCGGGTATGATCATTCAGTTCTCAACGGGTGGGCGGTCTGGTGCGGGGCAGGCGCGTGGAGGCATGCTGCCTTTGCGCCCGGACATGGCGTCGCTCTCCGTCGGTTCAAACAATTTTCCGACGCGGGTGTACGAAAACCCGCCGGATCTTGTGGCCTGGTTGGCGAGTGAAATGCAGGCCTACGAGGTTGTACCGGAAATTGAGGCCTTTGACCTAAGCCATATTCTGCAGGCTTTAGAGATGCACAAAACCGGCGCTTTATATGGTCCGCTCTACGTGCAGTTCGTTATGGGGGTTAAAAATGCGATGCCTGCAGACAAAGACGTTTTTGATTTTTATGTAAAGCTGATGCGAGAGAGAGCCCCTGAGGCGCAATGGTGTGCGGCAGGTATTGGACCCGATCAGATCGTCGTAAATGAGTGGGCTATTGCAGCGGGGGGTCACACGCGCACGGGTTTGGAAGATAATGTTCGTTTGGACCGGAGCACGCTCGCACCGTCAAACGCGGCCCTCGTGTCTCGCGCGGTGGCGCTTTGTGAGCGTTATAGCAGGCCCGTAGCGACGCCAGGCGACGCACGTGCGATTCTTGGCCTCAGGCCCGCTTGAGCGCAGGCTTTGCAAATTTGCATAGGTTTTTGTTTCTTTGCCTAAGTAGCGACCTAATTTTGCAAACGGCCGACCTAGAGGGCGGCATATCGGAACGCATTGCGTCAGATTTTTTGCCTATTTGATTGGGTATTTTCCTTTAGCTTCCTCGATCTAAATCGGGCGAGCATCGCCGCGCAAGCACGCAAATTTCGATTATATGTGAGCAGGAATTTGGTAGCGAATCTGTTTGCGTTGAAGCCGCGCAAAATTCTTGCCGCAAGCGAGCTTTTGGCTTTGCAAAGATTATCCTAGATAGACGGAAAGACGGTACTGTCGCGCATATTCAACACCGGGAAAAATATGTCTAAGATATTGAAGATAAGCTAAAAATAGTGATTGCGAGTTGGTTTGAAGACCCGGTCCTGTTTCGGCTGTGTGTGATATTCGCCACAAAGGCAACAACAAGCCTAAAGATTCCGGCCCCTTCGTTGACACTCAACCCTGAATCGCCGCATTCAAATGAGGAGCCGTGTACCGAGTGAGTTTGGGGGCGGCCTAACACCTAACCTGCTTTAAGGAGGGACAACCTTGAAAAAGCAACTTCTCTGCTCCAGCGCGATCGCTTTTGGCGTAGCAGCTGCAGCTCCAGCCTCAGCAGCCGAGTGGAACCTCGACTGGGGTGGCTTCTTTAACGCGCATGTCGCAATCGGTGACATTTCTGGTTCAGCTATACCAGCTGGCGTAGATCCCGACGGCGACAGCCTTGATCTTCTGCAGAACACAGAGATCATCTTCACACCGTCGATCACGCTGGATAACGGCATCAAGTTCGGCATCAACATCCAGATGGAAGGCTCCAACGGCGGCGGCGGTATCGACGGCATCGACGAGTCTTACATGACTATTTCTGGCTCTTTCGGTCAATTTGACATTGGTTCCGAGAACTCTGCCGGTTACAAATCGATGGTTGCTGGTCCTTCAACGACAGCATTGTTTATCAACTCGCCTTCGATTTCGTCGTTCGTTCCATTCAGCCTGGTCCATGCCGGAAGCTTCCGTCAGGCGGGTCTGTCATCCTACACTGAGGTTGCAGGCAACAACGACATCAACCGTATCACTTACTACACACCGTCATTCAGCGGTTTGACAGTTGGTGTTTCCTATGCTCCGTCAGCTGGTGTTAACGCACAGTCCGGCTTTAACGGCGACAGAAACACAGTTGTTTCAGACATCTTTGACATCGGTGTTAACTATGGTGGTTCGTTTGGCGGCGCTGACGTAAGCTTTGGCGCACGTTGGGGTACTGGTAATGCACCGACAGGTGCTGGCAGCGACCCAGAAACATGGGGCGTCGGTGCTCAGGTTGGTTTCAGTGGCTTCAGCATTGGCGGTGGCTACGCGGAAAACGACAACGGCATTCCCGGTGGCGCAGGCGATCAAAGCGGTTGGAGTGCTGGTGTCCAGTACGATATCCCTGGTCCCTGGACAGTTGGTTTCGAAGCTTACATGGGTGAAGCCGATACCGGTGCAGCAGGCGATACCGAATACAGCGCGTATCAGCTCGGTGCACGTCGTAACTTGGGCCCAGGCGTGAACTGGGATCTTAGCTTGACATTCGTTGAAGCTGAAGATGCGACAGGAACTTTGGATGTTGAAGGTACCGTAATTGGTACGTCGATCAACCTTAGCTTCTAATAGCGCCCTATAGAATACGAAGCGGCGGGGATTACCCCGCCGTTTTGTTTTTCGCCTTCATATCTCTTTATAACTGCGCGATAAGGTGGCAAAGCACCTGGATCAAGCGGGATTTTAATGAAAAAGAGCATAGTCTGGTTAGCATCCTACCCCAAGTCTGGAAACACATGGACCCGGGTTTTCCTGGCCAATTACTTTCTCAATACCAAAGAACCGCTCAGTATTAATCAGGTACACAGGTTTGGTACCGGCGACTCTATTCCAAAGATGTATCAAATGGTTGCGGGTCGACAGATCGATACGAATGACCTTCACCTTACTCTTTCTTTACACGAAAAAGTCCTGCGAGGGATCGTCGCAAATGATGCAGACGTAAATATTGTTAAGACCCACAACACGCGCGTTCCGGTATTTGGGTATGATTTGGCTCCTGAAAAGTACAGCAAATCAGCAATCTACATTGTAAGAAACCCGTTGGACATGCTGCTATCCTATGCAAAGCACTATGGCCAAACGCACGAACACACGGTGACATGCTTGAACAGCCATGACAACGGCAGTTCGCCTGACAAAACTTCAGTTTGGCAGTTTCACGGGACTTGGAGCGACCACATCAAAAGCTGGACAGAAAACGTTCCATTTCCTGTGCTAACTTTGCGATATGAGGACTTGCTTGAAAATCCGCATGAGTTCTTTGCGCAGACTGTTCGTTTTTTTGGTGCACCTGTTGATGAAGAACGGCTTGATCGCGCAATCCAATTCTCCAGCTTCAAAGAATTACGCAAACAAGAAGACGATACCGGATTTGTCGAAAAGTCTCCGAAAACGGACAAGTTCTTTGGCAAGGGTACAGCAGGGCATTGGCGCGATGAGCTTGATCCAGCATTGGTAAAGCAAATTCGTCAGCGCCATAAAAAGATGATGAAAAAGTACGGATATTATAGTGAATAACCTGAACCGTATAATTTGGCTTGCGTCCTTTCCAAAATCTGGAAATACGTGGATTAGATCCCTTTTAGCTCATTATTTTTCACCGCTGGGAAAAGCACCTGATATCAATAATTTAAGGCAGTTCACTACAGCCGATGTGCGTCAAGATTTCTATGATAAAGCTGCAGGCGGTAAATATAATGGCCGTTCGGTTGAAGACTGGATCAAGGTTCGACCGCAGGCGTTACGGCTGATAGCTGCGTCCAAACCAGGCACGCATTTTGTCAAAACACATTGCCAACCGGTCGTCTATTTAGGAACGCATTTGATCCCGCCGGAAGTTACAGTTGGTGCAATTTATATTGTGCGCAATCCTTTTGACGTGGCCCAAAGTTTTGCGCGTCATGTATCGGAAGATATTGATACTGCGATAGATAGAATGAGCAATCCCGATAACTTTATGGGCACAGACACTGGCGTTTTCGATGCTCTTGGACGTTGGGACGACCATGTCACGGCGTGGACCTCTGCCGAAGGCTTGCCGCGCTACGTGCTTCGATACGAAGACATGTTGGATAAGCCTGCTAAGGTGGTCCAAGGTGTGCTTGACTTTATGAGTGTCAAGGTAGACAGGCCGAAATTAGCAAAGGCGATTTCAGCAACTAGGTTTGATAAACTTAAAAAGCATGAAGAAAAACATGGATTTAGAGAGCGCCCTGACGGTATGCAAAGCTTTTTTGCAAAGGGAAAGTCGGGCAGTTGGCGGAAGGATTTGACGCCTGAGCAAGTGGCACGTTTGCATGATGAATTCGGCGATGTTCTCCTAAAGTGGTATCCGGAGCTTCACAAGGAAACAGCGAGTTTTGCCAATTCAAGCTAAGTGCACAATTGCGAGAGGAAGGACGTCTCGGCTTGTCTGAAGTTTGAAAATGTTTACACTTTTTGCATTGAGTGCAGGAGGTGTACGATGAAAATTTTCTCAACTATAGCTTTACTAGGCACTGCGGGGTTGATGTCTTGCACTTCTGCAGAGCAGGGCACCGTTTCGCGTTTGGGCGCGACTCCAATTGTCTCGGGTGGTGCTTATTCAACTGGGGGTGGGCTTAGCGTTGCCGCCGAAGTGCGTGAGGCAGCAGGCAAAACACTTGTTTGTGGTGTCTTTGCTCAGAGCAAAAACCAGTCGGTCCTATCAAAACATGGTGAGACGATTGTTTTAGGGAGAAGTGCTGTTTTCCTCGGACGCGAAGCTTTGGTGCGCAATATTAATTTCTTTCGTGAGGTTGCGCCCTCATCAGACTACGGCAACCAAGATGCAGGTTGCGTGACCCTTGACCGAACGTGGAGCGCTACCGATGCAACCAAGCCGGTTATTATTCGCATACCGCGCCAAGTCGTTAGTTTCGACGGTGGTGATCCCCTTGAAGGTGGCTCAATCGTAACCTTCAAACAAACAGGTCCTGAGGCCTGAAGCGAAGAAGTGATGGACATAAATAGTTTTGCTGCTCACAAATGAAAACAAGCGTTTAGGCTAATTTTTATAGTGGGATAGCGAACTTGACCCATGTACTGATCTTGGGCGCCTCCGGGATGCTGGGGCGAAAACTTTGCCGTGAAGTTCAAAGCGCGCTGAATGCCAGTACCCTGACACTGGCCGATGTTATGGCACCAGATATTCCGGGTGGAGTACCCGCCGATACACGCGCACGTGCAGTAGATATCACAGACCGCTCGGCGCTTGACGAATTGATCGCTGAAAAACCCAATATCATCTTCCATCTTGCTGCCATCGTCTCTGGCGAAGCTGAAGCAGATTTTGAAAAGGGCTACCGCATCAATCTCGACGGCACACGCAACCTTTTTGAAGCTATTCGTCAAACAGGTGCAGGCACTGACTATTGTCCCCGCGTGGTTTTTTCTTCATCGCTAGCAGTGTTTGGCGGCCCTTATCCCGAACAGGTGCCCGATAGCTTTTTAGCCGCGCCGCAAAATTCCTATGGTGCCCAAAAAGCCATGTCAGAGTTGCTTCTGGCCGATTACTCGAGGCGTAGCATATTTGATGGTGTCGGCTTGCGCCTACCGACAATTTGCGTGCGCCCGGGCGCGCCCAACAAAGCGGCGTCGGGGTTTTTCTCGAATATCATTCGTGAACCGCTACAGGGTAAGCCTGCTCTTCTTCCTGTTCCAGACACGCTTCGAGCTTGGTTGGCAAGCCCGCGTGCTGCTGTCAAAAACCTACTGCTTGCGGCGGAGTTGGATACCAGCCAACTTGGAGCGCGCCGCACATTCAACTTGCCAGGCCTGTCGGTGACTGTTGCAGAGCAGATTGAAGCTCTGCGTGACGTAGCGGGTGCAGCAGCGGTCGGATTGATTGAAAGACGACACGATCCTTCGGTGGAGGATATTGTATCGGCTTGGCCGGCTCGATTTGATGCTGCACTTGCAACTGCGCTTGGATTCCAGGCGGACGCCTCATTCGCATCTATCATTTCAAATTTTTTGGAAGATGATATGGAGTAAGCAAACAGGCCCTCGGGATTAACCGAGGGCCTGCAGCACCAAAGAGTTACTGATTACTAGTACTTATTCAAACTGCGCGTTCGGACTCGCTTTGTCCGATGTTTCGGATGAGTTCAATCACACGGTGTCTAACTTCTGGGTTGCCGAGTTTATGTAGCTGCATGGCGGTCTCGGCGACCTTACCGTTGGTAATATCATCAGCCACAAACGCCGCATCATCTAGCCCCACGAAGAAATCGTTAGGCGATGCGCCGAGGATATTACAAAACTGCCATATCTTACTTGCGGAAATACGATTGCTACCTTGTTCATACTTTTGAATCTGCTGAAACGTCAGCCCGACGCTCTCAGCAAGGCTCGCTTGGGACATACCATTTACCTTACGCATAAACCGCAACCTTTTCCCCACGTGGCGGTCTATTTGTTTAACCGTGTCCGTCATGAACTTAAGCACCTGTTTGGTTTTCGTACCCGCGATAAGCAGACATCGCGTAAAAAGTGTTTTACTGCGAATCTGGAGCGCTTGAAAATTGCAAATCTTCTATTCTGGGTTGTTACATTTATCACTTGAGACTGGATGAAAAATCATCCACCCTAGCAAAAAAGTCGGAAATAGAAATTTGATATCGCGGACAAAAACTGCAACCGTAACCGTAGACATGCTGCAGGCGTTTATTGCGCTCGCGGAAACGCTTAATCTGTCAGAAACATCCTTAAAACTTGGGCTTACTAGGCAAACTGTTCGCCGTCACGTTGCTGATCTTGAAGAGATCAAAGGCGGACCTTTATTTCAGCTAAGCAAACAAGAATATTCATTGACGCCTTTCGGTTCAGAATCGCTTGGCGAAGCCAGAAGTCTTTTAAGGCAAATTCAATCTTGGGCGCATCGTTCTGCGCCGTCAGGAGAGCACGCTGAATTTCTCGAATCAGGTCGTTTTTCTGACTCAGAAGGCCGGGACTTCTTTTCGCAACAACATCCCATAAGCAAACTTAACCAGGATGGTTTGGCAATTATGCGCAAAACTTTGGGCGCATGGGGAGTTGCCTGCACCAGTATTGAAGATTCTGCGATGAAGCCCGTGCGCCCGTATCTGGTCGTGTATCGCAAACGTCCTGACGGTTGGGTTTGTGTCGAAATCGGAGAAAAGTCTGCTTACACGAGATGGTTCGGTTGGACTTGGTCAAAAAGCGCGATAGGCATGTTGTCTCAGCAAGATAATGCCGGCGACGATTTCAATGATTTCATTGCAGCAGCTTATTCGCGTATCTACCAAGAAGGTGGCGTGCGTCTGGATCATCTTCTCGCGCATCTGCCACGTGAAAATTGCGATGTTCCTGTTCCTGTCAGTTTTCAGCGGATGCTTATGGGGTGTGTTTTTCCTGATGACACACCCGGTCTTGCGGTGCTAGTCGTTATGACAAACAGGATAGACATAAGCAGCATGGCAGGGCAGTATGCTGATGTGGTGCCGTCTGATATGGTTATGGACGACATAAGTTAACGGTAGTTGCCGAGTTAAGTCTTACTTTTCTGTACATCTCAGTAATTGTTGCTAGTTTTCTCAGTGTGGTTGTAGATCATGGGGGCAAGTGCATGACAGCCAAGAGTCTGTATACGACAATATTGAATGTGTCGAATATTATACGCGATGTCGAAGACGCCGGAATGCGTCTCGAAATCGGCGGTGACTTTGCGGCCTATAAAAGGCTTCGCAATTCTCAGGCTGACCGTTCGGATCCGTATCCAATGTTCAACGTATCCAGTTCCTATGTAGATGACACCAATGCATTCTGGGTTTGTGGATTTAACCACAATAACGATCTTGTACACACGCAAGCCATCCGGCTACTGGAAATGCGTGGCACATCGCTAGGTGAACACCTTGAACAACACCGGCATAAATATATCACCCCAGGATCAACGCCGGATCCTGACCATACCTTCTTTGCCAGACCATCAGCATTGTCAAATATAACAGGCAAGGTCTGTTATCATGGTGAGTTTTGGCTCCAAGGAGGCGATGGAGGACATCGCAGCCAAGGTTTTACGGCGCTCTTGTCGCGAATTGTTTTTGAGATTGCGCTCAGAATTTGGTCGCCGGATTTCGTTTTCGGTCTGGTCCCGATGAAACTCGCGTTCAAGGGCATTCCGGCGCGCTATGGTTACATGCACTCAGAGCCAGGCGTCTGGCTCGGCCCGGACCGCGAAATTACATCTGAGGAAATGCTAGTTTGGATGAGCCAATCTGATATTTCCAGTTTCCTTGATACCTCACCGCAGGCTCTATCCAATGAGGGGACGCTGCCAAGTAGATTACAAGCTGCGCGAAATATGAGTATCGTAGCTTGAAACAAACTGTTTAGGCCCAGTTTATCCTACCATTCTCTACCTAAACGAGTAATCTGCACGAATGAATAACGCAGCAGACTCAGCGCATCGTGTCATGCCGGTGCTCTTAATTGCGGCGCCAATCCTGGCAAGCATTGCATTTGTGTTAGAACTGACCCTTGTTCCTCTGCTGCTCTCCGAAATTCGCGACGTCTTTTCACTCGATAAAAGAGCGTTGTCGTGGGTTTTCAACGCCTACGCACTTTCGGTTGCTCTTGGTGTCATAGCAGGGGGATGGCTTGGAGATAAAGTTCAGGCACAACGCGTGTTTCAAATGGGCGTTGTGCTATTTGCTTTAGGTGCGCTGGTGACTGCGCTGTCGTCCAATTTTCAAAATCTGCTATTAGGCCGAGTGATTCAAGGTTTTGGTGGGGGCTTCTTTTCGCCTCTGGTGCCAATCCTGCTGACAAATGCGCAACCTGGCAAGCCAGGCAAAATACTCATTGTTTGGGGCGCATTGACGGGCTTTGTTGCAGCACTTGCTCCGTTTTTGGGCGGGCCCTTGGTCGGACTGGTCGGGTGGTCTGTCATCTTTGTGGTTTTCGCGGTCTTTGCGGCATTAGCTCTGGCGCTGTCGGCCACAAATCAAGCGAATGATCGTCTGATGATAGCTGGTTTGCCCAACATAGGTACTTTGCTGCGGGCGCGTGCGCTTTGGATAATATTCGGCTTTATTTTTTGTACATATGGCTGTTTCACCTTCTTTCTTTTTAATCAACCTTTGCTTCTGGCCGATAGTGGAAGAAGCCTCCAGTTTACTGGAATTTGCCTTTCGCTTCTTTGGCTTAGCTTTGCATTGATCAGCATCGCGCTGCGCAACGTTGTTGATGGGCGATATCTCAATGTTGTGCTTTTATCATCTCCGCTGCTCATATTTGCGGGTTTTGTCCTATCCTATTTCTTTGACGTGTCGGCATTGATCTTTGCTGGTTCAATCATGCTTGGGGCCGGACTTGCCTGTTGCAATGCACCCTCGACCCAACTTGTTCTCAGGTTTGCGCCGGAAGGTCTCCGAGCCTGCTCAGCCGGTCTCGATATAACATTTGCGCGTCTTGGGGGAGTCGTCACCGTTGGTGCTTTTGCAAGCCTTTCGACAGGCGTTGCCTTTGCTGGAATTGTTGTGCTGTCCTTTTGCGGATTAGTCTGCGCTTGGTACATTTTCCGCCATATTGTATCGGAGATTTAAGCCATTTTTTCAGCGCTTTAAGTTCCACAAATAATGTAAATTTTTCACGTTGAAAGTTGCTTCAAATTTTAAGCAGAAAACGTATCTCTCAATAACAGCGTCTTAACGGCACCCATTTATTTTCGGGTGATGGTTAAGAGTTGATGGGCTGTTGAAACACGAGCGAAGTCTAAAACAAGCGCAAAATAAGGTGCCCGATGGTTCTGTGGAGGCGGATCGGCTTTGCGAGGACAGAGACGCATTGATGCGGTTGATAAATGACCATCGCTTGTTGGTCGAAGCGATAGAGACAAATCCAATGCCCTATTGCGTTTATGACGCGCAGGATCGTCTACTTGTCGCCAATAGCGCTTATAAGGCTATTCACCCTGCGCTCAGCGAATTGATGGCAGATGCTAAGGGTGGGCAACTATTTTACAGCGACATTGTACGTCACCAGCTTAAGGACCAGTTTTCCGGTGCCAAACTTGAGGCGGAAGTGCAAAAGCGCGTAGAGGCGCAACGCAACGCCAGCAATAGGCCCGTTGAGCGGGAATATCAGGGCATTGGCGTTTTTAATGTGATCAAATATCAGCTGAGTTCGGGTGGCACAGCTGGTTTGGCTTTTGACATAACAAAGCTGAAGGAACGTGAACAACAGCTTGAAGCTGCATCAAAGCAGTCCGCGCTCGCACTCGAGATGGAGCAGGAGCGCAAAAGGCACGGTCGATATCTTGCGGAGCTTGGTGAATGGCTGCATAGCGCGAAATCACTAGACGAGCTTTACCGTGTCGTGCGTCGCTTTATGGCGCGGCTTTTCCCCGGCTCCGCAGGGGAGCTTTATATTTACAGTAATTCGCGGGACGGGTTGGACGGTGTTTGCGAATGGAACCGGGGAGAGGCGTTGCACGCGCACATCCAACCAGATGATTGTTGGGCGCTGAGACGAGGGCGTGTCTTACGCTATGGTGCTGGACTGGCTGATTTGACCTGCAGTCACGTGGACCGCAACGGTGAGCGCGATACTGACGATCTACATTACACCTGCATTCCGATCATCGCCCATGGGGATACGGTTGGCCTTTTGCATATCCGTTTTCCAGAAGGTTCTTCGCAATCAACAGAAGACGATGACCGGATCAATTTTGCAATCCAATGCGCTGAGCAGATAAGTCTTGCTGTGGCGAACGTACGCTTGCGGGATGAGTTGGAGGAACAATCCACGCGTGAGCCTTTGACCGGCCTTTTCAATCGCCGCCACTTTATGAACCGTTTTCGCACCGGTATGGCG
>JBCBBI010000026.1:0-42193 GCA_038531775.1 Pseudomonadota bacterium | reverse complement strand
TTGATGATCAGGATTACGTCGATATGCCCGACGCCTTGCAGTTTGCCTTGAACGCGGACGATGCAGCCTCAGCGCGATGGCAAGATCTTACGGCAGGAAAGAAACGGATGTTCACAAACCACGTATTCTCAGCAAAGACGTCTCCAACCGAGCAGCGTCGCGTAGATGAGGCCATGGCAGCGATCAAGGAAGGGATAACGTTGCGCGAGCTGCAAAAACGGAAGAAATAAGTCCGATGCCTTCCGCTATGCGGCCATACAGGCCGTAGCAACGACCCTCCGCTTTGCCTGCGACTTTCTCATTCACAAATCTCGAGATTTCGTTGTCGCAGCAGATATCCGGAAAGTGGGCTGCAAAGCCCGGCAGTCTGACAGTTCGTTCAAAGTCCACTATGAGCTGTGTTTGATAATGCACCATACCATGCAGCAGCAGACGCTGCGGTCTATTTGAGATATGCAGTGAGTCCGTACCAAACTTTCTCGATCCTAGCGGCACGCGAATTCATCTTGAAGCGGCCACAACCCCATGGAGGTCAGCCGCTCGCATTTCTGTATTTTGGTGCTGCAAGGAGACTAACATAGCTAAAAATCAACCAAGTCGTTTGCAAACTTTACTTTCGGTAAAGGCTGTTGGCGCCACTGTTCCTAGCAGGCCACGTCATGGCTTTCTGACTTTGGTTTTATCAAGCTCTTCTGAAATAGGAATATGCTCATGATCGTCACCTGGGGGTAAAGTGAATGGGCCGTTTTCCCAATCGGCCTGTTTCCAAGCCTCCTTTGCCTCCATGATTTTGTCTTTTGAAGAAGACACAAAATTCCACCAAAGATACCGGCCTTCATTCATAGTCTCGCCGCCAAGTGCCATAAGACGCGCACCTTGAGGTCCGGCCTTGACCGAAATCGCATCTCCAGGGCGGAAAACCATCATTCGGCCAGCGGCAAAGCTCTCTCCGGCGATCTCTACCTCGCCTTGGGTTATATAAACCCCGCGGTCTTCATGATCGTCGGGCAGCGGGAAGGCCGCGCCAGGTTGCAAGATGACGTCGAGATAGAAAGTTTCGGACTGCATCGTCACCGGGCTTTTCTGGCCATAGGCGTGGCCCAGAATCAGGCGGGCTTCGATACCCTCTGCTTCGATAAAAGGTAGTGCGGTCTGTTTGTGATGCTCAAACTCCGGGGCCATATCTTCGCGATCTTCTGGCAAAGCGATCCAGGTCTGAATGCCGAAAAGCTTATGTCGCGTGGCGCGCGTATCGACGCTGGTTCGCTCGGAATGGGTGACACCCCGCCCTGCGACCATCCAATTGACCTCGCCCGGATAGATCATCTGATGGGTACCGAGGCTATCGCGGTGCTCGAATTCGCCTTGATAAAGGTACGTCACCGTACCAAGCCCGATATGCGGATGCGGGCGTACGTCAATGCCGCCATCGGTGATGAACTCAGCCGGGCCCATCTGGTCAAAGAAAATGAACGGACCGACCATCTGACGCTTGGGCGAAGGCAAAGCACGGCGCACCTCAAATCCACCAAGGTCTCGCGCGCGCGGGATGATAAGGGTTTCGAGAAGGTTCGGGTCTGCCTGCGGGCAATCCGGCCCGTGGGTGGGGTTCCAGCTCATTTTCTTTCCTTATTCTGGAGCAATAAAGTGGTGCACGACGGGTCCTGAGGCACGGGTGTCGAAAGCGTTAAGTTTGGTTTGCACATCGGCATCTTCACGCGTCACACGCCGGTGTTGTTCGAGGTGTTCGGCCCAACTGGGAAGGTGGAAGCTTTCAACCCAAAGTCCAGGATTTTCAACACTTTCATGGAGCGCCCATCGCATTGCACCATCGCGCAGCCGCTCTTTGGAAAAGATGTGCATGGCATCAAGAAACGCTTGGCGGTCCTTATCGTCAATGCTGTATTCGACTGACACCATCGCGGCGCGGTTAACGGTCCGTGCCTCGGAAAGCGCTGGCGCATCGGGCCACATGGCAGCAGGTGAAAGGTCGAGCACCTCGCCTTGGCCGACAATCGACTTTCGCGTGATCAACGCACCGAGCCCAAGACCGGCAGCCGCGATAAACAGCGCAATGGGTATTGAGGTGAAGCTGGCGACTTGACCCCAGAGCACAGAGCCTAGTGACATCGACCCGAAAAACACCATCAGGAATACTGCAAGACCGCGCGCGCGCACCCAATCGGGCAAAGCGGTTTGCGCCGAGACATTGAACGAGGTCAGAACCGCAATCCAAGACAGACCGCCAAGGAAGGCAGAGCCCATCAGGGCCATGGATGTTGAGGAAATCGCCATGGCGATTAAGGCGACCATCGTACCAACGGTACCGATGCGCACCACAGTATCCGAGGAAGCTATTTTCTGCAGATGCGGCAGAGCAAATGCACCAGCGACAGCCCCGCCCCCAACCATTGCCATCAGCGCGCCGTAAAGCTCGGAGCCGCCACCTTCAATATTGCGCGCAATGAGCGGCAGGAGCGACCAATAAGCCGAAGCAAAGATGAAAAACGCAGCCGCTCTTACCGCAGTGGCGCGCATTGCCTCGTTATGGCGGACATGGCGTAGCCCGGTGGCCATATCGCCGAGGATCGGGCCATGATAGGTGGACTTTACGGTTGCTTCAGGGCGCCAGAGCACCAGCGCCAGCAAAATAATCAGATGGCTCGCCGCGTTGAGAGCAAACGGTGCCGAAAGCCCAACACTGGCGATCAGCACACCAGCCAAGGCTGGACCAATGGCACGGCTAATATTGATACCCATGGAGTTCAGTGCGATGGCGGGCTTGAGTTTTTCGCGAGGAACGAGTTGCGGAACCACCGCCTGCCAGGCCGGAGCCATAAATGCCACGCCAGTGCCGATGGTCAGCGTGAATAGAATGAGCAACGTTGGCGTCATTCGTTCCTGCCAGACAAGCAGCGCCAGCATTGCGATCACCACAGTTAGGCCCAAGTTTATAGAGATCAGCATGCGCCGCTTGTCGACGCGGTCGGCCAGCGCGCCAGCGAGCAGAGCGAAAAGGAAAACCGGTAGCGTCGTCGCGGCTTGCACCAATGTGACGACGGCAGGGCTTGGGTTTAGCGTTGTCATCAGCCATCCAGCGCCGACCTCGTGCATCCAGGTGCCAATATTTGAGATCAGCGTTGCTGTCCAAAGCAGGGCAAACGCCGTGTGACCGAAAGGTGAGAACGCCCCACCGGCAGCCTTGCCAGCCTGAGGAGACATAGCAGCGCTACCACTGGATGACATCGGCCAGCTCCTCTTTTCGCTTAAGCGCATAGGCGCGGACAAAGGGGCACAGCGGAACTATGCGTTGGCCTTTGCTGCGGGCGTCCTTGATCAATTTTTCCGCCAAAGCACCGGCAATGCCTTGGCCACGCAAATCATCCGGCACAAAGGTGTGATCTGCGATGACAAGGCTCGGGCTGACTTTCGAGAGAGTCAGCTCCGCTTCTGCCAGAATGCTTTCAACAGATGCGCCATAGCGGGCTTTGCTGTCGCTCTCTGAATAGGTGATTGTCATGGTGGTCACTGGCCGACTCCTTGCTGAATTTGTTCTGTGATTTCAGAGTGTACGGTCAGCCGCATACCTGGGCGCAGGACACCATCAGGGTTGGGCACCTCGGCCCAGACCAGCACCTTGCCATTGTCAGAGTTAAGACGGACAGAGGTGGCATACGGCGTTATATTTTCGGCCAAAACCGGGCCACCCGGCAACACCAGATCAAGGCGCACGCGTTCTAGAAGCGCCTCCGTGCTAAGCCCGCCGTTTTGCACAAGATGCGACAACCGTTCGGCATAGGGCACTTCATAGACCACGCGCACCGGATCAAGTTGCAAAATCTCAAAAAGCGGTGGAGCACCTGCATCGAATTCGAGCAAAATGCCAAGACCGATCTGCGGTGTCTCAACTATTCCGGATAGCGGCGCTCGAATGTTAGTGTCATCGAGTTCGATCCTGGCACGGTCTAGTGCCACGCGCGCGGCGCGATATTCAGCTTGCTCTAATTGTAAATCAGTACGCGCGTCTTGCAGGGTCACCGTAGAAGATGCTCCCGATTGCGACAGGCGCTCTGCGCGTTGTAAGTTGTCGTTGGCCTGGGCCAGCAGAGCATTTTGGCGATCTAGCTCTGCCTCTGCGGCCGCTACAATCAACTCGGCGAGGTCGGATTCAAGCTTGGCGAGCAGGTCGCCCTTCATTACCCGGTCGCCGGCGTTTACATAGATCCCATCGACGCGACCCTCGGCACGGCTATAGACCAAAGCGCGGTTGACCGCTTCGATCCGGCCTTCAAATTCCAGCGTTTCGGCCTGCCCCTGCACGGAATAGCCCAGAAGGATGGCAAGACTAAGAAATATAATTCGCATTGTGTTTCCTCCTTGGTTTTAGGTTCAAGCGGCGCGCGCAGTCGGTGTTTTTTGTGCGCCCGGTGCGCCGAAGACAGGCACGGGAGACCAATCCGGCAGTTCTGGCAACGCTTCGGGGGCATGGGCGGAGAAGCCTGACTTGGCGTGCACGATTTTACCGCCGACGCAACTCAGATCCGCTTCGATATCCACGATCTGATCCTCGGACACCGAGAAGTAATCGCGGTCGAGCACGGCCAAATCCGCAAATTGCCCCGGCGCAATCTGACCTTTCTTGCCGGCCTCGCGGCTGAACCATGCCCCCGCCGATGTCCAGTGCTGCAAGGCGTCATGACGGCTTAAACGGTTTTTTTCCGACCAGATGACATCGCCACCGCGACCGCGGCCTGAGACCGCCCAGTGAATCGCAAGCCAGGGGTTGTAAGACGACACGCGCGTGGCGTCGGTTCCCGCCGCCAGCGGCACGCCGGAGGCTATCATCTTGCGCACCGGCATCACCTCACGCAGCGCTTCCGTGCCATAGCGCGCCTCATAGGCGGAGGCCTGAAATGCGATGCGGTTTTGGTAGCTGATCCCGCCACCCAAACGCGCGACCCAATCCATCGTTGCGGTGGAGACGGTCTCACCGTGGTCAAAAATCCAGTTCAGTTCATCCAAGCCCTGACCTTGCCCTACCTCTTCGATCAATTTCAACAAGCGATGCGCGCTTTCCTCATAGGTACAGTGGAAACGGATCGGCCATCGGTTCTCAAACAGGAACTCCAGCACCGGGCGCAAATCGCCCTCCATCCTTTTCGGCAGTTCCGGTCGGGGATACGAAAAATCCTCAAAGTCATAGGCGGAGGCCACGAGCATCTCACCGGCACCTACGCATTTGAGGAAGTCATCACCCTGATCAGGCTTGACGATGTCGTTCCAGCGGCGGAAGTCCTCAAGCTCAAAGCCAGGCCGTTGCGCGAAAAGCTGATAGCCGATGCGCACGGTCTGCTCGCCCCGCTTATTGAGTTCCGTTATCACGCCGTAATCATCTGGGTAATTCAAAAACCCTCCGGCACAGTCTAGCGCCGACGTGAGGCCCAGCCCGTTCAGCGCTCGAAAGTAGTGTTTGGTGGAGGTAACCTGCTGTTCGAAGTCCAGTTTTGGCGCCATGTCGAGCAGCGCATAAAGCGGCTGCGCATTGGGTCGCGCCAGGGCAAGACCGGTTGGGTTGCCGTTGTCGTCGCGCTCTAACCGGCCAGATACGAAGGGCTCATAGTAGTGCCCGTCAATGCCAAGCGCGCGAAGAGCGGCTTGGTTGAGCCAGGCGCGATCATAAAGGTGCAGTACATAGACCGGCACATCAGGGGCGACGGCGTTTATCTCATCAATCGTGGGCAAGCGGCGTTCTGCGAATTGGTCGGCGGACCAGCCGCCAACCACCCGGATCCACTGACCTGCCGGTGTGCGCTGCGCCTGGGCCTTGAGCATTCGCAGCCCGTCAGCAAGGGACGGGACATGATCCCACCGCAGCTCCATGGCAAAGTTGTTGCCTTGGCGGATAATGTGGGTGTGACTGTCGATCAGACCAGGGATGACCCGCTGACCCTGCAGGTCGATCATGGTAGTACCCGCAGCTTTGAGGCTCAGGATATCCTTGTCACTGCCGACAGTATCGATCAGACCGTCGGTGATTGCGACAGCACTGGCCTCGGGACGGCTTGCGTCCATAGTCGTGACCTTACCGTTGTAAAGGATGAGATCGGTCATTTGCGTTCTCCGGTATTGAGATTTCAGGTTGTGCCAAAGGTGATGACAGGTGACCAATCGGGGCTGACCGGCGGGATCTGTTTGAGGTCGTGGACAGAGAATTCGTCTTTGCCGTGCACCACCTCACCTCCAAGCACCGTCAGCACCGATTGCAGGCGGGCAATCTCGGCATCGGTCACGGCGAAGTAATCCCGGTCGAGCACCGCAAAATCCGCCAGCTGCCCTGGCGCAATCGCCCCCTTACGACCCGCATCGCCGGTGAACCAAGCCGACCCGGTGGTCCAAACGCGCAGCGCTTCTTCCCGGGTCAAAAGGTTGTCATCGCCGTACATTTTCATCCCCCCGCGCGACAGACCGGTGGACATCCACTGGATCGAAAACCAAGGGTTATAAGACGTCACGCGCGTCGCATCCGTGCCGCCACCGACAGGCACACCAAGGTCGAGGATCGCACGGAAATTCGGCGTCTTGCCAAGCGCCTCTTGCCCGTAAAGCGCTGCGAAGTCTTCGGCTTGGAACTGTAACCTGTTTTGCAGTGCGATGCCGCCGCCAAGCTCGGCGATCCGCTCCAGATTTCGCTCTGAGAACGTCTCTACGTGGTCGATGAACCAGCCAGGCGTCAGACCTGGGCCTTTGTCGATTTTCTCATAAACAGGAAGTAACCGGTCGCCGGTTTCATCATAGGTGATGTGTTGGCGGAAGGGCCAGCCGGCCTCCCCCAGCACAGTCATCACCGCCTCTTGGATATCCTCGGCATCCGAGTCGATCTCAGGCCGGGCCTCTTTGAAAATCTCATAATCATAGGTGGCCCAGGCGATGTTTTCGCCAGCACCCACGAATTTTAACATGTCGTCGCCCTGACCTGGTCGGAACCGGGTCGTCCAGTCTTTGTAATTCGCCAGCTCCTGGCCTTTGACCTGCGGGAACGAATGATAGCCGATGCGCGTGGTCAACAGGCCGCGCTCGTGCATCCAGGACACGACCTCATAGGGGTCGCTGTCAGGAAACTCCATGCCGCCGCCCCCGGCATCAGAGACCGAGGTGATGCCCAGGCCATTGAGTTCATCCATGTACTGCATGGAAGAGTTGATCTGATCCGTCAGTGACAACTTTGGCGCTGCGCTGAGCGTGCGGTACATCAAGAGGCCCGATGGCGTGGCCAGCAATCGCCCAGTCGGATCGCCCGAAGCGGTTTTTTCTACCGTTCCACCGGGATAGGTCGGGTGATCTGGCTGGTCATAGCCAAAAAACGCAATGGCTTTGGAGTTGAGCAGTGTCTCGCGGTAGAGATAGTGGATCAGCACAGGGTGGTCGGGCGCGACGCTGTCCAGCTCGGCCACTGTCGGCAGACGCTTTTCCTTGAATTGATGTTCTGAGAAGCCACCTGCCACACGGATGAACTGTCCAGTCGGGGTACGATCTGCCTGCACGCGCAGCAAATGCAACGCCTCTTCCAGGCTGTCGGCGGTGTCCCAACGAACCTCAAGATTGTAGTTCACGCCGCCCCGGATCGAATGGGTGTGGCTGTCAATAAGCCCTGGGATAACGCGCTTGCCGCCCGCATCAATGACTTGAGTGAAAGGGCCAATGAGCGGCGCGACGTCTGCCTGATCGCCTACCTTTATGAACACGCCGTCTTTGGCGGCCAGCGCAGTGGCCTCTGAGTTCGCGGGATCCATCGTAGTGATCTTGCCGTTTACGATGACAAGGTCGGCCGCCTCCGTATTCGCCACTGCAGCACCTGCGGCAAGGCCGAGCGCTGCGGCGGAGGCCGTTGCGGTGAGAAGGGTGCGTCGAGAAATATGTGACTGGGTCAAAGCGTGTTTCATGGCAAATATCCTGAGACAAAGGGAGGGTATGGGCGCCCGCGTCAGGCGCGCGCCCGTTTTGATGCTCAATTGGAGTTTTGATGGTTACTCGGCGGCGATGGGGGCCGGGATGGCGTCGAGTGTCTCGCCCTTATGGGTGGAGCGAGAGGGTGCGCCGTGCACCATGGTGTAGGCGTAATCAACACCCATGCCATAGGCGCCAGAATGCTCTTTCACCAATTCCATAACAGCGTCGTAGGTGTCACGCTTGGCCCAGTCGCGCTGCCATTCCAGAAGAACTTGCTGCCATGTGACAGGCACGACACCGGCCTGCACCATTCGGTCCATTGCGTAGTTATGGGCATCAAGAGACGTGCCACCGGAAGCGTCGGCAACCATGTAAATCTCGTAATCTGTGTCCGCCATGCAGGAGAGCGCAAACGTGTTGTTGCAAACCTCAGTCCAAAGACCTGAGACGATGACCTTTTTGCGACCCTGGGTCGCGTTCGCCGCCAGCGCATCCCGGACTTTCTGATCGTCCCAGGAATTCATGGACGTCCGTTCCAGAAGAGGCGCATCAGGAAATACGTCTAGCAATTCGGGATAGGTATGACCGGAAAAGCTGTTGGTCTCAACCGTCGTAATAGTGGTTGGAATACCAAATATCTTTGCGGCTTTAGCAAGACCAACGGTGTTGTTCTTTAGCGTCTGGCGATCAATCGATTGCACTCCGAACGCCATTTGCGGTTGGTGGTCAATGAAAATAAGTTGGCTGTTATGCGGCGTGAGCACTTCAAGCTTAGACATGGTGTCGGTCCTTCCTTCGTCGGGTTATAGTGTTTTGGATTTGTGTTGCGCGCTCTTTGCGCTGTGCGTGATCGCGAAAGACTTAAGGTGCAACGCATCTGCGACCGCATCCGTATGACCACGTAGCCATTGCACCGTGGCTTCACCGGCGAGCATACCAAGAAGTCCCAGTAGCGCGATAATCGGCGGAGCAGGCGAACGAACCGAAATCAGACCGTAAATCGCGCCAATGCCTAAACCGGCAATTAGCGAAATAATATAAGGTTGCCACGTCATGAAAATCACCTCGGTTGATTGCACTTTGTCTTTGCAATCCACGAGATGGGTTTCAGTCACGTCCTCGACAAACGATTTAATTTCGTTACATAGTTTAGCAGAGCTATCTTATAAAGGCGTCTGCCATGCCGCTCAGTCGTATGCCTTCCCTCTCATCTTTACGCGCGTTCGAAGCGGCGGCGAGACGATTGTCGTTCAAGGATGCAGCCGATGAATTGTCGGTTACGCCCGGTGCGATCAGTCAGCAAGTTCGATCGCTTGAGGATGATCTAGGCATTTCGCTTTTCCACCGAGCGACGCGCTCGGTTTCACTGACCGAGGCGGGCCTCAAACTGCAGCCAGAGGTAACCGATGGATTTCTGAAAATCAGGGACGCGGTTGACTTGGTCAGGCCAGGTCAGGCAACCAGCATAACCGTCCGAGCCGCCGGTATGGTGATCCGTAATTGGCTGTTGCCACGTTTGCATCTCTTCACCGAAGCAAACCGCCATTTGCAGACGCATGTCAACACGCTTCACAGCTGGGAGGATCTGCAGCTCGGCGAAGACGAGGTGGTCTTTCGGTTGGCGAAAGAACCACCGGCGGGGGTTTACTCGCGCAAAATTCACCAATTGCTTTTGATCCCTTTGGCCAGTCCAGACTTTATCGAAAAATACAATCTAAAATCGTCAGAAGATGCTTTGCGCGCGCCCTTGCTTCAGGATGCGATCATCCAGCTTTTCGATAAATCGTCCGGATGGGACAAATGGTTTAACCTGGCGGGCCTGACCAAGCCTGTGCCTGAATATGCGCTGAAATTTGATCCTTACGCGGCCGATTTTGCTCTGGATATGGCAATAAACGGCAAAGGTGTTCTGCTGGGTTGGTCAATCCAGTGTTATCAGGCGCTGAGTCAGGGGCGCCTGGGCTGCCCATTTGGCCCTGTGATGGAACTGGATTTAAGTTACTATCTGGTGTGCCATCATTCGGCAGCCAAAAAACCACATGTCAAATCGTTCATGGATTGGGCCGAGCAAGAGGCGGCGATCCTGTCAACGCTGAAATCGTTGCATCTCGCCGCCACCTAAGAGCTCAGGGTGGGTATTAAACCCACCCTACTGGAGGAGTGTTTGCAGGGCTGTGAGCTCGGATTGGCGGAGTTCGTGACCGCCATCGTGGATATGCGCAGTAACGTCTGCACCTTGGGAGGTGAACCAATCGATCAACTGCTGGCTCAGCGGTAACGGGCAAATCGGGTCACGTTGACCGGCGGTGATCAACAGCTTGCGGCCGTTGAGCCCGGCAACAGGGCTTGGCTGCCAAAGGATCAGCGGGTGCATCAGCGCCGCGCGATCAAATAAGTCGGGGCGCTCGATCATCACGGAGGCCAGGATATTGGCCCCGTTGGAATAGCCGAACCCATAGGCGGGTCTGCCTGGATACGCATCTTTCCAGGTTTGCACATATTGCGCCATTTTGGCCTTACGCTTTGCCAGATCCTCCATATCATAGATCCCCTCGCCGGTTCGGCGAAAAAAACGCGCAGCGCCCATTTCGTCCACATCACCGCGGGGCGAGATAACGCCCGCCCCGGGCAGGATTTGTTGCGCGACGCCAAAGAACTGGCGCTCATCGCCGCCGGTGCCGTGGAATGCAAAGAGCAAAGGCATACCGGTCTCAGGGGCTTTGCTTAGCCCCTGATAAAGGTCGGTTGACATGTGAGTGTCTCCTTAAACGGTGAGCTCGGGTAGAACCCGCTCAATCTCTGCCCGGCGGGGCGCGTATTGGCTGGGCAGCATTAGTGCTTCGCCCAAATGCGCCGTGTCTTCGTCATGGTCAAAGCCGGGCTCATTGGTCGCAATCTCGAAGAGGACGCCCCCGGGCGTGCGAAAGTAGATCGCCCAGAAGTAATTGCGATCAATCACGGGGGTCACTTGATAGCCGGTGTCCAGCAACGCTTGACGCACCTGCAGCTGCGCCGCACGATCCTCGACCGCAAAGGCGATGTGATGAACCGAGCCAGCCCCTTGCCGTGCCACCGGCGCATCGCCCACCTGTTCCAGGTCGATCGTATCAGCCGCATTGCCGCCTTCAATGACGTAGCGTGTCACGTCATCGCGGGTCTCCGTCTTTTGATACCCCATGAACCCCAGCAATTCGCCGGTGGCCGCCACGTCATTTAAGCGAAATCGCGCACCGTTGAAGCCAAGGATGCCTGCGTCCTCTGGAATGTCTGGGCTTTGCCAGGCGGCGCGGTCCCGCGCTTCGCTCTCAACCAACGCGAAGGCATCGCCGTCCGGCCCAGAAAAGTTCAGCCGCTCTTCACCACAGATGGTTTGTCTTTCCAGGCCCTGCACCTTTTGGCTTGCTAGGCGGTCCTGCCAAAACCCCAGGCTACCCTTGGGCACAGCAAACTCTGTTATTCCTACCTCTCCGGTGCCGCTCTTGCCACGCGGCATATTTGGAAACGGAAAGTAGGTCATGACCGAGCCGGGTGTGCCGTGCTCGTCGCCGTAATAGAGGTGGTAAACATCCGGCGCATCGAAGTTGACCGTCTTTTTCACCCGGCGCAGGCCCAGCGTGTTGGTGAAGAATGTATTGTTGGTGTTGGCATCGCCCGCCATCGAAGTGACGTGATGCAGACCTTTGATATCCTTGATCATCTCTGGCTCCTAAAGCTGGTGTTTGCTTTGTTTGAAGCAAAGATAGGGAAAGAACTTATATCTATAAATAGAAAATAAAATGCATTTACTATTACTAAAATTATAATAATTATGAGTCATGCAAGATCTCAAGTCGATCCGCGTGTTCCTTAAGGTTGTTGAGGAACTGAGCTTTAGCAAAGCCGCCCAAAGCCTGCGCATGACACCGGCCTCGATCACACGGATCATCGCCAAATTGGAGCGTGATCTCGGCCAGCAAATGCTCGTCCGCACCACTCGGCGGGTGTCATTGACAAGCGCTGGTGCGGTGGTTGCCGCCCGATTCAAACCTATTGTCGCAGAATTTGACAAGGCCGCCGCGGCGATCATGCAGGAATCAACACCCGACCGCGGCCGTCTGAAGATCAACGCGCCGATCTCAATGAGCATGAAACTGTTGCCCGGTTTAATCGAGAGCTTTCGTCTGGCTTACCCGAATATATTGCTCGACCTGCAACTAACCGACCGGCTGGTCGATGTGATTGAGGAGGATTGCGATCTGGCGATCCGCGTCTCAAGGCCACCAACCGACAAATCAACGATCTGGCGCAAGATTTGCCATGTGCCCCGCCATGCTGTTGCCTCGCCTGCGCTGTTCACCCGCATCCCGGAGCCACTGACGCCAGACGATATAAACCAAGAAACTACGCTCTCATACAGCCCGGACGGCACGGCCGAGCTTTGGGAATTTGCGAACAACAGCCAGCGCCGCTCGGTTCGGGCGGGTACGCATGTGACGTCTAACAATGGAGACTTACTATACGAATTGACCAAGGCGGGCGCTGGCATATGCGTTCTACCGGACTTCATTGTTGCCGACGGTATCACGCGCGGACACGTCGTGCGCGTTCTGCCCGACTGGCAAGTGCAATCGCTTTGGCTGACCCTGTTCTACCCCCCTTACGACCAGCTTCCGCCCCTCGTCTCAACCTTCACGACATTTTTCGAAAATTACCTGCGAGATCTCGACGGAATGGTGTTTGACGAAACCTGAAAACCCAGGAAAAGGAAAGGCCCACCGGGCCAGCGGCGCGATGGTCAAATTCGGAAGATTTCGACGTCTTTAGCGCAAATGGCAAATGCACAAATTAGTGTTAGCAAGTGCCGATCAGACAATCAGCCTTAGTTCGACTTCTTAACTCTCAACAGCCCACACGTTTCGCATTCGCAGCGCACTGCGGCTAGGCGGACTGAAGCGCACGCAACGGACGCAGTCGTGACCGAAGACGCCGTCCTTGCTGGCCGTGTCCCAGCTTTGAACAGTATGATTACCGGCTATTTTTGGGCGGCACGCGACAGCGGCGTAACCTAGCCTTTTTTACATGCAGTCCATCAAGCGGGACCCGACTTTGCAGATACTGTTCTGAGACGTTCGCCGTGCCCATACTATGGTGCAGCTGTTCAAGTTTTGCGTGGCTTTTGCGTTCCGGGTGCAACAAGTCCCCTTCTCAGAACTGTTTGACCCTGCCCTCTCCTATCACAATTCTAGGTCGATTTTCGTAAGCACAGGAAGTGACAGATCATCCAATCCAGCTGCCTCAAGCAGATGCCTTGCAACATCCTCCTTTTGCAATCGCTGCATAACCAGCCCAAACCAGAAGTTTCTTGGTCTTCCAATATCTACACGCGACCTATTTTTAGGCCGCACAACGGTAGTGACTATAAAGCTGGTGCTTTAAATGTGACCGAGTTTTAGCGCAGCATTCTGCCTCCTCCGGCAATCAACGTCTCTAAAAGCAACAACAATCATGCTGAAGAGGCAATGGCCGGATAAGCAAGTCTAACAGCCGCTAGTCGCACCACTGAAGCAAACGCTTAGCTTGTCCGGCATTCGCTATGCGAACGCCTTGCAGCTAAGGTGCATCGAGAGCCCAAACTAGCCGTTTTCTGCGTTTCGACGGTCGCCCGCTTTCGGTTCGCTATACTGCCTTCGAACCGCCCCGATCATGGCAGGCGCGATGCAAGCCGCCGATAGAAGTGCAATGACTGAAAAACCGAAGGACTCAAAAACGACTTTGAAGGCGGTTGTGCCAACAAACATCGCGGCATAGGTCACCGCGCTATACAGACCCAGAATAGTTGCACGTTGCTTTGGCGACAGCGCTGTCAATTGACCCACAAGAATGTTTAATCCAAGGTGGTTCGCAGCCCCCCAAACAAAACAGAATGCGATGAGTGCCACAGCGAACGGTGACAGTGCAGAAAGCCCCACATATGCACAAAGCAACGCGGCGAATACAATCGGAGCGGAATTCGTTGCACCATGTCTGTCGATCAAACGATCAAGAGGTGCGACGACGCCAAAGCCGACCCCATAAGACAGTGCTACAAGACCAGCGATGCCGGTCGCAACCCCCAAGTTTTGGGTCAGATGGGTGCCGATATACGCGTAAAGTCCATAAAACGCAGCCATATAGCAGGCGACCGCAAAAAGGATCGGGGGCAGACCTTTAAAACGCAGAGCCTTAAGCGGTGAGATGGTTTTACCGGATGGTCGGGTCTCGGGAATTTCATTCCGCTTCAATGCGATGAGCAAGAACAGACTGGCCGCGCCAAGGAATGAAAAAACCACGCGCCAATGGAAGAAGTCGGTGAGGACAGCCGAAAGGCTGACCCCTGCGACGAGACTGAGCGTCCAGCCCGTAAGAACCTTGCCAAGCGTTTCACTTTCTCGTCCTTTTGGAGCGATTTCAGCCGACAGCCCATAGATAGCAGGCAACGCCAGCCCCGCTGCTGATCCGGCCAATGCTTGTCCCACAATCAGAACCCAAAGCGCAGGCGCTGATGCGCAAATCGCCATGGCAAAGCACAACCCCAAGAGCGCAATCAGCAAAGCTCGTCGGAGCCCGATCTGATCAGCCTTTGGCGCTAGTGTCAGAGCGCTGGCGGCCGTTGCCGCACCATAAATCGCCGAAGCAAACATTACGTCAGTGGCGGAACTGCCCGGCAGCGAAGTCGCAACATCCGATGCGATTGGACTGAGGACCAAGGAGTTTGATCCGACTATACTGATACCTAACATCAGGAGCCAAACTGGGTTCATCATACGCCTCACTCTTTCTTACTTCAGTAGACGAATATAATCTGGTGCGGTACTTTATTCCGTGTAAGCAATTAAGTTTCGAACGAGGTTCTGCCAATGCCCAAAGACAGATACGGTTTGGATCAGATCGACCGAAACCTATTAAGCCTTCTGACGAAAGATGCAGAGCAAAGCTACAGCGATTTGGGGCGGGCAGTCGGGCTGTCTGCTCCCGCTGTCCATGAACGTGTTAAGCGCTACAAATCAAGTGGGCGGATCAAATCTGTGTCGGCACAGCTTGACGCAAAAATGACGGGAAAGCAGTTCCTAGCTTTTATTCACGTCAACACAGCGGGTTGGGGAAAGAGTGAGGCTCTCATGCAGATCGAAGAACTTCCTGAAGTCGAAGAGATTCATTCTGTCACAGGTGACACTTGCATGATCCTGAAAGTACGCATGGAAAGTACGCAGGCCATGGAGGCGCTGCTCGCACGGCTCTACGCGCTTCCAGAAGTGGTGTCGACCAAGAGCTACGTGGCATTGTCCACCTATTTGGAGCGCTCAGTCCAAGCCGGAGTTTCCGATCTTTGAATTGAACAATGCAGATATTGGCGGAACGACGGCTTCGTCCGCAAAAGCGCGTCGTAAAGATTACAGCATGGAATAGGTGAGAAAGGTGAGCGCATCATAGGATGCGACCATTTACAGAAACCGCAGCATCGGTGATTTTAGGTTCAAAGCAGAAATTTCATATTAATTCTGCCATCCAACTTTAGTCTGATTTATCGCGTGGCGGTTAGCTACTCCGCCGCAAGCTGCGCCATGACCTCATCTGACGCTTCAAAATTGGTGGTCACTGACTGTACGTCATCATCATCTTCAAGTGCGTCAATCAGCTTCATCAGTTTCTGCATGCTCTCAAAATCCATCTCAGTGGTCGTTGTGGGTTTCCAGATCAGTTTCGTCGAATCGGACTCGCCCAACTCCGCTTCAAGCGCGTTAGAGACATCGTTAAGGTCCGTATCAGCACACCAGATGATATGGCCGTCGTCGCTGCTTTCCACGTCTTCCGCACCGGCCTCTATGGCCGCCATCATGATCGTATCCGCATCACCGGTTTCAGCTGTGTAGGTCACCTCACCTTTGCGCTCGAACATAAACCCAACAGAGCCTGTCTCACCAAGATTACCGCCGTTTTTGGTGAATGTGGATCGTACGGTAGAAGCCGTGCGGTTTCGATTGTCTGTCATAGCCTCGACAATCACCGCCACGCCATTGGGACCATAGCCCTCATAGCGGATTTCTTCGTAATCGTCGCCTTCGCCCGCCACGGATTTTTTGATTGCACGCTCGATATTGTCCTTGGGCATCGACTGGCTCTTGGCTTCTTTGACGGCCAGGCGCAGGCGCGGGTTTTTGTCCGGGTCCGGGTCACCCATCTTGGCCGCAATCGTTATCTCTTTGGAAAGCTTGGAAAACAACTTGGCTCGGACCGCATCCTGACGGCCCTTGCGATGCTGAATATTGGCCCATTTTGAGTGGCCCGCCATGGCGACCTCCGAGTGGTTTATGTTGTTGCTTTGTCTATAGTTCAGGGGCAGGCGCGCCTGCAAGATGCTTGCGGCTTACTTGCAGCCTTTACCGAGTTCGCGGGTGTTCAGGCCTGTTTCCACCAGCAAGCAGCGATCGCGTGCTTCGAAATAATAGCCGCGCGCATACCATTGCACCGCGCGATCCTGATCCCCGTCGGAAACCAGCCACGCCCCGCGCAGGTATCTGACCGCGTACTTGAGGTTGGTCTCTGCGTCCAGAAGGTCCATTGGTTTGCCTTCAAACCCCATCGAACGCGCGGTCGCTGGAAGGATTTGCATCAGGCCATAATAGGGCCGGTTCAGCGCCTTGGGCCGATAATCGCTCTCGCGCTGCACAACCTTATGCACCAGAGGCCGCGGCACTTCGTAGAAATCAGCATATCGATTAATCAAAACGCGCAATTCGTCGGTTTCACCCGGATAAAGTGGTGGCTCGGACGCCAATTGTATCTCTTGCTCAGATGAATCTGAAGCATCGAGGTTAGTGCCTCCGCAAGCGGTAAGCAGCATGCCTATGAGAAAAAGCCAACGCACGTGTTGATGTTCGAACACTTTGCTGCGAAAGCAAACCAAAATACGGGTAGGTAAAAGGAGATAGGTGAAATCTTGCCAGTGCTAGTTTGAATTGAGGACGTTGAATATTCGTCTCTTTGCTAACGAACGCCTTGAGCGGAGATAACGATAAATGGCAACCTTGCGGACAAAGCGGGCTTTCACTACGGCTGCGCGAGTGACCGCTCTGCAAAATGGCAAGTGGGCACATGATGCAGACTTACTTTTCCGTAGCTGCCCATGCTTGGGAACACTCTGCGCCTTCGGCATTCAATTTCGGCAATTCATCCTGGAACAAAAGTCAACTCCGCGAAGTCATCAAATTGTAAGAATGCGTTAAATGCGTCAGCACTTTTCTTTCGATATCCGCGCGTGAAGAGTGCGAACCGACAACCAGCATTTTTTGCGGTAGCTTCGTCTGTTTCACTGTCCCCAACAAAAATTCCGTCAACAAAGCCGACGTCTAGTTCATCAAAACACAACTTGAGTGGCGCAGGATCAGGCTTGGATAGTGGTAGCCTATCCCCACCGACAACAGAGCCAAAAAAATGTCGTATCGAGAGCCGATCCAGCAATGCGTCGGTCTGTTGCTGAGGCCTGTTAGTACAGATACCCATCGAAACGCCGTTGCGTGCAAGCCTCGAAAGTGCTGAATTCACACCGCAAAACGGCCTTAGATAGTCAGTTGACGCCAAACTGTATATGTCTAGCAGTTTTGAGACAGCAAGGTCGACATCGATCTCATTACCAGGATCGCTTTCCGACAAAGACCGACGCACAAGCGCGGGGACACCATTTCCGATAAAGGATGTAACCCGATCAAGTTGCAAAGGCGCGAGGCCAAAACCTGCAAGCATTTTATTGACGTCAGCGTGAATCTGGGGAGCGCTGTCCAAAAGAGTGCCGTCGAGATCAAAGACCACCGCTTTCATTGTCGTTTCATCCTGCTTGAAAAATCGCTGGTTCATACCAGGCGATTTGTGCCCGAAAAACCAATTTGTTAAAAGCACGCCTGTGGACTGGCAGCACGCCGCCGTGAAGAAAAACGGCCATCTATACAATCCGCAGCATTCGCCACTTTGGGCTCAAACCAGACTTTAGACGCGCTTTAGGTTAATCACTCAGTCTTTGCAAAACGAACGCCCTTTTAGCCGGAAAAAAGAAAGAGACGTCACAAAGGCCATATCACCGGGATCAGAAGGCTTGCCAGCAAGCCGACACTAAGATTGAGCGGAATACCGACCTTCATAAAATCGGTAAACCTATAGCCACCAGGCCCGTAAACCAGCGTGTTGGTCTGATACCCGATAGGCGTGGCAAAGCTTGCTGAGGCGGCAACCATTACGGCCACGACCAAAGGCCGGGCGTCGATGCCAAGCGCTGCGGCAAGCCCCATGGCAATGGGTGTCACAACGACTGCGACCGCATTGTTACTAATGAGTTCCGTCAAAACTGAGGTCAGCAGATAAATCGTCCAGACTATCAGAAATGGCGGCAAGCTAGATAAGATCGGAGCAACACCGCCCACAATTAACTCGACCGCGCCGGAGGCTTGTAGGGCTGCACCCACCGCGAGCATGGAAAAGATCAAGACAAGCAAGCGGCCATCAACAAATGAAAACGCCTCATCCGCATCGATACAGCGACAGAGCAAGATGACGGCCATAGCAACCACTGTAAGCGCAAGGATCGGTGCCACGTCGAACGAGGCCAGAAATACAATCCCTGCCAAAGCCAACAGCGCCACAGGCGCATGGCCGCGGCGGTAAGCGCGCGCCGAAGGGTGCGAGACATCCACAAGATCCATCTCTGCCGCCAGACGCGCGATATCCTCCGGCGCGCCCTCCAAAAGAAGCGTGTCACCTACACGAATGCTGAGCGCATCAAGCTGTTGGCCTATATTTTGATTACTGCGGTGCACCGCCAAGGGATATACACCAAAGCGCCGCCTCAAACGCATAGAGCCAAGCGTACGGCCAACCATTTTGCATCCCGGTGTGATCAGCACTTCAACGGTTGAAGTTTCCACGGCTGAGACCTGATCCACGCGTTTGAGGCTTTTATTGCGTTGCAGGCTCAAAAGCTCAGTCATGCGGGTCCGCAGAACAACCCGATCCCCAACCTGCAATGTGACCCCCTTGAGATCACGGCGAAGCGAAAGGTCACCGCGGATCAGGTCAACAAGGCGAACACCTTCGCGTTTAAAAAGCTGCACCCCCTCCACCTCACGGCCGATCAGGTTACTGTCTGGCGGGATAACCGCTTCGGTGAAGAACTTCTTTTGCGATGGGTCAGAGAGCATATCGGCCATGCTCTCGCGTTTGGGCAGCAAATAGGGCGCGATGAAATAAAGATAAAACACCCCCCAAACCACCAGACAGATCGCCAGTGGGGTGACCTCAAAAATCGTGAATGCCTGCATTCCCTGAGCCCGCGCCACCCCATCAACAAGCAGGTTCGTAGACGTACCGATTAGTGTGAGCGTTCCGCCCAGGATGGCGGCATAGCTCAACGGGATAAGCAATTTCGATGCGGTGATACCAAGGCTCTTTGCCAGTTGAACGAAAACCGGGATCATAACCACAACCACCGGCGTATTGTTCATAAAGGCAGAGCCGAAAACCACCAGCGCAAACAACATACCTAGGGCAAGTTTCGGGTTTACTTTGGCCTGGCGTTCGGCCAATTGCGTGAAGGCATCAAGAGCGCCAGTGCGAACAAGAGCACCCATCACCACAAAAAGGCCAGCAATCGTCCAGGGCGCAGGGTTCGCCATCACTGTCAGCGCAGCGTCGTAGGGCAGCACGCCAAAGATCAAGAGCGCCGCGACACCAGACAATGCCACAACTTCAGTGGGATAGCTCTCACGGATGAAGAGCACAAACATCAAGGCGACGATGATCAAAGCAGAAATCGCCTGTGCGGTCTGCGAAAGCTCAATGATCGGCATGGGTTTGCTCTATCCTCTTGCTTGATTGAGTTTTCGCTGATGCGGCCGCGCAGGGCAAGCATTCTGGCTCAGACAGGTATCTCGCTGGGACCGGAGCCCTGCAGCCTCCCGCCATGGCGCACCATCTCCACACGGGTGGCCGCGCCAGCGGCGTCGTCGGTCTCAACATAAAGCCCGCTCAGCGTTGCCTCTCCCATGGCAGGCGTGAAGCGTTCGCGCCCCATGCCAGTTACGAAGCGACGCATCGGCTCCGCCTTGTCCATGCCGATCACACTAAGGTAATCGCCACACATTCCAGCATCGGACTGAAACGCGGTGCCGCCTGGCAGGATCTGAGCATCACCGGTCGGCACATGCGTATGCGTGCCTACCACCACGCTGGCTCGTCCGTCGCAAAAATGGCCCATGCCCATTTTCTCAGAGGTGGCCTCGCAATGAAAATCAACCAACGCGGCCTGCACGGCACCGCCGCGCGGATGACTGCGTAAGACCTGATCAACAGCCGAGAACGGATCGGCAAAAGCGCGTTTCATGAAGACCTGGCCAAGGGCCTGGGCCACAAGGATCTTACGCCCGCGCCCATCGGTGAACACGCGGCTACCCCGCCCCGGCGCGTCCTTGGCGAAATTGAGCGGGCGCAGAATACGCGGCTCTGTCTCGATGAACTGAAGCATGTCTTTTTGATCAAAAGCATGGTCGCCTAGCGTAAGGCAATCTGCGCCCGCCTCTAGCAGCACCTGGGCATGCGCACCCGAAAGCCCCATACCGCCGGTGGCATTCTCGGCATTGACCACAACGAAATCGAGTCGCCAAGACTCGCGCAGCTTTGGCAGGTTTTCGGCAATAGCCTTGCGCCCTGCCCGGCCAACCACATCGCCCAGAAATAGAATTCTCATTAGGTGGTGTTATGAGTTGGAACCGGAAAGGGCAACAAAAACCACCGTGGTCGCAAAAGTCTTCAAAAGACTTTTGCCAAATCTTTTTTGAAAAGACTTGCCCCTTGGAAGGCGTATTTGCGCGCTTTCATACGTAGCCGCGTGGTCCAAAGGAAAATAGACGGAGCGCGCGATAAGGCAGGTCTCATGGATTTCGTGGTGAGTTGCGTCCACCTGGGCAAGAACTGCACCCTTTGGAACTTTTGCCAGGCGATAAACCGTTTTCCAGACGGAATTTTTCGGGCTTGATTTCCACTTCGACAAGCTGATTACTTGCATGCAACGCGGCATCTCTAACGCAGTTTGGAACACTAATGTCCTTTAAAATCGCTATTCGGCCCAACATTCGCCAATCGGTGTTTTTTGATGCAACCGTTGCTGACGGGGTGCAAAGCTTTGGTGTGTATAACCATATGCTGATCCCGGAGCATTTTGGCGATATCGACGCGGAATACCAAAACCTGCTTACGAATGTCGTTATGTGGGATGTCGCTGTGCAGCGTCAGGTGCAACTCAAGGGGCCGGATGCGGCGAAGCTGGCGCAGTATCTCACGCCCCGCAATCTGGAAAAGACTCGGATCGGGCAAGGTCGTTACGTTCCGCTTTGTGATCATCACGGCTGGATGATCAACGATCCTGTGCTCCTGAAAATTTCCGAGGAGTGTTATTGGCTCTCGGTCGCCGACAGCGACATCCATCTTTGGGCTGCAGCCATCGGCAAGGAACGAGGCTGGGCCGTCGAGGTTGATGAGCCTGATGTATCGCCGCTTGCGATACAAGGCCCAAAGGCCATGGACCTCGCCGCCAAACTCTTTGACGAAAGCGTGCGCGAAATGCGCTATTTCGCATTCAAAGAGGCCGAACTTGATGGCATGCCCCTTATCCTTGCGCGAGCTGGCTGGTCCAAGCAGGGCGGGTTTGAGCTTTACTTATGCGACGGCTCGCGCGGCACTGAGCTTTATGAAAAAGTGAAGAAAGCTGGTGCCGAGTTTGGTATCGGCCCCGGCGCGCCGAACCATCTGGAGCGCATGGAACACGGGCTGATTTCCTATGGCACCGATATGCGCTGGCAAAGCCATCGGGCGAACCCGTTTGAAATGGGTCTGGGCGCTCTGGTTGATCTGGAAGGCGGCCATGATTTTGTTGGGCGAAAAGCTTTGGCTCGGATCAAACAGGAAGGCCCGAAACGATTGCGCGTCGGATTCAAGATTGACGGCATGCCAAAGCCGCTTGGTCGCTCAATGCCAATTGAGCAAGGCGGAAAAGAGGTCGGATGCATGAGCGAGTTTCTCTTTTCAGAACGGGTCGGAACCACAATCGGAGTTGGTCTTGTTAAGTCGGAATTAGCTGAAAGTACTGATGAATTTACGCTCAAACATGACACCGGGCAGCACTCTGCACGCATCACGCCGATGCCTTTTTTGTGACTTTGAAGATCTATCAACCCGGATCCCTTCCAGACTATCGCTTTTCCTAGCTCAACACGTTATGCTGCGGCGCAGAAAATAATTTGGAGACGTCGCTATGGGTGGTAAAATCATCTGTGTGGTCCAGCAGAAGGGCGGAGCGGGTAAGACCACGCTCGTGTCTAATTTAGCCGCTGCCTATATTGCGGAAGGCAAAAGCGTAGCTCTGTTGGACACCGACCCCCAAGGCAGTCTTGGGAAATGGCTCGACATCCGCGAAGAAGAGCATGGCGAAAATGACGATCTCAGGTTTGCAACCTCCACAGCTTACGGCATTTCCCGGGCTATCCGCGGTGCAGGTGAGGCGGACGTGGTTTTGGTTGACACGCCACCCAAAGCCGACAGCGATATCCGCCAAGTGCTGCGTGAGGCGGATCTGGTGCTGGTCCCTGTTTCCGCCAGTCAGGCCGATGTCTGGGCTACGCACGACATTCTCGATCTGGCCGATCGGGCCGGAAAACCCGCTCATATTGTTCTTAACCGCACGCGCACCGGCACACGCGTTGGCGAGGATGTAACCAAGTCAGTGGAGGAATTGGAAGCACATCTGCTCAGCACAACCTTGGCCAACCGCGTCGTGTATGCCGAAGCCATGGGACGTGGTCTGGGTGTTGTTGAGGCAAAGCGAACCAGTGCGGCCTCAGATGAGGTACGCGCTCTGGCCCATGAAGTGTCGGGCCTGCTGGACCTTTGATACAACTCGCGAAGCACACTTACTTGGTGGTTTAAGCCCGGTCGCTGAACTATGTACAGGCCACATACGGAAGTCCGGTTTGAGCCTAAAGTACTGAATGCTGCGGGATTAATAAATTAAGGAAATTGCAGCCGTAGTGGAGCATGAGAGAACTGTTGGCCCTCTATCATCAAAGGCCAATCAAGTCCCCAGAACTCAGTTCTCTTTGCCAAATTGCGGCGGCAGATTCGTCCTTAGGAAAGCCGTATTTCCCAAGTGCGAAGGCATCTGACATGAACTGAATGGCTGCTTCGAATTTCAGTTTTGCGGCCTCTTCGATTAGTTTCAGTCCAGCGGATCCATCCTGGTTGACCCCTCTGCCAGAAATCAAATCGAGGCCATAGCACCATTTCGAATATGCGTGACCGGCAGCTGCGGCCTTTTGGTAGAGAGGCGCTGATTTTTCATAGTTACCATTTTCCCAATACGAATGAGCAAGATAAAATATAGCTTCCGGAATTTCGGCTTCTGCGCCTTCTTGCAGGCGTTCCGTATACCGCCGAACAAATTCTTCTTCGTTTGGCTCTTCGCTGTCTTCTAGAGACGTTATTATATACTGAGCCTCGGCCACGCCGTTAGAAGCCAATGGTTGCAATAGTTCTATGATCCAGTTCTGAAGCGAACTCGCTAGCTCTGCGTTCGAGCAATGCAAAGAGGCATCGAGCAACTTTTGCGCTTCTTTTAATGTGAGGCTCTTTTCTTCGTACATTTTTTCAGTTCTCATTAAACTTTGGTCACTTCATCAGACCGTAGTTGGGCAAATAACAGACGTTTGTTAAAACCGCAGCGAAATTCAGCTATCTCTTGATTGCCGCCATTAGCACAAGGTGTCCACAAGGGCTATGCCAAGGCTAAGCACGTTCACAGTCATCATGCGTCGCATTTAACATTTGTATTTTTCCCGCTGGTCGCTTAGCCGCCGCACCCGCTTGCGCCATGCTTTGTAACTCCCGGGCTTCAATGATGTCCGCATGAGTTCTTTTACCTCGCTCTCAGACAGGCCGTATTCCGCTCGGATATCGGCGAAGGACACGTGATCGGACAGCGCCATTTCAATAATGCCGCTTCGAATGTCATCGGAGATAGTCACCTTAGCGCGCATAAATTTCTCATTTCGTTTTCCGCTGCCTTATCTGCAAGCCATGGCAAAAGGTAGCATCAATGTAGTGCAAAAAATGTCCTTGAACTCTTTTTAGGGCGCTGGCGGATTAGGCGTCGCTTTCTGACTTAAAATCCAAGCACTCCCATCTCCGTCACTAGCATATCCAACGGTTGATCCGTTGCCTCAAGCGGCAGGCCTTCCGCCTCCTGGGCGCTATAGGCAAAACCGATGGCCATCGTGGCACGGCGGGAACGGAGGAGTTCCAGCGTGCGATCATAAAAGCCGCCGCCGTAGCCAAGGCGACCGCCCTGCCGATCAAAAGCCACGAGAGGAACAATAATGATTTCGGGCTCAAAGAAGTCATCGATCTGTGGGATCATCGCGCCAAATGGGCCGTCTTTCATTACGCAGCCCGGCTCCCATCTGGAAAACTTGAGCGGCTGGCCCTCGCCGAGAATGACCGGCACGCCAACCGGGCCATGGGCTGAGGCCTCTTCCATTGCAGGCAGGGGATTTATTTCGGTCCTGATTGGCATGTAACCTGCCATCGGAACGCCTCTGTATCCGGCCAAAATCTCCGAAAGTTTTGCCGCGGTTGCGGGACCAGCGTCTGCATGCGCCAGCTTGCGCCTGGCAAAGGCCGCTTTGCGCGCGGCGGCCTTTCTCTCAATCAAATCACTCATAGCAACACCAAAACTGCAAGACCAAGAAAGGCGAAGAAGCCGATCACATCCGTGACTGTCGTAACAAACGCTCCAGAGGCAAGCGCGGGGTCAATCCCGAAACGTTCAAGCAAAACCGGGATTACCGTTCCAGCAAAGCCTGCCACGGCAAGGTTAATCACCATAGCAGCGCCGATGACATAGCCGAGCTCAGGCCCACCAAACCACAACACGCCGACAATCCCCATCACCACCGCAAAGATCACCCCATTCACCAACCCAACGAGCACCTCGCGCCGGATAAAGCGCCAGACGTTGGAACCAGTTAAGTCTTTGGTTGCGATGGCGCGCACCGCCACGGTCAGGCTTTGGGTGCCTGCGTTACCGCCCATTGAGGCGATGATTGGCATCAGAACGGCAAGGGCAACAATCTGCGTGATCGCCTCTTCGAATTGGGCGATCACCAATGAGGCGAGGATTGAGGTAAACAGATTCACGGCAAGCCAGGGGAAACGACGCTTCGTTGTGTTGATAACCCTGTCTGAGAGGCTTCCCTCTTCGCTTACCCCCGCAAGACGGAGAATATCCTCCTCATGCTCTTCATCAAGCACGACCATAGCATCATCGATGGTTATCACGCCCACCAGTCGCTCTTCGGCATCAACAACCGGCGCGGAAATCAGATGATATTGATTAAATGCATAGGCCACGTCACCCTCATCCTGATCAACTGGAATGATGTGAAAGGTCTCTTCAATGATCGATTGAAGCAATATTTCACGCCGGGAGGCCATTAACTTGCCTAAGGTCACATTGCCCACGGGTTTCAATCGAGGGTCAACCAGCACTATGTGATAAAACTGCTCCGGTAGATCATCCTGGTCACGCAGATAGTCTATCGCCTCACCCACGTTCCAGTGCTCAGGCGCCATCACAACCTCGCGCTGCATAAGGCGGCCAGCGGAATATTCGGGATATGTCAGCGACTGCTCTACCGCGATCCGATCGCTGTCTTCGAGCACTTCGAGGATCGCTGCTTGCTGCTTGTCTTCAAGATCTTCAACCAGGTCGACCACATCGTCGGATTCAAGATCACGCACCGCTTCGGCAAGCACCTCAGGATTAAGGATATTGATGACCTCTTCGCGGATAGCATCATCCAATTCAGAGAGCACATCGCCCTCAAAATCATGACCGTAAAGCTCGATCAGTCGACGCCGGTCAAAGGCATTGATCTGTTCCAAAAGGTCGGCAATATCAGCCGGATGAAGAGGCTCCAACTCGGACAAAAGCCCTGCCTGATCAGTGTTATCAACGGCATGGATAATCCGCGCGACGGCCTGTTGATCCAGAGCATATACATCGTCTTCCCGATCTGCCTCTGGCTCGGTTGGTTGAAGCTCTTCGACCATGCTATGCCCCTTTTGCGGTCCACCTTCAGCCTTACTGAAGCGAATAGGCAAAAACAACGACAATGCAGAGATTTACCATTTCTGAAAGAGCGCCTATCGTCCGGAGCGATGTCAAACGCTAAAATCATAAACGGACAGGTTCTTTCTTATATAAATTCGCCTTTTGAAGTGCCGGTCAAAGAGGCTGTCCGCATCGAGGAAGCGGTGCTGATACGAGATGGTAAGATCGAAGGCATGGGATCCCTTTCAGACATCTTATCGCGTGCGCCGGAAGCAGAAATAGAAGATTGCGGCATGCATTTGATCTCGGCAGGGTTTGTCGACGCCCATGTGCATTACCCACAAACCGCGATAATCGCCAGTTGGGGCAAGCGGTTGATCGACTGGCTGGAGCACTACACGTTTCCCGAAGAGATGAAATGCAACGATCCAGACTATGCGCGACGGATCGCAGAGCGGTATTTTGATCTGACACTGGCCCACGGGACAACCACGGCGGCCAGCTTTTGCACCAGTGATCCAATAAGCGTTGACGCGTTTTTTGAGGCCGCAGGCAAGCGCGGGCAGAGAGTGGTTGCAGGAAAGACCTGCATGGATCGCAACGCGCCTGCAGCACTTTGTGACACGGCGCAGCGGGCCTATGACGAAAGCAAAACACTTATTGATCGATGGCATGGAAAGGGCCGTTTTACCTATGCCATTACACCACGGTTTTCGCCCACATCTTCACCGGAACAACTCACCGCACTTGGCGCGCTTTGGCAAGAGCACCCATCTTGTTTGATGCAAACGCATATTTCCGAACAACCTGAAGAGATCGCATGGGTAGCAGAGTTATTTCCGCAGACGCTGGACTACCTAGACACTTACGAAAAGCACGGCCTTTTGGGAAAACGGGCGGTTTTTGGCCATGCTATTCATTTGACTGAGCGAGAGCGCTCGCGTCTAAACGAAATCGGCGCCGCATTGGTCCATTGCCCGACGTCGAACACGTTTATCGGCTCCGGGATTTTTGATCTGGCTGCGCGCGTGACAGATAGGATACCAGTCGGGCTGGCAACAGACACCGGCGGGGGCTCATCCTTCTCAATGTTAAGGACAATGGCGGCGACCTATGAGATTGCACAACTTGCTGGCACCGCACTACACCCGGCACAGCTTTGGTGGCTCGCGACGCAAGGATCGGCACGCGCACTGCATCTTGATGGATTTGTTGGCAATATCGCTCCGGGCATGGAGGCTGACTTGATCGCAGTTGACTTAAGGTCAACTCCGGCAATTGCACAAAGAGCAGAGCGGGCAGGCTCCATTTGGGATCTTGTTTTTCCCACCATAATGATGGGCGATGACCGGGCCGTTTCTCAGGTTTGGATATCAGGGCAACAGCGATAATCTTCTCTTCTGGTGCCGTGCTACATGCGCTGTTGGTCTCTGCTGGAATTGTCATTTGCTAAAGGCTATTGATGACAGTTTAATTAAGCCGTTCAGACGGCATTTGACTTGGAAAGGTCACGGGTGTTGATTACGTTCGAAGGCGCGCAAGTGATCCTGCCAGATCAAGTTGTAGAGACCAGCGTGACCATAGCAGATGGCGCGATTGCCGATATTGGCGGCCCTGCACGGGGCGACATCATCAAGGCGCGGGGCCTTTACCTTGCCCCTGCTCTTATTGATGTGCATGGTGACGCGTTTGAGCGCCAGTTGATGCCACGCCCGGACGTGTTTTTCCCTATAGAAACGGCAACTATTGATACTGACAGGCAGCTTGCAACAAACGGAATCGCAACGGCCTATCATGCCGTCACATTGAGCTGGGAGCCGGGACTGCGTTCGGTTGAACGCGGAAGACTGATCATGCAAACGCTGCTGGACTTGGCACCTCGATTGACCGTGGAAAATCGAGTGCAGTTGCGGTGGGAAACCTTTGCGTTTGAGGCGCTTGATCTTATGGAATGGGCGTTGCAAACGCCGCTTGCGCCCTCGATTGCCTTCAATGACCACACGTCGATGACCATGCGCGCCTATGATGTGGGCATTCAGGATCGCGCGTTCGAACACAGCCCTGATTTCAGCATCGCTGATCTTGACGATGAACGCATGAAAAAACGCGTCGCCGGTAAGGCGCGCCGCGCTGGCCTATCAGATGAGGACTATATTAAGCGGCTGGATGACATCTGGCAGCGCCGCGCAAATGTGCAAGATAAAATTAGCGACGTGGCCGCAATAGGTCGCGCAGCGTCTGCGCCGATGTTGAGCCACGATGATACTCGCACAGAAACAAGAGAGTATTTTCGCAGCCACGGTGTGACAGTGGCGGAGTTTCCGATGGTGCTGGAAGCGGCGCAATCCGCGCGAGATTCGGGAGAGCCGATTATATTCGGCGCACCCAATGCCGCACGCGGCGGCAGCCATATTGGCTCTCTCAGCGCGGCAGATATGGTCGAAGACGGGTTTTGTAATGCCCTTGCGTCTGATTACTTCTACCCTTCCATGCTTGCAGCTGTCGCGCGACTTCATGCGGAAAAGCGCAGGCCTATAGCCGACCTTTGGGCTCTTGTGTCCGAAGGTCCTGCTCGCGCGATGAAACTTGATGATCGCGGTAAAATCGCAAAAGGAAAACGTGCCGATCTCGTGCTTATTGATTGGCCTCAAGGAGCGACCCCGTCGATCCTAGGCACATGGGTTTCTGGCCGATGCGCTTATCGGGGCATGCCGAGGGTATGAATGCAGCGCCTACGCGGCTACATTTGCTACAGGTAGCTTCATCATCATAGAGGCCATGTTATCCAGATCGGCATCCGACACCGCACACGCAGAGTTATCTGCCATGCCGCGGTTCGCCTTAGTCTTCATTTCGACAGCAAGGTCAGATCCTGATATCCCTGCGCATTCGGCAGGAAGCTGAGCCGGGATATTGCACGCGCGCATTAAGGTCGCCAACGCATCCGGCAAAGCCTCTGCCTTTTCCTCGCCTCCAAGAGCCTTAGCAGCAAGAGCATAATTGCCATTGCCCTCAGGTCGCGTCACTAGCCACGGCAGACTTATCTCAAGCGCCAGACCTGTTGCTAACCCATGATGCACCCGCGCCAGGGATCCCAGAGCATGGCTGATGTTGTGGCCCATATGTGTGTTGCAGTTGTGCAAAGCCAAACCTGCGACAGTGCTCGCCCAAAGAACGCGGCCACGCGCCTCTAGATCGGAGCCATCAGCGACGACCTGCGGCAAAGTCTCTTTCAGGATACGAAGCGCTTCTAAACCATGCAGGAGGCCCGCCGGACTCGTTGAGCGTGACGTGGATCCTTCCAAAGCATGGGCCACTGCGTCAATGCCAGTCCATGCTGTGATATGCGGCGGCAAACTTAAGGTGAGCGCCGGGTCAAGTACGGCCTGCGCAAACATAAGCTCTTCGCCAAAGTACCAGTTCTTAGCCCCTTCCGGCGTGGATACGATTGAGGTCCGCGTCACCTCTGATCCGGTGCCTGCTGTCGTCGGTATGGCTATGGCCGGGATGCCATCTTTGGGCAACGGTTGCGCTGACAAAGCAAAGTCTTTGGCAGGGGTTCCACTTCGAGCAATGGCAGCAACAAGTTTTGCCGTATCCATAGCGGCACCGCCGCCTATGCCAATAATCGTTTTGGCGTCCGCCTCGCGCGCTCTTTCGCATAAAACGTCAACGAGAGTTTCTTTGGGCTCTCCGGCCACTTCCGCGGCCAGCTCGCTCGATATTCCTTTGGAAGACAAATCACTGGTCAGCTGATCCGTCACGCCCAAATCAGCAAGAATGGCATCTGCAATGATCAAAACAGGACCACCGCCCAGGCCTTTTACAATGCTGGGCACTTTTCCTATGCGACCAGCCCCAAAGGTCATTGGTGGCACGCGACCAATATTAAATGTTTCCATGGCACCCTCAATAAATGTAGCAACTTGCGCCAGATTGGTGCATCGCCAATAGCTTAATCGGTAGTTTCAATGTGCTCTCGCCTCAAGAACTCATTTGAAAATTTTTACGCAGCGTCATGTGTATTCTGTTCACCTGCGGTCAACGACCAAGAGCGCTTGTGTTATATTATAACAACACATAAAAATGCTTGGAATCATTGTGAGAAAGCCGCCTTCAATGGCACTTAGCACCGCTCGTTTTCGACTGTTACTAACTGGCGCTTGGCAACGTATTGCAGTCGCCATTTTGATTATTGCGGCGCTTTGGCTGGGCTTTTTCTGGGCAACTGCAACACCGGGGGTCTTATGACCCCTGCGATTGCGTTCCGAAACCTTACGCTTGGTTATGATCGGCTTCCGGCTGTGCAGAATCTCGAGACGCAAATTGTCGAGGGCTCACTCACGGCGATTGTAGGGCCGAATGGAGCTGGGAAATCAACGCTCTTAAAGGGTATGACCGGTTCGCTTGTGCCCCTAGAGGGTCAGATCAAGATAAGTGGTTTCAGGTCCAAGGATATCGCCTATCTACCGCAACAATCGGAAATTGATCGCACGTTTCCTATTACGGTTTTTGATCTTGTTGCGATGGGTCTTTGGCACGAGATCGGCTCTTTTTGGGGGCTCAACCGTGCACAACGGTTGCGGGCGGAAGAGGCGATAGCGGCGGTTGGTCTGACAGGATTGGAGGACAGGCCTATCGGGTCATTGTCCGGTGGTCAGACGCAGCGCGTACTCTTTGCGCGTCTATTGTTGCAGGATGCTCGGTTGTTTTTGCTGGACGAGCCTTTCACAGCAATCGATGCACGCACAATGGCCGACCTCATCGAGGTAGTCAGAAACTGGCATAGCGAGGGTCGAACTGTACTTGCGGTCTTACACGATCATGAAACAGTAAACACATATTTTCCGCAGACGCTCATGCTGGCTCGAGAAATGGTCGCGCACGGACCTACCGAGCAGGTTTTGACCTCGGAAAACCAAATGCGTGCCCGGCAGATGTGCGAAGCGTGCGCCAGCATCCCCCATGTTTGCGGGAAAGACGCCGCATGATCTGGACCGCGGTTTTAGAACCTTTTGCCGATTTTGGCTTCATGCGCAGAGCGCTGCTCGGCTGTCTGGCCATTTCCGTTGGCGCAACGCCGGTTGGTGTTTTCCTGATGTTGCGTCGCATGAGCCTAACCGGCGATGCAATGGCTCATGCAATTCTCCCCGGTGCCGCGATCGGATATTTGGTTTCCGGCCTTTCCCTTGGCGCAATGACCCTTGGCGGATTGATTGCGGGCATGGTTGTGGCTCTTGCATCAGGGTTTGTCGCCCGGGTTACTGCCCTGCGCGAGGATGCGAGCCTTGCTGCGTTTTACCTTATATCCCTTGCATTGGGCGTGCTCATCGTTTCCACCCGTGGCAGCAATGTGGACCTTATGCATGTGCTGTTCGGCACGGTACTCGCCCTAGACGATGCGGCGCTCATCCTGCTGTGTTTTATCGCAAGCCTGTCGATCTTCACGCTTGCTATCTTGTTTCGGCCACTGGTGTTGGAATGCGCCGATCCACAGTTCTTGCGTGCGGTCAGCAAGCTTAGCGCGGTCGCGCATCTTACCTTCCTGACGCTCGTGGTCATGAACCTCGTTGCTGGCTTTCACGCGCTTGGAACATTGATGGCCGTCGGGATCATGATACTACCCGCGGCGGCCGGCAGGTTCTGGGCAGCAAGTATCGGGGGTCTTTTGGCCGTTGCTTTTGTCGTGGCCGCGCTATCGAGCGTTGTGGGATTACTGCTTTCTTATCACTTCGCCTTGCCTTCGGGCCCGGCGATCATCCTTGTCGCTGGCATTGCTTACGCTCTGTCTCTAATTTTCGGACCGGTTGGAGGACTTCTTGCTCAAACCCTACCGCGCCGACAGCTTGAAACCTGAAAGGAATTTACATGCTACCTCGAAGATTACTTCTTTCGACTGCCACGGCAATGGCCGCAGCTTTCATCGCTGTTCCAACTTTGGCTCACGCGGATGAGCCTATCAAAGTTGTCGCCACCTTCTCCATCCTGGGCGACATGGTAAAACAGATTGGTGATGATAAAATCGAACTTATCACCTTGGTCGGCCCTGATGGAGATGCCCATGTCTACCAGCCGACACCGCAAGCCGCGAAAGCGGTGAGCGAAGCAGATGTGTTAATCCTCAATGGCCTCGAATTCGAAGGCTGGCTTGAACGCCTTAATGAGGCTGCATCCTTTGACGGCGCATTGGTCGTGGCAACCTCTGGCATCGATCCCCTGCCGTTTGACGACCATGATGAAGAAGACCACGACGATCATGCAGAGCACTCGAAGGCCAAGCATGATGACGATCATGCAGAGCACGATGACCATGACCACGGCGAGGAGCATGCTGAGCACAAAGATCACGATGATCATGGAGATGAGCACGCGGAGCATGATGATCATGACCACAGCGAAGAGCATGCCGAGCACAAAGATCACGATGATCATGGAGACGAGCATGCCGGGCATGACCATGGCGCGTTTGATCCGCATGCATGGCAGAGCATCGACAATGCAAAATTGTATGTCGAGAACATCACCGCGGGCCTAGCCAAGGCAGACCCGTCGAATGCGAGCACGTTTTACACCAACAGTGCCGCTTATCTGGCCGAGCTTGAAGCATTAGAGGCGGAAGTTTCGGCTCTCGTAGATACTTTACCAGCGGAAAAGCGTACTGTTGTCACCTCTCACGACGCGTTCGGATATTTCGCGGATGACTACGGCCTTAGATTTGAAGCTCCACAGGGCCTGAGCACTGAAAGCGAGCCCTCCGCGGCTGACGTGGCTGAACTCATCACTCAAATTCGTGAAGAAGGTGTCTCAGCTGTGTTTGTTGAATCCATCACCGATAATCGACTGCTAGAACAGATTGCGCGCGAAACCGGCGCTACTATTGGCGGGACACTCTACTCGGACGCACTTTCGGACGAAGACGGGCCGGCGGCCACCTATATCGATATGATGCGTCATAACGCAATCACGCTATCGAGCGCTCTCGGCAGTTGATCTACCGAATCTCTTCGGTCAGCGACGCATTTTGAAAATTCGCGGAAGGCAAGCAGCACACGCTTGCCTTTCGGACGTCTGTACCGTTGGCGGATTCGCACTTTCGACCTGAAGTCGGTGCTTTCGTCCGGCGTAGTTCCGCAAGTTGCATATGCAGGTGGTTGATTTACGTAGCACAACGTTGCGTCATACCACATGAGGAGGCTATTTTTCGCTACGTACCGCTTCGTGAAAACACTGCTTTAGGGTAGGTTATATCCAACGGATATTTTGACGAGGGTCTCATCATGGCTATTTTGGCACTTTCTCTGATCTGTCTGGCGGCTGCAATCTACCTAGGTATTGCGCGCGCGCCCCTTATCGCATGGGCAGGATTTGCGGCGGCGATAGCAATTTTGGTCACCACGGGAACACTTTCGTCGTTTCCTGCATTCGGATTTGGCACGTTTCTGGTATTTTCGCCTGCGGTTTTGCTCGCTGCATTGTCGTGGCCTGCACTTCGCAAAGTCATCCTGACAAAACCAGTTTTCGGCGTGATCAAGCGCACCTTGCCGCCGGTTTCACCAACGGAACAAGAGGCCCTTGATGCGGGCACAGTAGGCTGGGACGCCGAACTTTTCAGCGGTGATCCGGATTGGGACAAGCTGCGTGCGATCCTGCCTCCAGAGATGTCCGAGGAAGAGCAAGCGTTCTTTGACGGCCCTACCGAAGAGCTCTGCAAAATGCTCGACGATTGGGACATCCGTCACAAGCATCGCGAAATTCCAAAAGATATCTGGAAATTCATCGCCGATAGCGGCTTTTTCGGCATGCTGATTTCCAAGGAGCATGGTGGCCTTGGTATCTCGCCACAGGCGCAATCATTGATCCTTGGTAAAATCTCCACCCGTTGCCCAGACGCGGCCAATGTGGTCGCCGTCCCGAACTCACTCGGGCCCGGCGAATTGATTGAACAATACGGAACCGACGAACAGAAACACCATTATCTGCCACGTCTGGCCAAAGGTCTCGAAGTGCCATGTTTCGCGCTGACCGGTCCAACATCCGGCTCTGACGCAGCCACCATGCGCGATATCGGCTATGTCACAAAAGGTAAGTTTGAGGGCAAGGAAACGCTCGGCATCCGCGTCAGCTGGGATAAGCGCTATATCACACTGAGCCCCAAAGCCACGCTTCTCGGTTTGGCGTTCCGTTTGTTCGATCCGGAAGGTCTTTTGGGCGACGAAGAAGATATCGGCATCACGCTGGCGATGATCCCGACAGATCATGACGGGGTCAACATCGGCCGTCGTCACCTGCCAAGCGGATCAGCGTTCCCCAATGGCCCGAATTGGGGCAAGGACGTCTTTATCCCGATGGAATGGGTGATCGGTGGACAGGAACGCGTTGGCCAAGGTTGGCGCATGTTGATGAACTGTCTTTCCGTTGGCCGCGCGATCTCGCTGCCCGCATCGGCAACTTCGGGCGCAAAAAACATGCTGCGCCTGACCACGGCCTATGCCCGTGTGCGCAAACAGTTCGGCATGCCAATCGGCAACATGGAAGGCATCGAAGAAGGTCTTTCTCGCATGGTCGAGAGCGCCTATGTCACCGAAGCCGGGCGTGCCATGACGGCGGCCATGGTATCTGGCGGCGAGAAGCCTGCCGTGCCATCGGCGATTATGAAGTATCAGTCGACGGAGTTTATGCGCCGTTCGGTCAATGACGCTATGGATATCCACGGCGGTCGGGCGATATGCGACGGACCATCGAACTACCTTCAGGGCTGCTATCAGATGGCACCTGTCGGGATTACTGTCGAAGGGGCCAATATCCTTACCCGTACCTTGATCACCTTTGCTCAAGGCTCGCTTCGCTGCCACCCTTTCCTGTTGGCAGAGATTGAAGCGGCGCAGAATGAAAATGCGGCCGAGGGTCTCGATGCCTTTGACGCGGCCTTCTGCGGGCATGTTGGCTTTGTTGTGTCAAACGTTGCTGGTGCCTTCTTCCACAACCTGACAGGCGGCTTGTTTGCACCTGCCCCAATGAATGGCGGTACGATTGAAGCGCACTACAGGCAGCTGTCTCGTGGCAGCCGAACCTTTGCGCTTGTCGCTGATCTGACAGTCAGCCTTTTGGGCGGCGATCTTAAGGCGAAACAACGTATTGCCGGTAGGCTCGCCGATGCGCTGAGCGAGATTTACCTGATCTCGTCAATGCTCAAGCGGTTTGAGGATGACGGGCGCCCACGCGAGGACCTTGATACGCTTCAATATTGCGTTGAGCACTCGCTTGTCCGGTTTGATCGCTCGATTGAAGCCGTTGTTTCCAACTTCCCAATCAAGGTTCTGCGGCCAATCATGCGTGTGCTTTGCTTCCCGCTCGGCATGCGCAGACGCGCGCCATCCGATGCGCTGGCCAAGAAGATTGTGCGTCAGGTCATGGAGCCGGGCGCGTTTCGCGACCGGATGACCAAGGGTGTGTTTGTCTCGCATGATCCAAACGACGTGACCGGTGTTCTTGAGGTCGCGATGGAGAAGGTCATCGCCGCAGAAGCCATTGAAAAGAAGCTCGAAAAGGCCATTCGCGCCGGAAGCATCCGTCGCTTCCACGGCTATGACTGGTTCGCAGATGCCGAGAAGGCAGGCGTGCTGACGGCAGATGAAGTGGCGACGCTTCGTGAGATGGACGAGTTGGTATCACGGGTTATCGCAGTGGATCATTTTGATCCAGAAGCGGTGAAGCCGAACTATCAGTCCACAGCACCCGCGGCCTCTATGGGGCTTGCTGCGGAATAAGTCGTGCAGAAAGAAATCGCAAAAGCCGAGGGCTCATGCTCTCGGTTTTTTATAGCTGGCTGAGAGCTTGGCCAACAAAGAACAGGACGCCACCGATCAAAGCGCCCAGCACCGCGCCGTTAATCCGGATGAACTGCAGATCAGGCCCAATTTCTAATTCAAACCGTTCAGAAAGCTCCTCGGCCTCCCATCCATCAATCACATCGGTGACGTAATTTCCAATCGGGTCGCGCAACTCGATGATGGCGCTCTCGGCACTGCTGGCGAGCTGTGTTTCAAAGCGTTGCAGCGTCTCGTGATCTGACAAAAGCTTCCGCGCAAAGCTCTCAATCGCGCCTGCAATCGCGGCCTCTGCTTCTTTTGGATCGCGGCTTAACCCCTCAGAGAGTTTCTCACGTATCAGGGAAATCGTTGAATCCACAGCCTCGTCAAAGGCTTTGGATTTTGCAAAACTTGCCTTGCCATCGTGAACGGCACGGCTCAAAGCGCCGTTGTTTTTTAGTTTACTCAAAAATCCTTGCAACCCTTTTTCGAAGTCTTTGCGGATATCGCTTTTCGGATCTTCGAGATCGCCGATCACACTAATTAAACCATCGACAAGCACTGTCGACACGCCTCGATCCACACGTGAGGCGACCCACCACCGGCTCTTATCCTGGACCAGTTCGAGCACCCGGTCACGATTGTTGTCCAGTGTCATGCGCATTTGCGCCAGCATGTCGTTCATCAGAGGGCCGCTTACGGCTTTTTCCAAAGCAGGGCCGAGCGCCGACGTCAGGCCGCTGGTGGCCTGCTTGCTTGCAATCGCGCCGCGCAGCTCACGCCTCAGACCTTTGTTCAAAGGACCGGTCGTTTTGTCGGAGCGCATGGCAATAGAAATCGCTTCCGTCAGTGGTTTGGCCACAAGCACGGCGTTGGAGGGCGTCTGCAACCACTCCGCTGCGCGCCGTGCAGGTGCCAGTTCAGCCACGCGTGCGGATATCTGGACTGGGTCAAGGAAATAGCTTTTGAAGAACTCGCCAACACTGCGGGCCGCGCGGGCCTTGCTACGCGGTAAAAGTGCGGTGTGCGGGATCGGAATGCCCAGTGGGTGGCGGAAAAGAGCGACAACAGCAAACCAGTCGGCGAGCGCGCCAATCATGCCAGCCTCTGCCATATGGCGCACTAAGCGCAGCCATGTTGGGGTTTCGTCCGGGATGAAGGTCGCCACGTACAAAGCCACAAGCGTTACGAGTACAAAACCTGCCCAGCCCCGTGTTTTTTTCAGACGCGCCCGCTTGGCGTCTTCCGTCACGTCGTTAGGCAGTGGCGGTGCTTTCATCACCGAACTCCTCGGCATCCAAGACAATACCATCATGGATGAACGCCTCAATGCGTTGCGCGGTCTCATCCGGTTTCGACAGGATAAACAAATGCCCGCAATCCATCACCACCATCTGCGCATCAGGTAACCGCTTCATCAGGATTTTGCCGTTCACAACTGGGATCAGTGGATCATCCCCACCCATCAGCAACAGCGAGGGGATTTCGATCTGCGGCAGCCAGAGCCAGCTGGTCCACCCGACGCCGCAAATGAGCTGATAGAGATACCCTCGGGCATCGCCTGCTTTCAAAGAACTCGCATGAATATCGAGAAGCTCGCGATTCATCCGCAACTGCCCGCCATAAATGTCCGGACCGATATTCATCATATGATCGGGATCGAGATAGCGTTTTGGCGTCGCCATCTTACGCAGCACGTTGATATTGCCCGGGATCATGACCATACCCGCCGATGTGGCGCAGAGCGTCATGGAACGGCAGCGATCCTGATGGTCATAGGCAAACTGCTGTGCCGCTGCCCCACCCCAGGACACGCCTGCTACGTCAACCTCACCGACATCCAATGCATCCAACATTCGCGCTGACATCCGGCTCAACCAGGAAAAACGATACGGAATCAAAGGTGTAGGTGAACCTCCAACGCCCGGGACGTCGAAGGTCAGGATGCGTGTGCGTTTAAAATGTTTGGCCACCGGTGCCACGGCCTCAAGGCTCGCCCCGATCCCATTATAGACCAGCAATGTCCGCTCTGCGTCTTCAGGTCCGAAGAAGGCATAGCGGGTCTTCTGACCCATAATGGTGATGTGGTCTGAGACGACCTTGTCTTTTTGCTTGCTTGGCACCTAGCGATCCTTTTTACACTTTGGATTTGGCGTGGACATATGTGCCCGGTGCTTCATCCAACGCTTTGTATTTGCGTGACCCATAAGAGGTTGGCGCTTTGATCTGCTTGCCTGAACGTTCGTTCATCCAGTGCATCCAATGAGGCCACCAGCTGCCTTTATTTTGCTTAGCGGTCTCAAGGAACTCTTCCGGGCTCTCGTGATCGCCGTCATTGGTCAGGAACTTCGCACGTGGATTGCCCGGAGGGTTGATCAGCGATTGAATATGCCCGGCCTGGCTCAGGATGAATTCTGATTTGCCGCCGAATGCGTGATGCGAGAGGTAACACCCATCCCAAGGCGTGATGTGGTCGGTCTCACCGCCAACGATGAAGGTGTCGCATTTGACGTCGCTGAGTGACAAGCGATGCCCATCGATTTCCCAGCCGTCTTTGCCGCTTAGACCACCGCGCCGGAGCAACTCGATCAGATCGCCGTGCAGGCCCGCAGGCAGGTTGGTCGTGTCGGCGTTCCAGAACAGGATATCAAAGGCTGGTGGATCATTCCCGATGAGGTAGTTGTTCACCCAATAGGCCCAGATAAGATCGTTGGGTCGTAACCAGGCGAAGGTGCGTTCCAAATCCTTGCCCTCGAGAACGCCCTTCCGGCCCGAGAAGGCGCGCGCAAGTTCCAACGTCTCAAGGTTGGCGAAAAGACCCATCGTGGTGTTTTTGCCGCCTTCGACATCGAGGATCGCCACAAGGCATGTGAAGGTATTGGCCCGCTCGGTATCGCCGCGTGCGGTCCAAAGTGCAATCAGCATGGCCGCTGTGATACCGCCTGAGCAGGCACCGATGACGTTGAGGCTTTTTGATTTGGAGATATCGCACGCCACTTCTGAGGCGCGATCAAGTGCGCTGACATATGAATTGATGCCCCAGTCAGATTGCTCTGATGTCGGGTTGCGCCAGCTGACGATGAAGACCTGATGGCCAAGTGTCGTGAGATACTCGATAACAGAGCGATTGGGGGCCAGATCCCAGACGTAGAATTTGTTGATCTGCGGCGGCACGATGAAGATCGGCGTTTTGTAGACCGTGTCGGTCTTGGGCAGGTATTGCAGCAGCTCGAGGTGATCTTCGCGGTAAACCACTTTGCCCTCTGACAGTGCTAGGTTTTTTCCCACCTCAAACTTAGACTTATCGACCATCGAGGGCAGGCCATTGTTGTTCTGCATATCGCCGATGAATTGCTTCAACCCCTTGGCGAGGTTTTGGCCACCATATTCGAGTGTGGTTTTCATCGCTGTCGGGTTGCCGAGCAACGTGTTCGTGGGCGCCATCGTGTCGGTGACAATGCCGGTCAAAAGCTTGGCACGCAGTTTGTCACGCTCTGACAGTGAAAGCCCATCAACCCAAGCCTCGATACCGCGGCACCAGGACAGATAGCTTTGCATCATTATGCGGTAGGCCGGGTTTGTCAGCCATACCGGGTCGCGCCAACGCTTGTCGCCTTTCGCAGGTCCGACCGTGGATTTACCGGTGGCGGAGCGAATGATCTCCTGGCCAAGTTTCATGCTTTCGCTTGCTGCCACTTGCGGCGCCATTAGCGCTTTGCCGTAAAACCCCATCATCGCTTTGGCCATATCGGCAGCGGTCTCAAGGGACGCTTTGTCGTCTTTCTTTGCCATGTCTTTTCCTCCAGCGCCTCAGGTGACGATCATTGCCAGGACTTCGGCAACAACCGCTGGCTTAGGCATGCCGACGATGTTTGTCGTGGCCTCTACCGTGACCAAAAGACGATCCTTGCCCTTCTCTTCGACACCGATCAGTTTGTAGGTGTTCGTTACTTTGCTGTTTACCACAACCGGCGTCAGGAAGCGTACTTTGTTTGTGCCGTAGTTTAATACACCTTTGGCGTCTTCGGGTATAATTCCGATATCGGCGATGGACCCAGCGAGCATCGACAAGACGAGAAACCCGTGTGCTACGGTAGTGCCGAAGGGGCTGTGCTTCTTGGCGACCTCTGGATAGACGTGGATCCATTGATGATCCCCGGTGCAATCGGCAAAGGTGTTGATCCGGATCTGATTGATCTCGGCCTCATCTTCAGTGGTCCACTCATGACCGATAAAGTCCTTCATAGTGGCGCAGGTATATCCCTTTGGTGATGACATTTCTTGTCTCCTCCTCTTTCAATAATTTCGAAGTTCGCGCCGCAGAATTTTGCCGACATTAGACTTGGGCAGCTCGTCCAGGAAAGTAATACGTCGCGGAACTTTGTAGCCGGTGAGGCCCTCGCGGCAGTGGGCGATGATATCCTCTTCGCTCAGGTTAGCGTCCGCAGCCTTGACCACAAAGACATGAACCGCCTCGCCAGTGCTCTCGTCTGGCACCCCGATACAGGCGTTTTCAGCCACGCCTGAGCAGCTTTGCACAACGGCCTCGATCTCATTGGGATAAACGTTGAAGCCGGAGACCAGGATCATGTCCTTCTTGCGATCAACGATGCGCAGGTAGCCGTCCTCGTCAAACACGCCGATATCCCCTGTTCGGAAATAACCATCATCGGTGAAGGCTTCTTTGTTTGCGTCTTCGCGGTTCCAGTAGCCTTTCATGACCTGTGGACCAGCGGCACAAATCTCTCCGCGTTCGCCGATGGCAACTTCGTTGTCATTGTCGTCGAGAAGCTTAATGTCGGTGGAGCTGATCGGCAAACCGCAGGCACCGGTGAAATGCGTAACTGACATTGGATTGATGCAAAGGATCGGCGACGTCTCCGAGAGGCCGTAACCCTCTTTGATGTGATGTCCGGTAATGGCTTTCCAGGCTTCGGATGTCGCCTCCAAAACCGCTGCGCCACCTCCGATAGATACTTTGTAGCCGGAGAAATCGACCTCTTTGAAGGCTGGATGCATGCAAAGCCCGGCAAAGAGCGTGTTAACGCCCGCCATAATCGAAAATTTCGAGTGCTTGATTGCGGCGACAAAGGCATCCATGTCGCGTGGGTTCGGGATCAGCACGATCTTGGCCCCAATCGCCATGTAGCAAAGCGACAGCGTCAGACCAAAGATGTGATAAAGCGGCAGCGCGCCCACAACGACCTCGCGTCCTGGCTCAGAAGCCTCTGGCAGGTAGGCGCGGAATTGCTCGGAATTGGCGATCAGATTGCGATGGGTGAGCACCGCGCCTTTGGAAAGGCCCGTGGTGCCACCGGTATATTGGAAGAATAGAGTATCATCCCCGGTGAGCTCTACCGGTGTGAATTCGAGACCCGCGCCTTCGGCAAGCACATCAGCAAACCGGATTGGGGCGGCGATGCCTTCGTCTACAGGCGGTGTCGGGATAGGCAGGCCAATGGCATCACTAAGGTCGATGCTCACAACAGTTTTGACAGTGGTCTCGCCAATGATCGCAGCAAGTGTCGGCGTGGACCCAGAAAAGATCAGGATAGTCTCAACACCCGCATCGTTCAGCTGATGCTGCAACTCACGTGGTGTGTAGAGCGGATTGACATTTACCTGTGTGGCACCTGCGCGCAGGATGCCCATCATAGCAACCGGGAAAGCGAATATATTTGGGCACATCAACGCGATACGGTCACCGCGTTTGATCCCAAGCTTGTTCTGAAGGTAGGCCGCTACGGCTTTAGAATGGCGGTCGAGCTCCGCATAGCTCATCTGGGTGCCAAAACATTCGAGCGCGGGTAACTCGCCGTATTCAGACGCCGCCTTTTCCAGCAGCGCCACAACTGAGGGATATGCATCCGCATCAATCGTTTCCGGCACGCACGCGTCATAACTCCGTATCCAGTGCCTGGACATCGGCTCCTCCCTATAAGCTTTTATATTGCTTTTTTTAGTAAACAGCCACGCGTTCACGTGGCTGTTTTAAGCTGGATCAATCGTTACAGGTAACGAATAGCTCAAGCAGCGCGTTTGCCGTCAAGCAGTTCGATGACCGGCTTCAATGTGGCTTCTGCTTGCTCGCGGGCCACGTCAACGAACTCTTTGCTGTGCGCGGCGGATGTTTCAACGCGGGTTTGCAGGAATGCAGCTTGCAGGCCAGCAACGTCTGTCAGGCTTTTGGCGCCCATAGTTCGCGAGACAATGACGGATGGCATCGAAAATGTACGCGGCACAGCCGGCCTGACAGCAGGCGCTGCTGTCGATT
>JBCBBI010000025.1:0-43277 GCA_038531775.1 Pseudomonadota bacterium | reverse complement strand
TTGCGCCTTATCTTCTGCCATCCATTGTCACTGCTTTTCAAAAGCACCTGCCCATAGCTAATTTGAAACCGCGCGAAGCGATAACCAGCTCTTTGGTTGAAGACCTTTTGGAGCACCGATTGGACATCGCGTTGGTGGCGCTGCCAGTATCCGATCCGGGCCTGGAAGAAGTCGCTGTTTTTGAGGAGGAATTTGTGCTTGTACGACCAGTTGCGGAGCGCAACAAACCCGTACCACCGCCAGAGAAGCTGACCACATTGCGGCTCTTGCTTTTGGAGGAAGGTCACTGCTTCCGTGACCAAGCGCTTTCATTTTGCACCCTCGACGGAACCCAACCACGCGACCTAATGGAAGGAAGTTCCCTTTCGACTTTGGTGCAGATGGTGGGCGCCGGATTAGGTTTGACTTTGATACCGGAAATGGCGCTCCCTCTGGAGGGGCGTGTGCGGAACACATGCATTCAAAGATTCAGTGGCGCTCAGCCAAAACGAACGGTTGGTTTGATATGGCGAAAAACCAATCCGATGTCTGAGCAGTTCAGATTTTTCAAAGATGTCATTGCCCGCGCAAACCAAAGGACATTAAGCGAAATTTCTAGTCAGATAACGCTAAGCTGATCCCTAGAACCAGTTTTCAAAAATTTGCGTAACCAAGTCTTTCAACAAACCCATCGTCTTGCCTGCTTATGAATCTATAAAGTATTGTCATTTCTCGCTGAGGTGCTGAGAGCTACAGGCGGTCCCGTTCGAAGCATTTGTTGCTTTTGACCCAAAGCCAAGATCAACCAGGGCCCGGCAACTAGCTCATGCGAAGGATATATCTTTTCATGAGCGATCCAAAAGGACGGATTGCCCGTCACCATTGAGACATTTTGTTTTATCGAGCAATTAAGGGTTCACCGCTAGACGGCATGGTGTCGGGCGCTTGCACGAGGTTTTTCGTTCTCCTGCTGAAAAGTCACCAAAGGCGATTTACATTCAAACGAGCAATCAAAGACTAGCTTATGAAAATTTCCTGGATCTGGCTGCATTATTCGCGCATGTTCCTCCGCTAGCTTCTGTTACGAGCGTTATTCGTTTCGGATATTTGTGTGGAATTTTCTTGCAAACGGTGCTGGATGCACTGGGGTTTACGTAGCTTGCTCGACAAAAAAGTCATTCTGACTGCCAGTTTGAACAGGTGGCTTTCCCTAGCCTCAAGTGAGGCGAACGCTGGCCAGAAAATAGCTGGATGTTCCCCCCGGCGGCCTACGTTTGAGCTTTGTCGAAACAGACCTCAACAAATGTTCCAAACGCAGTCGCCAGAAGAGTTTGATTTTCACGCAAACAACACAAAACGTTAACAAGGTCGAGTAGGCATTAACAAATAGACATGGTTTTGAAATTCATGTGTTCTTTCTAAGTTTTGCCTCATTATTCTCAGACAAGATGTCTGCCTTGCTTTTAATGGCGAAAAACACGGCGATTTGTTTAAAAAACAATCAATAGTTTAGTTGAATTTGGCCAGTTTATGTCAATTTTCGAACTATTTTCATCCCAGGGGTTAGCTAAAAACATCAATCTATCGCTTTATTAGAGTAGAGCAGTAAGCAAAGCACCACCCGGTGAGTTTAACAGTTGACACGAGCAACAGTGATGCATGGGGCGAACAACGCCTAGAACTGACTTGGCCAACGATAAGCGCAGATTTCGCAGGTTCCTTAATCACATCTGCCGATACGTGAATCTGCTCAATTATTGCATCGCAGACGCGCACAGTTTGTCGCAGGGCGAAAAAATATGTGGAGACCAAATTAAATATCTGTTCCGGTCTGAGGTGGGAACAATCAAAACTAGAATTTGCCGTGAGGTGCTTGATGCCGGAGGATCCGATACTTTTCCCTGTAGATGAAAAATCCATTGCGCGCCTTGCAGAAAAGCTTCCTCGTCGCGGCGCCGATGGGGCGTCAGTGAAAAAACACATCAAAATCATGATGCGAAACCCTTCTTCTGCAAGGGCGCGAAGAGTGGCATACCATCTTAAGCATCAAATGAAGGAGCTGGAAACTCGAGAGCGAAACGCTCAGAGCGGCGAGGTTTTGGCTATATTGGCTTTTATGATTTTCGTTGTGGTCACGTTCTCGCCAATGCTTGCGCCGTTTGTATTCTAACCCTTACAAGACAAATAAACTCGCCTAGAAGAGCTTGTATGGAACGAAAAGAGCCAGGTCTTGCCAGAACCAAAGAAGCACTGCCGTGGAAAGCATAATCAGTGCAAAGGGAATTGAGCCTTGGATCACTTCTTCCAACTTGGCTTTCCCGACTGCCTGAATAACAAAAAGGTTGAGGCCCACCGGCGGAGTGATGAGCGCGGTTTCGATCAGCACCACAAAGAAGATGCCAAACCAGATCGGATCAATACCCATGATTTCTAGCGCTGGAAATAGCACCGGCACCATGATCAACATCATAGAGAGTGCCTCTAGGAAGAAACCTATGATCAAAAGCACTAACCCGACCGCGAAGATGAAAATCGTCGGGTTCGAAATATTCTCGGTCAAGAAATTACTGATTGATTGCGGGATCAGGTAGAGAGTGATCGCATAGGAAAACACTTTGGCGCCGGCAACTATGATAAAAATCATTGCGGTTGTTTTCAATGAATCGTGCACTGCATCGCGCAACTTGGAAAAGGTCATCCGCCCCATGGCAAACGTCATGATCATAGCGATGACAAAACCAACACCGGCGCTTTCTGACGGGGTCGCAATTCCAGCATAAATTGATCCAATGATCGCAACAGCCAGCACCACAGTGGGCAGCGCATAGAGCGAAACAAAAAGGCGCTCAGAAATCGGCAAACGCGGCGCTTGCAGGCTTTCTTTTCCGCGCGAATAAATCATCGCGTAGATGATGAAGAACGTAGCGAGAAATAGACCTGGCCCAATGCCAGCAAGAAACAGCGTTGGAATTGAGGTCTCGGTAATCACGCCGTAGATGATCAGTGGGATCGAGGGCGGGATAAGAATCCCGAGCGTACCACCAGCGGCCAGTTGGCCCATTATAAAGGGACGGTCATACCCGCGCTTTTCCATCTCAGGGATGGCAACAGTGCCAATTGTAGCAGCGGTCGCCACAGAAGAGCCGGAGATCGCAGAAAACAATGTACAGCTTTTGATGGTCGCCACACCGAGGCCACCTGGCCAATGCCCGACCCAGGCCTGCACACTTGCAAATAGGTCCCGGCCAACGCCGCCTTTTAACAGCACATTCGACATCAAAAGAAATAACGGCACGGCCAGCAATTCGAAGCTGTCCATCGTTCCGAAAAGCCTTTGCGGCACCGCGATCAACGGAAATCCTTTTAGCCATAAAAGGAGTACGCCAAGCGATCCCATGGCAAAGGCAACCGGCACTCGCAAAAGCAATAAAGCCAAAAGACCGACAATGATCAGGATGGATTGCATCGCGTCAGTGACTTCCGAGTTCGGAACGTTGCAAATTGGCCTGCCCTGTCCAAACCTTGAAAATTTCCACGCACGCCTGCAGAGCTAGAAGACCAAAACCGACCCAAATAGATGATTGGGTAAACGCCTTGGGAACGGCGAGGTAGCTATCTGTTGTGTGACCTGCAAGCGTTGATTTAAGCCATAGGTCCCAACCGAATTTGGCCGCCACGACGCCAAAAAATACAATCATCAATAAGGAAAAGGTCTCAACAAGTTTGCGTTGCAGCGAATGCGTGTCCCTGAATGTAAGATCGATGATGATATGCTGGCGATGCTTGAGCACATAGGCCGTGGCAGCAAATGTCGCCCAGACCTGAAAGATACGCGAAATTTCGTCGACCCACACTGTCGGGCTGATCAGGACATAGCGCATGAAAACCTCGTAGGCGACAAAGATCCCAATCGCAAAGAACATCCATCCGGCAATAATGCCGAACACTTCGGACACGGCATCGACAGTGTTGATTATCTTTTGCAGGGCTTTCATGCGCGGCGCCTCCAGATATACAAAACCGGGCCACGAGAGGCCCGGTTCTCATACTTACTCAATGCCCGCTTACATTCCAGAGACAGCGGATACGACCTCTGCTGCGGTGCCGCCCGCGTCGTCGACGAAACGTTGAACCACAGACCCTGTCGCCTCGACCCATTTCTGACGCTCTTCGTCGCTCAGATCGACCACGGTCATCTGCGAACGCATCTCCTCGACGATGGTGTCTTCTTGTTCATAGATCGCATCGCGCAGCTGTTGTTCCACCTCTGCGGCAGCCTCCAAAACGATCTGCTGATGCTCGGCCGACAGGCTCTCAAAGAAGTCGTTGTTCATAACCGCGACAAACTCAATCGCGCTGTCATATGACAGCGTCATGTGGTCCATCACTTCAAACAATTTACGCGATTTAACGGCAGAGGCGCCGGTCATGCCGACATCGACCGCACCCTGCTGATAGGCAAGGAACTGTTTGGAACCGGACATAAGCGTTGGCGCACCGCCCAGTGCCTCAACTGTCCAACCGAGAACCTTGCCGTAGGTCCGGACCTTCTTATTCTCAAGATCGGACGGGGCGCGAATTTCCTCGCCATCAGATAGATAGATGTTGCGCCCAAAGGCCTGCCACCAAAGGATTTTGGCATTGGTCTCTTTTAGAATAGCCGCGTCCAGAACGCTCCGCATCGGCGATCCCGTTGCAACAGCCGCACGCAAATGCGCCTCATCGCGGAAGAAAAATGGCAAGCTAACCACGTCTACGGCGGGAACCGCGCCGGTGAAGCGTCCAAGAAAGGCGGAGCCAGCCTCGACGGCTCCGGTGCCAACCGCCTCGGGCACCTCTTTGTCTTTGTAAAGCTGTGCAGACGGGAAAAGCTGCAACTGCAACTCGCCGCCTGATTTTTCCTCGATTATCTTTTTGAACGCGTTCCAATTCTGACCCAAAGAATGGGTTTCAGGCAGTTGAAGCGTAACCCGGATTACGGTTTCCGCTTGGGCTGCCAACGGTGCAAATAAAATTGCGCTCGCGGCCAAAGCCACTTTGATTGAGTTATACATTTTTCCTCCCTAAATTACGTACGCTTGGCGTATCTTGGTCTTGAATTCAGACTTGCAAATTAGCATTGGCGAAGTCAATTACATATGTAACTCAATGCGGGATAGCGAATTATGCCAACCCAAAATGACATTACAGATCAGCACTGTGGTGAAAGCTTAATTGCTTCCATTCACGCGATTTCACACAAATTGATGATACTCTACTCGCAGATCGTTTTCGCTCAGACAGGCTTGAATTGGCAGGACTGGCGCATATTGCGAGCTGTTGTAGGCCTCCAATCTTGCAGGGCCCAAGACATTTGTGACGAATGCGGATTAAAGAAGCCACATGTGAGTAATGGTCTGGCACGGCTAGAAAGAGCCGGACATGTAATGCGCACTAAGAACCCGCAAAATACGAGGACCCAGCTTGTGCGTAGCACGAACCAAGGTGAGATGCTCGTTGAACGAGCGCAGCCGGTGCTCGATGGCTTCAACTCCCAAATTGCAATTGGCGCGTCCCAGTCGTCAGGCAATCAGGTTTTGGGTGAACTCCGAAATTACCAAACAGAATTGGATCGTTTGGCAAAAGAAAGCGGGGCAACGTGCCGAGCGGCAAGTGATGCTTATGGCGCCACTTTCCGACGGTAGTAGAAAATTTGAGCGTAGGCCTTTGTTGCACCCGTAACAAAAGTGCAGATTTCGAAACTGCAGTTGGTCTCGACAGCAATCAAGCCAGCATTTTTAAGAGCGCAGTTGAATGCCAGGACTTACCCAGCGCTGCAGCTTGACTAAGCCTCTGATTGCAAATATCTCGGACAATGTCAGAATATCAGGACAAAATATGGCTCAAGAATTTTATACTGCGGTCACTAAAGCCATCAAGTTGAGCGAAAAAAGCCTCCGCGAACTTGAAGCGGAGTCAGGGGTAAGTCGAAGCAAGCTGTCATCTCTGGGCAAGGGCGGGCGGCTTTACGCAGACGAAATACCTCGTTTGTGTGGCGCGCTAGCGGTTGGCCTCGAAGAGCTATACGGCGAAGGCCTTTTCTCCAAGTTTTCCGTGAGCAGCGACAACATATCGCTATTCGAGGACAAGGTAGAGCGCCTGGCAAACCAACTGATGAATGGCGCATTGTCACGCGCCAAAGAACGTTTGGGCGCGGATGTTGACACGATGGATGTGATCCGCTGGTTTCAATCAACCGATGGTCGCCTCGCGGAATGCGATCAATTGCTACCATATTTTACAATTTTTGAAGACCTATCGACGCCAGAAGAACCACTTCGCGCCATATCGGTCGGGGAAAAATCATTGCCGCGCAAGACTTTGCAGACCAGAGAGGCGGCTGCGGTGACGGAATACGCTGCCAGCCTGGAAGAAACCGCAAGGCTGCAGATCACAAACACATATTTTCGCGCGTCGCAAAAGCGATCCTGGATATGCGAGCCACGCGAGGTTGAGGTAAACTTTAGAACCGTACCGGAGCCATTTTTGCTGTCTCACGCGACAACAGCGTTGCCGATGAAAGATGCAAATGGGCGCAAGCTTTTGATTAGTTTCTCGCAGTTCATGGGCGCGCAGAAAATTGATCGGCGTGCTGAATTAGCTCTGGATTGAGAACGTAATATTGAGCTCGGTGAAGGAAATCGGGCCGGGAAAGAACCGCTAAATATTCGTGAGCCGACCTATAGTCTGGTCCATCATTCCAGACTTGGGGACCAGGGAGGCGATTACCAAAACCATACTGATCCGTCTTGCCGCGCAAAACATCGCGACGGTGGTGAAAGGCATAGATGTACTCTGCTGACTTCCACTTCGTAAAGGACAAGCAATGCGCCAGATTGACGAAGCTCATCAATCGCGACAGGCTCCGGCGAATATCCGGGTGAAAGAACAGATCACCCATATAGACAAGATTACCACCTAGAATGGACGACAGGTTCGCCGGGTGATTGCTTACCTCCGCTCCATACTGTCTTCTATAAGTACGTTTCCAATAATCGCTCACTGCCTCTTCGCCAAGCTCGTCATATCGCATGCCCATGATGGCTCTAAGTTCCCCTGCCTGTCGCAGTGTCAGCCAAACTGCACTTGTATGAGTGAAGTCGCTAGCCGCAGATGACAACGTTGGTGTGACGTAATCCTTTCCTATTCCCGATGCCTCGTGTTCTAAATCTACTCGAGGCGTTTCTTCTAGGATTTCAAAGCCATCACGCGTGAGCGTCTCCATACAAATAGAGGAAAGTTTCAATAGCGATAGTGTGCTCATGCAAAGGTCCGTGGCATGTTTGTCTTTTGCTGAAGCAGGCTCGGATGGGGTCTGACAACGAGCTAGCCGCATCATTAAGGGATTTCGTTGCATGATGAGCGACAAAAACTGAAAATGCGCTATTTCTTTTGGATAGGCAGGATGAATTATCCATTTTTATTAAAAGCTTAGAAACAAAAATAGGATATCCCAAAAATACGCACACGAATGGAAACAGTGACTAGAACCTTATCAGCGAGTCTACACAAACTCCGTCACCGGGCGATGTGACGTTGCGCATATCAGACGTCTCAATAGACATCTTTTTGATAACGCTTTTCGTCACGCAATTTCGTAAGGTATGCCTCGGCTGTATCCTGATCCACGCCAGCTTGTGTTTTTATGACCTCAATGAGAGCTTTGTTCACGTCTTTGGCCATCCGAGCAGCATCGCCACACACATAGAAATGTGCGCCTTCCTCGAGCCAGCGATATAGTTCTTCACCTTGTTCAAGAATCTTATGCTGAACATAGACTTTCTCTGCCTGATCGCGGCTGAAAGCAACGTCGAGTTTGCTAAGAAGTCCTGATTTCAGATAGCCCTGAAGCTCAACCTGATAAAGAAAATCCTGCGTGAAATGGGGGTTCCCAAAAAAGAGCCAGTTCTTGCCTTCTGCGCCAGACGCGTCACGATCTTGCAAGAACGCACGGAATGGCGCGATCCCAGTGCCGGGACCAACCATAATAACAGGTGTTTCGCCGCTCTCAGGCAGACGGAAATTATTGTTGCTTTCCACAAAGACCCGAAGCTCGCCTCCTTCTTCCACGCGGCGACCGAGGAAGCCCGACGCACCGCCAAGGTGCTCGCGCCCGAACGCATTATACTCGATCACGCCAAGGGTCAGATGCACTTCTTCATCGACCTCTTGCTGGCTTGAGGCAATCGAATAAAGCCGCGGTTGTATCTTACGCAAAGCATCAACGATTGCCTGCGGTTTGATTGCAGACGGATGCTCTCGGATAATGTCATAGATCTGCCGCCCCTCGATGTATTCCCGCGTCGCTGTTTTGTCGCCGGACAGTTTTGCCAGGGCTTCGATACCCGTCGCCTCGGCGTATCTTTCAACAAAGCCAGGATAGGATTGCGTCAATTCCAGATCTTCAAGCAGCGCGACGCGCAGGTCTTTTTCACTCTCGCCAAGCGTCACTTTCGCCGCGCCGTCGAGCTTTAACAGCCCGAGCACTTCGTCCACGTCTGTGGGATCATTTTCAAAGTAAATACCAAGAGCATCGCCTGCCCTATAGGTAAGACCAGAGCCTTCAAGCGAAATTTCAATATGGCGTACGTCCTTTGTAGAATCCCGACCGGTGATTTTCTGCACTACGCTGACCTCGGCGGTGAACGGGTTTTTCTTGTTGTATTGTGAGGCAGCCGGTGCAACCGCACCAAGGCCAGGCATCATGGGAACGACGTTGCTTACCTCGCCGGTTGCTTTCAGCTCCGGCTCAAATTTATCTACCGCACCGGTTATCCACCCATCGGTGTGGTCATCATAATCCACGTCCAAGAGCGCGTGTTCGTGGATCACATCTGCGCCAAGCTTCGTCAGACGTTGCTCGAAATCGATCGCGGTTTGGCAGAAAAACTCATAGCTGGAGTCACCCAGACCCATAACGGCAACCTTCACGCCATCAAGCTTCGGCGCTTTCTTGGAGCCGACGAACTCATAAAGCTTCTCGGCGGGCTCAGGCGGCTCCCCTTCTCCATATGTGGACACGACTATTGCAACGTATTTCTCATTTTTGAGCTGATTAGGTTTATAGTCCGCCATGTTCACGAGCTTTGCATTGAGCCCTCGCGCCTTGGCATTTTCCACCACTTCCTGCGCCACATGCTTGGCATTTCCGGTCTGTGAGCCATAAAGCACCGTCAATGTCGCCGTTTCCGCCGCCGGTGCCGCAGCGGGAACAGTCGCACCAGCGGCAGCCGCATTCGCCGACGCCGCCAGATAGCCACTGATCCAGGCTTGCTGCACCGGGTTCAATGACGACAAAAGCGTCTGCATTTGTTGGCTTTGCTCTGGTGTGAGCGGGTTAAGACCGGCTGGAATTTGCGATGTAAGCATCGTCTTTATCTCACTCTAGGTGTGCAGGCCGCATTCACGAAAAAGACCGGAAAACCGAGCCTCTTCATCGCTCATGCCAGCGCCGATTTTCTTGGTTGAATGCGTGTCGCCCACACTGATGTAACCCTGCTCCCAAAGCGGGTGATAGGGCAGATCATGGGCCTTCAGGTAGGTATGGATATCGCGGTCGGTCCAATCGACGATCGGATGCATTTTGATCCGCCCGTTCTGCACCTCGACAAACTGCCGCGTTGAGCGCGACTTGGATTGCACGCGGCGCAGTCCGCTGAACCAAGTAGTCACGTCGAGCTCCTGCAAGGCGCGCTGCATTGGCTCAACCTTGTTGATCTTGTTGAATTTCTTCAGACCATCCTCGCCCTGATCCCAAAGTTTGCCGTGCTCCGCCTCTTGCCAGGCCGGGCTTTTCTCGGCCCGGAAAACACGCAGGTTGAGGTTAAGCCGTTCCGTAAGTTCCTCAATAAATCGATAGGTTTCGGGGAAGAGATACCCCGTATCCATCAGCAGAATAGGAATATCAGGCTTATGTGCCGTCATCATATGCAGCATCACCGCCGACTGCACGCCAAAGCTTGAAGACACGACGTGATTGCCGGGCAAATGCGCAAGCGCCCATTCGATCCGCGCCTCGGGCGTGCGGGTTTTGAGCCAGGAGTTGTACTCTTCCAAAACCGTGCGCCGTGCATCCGACGGCATATTCGCAAGACTTAGCTTCGATGTCATATCAGCTTCCCTGATTATGCCTGAGCTCTGCTCACGCGTGAAAATCGGTCTTTGACACTTTCACTTCCGCAACGATGCCCTGCCTGATGCAGAAATCGCCGAACCCCTCGTCTTTTTTGCGCTCGGTGGCCCAACGGCCAATGAGCGTGTCTAGCTCTTCAAGGATGACATTCACGCTCGCATTCTCAATGTGCAGCTTTGGAACCCGGGTACCGACGCGATTGCCTCCAAGATAAAGATTATATTTGCCCGGCCCTTTTCCGACGAGACCAGCCTCCGCCAACATCGCTCGCCCACAACCATTGGGGCAGCCGACAACGCGCAGAATGATGTGGTCATCGTCGATGTTGTGTTTCTCCAGGATACCCTCGACGGACGTCACCAGATCCGGCAGGAACCGCTCCGCCTCGGCCATCGCCAAGGGGCAGGTCGGCAGCGCCACACAGGCCATCGAATTCTTAAGCTGCGGCGTATGAAAATCATCGATCAACCCATGCTCACGCGCCAGTTTTTCGATTTTCTTGCGCTCTCTCGCCGGCACACCGGCGATCACCAAATTCTGGTTGGCTGTCATCCGGAAATCGCCTTTGTGTACTTCGGCGATCTTGCGCAGCCCTGTTTTCAGCGGCCGGTTTGGATAGTCAAGAATGCGACCATTCAGCAGATAGAGCGTCAAGTGATGCTTGCCATCCACGCCCTTAACCCAACCAAAACGGTCCCCACGTGATGTAAATTCATAAGGACGCGAAGTCTCAAATTTGACACCGGCACGCCGTTCAACCTCTGCTTTGAAGACATCCACACCAACGCGGTCGAGCGTGTATTTGGTTTTGGCATTCTTGCGGTTAACCCGGTTGCCCCAGTCACGTTGGACTGAGACCACATGCTCCGTCACTGCCAGAGTGTGCTCAAGCGGGATAAAGCCAAAATCGTCGGCTTTGCGCGGATAGGTCGACGTGTCACCGTGGGTCATGGCAAGTCCGCCACCGACAAGCACGTTAAAGCCGACCAGCTTGCCATCCTCAGCAATGGCGACGAAGTTAAGATCATTGGCGTGGACGTCCACCTCGTTGTTGGGTGGAATGCTCACCGTCGTCTTGAACTTACGCGGTAGATAAGTCGAGCCAAGGATTGGCTCCTCGGTGGTCTTGGCCTTCTCACCATCAAGCCAAATCTCGACATATGCCTTGGTTTTCGGAAGTAGATGCTCCGAAATTTTCTTAGACCACTCATAGGCCTCTTGGTGCAGCTCGCTTTCGACGGGGTTTGTAGTGCAAAGCACATTGCGGTTCACGTCACCCGCTGTCGCGATGCTGTCGATGCCGGTGGAATTCAGCATCTTGTGCATGTCTTTGACGTTTGGTTTCAAAACGCCGTGGAATTGAAACGTTTGCCGTGTGGTCAGACGCACAGAGCCATACATAGTATGCTCAGCAGCAAATTTCTCGATGGTCAACCATTGCTCAGGCGTGATGATACCACCGGGCATACGCGCGCGCAGCATAACATTATGCAGCGGTTCAAGCTTTTGCTTCGCGCGTTCGGGGCGGATGTCACGATCATCCTGCTGATACATGCCGTGAAAGCGGATCAGCTGAAAATTGTCTGGAGTAAAGCCGCCGGTGATCGGGTCCTTGAGGTCTTCGGCAATGGTTCCGCGCAGGAAGTTGGAGCCCTTCTTCATCCGTTCGTTGTCGGCAAGCTTGCCTTCAACAATCAGGTCTGGCTGCGGTGACGTATCGTCGAGCATGGCTAGATCTTTCTCATGGCTGTGTCAGACAAAACGGGCGGAGGCGCGCATCGCACCACCGCCCGGATGATTGGTTTAGGCCGGCTCTTTGATGACGCGCAGATAAGGAAGCACGGTCTCAAATTCGCCAAATTTTGCCTTGGCCTCTTCATTACTGACCGCAGGCGGAATGATCACGTCTTGACCCGGTTGCCAATCAGCAGGCGTTGCCACACCTTTATTGGTGCTTGATTGCAGCGCATCCAAAGCGCGTACGATCTCAGCAAAGTTTCGACCGACAGTCATCGGGTAGGTCATCATCAGTTTAACCTGCTTGTCAGGGCCAATGATAAACACCGAGCGCACAGTCGCAGAGTGCGCAGGCGTACGGCCATCAGGCAAAACGTATTCAGATGGAAGCATGTCGAAGGCCTTGGCCACTTCAAGTCCATCGTCAGCAACGATAGCAAAATCTGGCGTCGCACCACCGAACGCTTCGATGTCTTTCTTCCACTTCAAGTGGTCTTCAACACCATCGACGGACACGCCAAGCACCTTAGTGCCGCGTTTTTTCCATTCATCAGCCAGTTGTGCCACCGCACTGAACTCTGTGGTGCAAACAGGCGTAAAATCCTTCGGGTGGCTAAAAATGATGGCCCAGCTATCACCAACCCAGTCATGCAGATAAAAAGAACCCTGATCAGTCGTTACGGACAGGTTAGGGATTGTATCGTTAATACGAAGCGTCATCTTCAATTTCCTCTCAACGCGTAGTCTTGTTAAGCCGCTTTGACGGCAGCTGAGTTCGCCGAAGTCCGGCACTCTGAGCAAACCTTAACATCATTCAAGACCTCAAACGGCTTAATTCGAAACACGCGCGGCGTGAGCCCATGTTGGACACATGCCGCGTGGTTGATGGCACAGCTAGAGGCGTGATTTTACGAAATCAATCAGCGCTCGGTCGATAAAGGACGGTATCAAGAAGTTTCCGGCTCAGGCGGACATCTGTTCTTGTTCGAGAGCAAAATGGAGATTTGCGTTTGCAGCAAAGAGCACAGAACGCAGCCATGTAAAGGCTTGATTCGACGGTAATGATCTAGCCGCCGTAGGTTTCGCGCAGAACATTTTTCTGCACTTTGCCCATAGTGTTACGTGGCAGTTCCTCCACAACGGCAAAGTTGCGGGGGCGCTTGAAACGCGCCAGCTTTGCTGCGCAGGCCTCCGCCAGATCGTCAAGATTAGGAGTTGCGCCATGTTCCGGCACGATCACACCCAGCACACTCTCACCAAAGTCAGAATGAGGCACACCGATCACGGCGCTTTCAAGAATTCCGGGTTGTTCATCGAGGACAAGTTCGATTTCCTTGGGGTAAATATTATAGCCCCCTGAAATGATTAGATCTTTGTTACGCCCAACGATGTGCACGTATCCATCGTCATCTACGCGCCCCAAATCCCCCGTGATAAAGAAGCCGTCCTCGCGCAACTCAGCGGCTGTCTTTTCCGGCATCTGCCAATACCCTTGAAAGACATTCGGTCCGCGCACCTCGACTTGGCCAACCTCTCCTTGAGCCACCTCTTCGCCGTTCTGCACATTGGCAATCTTCAGCTCGATCCCAGGCAGGGGAAATCCCACCGTCCCGGCGCGCCGTTCTCCCTCATAAGGATTTGAAGTGTTCATATTGGTCTCAGTCATGCCGTAGCGCTCAAGAATACGATGACCTGTCCTAGCCTCAAAACGTTCATGGGTTTCCGCCAAAAGCGGTGCGCTTCCAGATATGAAAAGACGCATATGCGCGGCATGTCCTTTGGTGAAACGGGCATCATTAAGGAGCCGTGTGTAATAGGTTGGTACGCCCATCATCGACGTCGCCTTAGGCATCAATTCGATCATTTGGTCGAGATCAAACTTTGGCAAAAAGATCATCGCCCCGCCCGCAATGAGCGTCACATTCGTCGCAACAAAAAGCCCATGGGTGTGAAAAATTGGCAAAGCATGGAGCAGCCGATCCTGCGCTGTAAATCGCCAATATTCAGCCAGCAAGCGCGCATTCGAAAGCAGATTAACCTGGCTCAGCATCGCGCCTTTGGAACGACCTGTCGTTCCGGAGGTGTAAAGCAAAGCGGCAAGATCGTTGTGGTCGCGTGGGACCGTCTCAAACTTTTTTGGCTGACTGGCAGCGTGGCCCGGCAAAGAACCCGAGCCCTCCGCGTTCAAAGTAAGCTGAATCAGGCCAAAACGCGTTATGAGCGAAGCAAGTGCATCAGCTCGGTTTTCATCGCAAATCAAAAGCTTGGCGCCGCTATCCTCTATAAAGTAAGCAAGCTCTTCGATGGTATACGCCGTATTCAGAGGCAGAAAAACCAAACCCGCTTGAGCGCACGCGGCATAAAGCATCAATGCCTCTGGTGATTTATCGACCTGTGCAGCAACCCTGTCGCCCGGTTGTAGACCTGCCTGCCAAAGAACATGTGCGAACTGCGCAGTGCGCGTCAGGAACGTGTCAAAGGAAATACTTGTGTTGTCTGGCGAGATAATGAACGGCGCACGAGAGCCGCGGTTATTCTCGAAGAGCTCATCAAAAAGCGGGTTCGGCATCTAGGGGTCTTTCAAAACGCTCATCGGGAGCCCGCAGATTATTAAAGCGGCAAAGTGAAATTTACCATGCGTTTTGTAAAGGATTTTCGCAGGATTTCACCACGTATCAGGGGATGGTTTCGAACCGTCCATCGTAAAACTGATCGCGTGGGCGAACCCATACAATGCCTTCTTGATCTTCGTAAACGACAACCGGTGTCCTATCGGATTCGTTAATCCCTTCCGTGATAACGCGGTAAAGCCCACCTTTGCGATGTTTATGCGTCGGCGCCCATCCGTTTGAAATAAAGGGCACCGACGCGTCCACGCCACCCACGCGTTTCATGAGTTTTGCAATCGCTTGCCGCATCAGACGGACAAGATCGAACCAGTGATGTCGTTTGGACGGAATGTCGTGCAACCTTTGCAACCGCTGGCATACGCCTGCGCGTAGATGTCCTTAAAAGACTCAAAGGAAATGTCTTCCGGACAATTCACGGTTTTTGAGATCCCACTATCAACCCATTTTTGCGCCGCAGCCTGCATTGCCACGTGGTCCGACGGCGTAAGATCTTGCGACGTGACGAAAGCTTCCGTTAACTCTGCGTCGCGACCCCGCATTTTGCGGAAAAGCGACAAGGCATAATCCTCGATCTCCACAACAGATTTGGTTCCATCGGGATTTCCGATCAACCTTTTGAAGGAAAATGCGAAAACCGGTTCAATCCCAGAGGATACGTTGCCAGCATACATTGACGTTGTGCCGGTAGGCGCGATTGTGGTGAGCAAACCGTTGCGCAAACCATTTTGAATGACGGCTCTGCGTGTCTCTGGATCCAGGTTTTGAATGGTCGGCTGTTTGAGATGCTTCGCCGCCGAATATAGTGGGAAAGCACCACGCTCTTCGGCGAGCCTTGCCGATGCTGTGTAAGCTGCATTTTGAAGCACGCGCATCCAACGCTCAGTAGCCTCGACAGCCGGTTGTGATCCGTACCGCAAGCCAAGCATAATCAGAGCGTCAGCAAGCCCTGTCACACCAATGCCAATCCTACGCTTTGCATTGACCTCGTCTCTTTGTTCCTCCACGGCAAAGTCTGAAACTTCAAGTACATTATCGAGAAGGCGGACTGCAATTGAGACGTGAGACCGCAACTCTTCAATATCGAGAACGGAATTTCTCTCAAATGGATGTCGCACAAAACGTGCAAGATTTATCGATGCAAGAGGACATGCGCCATTCGGTGGAAGCGGCTGCTCAGCACATGAATTGGTCGCCAAAATCTGCTCAAGATAGTTCAAAGCATTACCATCATTGATACGGTCAATGAATAGAACACCGGGTTCAGCAGCCTCATAGTTTCGCTGCATGATCAAATGCCACAGCTTTTGCGCGTCAATTTGTCGGATGACAACATCGTTCCATGTCAAATCCCAGGTTTCGCCGCGTTCAACGGCCTGCATGAATTTATCCGATACCAAAACGGAAACGTTGAAATTACGAAGCATGGCAGGGTCAGATTTAGCGTTTATGAAGGCCTCAATGTCCGGATGATCGCATCGCAACGTGGCCATCATCGCCCCGCGCCCCATCCCTGATACAACCATCTTGCAAACCGCATCGCAGATCTCCATCACTGCGACCGGTCCTGCCGCGGGACAATCCAGACCGCTGACATACCCCCCCCTCGGCCGGATCGTTGAAAAATCAAACCCGATGCCGCCACCCATTTTCATCGTCAACGCCGCTTGCTTGGCCACATCCATGATACCCTCAACAGAATCCGGGATTTCGCGCATAACAAACGTATTGCAAAGCGTTACTGAGCGTTTGGTACCAGCACCGGCAAGTATGCGACCACCCGGCAATAGTTTATAGCTGCGCATCGCGTCGAAGAAAGTGTTGGTCACCATCTCTCGTTTGGAGGGTGCTTCAGATTTTGCGAGCGCCGACGCCACGCGCAACCAAGTGTCACTGATCACCCGGTCTATATTACGGCCTTTTGATTTGTACCTGTATTTGCTCTGCCAAATCTGCCGAGCTATCGGACTTTCGATTAGAGCTGCTGAACTCGGAATGTATCGTTCTTGGAACATTGGCCCCCGCCTCTTTGCTGATGAAAGATCGGAGTAGCCTTTCCAGTGATTCAATGGGTTAATTTAGCGTAAATATTTTCTAAAACTTTCAGATCACCTGCAACAACATCATCATAGCGAGAAGTTAACAGTATTTATGCAACTATTGGATGTTTTCTGCACGTATTTTCAGCATTTTAACCATTCTTAACGTATTGAAATAAATAAGCAATCAACGACGTCAGAACCAATTTCCTACCACTGAGTATTTCAAACTTGGTTAACGCCCAGGGACAATTTGCGATGGATTTTCCATAGATTTGCGTTGGTCATCCGAAAAATTTAGCGAGGTTTAACGCTTCGATCGTAACACGGCGCAAATTAGTGAGTGAATGAGGTTACAAGTGAACAAACTCTATGCATGTCTAGGATCCGGCAACTGTTTTAAACCCTGGCTGGTCATGAACCAACTGGGCCAGTCTTTCGAACTCCATATGGTTGACGTTCTAAAAGGAGAGCAGAAATCCGATTGGTATTTGGACATCAACCCGCTCGGTGTTGTTCCATTCATGACAACCGAAAGAGGTCATGTGATCGGAGAGAGTAACGCAATGTTATGGTATTTGGCCGAAGACTCAGAGCTGATGCCGCCAACTAAATCCGAGCGCGCTGAGGCCTTACAATGGATGTTCTATGAACAATCAAAACTTGAGCCAATGATCTCTCCGGCGCGGTTCTTTACGACCATCCTGCCACATGAAAAGGAAAAAAGGGCCGAAGACATTGCGACATGGCAACAAATGGCAAAACCCGGGCTCGAACGCCTGAACGCGCATCTGGAGCAGCGGGTCTTTATGCTAAAGTATGGATACTCAATCGCGGACGTTGCGCTTTTTGGATACGTGCATGTAACAGAAGAGGCGGGCATCTCGCTATCAGACTATCCTGCCATATCGCGCTGGATCGCTCAGGTGGAACAGACCCGAGGGTTCACACCGCTTGGTGAGCTTGGGCAACCGAAAAACCGCGTTGCATAAGCCGCAAAGAAACCTAACACAAGTTCCGGTTTTGAAATGCCAAATTCCCGTACCGCAACAGTGGCTATCCCAATGACCAAATCGTCCGCGAAAAAAGTTCAGTCCTTCGTTCCTGATCTGTTTATTGCGGCGCGGGGATTGCAGACCCCGACATGGGTCTATGACATAGACAATTGTCGGATTGTGTATGCCAACGAACGCGCCTGCCATATGTGGCAGTCTGAAACCGAGGAAGAGCTTTGCGCTCGTGACTTAGCCGAAGATATGTCGCCCGCTGTGGCGCAACGGCTCAAACAGTATCAATCGGACTTTATCGATCAGGATGCGAGCTTTCACGAAATGTGGACGCTCTATCCAAACGGCGTACCAACGAGCGTTATGGTAATGTATCGAGGGTTTCGTCTTTCTGACGGCCGTATGGCGATGCAGTGCGAGGTTTTGGGGGATGCAGAAGAATTGCCCGACAACCTACGTAGTACCGAGGCCTTGTTGCACACCGACGTAATGATCGCTTTGTTCGGTTTGGATGAGCCTTCGTTATATATGAACCCAGCGGCGCATAATGCGTTCCGCGACTCCAAAGCACCACTAAAAGACTTGTTCGTTAAAACGGCCGACTATGACGTTATGGCGTTTCAGCTCGAGGGACGCGGTGAATACCGAATGCTTGCTCAGGTAAAGGTTGTCAGCGGCAAACGCTGGTTCGATCTGTCTGCCAAAATATGTAAGGACGCTGTCACTGGAAGCCCTGCCATTTTGCTTACCGCAATTGATGTCAGCGAATTAAAGAACGCCAAAGACAAGGCAAAATACCTTGCGGACCGTGATCAGCTTACAGGCTGTTTTAACCGTACGTTTTTGCAACAACATATGGCGTCGCTTCGCGATACAATTCCAAAGAGAAGTGCACTTTTATATTTTGATTTGGATCGCTTCAAACAAGTCAACGACACGCATGGCCACGAGGCGGGGGACACGGTTTTGCGCATGGTCGTGCAACGCGCCAGTGATCTATTAGAGCCGAATGACTTCCTTATCAGGCTCGGTGGCGACGAATTTGTTGTGCTGGTCGATGAGGGACAATCTCAAGACAATCTGGAAAGCCTCATAAAACGCTTGATCGGTTCTCTGTCGATGCCGGTTACTTTCGGGTCAATAAACATCGGCATAGGCATAAGCTTGGGCGCGGTCACATTTAACACAGCACAAGATGATCTCGAGGCCGTTTTACGCAAAGCTGATATCGCGCTGTATACATCCAAAAAGGATGGGCGCGGACAATACAATTTGTATGACGAGGCTATGGGTCGCGCGGCGCTAGAACGCCAAAATATGGAAAAAGAAATTCAACGCGCTTTGGATGACGAAGAATTTATTCTTCACTATCAGCCGAGGATTGACCTGGCGAGTGGAAGGATCGCGGGATTTGAAGGCCTCGCGCGTTGGCAACATCCCGAGAGAGGCATCGTCATGCCCGGTGGCTTCATTCCGATTTGCGAAGAAACCGGCATGATTGAACAGCTTGGCCAGCAAGTCCTGGACATTGGTTTCCAGCAAGCTTTGAATTGGACAAATAAAGGCTTCGGGTCGCATTTTTCGCTCAATTTATCACCTCGCCAATTTGCAGACGACGGCCTGCTTGACACGTTGCAGAATTTTTCAGACCGCCCTGATTTTCCACACGGAAAGATCGAGCTTGAGCTGACCGAGACAGTACTGATCGGCGATTTGGACAGCATTGTGCGAAAGCTCGAGCAAATTACCGACATGGGATACAAAATTGCCATTGATGACTTTGGCACCGGGTACTCGAACCTTTCCTATATCTCAAAAGTTCCCCTCAGCTGCATCAAGATAGATCGCTCATTCATTGATCAACTGCCGAAGTCAGGTCCGATCATTGGGCTGATACTCGCCCTCGGTAATCAAATCGGCGCGACGATTGTGGCCGAAGGCGTCGAAACCAAAGAACAATATGATTGGTTGAGAGAACACAAGTGCGACCAAGTTCAAGGGTTTTACATCTCCAAAGCGGAACCGATCTCTGATTTTGAAGATAAGATGAACACGGATTTTGGCTAGCTAGCTAGCTGAAACGGTCTGGAGCAAAGGGCGCAATATCGATGTTGAGACGCTCTTCGGAAACCAATTGCGCTAGGATACGGCCGGTTTGCGGCCCCGCGGTTAGGCCAACATGATCATGACCGAAGCCAACGAAAGCTCCTGACACTCTCGGCGCACTCCCTATCAAAGGCAAAGAATCTACGATAGAAGGTCTATGGCCCATCCAACGTTTGGTTTCCTTCCAGGTCAGACCGGGGATCAACCGCCGCAGATAACTTTCAAAAAGCTTGTAAGGAGCCTCCGGCGGATCGCTTCCTATACGACCAAAACCTGTTAGACCAGCCAGTCGAATGCGTCCCTTCATTGGTGTTATGGCAAATTTTGCATTTGCGACCATAAGAGGGGACCGTGGCATCACCGAAGGCTCCCAAAGTTCCATATGAAAACCACTCTCGGCCTGCATCGGCACTTTCAAACCCAACTGCCTCGCCAGTTTATCGGACCAAACACCGGCTGTTAGGACAACAGCGTCACTTGAGATAAAGTTCCCAGATGCGCGAACACCCAAGACACGGTCGTTTTGCACCGCTAATTCTTGAACCTCTGCCTGAATTAACCGAGCGCCCTGCGACACGGCGTGGGCCGCAAGATCTTTTACATATCTTCCTGGATCACATATCCGGCCATGGCCTGACAAAACCGCTGCGTAGCCAATTTCATCACTAAAAATTGGGTCATAAGATCGAAATTCATCGCGAGCTAGCTGCTCAAAACCAAACCCACTTTCACGACGAATATCCCAGGCAAACCGGTCTGCATCAAAGTCTGATCTCGAGCCATAGCCATAGACATATTCACACGGGACGATCCAGTCTTCAGCACCAGTGCCTTTTGCCAGGTCTTGGTGATCGGGGAGGCTATCACCAATTAAGGGCAACAGCGCTTTAGCTCTGTAGGACGCAGCTTCGCCATTGGCGTATCGCAAGTACCGTATCAACCAAGGCAGCAAAGCGGGCAGTTTACTCCATTTCATAAAAAGAGGTCGATTACGCCGAAACGCCATGCTCGGCACTTTGCGTAACAGGCCCGGTGTCGTCACTGGGAGCGTGGCACATGAGGCGAGTATTCCAGCATTTCCATAACTCGTGCCCTCACCGGGCGCGCTACGGTCGATAAGCGTGACTTCATGCCCGGCGCGCAAAAGCCAGATAGCAGTCGACACACCAACAATTCCAGCACCAATCACGACCACTTTTTTTGTTTGAGTTTTCAATTCCTGCCTCGTTCGTTTCGACGCAAAACACGCGGTGACGCGCCATAATGACTTTTTAATGCGCGAGTTAATGCCGCAGGAGACTCGTAGCCGCACCTTACTGCAATTTCTGTCACACTGAGCTGGCTGTCCTCAATAAGTTTGCGAGCGGCAGACAAGCGAATGTGCCTATACACACGGCCTGGCGGCGCACCCAACCTTTGCCAAAACCGTCGCTCTAGCGTCTTCGCCTGGCAGGAGAGCAAGAGAGCGAGCCGCGAGAGCATTAAAGGCCGCTCTATGTTGTCACGCATAAGTTCTAGCGCACGCGGCACCAAAGGATCTGCTGTTTTCGCATGTCTTTCGGCTTTAGGCGCAGCGTTATCATGGAAAAAGAGAGCCTCAACATCCAGCCTTGCGGCAACCCCCAAATGACGCTCAATCAAAGCTAACGTAAAATCCAGCGCCGACATTGCACCAGCTGACGTAGTGACCGAACCATCATTGACGAAATGAGCACGCTCCACTTCAATTGTTAGAAATTTCTCAGTGAAAACATTAAGCAAGTCCCAATGCACCGTCGCCCGACGTCCATCCAAAAGCCCTGCACTTGCCAATAGCCACGGCCCCGCGTCAAGCCCTACAAGCGTCTTAGCTTTGCGAGCAGCCGCGCGCAAAAGTTGGCGGTTAGCAGGGGTATCGTGCATTTCATGCCCATAGCTTGCCATGACGAAAAGATAGTCTGTTTTTGTAAGATCCGAGATCGCCCTTTCTGCCAACATATCGATCCCGCTTGAAGACCGACTTGGAAGGCCGTCTAAAGTCAAAATGGACCACTCGAAAACTGGATGAACCGCATAAGTATTGGCTGCGCGCAGCGGCTCAATACAATTGGCAAGACAAAGGTTTGAAAACCGGTCGAACAGCAGCAAGCTGATGCGGATCGGTTGATTAGGTGTTTTTGTCCAATTCGGCATTATTTTTGTCTAATACCGCACAATTTAGGACTACGCCATAAGTCTATCGTACCTTGAGCACTTGATGGAGGATCGCCATGCCTTTGGAAATGAACCGCGAGGTTTTCATCACGTGCGCCGTAACCGGATCTGGCGGCACACAGGACAAAAGTCCTCATGTTCCCCGTAGCCCGAAACAAATTGCAGACAGCGCAATTGAGGCCGCAAAATCCGGGGCGGCCGTTGTTCATTGCCACGTGCGCGACCCAGAAACCGGTGCGCCTTCCCGCGATCCAAAGATGTTTAGGGAGGTAACTGACAGGGTGCGCGACGCCGACACCGATGTGGTGCTCAATCTGACTGCCGGCATGGGCGGCGACATGATCTTTGGCTCAACCGAGGCGCCATTGCCGTTTGGCAACGGCACTGACATGGCAGGCGCCACAGAGCGTGTGGCACATGTTGCAGAGTGTCTGCCCGAAATCTGTACGCTTGATTGCGGGACGATGAACTTTGCAGAGGCTGACTACGTTATGACCAACACGCCAGGCATGCTCACGGCGATGGGCGGCATGATGACGGAGCTGGGCGTAAAACCGGAAATCGAGGCGTTTGACACCGGTCATCTCTGGTACGCCAAGCAACTCGTGAAAGATGGTGTTCTCGACAGCCCGGCACTAGTTCAGCTTTGCATGGGTGTGCCATGGGGCGCACCGGATGATCTCAATACTTTCATGGCGATGGTCAACAACGTGCCAGAAGATTGGACATTTTCGGCTTTTTCACTAGGGCGCAACCAGATGGCTTATGTCGCCGCTTCCGTTTTGGCGGGTGGCAATGTGCGCGTTGGCCTAGAGGACAACCTGATGTTGGATCGCGGTGTTCTTGCGCAGAACTATCAATTGGTCGATCGCGCCGTCGAGATCATTGAAAGGCTCGGCGCGAGGGTCATCGGGCCGGAAGAGGTTCGTAAAAAACTAGGCCTGACAAAACGGGCGCCGCGAGGATAACCAAAAGTGAGCCAACGTGTCCTCATCACCGGCGGTGGCGCAGGCATAGGTAAGCGTTTTGCCGAGCGATTTCTTGAAACCGGTGCGCGCGTTGCCGTATGCGACGCGGATGCAGCGGCAGTCTCAGAATTCGCCGAGGCTCACCCAGAGCTGTTGGCGCGTCAGGCGGATGTTACTGACGAGGCGCAAATGGCCGCCTTTCTTGATGAAGTTGAGCAAATCTGGGGCGGCGTGGATGTCGTCTGCGCCAATGCCGGAACCGGTGGGCCAGCTGGCAGAATAGAAGAGATCGATTATCAAGCTTGGCAGGATTGCATTTCCGTGAACCTCAATGGGGCATTTCTTACCTGTCGCTGGGCCGCACGGCTTATGCGTGCAAAAGGTGAAGGCCTGATGGTTTTAACCTCATCAACTGCAGGATTATTTGGCTATCCGCTTCGCTCCCCTTATGCGGCCGCGAAATGGGCACTGGTGGGTCTGACCAAAACTCTTGCAATGGAACTTGGCCCTGCAGGAGTGCGCGTTAATGCAATAGCGCCGGGTGCCGTAGAGGGCGAGAGAATGGACCGAGTGGTGGCCATGGAAGCAGCCGCCAGTGGAAAGTGCGAGGCCGATATCCGCGCTCAATATGTTAAAGGCGTCTCGATGCGCTCTTGGGTCAGTGGTGATGACTTGGCTGACATGGTCTTGTTTCTAGCCTCTCCGGCCGCTTCAAGAATATCAGGACAAGTTCTTGCGGTTGACGGCCACACAGAATCGTTGGTGTCATGAAAAATTAGCCCATGCGACGAGGACAAATTTCATGACACACCCCATAAAAAAGATCATCAGTTTGGTGGCGCTGCTCGCCCTTGCGGCCTGCGGCGACGCACCCGAAGAAATCCCTGGCTTTCGCGACACAACCCAACCGCTTTCCGTGACCACCCGCGCAAATAACCCCGCGCTTCATGGACAATGGTTTGTTCGAGAGCAATTTCCTGGAACGAACCAGTTTCAAGAGGTCTTCTTTGCCACAAGATCAGTCAACCTTAGCTCTGATATCATAGAGACGAGAGAACGGGTTTGTAGAACAAAGTTTGATTGCTCTGGACGGGAAACAAGCTGGACGGCGGAACGCTTGGGTGTAAATCGATGGCGTTTAATCAATGATGATGAGAGCCGCTCACTTCAGCTCTGGATGATCTGGATTGACCAGGGCTTTCGCACCGCTGCGGTAGGCACGCCAGATGGCAGCTATGGCTGGATCATTGATCGCAGCCAGAAGGGCGGCGCAGACCGAATCAATGCCGCACGCGAGGTGCTACAATTTAACGGATATCAAACAAGGCAACTGGTGGAGAATGAGTGATTTGACGGATAAGACCTGTGCAGCCATCATTGGTGGCGGTGTCATTGGTGGCGGATGGGCCGCGCGGTTTTTGCTCAATGGCTGGGATGTCCGTGTTTTCGACCCGGATCCAGAGGCTGAACGCAAAATTGGCGCCGTGATGGACAATGCGCGCCAGGCACTTCCGATGCTTTATGACTGCGCTTTGCCCGATGAGGGCAAATTGAGCTTTCACGGCACCGTCGCAGAAGCAGTCGGAGGCGCAGCCTGGGTTCAGGAAAGCGTCAGCGAGCGGCTGGATCTGAAACATCAGGTCATCGCGGAAATTCAATCCGCAAACGCAAAAGCACCTATTGGCTCGTCAACGAGTGGTTTCAAACCATCGCAGTTGCAAGAAGGCGCGGCAGACCCTTCGCGTATAATGGTCACCCACCCATTCAACCCGGTCTATCTTTTACCGTTGATTGAGGTTGTTCCCTCACCAAAAACCGCGCCCGAAGTGGTCGATGAAGCCAAGAAAATTCTGACTTCAGTTGGGCTTTATCCTCTACCAGTAGCAAAAGAAATCGACGCTCATATTGCAGACCGTTTTCTGGAGGCCGTTTGGCGCGAAGCACTTTGGTTAATCAAGGACGGCATCGCCACCACACAGGAAATCGATGACGCGATCCGCTTTGGTTTTGGGCTGCGATGGGGTCAGATGGGGCTTTTTGAGACCTACCGCGTCGCAGGAGGTGAGGCCGGCATGCGGCATTTCATGGCACAGTTCGGACCAGCTTTAGCTTGGCCATGGACAAAGCTTATGGATGTGCCCGAGCTCACCGATGAACTTATCGACAAAATTGCGGAACAGTCTGATGCGCAGTCAGGGCATCTTTCTATCCGTGAGCTTGAACGGAAACGAGACCGCAACCTGATTGCTATGATGCGCGCGCTTAAGCAACAAGGAAATGCCGCCGGGCGTTTGATCGCCGATCATCAGCGATCGGTCATGACGCTTCCCGAAGCCGCAAACCCGATGATCACACAGCGCCGGATGGTGCCTGTTGATTGGACGGACATGAATGGGCACATGAACGAAGGGCGTTATGGGCAGATTTTCTCAGACGCCGCCGAAGTCGTCATGGCCTATGTCGGCGCTGATGAAGACTACGTCGCGCGCGGTCTGAGCTATTTTACGGTTGAAACGACCGTCAATTATCTGGCGGAGACACGTGCCGGTGAAGACGTGATCGTCGAGACCCGTGTGACCGAGGGCAAGGGTAAGAAACTGCGATGCGCCCACGAAATGAAGCGCGCCAGCGACGGCGAGGTTATGGCCACATGCGACCAGCTCATGTTGCACGTGAGCCTAGAGACTCGGCGCACGTGCGAGCCACCAGAAGATGTCGCCCAAAAAGTTGAAGAGCTTGCCGCTCTGCATGCGAGTTAAGGGAGAAAGCCGATGCAATTTGGACTGACCGAAGAACAGGACATGATCGTCTCGACCGTGCGCAGCTTTGTCGAGAATGAGATTTATCCCCATGAGGAAGTTGTAGAACAAACCGGCGAAGTCCCGGCCGAGATCGCACACGAGATCAAACGCAAGACGATGGAGTTAGGCTTCTACGCCTGCAATTTCCCCGAAGAGGTCGGATGTGCCGGCCTAGGACATGTCGACTTTGCCCTTGTGGAACGTGAGTTGGGACGCGGCTCCATGGCGCTCAACCATTTCTTTGGTAGGCCGCAAAACATACTGATGGCCTGCGAAGGAGAGCAGAAAGAACGCTATCTGATGCCGGCGGTGCGCGGAGAGAAGATGGACGCGCTTGCGATGACCGAACCGGACGCTGGATCCGACGTACGCGGTATGAAATGCATGGCAAAGCGCGACGGCGGCGACTGGATCGTGAATGGCTCCAAACATTTTATTTCTGGCGCTGAACATGCTGATTTCTTTATCGTTTTCATCGCCACCGGCGAGGACATGACCGACAAAGGCCCCAAAAAACGTATAACGGCGTTTCTTGTTGATCGTGGAACACCAGGTTTCACGGTACGAGATGGCTATAGATCCGTGAGCCACCGCGGATACAAAAACATGATCCTGGAGTTTGACGATTGTCGCCTGCCCGATGCGCAGGTTCTAGGTGAGGTCGATGGTGGCTTTGCCGTCATGAACGAATGGCTTTATGCAACGCGTATCACAGTGGCCACAATGAGTGTTGGCCGCGCACGGCGCTGCTTTGACTACGCACTGAACTATGCCGCAGAACGCAAACAGTTTGGCCAGCAGATCGGAAAATTTCAGGGCATTAGCTTTCAAATCGCAGATATGATCACTGAGATTGACGCGGCCGACTGGCTAACCCTGGCTTCCGCATGGCGGCTTGATCAGGCTCTGCCTGCGAACCGAGAGATCGCTTCAGCCAAACTCTATGCAACCGAAATGCTTGCGCGCGTGACCGATGCGACGCTGCAGGTCTATGGTGGCATGGGACTTATGGATGATTTCCCGATAGAGCGCTTTTGGCGCGACGCACGGGTCGAACGCATCTGGGACGGCACATCCGAGATTCAGCGCCATATCATTAGTCGCGATCTGCTAAGACCCTTGGGCGCCTAAGGCTTGGCACCGCGTGTCGAAATAACCTATTGCACAGGCTGCAACTGGCTTTTGCGCGCAGGCTGGATGGCGCAGGAAATCCTGCAGTCATTTGGTACCCAAATCGGATCTGTCGCGCTGATGCCCGACGATAGCGGTGGTGTGTTTAGAATTACCGTTGATGGAACGCTCGTCTGGGATCGAAAGCGCGATGACGGTTTTCCAGATGTAAAGACGCTTAAGACGCGCCTACGCGACCAAATTGACCCGGAAATTGATCTTGGCCACCTGGATCGCTTACCCAAAAACGAGGCGCCTGATGCGTGACCTCAGCCGACTTTTTCAACCCAAATCCATAGCTGTCATAGGCGGTGGCTTTTGGGGTGCTGGCGTCATTGAACAGTGCATCAAAATGGGCTTTGACGGCCCGGTTTGGCCGGTCCATCCAAACAAAGATCAATTTGCGGGTGTGCAAACCTTCAAAGATCTGAGCGCTCTTCCAGAGGCGCCTGATGCGGTCTTCATCGGTGTCAATCGCAATGCGACAATAGATGTGGTTCGCACGTTGAGCAAAATGGGTGCAGGTGGTGCGGTTTGCTTTGCCAGTGGATTTCGCGAAGCGCAGTCAGAATTAGGCGATGGCGCGGACCTGCAAAAAGTGTTGCTGGAGGCAGCCGGCGAGATGCCTATTGTGGGGCCTAATTGCTACGGTTTTATCAACTATCTCGACGGCGCACTTTTATGGCCGGATCAGCATGGCGGACATCGAATTAAGAGCGGTGTGGCCATCCTCACCCAAAGCTCCAACATTTCGATCAACCTCACTATGCAAGCACGCGGGCTGCCTTTGGCCTACATGGCGACTGCGGGTAATCAAGCGCAGGTTGGACTTGCCGACATAGGCGCGACACTCTTGCAAGATCCTCGAGTCACCGTTCTCGGTATGCATATCGAAGGGATGGGCGATCTAGATGCGTTTCAAGAACTGGCGCGCACTGCGCATGATCTGGGAAAACCGATTGTCGCTCTCAAGGCAGGCAGATCAGAACAAGCGCAATCGGCGGCTATTTCCCATACGGCCTCTCTGGCGGGAAGCGATGCGGGCGCGCGAGCGCTTTTGAAAAGGCTAGGTATTGTTCAGGTCGAAAGCCTCCCTGCCCTACTCGAAACCTTGAAATTGTTGCATTTCGCAGGACCGCTACCATCTAAAAGCATTGTCTCGATGTCCTGTTCTGGTGGTGAGGCGAGCCTGATGGCCGATAGCGCACAAGGTCGAAACATTGCTTTTCCGGGCTTAAGCGATGCGCAGCGCAATCGCTTGCGACAAATCCTCGGGCCCATGGTCGCGCTCGCCAATCCACTGGATTATCACACGTTTATTTGGGGCGATGCCGCGACGATGGGGAAGACTTTTACTGCGATGCTCGATGGCGAGGCTGATCTGGGCTGCGTTATTGTCGACTTTCCGCGTGCGGATAAATGCGATCCGGCGGCATGGGATTGCGTAATACCAGCAGCCGCTACAGCAGCAAAGGCTTCAGAAAAACCCATGGCTATTGTCGCTACTTTGCCAGAAGCACTAAGCGAAGACGTAGCGAAAGAAGCGATTGCGCAGGGCGTGATCCCGATGCACGGGCTCGACGACACTCTGACTGCCATCGAAGCCGCAAGCGCCGCTTCGGCTTTTGTCCCTGCGGCGGCACCACTGTTAAGACCAGGCTCACCAACGGACCTGACCACGCTATCTGAGACAGATGCCAAAGCCGCGCTCGCAACACACGGGTTGCAGGTCCCTGGTTCTGAAACCGTCAATGACGCTGATCAGGTGGGGCAAGCGGCACAGGCGTTGGGCTTTCCTGTCGTGTTAAAAGGATCAGGAGCTGCACACAAAACGGAAGCTGGTCTCGTTCGCCTACACTTGCAAGACGCGGATCAGGTTCGCCAAACAGCGCAGGAAATGGCAACAGATAAATTCCTGGTCGAGGAGATGGTCGGGGGCGGGATCGCAGAGCTTTTGCTCGGTGTCGTACGTGATCCGGCGCACGGTTTTGTCCTTACCCTAGGCGCTGGCGGGGTGATGACGGAAATCCTTGCAGATACGCAATCATTGCTTTTGCCGGTGACGCGCAAGGAGATCAAAGACGCGCTTTCGAACCTACGAATTTTCCCAATATTGGAAGGGTATCGTGGCAAGCCTGCGGCAGATATCGAAGCCATCGTCGCAGCAGTTTTGGCAGTGCAAGACTATGTGATAGCAAATGCCGCACGCCTTGATGAGGTTGAAATCAATCCGTTAATCTGTTGCTCTGACAGAGCCGTGGCAGCCGATGCATTGATCAGAATTGGAGATGAGGGATGGGCGATACCCCAGTAAAGACGCAAAAGCGTGGGCATGTGATTGAGGTCACGCTTGATCGACCGAAGGCCAATGCGATCGACCTTGAAACAAGCCGCGTCATGGGCGAGGTCTTTCGCGATTTCCGTGATGATCCCAACCTTCGCGTGGCGATCATCACCGGCGCTGGCGAGAAATTCTTTTGCCCCGGCTGGGATCTTAAAGCAGCTGCAGATGGTGATGAGGTCGACGGCGACTACGGCGTCGGTGGCTTCGGCGGGCTACAAGAAATGCGTTCTATGAATAAGCCCGTGATCGCGGCGATAAATGGGATTTGCTGCGGAGGAGGTCTGGAATGGGCCCTAAGTGCTGACATCATTCTGGCTGCTGACCACGCGCAGTTTGCCTTGCCAGAGATACGCTCCGGCACGGTGGCCGATGCGGCGAGCGTTAAGCTACCCAAGCGTATCCCCTATCACGTCGCGATGGAAATGCTCCTTACCGGCCGTTGGATTGATGCCGAGGAAGCCGCACGGTGGGGTATGATCAACCAAATTCATCCAGCCGCTGATCTGATGAATAAGGCACGCGAGATGGCCGATCTATTGGCCTCTGGCCCGCCACTGGTTTATGCCGCGATCAAGGAAATCGTACGTGAGGCCGAAAGCATGACATTCCAGGATGCAATGAATCGTATCACCAAACGGCAATTTGCTTCGGTAGATACGCTTTACGCCTCAGAAGATCAGCTTGAGGGCGCACGAGCTTTTGCTGAAAAACGCGATCCGGTTTGGAAAGGCAAATAACCAACGCCTCTATTGCCTGATCATACTGTCTGCGGCTAGCCTAAGACATGCCTCAGATTATAGATAATCTGGTCAGCCCACAAGACATGGTACGCTCGCGTTCCTGGCGTGTGGGGTACGAGTCGTATCGGCGCGGCAAGGACCCTGAATTTGACGGGCACCGAAGCAAGTGTTTGGCCTACGAATACGGGCGCCTCACAGCGGCTTGGCTACGCAGCGAAGGCCAGCAGCTATTACAGCTCCCCGTCAACAGACCGCTTTACGACCCGTACATACCGCATCTCGCCGAAGCTCTTTTGAAAGCAGTGGTAGCACCTATTTCACCACAAGCTCCGGACCCATAAACGTGTTAGGCAGGAAGGTGGAAAGCCACGGTATGTAGGTCACCATGATCAGGAAAACAAAGAGCACCGCGAGGAATGGAAGCGCTGCACGTACCACCGCCATCATTGGCATACCCGCCACGCCGGAGGTGACAAACAGGTTAAGCCCAACTGGTGGGGTGATCATGCCAATCTCCATATTCACCACCATGATTATGCCGAGGTGGATCGGGTCGATGCCAAGCTCAATCGCAATTGGGAAAACCAAAGGCGCTACGATAACCAATAGGCCCGATGGCTCCATGAACTGACCGCCGATCAGCAGGATGATGTTTACGATGACCAGGAACATCACAGGACCAAAGCCCGCGTCAAGCATCGCACCTGCGATCTGCTGAGGGATCTGCTCGTCGGTTAGCACGTGCTTCAGGATCAGCGCGTTGGCAATCACGAAAAGCAGGGTGACAGTGAGCTTACCCGCCTCAAAAAGCGTTTTCTTCGTATCCGGATGGAAAATCGCTGTTAGCAACGCGTAAGGAGCCTTGAAAAAGCTCTTGTTGGCCTCTCCTTCTGGCGTCGCCAGCGGCCCCATATCCTTGTAAACAAAGCTCGCGATAAAGAAGGAATAGACCGCAGCAACAGCCGCTGCTTCCGTTGGCGTAAAAATACCGCCGTAAATACCACCGAGAATGATCACGATAAGGAAAAGTCCCCATCCGGCCTCGCGCCCGGAGGCAAAAATCTCACTCCAGCCCTTCCAGTCCCCTTTTGGAAGGTTTTTCACTTTTGCCATGATGTAAATCGTGATCATCAGCATAAGGCCAGCCATAAGCCCCGGGATCACACCCGCCAGGAACATACGGCCGACGGAAACCTCAACAGCAGCTGCATAGACAACCATAACAATTGACGGCGGAATAAGGATGCCGAGCGTCCCTGCGTTACAAATAACGCCCGCGGCAAATTCCTTGGTATATCCGACCTGACGCATCCCGGTGATGACGATTGTACCGATGGCAACCACGGTCGCCGGTGAAGATCCAGAAAGCGCGGCAAACAGCATACAGGCGAAGACGCCAGCGATAGCCAACCCACCGGGCAAATGCCCGACACAGGCAATCGAAAATCGGATGATACGCGCCGCAACGCCACCGGTCGTCATGAATGACGAAGCAAGTATGAAGAACGGTATCGCAAGCAGGGTGAAATGGCCCTCAAAGGCCTCAAATAGCGTTTGGGCAATTGACGCCATCGAGCTTTCAGAGAACCAGAGCAGAAATAGCGTGGAGCTAAGCCCAAGCGAAACGGCGATTGGCACACCGATAAGCAGAAAGCCAATGACCATGAAGAAGAGAAGCGCGACTTCCATTAGCGTTGCTCCTCACTTTTGCGAAGTTCATCAAGCTCTTCCTCGACCTCGTGGCTAGCAACCAACCGATCAAGATCTCCGCGTAAAATTGCGAGACCTGCCTGAAAAAACCTGAACGTTAGAAGCAGCATGGAAAGCGGCATCACAAGGTAAGGAACCACCTTGGGGAGCTTTTCGTAGCTCTCACCGTAATTGATTGCGTCTTCCAAAAACCGGAATGCCCCGATCATCGGCACGTCTTGAACCTCATAAAAACTTTGGCTGCGCGCAGACTCGTTTAGTCCTGTTGGAAACCAGCGCCCGGACGTGGGCGGAAGATCGGCAAAGACAGCCCAGTAATCATAGGCGCCTTTCAAAAGCAGCAGCGAAAAAGCAACACAAGACGCGACAGAGATGAGTGCCAGAACCTTGCGGACAGGGGGTGAAGTCAGGTTGATAATCGCATCCACACCAAGATGCGCGCGTTTTTTGACAGCGTAAGAGGCACCTAGCAAAACCAGCCAGGCGAACATGAACACAGTCATTTCGAGCGCCCAGAGAATGTTGGAGTTGAAAAAGTATCGTGCGATGACATTGGCGAAGGTTATCGCGGTCATCAGACCAAGTATCAGCGCGATGATGGTCTCTTCTATGCGATCGACGAAACTGCTGCCGCCGTGGTCATGACCATGCATCGTATTTCCCCCGAGTGTGAAAAAAGAGGCGGCCCTCGGCGCGCGGTGACCGCCTCTATTATTATCGTTGCTAGAAAGTGCGCTTAGCTTTGCGCCTCATTGATTGCCTGTGCGGCATCAATGTTTTCTTGGCCTACATCACCTTTGAACTGCTCCCAAACAGGCTTCATCGCATCAACCCATTTTGCGCGTTGCTCTGGTGTCAGCTGACGAATTTCGCCACCAGCATCGAGAATTGACTGTTTAGCCGCCTCGTTCACTGCAAACGCCTCGGAGTTGCGCATGACAGTGACTTCATTAAGGATCGTCAGGAACTGATCACGAACATCGGCGTCCAGGCTGTCGAGCCAGTCAACGCTTGCAACCACCAGATAGTCGATGATGCCGTGGTTGGTCTCAGTAGTTCCGTCCTGAACTTCAAAGAACTTCTTGCCAAAGATATTGGACCAAGTGTTTTCCTGACCGTCTACGACACCTTGTTGCAGACCGCCATAGACCTCAGAGAAAGCCATTTTCTGGGGCGATCCACCGATCGCTTCCATCTGCGCAACGAGCACGTCAGAACTTTGAACACGGAATTTCAGGCCGTTTGCATCCGATGGCTCGATCAACGGCTTGTTCGCAGACATTTGCTTCATACCGTTGTGCCAGAATGCCAGACCTTGCAGGCCGCGACGCTGCATACTGTCCTTCATTGCCTGACCGGCATCGGACGACTGGAACGCGTCCACTGCTTCGATGTTTTTAAACATGAAAGGCAGGTCGAACAGGCGAAACTGTTTGGTAAATTTTTCAAACTTGGACAGGGACGGCGCAGCGAGTTGCACATCACCCTGCAAAATTGCTTCAAGTACTTTGTTGTCGTTAAAGAGCGTGGAGTTCGGGAAGACCTCCATGCACATCTTGCCATTCATCTCTTCGTTTACCCGCTGTTCCAGCAACGAGGCGGCAATACCCTTGGGGTGCTTGTCGGTGTTGGTCACATGGCTGAACTTAACAACGACTTCACCGTCATCACAGGCCGCAAATGCCAAAGACGGAACAGCGACGACTGCCGCAACGCAAGCGGCTTTCAAAAACATTTTCATGTATTTCTCCCTTTCGCAGGCGCTCCTCCAGCGCCTAATGGACATTATACTCAAAAATCAAGCCAATTGGAGCAAGTGGTTTTTCATTTAACGTTTTTATTGTTTAATTTCAGTATTTTATAATTCATCCATTTTACTAAACGCAATTTCGTCCGATTTTTCGGACAAGTCGACTTGCACAGGCTTGTCGGCAAACAGTAGGTTTCAACGCCCAATGGCCATAGGCGAACTGCTCAATGATTCGTGTGTCTTCCGTGCTTCTTGCCGCTTACGTTCTGGCATCGCTTTGGTTCGCGGCATTTGTCTATGATCGCACGCTCAAAACAGAATTGCGTGTGCTGCAGGAAAACGGAACCGTCCGGCTTAGCGAAGCGGCAAGTCGTTTACGCCTACAGATTGACGGATTTCGAGAACAGGCCAACTTCATTGCCCACACACCAAGCGTCACAACGGCAATGGCTGCAGATGACTGGCATAGGGTACAAGACTTCCTTGTGAATTTTTCGCTAACGTATGGCGCATCGCAGATCGATCTTGTTGACCGGACTGGCGCTGTTTTGGCATCCTCTTCGCCTAAGAAGTCTGACAAGACGCCATCGAAAACGCTATTGCAAGCTGCATTAAATGAACGATTGGGCTTCGAGCACGCGATCGAAGATCAAAAGCGCGTAATCAGGCTGAGCCGTGGCGTTCGCCTCTCGAATGAGCAAAACGATGGTGCGGTTATTCTTACGGTAGATATCGCAGAGCTTGAATTTCAATGGCCTGTCACTCCTGAGCCTTTGATTTTCTATAATCAGAACGCGCAAGCCATTTCGTCCAATCGACCCGAGCTTTTGTTGTTGTCGTTCGGCGACGGATCCGAAGAAGGAGAGCTAGATCTGCGGCGAAATAGGACATTAGCGGGTTTTGAGACATGGGCTTTTGCTTCACGTGCTGATGCGCCCCAAGAAGCGTTAGTCTTATCCAAGAAGATGCCCCTGCTATTGCTGAACGGGCAAATCATTATCGACATCGCGTCCGTACTTGCAACTGCAAGACAGCGCACCGGACTTGCCGCCGCGCTCGCACTTGTTTTAGGGCTGGTTGTCGCAATCGCGGTTCAACAAAGGCGGCGTTTTGCCCTTGAGGCGCAGCAATCAGCGACACTTGAGGCCCGTGTTGAAGAGCGCACGAAAGAGCTGCGCGCTGCACAAGATGAACTTGTAGAGGCGTCCAAGCTTGCTGCCTTGGGACGGCTGTCGGCCGGTGTCAGTCATGAATTGAATCAACCCCTGGCCGCGATTTTGAACTTCTCTGAAAACGCGCGTAAATTTTTGGAGCGCAAGCAATCCAATCGCATCGACGAAAACCTCAGCGAGATTTCCAATCAGGTCCAAAGGATCAACCGCATCATTGGTAATCTGCGCGCCTTTGCCAGACAGGAGAGCGCTCCAAATGAACGGATTGATTTTAACGAAGTTATCAAATCCGCGCTTGCTCTTGTCGATGATGAACTTGCCTCAAAGCGAATTGAGGTCCTCTTGGACTTGCCTGAGGGTTCCGTTTTCATCGTGGCCGGAAAGGTACGTTTGGAACAGGTCATCTTCAACATTTTGACCAATGCCATCGACGCAATGTCGGATACACCTGAACGGCGCTTGTCCATCGAAATGACCGTCGTCCGAGACAACGCGACACTCATCGTGAGAGATACCGGACCCGGGATCGCCGATCCGGACCGTGTGTTCGAGCCGTTTTACACAACCAAGGATCTTGGCGCATCCAAAGGCCTTGGAATGGGTCTGTCACTGTCTTTTGGAATTATACAACAGTTTGGCGGAACGCTTAGCTGTCGCAATTTGTCCGCCGGTGCAGAGTTCAAGCTTTCCCTACCTTTGATGGAGAAACAGGATGCTGAATAAGGTTCTAATCATCGAAGATGACAGCGTTTTGCGCGCTTCGATCGCGCAGTCTCTTGAGCTGGAAAATCTGGAGCCAATTCCGACAAACTCTTTTACTCAGGCACGCCGCTCTATTCGCTCTGGTTTTCGTGGTGTGGTTCTGTCGGATATCAGAATGCCAGACCATGATGGTTTTGATGTTTTAAGATTTGCACAGTCCAAAGATGAAGATTTGCCGGTGATCCTTCTGACTGGCCATTCTGACGTACCTACGGCCATGCGAGCGATAAAGGATGGCGCTTATGAGTACCTTGAAAAGCCTTGCGAACCGGACCGGCTTATCGACACGGTGAAGCGTGCTTTGGAGCATCGCACGCTTGTGCTCGATAATCGCGCCATACGTGCAGAACTTGATGGTGCGACGTCAGATGCTACGACCGGCACCTTGTCCGAGCGGCTTGGCCAGCATGAAAAACGTATAATCGAGGAAGCCTTGAGAGAGGCCGGCGGCAAGGTGGCACTAGCCGCCACTCAACTCGGAATACCTCGCAATACATTGTATGATCGGATGTCAAAGCTTCAGATCGTGGCGCGCCAGTTTCAGAGCTAACTTTGCAAGACTTTGCGCGTAGCAAGGTAAATGCCACTGAGCATGAGCCCGACCGCCAGCCAATTAATACCCAAAAGCGCATCCGCGCCAAGACCATTGAGCGCCATCATCACCAATCCAGCACAAGCCATAAACGCTCCTAACGAGGCCTGCATCGCACTCGGTCTTTTTTCGGTTGCTGTACGGCTTGGCAATTCAAACGAGATGAAAAGCAAAACAAACGGCATAAGCAAAAGCGTAAACAGCAAGATCCATATTGGCCGCGCAGCCCACCAAGCGCCGCTGCCCGGTGCCTCGGTGAGGCCAAAACCACCGAGCAATTGCACCGAAATTCCCACTACTATGATCAGCGCGGTCATATGCCAAAGGTAAATCGACATGATCATCTGATTGAGAAGGATGACAACTGACCAAGGACGCACATTCATCAACCACCTTGAAACCGGCCCGGTCGCTAAAAGGATCACGCCGATCTGCAAGCTGCCAACAGCAAGCATAGCGGTCGTGGGTGGACGCGTGTTGGAAATTTCCTCGCCCGGCACACTTACCATAGCAACAGGAAAGCCAAGTTGCGCGATGAGCGCGTAGAGCCAAACCACCCCAATCAGGACAAAGCCCAAAGCCCACACGGCAGGCCTTGCCGCAGTCCGCCACCAATACCCCAGCTGGTGGACAGCAAGCCAAACGAAGGCGTAATTTACCCATCGGAGCCATTGTTGATCGAAACCAAAGGCAATTATGTCAACCGAAATAGCTCCAGCCACCAAAATCAAAACCGAGCCAATGCCATATTTATCCCAGAAGGCGGCCGTAACAGGCACGGCCATTGTTATGATGATGTAAACCGCGAGAAACCAGACCGGAACAAGTGCTGCCTGAGAAGCCTGCGCGATCAGGTCTGTCGAGACACCCCAAAGGCTGGCGATGAACGCGCCAAGCGTCCAAAAGACAACCACTGGAATGGTGGGTTTGAGAAGCCGTGAAAGACGTGTCGCGGCCCAAACGCGTCTTTTTTCGGGATCCTTCTGAGCAGACGCCCATGACAGGCCGTTTGAGAAGCCACCAACAAAGAAAAACACAGGCATAACTTGAAAGAGCCACGTCGCATAATGCGTCCACGGTTGCTCAGCCAATAAAATCACCAGCTCGACCTGGCCGTTGTTCATATACGCAGCAACCAAAAGCCAGTGGCCCAGGATGACAAAAATAATTGCTATGGCTCGATAAAGATCAACGGCTCTGTTTCGACTTTCCGGTGTACGCTCGGCTGCCCAACGGGCTGCTGCAAGCATGCCTTTTGGCATCTTGTCAGAACTAGTTTCACTCATCGTGCTGCTCTCTTTTTCGCTCTCATCAAAATGCGAGTTTGATTATTTTTAAGAGCTTAGCACCGGTTAAGGCACGGAACGATACGCAGTTCTAAAAAACTGCATTGTGTGACTTATGATCAGTGGGATGGGTCTGCCGTGCTTAAAGTAGGTACTCTTCACGCCAAAAATTTTGACTACAGCTATTCTTGGGCTGTTCAAACCTGCCAAAGCATCACCTCTCTGAGAAGGCCTTATTGAGACTGCGTTCGACGGGTTTCAGGAGATAGGCCAAAAGAGTTTTCTCGTCAGTCACCATCTCGGCCACAACAGTCATTCCCGATTGTAGCGGGCGTCGGAAAGGGCCCTCGCCGATGTGGTCACCCGAAAGTTCTACAAACGCGCGGAAATAACTTTCGCCTGTTTGCTCATCAATAAGCGGTGCCGGTGAAACCGACCGGATCGCACCTTCGACCTTGCCGAAGCGTCTCACATCAAATGTGTCAACAGTTACAGAAACTTGGTGGTCAGGCTGCACATGACCAATTTCAAGTGAAGGAATGCGAACCTCCGCCACCAGTGACTGCCGCGTGGGAAGCAGTTCAAATAGCGCTTCACCAGGTTCGATCACTTCGCCTTGCCCCGCAAACGAAATCGACTGAATAACACCTCTAGCAGGTGCGACAACCTTCAAATGCTCGATCTTATCAGCCACCGCGCGCAGCGAGGTCTGCATGCTGTCATAGCGCGATTGAAAATCGATCAGCTGGTTCAGAATCTCTTCCTGCAGAGCCAGTGTTTCTTCCTTACGCCCCGCTATCGCGAGGCGAAGATTCTCTTCGGCTTGTGCAAGCTGAACAACCGCGGCCGACGCGGCCGCTTTCAAATCATCTGCGCGATCTTTCTGAGACTGTAATTCTCGCAGGGTCGAAAGCCCCCGCTTGTAAAGATCGTCGGTAATCGACAAATCCTTGCTTTTGTTCTGAGCCCGCTCTTCGGCAAAGGCCGCGGCGTTTTCCAAAATCGCAATCGTTTCTTTCAACTGTTCGATAGAAGACGCCCGTATGTTTTGGCTGGCCGCATATATTTTTAATCTCGCAGCCGCATGTTCCAGACCCCGCTCAGCAAGACCGGCGATTGTGTCTGGCGAAACTTCGCGACCAAGGTCGACATAGCGCAAAATAGCATCAAAATTCGCGATCCGATCTTCAAAAGAACTCACATCCTTTTCAAGCACTTTCAGTTCTTGCTCGAGGTCCGGGTGAGAAAGCTCGGCCACGATTTGGCCCGCCTCAACGACGTCACCGTCTTCGACAAAAACCTGACGCACCACGCCACCTTCGCGCGTCTCGATCTGGCGATAACTTCCCTGGGGGGTCACAGTTCCCGCGGCGCGGCTAACCTGCGGCACAAAGGTCTGGCTCGCCAGAAATATCATGCCGCCAACCATACCGCAAAGTACCAAGGCAATGAGACCAGCGAGGCGTGGCTCACGCTTCGCTTGTTTCTGGGCTGCTTTATGGATTGGACCCTGCTTTTGCTCGCTTTGCTGAATGCGTTTCATTTTTCAGCCTCCAAATTTTGCCAAGGCGGCATTGATTTTCTTCAGGCCAGATTCGCCCTTGTCGTTTACGATCATCCGGCCGCTATCGAGGTATAGGAACCGATCAGCCATCGATAAAAACGAGCGATCCGGCGTTGCCAGAATGACTGTACGCTTTGATTTCTGCGCCTGAACCCAAGTACGAAAGGCTTGTCGGCGCTCTGTATCGAGACCTGATGTAGGCTCTGCGTATAAATGGATTGGAGTATCACGCGCAATTGTCCGAGCGAGCGTTAAGGATTTTAAGAGACCGAATGGCAACCCCGCAAGCATGGCGTCCGTCAGCCGTGTATCAAAGCCATCTGGAAGCTGATCTATCTCATCTTGCAATGCCATCGCGTGAAGGGCAGCTCGAATTTCGTCCGCTCCGAGCGATGGGGCAGCAAGGCGAAAGTTTTGCTCAATGGTGCCATAGAAAAAGCCCGTGTCCATTGTGGCATAGCTGACTGAACGACGTAATTCGTCACGTGCGATCTGGCGGATATCTATCTCATCATGCTCCACGGAACCTGCGAGCGGCTGATGCAGGCCATCGATCAGATCTAACAACGCCGTTCTGCCGGCGATATCATTGCCCATAACCACAACAAGCTCGCCGGCATCGATCTCAAACGCTACCTGCGACAGCACCGGCGGATTTGTTGGGTCAGGTCGGTGCGTCACAGTGCGAAACTGAATTGTGCCGCTAAGCGTTTTTTGGTGCGATTGGTTCAAGCCTCGCTCAGATTCCTCTGGAAGAGCAAGCACACGTTCGGCTTGAACTCTACTACGCCTAAAAGAAATAATTTGTGGCATGTTCGCTGCCAGTGCTTGAACCGGCGCAAAGACTTTTGATACGAGGGCGATAACCGCTATCAGCGCTCCAAAGGTCATTGCACCAGTCATCGCGGAATATGCGCTAATGACGATTGCCGAAACGGTGGCCAGCGACAGTATGGTTTGCCCAAAAGACTGCATTGAGGCTTGAAATTGCCGCGCTTTGCGCGCCGCCTCTTCCGCCTTTGCTGCCAACAATTGGTTTCTGTCCAGCCAGCCTTTTTGCATGCCAAGATTGACGATTGTTTTTTGAAATTGTGCCGCATCCTCTATATGCGCCCGATGCGCGGCCGATGCTTCAAACGAAGACTGATCAAGGCGCTGTTGCACAGAGACGGAAACGAAGGTTGATACCGCAAAGATTAAAATCACCAGCAGCGTGATCAAACCTATTGGAAACGAGATGTAGCTTAGCACGCCAATAAAAATGAGAACGAACGGCAAATCCAGCAAAACCGTCATTATCTGGCCTGTGAAAAGCTCTCGAAACGATTCAAACTGTTTGAAGCGCGCAATTTGCTGTTCGACATCTGATTTTTGCAATTGCGACATCGGCAGTGACAAAAGCTTTTGAAAAAGTCGCACCGAAAGCTTCTGCTCTCCTTGCCGGCCTACGTGAGCAAGTGCGGCCGTGCGCGCATGGCGAAACAATGCATCTGATACGAGGATAATCCCAACTGCCGCAGCAGCCGCCAACAATAGATCAGTAGAATTCGACGGGATGATGCGATCATATATCACCATGATCAAAAGAGGTGTAGCAAGTCCTAGAAGATTTGTCAGGAGTGACGAGAGCGCCAGCCAAGGTGCCATGGCACGCGAAGCGCTAAAGATGTCGGCGATCTTGTCTGGCTTTACGACATTTGTCTGGTTCGTGAATTGATCGATGCGCAAGATCATGACGCTCTCACGGCTCGCCTCTCGACGCGATTTAACGTCGTCGCCCGGCGTGATGACGATTAGTTCGCGCCCTCGCACTTCAAGCGCCACATAAGGCTCGCCGTCCTTTGGTATAACCAAGGCTGGGCACTCGTCATTTGTGATCTGAACCTCACGACACTCGGCGGAGGAAAATGGAATATTCAGGTTCTCGAGTGTCTTAAAGACCTCCTTGGCCCGAAGCCTGTCCGACATATGCGGCATGGCCTCAAAGATCGTGTCATGGTCATTCCGCCAGCCGCACGCGAAAAACAGGCGCTCCAACAATGAGGTGGTCTTTACAACTGAGATATCACTCATGCTGCACCTATCCGTAATTGCTTAGCTTCTAGACGCTCAAGCGCCCGATCCTCGTCCCAAGGGACCAAATCGCTGTTGGTGAGCGTAACTGTAGAATTCGCTAACCGCCGCAAGCGTGGATCAGGACTGGAGACAAGTACGGTCGGGCGTGGCTTAAGAGCGGCAAGTATCGCTGCAAAAGCCTCTCGTTCATTGTTATCAAGCACCGCCGTCGGCTCATCGAGGATAAGCACCTTTGGCTGAAGGGCGAGTGCACGAACCAGTGAAATAAGCTGACGATTTACGGGATCCTGCTCAAAAATAGAATTACTACCAAGCACCATATTATAGCCGCGTGGTAGCCGATGCACCCGCGCCTCAAGACCAAGTTTTATTGCAAAATCCAACGCACGTTGGACCTGCTCTGCTCCGCCGAACGCACTAATGTTATCTAGAAGAGTGCCGCTAAAGAGCGCAGGTTCAGACTCTACGGCCACAATCCCTTCAAAACCACGATTGAGCGTGAATTCTTTTGCAGGATGGCCATCGATCAGTAAAGCACCGGAACTTGGCTCGACTTGGCCCAGAACCATATCCTGGAGTGCCCTCACGGACCAACCATCTTCCGCATCCAGCAACACGAAGTCGCCCGTCTTCGCCAAAAAGCTCACGTTTTCGAACAGAGTTTTTTGATGCTGCGGATGATCGAACCCAATGTCATTGGCTTCAATCGCACCTTGTAAGTGTTTTGCCTGCGTCCCTTCCCCGTAACTTTTTGGCAAGTCAACAATTTCATTTAGCTTACCCCGCGCCGAAGCAGCGCTTTCGGATTGAACCCAAACACCCATCAATTTCAGCAAAGGTTGAATCGTGCGTCCGTTTAGAAGCATGCAAGCCGCCAATTCAGCGATCCCGATTTGCTCAATGATAACAAGATATGCACCAAAGATTCCCATGGCAGCGACAGCAAACTGGCCAAACACTGCGCCATAGCTTTGTGAAAACCCCGAAAACATAATCATGCGGTGGCTTGTTTGAACCGATTGGTCCTGTAAAAGCTCAAAGCGGCGAAGGAGCTGGCGCTCCATAGTGTTCGCCTTTACGGTTGCAATCTGTCGAAACACGCTTTCTAAAAAGGCATATCGCTGAGAATCCAACGCTTTACGTTGCTCGAAGATGGGTTTTTGCGCCGCCGTCAAAATTGCAGTGAATGCTAATACGGCGACGATACTGATCAACGGCACCAAAACAAGCCAACCCCCAATGAAGGCGATTGCCAAGATGAATATCAGAGTAAACGGCAAATCAATCACGAGCGTGCGATTGGCACCGGAATAGTGATCGCGCAACTTGCCCAAGGCGGCAAACCGATCCATGTAAACGGCCGCAGGCTTGGTTTGAAATGCATTGGTGTTGGTACGCAGAGCCAGATCAAGAAAGTCATGATGATTGCGCACAGCATCTTTCTGGGCCGATATGCTCAACAAGACAGAGCGGCTCCAGCGCAGGCCAAATTCAAACATTGCACAGCTGATCATCAAAAGCGTCAGGAAGAAAAGCGTGTCGACAGATTGAAACGGGATCACCCGATCAAAAATCTGTAAAATTGCAATAGGTAGCGCTAGCGACAAAAGATTGAGACACAAGGACGAGGCCAGAACCGGCCCCTTCAAGCTCCAATGACCACCGCCATTCGCAAAGAACGAATTATTCATATAACCCACCGAACCACATATTCGTCGACCCAGATGAACCGAGAAGCCTTTCCGATGGGTAAAGATACGAAAGTGAAATAGTGACGATTTTTCAATTATTTAGAAAAAAGTATTTCAATTAAATTTACGCTTTTTCGACACCTTTCGCTTATCTGGAAGCCTGGTTTTTCTCTTACAGGTTTTCCTCATGGTTGAACAAAGTCCGGTTAAAGGCGCAGGAGCGCAAAATTCGTCAAAATCAAAGAGCGAAAAGGAAGAGGCGGTCGCCCGCATGGCCGAGGGCTCAGAAGTTGCCTCGGACGATCCCTCCCGGAGCACTTTGCACACAGGCAACGACCATGACGGCGTGAACGAAGCCCGCCCTGAAGATCAAGGATCTGCTTTCAGCGGGTTTGAGAAAACTAAATTCGGCAGTCCAGGCATGGAAGGATCGAGGGCACGCGAGCAAAACCTAACAGAGCAAAAAAGTGCATTTGAAGGTATCTCGGCAGGGTCAGGTCAGAGCGCTGAAGCTGCTTTTGACGGCCGTGTTAAAGAGAATTTCGAACCCGATACAGGCAACAATGATGCGCTTTTGGCAAGTGGTCCAACCACAAATTCTGGGTCAAGCGGAGGTAGTGCTCCTGCTGGCGCTGGCCCCACGAATGTGCAGTTTGCGTCAAGCGGTGGAAACAGCGGCACCAATAGCGAAGACCAGCCTAGGGAAGAGTCCAATAGATCTGCCAGTGATATTGAACTGGATAGTACCACAGTTGCCGAGAACGCCGCTGGCGCTGTGGTGGGCAAAATCTC
>JBCBBI010000024.1:0-44318 GCA_038531775.1 Pseudomonadota bacterium | reverse complement strand
TCGATATAAGCCAGGTTTTTTCAAGAGTTTGTATCGAAACCGCAATGCTGTCGAACGTTCCTTCTGCCGCCTGAAAGACTTCCGCAGAATCGCAACCAGATACGACAGGCTAGCCAGAAACTTCCTTGCCGCCATTCAACTCACAGCCACAGTCTGCTATTGGTTATGAGTCTGGACCCTAGCACAATCATAGCAAGCGGCATGCGTATCTACTTCATCCGCAGACGCGAAAAAGGACGCGCTGCGCCTCGGCTAGAGTCCGGATGGGAAGGTATAGTTTGGGGCACGCCAGCCTTATTGTCACTAACACTACTAGCATCAATTTCAGGTATGTTGTCGGGCAGCGGACTCGTGGCGCTATTTTGGTTTGGTCTTATTGTGGTGGCCGCCGGTGCGTTGATTGTTTCTGAGGCAACAAAGACATCCCGCGTGATGCAATTGGCAACCATAATTCTACTCGCCGCATCGATTATCGTGCATGCTGCGAGGAACTTATCAGCACTTTGGTGTCCAGCAGCAATTCCAGTTTCGCTTAGCTTTTTGGTCGTGTGCGTGATTTTGCTCTTCGCTTATTCCAAGCGCTCACAAATGAGCGTGAACGAAGCAAATCCCGCTCCCGCCGATTGACCGATATAGAAATTCTAGGACAGCTGTTGCCTCAACGGCTACGTCCATTATTGGCGAGAAACGTCCCTACAATAGTTGGGTCTGAGCGGCAGGAACGGGCGCATTAGCAGACATTAAGGAGCAGATAGATTTCGCGTAAGCCGCCGCGATCAAAAGAGCAGCTACTCATTCTCAGGATCATTGTAGGGAATGTAGCCTTCCCAGTGCCAGGGTAGACTGGTTGGCCCGAAGAGTGAACCTACCAGCTCGGTGAATATACCTTCGGCTCGAACGCTATTCGACATTAACAATATACAGGTCTGCTCAGCCTCTAGACAAAGTGCATAATTCGCAGTGCCTTCATCGTGACCTTCTTTAAAGAAGGCGCGTCCACGCGGTGAATCAAAAACGCCCCAGCCAAGTCCGTAACTTAGATTTATATTATCGTATCGGTCTGTAGTCTCTTCGCGCAGTGTTGGAAATTGCGTTATCGATCTAATGCGAATTTGTGGCGCTATCATTTCTGATTTTGACGCAGCTGTTAGCCCTTCGCCTCTTACCACTGCAGCAAGAAAGTTCCCCCAGTCGTGCGATGTCGTATCGAGTGACCCAGCTGCCCCCACTTCTTGCCAAACACGATGTCGTACATTTTTACTTTCGATTGAATAGTTGTGTGCGTAATTTTCACGAAAGTCTTCGCGCCAAACCATAGACGATCTTGTCATTTCGAAACGATCGAAAATTCGCGTTTGCATTTCAGCACCGACGTTCAGTCCCAAACCTTCTTCCAGGACAAACTGAGCGAGTTGAAATCCTTCGCCTGAGTACGCATATCGATCACCTGGGTCGAAATAAAAGGCGAGCTTCCCAGCCTCATCATAGTCGCCATTCCTGTCGAACCATCTAAAGTTCGAAAACCCCGGCGTGTGAGTAAGCAGGGTGCGCATCGTCAAATTCTCCCAGCGCGCATCACCTGCGAGGTCCCGATAATTTTCATACTCTGGCAGGGGCTTGGACAAGTACTCTGAAATTGGGCGATCAAGATCGACAAGAGCTTCGTCGACAAGTTGCATCACCAAATACGCGAATGTCGCTTTCGTAAGCGATGCGCCGTACATGATTGTATCTGGCTCCAATGGCAGATCTTTCTCCACCATGCGCTGACCATAAGTCTTTGAGAAAGTAACGTTCCCGTTTTCAATAAGAACCACAGCGAGGCCCTTCACGTCATTTGCCGTCATAAGTCGATGTGCAATCTCGTCTCTTTCGACAGAAGTAAGTAAAGGAATACCTTGAGCTGGGTCCGGTGTGCGAGGTGTGCAGGAAGACAAAACGACTACCCCGCACAACCCAATTAAATATTGTCTCAGCATGCCAGTCTCCAGCTGCCAACATGTAGGTTGATACCTACACATTTGAGGTATCTATCCATGAATTTTACAATGCGTATGCCCAGAAAGCACATAATCTTCAATGATGTCGGTTGATTGCTGGTGCATGCCAGATGTTCCGTAGAGCTGCGCGGTGACAACAACAGTTAAATCGAGCTCTTCGAATATGGCGACTTTGTTCCCGCCATTGCCGGCCATGTACCATCCGCTGACGCTGCCTGCACCACAGTCGAAGTCCCGGCGCCACCATTGATATCCATAGTCCTGCTTGTCATTGGCATTAACATGTGCGGTGAGCATGTCCTTCGACCAATCTTCACCAAGAATGGTTTTGCCGTCTAGCGTGCCGCCCTGACGGACAAGTTCGCCGAGCTTCATGAGGTCGCGGCTTCGAAATTCTGCACCACCTCCGGTCATCACCTCGCCTGAAGGTGAGCGATCCCAGTTCACTTGTGATATTCCGAGAGGTGCTAGCAGGCGCTCCGAAATGTATTCATCAACCGGCTGATTAGTCGCCCGTTCAACGATCTGCCCGAGGATAAATGACCCTGCCGTGCAGTATCGAAAAAGCCCTTGGCCAGAGCTATCGCGGGCATATGTGTTATCGGTTGGCATATCGACTACAAAGTAAGTCCAGCTCCGGGCGGGATACATGTGTTCTTCATTGCCTGGTGTTTCCCAGACATTGTCATTGCAATCGAGAGCAGAAGACATAGTGAGCAAGTCTTTCAGTGTAATTGCGTCTTTGGCATCTGACTCGAACCGAAAGGGACGCTCAGCTTCAAACCACCTAACCATGGTATCAGAGATGCCGGAAAGATGACCGTCCATGATCGCGGCCCCCACTGTCATGGCCGTCAGAGACTTTGTTGCCGAACGGGTGTCGTTTAGATAATCCACACCACCAACACCCCAATACTGCTCTGATATAAGGCTTCCCTGATGCGAGACCAGAACGCTGGTAACTTCCTTGAATGTCTCCTTCGATATAGCTGTGTCGAGGGCTTCTTCCTGCACGGATATTTCTTGAGCGGTAACAGGCGATGAGCAGCTACCAAGGATAACGATCAGAGCAAAGTAGAGAAAGCGGGCGGGTATCATCATGGGTCTCCTCAATTATTACGCGCCATTAGCCATTCGGTAATGGGTTCTTTTCCAGATTGCAGATTCCGTTTCAGCCCCGCGCAAGCGGCATCTAGATCTCTTTGCCTGAGCGCTTCCAAAATCTGGTCATGTTCAGTCCCTGCGACCCAGACATTGCGGGTTTCTCTAAACAGGGCGTGTTCGTAGCGGCGGGTGCGAGAAATAAAATGCTCAATCAGCGAGAGCATCACTTTATTAGGGCAATTTTCAATCAGACCGAGGTGCCATGCATTATCTGTATCGATCGCAAGAGACGCCTTGCGTGTTGACATCAGTTTGCGGTTCAATTTGTCCAAACTCGCCAGGCGGGCCTCATCGGGTATGCCAGCAAGGCGTAGGGCCTCCGGGTCAAGAAGCGGGCGAATGTCGTAGAGCTGTTCAAATTCTGAAACCGTTAGAGGTGCGACGAAGAAACCGCGCCGAGGCTCAGTAAAAACGACCTCTTCGGATACAAGGCGGCCAAGCCCTTCGCGCAAGGGAGTGCGGCTTACACCCAATTCTTCCGAGAGCTGGACTTCGTTGATCCGTTGTCCATCTGGAAGGCGACCATCCACGATACGCTCGAGAACCGCATCCGCCGCCATATCACTGATGTTCTTTCTCTCTAATTGCATACTGTATACAATATTAGTTTAAGCGTGGATGTCAAATATTGTTGCATGCGATAATAACCACTCTCCTAAAATCAAACATTCTGTGAGGGTGGTAGTTCGTGTGTCTTTGGCAATAGTGGTTCCGATCTGGGCGCAGATCGTGTCGAAGTCAAATGCAGTCAGGCCATGATAGAGGTGCTGGCTCATCACGCCGGCTTCAAAGCCGACCTGCTCAACGACACCATCGACTGATCGCAAACATGCAACCACGTCTTCGATCTCAAACGGGACCGTTCGCTCAAGTGTAATCTTGCCATCGCCATCAATCACGCAGATCGACACAGACCGCAGTGAGACATCCAGTCCTGCAAAGTAACTCATAATCTTCTCCCATGTGTTGCAGCTCGAAGTCTGCATCTTACTGGGAGCTCAACTCTCGTCAGCGAGCCCGATTACGCATGCTTTTGGGATCATGGAGCCAAATGAACGCTGTCTAAATTCGAAGCCAAAATCGAAAACCTGCTGGATCGAATTGTTGATGCGCCTACGGAGCAAGTGGTGGCCGCCTATGAAAAGCGGCTTGCAAAGCTGGAGTCCGACAAGCTGTTACTAGCAGAAAAAGCCGCCCAATAGGACGGATCGAAACGCCCCTTTGGCGAAATGTTCGAACTCGCCATGCGGTTTCTCGCAAACCCCTGTTATCTTTGGGAAAAAGGAGGGTTGCAGGGGCGTCAAACGGTCCTGAAACTGGCCTTTAAGGGTAAAATCGCATATGCCCGAAATGAAGGGTTTCGAACCACGCAAGTGTCTGATCCATTTAGGTTATTCGGGATTTGTTCGAAAGAATCCCATATGGCGGGGAAGACGGGAGAGAATTCCAACCTAGATTGCCAAAGCCGCGACTGCGGCTCGGCCGGTCAGGCCGCCCCCGCGGAGGATATCGCAAGGCGATTATCCGCGAGCGATAAAGTGGCGGACAGGAAGTCCGCCGATATGCCGTTTCTTTCAGTTTAATCCCATCTCCCAAATCCTATAAAATTACTGTTTTTGCTGGGTTTCTTGTATTTTCCCGTTGCATCTTGTTTCAGGCAATGGCGGTCCTTATGGTATAACCGATGGTATAAAAGCCGGGAGTTATACCAATGCCGAAGAGCGCCAAGGGACTGACCGCCACCGCCGTCGCAAAGATGAAAACGCCCGGGCGGTATGCGGACGGTTCGGGGCTTTATCTGCAAGTGTTAGATTCCCTGTCGAAGCGGTGGGAATGGCGCGGGATGGTGGATGGCAAGCGCAAGCTTGTTGGTATCGGTACCGTTGATCTGTATTCCCTCGCTGAGGCCCGCCAGATCGCCCGGGAGTGGTCCCGGCTGGCGAGGGAAGGAAAAGACCCCAAAGCCCACCGCGACACTCTGAGAGGCGAAAATCAGGCGGTGCGCGCGGTGCCCACCTTCGAGGCGGTGGCGCGGGAGTGTCACGAAAAGACGATCCAGCCCGCTATGCGGAATGCAAAGCATATCCAGCAATGGATCAATACGCTCGTCGACTATGTCTTTCCCGTCATCGGCGCAATGCGGGTCAATGAGATCACAACTCAGGATGTGCGCAAGGCCCTCGAACCGATCTGGCTGGAAAAGCCGGAAACAGCCCGCCGGGTAAAGCAACGCATCAGTAAGGTATTCGAATATGCCCGCACGGTGCCCGAATGCCGGTTCGACCGCGTGAACCCAGTTGACGGTTTGAAACAAGCCTTACCGTCACAGAAGAATGCGCAGGCCAAGGAACATCACCCCTCATTGCCTTACCCTGACTTGCCCGGCTTGATGGCCGACCTGCAGGCGGTGGACAGCATGTCATCGCTGGCGCTGCAATTTATCATTCTGACTGCTTGCCGTTCCGGGGAGGTTCGCGGGGCGCGGTGGTCAGAGATTGATCTGGAAGCCCGCACATGGACCGTACCCGGCGCACGCATGAAGGCTGGCAAAGACCACCGCGTGCCCCTGGGTGACGCCGCTATGGCTATTCTCGACCATGTGCGCGGCCTATCGGAGGAATGGGTATTCCCAAGTCCACAGGCCCGCAAAGCCTTGTCCGATGTGGCGTTGGCGAAGGTTTTGAGACGGTTTCACGAACCCGCCACCGCAACGGTGCATGGGATGCGGTCAACCTTTCGCAATTGGTGCGAAGAACAAACAAGCTTCCCGCACGCGGTGAAAGAACGCGCCCTTGCCCACACAATCCGCAATCAAGCGGAGGCCGCTTACAACCGCACCGATCTTTTCGAAAAGCGCCGTGATCTCATGGATGCCTGGGGGCGGTTTGCTATGTCCGGCATGGCTGACGCGGAAAGCGAAACTGTAATCAACCTCCAATCCAGAAAGGCATGATTTTATGACAAACGAAACATTTTCATCTATCGCGACCGCTGACCGCTTGAACACTGTATGTTCAAAGTTGGCATTGGTAAGCTGTGCAATTGAAAGCGATGCGCTGGGGGACTGTCGCCACGCGAAATCAGGTGCGATTGAAACACTGAGTGAGGCGATCAATGCACTCGAAGCGCTTTCGACGGAAATTCATCCTGCCGCGTGATTGAGTTATTGCTGTGGGGAAAAACCCCCGGTTTCAGAATGACGCAAACTTCGATGAGTAATCCCGGCGGTAAAACACAATGAGCGAACTCGAGAGCCAAATTGCGGTTTCGATGCGTGCACTGTCGTATGCATTGACGAAGGCCTTGCGTAGCACTTTCGCACATCTTACGAATACTGGTAGGCAAATTCGTTTCCGCCCGGTTGGGCTCTTGACCTGCGCCCGGTAGCAGGTGGCGGGAAAAGTCTCCCATTAACGGCCTACGCGCTTCATCAAAACATACAGCCAATAAAAGAAGCTCGCCATAAACGCGATGCCCGCAATCAGAAAAAGCCAGTAGTTCTCTTCTCTAATTTCCTCTTCATACCAAGTTTCCAATGACAAGAAGGCTTCGTATGGAATTACGTCATTCGCTGCAAATATTTCAACGGCATTATAGGCAATGAGCCAGATTGCACCCAACCCAAGAATAATTAGTGACAAGACTTTTTCAAAACTCATTTTATCTGTCCCGTTCTTTCATTTATTCAGGCAGTAAACCCTGCCCTTACCTTGCCCAAAAACGTCATTTTCTTATACTCAACAACTTCCTTTAACTGCTTATCCCAAATACGCCTGTCGTTGGTCGGACGATTTATACGATAAAGTGGGTTGCATTCACCTTCTTCGTCCAAGTGTTTCCCGGTTCGTAATGCTTCGCGAGCTTGGCCTAAGCTGGACGTAAAATAGTAATTGTCCCAAGTGCCATTGTGATCAAACTGGACCACATATTTGGCGTTTTCCCATGCAGCTTCTCGATTAGAAGACATTTTCCACCCCATTGATCTATCTCACAACGGTGTAAGAGTATCTTTCGTAGGCTCACGGCGCAACTCAACTCTTGGTTAACGACCTCTGATAACACTATGGATAATAGTGTTGCATGGTGCGCGCCGATCACGGCCGGCCGGCAGCGCATTTCCTGTGTGTGGTTTGCGCGGGCTTGCCGTTAACGCCTTGCCCGATGCAACAGGATCCGAGCATAGTGTTGCCTATGAGCGAAATGCGCCTTTATGACGAACACGGACAGCGCCTCTATCTGACCCCCTCAGAGCGCGAAGCCTTCCTTGCGGCCGCCAAAAAGCAGCGCCCGATCGTGCGCACCTTCTGCGAGACGCTGGCCTATACGGGGTGCCGGATTTCCGAAGCGCTTGAGATTACGCCACGCCGCGTTCTCATCGATGACGGCAGAGTGACGCTGCGCACCCTTAAAAAGCGCAAGGATGCATCAGGAGCGCCGCGAATGATCTATCGCGAGGGTTCCGGTGCCGCCTGACTATCTCGACACCCTCAGCACCGCCCATGGCCTCAGAGAGGCGCAAAAGACGGCACGGCACCGCGACACCCCCCTATGGAGCTGGTCACGTTCCCACGCCTGGCGGTTGGTGAAGGAAGCGATGATGGCGGCCGAGATTGCGGATGGCGCTCACATTCGGACAGTTTTTCGGCGCGTCTAAGGTATGTCGGGGTTGATATTCAGGCCGCTAATTTGATCTCCGTTTGGGTGCCATATGCCCCGTCGGGTGTTCGGTTGCCAAGGGTCGAGTGTGGTCGTTCAGCGTTGTAGAACCTGATCCACTGGTCGATCACACGGTTGGCGGCGAATCCGTCGGCGATGTCCTGCAGATAGACAGCCCCATATTTGAGGGACCGCCAGAGGCGTTCGATCATGATATTGTCCATGCACCGTCCTCTGCCATCCATGCCGATCCGCACCTCCGCTTCGGTGAGTGTTTTGATCCACACTGAGCCGGTGAACTGACTGCCCTGATCGGTATTCATGATCTCAGGCGGGCCATAGGCCGCAATGGCCTCCCGCAGAACCACGACACAAAAATCTGCGTGCATGGTATTCGAAAACCGCCAGGAAAGAACCTTCCGTGTGGCCCAGTCCATGATCGCCACGAGGTACAGATATCCCTTGCTGATAGGAATGAAGGTGATATCCGAGCACCAGACCTGATTGGGCCTGGTGATTTCGATGCCCTTGAGCAGGTACGGATAGATCGGGTGCGCCGGATGGGGCTGGCTGGTTTTCGGTCGCTTATAGACCGCCTCCAACCCCATGAGCCGCATCAACCGCCGAACCCGCTGGCGTCCGACCTGGTGGCCGTCACGCTTCAATGAGGCCGTGACCTGACGGCTGCCAAAGAACGGATACTTCGTGAACAGCTGATCGACCTGTTTCATCAGGGCCAGCGTTTCCGCATCGACGGGCTTGGGCTGATAATAAAAGGTCGACCGGCTGATATTCAAGATACGGCATTGGGCGCTGAGCCTCAGCTTGGCGTGATTTCGTTCCACCATGGTCTTGCGTTTGCCGGGGCTCATTTCGTTCGGCATCTCTCTCGAACCAGTGGCGTTCAATGCCTCACTCCAGGTCGATACCTGAGTTGGCAGGACGTTGTGCTTTGCGGCAATCTCTTGGATTGTCCGGTCGCCGCGCAAGGCTTCAAGCGCCACCTGCGCTTTGAAATTGTCAGTCAATTTACAGCGCTTTCTCGCCATATCGTATGTCCTTATCGTTCGGGACATACCTTAGCTCATTGTCCAGTTTTCCAGGACCAGCTCACACTTCGCGTGCTATGCAACGTGATGGCCTTTCGGGAGTTCACCACAGCGGGCTCACGGCAGTCGGTGCAACTTGCTGCCCAGAAAATCTGACATCAAACGGTTGCGCTTCAGGGCGGCAACGTCCTCGTGAACCGCTAGCCAAAACGTTCGGCTCAACCGAAACGTGCCGGGCAATATCTCCAGAAGGGTGGGGTGCTGACGGGCAAGAAATAATGGCAGAATGGCCAAGCCAGCACCGGCCTTCACCATTTCCAACTGCGCATTGATGCTGGTGCTGCGGAGGTCGGGAGTCCGATCCGGCAACAGGTCGCTTAAATAGCGCAGCGTACTGGAATAAATCAGATCATCGACATAACCAATAAGGGTGTGCGGATGCAGGTCCTGGGGTGTTTTAATCGGTCGGGTCCCTTTCAGATATTTATTCGTTCCGAACAGACCTAGTGAGTAGTCTGAAAGACGGCGGACTTTCATGCGCCCTGCGCTGGGGCGTGTGAGGAGGAGTGACATGTCCGCTTCACGCTTCGGTACACTGACAAATCCTGAGGATGCAATCAGGTCAACGCTGATGTCCGAGTAAAGGTGTTTGAACTCACTCAAGGCTGGCGCGATGATGGTGGTGCCGACGCCTTCAGGGACCCCTATTCTTATTCGACCGGATGGACCGAGGTCGCCATCGTTCTGAGATGCGATATCGAATGCCAAGGATTCCATGTTCTCAACCCGCTTGGCGAGGTCTTCGCCCGCAGGTGTCAGCATGTGCCCGCGGCGGGTGCGTTCGAAGAGGGTCGTCCCCAAATCGGCCTCTAACCGCTTGAGACGCCGGCTCAAGGTCGTGGCGTCGATGTTAAGTTTCAAGGCCGTCTGTTCCAACTTGGGTTGTCGCACGACGTCGAGAAACAGCCTCAGATCATCCCAGTTCATGCGGCGATTTTAGCCTGCAAAAACGCAGGTGTCACCTGCGTATCGCGATCTTTACCGGCTCATTCGCGGCGTTATTGTGTCGAAAAACCACAATTTGGGAGGATCGATATGCGCCAGGTGTCTCACTTTATCGGCGGTCAGCACGTGGCTGGATCGTCAGGCCGGTTCAGCGACATTTACAATCCGAACCTCGGAGAGGTGCAGGCGCATGTGGCGCTCGCCTCTGAAGCGGAAGTCGCCGCCGCGGTTGAGAGCGCAAAGGCCGCTCTCCCAGGGTGGATGGCAACCAACCCCCAGCGCCGCGCCCGAGTTATGTTCGAGTTCAAGCAATTGCTTGAAGCCAACATGGATGAGCTGGCGGAGCTGCTCTCGTCAGAACACGGCAAGGTGGTTGCGGATTCCCGCGGCGACCTGCAGCGCGGTATTGATGTCGTCGAATTCGCCTGCGGTATCTCGCACTTGCAAAAGGGTGAGTATACGGAAGGCGCTGGGCCTGGCATCGATGTGTATTCCATGCGCCAGCCTTTGGGTGTGGTGGCAGGTATCACGCCGTTCAACTTCCCTGCGATGATCCCTTGCTGGATGTTCTCTGTCGCGATCGCGTGCGGTAACACGTTTGTCCTGAAGCCGTCCGAGAAAGATCCGTCGGTTCCGTTGCGGTTGGCGGAGCTATTCCTGGAGGCCGGGGCGCCCGAGGGTGTGCTGAACATGGTCAATGGCGACAAGGCTGCAGTCGACGCCATCCTCACCCATCCGGATATCAAGGCCGTCAGCTTTGTCGGGTCCTCAGATATCGCACAATACATTTACTCTACCGGCACGGCGCACGGGAAGCGGATCCAGGCGATGGGCGGGGCCAAGAACCACGGCATCATCCTCCCAGATGCGAATATGGATCAAGTGGTCAAAGACATGGTCGGGGCTGCCTATGGCTCGGCAGGGGAGCGCTGCATGGCATTGCCGGTCGCGGTTACGGTCGGCAAGAAAACCGGCGACGAGTTCGTGGAGCGCATGATTGACGCGGCAAGGGGCCTAAGAGTGGGGACCTCGACGGACGCGGATGCCCATTATGGCCCTGTGGTCTCTGCTGCGCATAAGGAAAAAGTCGAAAGCTACATCCAGATGGGTGTTGATGAGGGCGCAGAGCTGAAGCTCGATGGCCGCGGCCATACGCTACAGGGCCACGAAAATGGCTATTTCATCGGTCCCAGCCTGTTCGATCACGTCAAGCCAACTATGCAGTCGTACAAGGAGGAGATTTTCGGTCCCGTCATGCAAGTCGTGCGCGCGGAAAATCTCGAAGAGGCCGCGGCCCTGCCTAGCAATCACCAATATGGGAACGGCGTTTCCATTTTTACACAGAATGGTCGGGCGGCCCGCGAATTCGCGAGCCAAGTCAATGTTGGCATGGTCGGCGTGAATGTGCCGATCCCCGTGCCTGTGAGCTATCATACATTTGGCGGATGGAAGCGTTCGGCGTTCGGCGATACCAACCAGCATGGGCCCGAGGGTGTGCGCTTTTGGACCAAGATTAAGACGGTGACATCCCGTTGGCCGGAAGGGGACATCGGCGATCAAGCCTTCATCATTCCAACGATGCAGTAGGGGGTGAGTGATGCTCGAATTCGAAACGATCACTGTTGAGACCAATGGGCGTGTCGCCCTGGTCACCCTGAACCGTCCCGATAGCCTCAACGCATTGAACGCGCTGGTCATGAAAGAAATCGTCGCGGCGTTCGAGGCCATTGACCGCGACCCGAAGCTAGCGGTGAGCGTTCTGACCGGGGCAGGGCGCGCCTTCGCGGCAGGGGCGGACATTAAAGAGATGCAGTCCCAGTCGTTTTCGGACATGTACCTGAATGACTATTTCGCCGGGTGGGACCGTTTTGCGGCATGCCGCAAACCCGTCATTGCGGCGGTGAACGGTTTTGCTCTTGGCGGCGGCTGTGAGCTTGCCATGATGTGTGACCTGATCATCGCGTCGGACAAGGCAAAATTTGGACAGCCGGAAATCAAGCTGGGGGTGACCCCGGGGATGGGCGGCTCGGTACGGCTGACGAAGGCGGTTGGCAAGGCCAAGGCGATGGATCTCGTTCTCACGGGGCGCATGATCGAGGGGGCGGAGGCGGATCGGATCGGACTGGTCAGCCGCGTTGTGCCTCATGATGAGATGATGGCCGTTGCCACTGAAGCGGCGGAGGCTATTGCGGGGTTCTCAATCCCATCCATCATGGCGGCTAAGGAAATGGTCGGCCGCGCATTGGAGCTTCCGACGACGGAGGGCGTCCGTTTTGAGCGTCGGTTGTTCATGGGGTTGTTCGGAACTGAGGACCAAAAGGAAGGAATGTCGGCCTTTGCTGAAAAACGCCCGGCGGACTTCATGGATCGCTAGTGCTTTAGTGTGTTGCGTCCCGTCTGCGGTCAGTTGAAGTCGGCGGTGGGTCTTTAGTGCCAACGTCGCCCGGCACTTTTTGCTTATCTTGGGTATTCGCATGTCCCTTACTGAAGAACAAACTCTCATCACGGAAATGGCTCAGGCCTTTGCGATGGACAAATTGCGTCCGCATGCAGAGCGATGGGATCGAGAAAAGATGCTCGACCGGAGCGTTTTGAAGGAGCTTTCTGAGCTGGGCTTTGGCGGGATATACACCCAAGAAGAGCATGGTGGGTCGAATCTCAGCCGGCTAGACGCTGTGTTGATCTTTGAGCAGCTGTCGAAAGGGTGCGTCAGCCATGCGACATTCCTCTCTATACACAATATGGCAACGTGGATGATTGACCGCTTCGGCGATGCGTCTGTGCGCGAAGCCTTTGTGCCCTCGCTCGCCGCCGGTGAAAAGATTGCTTCCTACTGCTTAACGGAGCCCGGGGCCGGCTCGGACGCCGCCAGCTTGAAGACGCGAGCGGTGAAATCAGGGGACAGCTACGTTCTGAATGGCGCAAAAATCTTTATCTCCGGCGCCGGTTTTTCCGATGTGTACGTCGTGATGGCGCGGACGTCCGATGATGGCGCCCGGGGGATTTCGACCTTTGTCGTTGAGAAAGACGCCCCTGGCCTAAGCTTTGGGAAGAACGAGGAGAAGATGGGCTGGCGCGCTCAGCCCACGGCCGTCGTCAGCTTCGACGACTGCCAGGTACCAGTTGCCAATCGCATTGGGGAAGAAGGCGATGGCTTCAAATACGCGATGGCAGGCCTTGATGGGGGGCGACTGAACATTGCAGCCTGTTCGCTGGGGGGGGCTCAGGACGCGCTGAACCGTGCGCTGACCTATGCGACAGAGCGAAAGCAATTCGGTCGGGCCATCGGAGATTTTCAGGCGATCCAGTTTAAGCTCGCCGATATGGAGACAGATCTTCAGGCCGCTCGGACCTTGTTGTATGCGGCGGCGCAAAAGCTCGACCAAAAAATGCCGGATGCGACAAAATTTTGTGCGATGGCAAAGCGGTTCGTCACCGATGTGGGCTTCCAAGTCGCCAACGAGGCGCTGCAGATCCATGGCGGGTATGGGTACCTTGCTGACTATGAAGTGGAGCGGATCGTGCGGGATCTCCGGGTCCACCAGATTCTCGAAGGCACCAACGAAATCATGCGCGTGATCATTGCCCGCGCATGAATCAGTGAGGGATCATGACAACAGATGTGATCATCAGCAAGGAAGGTCGGGCCGGGCGGGTCACACTTAATCGCCCCAAAGCTCTTCACGCCTTGACCCTTTCGATCTGTGAACAGATGACCGAGGCCTTGCTTTCTTGGATCAACGATGACTCGGTCGAATTCGTCATCGTCGACCATTTGGAGGGGAGTCGCGGGTTTTGTGCCGGTGGCGACATCACGATGCTGGCAAAGTCCGGTGCATCTGATGGAGCGGCGGCTCGCGAATTCTTTCAGACCGAGTATCGGTTGAATGATCTGATTTCGCGGTACCCCAAGCCCTATATCGCGATGATGGACGGGGTGACCATGGGCGGCGGCGTTGGCATTTCGGTGCACGGCCGGTATCGGGTCGCGACCGAGCGCACGACGTTTGCTATGCCAGAGACCGGCATAGGACTGTTTCCAGATGTGGGCGGGACTTGGTTTTTGCCTAAGTTATCTGGCGAGGTTGGAACGTGGCTTGCGCTGACCGGCGCGCGCGTAAAGGGCGCTGATGTCGCAGCGCTTGGATTGGCCACTCATTTTTGTGAATCGGCACAGTTGTCGGCGCTCAAATCCAGCCTTATCGATGGCGGGATTGAGGTGCTTGATAACTATATGCCGGAGGGTGAGTGTTCGTTTGCTGAACACTTAGCCGAGATTGATACCCTGTTCGCCGGGGATTGCGCCTTGACGATTAAGGGCCGCCTCGAAGAGGGAAGCGAATGGGCGAAGGGTCAGGCATCTAAACTCAACACCGCATCGCCGCTGTCGACCAAAATCGCGCTCCATCAGATGCGCACCAAGGAGAGCCTTGGCTCGCTTCAGGATGCGTTGACGCTCGAGTACCGGGTGGCGTGCCGTATGGTGCAATCCAACGACTTTCAGGAAGGCGTTCGCGCGGTCCTCATCGATAAGGATCAGTCGCCGAAATGGCACCCGGCATCGTTGCCCGCAACCTCGGCCGACATGGTTTTGCAATATTTCTCGCCGCTCGACACGGGTGAACTCAGCTTTCTGGAGATATAGTAATGGCGAACATCGCAATGATTGGTCTGGGGAACATGGGATCGGGCATGTGCACGAATCTCGTGAAAGCGGGAAACGCCGTTTGCGCCTATGATCTCAACCAAGACGCCGTTGCCCAGGCGGTGCGTGTTGGGGCCGAAGGGGCGACATCGATCGCCGATGCCGTGTCGCAGGCTGAAGTCGTTGTCTCCATGCTCCCTGCTGGAAAGCACGTGCACGAAGTATACTTCAACGAAGGCGGGGTCACCAGCGCGGTGCCTGCTGGGGCACTTTTCCTAGATTGTTCGACAATCGCCGTCGAAGATGCGCGCCGCGCATCCGCTGAGGCGGCGGCGGCTGGATTTACGATGGTCGATGCGCCCGTGTCCGGCGGTGTGGCAGCCGCTGCGGCCGGTACACTGACGTTCATGGTGGGCGGACCGTCGGAGGCATTTGACCGGGCACACCCGATATTAGAAGCCATGGGCAAGACGATCGTCCACGCTGGCGCTGCGGGCAATGGTCAAGTCGCCAAGATTGCCAATAACATGCTCCTCGGGATATCGATGATCGCGACAAGCGAAGCCTTTAGTCTGGCGGAAAAGCTCGGGCTTGATGCGCAGACCTTGTTCGATATCTCGTCAAAGGCGTCGGGGCAGAACTGGTCCATGACGAGCTATTGTCCGGCGCCGGGCCCGGTGCCGACATCGCCGGCCAATTATGACTACGCCCCCGGCTTCGCTGTCGACATGATGCTCAAGGACCTGCGTTTGGCGGCGGAATCGGCTCAGGCGGTTGAGGCGAATACGCCCCTCGGCGGTCTCGCCACCTCGATCTACGAGATGCTCTCGGATAAAGGCCTCGGAAGCAAAGACTTCTCGGTGGTGATGAAAGAAATTGAAGGGGCGTATGATGGGTAAGTGCGCCGGTTTCTTCACGGTACTGAAATAATTAGAGAATTCGTTATGCATCTCGGTAGACGATCTTCGAAAGTCCGTTCAATAGTTTCGATCGAAAAATTAAAGTAAATCTCAGTGGTTGCATGGAGGCCATAGATGCTCACTCACGATGTTCGCGCCCACCCCTCAAAAGACCAACTTCCGCGCGAGGACCAGTTGGCATGGAAAATGGCCGAGGTTGCGTCGGATCCTGTTGGAGTGGACGAAGAAGTCACGGGGATGATCATTAATCGGATCATCGATAATGCATCGGTAGCGATCGCGTCGTTAAACCGTGGTCCGATTAAAACGGCTCGCGCGCAGGCAAAATCGCATTTGCGCGATGGTGGGGCGACCCTTTTTGGTCTGCCGATTGATATTCGCGTCTGCGCCGAATGGGCCGCATGGGCGAACGGGACGGCGGTGCGCGAACTCGATTTCCACGACACTTTCTTAGCAGCTGACTACTCCCACCCAGGGGACAATATCCCGCCGATCCTCGCTGTCGCTCAGCAAATGGGCAAGGACGGCCGCGACCTCGTTCGCGGGATCGCGACGGGCTATGAAATCCAGGTGAATTTGGTCAAAGGGATTTGTCTACACGAACACAAAATCGACCATATCGCCCATATCGGCCCGTCGGCCTCGGCAGGTGTGGGCACGCTACTTGGCCTTGACAAGGAAGTGATCTTCCAGTCGATCCAGCAAGGCCTCCATACGACTGTCAGCACACGGCAGTCGCGTAAGGGCGAAATTTCGTCTTGGAAAGCTTTTGCGCCAGCCTATGCGGGCAAGCAGGCGATCGAAGCCGTTGACCGGTGTATGCGCGGCGAAGGGGCGCCATCGCCGATTTATGAAGGCGAAGACTCTGTCCTCAGTTTCATCTTAAATGGCCGAACGGCGCGTGACCAAGGCAGGAGCCCGTATGAGCCGACATATCAGGTGCCTTTGCCAGCCGCGGGCGAATCCAAGCGCGCAATTCTCGATACCTATACGAAAGAGCACTCTGCCGAGTACCAATCCCAAGCGTTGATCGATTTGGCGTTCGACATGGGGCCACGGATTCGGGACGCAGGCGGATTTGACAATGTGAAGTCGGTGGTCCTCCATACGTCGCACCACACGCACTATGTCATTGGCACGGGCGCTGGTGATCCGCAGAAAATGGATCCGCATGCCAGCCGCGAAACCCTCGATCACTCGATAATGTACATCTTCGCGGTCGCGCTCCAGGATGGCGATTGGCATCATGTTCGGTCCTACGCACCAGAACGTGCGCAACGCGCCGATACGGTTCGATTGTGGCATAAGATCGAAACCACCGAGGATCCGGAATGGACTCGTCGTTACCATAGCCAAGACCCGAAAGAAAAAGCGTTCGGGGCGAAAGTCGTCGTCACGATGGAGGATGGAACCGTCCTCGAAGACGAGAAGGCGCTTGCGAATGCGCACCCCGATGGCGCGCGTCCATTCGAAAGAGCGCAGTATATCGGGAAGTTTAAGACCCTTACGGAAGGTATCCTTTCGCAAGAAGAGTCGGATCGGTTCTTGGACGTTGTCCAGCGGCTCCCGGATCTCTCGGCGGCGGAAGTGATGACGCTAAACCCCGTTGCTCCCGCGGACCTCCTTGAAGAGAATGGTCTGAAAGGAATTTTCTGATGCTCTTCACCCAGAAGACAGCGGCAGAAAAACGAGAAGCGTTTCGGGCGCTTCTCGACGATGGCAAGCTGCACCAGGTACCGGGTGCTTTCTCTCCCTTTGTCGCGCAAATGATCGAACGAAAGGGCTTTGAGGCGGTCTACATCGGCGGCGCCATGCTCACGGCTGATCTGTGTCTTCCGGACATTGGTATTGCGACGCTCTCGGAATTTTCTGATCGAGGCGAGCAAATCGCCCGGGTCACAGATCTGCCAGCGTTTATTGATATCGATACGGGGTTCGGGGAACCGATGAGTGCTGCCCGTACTGTCCGCATGCTCGAAGAAAAAGGGCTTTCGGGCTGCCATATCGAAGACCAAGTGATGCCGAAGCGGTGTGGTCATCTGGATGGCAAAGAAATTGTCGATACGGATGTTATGGTCCAGCGTGTTCGAGCGGCGGTCAATGCAAAGCGTGACCCGAATTTTACGATCATTGCCCGGAGTGATGCGCGCGCGATTGAGGGGCTCGACAAAGCCATTGATCGGATGAAGGCCTACGTTGATGTGGGTGCTGACATGATCTTCCCCGAAGCGATGAAGTCCGAGAAGGAATTCGAGGCCGTTCGGGAGGCTATCGATGTGCCCATTTTGGCCAATATGACGGAGTTCGGAAAGAGCCGGTTGTTGACGAAAAAAGAACTTGAGGATCTTGGCTTCAATCTTGTCATTTATCCGGTCACGACGTTCCGTTTGGCCATGGGAGAAGTGGAGCGGGGGTTAGACCATCTACTCACCGCCGGTGACCAGAACGGCATTCTAGATAAAATGCAGCATCGCAAGACGTTGTATGACTACCTGCGATACGAAGAATATTCAGCCTACGACCAGCAAATTTTTAACTTTGAGGTCGGGGATACACCAACAGAATAGGGAAGGAACACTCCATGTCCGACAATGAAGTGAAATATGGTCTAGCAGGCGTGCTCGCCGACGAAACGGCGGTTTCGAAAGTTGTTGCAGAAACGAATTCGCTCACATATCGCGGATATGCGGTGCAGGATCTGTGCGAGAACGGATCATTCGAGGAAACCGCCTACCTCATTTGGCATGGTGAGCTGCCGACAGAACAACAGTTGCAGGACTTTCGTGCGAAGGAGCGGTCCGAGCGCGGCATGTCGCAAGACCTGCATGACGTGATCCAGCGCTACAACACCGACGCCCATCCGATGGATCACATCCGGACATCGCTCAGCTTTGCGGGCCAAGAGGATGCGGACGCGAATGTTGGCTCCGGCATGTCGGATGCAGGATTTGACCGCGAGGGCCTCTACAATGTTGCGGTTCGGATGTTCGCGCGCATCCCTGAGATGGTCGCCGCCGAGTTCCGTCACCGAGCGGGCAAAGCGCCAATTGCGCCTAACCCAGATTTGAACTGGTCTGAAAACTTCTTCCATATGTGTTTTGGCGAAGTCCCAAAACCGGAAGTCGTGAAGTGCTTTGACGTCTCAATGATTCTTTATGCGGAGCACTCATTTAACGCGTCGACTTTCGCCGGGCGTGTGATTACATCGACAACATCCGATCTTTATTCAGCGTGCGTTGGCGGGATCGGCGCATTGAAAGGGCCTTTGCATGGCGGTGCCAATGAGGCCGTGATGCATATGCTGAAAGAAGTTGGTTCTCCCGACAATGCGAAAGCGTGGATGCTGGACGCGTTGGCCTCGAAGAAAAAGATCATGGGCTTTGGACATCGTGTTTATCGTTCCGGTGACAGCCGCGTGCCCAAAATGACCGAATACTTTAAGCGAATGGTCGACGTGACGGACACCGAAGAAGCGCGGATGTACTGGGAGATGAGCCGGGCCCTGGATGATACGATGGTCGAGGCGAAAGGCATTTACCCCAATCTCGATTTCCCCGCGGGACCTGCATACTATTTGATGGGCTTTCCGATTCCGATGTTCACGCCGATCTTTGTGATGAGCCGGATTACGGGGTGGACGGCACATTTCATTGAGCAGGGTGAGAGTAACAAGCTTATCCGACCGCTTTCATTGTATACCGGCGAAGCACAACGCGAGGTCGTACCGATCGCGCAGCGGGGCTAGCTTCCACGAGATGCGGTATGTGCTGTGTTTTGGGCGGGGGAACCGTGAGCCAGGAGTCAAATCCGCGGCGGTTAGCCTGTCCTAGTATACCGTCGGGGTCATGCCGCTCGGGGATCGATCGGACGTTGCCGGGCAATGTGGCTGGCCTTCTGGGACTTCCTCTCGGCGACGGTCGAGCCCCATGGCGGCTGGTCACGCAAAACCGCCGCTCGTTTTGGCACGCGCTCGGTAAATTGTGATCTGAGGATTGCAGACAATGGATCTTATTTCGAGTGTCATCGCATACAAATATTTCGCTGAACAAGGGCAGGGTTTAAATACAAAATGGCAAATGATCGTCCGGATACACAAATCAATTCCGCAAGCCCCCTGAATGGCGAGCATCGGCAGATGTTTATCGGCGGCAAATGGGTCGACGCCGAGAGTGGCGAACGATTAGAAACGCGAAACCCAGCAACCGGTGAATTGCTGGCGACGGTTCCCGCAGCGAGCCAGGCCGATATTGATCTCGCCGTGGCGGCGGCGCGCCAGGCGTTCGAGGGCCCATGGAGAAATTGGACGCCGTTTGAGCGCCAGAGCCTCCTGCTTCGGATTGCCGAGCGTGTTGAAACCCACTGGGAGGCGCTTTGCGCTTGTGACACTCAGGATATGGGACTGCCCTTGTCGCGCACGTTGGGAAACAAGCGGCGGGTTGTTGGCATGCTCCAATATTATGCGGGCATGGCCACCAGCATCACGGGGGAAACGATCCCGAATTCTTTCCCGGGCGATGTTGTTTCGATGACGGTGAAGGAGCCCATCGGTGTGGTCGGCGCGATTATTCCGTGGAATGCGCCGACGGCGTCTTCGATTTGGAAAATCGGGCCGGCGCTCGCGACAGGCTGTACCGTCGTCTTGAAACCGTCCGAAGAAGCGCCCTTGGCGCCATTGTTCATTGCCGAGCTCATGGCTGATGCTGGCGTCCCTGATGGGGTGGTCAACGTGGTGACAGGGGATGGCCGAACGGCTGGTGCGGCGCTTGCCGATCACTCTGACGTTGACAAACTCGTATTCACTGGATCAACGGCGACGGGAAAACGAATCATCGAAGCATCGACCAATGGTATCAAACGCCTATCGCTCGAACTTGGTGGCAAGTCGCCTTTGATCATTTTTGCCGATGCGGATCTCGATAAAGCGGTCCCCATCGCTGCAATGGCCGTGTACGCCCACTCCGGTCAGGTTTGCATTGCCGGGTCGCGCTTGTTCGTCGAAGATTCGATCTATGATTCGTTTATAGAACGATTGGTCGCTTTTTCGGAAAACCTCACAATCGGCGACGGCATGCGCAAAGAAACGGACCTTGGTCCTGTGATTTCTTCGTCACAGTTGCAGAAAATCAGCCATTATTTGGAGGTGGGAACCAATGAGGGTGCCAAGATGATGACCGGGGGCGAAGCATTGACGTCGGGACCGTATGCGCGCGGTCATTTCGTTCAGCCAACCGTTTTCGCGGACGTCACCGATGACATGACCATCGCCCGTGAGGAAATTTTCGGACCGGTCATCTCTGCGCTCAGGTTTAAGAGTTTTGATGAGGTGATCGCGCGCGGCAATTCCACGCCATACGGCTTAGCGGCTGGGGTTTTCACGCGTGATATCGCCAAAGCTCACAAAGCGGCCAGCATGCTGAAGGCCGGATCAATGTACGTAAACGGATATCATATGATTGATCCTGCTGTGCCTTTTGGCGGCTATAAAGCCAGCGGCTATGGCCGTGAGGGAGGGCGCGAACAAATTGAGGGATACCTCAACACCAAAGCCATCTGGATCGATAATAACTGACGGCATATTCGCCCGCCTTCTCTAATCCGCTCAATCAAAACGACGTTTTTTTTGAAATCTGTATTGCGGTTCAGTTTTTGGAAATAGGCAAGCGCGCGAAAATGGGGATAGCTTCTGAGCCGGACGTCAAGCGGTCTGTGCGTTCGCCATAAGTAGAGTTGAAGCCGACTTCACTGATGGTTCAATTTAGGCCGTTAAACGAAGGCTCATTTAAAGAGCTTGATATAAAGATATACAAGTTCTCACGGGAGGGAACAAATGCAGACGACAACAAAAGTCTCATCTAAAAAATTGTCACCAAGAAAATTGCTTCTAACTACTTTGTTTTTGGGGACTACGGCGCTTTCGCCTGTAGCCTACGCCCAGACAACTGGCGCTGGTGAAGACGAAGCAAGCGATGCGCGGGACACGGATGTCATAACGGTTACAGCTAACAGGCGCGAGCAGTCTCTGCAGGATGTGCCTCTTTCAGTTTTGGCTGTGGGCGAGGACGAGCTTGAGAAAAAAGGGATCGATGACCTGTCCGGAATCGAACTGATCGCGCCGAGCTTTAACATCGAACAGAATGCCCTGAAGACGCGTCCGGCTATTCGCGGATTTGGGGGGGACCCACTCGCGCCAGGGCAAGAGTTTTTGTCAGGAATGTTCCTTGATGGCATCTACCAGAGCTCGGGTAGTTTGGCTTCTATTGAAGCGGTGGATGTCGCGCGTGTCGAAGTCCTTCGTGGTCCACAAGGAACGCTCTGGGGGAAGAACGTTGTTGGTGGTGCTGTCAACATCGTGCCAAATAAGCCAGTGGAAGGTTTCGAGGCCTCCTTGCGCGGGACAGTTGGTAATTTCGGCCGTCGCGATGTTGAGGGCGTGCTCAACTTTACAACGGGTCCGGTTGATCATCGGATTGTTGGTTACACTCGGGATAATGATGGGGCTGCGTTCAATGAGAACTTGGGAGTTCGCGCCCATGATATTGGCCGGACCGGATTTCGTTATTCGGCTGCCGCTGATCTGACTGATAGTTTGACTTGGGATTTTACTTTTGACGGAGTATCCGACGATCAGGCGGGGCGGGCTGTTATCATCCGAGGGGACACCCGGGACGCGAGTAACGGACCTGATGAAGCAACGATCTTCGACTTTTTGGCCTTCACGACCGGTCAAGACACCGAAGGTTCTGACGATTTCACCATTTTCAATGACGACAATGGGTTTGCGACACGCGAAGTCTTTGGCTTTAGAAATGAGTTCAACTGGTCGAATGATACGTTCGGGATTACGTTGCTGTCTGCCTACCGTAATTATGAAGACGCATTCTTTGAAGAGGGCGGGCAGTTCAGCAATCAACAAGTTGCTGATGCTATTGAATTCTTACAAGAGCCCGATGCTAGCATTCGTGGACCGTTTGACCAGCTCCAGCCGAATGGCAGTGCCGCTGTAACGTCTGCTGTCGCTGGTGCGCCTCCTGGGTTTTTGGCCCTCGGGGATGATGCGGAAGGGGATCAGTGGTCTCATGAATTCCGGGTTTCGAACGCCGGGATTTCCGATGACCGTCTGACTTGGACAGTTGGCGCCTTTACCAGTCGTGAAAGTGGCGAAAATGCTTTCCTTCTTGGAATCAGCAATTTCAGTATAATTGCCGATGGCGACCCTTGCAGCGGCGAATTGATCACCGCAAGTGGCGGAACTCTAGTTTGTAGGACGCCTCTTGATCTTATCAGAAGCGCTGACAATGTAACCACCGACTTTGCTGTTTTCGGCGATGCGACGCTTGCGCTCACCGATAGGCTGAATCTGACGGGTGGTCTTCGGTGGACGACGAATAAAAAAGACTTCACCCAGACGAATTTCGTCAATGGTGCGTTTAGTGCGACTGGAAGCGCAGAAATCGAGAATAGCGATACCACATGGCGCGTTCTTGCCGATTATAAGCTCACAGATAATATCCTTGTCTACGCGTCTGCTGCAACGGGCTTTGCGCCAGCTGGTTTCTTGTCTGTTCCGACGGGTAACCCAGCGCTTCTCGGTGTGCCTGACTCGAACGTGACGTCGCAGTCGTTTGAGGCTGGCTGGAAAGCCGAATTGTTTGAAGGCAATACAAGGCTTAACGTAAACTTCTTCACTTCCGACTTCGAAGGTCTTGGATCGTCACAGGTTAACGGGGCTGGTGAAGGCATCGCCGTCACCGCCGACGACGTTACCGTTGAGGGTGTGGAGGTTGAATGGGACCAACAATACTTTGGCGGTCTCTCCTCAGCTGTACGCTATACTTACCTCAAATCTGAGGTGTTTGGCCTCGAAGGTGAGTTGCCAGGATTTGTGGACGGAAGTCCGTTGCAACGAGCTCCTGAGAACGATCTCACGGCCACGCTTCAATATCAGACAGATTTCTCTGATGGCTCATATATGGATCTAGCCGTAACTGGTTCGTATCGATCAGAAGTGTTCGACGATCCAAATGCCAACGCAGATGAAGCACGACCTGCGCGCACACTATTTGATGCGTATGCGTCGTATACGACTGCAGATGAGAAGTACACGGTAAAGGTTTGGGGCAAGAACCTGCTCGATGAGACTTACCCTGTTGCGCTTGCTGACTTCCGGCTCGGACTGCAACAAATTCTGGGCGATCCAAGAACGTTTGGCGTCACCGTCGGAGTCAATTTCGATTAATTGACCGCCTGACGTTAATGAGAAGCAAGCTGCGGCTATTCCTTCCGGCCCAGCTTGCTTTTTTATGCTTATCGAAAATTATACGTGTACAAGCAATATTCGTTGGTGGATTGGGTATCAGAGGGTGCGCTGTTTTTTCTGCCAGCAGCTGAGTTTTCTTCGCCCGCATTCGGCATTTCTCCAAATTTGACTGACGTGCGCTTGGTCAATCAATCGTCAGATTGTCGCTAATAATCTTGAGCAACAATTTGCCATTATCTGACGGGATCGCACCTTTCAGGGTGACAATGCCGATTTCACGGGTCGCCAAATCATCGGTAATCGGAATAAGACGCAGACCTGAATTGTTTGGGCCCATCGTTGCAATTCTGGGCAGGATGGCGATCCCCAGACCCGCTGCGGCTAGGGCGAGGGCGGTCGTGGCCTGTTGTACCTCAAATTGGACATTGAGCGTCAATCCCTGCTGATTGGCGATACGGTCCAGGCGACCCCGAAGCGCGGTTGGTTTTGCCAGTACAATCAGGGGTTTGCTAGATATGTCGTGCAACAAAAGGGTCGACTCGCTGCTGTCGAGGGCCCCGGGGACACACGCGAAAAACGGATCGGGGGCGATCGGCGTAAACTCAAAATCCGCTAGATCTGAAACTTCAGGGCCAACGAAAAACTCTATTTTTTGCGCTCTCAGCAACTCGAGCGCGGCGGTCGTCGACAATTCTCGGAGTTTGACCAACACATCTTGATGCTTCGATTTGAAGGTGGCGAGGATGTTGGGGAGGCGCGTTGACGAAAATGAGGGCGCGCAGGCAATCGATAGCGTCGCTTTTTTATTCATGGCCGCGAGAGACACGCTTTCCAGCCCCTGCTGAATCTCCGAAAGCCCGGATTTGGCTTGTTCGAACAGGATACGGCCTTCCGGGGTTAAGGTGATGTTTCCCGGTGTACGGAGAAAGAGTGGAGCCCCCAGTTGGCTTTCTAAGTCGCGAATCTGCATTGTGATCGCCGAAGGCGAACGTCTCAATTCCTCAGCAGCCCGCTTGAAGCTCCCTTTTTGGGCGGCAATTACGAATGTGTGGAGGAGTTTTAGATTGATGCTCATATTCACTGGTAGCCGTCACATTCAGTGTATTCCACACAAATTTAATATGCGTTTCTTTCTAAATCCCTATTCAGTTTTTTGAAATAGCCTGACTGACTTTCCGATGCGAGTGTCGTAAGGATTTTATGTTGAATTTTAAGCAGATAGACGTCGACGACGTGGTGTCTGCCGACCAAGGCATTGGAGCGACGCATTGAACAAAAGTAAACTGCTAGCCAAACGATTTGTCTACGGACGGCGGTTTGTGCGTCGTGCTTGTGTCTGAATCCGGCGCGCCCGTGAGGGGCTGATATGCGTGTTCAACAGGTCCGACAATAAATGATAATAATGAGGTAAGCAGATGAATTTGGGTGGAAAAACGGCGATCGTGACGGGCGGTGCTTCGGGGTTTGGCGCCGGCATTGTGGAGTGTTTCGCCCAAGCCGGAGCGAACGTGGTCATCGCGGACTTAAACGGGGACGCAGCCGAGGCGATGGCAAAGCAAGTTGGCAATAACGCCATGGCGGTTCCGTGCGATGTGTCGAAACTATCAGATTTTGAGAGCGTTGCCGCGCATACGAAGGAAGCGTTCGGCAGCGTCGATATTCTCGTCAATAATGCCGGTGTCGGCCAAAGTCCTCAAGCATTGGAGGATGTCGATGAGGCGCTTTTCGACAAAATTCTGGATGTCAACGTACGATCCATATACAATGGTGCAAGAAGTATCGTTCCCCTCATGAAGGAAAATGAGGCAGGAGCAATACTGAACGTTGCATCCACCGGTGCCGTCCGACCACGTCCTAATTTGTCCTGGTATAATGCGTCTAAGGGGTGGGCTGCGACGGCCACGCGAGCGATGGCGATTGAACTCGCTGAGTTCGGAATTCGGGTCAATGCGATCAATCCTGTCGCTGGTATGACTCCCATGCTCAAAACCTTCATGAAGGAAGATTCCGACGCGCAGCGGCAATCAATGATCAACACCATTCCGCTTGGTCGGTTGTCGACGCCTGAAGATATGGGGCATGCTGCGGTGTTCTTATGCTCACCACAAGCAGCGATGATCACTGGCGTGACGCTCGAAGTTGACGGCGGTCGGTGCATCTAGGGGAGGCAATGATGAAAGAATTTTACGATATTGCGGTTGTGCCCGGTGACGGAATTGGTCCTGAGGTTATTGATGCAACTCTGATGGTATTAGAGGAAGCGCTGGCGGGCCGTTCGCCGTTGAAGTACTCCCATTATCCAGCGGGTGCAGAGCATTTTATGGAGACTGGTGACTCCTTGCCGGTCGAAACCTTTGAGGCATGCCAACGCGCAGACGCCATTTTGCATGGGGCGGCGGGGCTTCCCGGAGTGGTTCACCCGGATGGAACTGAGGCTGGCCTTGACTTTACCTTGAAGCTTCGGAGAGAATTCGATCTTTATGCGAATGTTCGGCCGATACAATTACAAGCGGGGGTCCGTTCGCCGCTGGCTGACGTCGAAAATATCGACTACGTGATTGTTCGTGAAAACAGTGAAGGTCTTTATCTCGCCCGTGGTGCTGGCGTCCAAGTCGGGTCGGACTTCGCGGTGGATTCCCTCGTTCAAACGCGAAAGGGCATTGAACGTGTTGTCCGGTTCTCATTCGAGCTCGCGCGGTCCCGCAATGGGGCGCCTAAAGATGGTATTCGCCGGGTGACGTGCTGTGATAAAGCGAATGTTCTACAGAGCTATGCGTTCTTTCGAAAAATTTTCGACGAAGTTGCGTTAGAATATCCGGACATTGAATCTGAGCATTGCCTTGTCGATGCCATGACCGTGCACCTCGTTCTGCGTCCGGATCATTACGATGTCATTGTGTCTGAAAATATGTTCGGGGATATTATCTCAGACCTCGGCGCGGCGACGATTGGTGGGCTGGGTATGGCACCGTCATCGGAAATCGGGGCAGACAGCGCGCTGTTCCAGGCGTCTCACGGGTCGGCACCGGATATTGCCGGGAAGGGGCTGGCAAACCCTTACGCGACGATTCTTGCCGCATGCGGAATGCTGGATTGGCTAGGTCATCGATATGATGATCAATACCTCGTTGATAAAAGCACCGTCATCAAAGATTCTGTTTCGGCCGTTTTCCGATCACCCGAAAATTTGAGTGCTGATCTAGGGGGCGACAAAGGGACGGTCCAAATTCGGGACGCTATTCTATCTGAGATCCGGAAGTACAATTCGGGTCCGTTGGAATCGAACGACTTCAAAGCTCGGGTTAATGCCTAACGCTGGTCGCCGCGGTCAGCGGGCCACCATGTCTGAATTTCTCGGGAATGCTTCACCCTGGGATACGGCCGTACTCCGTTCGCAGGTCGTCCGTCATCGAACGGTGTTTGAACGGTAGGACGATGCGAAAACTCTTTTCTTTATTCCTGACGCTGTTCCCTCTCTGGGTGATACTCGCCGCGATCGCCGGCCTGTCCAACCCCGAACTGTTGACGAGTATGTCGGCTTGGATCGTTCCTCTACTGGTGGGGGTGATGCTGTGTATGGGGCTCACACTTTCCATCAACGACTTTATCAAAATCTCTCAGCACAAAGGGGCGTTGCTGTTAGGTCTGGTGCTGCAATTCAGTGTGATGCCGTGCATTGCGTTTGTTGTTTCGCTCGCTTTCGGATTCAGTCCGGAGGTCACCGCGGGGATGGTTTTGCTCGGTAGCGTGGCGGGCGGGACGGCATCAAATGTCATGACCCTGATTGCCGGGGGGAATGTCGCCCTATCGGTATCGATGACAGCATTTTCCACAATATTCAGTATTATTCTGACGCCTCTGCTGCTTTTGTTTTGGATTGGCTCAACGGTCGAGGTCCAAGCCACGGCGATGTTGATCAACCTGTTCAAGATTGTTCTTATTCCTGTTGCGGCGGGTGTGCTGATCAATAACTTTTTTAACGGGGCCGTGAAGAGAATTGAGTTGGCGTTGGCACCGATTGCGGTTGTGTTAATTGTGGTCATCATTGCCATCGTCATTGCCTTAAATGCGAACCGAATTTCTGACGGTGCGCTCGCCATTGGCATCGCCACGCTTATTCACAACGTGGCTGGCCTGATTATCGGATACATCGTCGCCAGATTGTTCAGGTATGACAGCGTCGTGGCGCGCACAATCGCCATCGAAGTGGGGATGCAAAACTCCGGTTTGGCCACCGTTTTGGCGCTTAAATTCTTCTCGCCCTTGGCCGCGCTCCCTGGCGCCATGTTCAGCATATGGCTCAACATTACCGGGTCTATATTTGCGTACCTTTGCACACGCTCGGATATGAAGAATCAGTCCGATTCGGACCTCGGGGAGGCAAGCTAGTCAAATACCGTCATTGTACAGTGTTTTGCCGGCCGAATGTATGCCCAGAGAACTTGACCAATTTGACCTGAAGATTCTGGATGCGATGCAGGCTGATTCAACCAAGTCTGCGCAGCAGCTGGGGGAAGACGTCGGCTTGTCTCAACCAGCGTGTTGGAAGCGGATTAACCGCCTTGCCCGTGAAGGCTATATCCGCAAGCAAGTGGCGCTGCTCGATGGAGAGAAAATTGGCGCGGGTACAACGGTTTTCGCGACGGTCAAACTTGCCTCGCAAGACAGCACCAGTCTCAATGCCTTCGCTCAAGCTGTTCAACGCATTCCCAACATCATGGCGTGCTACGTGCTGATGGGCGATATGGATTTTATGCTCCAGATCGTGGTTGATCAGATCCAGGACTATGAGAAGCTCTACATCAACGTCCTTTCCAAAATCGAAGGCGTTGCAGAGTTCAAGAGTACGATGGCGCTCTCCACCATCAAGCAAACTACGGCCTTCCCAATTTCTGTGAAATCTGGTGGCGATGGATCGGAATGAATCATTCTCGATTGGAGAAAAATGGGAATAATGAACGTCCTAATTGTCAGATAATGCGTTGAAATAGATAAGCAAATTCGCACAAAATGTGGGATGCTATCAGGGTACTAATTGAATGGCCGAGCGCCGTTTAGAACCTGTGAGCAAGCGCCCATGTCGATCCAACCTAAGAACGGACTCTTTGTACCCGAACCGGCGTGCCGCCCCGGCGACACGCCCAGTTTTGAGGGCATGGACATTCCCAAAGCGGGGGAAATACCGCGGCCCGACCCAGATGTAGATGCTGCGGACATTCGCGATCTTGCTTATTCGATTATCCGGGTCATTGATCGTGATGGCGTCGCTGTTGGACCATGGTCGGGATCGGTTTCCGATTCCGATGCTCTGGATGGTCTGAAGAATATGATGCGTGTACGTGCGATGGATCAGCGCATGACGATTGCGCAGCGCCAAGGCAAGACATCCTTTTATATGCAGTCGCTGGGTGAGGAGGCGGTATCATGCGCGTTCCAAGCGGCGCTCAACCCCGGTGACATGAATTTTCCGACCTATCGGCAACAGGGCCTTTTGGTCGCCGCGGGGTATCCGATTGTCGATTTGATGAATCAGGTCTACTCTAACAGTCGGGATCCATTGGCGGGCCGCCAGATGCCGGTTTTTTACTCCTCCAGAGAGTATGGCTACTTTTCCATTTCGGGTAATCTGGGAACGCAATATGTTCAGGCCGTGGGCTGGGCCATGGGCGCTGCCATTGCCAAAGACAGTAAGATCGCCGCGGCATGGATTGGCGATGGAGCCACGGCCGAATCAGATTTTTATTCCGCCCTCGTCTTTGCATCGACGTTTCGGGCGCCCGTTGTGCTCAACATCGTGAACAATCAGTGGGCGATTTCCACATTCCAGGGGATCGCACGCGGCGAGGCGGCGACGTTCGCTGCCCGCGGTCTTGGCTTCGGCATTCCCTCACTGCGGGTCGATGGCAATGACTTTCTCGCGGTGCACGCCGTGGCAAGTTGGGCCGCAGCGCGCGCGCGGGCGGGTCTCGGGCCCACTCTGATTGAGCATGTGACCTATCGTGCCGGACCGCATTCGACCTCGGATGACCCATCAGCTTACAGAGCTAAAGAAGAAGCCGGCAGCTGGCCGCTTGGGGACCCAATTGAACGGCTCAAGCAATATCTGATTGGCAAGCAGCAATGGAGTGAGCAGCGGCACACCCAAATGGAAACTGAAATCGAAAACGAGATCGTGGCGATCCAAAATGAGGCCGAGGGGTACGGAACGTTGCATTCTGGGAACGTCCCATCCCCAAAAGATATGTTTGATGGTGTCTACAAAGAGATGCCGCCGCACATTCAGAGACAACGTCAAAAGAGTGGGTTCTAACCATGGCCAGAATGACAATGATCGAGGCCATTCGAAGCGCCATGGATGTCTCCATGGGCCGCGACGAGCGCGTGGTCGTGTACGGCCAGGATGTTGGGTATTTTGGAGGCGTTTTCCGCTGTACTCAGGGCTTGCAGGAAAAATATGGGTCCAATCGCTGTTTTGATACGCCGATCAGCGAGACGGGAATTGTTGGAACAGCGGTTGGTATGGCCGCCTATGGGTTTCGGCCGTGTGTAGAAATTCAATTTGCTGACTATATGTATCCGGGATACGATCAACTCGTTTCAGAAGCCGCGCGTCTGCGGCATCGGTCAAACTCCGATTTCACCTCCCCGTTGACCGTTCGTATGCCAACCGGGGGCGGGATCTTTGGAGGGCAGACCCACTCGCAAAGTCCCGAGGCGCTTTTTACCCATGTGGCAGGGCTGAAGACGGTGATTCCGTCAAACCCGTACGATGCGAAGGGGCTTTTGGTGTCTTCAATCGAAGATGATGACCCGGTGGTATTTCTTGAGCCGAAGCGGCTTTATAATGGTCCCTTTGACGGTCATCATGATCGTCCGATTTCGCCTTGGAAAAAGCACCCGTTAGGCGAGGTGCCGGAAGACCATTACACGGTCCCCTTAGGGAGTGCTGCGATCCGTCGTGAGGGCAGCGCCCTTACGGTCGTAACCTACGGAACAATGGTTCATGTGGCGGTGTCGACCGCCGAAGAAGCGGGTGTAGATGCCGAAATCATTGATCTACGGACGTTGATCCCGCTCGATCTTGAGACGATTGAAGCATCGGTTCGCAAGACCGGTCGGTGTATCGTCTTACATGAAGCGACCCAGACCTGCGGTTTTGGGGCGGAACTTGCGGCGCTGATTTCCGATTCCTGTTTCTATAATCTTGAAGCGCCAGTGACGCGGGTCACTGGATATGACGTGCCTTATCCGCATGCGAACGAATGGGACTATTTCCCCGGTCCGGCTCGATTGGCAGAGGCGATGCAATCAGTACTGGAGCCGAACCATGGGTGAGTATGTCATTAAACTTCCCGATGTGGGCGAGGGGGTCGCGGAGGCCGAACTGGTTGAGTGGTTTGTCGCCGTAGGTGATGGCGTCAAAGAGGACCAAACCCTTGGTGCCGTGATGACCGATAAGGCGAGTGTGGAAATCCCGTCGCCCGTGTCGGGAACCGTAACAAACCTGGGGGCGGAGATCGGCGACACTGTGGCCGTCGGTGCGGTTTTGCTGCGCCTTGATGTCGATGGCGACGGCAATGCGTCCGAAGTGGAGACCGTAGCTGATCCTTCACCGGCACCGAGTTCTGAACCCGTGTCGGCAGCACCGGTTGTCGCGGCCCCGGAGCCCGCACCAGCATCAGTTCCCGCCGTCGCAACAACGCCGTCTACGGATCGCGGCGTTATCAGCACCTATCGCCGCGAGGGAGAGCGCCCGCTCGCGTCCCCGTCGGTGCGTTCCGCTGCGTTACAACGGGGTATCGATCTGCGCCTGGTGCCCGGGTCAGGCCCGATTGGGCGGATCACTCACGAGGATCTTGATGCGTACTCGTATGCGCCAGCGACGCCAGCGCGCGGGGCGACGTCTGCGCCGGACCTGAGTGTTGAAGAAACCAAAGTTGTGGGGCTCAGGCGGAAGATCGCTGAGCGCATGCAATCTGCGATGAGTGAGATCCCGCACATCACGATCGTTGAAGAAATAGATGTTACGCCGCTGGAAACGTTGAGAGGAAGCCTCAATAGGAAGCGGACCGATGAACAACCCAAGCTGACGCTATTGCCATTTGTAATGCGGGCGATCGTGTGCGCCGTACGGACTTATCCCGAAATCAATGCGCACTATGACAAAGACTCAGGTCACCTAAAGCGTTATGGCGGTGTCCATATCGGCATTGCCACCCAGACCGATCGTGGCCTGATTGTCCCGGTGGTCCGTCATTGCGAAACCCTTGATCTTTGGGACAGCGCGGGCGAAGTTGCGCGGCTATCCTCTTCCGTACGGGAAGGAACAGCTGACCGCAGTGACCTCAGCGGATCGACAATTACAATTTCCTCCCTGGGGCCTTATGGCGGGCTCGCGACAACGCCCATCATCAACTCCCCGGAAATGGCGATCGTCGGCATCAACAAAATGCGAACGATTGCGAGTTGGGAGAATGGCGCTTTTCATCCCCGCAAAGTGATCAATATTTCATGCTCTTTTGATCACCGCTTCATTGATGGTTGGGAGGCTGCGCAATTTATGCATGTGATCAAAGGACTAATCGAGAGTCCGGCAGAACTCTTTGTTGGGGCTTAAGATGACTGAAATTAAATGCCAAACACTTGTGATCGGGTCTGGGCCCGGCGGTTATGTTTGCGCTATTCGCGCAGGGCAGCTTGGTCAGAACACGGTGATTGTCGATGCTGGTGCCCTTGGCGGGACGTGCCTCAATGTAGGGTGCATCCCGTCGAAAGCGCTTATTCATGTGGCGGATGAATTTGAGAAGGTGACGCAATTCTCCGGTCAATCTCCGTTGGGTATTCATGTGGATTCGCCGTCCGTCGATCTTGAACGGTCGGTGGCGTGGAAAGACAGCATTGTCGGCCAGCTCACCGGCGGCGTCGAAGGGTTGCTCAAAAAAGCGGGGGTGAAGATCGTTCGCGGTCGCGCCACATTCGTTGATGGCAAAACGGTGAAGGTGGATGATGACGAGGGCACGATCATCCGTGCCTCAAACATTGTCATTGCAACCGGATCCGCGCCGCACGAGCTGCCGAACCTGCCCTTCGGCAACAATATTCTGTCGTCTACCGAAGCCCTGTCTCTCCAGATCGTACCGTCGTCGCTCGCGATTGTGGGCGGCGGCTATATCGGCCTCGAGCTGGGGATCGCCTTTGCCAAACTCGGCTCAAGGGTGAGTGTCGTCGAGGCGGCGGAGTCAATTCTTCCCTCCTACGATAAGACCCTGACCAATCCGGTGGCGAAAACGCTCAAAGCGCTTGGCGTTGATGTTCGTCTGGGGGCGCTCGCCAATGCTTATGATACGGACCGATCTGTCCTCACCATCACGGAGGCGGACGAATCGCAATCTGAAATCGAGGCGGAAAAAGTTCTCGTCACGGTCGGCCGTCGGCCTGTCACCAACGATTTGGGACTGGAAAATCTGCTTCTGGATATGGAGGGGCCATTTATCAAGATCGACGATAAATGCCACACATCAATGAAAGGGATTTATGCCATCGGTGATGTCACCGGCGATCCCATGCTCGCGCATCGTGCCATGGCCCAAGGTGAGATGGTGGCGGAGCTCCTCGCCGGGGAGAACCGCACTTGGGATAAGAAGGTCATTCCCGCGATTTGCTTCACGGATCCGGAAATCGTTGTGGTCGGTTTGACGCCGGAAGAAGCCAAGGCCCAAGGGCACGAGATCAAAACAGAGAAATTCCCCTTCATCGCCAATGGCCGGGCAAAGACAATCGAAGGCGAGGATGGGTTCGTTCAGATTGTTGTCCGTGAGGGCGATCATCTCGTGCTCGGCGTGCAGGCCGTAGGGCGAGGCGTGTCAGAGTTGTCGGCCTATTTTTCCCTTGCGTGTGAGATGAACGCGCGCGTTGAAGATATCGCCCAGACGGTGCATGCCCACCCGACCATCGGCGAAGCGGTGCAAGAAGTTGCGCTCAAAACGCTCGGGCATGCCTTGCACATATAGTTTTCTGGCTGGGGGCGCTTGTCGTAGAAACGCGCAAGCGTCATTTTGAAATTCGCTGACGGACAGATTGTGCGGGGCTGAAAACGCGCTCGGCTCCAGACCCGATCGGGTCAACCGGATTTCGCCAGAACGCGACATTCACTATTCTCTTGAAAATTAACATCATTGTTGGATGATTGGGCATGCCCCAAAGGAACCAACTTACCAGAGGCCACAAGCAAAGAGTGATGTACGTCGAAAATAAAGACAGCGACATCGACGGGGTGGCCGCACGAATTGGGTGGGTGACATTCTCAAAAACTGGCAAGTCTGTGTACTACAGAGGGCGAACACTCGCCAAAGCTAACGGCATTTCTGGTAATTTCATGGATATTGATAGCCGCGAAGAGTATTGGGTTTCAGGCGTCAAGAAACGCGGCTCCAATGTCCATTGGGCGGAGAGCACCGAGGTGTTGATTGATGCCGATGCCCGCGAAGAATACGAAAGGCTAAGGTCTGGTTAGACCCAATCCCGGTCATTCAATTGAGCACGAACACCTAGTCCGCACCCGATTTGAAATCAGGCCAAGCGCTGGCCAAAAACGCGCGATATAAGTCGTGCAGCTTTTCGTCCGACTGCAAACCACGCAGATTAGATTCGGCGCTTTTTTGATCACGGCGCGCCACGGGTCCCGTGAGCGAGTCGTAGGGGCTTTCGCAAAACCGCGCCAACACACTGCCTAAATAGGGGGCCATGATATCGGCGACGTCGCCATCGGAAAATTCGCTGAACCCGCTCGCGGTAGAATTCCACAGATAGCTCGCAAAGTTTCCGCTCAGCACAGCAAGCGCGTGATACCGCGCCCGGTCTTCGGTCTTCACGACAAACAGGGGATTGGGAAGCCCAGGAAAAATGTCTGTGAACGAAGGGCCTTCCCCAGACACTGCAAAGGCGATTGATTTCAGCTCTTCGACATCCAGAACGGCGTTGGGAAATGAGTAGAGGGGGTGAAAACTGGTCATCCCTTCAATGACCATGGCGCCGGAATGATGGATCGCCGGTGTGTCGCCAAGGACCGGTTTCCACTCATCGAACCACCCTTGAAGGCTGCTATCGGGAATGGTGGCGATGACGCAATCCGCCTGTTCAACCAGCGCGCGGCATTGCTTCAACTCTTCAGGGTCTTCTATGATATCTACGGACTCTGCGTCGTGGCCCATGGCCCGCAGATAGTGCAGGATATTGTTTCCAACGCGGCCTTGGCCGAAAATAACGTATCTCATGGCCTTGGTTTAGACGAAAAGCGGGCAAAGCGCTGTTCTTTGTTGAGCAAGTCTGCATTGTCACAAAACGTCTTGGAACTCGGGGAACTGAGTTCGATACTCGGGCGTTCTCTTGGTTCGAGTGTGGTTGATGACAGGCGTTGTGAACATCGAAGATGTCGGAAAGTACGGCACGGGGCTATCGCGCCCCGAATGCGTGCTGTGCAAGGCCGATGGAACCGTATTTTGCAGTGACGCCCGCGGCGGGATTTACCGGATCAATGCCGATGAGACGCAAGACTATCTCGGGCCCGATGAGGAGGGGCGGTTTCGGTCAAACGGATTTGCCCTTTTGCGCGATGGCACCTTGGTCTTCGTCAATATCGGGTCAGAAGGCGGGATTTGGGCGATCACGCCAGACGGCCTGACCCAACCATTTCTTCTCGACAAGAAGGGGGATGCGCTGGGTGAGGTGAACTTCATTCTGGTCGGCCCTGATGAGACAATCTGGTTCAGTGTCATGGCGACGACCCCCCATGGGACGCGGCTCAGCGCGACGCGAGAAGATGGGTATCTTGCTCGGATCAACGCCGGGGTCGTGGAGATCATGGCCACCGGGTTGAACTGTGCCAACGAGTTCAAGATCGATCAAGGTCGCGGTCGTCTCTATCTCAATGAGACATTCAAGAAACGCACCTTGTGTTTCGACGTAACGGGCGATGGTACACTGAATAATCGTCGCGTCTTTGCCGAATTTGGCCCGGGTGAATTTCCGGACGGCTTGTCGATCGATGTTGAGGGCCATTTGTGGATCACGTGCGTTGTGTCGAATCGCATCCTGCGGGTCTCACCGCAGGGAGAGATCGTGACGGTGCTCGACGGAGGGGATGCGACCCGCATTACCAATGCCGAGTTTGCACTGGCGAATGAGACGCTCTCGCGGGACGTCATCTACAGTGAAACCGCAGCGCCTATTCAAAACCCGACCAGCATCGCCTTTGGCGGCAGTGACTTGCGAACCGCTTATGTGGGGTCACTCAATCATTCAGAGCTTAAAACGTTCATCAGCCCGGTTGCGGGGGTGAAGCCGGTTCACTGGGAGTGGTGATGCGTACTGAAAACACAGTGTGTTCTCAATAAACGACAACAAATTATCCGTAGGATGAAAAATAGGGATCAAAACAATGGATCATTGTACCATTACAGAAGTTGGTTTGCGCGATGGGCTTCAGGGCGTTGCTGATTTCCTGCCAACCGCAAAAAAGATCGACATTGCCAATCGCGTGATTGCAGCGGGCATGCCGCGTATTGAGGCGACCTCGTTTGTCTCACCGAAAGCGGTGCCGCAACTTGCCGACGCAGAAGACATGATTGCCGGCCTGAAGCGTACGGATGGTCTGGTGATCGAAGCGCTGGCCCCCAATGAACGCGGCGGCAAACGAGCCGCGAGCGCTGGCGTCGATGTGTGGGTTGCATTCCTTTCTGCTAGCGAGAAGCACTCTATTGCAAACTCCAATGCGTCGATTGCAGAGTCGTTTGACCGGATTAAGCCGCTGGTCGCTCTGGCAAGCGAGAACAATGCGACCGTCGCGGCGGCCATCGCTGTTGCGTTTGATTGCCCTTTTGAGGGCGCGACGCCGGTGCAACAGCTGGTGAAGATTGCGCGCGAATTCTATGAGATTGGTGTACGGACGCTGAAACTCGGTGACACGATCGGCTCCGCGTCGCCGAGCCGGGTGCGGGAGCTTGTTAAAGTGCTTTCAAGTGAGGTGCCAGAAATGGAGATTGTGCTCCATTTTCACAATACGCGCGGCATGGCGCTTTCAAATATACTGGCGGGGCTTGAGGCGGGCGTAACGCGGTACGAGTCGTCTCTCGGCGGGCTTGGCGGTTGTCCTTTCGCGCCGGGGGCAAGCGGGAATGTGGCCACGGAAGATTTGGTCCATCTACTCCATCTTGAGGGCGTGAAGACAGGCATCGACCTTGATGCGCTGATCGCAGCAGGCGCTCGGTATGCAGAGCATCTCGGGAGAAAACTGCCCGCGCATCTTCAAAGCGCCCATCCGGTCGGTGTGACTCATAAGTTTGAGAACGCTTTGCGCGCGACGGGTTGAGGATTGGAGACGTAAGATGAGCTTACAGGGCATTCGAGTTATAGACCTTACCCGCATCATTGCGGGCCCATTTGGCACCCAACTGCTTGCGGATCTTGGCGCTGATGTGATCAAAATTGAAACGCCGGCGGGCGATCCGCTGCGCGCCCAGGGGGAGAAAGTGAATGATTTTAGCTGGTACTTTGCCGGCTACAATCGGAACAAGAAGTCCGTTGCACTTGATCTGCGCAATCCGGAGGGCATGAATGTTCTCAAACGATTGCTCGAAAGCGCCGATGTGTTGGTTGAGAATTTCCGGCCTGGCGTTCTGGACAAAATGGGGCTTTCCAAGGACGTCCTCGAAGAGATCAGTCCAAATCTCATTGTGTGTAGCATCAGCGGCTTTGGCGCGGATGGTCCATACTCACAACGCCCCGCGTTCGACTTTATCGCGCAGGCCCTCAGCGGGTTTATGAGCGTGACGGGGGAAGCGGACGGTCCGCCTTTGCGCACCGGATTGCCGATTAGCGATCTGGTGGTTGGCCTTTATAGCGCGTTGGCTATCAGTTCCCGTCTGGTGGGGCGACACAAAGACGAGCCAACAGGCGTTCAGTGCATTGATATTGCCTTGACCGATAGCATGGTCAGCTTCTTGAGTTTTCAGGCGGCGAATTATCTTGCCGCTGGCGTAGAGCCCCAAAGGAGCGGTAACGACCATCAACTTGTTGCTCCCTATGGACTTGCGGAAACTGCGGATGGTTCAGTTGCCTTTGCGCCGAGTAATGATGGTGTGTACAAGAAGTTTCTAAAGGTGCTCGATATGGAGCATTGTCTTGAAGATGAGCGGATCGACACAAACGCTAAACGGATGGAGAACCGCGCCATCGTCAAGGACATCTTCGAACCGGTTTTTAAGACGCAGACCAGTGACTACTGGATCGAAAAAATGAATGCATCGGGCGTTCCTGTCGGGCCCGTCCTTAGCGTTCCGGAAGTCTTTGAAGACCCCCAAATTCAGTTTCGCGAGATGGTGATGGACGTGGATCATGGCGATCATGGCAATGTAAAGATGCTTGGCTTTCCGATGAAATTCAGCCACGAACCGTGCACTGTTCGGTATCCTGCGCCGACATTGGGTCAACACGGACGCAAAACCCTGTCGGAAAGTGGTTTTTCAGAGACCGAGATCGAGGCGTTGCAGCGGAGCGGCGTTCTTGGCGAGGGTTGATTGGACGATTCAGTAACACGTCTTGCACTCAGGCGCAGCGCAACGCACTCTTTGCGATGTGACCTGGGTGATGCTGAATGCACATTGATCTGACGAGCCTAAATGTATTTATTGCTGTCGCTGAAACGCAGAGTTTTCGCGCCGCGTCCGAGCGATTGAACCTCTCCATTTCGTCGGTCAGTCGCCGTATCTCTGAACTCGAGTTTGATTTCGGACAAACGCTCTTTATTCGCCATTCGCGCGGGGTGGAGATCACCGAGGCGGGAAGCCTTTTGGCGGAACGCGCAGCTGAGGCCTTTTCTGCGATCAACCTGCTCCAATCGGATATGGAACGGTTTCGCGATGGCGAGATCGGACGCCTTTCGGTGAGCAGCAATGGCTCGGCTCTGATAAATGGGTTGGCAAAGCATGTCGCGCTCTTTTTGGGAGAACACCCAACCATCGAAATCGAACTTCATGAGCAACTCACCCCGATGATCTTTGATCAAGTTGAGAAGGGGATTGTCGATGTCGGTTTTGTGTCGAAAACGATGCGGGTGCCCGAAACCGTCTGCGCGCAAACCTATGTTGAGGATAAACTGGTGTTGGCCGTGCCGCAGGATCACAGGTTTGCCCGGGAAAAAAGCGTTTCGCTCGCTGATGCAATCGATGATCAGATCGTTGGCGTGGGTGAACACAGCTCGTTGACGAGGCTCATCAGAAAAATGGCCGCGGCGCCTAGGCCACAATTTGGATTTCGCTATATGGCCGAGACCAATGAGGTGGCCAGAACGCTCGTGTCGGAACGGCTTGGTGTGGCGATATTGCCTGAAAAATTTGTCGAGCCTTATCAAGAGCTTCTCTCCATCAAGTCGGTCCCGCTGCAAGAGGATTGGGCAAAGCGCGAAATTGCGCTGGTCACCTCGACAGAAACTCAAATTTCAGGGCCCGCTAAGACCTTTTGCGATTGGGTATTGGCAGCGTCGAGCGGGCTCGTGGAGACGTCCGGCCCGTCATAGAAATTAGATTGAATTCAATTCGCGGCCAGCATCTGCGTTTCGAGAACACTGCCTTGCTCAAATTAAAATACACAAAAGTGATGCGCCATTGCTTGCGACAATATCCGCTTTTAGGGTTTGCCTTCCGGTCTTGAACGCATCGTTAAACCTGCGAATCTCGGTCTGCAAAATTAATCTCGGAGCAAACTAACCGAGGGAATAGGGACGGAACATGGCGCTAAGAAGAATACGCAGCGTTGCAGCGTTAGTGCTGGCGATCTTTTTCGGATGTTCGGCAGCTTACGCGGGACCAGACGCATCTGACGCTAAGGCCAACAAGATCGACATGCAGTCCTACATTCCGAACACGATTCCCGTGCTCGGAACCGGTGGCCAGAAAATGGCAGATCGCGTGCAACGTCTTACTGGCGGCGAGGTCGAAATTGTCTATCAACCGCCGGGCGCGTTGGTGACCACCAATGAAATTTGGGATGCGGTGTCCATCGGCGCCGTTCCCTCCGCATGGTTCTACTCTTCGCTTGCAGAAGGATTTATTCCGTCTGCTGCGCTTTTTACATCATTCCCGTTTGGTCCTGATGCAACGGAATATACGTCATGGTGGTATCAGGGCGGCGGCGAAGAACTTTGGGCAGAAATTTCTGCGCCCTTTAATATTCATTCTGAGCTTTGCACCGTTGTGGCACCTGAAGCGTCTGGTTGGTTCAAGAAACCGATTGATTCGCCTGAAGACTTAAAAGGGTTGAAGATGCGTATCACCGGTCTTGGGGCGGCGGTGATGCAAAAGCTCGGCGCCCGCGCGCAATCAATGGGGCCGGGCGATACCATGACCGCGCTGAACCTTGGAACGCTGGATGCCGCCGAAATCAGTTTCCCCGCCCTAGATAAAGCGATTGGCCTGCAAGAGCATGCGTCTCATTACTACTTCCCGGGGTGGCACCAACAAAGCTCCTTTTTGATGTTCATCATCAACAAAGATGTTTGGAACGCGCTCGAAGACCAGCAGCAGGCCGCGATCGAAGAGGTGTGTGCTGCGAATGTTGCAAAAACAATCGCCGAAGGAGAAGCTATCCAACTCCAACCGCTGAACGATCTCGTCGCAGGCGGAACGACCGTACACTATTGGTCGCCGGAAATGCTCGCCGCTTACGAAGGGGCGTGGAACGACGTTGTCGCAGAGCGCGCTGCTGCGGATGAGGACTTTGCGCGGGTTTGGAAGAGCATTTCGGACTTCCGCGCGAACTACAAAAATTGGGATGACCTAGGTTACCTGAAGTAAGCGAGTTTTGGGGTGTGAAGAGCTAGGTTTTGGCATGATTAAAGTCGCCGATTTTTTTGAACGGATTTGTACCTACGCGGCGCGTTTTGCGGGCGTCCTGCTGGTCGCGCTCATGTTGGTCATCGTATACGATATTGTTGGGCGCAAATTCTTCAATACGGGGTCCGTCGCCCTGCAGGAATTGCAATGGCATCTCCACGGCGCGATCGTTCTCCTTGGGATCGGCTACGCGTATACACGCGACGCGCATGTGCGCATCGACATTCTTTACTCAAATTTCTCGCAACGCTTTAAATTGAAGCTGGAAATTTTCGGGATCATTGTGTTGCTCACGCCGTTTTTGTTGGTGCTTCTTTGGTCCGGGTTTGACTATGCCCATCGCGCCTTTGTGCGGGGTGAGTCCTCACCCGAGGGGCTCGGGCTTGATCATCGTTGGATCATCAAGTCCGTTATTCCAATTTCGACCCTCATTACCTTACTCGGCGCCTGGTCGGTGGTGATACGGGCGTTAATGGTGTTACGCGGTGATCTGGAAACCGCCTATCGCAGTGAGGATGGGCTATGGAATTCCTGATCGACATTCTTCCGCTCCTGATGTTCGGTGCGTTGATCATTGGTATGTTCTCGGGCTTGCCCGTCGCTGTCGTGCTTGCCGGTGTCACGTTCATCTTCGGACTGATCGCCATCGCCCTGGGGCAAATAGACCTCGCGCAAGCTGCGATCCTGCCCAACCGAGTGTTTGGGGGATCGATTCAAAACCAGGTGCTCATTGCGGCACCCATGTTTATTTTCATGGGCGTCCTGCTTGAAAAAAGTAGGCTTGCTGAGGATTTGTTGCTGACGCTGCAAAAACTATTGCGCAATGTCCCTGGTGGACTTGCCCTGGCCGTCACGGGGCTCGGGACGATTCTTGCAGCAGCCACGGGGATCGTCGGCGCGTCGGTCGTGATGCTGACAGTGCTGGCGTTGCCGACGATGATTGATCGCGGCTATTCGCCGGAGTTGGCTGGCGGCACCGTTGTGTCAGCGGGGACCTTGGGCATTCTTATTCCACCATCCGTGATGCTGGTTTTCATGGGGGATATCCTCACCATTAATCTGGCAAAGCTGTTTGTTGCGGCCTTGTTGCCCGGGCTTTTGCTCGCGGCGATCTACATGATTTTTATTGTGGTACGCGCCACGATGAACCCAAGCCTTGCGCCGCGCGTACCCGCGATGACGGCGGAAGAGAAAAAAGCGCTATGGCGGGATGCACCTGTATCTTTTGGGTTTCCACTGATCCTGATCATCATCGTCCTCGGATCTATCCTTGGTGGCGTCGCGACGCCGACCGAGGCGGCCGGGGTGGGGGCGTTAGGCGCGTTGTTGCTCGGTTTAATTCGGGGGCGTATCAATTTTTCTGTCCTAGGCGATGCAATGGATGGATCTGTGCGTACGCTCGCGATGCTCTTTTTCATATTTGTCGCTGCAACGAGCTTTGCCTATGTCTTCCGCGTCATCGGGGGCGAGCATTTTATTATTGAGTTAGCGCTCAGCCTCAATATGGGGGATTGGGGAATCCTATTCATGTTGATGGCGATGATCTTCGCGCTCGGCTTTTTCTTCGACTGGATCGAGATTACTCTGATCATGCTCCCGATTGTGGCGCCGATTGTCGGGTTGATGGACCTCGGTGACCACGTGGCAAAGTCCGATATGATTTATTGGTTTGCCGTGTTGATGGCAGTCAATTTGCAAACGTCATTTCTGACGCCCCCCTTTGGGTTCGCTCTTTTCTATCTCAAAGGCGCCGCTGGGGACCAGATCAGTATGCGGCAGATCTATAGCGGCGTTGTGCCGTTTGTTCTGCTTCAGCTCCTTGTATTGGCGCTTATTATTTGGCTACCAGACCTCGTTCTGTGGCTTCCGAACTCCGTTTTCCAGTAAGGTGTTAGGCGCCTCGCGCCGATTAAGTATGCCTAAGGTCGATACCCAATCAGCTCATTGATCATTGATGGCAAATCGTGATTTGCAACGTCGAAGTGGCGGCGGAGCGAGTAATGATCAGGCTATTTTGGCTGAACGACGAGCAGTGGGCGGCGATTGAGCCCTTCATGCCGAAGAACCAACCTGGGGCACGGCGGGTCGATGATCGGCGGGTGATCTCAGGCATGATCCACGTTCTCAAGACAGGTTGCCGATGGGTCGATTGCCCCCAAGAGTACGGTCCGCTCACCACGAGGTGCAGAGCCAAGACGAGCAGCAACGTAGACCGCCAGCCGAACGAAAGGTGGGAAAGGGAGCGTCCATAGATATCGCTGTGTGGGGGTCTCTGCACTTGAGTTGCGGACAGGTCGCATGGGCCGTGGCATGCCGCAAGTCTCAAGGTTGTCCGGCACGTCTCAACAAGACGTCTCATGTCTCAACTCGCCCTGATACGCCGTTTCCCTGGTCTTTCGTGCCCTCTGGGGCGACGATAGATTTCTCCTGTCCAGGACGGATCACGGAGGAATGAATGAGGGTTTTGGCGGTATTGGCATCTGTGTTGGCAGCGTCCGTAGCCGTCGGCTGGGCGCAGCCTGCGAGCAAAGGGGAGAGCGGTTGCTCGCGGCGCTTGTGGATTTCGAGGGGGCGTGGAGTGAATCGCTCACCTATCGCAATTATCAGTCAAACGAGCCTGTTGAGATACACCATGGCCGGATCATGTCCTCAGCGGAGGATGGATGTTATGTTTCTGCACATCTTAGTTTCAACGACCCAGGTCGCCAGGTTGTCCTTGTGCGGGACGAACCCTTGGCAATTATCATCGAAGAAGCCCTGCGCGGGTTTGCCTCCGGCAGGTTCCAAACCCAGGCGGAGGTGAAGCGGTTTCTTGAGTATCAGCCGGAGTTCCCGAAAACCCGCCACGGGACGGTGACCAACGAAACAGCGAACCGCATCCTCAACCGCGTGGTCTATGCGGGCATGGTGGAACGCGAAGAGTGGGGGGTGTCCTTACGCGGGGGGCAGCATGAGGGCCTGATCACCTACCAGGAATATCTTCAGATCCAGGAGCGATTGGCTGCAGGCGGTCATGCGCCCGCCCGCGCCGATATCGACGACGCATTCCCCTTGCGCGGCGCTGTCGTCTGCGCCGATTGCGATCATCCGCTCACCGCGTGTTGGTCCAAGGGCCGGACCCGGCGCTATCCTTACTATCAATGCTTCAACACTAAGGGCGCCTGTCCCAGCGCGCGGAAGTCGATCCCGAAGGACGAGATCGAAGGCGCTTTTGCCGACATGCTGGAAACGCTCACGCCGACCCAGACGCTGTTTGCCATGGTGTCCGACATGCTCCGCAATGTGTGGGACCAGCGCGCGGCCCAGGCCAAGACCATCGCAACGGCGCTCAAAGCGTCCCTGGTCAAGATCGATGCCCAGGTTGATGCGCTGGTGGACCGGATCGTCGACGCGGACAGCACAGCGGTCGCCAAAGCCTATGAAAAACGGTTGGCGAAGCTCCAGTCCGAACGGCTGCTCCTCAACGAACGACTGGAGACCTCGGGCAAGCCGGTCCGACCCTTTGACGAGGTTTTCGAACCGGCGATGGCATTCCTTGCAAACCCAGTAAATCTCTGGCGTTCAGACCGATTGGAGGACAAGCAAACCGTGCTCAAACTGGCATTTTCGGCGGCACCGGCGTATTGCCGCAAAATGGGTTTTCGAACCCCTAAAACATCATTGCCTTTCAAGGCTTTAGGGGGATTTTCGGGGCAAGATGTCGTGATGGCGGACAGGAAGGGATTCGAACCCTCGA
>JBCBBI010000023.1:0-49476 GCA_038531775.1 Pseudomonadota bacterium | reverse complement strand
GCCTGCAAGCGCTGCTAGCAGCGCTTGCAGGCTAAGAACCACGACCACGATATGGACGACCGATCCGAGCGCATCACCCAATACTGTCGCAAACGCGGCCCGCAAACCAGACCGAACGGCCTGACTGGAAGCCAAGGCGACCCCGGGTCCGGGCGATGCAACGATCACGAAGGTCGCAATGAGAAAAGCGGCAAAGAGTGCAGGATCCATGTTCAGTCTCGCTTATTGGTGATTTCTGCCCAACTCGGCAAGTTAAGCGGTCAGGAGCGCCGCCTCGTCAATCGTATAACTTGCATCGAAATACTAAAACCGACCTTCGAACAAAGCGAAGCATTTGTCAAAGTGGGCTCTAAGCGGACGTTTATAACGCCAAAGAGTTATAAAGAATCCTTTGCTCCGAAGACCGTGACAGTGGGTTGGAAAAATTCTGGTGACACTGTCATTAAGACAGAACGCCGTGGTCATCCATAAAGGCTTGGTTTGGGCTTTCAAATCGACAGGCACAGCGCTAAGAGATGCGCGAGCAGACATAACCTCGGGGGACAGGAGCTTATGCAGGAACCGGCCATCACGCCCGATCTGATCGAAGCCCATGGTTTGAAACCGGATGAGTATGAGCGCATCCTAGAGATCATAGGCCGGGAGCCTTCATTTACGGAGCTTGGCATCTTCTCGGCAATGTGGAATGAGCATTGCTCTTACAAATCTTCTAAGAAATGGCTGCGCACCCTGCCCACCGACGGTCCTCAGGTGATCTGTGGCCCAGGTGAAAACGCGGGGATTGTTGACATAGGCGATGGTCAGGCTGTGGTGTTTAAAATGGAGAGCCACAACCACCCCTCCTATATCGAACCCTATCAAGGGGCTGCGACAGGTGTGGGGGGAATCCTGCGCGATGTTTTTACCATGGGCGCGCGCCCGATTGCCTCGATGAACTCGTTGAGCTTCGGAGAACCGTCGCATCCCAAAACCCGACAGCTTGTTCATGGCGTCGTGGCAGGCGTTGGCGGTTACGGCAACTGCTTCGGCGTGCCCTGCGCCGGGGGCGAAGTGCGCTTTGACGCCGCTTACAATGGTAACTGTCTGGTCAATGCTTTCGCCGCAGGGCTCGCAGACAGTGACAAGATTTTCTACTCGGCCGCGTCCGGCGTCGGGATGCCGGTGGTTTATCTCGGCGCCAAAACAGGTCGCGACGGTGTTGGCGGGGCAACCATGGCCAGCGCCGAGTTCGATGACAGCATTGAGGAGAAACGCCCTACGGTTCAGGTGGGCGATCCGTTTACGGAAAAACGCCTGATGGAAGCCTGCCTTGAATTGATGGCGACAGGCGCTGTTATCTCAATCCAGGATATGGGCGCTGCTGGCCTGACCTGCTCTGCCGTTGAGATGGGTGACAAGGGTGGCCTGGGCGTAAAGCTCAACCTTGACCGCGTGCCACAACGCGAAGAGAACATGACCGCTTACGAGATGATGCTTTCGGAGTCCCAGGAACGCATGCTGATGGTGCTGCGCCCTGAGCTAGAGGAAGAGGCGCGCGCAGTCTTTGAGAAATGGGATCTCGACTTCGCGATCGTTGGTGAGACCATCGCCGAAGATCGCTTCCTTATCATGCATGGCAATGAGGTGAAGGCAGATTTACCGCTGGCCACCCTGTCAGGCTCCGCGCCCGAATATGATCGCCCGTGGAATGAACCGGTACTTGCTGCTGACGTCGATACAAGCGCTGCCGCTGAACTTGATCCGATGGACGCACTTCGCGCATTGATCGCGTCACCTAACTATTGCTCACGCCAGTGGGTCTATGAGCAGTACGATTCCATGGTGATGGCAGATAGCGCTCGGAATCTGGGTAATGGGGCGGGTCTCATTCGCGTGCACGGCACCGAGAAACTGCTGGCGTTCACCTCTGACGTGACGCCGCGCTATGTCAAAGCCAATCCATTTGAGGGCGGGAAACAGGCGGTGGCCGAGGCCTACCGCAATCTCACCTCTCTGGGCGCCCTGCCCCTCGCCAGCACCGACAATCTGAACTTCGGCAACCCTGAAAAGCCAGAGATCATGGGGCAGTTCGTGCAGGCTATTAAGGGTATTGGAGAGGCGGTTGCTGCGCTCGATATGCCCATCGTTTCGGGCAACGTGTCACTTTACAACGAAACGGACGGTCAGGCGATCCTGCCTACGCCCACGATAGGCGCAGTAGGCCTGATCTCTGACCCGAACAACGCAATTACAGACAACGCCCAAGACGGCGACGTGGCAATCCTGCTTGGGCAAACCACCGGTCATCTGGGACAGTCGGCTCTGCTGGCCGAAATTCTTGGCAGGATTGAAGGCGCAGCGCCGCTCGTTGATCTTGACGCCGAAAAACGGGCCGGCGATTTCATCCGCGCCAACACGTCATCGATCCGCGCCTGCACGGACCTGTCCGATGGCGGGCTTGCATTGGCGGCGTTTGAGCTGGCAGAGGCGGCAGGTGTCGGAATTTCAATCACTATAAACGGTATCGCGCTTCTCTACGGCGAAGATCAGGCGCGTTATCTTTTGGCGGTGCCGAAAGAACAAGCAGCGGCGCTCATGTCAGCGGCAAATGCTGCAGGCGTGCCAGCAACAAAAGTTGGCCAGTTTGGCGGCACGCAGGTCAGCTTTGGCGATAAAAGTGCTCCTCTTGAGCAGCTTTCGACTGTATTCCGCGAAAGCTTTGGCAAGACCTTCGACTGATCCCTTTTGGTTCACGTTTTCTTGCGCAGACTTGGCGAACGTGCCTAGGCATGCAACTCTTTCACATACAACGCAAAGAGGTATCCTGCATGACACGCGTCGCTTTCCTTCTCGCACTGCTCTTTTCACCGATTTGGGCCTTCGCGCAAAACACCGAGACAGAGCCGAAACAAGAACCACAAGCCGAAGACGGCGCCCCGCAGGAAAATCAGGCAGCCCCAGAGACGGATACCACACCGCCTGAGGCGGAAGACACCGCAGAGGCCGAGCCTTCAATGACGCTGGCGCGGCTTGATGAAATTGTCCGGGCCCTGGACCCAAAAGCACAAACCAATGGCACCGCATGGCAGTTCCAGATCGCCGAAGTTCCGATCCTGATTATCACCGATCCCACCGCGGACAGAATGCGGGCGATGGCGCGGGTCAAGCCAGCCTCGGAGGTCTCGCCAGAGCAAATGCTGCGTATGATGCAGGCGAATTTCGATACGGCACTTGATGCGCGCTATGCAATCGCCCGCGGCTTTCTGTGGTCGACCTTTATTCATCCCCTTCGGCCATTAGAAAAAGATCAACTAATTTCGGGTCTGGGTCAGGTGGCCAATCTACAGCAGAGCTTTGGTACGCTTTATTCTGGCGGCGCCATTCATTTCGGTGGCGGCGATAGCGGTGAATTACAGCGCAAACTGATCGATGAACTGCTTAAAAAAGGCGAGGAGATTTAGACGCTTCTGGCCCTAGGATGTCTTGCGCTCTAGTATTTGGGCCTCTACATCTAGTGGCTACACAAAGGAGCGCGCGCCGCATGCCCATGCAACCCGAGGAAATCGAGGAATTGATCAAAGAGACTTTTCCCGACGCAAAGGTCACGATTACCGATTTGGCGGGCGACGGCAACCACTATGCGGCCGAGGTCATCGACGAGGCTTTTCGCGATATGAACCGTGTGCAACAGCAACGCGCGGTCTATGCTGCGCTCAAAGGTAAAATGGATGGACCAAGCGGTGAATTGCACGCGCTTGCACTGACAACGAAGGCACCGGATTAAAATGGACTGGGTATTCATTCTAGTGATCCTTGCCATCGTTGCGATCATCGCCGCTTTGGCGGTCATGGGCCAACGCAGCAAACCGGGCAGACGCGGCAGCGAGCCAGGAATGGGCCATCACATACTTCAATCCGATTATCAATCAGGCGTCGGTGGCGGCAATGTCACCACTTGGAAAGTGCCCCGTTCCCCTGACGATTATGCAAAATTCTTCGTACCAAAGGCGAAATGACATGACCGAAGTTCAAGCAGACGCTCAAACCGTGATCGACGAGACCGTGAAGGCAAACGACGTCGTGCTCTTTATGAAAGGTACACGCAACATGCCACAATGTGGGTTTTCGAACCGCGTGGCAGGTGTACTCAACTATATGGGTATCGAATATACGGACATAAACGTATTGGCCGATGACGCGATCCGGCAAGGCATCAAGGATTACTCGGACTGGCCGACAATCCCGCAGCTCTATGTCAAGGGCGAGTTTGTTGGTGGTTGTGACATCATTACAGAGATGGTTCTGTCCTGCGAGCTCGATAAGCTTTTCGAAGACAATGGCATTAATTTTGACAAAGACGCCGCAGACAAGATACGCGAAGCCAATACCTAAAGCCTTTCATCCGAAACCTGAGGCATCGGCAAAAGGTAGAAGGCGCACGATATATGGCTGTCATGCTGCGTTTCGCGATTAGCTGTGATTAAGATTTATTGAGAAACTCTTTTGACTTTAACCGCTGTTCACCAAGTAGCTTTTTAATCCTAAAAGACGACGTGCCCAATCGTCATGAATTGCATTCATGAGCCAACTATGTAGTCGGCTATCATTTCCGTTGCCGATGGCCAAACGGGCCTCATTCAAAAGGCGTGGGCGCTTTGCCTTGTATTCCGTCTGATCCGGAACAATCTCTTGCGCAGGCTTGCGCAAATGCACGAAATATTCAATGCCGTTGGTTTTGCTGATTGATAGGATTTCAAAGTTCACCAACCCGATGTGAATAAGGTCGTTGACCAGTAAATGGAAGATTTCAGGGCATGTGACGGAACAATGCGTATCAATATAGTGCTCTGGCTTGTCCAAGTACTGCTCATAAATGCGCGGTAAGTTATGGCCAAATCTGAACCGCTCCAACCTCGCACTACCAAGAGCAAACCCAGGACGCGCCACACCGTTCTTGTCCGAATACATGGATGTGCCAAGCTTCGCATCCAAAACGGTTTGCAGCGCAGGCTTGCGCCGATCCTCATGATAAGCACTTATCCAATCCGAGAGTCGCGTCGGAAACCTAAAATGATCAAAACAGGCGCGGTAATCCGGGATCGCCATAGACAAAACGCCGCCCGGTCGCATCACCTCCGCGCAGCCCCGAAGAAACCGGATCGGGTTGGGCAGATGTTCGAAATTGTGCGAAGAGATGACGTAGTCGCAGGCCCCAAACTCCGGGCGACCTCTCAATAGCTCATCAAGCCGAGAGGCATCGCCAACAAAATCCACGGATTCAATCTCAGAGACCCGCGCATCGGGGATGTTGGGATCGCTCTTTGCATTCGCGCGCAATTGATCTTCGTCGAAGATATCAATGATCAGGCATTTGTAGCCGTCCGCTTTAGACGCTAAGGGGTTGAAGTAAGGTGCGATTTCAATGCCAACTGCATCTTTTGATACAAAGCGCAACAGTTCTTTTTGTCTATGCATTCGCTGCCCCGCCCCCATTTTCGCATATGCCGAGCGTGTCGTGCTTAAAAGCAACCGGGCAGTGATTGCAAGTGTCTGGTCGTTACGACCTCAGAGAACTGAACAATATCACCATGGCAAGCGCATAGATCAAGACACCACCGCCGATCAACAAAGCGTAAAATCGCCTGCGCGAGTCGCGCTCTGCTATTTCCTTGGTTTGGGCGAGCAATACCGGCCATGCATAAGCGATCAGGTCGGTCTGGGTTAGAATTGCGCGAATCTTGTGCTGATCGTCCACGACGGGGATGCGCCTAAACCGCTTCTCGCTCATAGTCTTCATCCAGGATTCAACTTCGTCGGTTTCCAATGCGACGCTTGGATCGCTCGTCATCACCTCGGAAATTGGCGTGGCCTTTGCGTCAATACCAGCATCCACGATCTTTCGGACCACGTCGCGTTCGGTCAGAATTCCAACAACGCGTTCATCATCGTCTACGACAATCGTAGCCCCATAATTGCGCTCTGCCATTGTGGTTACAGCGTCTGCTACCATTTGATCTTTGGTCACTGTAAATGGGGGTGCTTTGGGCTGTGAGGCGAGGCGATCACCAATAAGCATAGCTGGTCTCCTTCCGAATTCTGGCTCGCGTGCTTTGTTTTAATGCGCTTTGGGTTCACGCACCTTAACGCCCAAGATTGTAGCGGAACAAAGCGGATTTTCCAGTTTGTGCCGGATTTCCATGCTGCAACGCAGCTTAAGTTTTAATGGAATACCCCGGCATACGGTCTAACTTCCCGGACACATCAGCACATAGCAAGTGACGGAACTATGACAGAAGAATACAATCCGGACTATGACTTCCGGTTCGAGGACTCACTGGCGCAAAATCTCTATCCAAAAGAAAAATTAAGCGCCGCGCGCAACGCAGAGCACACTTCTCTAGCAGCACAAGTGTGCACGCCAGAGCTTTGGGACAAGCTCAAAGATAAGCAAAGCACAGGCCCTGCAAAATGGACAATGGCGCGCACGATCAATACTGGCGTCATGTATCCGGAAAGCTTTGTGGGCTGTCACGCAGGCGACCGCGAAAGCTATGATGACTTCTCCGAATTCTTCTATCCCGTCATTGAGAAATACCACAAAGGCTTCTCCATGGCGGAGGGCAGCAATCTCGAGGGCACGCCTTCAGAGCGAATGGACCCTGACCGCATAAGTGTGGACCTTACCGAGAGCGCTCAGTCAAAGATCATTTCCACCCGCATTCGTGTGGCGCGCAACCTCACCATGTTCCCACTCAATCCCGGTGGCAGCAAGGAAAGCCGTGAGGAAATCGCGGACCTGATGGAAAAGGTTTACGCGACCATACCGAACGACTCTGATCTCAAAGGATCGTTCTACCGGCATACGACGATGACAGATGCCGAGCGGCAGCAGCTAATCGATGATCATTTTCTGTTTCGCGGTGGAGACCGGATGCAGGCGGCGAGCGGTTATCACGAACACTGGCCCATGGGCGCGGCGTCTACCTCAGCCAGGACAAGCAATTCGTGAACTGGGTCAATGAAGGCGATCACCTGCGCATCATCTCGATGCAGCAAGGGGGCGATGTGAAGGCCGTCTTCTCGCGACTTAGCCGTGCTGCGGCCGCAATTGAGACAGGCGTACGTGAAAGCACCGGTGTCGAGGATGTGTTCATGATGCACCCCAAATTCGGCGCCGTGACCTGTTGCCCATCCAATATCGGAACCGGCATGCGCGGCTCTGTGCATATCCTGGTGCCAAAACTGATCGAGGCGATTGGCTTTGAAGAGATAGACAAGCTGTGCCGTGCGCGGAACGGTCAGGCACGTGGATCATCCGGTGAGCATTCGGAAGTGATTGACAGGATTGACGTGTCGAACTGGCGGCGTATTGGCCTTCCAGAATACGAACTGGTAGAGGACATGATCAACTGTGCCAACTACCTTGCGGAGCGCGAAGATGCCCTTTGATGAACAGCTTTCCAAAATTGCCGAATTGAAGGCGGAAAATCCCCAGAATATCGCGCTTCAAGTGTTTGATCCCCAGTATTTTGCAAGCCTTGATGACGCAGGCAAAGCGGGCCTGATGACATGCATGAATTCCGGGCTTGAAAACCCGGATAGCGAAATGGGCTGTTATGCTTGCCAACCCGAGGATTATGACCGCTTCCGCCCCTTCTTTGCCAAGGCGCTCGCGGCACAACATAAGGTGGGCGAGGATGCCACTCATGTTAATGACTGGTCATTTACCAATGTGGACGGCCTTCCGGACGGTGGTGTGCTGGACCTAGCCGAACTTGGTCTACCGGCGCTTTCGATGCGGGTGCGGGTTGGTCGCAATCTAGCTGACTTCCCGCTGCCTGGCGCAATGAGCCGCGAAGATCGCGTGGCGCTTGAGACCAAGATGATGCAGGCCTTTGAGGTTTTGATCGCCGATCCTGATTACGGTGGAGGTTATCACTCTCTTACCCCCGGCAACCCCAATGAGATTAACGAAGACGCCTATCAGGCATTGGTCGATGCGCATATCATGTTCAAAGATATGAGCAATGATCGCTACCTGCTCGCCGCCGGTATCGCGGCTGACTGGCCCTACGGTCGGGGCTGCTATGTGTCTGAGGATCGCAGTTTCATCATTTGGGTTGGCGAAGAGGATCACCTGCGCATCATGTGCATGGAAAAAGGCACCATCCTGAACAAGGTGTTTGACCGCTTGAAAACCGCTCTGGATGTGGTGTCGGGTATCCAAGGGCTTTCGTTCGCCACGTCTGACACCTACGGCGTGGTCACCTCCTGCCCCACCAACCTTGGCACCGGCATGCGCGCCTCCGTGCATATTCAGCTGCCTAATCTGACCGCTGATGGCACCGATAAGCGCGCCAAGCAGATCGCCAAGCCTTTGGGGTTGTCCGTGCGGGGCACCGGGGGAGAGCATACGCCTATTGGCTCTGATGGCACGGTCGATATCTCCCCCTCGGCGCGGTTTTGCATCACTGAGGCAGAGATTATCGCAGCGCTCTACAAGGGTCTTTCACTTCTGAAAGCTGAAGAGGACAAAGCCGCTTAAAAGCTGATCAAATATCGAGCGTATTGTCCTTTTCCCACTGGCTGAAATGCGCCGTGAAAGAATTCCACTCTGCTGTTTTCAGCTTTATGAAAGCAGCAGAAAATTCATCTCCCATGGCCGATTTCAAAAGCTTGTCACGATCAAAAGCGCGGATGGCGTCGAGCATGTTGAGCGGCAGGCGCGGCGCGCCGCGCACCTTGTGACCTTCGGCATACATATCGATTTCATAGCGTTTGCCCGGATCGGCCTGGGTGCGGACACCGTCAAGCCCGGCAGCAATAATCACCGCCTGCAGTAGGTATGGGTTGGCTGCACCATCCGCCAGACGCAGTTCGAACCGCCCCGGACCAGGCACGCGCACCATGTGCGTGCGGTTATTCGACGTCCAAGTCACGGTATTGGGCGCCCAAGTGGCCCCTGATGTGGTGCGCGGCGCGTTGATGCGTTTGTAGCTGTTAACCGTGGGGTTGGTGATCGCCGCCATACCGGAGGCGTGTTTCATTATACCGCCAAGGAAGTTGCGACCCTTCTCTGAGAGACCCAACTCCATATCGTCATCGGCGAACATGTTGACCTTGGCCTTATCACCTGCCGCATCCCAAACCGAGATATGCGCGTGACAGCCATTGCCAGTGAGACCCTCAACAGGCTTGGGCATGAACGTGGCCCGAAAACCGTGCCGTTCGGCCACCGACTTGGTCATGAACTTAAAAAAGGAATGCCGGTCAGCCGTGACAAGCGCATCGGAAAAATCCCAGTTCATTTCAAACTGACCGTTGGCGTCCTCATGGTCATTCTGATACGGGCCCCACCCCATTTCTAGCATGTAGTCACAAATCTCGCGCACCACATCATACCGCCGCATCACCGCCTGCTGGTCATAGCAAGGCTTTTCGGCCGTATCGAACTCATCAGACAGCTGGCTACCATCGGGTGTAAGCAGGAAATATTCGCATTCCACCCCGGTTTTGACATGCAGGCCTTCACCCGCCGCCTCATCGATCAGACGCCGTAGCACATTACGAGGCGCTTGGGCGACGTCTTCACCCTCCATCACAGGGTTTGCCGCAACCCAGGCCACTTCGGGCTTCCACGGCAGTTGCACAACGGAACTTGGATCAGGCACCGCTAGCATGTCCGGATGCGCAGGCGTCATATCGAGCCATGTGGCGAAACCGGCAAAGCCCGCGCCTTCCTCCTGCATATCGGCAATTGCCTGCGCCGGGACCAGCTTGGCCCGCTGACCTCCAAAAAGATCGGTGAAGGAAATCATGAAATACTTAACGCCGTTTTCAGCGGCGAAGGCGGCCAGATCAGTGGTCATCCCCAAACTCCCTTTAGTTTTGCGCTACTATGCGCCGGATGCGCCTGGTATCCAAGAGGTTCCGGCGAGCGGCACCTTGGCCATCGCCGCGGCTTCGACCGTGAGCGCGGCAAGGTCCTCGGGCTCAAGGTTGTTAACGTGGTTCTTGCCGCAGGCTCGCGCCAGGGTTTGGGCCTCTAGCGTCATCACCTTTAGGTAATTGTTCAGCCGACGGCCAGCCTCGACAGGGTCGAGACGTTTTGAAAGTTCTGGGTCTTGGGTGGAAATTCCGGCCGGATCCTGGCCTTCGTGCCAGTCATCATACGCACCGGCCGTGCTGCCGAGGGCCTGATAATCCGCCTCCCATTTCGGGTCGTTATCGCCGAGAGCGATCATCGCGGCCGTCCCGATGCTCACCGCATCTGCCCCGAGGGCAAGTGCTTTGGCAACGTCAGCGCCAGAGCGAACGCCACCCGAGACGACAAGCTGTACTTCGCGGTGCATATTAAGATCCTGCAGCGCTTGAACCGCCTCACGAATGCATGCGAGCGTCGGGATGCCCACATGCTCGATGAACACATCCTGCGTCGCCGCCGTGCCCCCCTGCATTCCGTCGATGACCACAACATCGGCTCCGGCCTTCACCGCCAACGTTGTGTCGAAATAAGGCCTTGCAGCCCCGACTTTCACGTAGATCGGCTTTTCCCAGCCGGTGATTTCACGTAGCTCCATGATCTTGATTTCGAGATCGTCAGGCCCCGTCCAATCCGGATGGCGACAAGCGGAGCGCTGATCGATACCTTTGGGAAGCGTGCGCATTTCTGCCACGCGATCAGAGATTTTCTGTCCCAGGAGCATGCCGCCACCGCCAGGCTTCGCACCCTGCCCGACAACAACCTCAATCGCGTCAGCCTTGCGCAGGTCAACCGGGTTCATCCCGTAGCGAGAGGGGAGATACTGATAAACCAACCGTTCAGATTGACCGCGTTCCTCCGGCGTCATGCCACCGTCTCCCGTGGTGGTCGATGTGCCAGCCATCGAGGCCCCACGCCCAAGCGCTTCTTTGGCTTGGGCCGAGAGCGCGCCAAAGCTCATGCCTGCGATAGTAATTGGGATCTTCAATTCGATTGGCTTTTTTGCAAAGCGCGTGCCGAGGGTAACGTTCGTGTCGCAGCGCTCGCGGTAACCTTCCAGCGGATAGCGTGACATGGACGCCCCAAGAAACACGAGATCGTCGAAATGCGGCAGCTTACGCTTGGCTCCACCACCGCGGATATCATAAATTCCTGTCGCCGCCGCACGTCGAATTTCTGCATTCACTTCTGGCGTGAACGTATTGGAATATCTTGGTAAAGTCTGAGGTGGGCTTTGTTCATCTTTGGCCATGATGCGCGTCCTCAATAAGCGTTGTCGATGTTGAAATTATAGAGCTGTCGCGCCGATCCGTAGCGTTTGAAGTCTTTCGGATTAGCGTCAATTTCCGCGCGATCGAGCAAGTCTGTCAGAATGTCGATATGCTCCGGACGCATTTCCTTTTCGATACAATCGGCACCAAGGCTTTTGACGGAACCGCGCACAAAAAGCCGCGCTTCATAAATGGAATCGCCAAGCGCGTCACCGGCATCGCCACAAATCACCAGATTGCCCGCCTGCGCCATAAAGGCCGACATATGGCCCACATTTCCTTGAACCACTATGTCGATACCCTTCATCGAAATACCGCAGCGCGATGAGGCATTGCCCTTGATCGCCAACAGGCCACCATGCCCAGTCGCGCCTGCGTATTGGCTGGCATCGCCTTCTACGATTACCGCGCCGCTCATCATGTTCTCGGCCACACCGGGCCCAACGTTGCCATTCACCCGAATGGTCGCCTGCTGATTCATGCCAGCACAATAATATCCGGTGGAGCCATTCACAGTCACCTCAATCGGTGCGTCCAGTCCAACGGCGATTGCATGGCTACCGCGCGGGTTTACCACATCCCACGCTGTCTCGTTTGTTTGTTGGCTTTGCGCCTGCAGCGCCTCATTGAGGCCGCGCAGGCCGTGTGCTTCGATATCGTAATGCTGCATATCAATGCGTCCAGAAATATACGGTTGCGGGCTCAGGCTCCCAGACCTGCGCCTCTTCTATGCCCGGAAGACCCACGAGCGCGCGATATTCGCTGCCGAAAGCGACATATTGGTCGGTCTCCGCCATTACCGCAGGCTTACAAGCTATCGGATCGCGCACGACGCCAAAACCATCCTTGGTGCCGACCACGAATGTATAAAATCCGTCGAGGTCGTCTATGCCACTTTCAAGCGCTTCACCAAGGCTTTCGCCCTGCTGCATTTTCCAGGTGAGGTAAGCGGCGGCCACCTCTGTGTCATTCTCGGTTTCAACCGTGACGCCTTCTCGCGCCAGCTTCCGACGCAGAGAGTTGTGATTGCTAAGCGACCCGTTATGAACCAGACATTGATCAGACCCGGTGGAAAACGGGTGTGCGCCGAGCGTTGTTACGGCGCTTTCTGTCGCCATCCTTGTATGTCCGATCCCATGGGTACCGGTCAAACGCGGGATATCAAAGCGTTCTGCAACGTCACCTGGAAGACCAACTTCCTTATATATTTCAATGGTTTCTCCGGCGCTCATCACCCGAACGTCAGGATTGATTTCGACGAGGGCCGCGCGAGCGTCTTTTGTCTTTCCCTCTGGCAGATCAAGCACCGCATGCGTGTCTTTAAGATGAATACCTACCTCTGAACCGAGGGCTTTACCAAGCGCTTTGTCCAAGCCATCAAACACGCTTGGATCCGCGGCCTGAACCGTTAGTTTGCTATGACCAGCGTCATCTTTACCGTAAACCGCGATACCCGCACTGTCCGGGCCACGATCCGACATGGTAATCAACATATCGGTGAGCATCTCACCCAGCTTTGGTTCAAGCGATTTATCCTTGAGGAACAGCCCAACAATTCCGCACATCGGCGCCTCCAAATTGGTGTTTAGAAGACCCTAATCCGCCGCCCAAGAAGTTTCAATGAGAGAATTAAAATTTCCTCTCAGGAAACTTTACCTTTCGTTCTGTGGGTAAGAAATGACCGTCAGAAAATGGATCGGCAGACCGATAAGCTCTTCTGGCCCATGTGGCACGTCGGGATCAAAAAACAGGCTATCACCGGGGCGCAGATGATAGACATCATCGCCGTGGCGATACCGAACTTCACCGGAGAGCACATATAAAAGCTCAATGCCGTCATGCTGAAAGATAGGAAACGTATCGGATGCTTCCGTCAATTCGATCAGATACGGCTCAACCACCACACCGCTGTTGTTTGCGCCTAGATGTCCCAATAGCCTGTACTGATGCCCTGCGCGCGTCCCTTCGCGTTCGATCTCGAGCGCTTCACCGGCTTTGACATGGACCGCCTCACGCCGTTCTTCAAAACGACGGAATAGTGATGTTATCGGCACCGAGAGCGCATCAGAGACAATCTTCAGCGTTGTAAGGGACGCAGATGTAACGCCGTTTTCGATCTTCGAGAGCATTCCGATTGAAAGGCCGGTGACGTCAGCGAGATCAGCCACGGTCATCGAGCGCGCCTTGCGATGCTCTCTCACGGCCCGGCCAATGGCTGTCTCAAGATTTTTATCACTCAGTTCCCGGATCTTGTGAGGATCCTGCCGTAGCTTCGTGCTCGTCATAGCTTGCCCTCAAGGCCTCTTGCGTGGTCCGGTGACGCAGCATGCCGCGAAAGTGTTTTCCTCGCAACAGGTGATTAAAACCTCAACATTCCGCACCAAATTATCCGGTAATAGGCCTAGTAACGCCATATTCTATTAATATGTGTTGATTTGCGATGATGAGTCGCGCAACGTTGTAAAGGCGTCGCGGGACACACGGCGTTGTATTTAGTAACGGAGTTCGGTCATGGTACGGGTATCTAATAATGAGGCGGGTATGAGCACGCAGCAGGCAGACCAGACAAAAAAAGAAGAGACGAAGAAAATCATCGTCTCCAAACAAGTTTTCTCAGACTTCGCCGCGATCTAAGGCAAGCCTCGAGCCGGTAGCGTTAGCCGACCAGTTCGAGACCTGAGAAGAAATACGCGATCTCAATCGCGGCTGTTTCCGGTGCATCAGACCCGTGCACCGAATTTTCTCCCACTGACTCTGCAAACTCCGCGCGGACCGTTCCAGGTGCTGCATCAGCTGGATTGGTTGCCCCCATCACTTCCCGGTTTTTGGCAATCGCGCCTTCGCCTTCGAGCACTTGGACAACAACCGGTTCAGAGGCCATAAATTCACAAAGCTCATCGTAAAACGGACGCTCGGCGTGAACGGCATAAAATACCCCTGCCTGCGCTTTTGTCAGGTGAATACGTTTTTGGGCGGCAATCCGAAGACCGGCTTCTTCGAATTTGGCGTTGATTTTACCGGTCAAGTTCCGTTTTGTTGCATCAGGCTTGATGATGCTGAGGGTGCGTTCTACAGCCATTGAAGTCTCTTTCCTTTGGGCTTGAAACAAGCGGGGGTGAAACCCGCGTTTGATTTTCGCGCATCGCGTAGCACGCACGCTTTGAATTGAAAAGCAACGATTGACCCTGCTTGTGTGATCCGGCATGCGGTGCCTATGTTGCGGATCGAAAATATCAGCTGTTCGGTTGCTGGGCGGCCGTTGATTGAGCAGGCCTCGGCGATGATCCCCGATGGCCACAAAGTGGGCATTGTCGGTCGCAACGGCACGGGCAAGACCACGCTCTTTCGTCTGATCCGAGGGGAGTTGACACTCGATACTGGCGAGATCGCTCTGCCAAAACAGGCGCGCATCGGAGGTGTGGAACAGGAGGTTCCAAGCAACGAGGTTTCGCTGATCGATACAGTGCTCGCCGCTGATAAAGAACGCACCGCCCTTATGGCCGAGGCCGAGACCACCGAAAACCCTGATCGTATCGCTGAGATCCAAACGCGCCTTACGGATATAGACGCCTGGAGCGCCGAGGCGCGCGCAGCGACGATCCTAAAGGGCCTGGGTTTTACCAACGCCGAACAAGCCATGCCGTGCTCCGCCTTTTCCGGTGGGTGGCGTATGCGCGTGGCTTTGGCCGCGATCCTTTTTGCTGCGCCCGATCTGCTGCTGCTCGATGAACCGACAAACTATCTCGATCTGGAGGGCGCGCTCTGGCTGGAAAGTTATCTGGCGCGCTATCCACATACGGTTCTGGTCATTAGCCATGACCGGGGCCTTCTGAACCGTGCCGTTGGCTCGATCCTACATCTCGAAGACCGCAAGCTTCAGCTTTATCAGGGCGGTTATGATCGCTTTGCTGAAACCCGTGCCGCGCGACTTGCGTCAGCAGAGGCAGAGGCCAAAAAACAAGAGGCGCGCCGGGCGCATCTACAGTCCTATGTGGATCGCTTTCGCTACAAGGCAGACAAAGCCAAACAAGCGCAATCGCGCATCAAAGCCATTGAGCGGCTCCAGCCAATCACGCGTCCAAAAGAAGCCGCTCTGAAAAAGTTCAGCTTTCCAGAACCAGAAGAGCTATCGCCACCGATCGTCAAACTGGACAGTGCCGCAACGGGGTATGAAGAAACCACCGTTTTGCAGCGGCTCAACCTGCGAATTGACCAGGATGACCGTATTGCGCTTCTCGGTCGCAATGGCGAGGGTAAATCGACACTGTCCAAGCTGCTCTCTGGCCGGCTGGAACTCATGAATGGAGATCAGATCGCCTCATCAAAACTGCGGATTGGCTATTTTGCACAGCATCAGGTTGACGAGCTGCATATCGATGAAACACCGCTTGACCATATCCGGCGCCACTTTGGCGATGAAGGCCAGGCCAAACTGCGCGCGCGCCTTGGTGGCTTTGGCCTCGGTGCAGATCAGGCGGATATGCGTGTAGGCCAGCTTTCGGGCGGTCAAAAAGCGCGGCTGAGCCTGTTGTTGGCCACACTCGATGCGCCGCATATGCTAATCCTCGACGAGCCGACCAACCACCTTGATATCGAAAGCCGCGAAGCACTGGTTGAAGCGCTCACCGCCTATACCGGCGCGATCATTTTGGTCAGCCACGATATGCACCTGCTCTCGCTGGTGGCGGACCGGCTCTGGCTGGTCAAGGACGGCACAGTTACGCCCTATGAGGGCGATCTGGAAAGCTATCGCGCGATGCTGCTTGATACCAAACCTGCATCCGAGAAACCCAACAAACCCAAAGCCAAACGCCCGACCCGAGATCAGATCCTCGCCCTGCGCGCCGATGTGCGCAAATGCGAGGAACGCATCGAAAAGCTCAACGAGATGCGCGACAAGATCGCTGATAAGCTTGCTGATCCGTCGATCTATGAGGACGAGCGCATCGCAGATATGGAAGCGTGGCAGCGGAAATACTCAGAGGTCATGGACGGGCTGGACCGCGCTGAAAGTCTCTGGATGAAAGCGCTGGAAAAGCTTGAGAAGGCTGAGAGCTTTTAAGCTATCGGTAACATTACTAGCGTCGGCGTTTATTCAATGGACCTGAGGCCTGACCGAGCCAATAGAGTGTCGCGGCGGCATCCTCTACAAACAATTCATTTTAGAAGATTTTGGTGCGGGTGGAGGGACTTGAACCCCCACGCCTTGCGGCGCCAGAACCTAAATCTGGTGCGTCTACCAATTCCGCCACACCCGCAGTCCGACCGCTCTTAGCAAAGCCTTTACCCGGATGCGAGAGGAAAGTGGTCATGTCCAGAGAAATAAGCCAAGGCAAAAAAACTGCGCGACACCGGACATTTCAAGCGGTATGCTTTGGCTCAACGAGGCCAATGAAAACGAGCAGGCCCATGATATTGAAAAGTGAAACGCGCTGCGTGGTTAGCGTTGCGTCAAATATGCTGGTGATGACGCTTGATGGTCTATTGCCGGCCGCACATTTACGCATTGGGCAGGCGGTATTGACGCGTATGGGCGTGGTTCCGCTAATAGGTGTCTCGCTCCAGTATTCGTCTTTGGACTGCGTCGGTATTTCGCCTGGTGTTTTTGGGCGCTCCAGCCCGGGTACAACAACCTATCTGCCTGCGGACCAGATGATTTACTTGCGCAATTGGCGTGCACAGATGTTTGGGCTGGGGCGCGAGGCACCCTTACTCCTTCACATGCTCGTCAATGACGAGACCATATTTGACGCCGGAACCAGGCGGCTTTCATTGGTCACGCTTCAGCTTGAAACGCCACAGGTGATTTACGCAGGTGGTTTGGAGCTTTGTTGCGGTTTTGAGGAACAAAATCTGCACGCGGCATGATTGGCGGGCCTAGCGCCAAAATGTCATGCCTCCGGCAGGGATATTTTCAACAAAAAGAAACAGCGGTTTTCAGATTTATAGCCCGAGTTTGCTGAATACTTTTGGTAGCTCTTCGGGTAAGTCCTCGGCAATTAGGCCGGGCCCAAAGGATCGCGCGCATTCCACATGGAGCCAGGCGGCGGTTTCGGCGGCTTGAATGGGTTCAAAGCCGCGCGCCAAAAGGCCGGTGATAAACCCGGCAAGCACGTCGCCGGAGCCAGCGGTGGCCAGCCAGGGGGCGGCGCGTTCGTAATGAGCAGAGTTGATCGAGCAGCGCCCGTCAGGGGCCGCGATGACCGTGTCGGGGCCTTTGAACAGCACAACGCACCCTGCCCTAGCGGCAGCCTCGCGTGTGGCGTCGACTTTAGAATAAGCCGGGCCTCTGGTGGCGGGCGCGTTCAGTTTTTCGGCGATATCGGGAAACATGCGAGCAAACTCGCCGCCATGGGGGGTGAGCACGCATTGGTCGTGCAGTTTGCCGAAAAGCGCGTCAGCTTCGTCGAAGAAGAGCGGGGTGAGCGCATCCGCGTCGAGAACCGTTGGGCGTTTGGCCTCTAACGCGGCGAGTATGAGCGCGCGTTCGCGAGCACCTTTGCCTAACGCGGGGCCCAGGCATAGGGCGTTGAGGCGTTCGTCCTTCAAGGTTTCCGTGAGCCCTGTCCCGTCTTGCACACCGGTGAGCATGAGCGCGGTGACCTGGCTCGCCACTTCCTGTTGAGCCGAAGGCGGTACACCAAGTGTCACCAACCCCGCCCCGATCCGCAAAGCCCCTCGCGCCGCGAGCCGCGCCGCCCCGGTCTGGCCGGATCCGCCGGAGAGCACAATGGCGTGGCCGTGGTTATATTTGTGATCTGTGCTAGGTTTCTCTATCGGACGCCAACCAAAACTAACCTCGTCGTAATCCAGCAGTCTTTGATCAGAAAATAATAGCCTGGAACCTAAACCAATGTCTTTTATCGTGACCCGTCCGCAGTCATCTGGACACGAAAAAAGACAGTGGCCAAGCTTCGCTTCGTGGAAGGTCACAGTCAGTGCTGCCTCAAACGCTCGATTGTCTCCGAGCCAAATACCCGAGTCGGAGCAGTAACCGCTGGGTATATCAACTGCGACAGTTCTTTCTTTAAGCCAGATGAGCGGGCGATCCGCTAAGTCAATCGGGTTATCGTAGAGCCTTTTGGCAACCTTCGCGACGTCGGCATCAAGACCACGCGAAAGTCCAGTCCCGAAGACCGCATCAACAATTACTGCGTATTTTTCATACTCCTCGAGAGCAAGCGGCGTTTGGTCCAGTTTTGCCGTACTACCCAACTCCAACCACCGCTCATAATTCACCTTCGCATCTGGCGGCATCTTCTCGGGGTCACCGTAGAGGAAAACCTCCACCTCCCAGCCCCATTCCTTCAAGAGCCGTGCGACAACGAACCCGTCGCCGCCATTGTTGCCTGGACCGCAGAGCACGACCGCACGATGAGAGGTCTTGGCAAGCTCTGGCCATTCTTCAAAAATCGCCTCGACGACGGCCCTGCCAGCGCGCTCCATGAGCTCAAGGCCCGTCACCTCACCCGACTCAATTGCGGCTTGTTCGATGGCGCGCATCTGTGCGGCTGTTAGTAGCTCGACCATTTCCCTCTCGCTCACGATTCAAAAGCGGTTAATAAAACGCCTTCATGCCTAAATTTTAGTCATTTAGAATGCCCGGTTCAGTGCCGCTTTCTTTCCAAGCGCTCTCTAATTGTACGCCTGAAACAGACGTGGTCTGCAACCGAAGACTTTCAACGGGAGGATGTCTGGCATGAAAAAAGTCGAAGCGATCATCAAGCCCTTCAAGCTTGATGAAGTAAAAGAGGCGCTTCAGGAAGTGGGCGTCCAAGGCCTTTCCGTCATTGAGGTAAAGGGTTTTGGCCGCCAAAAAGGACACACCGAGCTTTATCGCGGTGCTGAATATGTCGTCGACTTTCTGCCAAAGGTCAAAATCGATGTTGTGATCGACGATGATCAGCTTGAATCAGCCATCGAGGCCATCGTTGAGGCGGCCAAGACCGACAAAATTGGCGACGGGAAGATTTTTGTCAGCACCATTGAACAAGCCATTCGCATTCGGACCGGTGAGACCGGCCCGGAAGCACTATAATTCCAGTCTTAACCAAAGGGGAACAGGACAATGAGCGCAAAAGAACTGCTCAAAATGATCAAAGACGAAGATGTTGAGTATGTCGACATCCGCTTTACCGATCCACGCGGCAAATTGCAGCACGTGACGGTTATGGCCGATCAGGTCGATGAGGACTTTCTCGAAGAAGGCTTTATGTTCGATGGCTCCTCCATCGCTGGCTGGAAGTCGATTGAAGCATCAGATATGAAGCTGATGCCCGACACCGAAAGCGGCTATATCGATCCTTTCTATGCGGAGAAAACCTGCTGCGTGCACTGCTCCGTTGTTGAGCCAGACACAGGCGAGGCATATGATCGCGACCCGCGCGGCACCGCGGAGAAGGCGGAAGCCTACCTTAAGTCGTCCGGCATTGGCGACGTCGCATATTTTGGCCCTGAGGCTGAGTTTTTCCTGTTTGATGACGTGCGCTTCTCCACCTCGATCAACAAAGTCGCCTATGAGGTCGATGCGCTCGACGCGTCCTGGAACACGGACACCGAGTACGAGATGGGCAACACAGGCCACCGCCCTGGTGTTAAAGGCGGTTACTTCCCTGTAAACCCAACCGACGATGCGCAAGATATTCGCTCCGAGATGCTCTCCACCATGAAGCGTCTTGGCATGAAGGTCGACAAACACCACCACGAGGTGGCTTCGTGTCAGCATGAACTTGGCCTGATCTTTGGCAGCCTCACCAAACAAGGTGACGAGCTTCAAAAGTATAAATACGTGATCCATAACGTGGCGCAGGCCTATGGTAAGTCGGCGACGTTCATGCCAAAGCCAATCGCGGGCGACAACGGCACCGGTATGCACTGCAACATATCAATCTGGAAAGATGGCAAGCCATTGTTTGCAGGTGATAAATACGCCGATCTAAGCGAGGAAGCTTTGTTCTTCATCGGTGGTATTTTGAAGCACGCCAAGGCTCTCAACGTTTTCACCAACCCATCGACAAACAGCTACAAGCGTTTGATCCCGGGCTTTGAGGCCCCTGTTCTGCGCGCCTACTCCGCACGTAACCGGTCCGGCTGTGTCCGTATTCCATGGACCGAAAGCCCGAAAGCCAAGCGTGTTGAGGCGCGCTTCCCCGATCCATCGGCAAACCCATATCTGTGCTTTGCAGCGCTTCTGATGGCGGGTCTGGACGGGATCAAAAACAAGATTGATCCTGGTGAGGCGATGGACAAAAACCTTTACGATCTGCCTGCAGAAGAGCTTGAAGGTATCCCAACCGTTTGTGGCAGCTTGCGGGAAGCGATCAGTGAATTGGAAGCCGATCACGAGTTCCTTTTGGCCGGTGACGTGTTCACCAAAAACCAGATAGATGGCTATATCGAACTTAAGATGGAAGAAATTGAGGCGTATGAGCACACGCCACACCCAATGGAATTCCAGCTTTACTACTCCTGTTAACCAGTCTGATCCGGGCGTTTATGCGCGCCCGGCTCCTCAGTTTCTCCCTTACGCATCTAGAATGTGGTGCCCCTTACCAAGGCACTGCATTCTTTTTGCATTGCAGCGAGGTAAATGTCGCTCGCGATGGAGCCCAACCAGCGTAAAATGATAACCAATGAAAAATTGACCTCCGCAAACGTCACCAAAAGGCCATGTATCCTAACAGGAAAACGATTAAATTACTGTTTTTAAGTATTTTTCTTTGATCGTTACGATATCTATATATTAGGTGTTGAGACATGAATACGCCTAAATCTCTCCTAAACGCTGTCGCAGTTCGATGAGAATTTATCTCAAAGTTGGCTTAACTCGTGACCGCAGGCATGTATCAAGAAAACGAAAGCTCAATCGCAGCATTTGGGTACCGTGAAGCGCCTTCGGTGGACTTCCCGCGCTTTGTGCATGAAATCGACATGCTTTTGCAGAAGACGGACAAGGTGCCACGTCAAATTCTTTGGCCAGAAGACAACATCGCAATGATTGATCGCGATGGCTTGCGCATCGCACTTGGATTTTTGCCGCCTTCGGAAAACGAACGCTTCAGTTACATCATTGTCGGGGTCTGCACATTAGAAGATCTGACCTATGGGGTTCAAAAAATCTCAAACATGCATCTCGTTGATAAGCTTGTTCAGCGCATTAAGGTCGATATTCCCTACGACACGATTATGCGTGGAGAGACGCCTGAACCGGTGAATGAAGCGCTGCTGTATTCGATGTTTGATCTCTTGCGCGCAGCTTTTGTCCCAGAAGGGAAACGTTCAGATAGCGACAGCGTGGGCGTGGCCGCCGACGAAACGGCTATGGCGTCCTATGGCGTGATCCTGTCTGATGATGTGGAAAAGAAGCTTTCGCAAATGCCGCCAAAGCTCGCCCGCACCAAACCACCTCTGCCGGTACGCTTAGTCATCCATGCCCTGGCCCTGTCAGTGACATTAATAACACCACCCTTGGGCGCTTTTTTGTTCACCTATTCCGTGTTGAGAGACTTCTTCCCATCGAAAAAAACCGCCTAGACGCCCGCTTTTTCAAGAACAAAAGTGTGAATGGAAAACACGCACGCGCGCGTGCGCGGCAAGCGCAATATGCACTGCCGTTCTGAGCGAAAGTAAGGGTGGTCCAATGACCCGGGCTCCACATAATCGCCGCCTATCCTTTCGGGCTGAAACAGCGCGGCATTCTGGTAATCAAGCGCATTGAACCGCCAAACCGGTTTATCCACTTCGACCACATCAAAGATGCGCTGCACTCTCATGGCGAGTTTGTCGTCATATTCGGGCACCGGCTCATGAACATGCGTGAGCGTCTTGCCAATCTTTTCTGCTAGCCGCCAGTTTGCCGGAAAACAAACCACGGCAGCGACAAGATTATGCTGCGGCCCTTGTGGCAGCAAAAGGCATAAATCTTGCTGTATCAGTTGTCCAAGCACTGCCAAAGGATCGGTACGCTCAATTTCAAGTCTTCGCTCATCTGGGCGTATCACATGGCTCAGATGTACTTGGTAATCGCTGTCATACTGCTTCAGCCATGCCAGCACGTAATCCAGAAGTTCGTCGGTTGGAGCGCGTCCAACGTCTGTCATCGCGATGACTTTGTCCCTTCGGTTGGCAATGAGATCATCGCGTAGCGCCATCTGTGCGGCGAAGGCGTCATCTCGCGTAAGCCAATCAGACAACGCGAACCCTCTGACGCCAGGGAGCCGGTTACGCTCTGTGTCGTACGGCACTTGTTTTTGAAAAACATCTGTCACGAACGCAAACCTAGAACGTTTTTTCAGAAACATAAAATCGAGGTTTCTAACGGATGATTGGCAAAAAAAAGAGCGGCACCCGAAAGTGCCGCTCTCCGCCTGTATGAAGCCTGTTTTCAAGCTTTCAATTGTTTGGACCTATCGTAGGGGACAACCTTGATCTTATTGGTCTCTGTTATTTCATTGTTGGTTATCGCGGCACAATCAGACCAAAATATGTTTTATTGTTGATTAATTATTGTCATCTGAAACGAAACAATAACCTTTATTTCCATTAACTGAACCGATAACGGCTTGGAATTATTAGAGCTTCTTATAAAGACTAGTTAAGCGATAGCTCTTTTTCGGACCCGAGACTCGCCAGTTGGCCTGCCACTCAGGCCAATCAGAGAATCGGTAACGCACGATATAGGTGTCTGGATCGCAGAAATGCGTATCTTCAGGTCGTGTCGGATCAATCCGATGAAAAGCGCGCCCATCGTCAAAAAAGACGTCAATTGCACCCTGCCCTGCAGGCCTCCAAAAATATCGCCGTTCGGCATTGACGGCAGACTGACCTTCGATTTGAAGCTGACCCGTTTCATGATAGAGCAATCCATCCTGCTTCGGTATAAAACGCGCATGTCCCGTAAAAGAAGCATCAGATGCATCGTCATGGCTTATCTCACGCGATAGCTGCCAAACCCCGATAAAATCGTTCAAGCCTGCAAACATTGGCCTCCTCGCCTTGCCGCTCCTTGGGCTTCGGTCTAAACCGCCCGCATACGCAAAAACAATCCCAAAGGCGCGCCCATGATCCCTCGCTATTCTCGTCCGGAAATGACCTCGATCTGGGAGCCTGCAACGAAATTCCGGATCTGGTACGAGATTGAGGCCCATGCTTGCGATGCGATGGCGGATCTGGGTGTCATCCCGCGCGCGAACGCGGAAGCCGTCTGGAAGGCCGATAAGGTGGAATTTGACGTCGCGCGTATTGACGAGATCGAGGCCGTCACCAAGCATGACGTGATCGCGTTTCTGACGCATCTGGCCGAAATTGTCGGCTCCGATGAGGCCCGTTTCGTGCATCAGGGTATGACAAGCTCTGACGTGCTCGACACGTGTTTCAACATTCAGCTTACCCGCGCCGCTGATATTTTGCTTGCTGATATGGACGGTCTCCTTGCCGCGCTCAAACGCCGGGCGATGGAGCACAAAATGACCGTTCGCATTGGGCGCAGCCACGGCATTCATGCTGAGCCAACCACAATGGGGTTAACCTTTGCGCGCTTCTATGCCGAAATGGACCGCAACCGCGCGCGTCTGGCCACCGCCCGTGACGAGATCGCCACCGGTGCGATCTCCGGGGCGGTTGGTACATTTGCTAATATTGACCCTGGCGTGGAAGAACATGTTTGCGCCAAGCTCGGCCTTGCGCCCGAGCCGATTTCAACTCAGGTGATCCCTCGAGACCGGCACGCGGCATTCTTTGCTACTTTGGGCGTTGTCGCCTCGTCGATCGAAAACATCGCCACTGAAATACGACATATGCAACGCACCGAAGTGCTTGAAGGTGAAGAGTTCTTCTCCAAAGGGCAGAAGGGCTCATCGGCGATGCCGCATAAACGCAATCCGGTTCTGACGGAAAACCTGACCGGGCTTGCTCGTCTTGTCCGCGCTGCCGTGGTGCCTGCGATGGAAAACGTCACGCTCTGGCATGAGCGCGATATATCGCACAGCTCGGTCGAGCGTAATATCGGCCCCGACGCGACTGTGACGCTTGATTTTGCCCTCGCGCGCCTGACGTCGGTGATTGATAAAATGGTCATCTATCCGGATAACATGATCGCTAATATGAACAAGTTTCGTGGACTGGTCATGTCGCAGCGCGTGCTGCTGGCCCTGACCCAGGCCGGTGTCAGCCGCGAGGATGCTTATCGTCTGGTGCAGCGCAACGCGATGAAGGTTTGGGAACAAGGCGCAGATTTCAAAACAGAACTTCTTGGTGATACCGAGGTGACCGCAGCGCTCGGCGCGGATGAGATCGAAGAGAAATTCGACCTCGGCTATCACACCAAGCATGTCGATACGATTTTCGCCCGTGTCTTTGGCGATAAATAGCGGCGTCACAAAGACGTGATCCAACGAATACATCACAGCGTATAGGTGTTGAGTGTGTATCATGTACACTTAGAAGTTTGGAGGCTTCATGTTAAGAAAGCTTGTTTTTGCGGCCCTTCTCGTGCCCGCCGTTGCATTTGCAAAAGATGGTGATCGTTCATCGCCACCCAAGCAGACAAAAACCACAACGACCTGCAAAGCAGGGCAGGTTTGGGACAAAAGTTCCAAAAGCTGCATAAATGCGCAGAGCGATCTTTTGGACAGTGATACGCTTTACGAAGCCGTGCGCGAACTGGCCTATAATGGTCAACTCGAGGACGCGCAGACGGTCCTTTCAGCAATGCGTGATCAAAGCGATCATCGCGTCTTAACCTATTGGGGTTTCACCCATCGGAAACTGGGCGATATGGAGCTTGGGATGAGCTTTTACAAGCAGGCTCTTGAGGCAAAACCAGACAGTATCCTGGCACGCTCTTATATGGGACAGGCGATGGTCGAGTTGGGCGACTATTCGGGTGCAAAAGAACAGCTCATGGAGATCCGAAAATCCGGCGGGATTGGAACTTGGGCCGAAACATCACTTGCCCAGGCCATCAAGAGTGGCAAGACGTACAACTATTAAACCAAGGTTAATATTTCTTTCGGCGGCTAATCCCTCGAAAGCCATGGCAGCCTTAAAAGAAAAGCGCAAGACAATGAAATCTTGCGCTTTTTTTCTTTGTTGATCAGGAAGACCACCAACCGCGTCGTTTAGGCTTCGGCGGCTCTTGCGCCGCTTCGGCCACGGCCGGTTCCGGAATCGCCGCCGGTTCAGGGATTGGTTGTGGCTTTGGCTCCTTGGCCACAACGGCTTCTTCAGGCGCAGGCTCTTCTTTCTTTTTCCGCGCGCGCGGCTTGCGTTTCGGTTTGGGCTTTTCTTCGGCTTCCTCCGGAGTCGCTTTTTCAGGCTGATCCGCAGTTTCCTCAGGTTTCGCTTCGGCCTCAGGCTCAGATTTGGGATCTTCCTTTTTCTTACGAGAGCGCGGCTTTCGCTTTGGCTTGGGCTTTTCTTCTGCTGCCTCTTGTGCCTCAGGCTCTGGTGCGGGTTCTTCTGAAGAGGTTGGCTCTTCCTTGCTCTCCTGCGCATCGGAGGTCTCGGTTTCCGCCTCTGCGTTCTCCTCTGATTGCGTCTCTGCGTTATTGGATTTGGACCGCGACCGACGACGACGTCTGCGACGGCGTTTGCGCGGACGCTCTTCATCATCCGGGCCTACCTCGTCCGCGATGTTTTCCTCATCAGCCGCGTCAATCTCATCCATCAAAGCAAGATCAGCTGAGACCACTGCTTCTTCTGTCTGCTTGACCACACGGCTCGCCGTCTTGAATTTCTCGATTGTGAATTCCGGGCTCGTTAGCGCCGCGTCGCCTTCAATACGAACAGAAAGTCCGTAACGCGCTTCAATTTGCGCGACATGCTCCCGCTTTTGGTTCATTAGGAAGTTCGCTACACCAACAGGGCAACGCACCAAAACCTCACGAGAGCGACGGCGGACCGCCTCTTCCTCTATCTGGCGCAGGATCGACAGCGCTAGGTTATCATCGGAGCGGATAAGGCCTGTGCCATGACACACCGGACAGGGCTGTGTCGTGGCCTCGATCATGCCCGGGCGCAGTCGCTGACGGCTCATCTCCATAAGACCAAACCCCGAAATACGACCGATTTGTATACGCGCACGGTCGGTTTTCAGCCGGTCTTTCATCCGTTTTTCAACGGCAGAGTTGTTCTTGCGCTCATCCATGTCGATAAAATCGATAACGATCAGACCTGCCAAATCACGCAGCCGCAACTGACGCGCCACCTCTTCAGCGGCCTCCAAGTTGGTCTTCAGAGCGGTTTCCTCGATGGAGCCCTCTTTCGTGGCTTTGCCGGAATTCACGTCGATCGCAACCAGCGCCTCGGTGACGCCAATTACAATGTACCCCCCGGACTTGAGCTGCACCACCGGGTTGAACATCGAGCTTAGATAGCTCTCAACCTGATAGCGTGCAAAAAGTGGCATTGGCTCAGTGTATGGTTTTACATTTTTGGCATGAGACGGCATGATCATTTTCATGAAGTCTTTTGCCGTCCGGTAACCGCGCTCCCCCTCGACCAACACCTCGTCAATCTCGCGATTATAAAGGTCTCGGATGGAGCGTTTAACGAGGTCGCCTTCCTCATAGATTTTCGCAGGGGCTATCGACTTTAACGTCAGCTCACGGATTTGCTCCCACATACGCTGCAGGTACTCATAATCGCGTTTGATCTCGGATTTGGTCCGCTTTGCGCCAGCGGTACGCACTATAAGTCCCGCACCTTGCGGAACTTCGATCTCAGACGCGATTTCCTTAAGCTTCTTACGATCGGCCGCATTTGTAATCTTGCGGGAAATGCCTCCACCACGGGCGGTGTTGGGCATTAGTACACAGTAGCGGCCAGCAAGAGAAAGATAGGTTGTGAGTGCAGCGCCTTTGTTACCACGCTCTTCTTTGATGACCTGGATCAGAAGGATCTGACGAACCTTTATGACCTCTTGTATTTTATAACGACGAGAACGCGGCTTCCGAGGTGCACGGATCTCCTCTTCGTCATCATCATCGGCAACCGCCTCAATACTCTCGTCCCTTTCGGCGGCCTCGCTGCCCTTCTCATCGTCCACATCGTCTTCGGCGGGTTGTGCGTCCACTTCAGGGAGTTCACTCTCCTCCGGCGCCTCGTCAGGCTCAGCATCTGGCGTTTCAGTTTGAGTTTTCTCGTTCGTTTCAACCTCGGCAGAGATCTCTTCGGCGGGGGGTCCCTCACTTGCGTCAGTTTCGGTCGCTTCTGATTGCTTTACAGCAGCCGCCTCTTCATCACCCTCTTCAAGATCAATAGTCTCCATGCCGGTGATTTCGGCCGACGTGGTGACTGCATCCTCTGATTGAGCTTTCGCCGCCTTGCTGCGCGAACGGCGCCGCCGCTTCGGCTTAGGCTTTTCTTCTTCCTCGTCGCGGGCCTTCTGGGCCTCCGCATAGGCGCGCTCTTCTTCCAAAAGCGCTTCACGATCCGCGACTGGTATTTGATAATAATCCGGATGAACCTCAGAAAACGCCAGAAAACCGTGGCGGTTCCCACCGTAGTCCACGAATGCCGCCTGAAGCGACGGCTCTACGCGGGTAACCTTTGCCAGATATATGTTGCCTGCTAGCTGACGTTTATTCTCGGATTCAAAGTCAAACTCTTCGAGTTTATTTCCGTCGACCACCACAACGCGCGTCTCCTCCGCGTGGGTGGCATCGATAAGCATTTTCTTTGCCATTGAGTTCCATTGCACAACCATGCCTTGCTAGACCCCGGTGGGGCCAGCTCTCGATGGTTACGTCTTGTCAATGCGACCTGTGACGCTGCGCGGGCTGAGCAACTTGGCTCACTGCCTGGGATATTTACCTCTGTCGCGCGCTTCATCGCGTTTCTTCTCCAGAACGGCGACCTCGGCCAACCGCCCAATTTATTTTGCCGCGTCGCCTCGTTTCGAGCGAGCTGGCACCTCTATGGCCGTCTGTGGCCTAATCGTTTGTCTCGAGGCCCCCGTTGGGCGTGAGACATCGAATCTCAAAACAGCTGATCTACTCACGTGCTGTTATTTCTAGATAAGGGGTCAGAGCCAAAGAAGACAATGGAAAATTGTGCGGGCGCCCAAAAATATCAGGAAAGTGTAAACAGAGTGATCACAATCATCCAGTGTTCGGAACCCAATACAGTGCCGGCACATAGGAAAGGCGCAAACCAAAGCGTGGCCAAAAGTAAAGGAAACTAGTGTGAGCTTTACCTACATATTTTTTTGCTACTGTTGCCTTAGAGGTAATCAGACCGTTGCAGACCGTATTTCGCCATTTTCTCATTCAGCGTCCGGCGCGGTAGGCAAAGCTCGTCCATCACAGATGCAATAGACCCCTTGTGGCGGCGCATGGTGTTGTCGATGAGCATACGTTCAAAGGCTTCTACATATTCCTTCAGCGGTTTACCCTCGGTGGTCATGACAGGCTGCATTTCCTGGTGATCAGACATCAGAAGCGATGCGATGGTGCCGCTTCCGCGCCGCGATTGCAGCACCGCGCGCTCGGCAATGTTGATCAATTGGCGCACGTTGCCAGGCCATGGGGCCTGTAAAAGCTGTGCCGCTTCTTGGGCGTTCACATTCGGGGCCTCGCAGCCGTAATCATCGGCAAATGTGTCAGAGAACCGTGTGAAAAGGGTCAGAATATCCTCGCCGCGTTGCCGCAGCGGTGGAACCGTGATCCGCAAGCTGCCCAATCTGTAAAACAGGTCTGCACGTAACGCATCTTCGCAGGTACGATTTTGCTCCTGCATGTTTGAGATCGCTATCACGCGGCATTCGGGAGGTGTGCCTTCCGCGTTGATAAAGGTCAGAAGGCGAGCTTGAGCCGCTTCGGAGAGCGCTTCGATATCTTCCAGAACAAGGGTGCCACCTCTAGCTTCTTCGACAGCGGGCAGTGTTGGATCATCAGGCTGCATAGGCCCAAAAAGTTTCTTGATGAGCGCCTCTTCTTCATGGGCCGAACAGGATACCAAGACAAATTTCTTGCCTGCACGCGCACCAACCGCATGCAATGCGTGCGCTACAAGCGTTTTACCGGTGCCTGTTTCACCTTCGATCAGCACATGACCATCTGCCTGGCCTAGATCAAGGATGTCTTCCTTTAGACGTTCCATCACTGGGGAAGAGCCAATGAGTTTTTTCATAAGCTGGTTGCCATCCGACAACTCACGCCGAAGGGCGCGGCTATCGAGAACCATGCGACGCGCGTTTGTGGCTTTCTTGGCCAGTTCATTCATGCGATCCGGGTTGAACGGTTTTTCGAGGAAATCGTATGCGCCGATACGCATGGCCTCGACCGCCATCGGCACATCGCCGTGGCCCGTAATCATGATCACCGGTAGCGCGCTGTCCGTGCCCATCAGCTTTTTCAGAAATTGCATGCCGTCCATACCGGGCATCTTGATATCGGTGACAACAATACCTGGATAATCCGGATTTATATTCTTGAGCGCCTCTTCCGCAGACGGAAAGGCCTGTGTGTCGTAACCTGAAAGAGCCAACCACTGACTGATGGATTGGCGCATGTCTTTTTCATCATCGACAATTGCGATCTTCATGGCACTCGGCATAGTTTTCACTCCGCTGCTTGCGTCTCATCCGGCATCACCGGTAGACGCATTTCAAATACCGCGCCTCCTGCAGCCGCATTGCGTGCTGTCAGTCGGCCCCCTAGGTCGTTCACGATGCCGGATGAAATAGCAAGACCCAACCCGACCCCGTCACCAGCCTGTTTCGTGGTGTAAAAGGGCTCAAAAAGGTTTTCGATATCGACAATGCCGGTTCCATTGTCTCTCACCGTCAATAGGGCCGTCTCGCCCGCCGCCAGCAAAATTTCAATCTGTGGGTCATCTGTGGCCTGCGTCGCATCCATGGCATTGCGCAAGAGGTTGATGATGACCTGCTCGATACGCACGCGGTCCCCCATCACCCAGACCGGCCCCGAAGGCATAGTACGGGTAATATCAACCTTACGCTGGCGCAATTGCGGCTCCATAAGCATAAGCGAAGAATTTACCGCATCGCCCATGTTTACTGGCTGAAAATCATTTCCGTCCTGTCGTGCATACGATTTTAGTTGCTTGGTGATGGCACCCATCCGCTCAATCAAATCATCAATTCTTTGGAAGGATGTTCCCGCCTCTTCTGGCCGATTTCGGTTGAGCAAAAGCCGCGCGCCTGCCAGATAGGTTTTCATGGCTGCCAAAGGCTGATTCAGCTCGTGACTAACGGCCGCAGACATCTCGCCTAAGACAGCAAGTTTCGAGCTTTGCTGCAGCGTTTGTTCGGCAACGGCAAGGTTCTCCTGCACTCTCTGACGCTCGGCGATTTCTCGCTGCAGCCTTTCGTTAAGTGCGCGAAGATCAGCCGACTCACGCTGAAACAACGCCATCCGCACCGTCGCTTTGCGGTTCAAAAAGTAGAAAGCCACTGCAAGAAGAATCGCGAAGACCATGATTTCTAGGGCCAAAACACCATTCACTTTGTCGCGCACGCTCGTGTAAGTCGAGAAGCTCACAATTCGCCAACCGCGAAAGGCTATTCGTCCTTCGACACGCATAACTGCGCGTCCACCAAGATAGGCGTCAGGGGGCACAATGGTCCAATCAGCGGTAGCTTGAAGTGCGCGTAAAATGGCGGAATCTGCCGGTTCTCTCGTCAGAGCTACTTCTTCCGACAGACCGCGCCAGCGTGACTCCGTAGACAAAATAATTTGGCCTTCGCTATTTGCGATCATCAAGGCGTCGGAAATCCCGGCCCAGGCCTGCTCAAACTTTTGCAGGTCGACCTCGACCACGATCATGCCCGCTAATTCCTGCCCGCTGTCGATCCGTCGCGTATAGAAAAAGCGAAAGCTTCCCGCCTCTTCCCGGGTTACAGTGAATAAATTATCTGGGGTGCGCAGCGTATCAATAAAATAGGCCGCGTCTCTTTGGCTTTCACCAATTAGCGCCCTATCGGTGGCCGCAACCACCCGCCCGTCGGCGTCAAGCAAGGTGAGCGAGGCCGCCGAAATACCTTCTTTAAACGTAATCAGGCGCTGGGACGTGTTGGCAAAATCACCGCTGTCCAGATCACTGATTAGGGAACGGTCCTGCGCAAGAAGCTGCGGTACAATAGCATTCTGGCGCAACTCGGACATCAGGTTACCGGTGTAAAGTGCCAAGCGCAGCTCAGCATTGTTCCGAGTGGTTTCGGTGAAACGGTTGGTAAGAAGCCTGTTGGTGACCAGCACCACCGAGATCGCGACAACAACCAACAAAACAAAGGCCAAACGCGCGCGCCAATTTAAATTGCGCGACGGCTCCTCAATGTCATTGGTGGGCGCCATACTCATCTCACCAGTTTACGACGCTGCGCGAGATGGCTCAAGCTATAGCTCAGTGTAGCCTCACACAGCCTCCAAAGCGCCAACCAAGCTCTTGAAAAGAGTGGCGCCTTCGATGTTGCCATGTACAGGATCGGCCATACGCTCGGGATGCGGCATCATCCCCAGAACCCGACGGTTCTGCGAAAGAATGCCTGCGATGCTTTCCTGTGCGCCATTCGGATTGTTCACATACCGAAACGCCACACGATTTTCCTCGTTCAGGCGCGCGAGCGTATCGGCATCAGCGAAGTAATTGCCTTCGTTATGGGCAATTGGGATCGTAATACTGGTGCCAGCTTGGTAGCCGTTGGTGAATGCGCTGTCAGAGGTTTCTACTTTAAGATCAACAGCTTTGCAGATATACTTCAACCCTGCGTTACGCAGAAGAATTCCAGGAAGAAGACCCGTTTCTGTCAGCACTTGAAACCCATTGCACACGCCCAAAACAAATCCGCCACGTTCGGCATGCGCTTTTACAGAACGACAGATCGGCGAATTAGCCGCAATTGCCCCACAGCGCAGGTAGTCGCCAAAGGAAAATCCACCGGGAACACCAATCACGTCGACGCCCGAAGGAATATCGGTATCTTTGTGCCAGACCATCGAAACCTTGGCGCCGGCCGCCTCAAAAGCCACCTTCAAATCACGTTCGCAGTTAGACCCTGGGAAGACAACAACTGCCGCGTGCATCACGAAATCTCCACCGAATAGCTTTCGATCACCGTATTCGCCAAAAGCTTTTCGCACATGTCTTTGACGGTTGCTTCTGCCGTGCTTGCGTCGTCTTCTGCCAGCTCCAGTTCAATCACCTTGCCCTGGCGAACGTCTTCGACGCCTTCAAAGCCGAGAGACCCAAGCGCATGGCGCACCGCTTCTCCCTCAGGATCAAGAACCCCGTTTTTCAACATAACGTGGACCCGTGCTTTCATGTCTGCTCCCCCAAGCTTGTTTAATTGATCAGCGTCGGTTTGGTCATTTGAGTGGCACCTTTCGGCATAACGCCGAGCCTGCGCGCCACTTCGGTATAGGCGTCTGTGAGATCTCCGAGGTCGCGGCGAAACACGTCTTTATCGAGCTTGCGACCGGTCTCAATATCCCACAAACGGCAGCTATCAGGCGAAATCTCATCTGCTACGATCAAGCGTTGGTAATCGCCGTCAAAAATCCTGCCAATCTCTATCTTGAAATCGATCAGGCGAATGCCGACGCCGTACATCACGCCAGACAGGAAATCATTGACCCGCAAGGCAAGACTGACAATGTCGTCCATGTCCTGCGCACTGGCCCATCCGAAGGCGGCAATATGCTCTTCACTTACTAGCGGGTCACCAAGATCATCATCTTTGAGGCAATATTCTACGACTGGACGCGGCAACTGTGTGCCCTCCTCTAGGCCAAGACGTTTTGCCATCGTACCAGCCGCAAAATTGCGCACGATCACCTCAAGCGGCACGATCTCGCAGCTTCGCACCAGTTGCTCACGCATGTTGATGCGTTTGATGAAGTGGTTAGGCACACCAATATGCGTCAGACCGGTCATGAAATACTCGCTGAGCATGTTATTTAGTACGCCCTTGCCATCGATCACGTCCTTTTTCTGCGCGTTGAAGGCCGTAGCGTCATCCTTAAAATACTGCACAATCGTTCCAGGCTCGGGTCCTTCAAAAAGGGTTTTCGCCTTGCCTTCGTAGATTTTTTTGCGCCGCGCCATGGGCTCTCCATTCCTTGGGGCTGCGGAGGTACGATCTCGCGCGTTTGTTAGGGCCGTCATAGTGTATGGGGGCCACAGGGGCAAGATCACACAGACCCTTGTAACGTTGCTTCTCGCGGGCCATATCAGGTGCAGACCAAATATTTACCGGAGACCCGAATGAGCACCTTCGAAGATCGCGAAAATGCCTTTGAAAACAAGTACGCGCATGATGAACAGATGAAGTTCAAGGCAGAGGCGCGACGCAACAAACTTGTCGGTCTTTGGGCGGCGGAACTCCTGGGCAAATCAGGTGATGAAGCAGAGGCCTATGCCAAAGACGTCGTCATGGCCGATTTTGAAGAGTCAGGCCACGAGGATGTCGTGCGCAAGGTGGCCGGTGATCTGGGTGATCTGTCCGATGCCGATACGGTACGTGCGAAGATCGAGGAAATGCTGCCTGTTGCGCAGCAACAGTTGATGGACGAAGCCTAAACCCAAACAAGAAAAGACATGCCAGAATAACAAATTACTGGCAGTCGAAGGCTCGCATCATCCACTCGGCTCAGCGCAATTGTACTCAAACTCATGTTTATGATGAATATTATGAGTTTGAGTATATAATATGTGTGTGACAGAAAGCGGCAATTCCGGAAAGGGAGCTGTTAGGGTCATGTCAGACAAACTATCAATAATGCTGGAACGGCGTGATTGGCTTTTGGCCGACGGAGCGACGGGTACAAACCTCTTCAACATGGGCTTAGAATCGGGCGACGCGCCAGAGCTCTGGAATGTCGATCACCCAGACAAGATCAAAGACTTGTACTCCATCGCCATCGATGCCGGCAGTGATTTGTTCCTGACTAACTCCTTTGGCGGCAACGCCTCGCGGTTGAAGCTGCACAACGCGCAATCCCGCGTCAAAGAGCTCAACATCGCGGCGGCAGAAATAGGACGAGATCTCGCTGATAAGCAAACCCGCCCTGTGGTGGTTGCAGGCTCTGTCGGACCTACCGGTGAAATTATGGCCCCGATGGGTACCCTGACCCACGAGATTGCAGTCGAGATGTTCCACGAACAGGCGGAGGCTCTAAAAGAAGGTGGCGCAGACGTTCTCTGGCTGGAGACAATTTCGGCCCCTGAGGAATACAAAGCCGCCGCTGATGCGTTTGCTCTGGCCGACATGCCTTGGTGCGGCACGATGAGCTTTGACACGGCTGGGCGCACAATGATGGGCGTCACGTCTTCGGACATGGTCAAGATGGTAAACAAACTGCCAAGCAAACCAGTTGCGTTTGGCGCAAATTGCGGGGTCGGTGCGTCTGATCTGTTGCGCACTGTGCTTGGTCTTGCGGCAAATGGGAGTGCGGCCCCGGTGATCGCCAAAGGTAATGCTGGCATCCCGAGATATGAGCATGGCCATATCCACTATGACGGCACGCCGGAACTTATGGCAGATTATGCGGTTTTGGCTCGTGATGCAGGCGCGCGCGTTATCGGCGGATGCTGCGGAACCGGCGGAGATCATCTACGGAAGATGCGCGAAGCGCTCGAAACGAGACCTGCCGGCGACAAACCGGCTCTGGAAGAGATCGTCGAGAAACTTGGCGCCTTTTCTTCGCCGCTTGATGGGACAGAAGACGCCTCCGAGGCCCCTGCCCGCGCTCCACGCCGGGGTCGTCGTCGTAGAGCGTAAACCTCACTACTGGCTTTGTTTGGAAGGGTTTTGCGTGCGCCATAGGCTTTTGCCATGGCCAAGACTTATTTCGATCGCGTATACAAGACGACTGATCCATCCAATTTAGAACCCCCTATACAGACTGGGCCGCCGCATATGAAAACGGAGTAATTGGTCAGAGGTATGAAACGCCTCAAAGATGTACCGTGGTCCTGGCAAAATTCCTGCCTCAGAATGATGTTGAAATCCTTGATTTCGGTGGCGGAACAAGGGTTTAAGGACTGGCGCTAAAAGAGCCTAGCTTTCCTGTAATGGATGGCAACGATCTCTTGTCTGAGATGTTGGTAACGGCCGCAAGCTAAGGCGTTTATCGTTCTTTGATCCTTACCGAGGCCGATGTGCCGCCAAGTTTTACACCCAGCAGCTGTGCTACGATCACCGCAATTGGTCCGCTCTTACCTGGGTCGCCTGATCAAATGCCTGGCACATTGCAGGTTGATTTCCTTTTCCTATAACGAAAATACGCTGGCTGATGCGAACTATACCGATCAGTTGCCACAACAGCTATCTTCAGGTGCGGTTCGTGAGGTCTTTCAGGAAGAAGGTGATCACCTCAGCGAATTAGGCTCGAAGTCAATCGTCTATGTTCTTGAGGAACAAGAGCGTAGAACGCAGAGCAAATTAGCCTAGCCGGACCAGAATTTCTGCAACTTTTCAACTGGCCGCGTCATTCGATAATGACCTTAACATAGAGCATTTCTGAGGCAGACCGGTCAGCAGGTGCATAAATGGAAACGCCTCTTGTGCGGACAAACCGGCCATCGGTCCCTGTAAAGCAAACGTCGGCTTAGGATGAAAACAGCTCTGGAGGCCACGTGAGTCTTTCAGACCGCTGGAAGGCAGGGCGTTCCTTCAATCGTTCAACGTAGTCATTCAATATCTTGCTTTCGGGAAGTAAGTTATTGAATTGAGCCATTGAAATGATCGACCCTATAGCAACATCCGCAGCTATGAACCAATCACCCAGCAACCAAGTTCGACCGTCAAGCGTATGTTCAAGAATTTCGACTGCACCTTGTGCAGTGTCCCAGGTTGTATGTTGGAGCGGTGCATCAAGACCCGAGGCGCGAACAGCAATTGCTGGGTCAACAACAGCAGTCGCGTAAACCAACCATTTGAGATACGGGCCACGATGTTGGGGGTCGATTTTGGGCGCTAGAGAGCCATACCCAAATCGATCAGCGAGAACAGCGCAGATCGCCGGACGTTCGCTTACGATCATTCCATCAACGGAGACCACCGGCACCCGACCTGAAGGGTTGATCTTAAGGAATTCAGGTTCCAGTTGCTTTCGCTCTCGGAGATCAACATCGACGACGATGTAGGGAATGCCCAGCTCTTCCAGCACCCAATACCCAGCCAGTGAACGTGACGCCTTAGATGCATAAAGAATAACTTCGGCCAATAAGATCGTCCTCTGGTTTCTATCACATATCGACTATAGAACATCTGATCTCCACAGGCGACTTGCTTGCTGGGATTCGCTGCCAAGCAGCAATTTGGCAGATCTGGGCTCAAAAACGCCATTTGCCGCGAAATGCAGAAAGGTCCACCGTGCCAATGTTCTGTGTCTGGATCAGTTTTCGATGTGAAAAGCAAAGTTGCCCAACGTCTCACAAACAGGATGGCACAGCGCGAGCGAAAGCTGATCACCGGCTGCTTGCGGTCGCTTGAACAGATCACACCTCAGGTTATGAAGCGTCTTGGATAAACCATTCCTGCGAGCGGCATTGTCAAAGCGTTGCGCAATTATTTCCGCATAGGCCCCGCTGCCCCGCATACGCCGCCCCCATTCGGACGAGTAATCTCGTCCGTCATGCATTTCGCGCACTAGGTTCATGACGCGGTTGACCCGGTGCGGGTAATGTTCTTGCAGCCACTCCCGGAACAATGGCGACACCTCAAGCGGCAAACGCAACATGGCCCAGCTTGCACCCACTGCACCTGCCTCTGCCCCTGCTTTCAGCAAAGCTTCCACCTCATGGCAACTCAGACCGGGGACAATGGGCGATGCCATGATCCGAACCGGGATGCCTGCATCGGTAAGTCGTGCAATTGTCTGCAGCCGTCGTTCCGGCCGTGGCGCGCGTGGCTCCATCCGCCGGGCAAGCGTTGCATCAAGCGTCGTTACAGAAATTCCAACCCGCAACAGACCCTTGTCGGCCATTGGTGCCAGAACATCGATGTCGCGCTCGATCAGGCTTCCCTTTGTGACAATCGCGACCGGATGATCGCAGGCGGACAGCTCTTCCAAACAAGCGCGCATAATTTCATGTTTATGCTCAATCGGTTGGTAGGGATCTGTATTCGTGCCAATGGCAATCGGGGCAACGCGATAGTGCCATTGCCGCAGCTCTTGGCGCAAAATCCTGGGGGCGTCCGGCCTTGCGATCAGTTTGGTTTCAAAGTCCAGACCAGCCGACATGCCGAGCCATGCATGCGTGGGTCTTGCAAAGCAATAAATGCAGCCATGCTCGCATCCTCGATACGGATTGATAGAACGATCAAACGGGAGGTCTGGGGAACGGTTGTAGGTAATAATCCGTCGCGGCTGTTCCATCCGTGTCGAGGTGCGAAGGATCCGGTCGTCTTCTGGAATGTCCCAGCCATCATGTTCGACATTCCGATCAAACCGCTCAAAGCGACCTACAGTGTTACTGCGCGCCGCGCGGCCGGGACGCCGTACATGCGGAGACATCGTTTCTTGCAACTTGTTCATGAAAAAAATGATGGAACAAAAATAGAACATTTGCAAGGTACACGGTATGCTAACTCTGTTTATGATTGGAATGTAATGATAAAATGCTGTTTGAGGTCGGTGACAGATACATCGGTGTCGCAATTCGAATGTCGATCTGCGACATTTTGGCGTTACGACTAAACAGGTTCAACGCACGGCCCAGCGCCGCGATTGTAAGGAGTAAGCACATGTCTGAGGAAGAAGAAGACATCATCCTGTCGGAACTCGATGACGAAGAACTTGTGCAGCAAATGTGGGACGACCTTTACGACGGTCTCAAGGAAGAGATCGAAGAAGGCGTGAATATCCTGCTGGAACGCGGATGGGCACCTTATGACATCCTTACAAAGGCGCTCGTTGGCGGCATGACCATTGTTGGCAAGGACTTCCGCGACGGAATTCTCTTCGTGCCTGAGGTTTTGCTTGCGGCGAACGCGATGAAGGGCGGTATGGCCATTCTGAAACCTCTACTGGCCGAAACCGGTGCGCCGCGCGTGGGCAAGATGGTGATTGGCACGGTAAAGGGTGACATTCATGACATTGGCAAAAACCTCGTTTCGATGATGATGGAAGGTGCCGGATTTGAGGTGGTCGACCTTGGAATTAACAACCCGGTTGAAAGCTACCTTGAAGCACTTGAGACAGAAAAACCCGACATTCTTGGAATGTCAGCACTTCTCACCACAACGATGCCCTACATGAAGGTGGTTATCGACACACTTGTCGAGAAAGGCCTGCGCGAGGATTACATAGTCCTCGTTGGTGGTGCGCCTTTAAACGAAGAATTTGGTAAAGCGATTGGTGCAGATGCCTATTGCCGGGACGCTGCCGTGGCCGTGGAAACTGCCAAAGAGCTTGTTGGGCGCCGGCATAATCAACTTGCCAGCTAACGGCAGTGATCGATCTGGCATAAAGTGAATTGGGTAACAAGGCGCCTGCCAATCAAACACAGCGCATGATCGTGAGCTTCTGTTATGGCTAAGGAAAACAGAAAGAAGAACAGAAACATAAAGCCAGGACTGTTGGGCAAGGTAAGCGCGCCAGACACCATTCTCCTCATCGCTTGCGGTGCGCTGGCCCGCGAGATTGTGGCGTTGAAACAGGTCAATGGCTGGGATCACATGACTTTACAGTGTTTGCCCGCTAAGTATCATCTCTATCCTGACAAAATTACCGAGGCCGTACAGTCAGCCGTGGTCAAGCACCGCGATGACTTTGCCAAAATCTTCGTGGTCTATGCTGATTGTGGTACGGGCGGACAGCTCCAGGCAGCTTGCCAAGACCTTGGTGTAGAAATGATTGCCGGGCCCCATTGCTACTCATTCTTTGAAGGTAATGAAACATTTGCCGCACGTGATGAGATTACGGCATTTTACCTCACCGATTTTCTGGTCCGTCAGTTTGATGCGTTTGTGTGGAAACCGATGGGGCTCGACCGTTACCCAGAGCTTCGCGATATGATTTTTGGCCATTACACGAAAGTTGTCTATCAGGCGCAAAAAAAGGACCCGGCGCTTGAACTTAAAGCGCGAGAATGCGCGGATCGTCTCGAATTGGATTATGAATATCGTTTCACTGGCTTTGGCGGATTGGCAACTGCGCTATCTGCGCACGTCTAAAGCAAGCACTTCGTTCAACGGCAAACCGGTGACGGCAATCACAGCAAAGAGATGCGTTCATCCTTTCTAAAACGCTTGAAGGGTTTAGGGGTTTTTTCCCGCGTTGTAGCAACTATGTTGTTATGACCTGAGTGGAAGAGTGCAGATGCCTATTGATAAGCTTGTATTGATTTTGGTCTGCGTGGTTGCGGCAGCAGCCGTCACGATTTGGCTCGGCGTGACGTTATCCACAGCACTTAGCCTGCCCTTTGGCTGGTTGGCGATCATTCCCGCAGCCCTTGTCGGTTATGTCGTGTTTCGGGTGATTGCCGAACGTCTCGGCAACAAAGAAGAAGATTATTACGACGAAATGAAGCACTAATATGCTCTACGTGACGACGTCCGAAATTGCTGGAAAAAAGATCACTCAAACCCTTGGTATGGTGCGGGGTTCAACGGTTCGCGCTAAACATATCGGAACCGATATCATCGCAAACCTCAAACAATTGGTCGGTGGTGAGCTTTATGGTTATTCATCCTTGATGGCAGGCGCACGTGAGCAGGCTATTGATCGCATGCTCGAGCAGGCCCGCAATATGGGCGCCGATGCTGTCGTTTGTGTAAGACTTGAAACGTCCACAATCGCTCGAGGCTCATCAGAACTTGTAGCCTATGGAACGGCTGTACGGTTCGATGACGCTCAAATCTCAGCGATCAGTTAGACTTCATCCGGTCAGGTCAGACCCATATAGCGGTCACTAGTACCTTTGTGGCTTTCATTTTTTGGTCCTTGAGCAGCCAAAGTTTCGACGTAATCCAACGTGATTTTGCTGCTAAATAAGAGCAAAAGGCAAAACCATGTTTTTCGACGTCACAACTCAACGCATTTGGTACATGCTTGGCGGGGTGATCGCTATTAACATTGGGTTCTTTGTTCTCACCCCAATTCGTTTTGATCCAGATGGATTGAGTTCAGAACTTGGCACGCTCGCGCCGATCGTTTTCAATTTCGTTTTGCTTAATCTGCTCATACGCTACCGCAACATTCAGTCGATATGGGTGCGCAAATTAAAGGCGTGTCTAGAAGCGTTGGTATTTGTGTATCTCGTCAGCAGTATTGGGGCGATGTACAATATTTTAACAATGACGCTTCCTTTTCCAATGCAAGACGATCTTCTGGCTCGAATGGACGAAGCTCTAAAAATTGATTGGTTTGCCTACTTCAATTGGGTCAACGACAATCCAAGCTTCATCGAGCCTATGCAAATTGCCTATGATGCATTGGGTTTGGTCTATTTCGCTGGTCTGATATATTTGATCCTCGCAGGTGATTTTGAACGCGCACGATTTTATACCGAGATCTTCTTTTTTACTGGCGTTGCGTACATAACGGTCGGTGCAGCTTTCCCCGCGTTAGCCGCAGCAGACCGCTACATTGTGGACATTGCTTCATACACAAATTTCCAAAAGCCTCCGGGCGTCTATCATATCGAATATTTCGAATTGCTGCGCGGTCCAAAAGAACAACTGTCCGTGGCTTTAGGGCCAGCTGCAGGGCTTGTAACTTTTCCTTCCTATCATTCTGCCGCAGGCTTATTGCTTGTTTTTTGTCTTTTCCGTACCAAAATATTTTGGCCGATAACCATCTTCTCAACCATCATGCTCGCTGCAACGCCAGTGTTTGGAGGCCATTATTTTATCGACATTTTCGTGGGCGGTGCGATTGCCTTAGTGGCCGCCTGGGCTTTGTCGCGGACAGAGCGCCACCGCGGGTTGTTTGATAAGCCCAACACGTTAAATTCTTCCGCAGAGGTAAAGATCGCATAATGCGTACCCATAGTGCTTTTGATGCACTCATGGCGTCTTAGCGTTGCAACTATTGAAAAGACGGAAGATCATTTGGATCAGTTGCAGTATCAGAAGCTTTATTCACTTCACGCGGCAAGCCATTCAAAAGCGCAGGCAATATAGCTTTTGACGCTCGTCCAATCACGACATCGCCTTACGACCCAAAAAGCGACCTCTGTTGACCCAGGATAAGTTCAAATCCGTTGGGAAAGTGGATCAGTCAGAGCCTTTGAGGCTTTCATTTTTTGGTCCTTGAGCAGCCAAAGTTTCGACGTAATCCAGCGCGATCATGTTTGGCAATAAAAGCACGAGGCAAAGACCATGTTTTTCGACGTCACCACTCAACGTATTTGGTACGTGCTTTGTGCCGTGATTACGATCAACATCTGCTTTTTTGCTTTCACACCGCTGAGCTTTGATACGGACGGCTTGGGATCGGAAGTGGGTCCTCTTGCGGTCATCATTTTCAACCACGCCCTGATTTATTTTGTTATCCGCTACCGCGACATTCAGTCAGTATGGGTGCGAAAGCTAAAGGGATTTTTAGAAGCGCTGGCGTTCGTTTACATCGTGAACACCATTGGACCGATGTATAACCATCTGACAATGACGATCCCCTTCCCTATGCAAGACGATTTTCTTGCACAAATGGATGAGGCAATCGGCGTTGACTGGTATGCCTATTTTAGCTGGGTCCACGATAATCCAAGTTTTATCAATATCATGGAAGAGGCATATAACCGTCTTGGTATCGTGTATTTTTGTGGTCTGACCTATCTGATCCTTGCCGGGGATTTTGAACGCGCGCGTTTTTATACCGAGATTTTCTTCTTCACCGGCGTGGCCTTTATCACCGTTGGTGCTGCTTTTCCTGCGCTCGCTGCGGCAGATCGTTATGTTGTAGACATTGCCTCATATACAAACTTCCCCAAACCGCCGGGCATTTACCACATCGAATATCTTGAAATGCTGCGTGGTCCGAAAGAACAGCTTTCTTTGGCGGCAGGACCGGCGGCAGGACTTGTAACGTTCCCATCCTATCATTCCGCCACAGGTTTCTTGCTGGTCTTCTGCACATTCCGCACCAAAATCTTTTGGCCGATGACGATCTATGCGACCATCATGATTGCAGCTACGCCGGTATTTGGCGGACACTACTTTATCGACATTTTTGTCGGGGGTGCGGTCGCAGTGGCAAGTGCTTGGGCCCTGGCGCGAACGGAACGTTATCGCGGGCTGTTTGACAGGCCGAACACACAAACAACCACGGCAGAAGCAAAAATCGCGTAACCAACGATCATGTGGCTTCGCTATGCTGAAATCCTGAATGCCGAAGCGCGCGCAAATTTCACTATCTCAGGCCGCTTGCGCAACAGTTCGAATGCGTTCGATCATGGCGCGCAAACCGTTTGAACGTTGTGCCGAGAGATGATCGTTTAAACCAAGTCTTGCAAGCTCTGCGGCAGCATCAACGTCTTTGACCGCATCTATTGTTGTGCCGTTATAGAGTGCTCGCAGTACAGCAATTAGACCGCGGACAATCATTGCATCGCTATCCCCTTCAAAAGAGAAGACCCCATCGGCGAGTGTCGGGTGTAACCAGACCTGACTTGCGCAACCATCGACCTTTGTGGCCGGCACTTTCAGCGCCTCATCGAGCGGTTCCATGGCTTTGCCCTGATCGATAACATAGCGGTACCGATCTTCCCAATCTTCAAGGAATTCAAAATCATCGACGATTGTTTCAAATGCTTCGTTGGCCAAGTCTGCTTCCTTTGATACAGGCCTTACACCTAGGCGGAGCACAGGCGCACGTCCATACCCGCTTACATCTTTTCAAGCGCTCTGCAATCGGATACTCGATATCAACAGCGTTTGGGGGTTTGCCATTATGCGCGCATTGTTTTTGCTGTTTCTCATTTGCACTCTGGGCCTGACCGCCTGTAGCGGCTTTCGCGACTCGCGTGCAAATCCGCGCAATTGGTTTGGTGGAGGAAAACAAGAAGTTGTCGTTGATACCACGCCAGGACAACTCGCATCACCAAGTGACCGTCAGACAAACAATCCTCTGATCGATGACGAAAACGCAAGCGCGACAGTCCGCGGCGTGGTTAACCCGGTGGATCAAAGACGCAGAGGTCTTGGCGTTTTTCGTCGAAGAAACCGCGAAGTGGTTTACGCAGGCACGCTGGTCGACCAAGTCACGGATGTTATCGTTGAGCCGGTGCCTGCGGGCGTAATTGTTCGTGTCAAAGGCCTGCCACTTCGACAAGGTGCGTTCGATGTTCGCCTTCTACCTGCGAATTTAGATGGACCGGTGAATGGTGTGCTCGAATACTCTTTGAATGCGGTGCAGCCAACAAATCAGCCCCAAGGTGAAGCAAGGCTTCGCACAGTGGAAGTGGCACAGTTTGTGTCTAACGAAGATTTGGAAGATGTTGAACAATTGCGCATTGTTGCGCGGCGTAATGCGTCAACGTTAAAGCAATAACGCCTAAAGCTCGACCGCCTTAATCCGTTTTCCGTCGGTCGCGAGTGCAATTTTACCATCGCATAGCCGAAGCGCATCGGTCCCAAAAACATCGCGCCGCCAACCGCTCATCGCCGGGACGTCACGTTCCCCGGCAGCAATCGCGTCAAGATCGGCAGCCGACGCAATGAGCTTTGAGGCGACCGCGTAATCCTCTGTTTTGGCTTTCAAAAGCACGCGCAAAAGATCGGCCAGAGCTGGGTTGACCTTGAGGTTCTCTCGCGAACGATCCGGTTTCGGCAGATCCTCCGCAGGGCAATCGAGCCCAGCTTTGACCGCAGCAATAATTCCGTCGGCAATGTCGCCGTGCCGTGCCTCGCGTAGCAGCAGCCGTAGACGCGATAACTCTTTAACCTTGGCTGGCTTCATTGAAGCAATTTCCAGCATCGCGTCATCTTTGTAGACCCGGTTTCGCGGGATGTTACGGGTCTGCGCATGGGTTTCGCGGAAGCGAGCCAGTTCACGCACGATACCAAGAAACCGTGCCGAGAGGTTGCGCGTCTTTACCCTTTGCCAAGCATCTTCTGGCCGCTGTATGTAGGTCTCTGGGTTCGTTAGAACCTGCAACTCTTCTGCGACCCAGCGATCACGCTTGGTTTCATGCAGCTTGGCTTCAAGATATTCATAAATCACCCGCAGATGCGTCACATCGGCCAATGCATATTTCTTTTGCGCATCGCTGAGCGGACGCCGGGACCAATCGGTGAAACGAGATGTTTTATCGAGCGAAGTTTTGGCGATTTTACGAACCAGAGTTTCATATCCCACCTGTTCGCCAAAGCCGCAAACCATAGCCGCAATCTGAGTATCAAAGAGCGGCGCCGGGATCAGATCGGCATCAACATAAAAGATCTCCAAATCCTGTCTTGCCGCATGAAAGACCTTGACCACGTTTTCATTACGAAAAAGCTCGTAAAGCGGCTCAAGCGAAAGATCATCTTCAAGCGGGTCAACAATGACCGCGTCGTCATCACCGTCACCGGGGATCGCGAGCTGTACCAAACAGAGTTTTGAGTAGTAGCTGCGCTCGCGCAGAAACTCTGTGTCAACGGTGACATAAGGTGCGTTTGCCGCGCGGTTACAGAATTCGGCAAGGGCATCGGTTGTGGTCAGCGTCTTCATCAAGTCTTATCTATATCCCATGCAACCGGCCACGCGCATATCACTCCTATAGGGGAGGCACAGGTGAAAGGAAACGGCAGAAATCTAACCTAAGTAAACCGGGCTTGAGTCGCCAGAGGCAAATTTCCGTAATACGGCAGGGTATAGTCGATGCTCCTGTTCCAGCACACGTGCCGCAAGGGTTTCCGGCGTGTCACCTGTCAGAACCGGCACGCGCGCCTGCCCAAGGATAGGACCGTCGTCAAGTTCAAGCGTCACCTCATGTACGCTACATCCGGCCTCGGTCTCACCCGCTTCCAGCGCGCGCTCGTGTGTTTTTAACCCTCGGTATTTCGGGAGAAGCGATGGGTGAATATTGATCATCTGCCCCTGCCAGCGACCAATAAACGTATCGGTGAAGATCCGCATAAAGCCCGCAAAGCAGATGATATCCGGGGAATAAAGCTCCAGCACGCCATTGAGATGCGCCTCAAAAGCCGGGCGGTCGCCTTTGAAGGGTCTGTGATCGACGACCTCGGTCGCCACACCGCGCGCCGCTGCTTTTTCAAGACCACCGGCGCTGTCACTGTTGGCGACAACCACAACTGGGCGCGCAGGATGATCGCCAACCATGCTCTCAACCAGAGCAACCATATTGGAGCCACTGCCAGAGATCAAAATAGCGACGCGTTTGCTCACGTAAGCTCACCGGAATAAATCACACCTTCGCCCACGACGACGTGCCCAAGGACGCTGACCTTCTCACCCTCGTCCATCAAAGCTTGCGTTACTTGTTCTGCAGCATCCGACGAGACAACTAAAACCATACCGATACCGCAGTTAAAAGTCTTGAGCATCTCCGTTGGTGCGATCCCGCCTTGCTGCATCAACCAGCCAAAGACCGGCGGCAGCGTGAAGGTATCGAGATCAATCTCTGCGGCCATGCCCTCTGGCAGAACCCGCGGGATATTCTCAGAAAGCCCGCCCCCGGTGATATGAGCAAGAGCATGCACGCCCCCTGCCCTGATCGCTACGAGCGCTGGCTGCACATAAAGCCGCGTCGGCGTCAAAAGCGCCGAGCCAAGTGAGCCCTCGCCCCACGGGCAATCAGCATCCCAAGACAGGCCTGAAATATCTACCAATTTGCGAACCAGGCTGTAGCCGTTGGAATGCACACCATCGCTCGCCAGACCCAAGAGCACATCACCCTCAGCGACATTGGCTGGAAGTGCGGTACCTCTTTCCATTGCGCCGACAGAAAAACCCGCCAGATCAAAATCGCCTGTATCGTACATCCCGGGCATTTCCGCAGTCTCACCACCAATCAAGGCACATCCGGCTCGCTGACAGCCTTCAGCGATTCCCTCAATCACTTGCGCGGCACTTTCGGTATCAAGCTTTCCAGTGGCAAAATAATCGAGGAAAAAAAGTGGCTCTGCACCCTGGCAAACCAGGTCGTTTACGCACATTGCCACAAGGTCGATACCAACACCCCCGACATTTCCGGTATCAATCGCAATCCTGAGTTTGGTCCCAACACCGTCAGTGGCCGCCACAAGAATCGGATCGTCATAACCAGCAGCCTTAAGATCAAACATCGCACCAAAACCACCAAGCCCAGACATAACACCAGATCGATTGGTCTTTTTGGCGGCAGGTTTTATCCGATCGACAAGCGCGTTGCCCGCATCAATATCTACACCCGCGTCGGCATAGGTGATGCCGTTTTTTCCATGGCCCATGCGGCGCGCTCCTTAAGCCCCGAATCCTGCAGGGGTGGAGATATAGGGCAAAGCATTGGCTGTCCATTCCACGACGCTAGCGCTCCCATTAGGGATATTGCATTCGGGAGCCTAATTCAGCGTCATAAGGCTCGAAGCGCTGCATGGTTTAGCGCTCAGGAAGTTTTAAATGCGCCTTAACGCCCAGAAAAAACGTGTACCGAGACACCAGCGCTACGATTAACCATGAAAAAAAAGCCGCGAGCACGAACAATGCCGTGCCAGCACTGCCGTTGATGAATGTTCCGTAGTAAGAGCCAAACGCCATGAAAACCACTGTAGTAACCGCGTATATCGAAAGGTTGATATGCGCGAATGTGCGTGCGTAGAACCAAAGCTCATAGCGGTCGGGCATGCGATTTGTCATTTCGGCGTATCTCTTTCCTGCAAAAACGGCAGCAAAGACAACCGGGAATACAGATGCAGTGACGCTCGCGTCAAAACCGGAATAATTGGCCAAAATGAAAGCAAGACCGAAAATGGCAATCATACAAACCAGCAAAGCACATACATAGTGTTTGATAACAACTCTCTGGTAATCCATAACCCCGCCTTCTTACACACGCTTAGATTGCAATTTGCCACAACAAAAAGGCAAAAATAAGGAAGCGCTTGACCTAAATTAGCAAGTTGTTAGGGATACCGCCTAGGCTGGGCCTGTAGCTCAATTGGTTAGAGCAGAGCGCTCATAACGCTTTGGTTGGGGGTTCAAGTCCCTCCGGGCCTACCAGCATACTCAAGCACGTGAAGCGACGGCTTTATGGCGCCACCAAACGTGATCGAAACAGCCCAACCATGGTAAAAATCTGCATTGTCAGATTGCGAACCTAGCAAGTTCTAGCGCGCAATAACAATGTCTGCCTGAAGCCCGCCGAGCCGTTCGCTCTCGGAAAGCCTGAGCACACCACCATGTGCCCGAGCAATGTCCAAAGCAATAGAAAGACCAAGGCCAACACCAGTACCGAGATTTTGGTTGCGGGCCTGATCCAAACGGGCAAATGGTTTCATAGCTTGCTCACGCTGTTCTTGCGGAATGCCAGGTCCGTCATCCTCAACCCGAATGCGCAAGCTGCGATCCGTGAGCTGAACAGACACGTCTGCATGTTCGCCATAGCGAACTGCATTACCGATGAGATTCTCCACGGCCCTGCGTATGCTGCCTGAACGCAAGGCCACCTCACCCGCGCCCTCGACATGCGCCAAGGTCACCGGCTTTTCAGCACGTTGAAAATCGGCAACAATCTGTTGAGTTAGCGCGATCGGATCGGTCGGCTCAGCCTCTCCCTCACGCGCGCCTTTCGCAAAATCCAGAAATTCCGTGATCAGCCGTTCCATGTCGGCCACGTCCTGTTCAAGCGGTTCTCGATCTGACTCATCCAACATCGAAAGCGCCAGCTTCATCCGCGTCAACGGCGTACGTAAATCATGGCTCACACCAGAGAGCATAAGTGTGCGCTGCTCTATCTGTCGTTCAATACGTGCACGCATGTCGAGGAAGGCATTACCTGCAGCACGCACTTCCATTGCTCCCGCTGGTCGATACTCAAGATGCCGACCCCGACCAAAGGCCTCAGCCGCATTTGCAAGTCGTGTGATAGGACGGATCTGATTCCGAAGGTAAAAGTAAGAAATCGCCGTAACAAAGACCGCAAAGCCCACCATATTCACCAAAAGCTGGTGCGGATTTGAGGCCGACACGCGACGACGGTCAAACAAGAAGCGCAGCCCGCCCGCATCGGATTTGAAATAAAGCAGGACGTTCTTGTCGTTTGGAAGTTCGACCGCATGCAGCGCAGGTAAAAGTTCGCGAAACTCACGGATCACGATGTTGCTTGTCAGATCGTACCAGCGCCGCTTGTCGACCGCTGGCAATTCGTATTCTGGAACCGCTTCTACCGTGACCTGCAGAGTTTCAGCCAGTTGAGACGACCCTATTTCGGCGGCGTTCATGCCACTTTCCAGCAATACCTGTACTTCGCGGCTGGCCGATCTCGTCATCTGTTTGGTCACACCCTCAAAATGACGCTGGATGAATACCACAGAGACCACGAGCATCACCGAAATCACCGGCAAAAGCAGGATGAGCAGGATGCGCGCGTTCAGCGACCGGGGCATATAGAGTTTGAGCCATTCAAAGGACATGGGCTAAACTTAACCATGCCACAACGTTACGAAAAGAGGGCATGAATGGATCAGGTACGACCGGCGACTGGAAAAGTCTACGATCTCGGCGATGACGTTTATCGGATCATAGCGCCAAACCCGTCTCCTATGACCTATTGGGGCACGAATACGTACCTCATTGGAACGCGAGGCCTCGCCTTAATTGATCCAGGCCCGGATAGGGATGCGCATCTGAGCGCGATCCTGAGCGGCCTGCGGCCTGGCCAACATATAAGCCATATTTTCGTCACCCATTCACATGTAGACCACTCACCTCTTTCGCGTCGTCTTGCACAACAGACCGGTGCGCGCATTTATGCATTTGGACCATCGGGCAGCGGACGGAGCGAAATTATGCAAAAGCTGGCCAAGGCAGGTCTTGAGGACGCAGGCGAGGGCGTTGATCCGGATTTCGAGACGGATGAAAACCTACAAGACAAACAGGTTGTAAAAGGCGACGGATGGACGCTCACCGCACTTTGGACGCCGGGCCATCTTGGCAATCACCTGTGCTTTCAAATGGGCGATGTAATTTTTTGCGGTGATCTTGTTATGGGCTGGTCCAGTTCGCTTGTTTCGCCTCCGGACGGTGATCTTACGGATTTTATGGCGTCCTGCAAAAGGCTCCGAAAACTTGGCGCGCGGATCTTTCATGCCGGGCACGGCGCTCCGATCGATACTCCGGATGAGTGTCTGGATTG
>JBCBBI010000022.1:0-51635 GCA_038531775.1 Pseudomonadota bacterium | reverse complement strand
TGAAATAGAGATTTAACACTCACCAGCGATTTATTGGCGAGATTAATGCCCATCTGCTCAAACGCTTCAGGATGGTAAACTTGTGTGCGGAAATCGTTAACTAATATGTCAAGCTCGTCGCCCGTTCGCAGCCACACCATAGTGCCCAGTGGCTCCAAGCCTTTACCCAAATGCTGACCCAAACCAGACTTGATTGCCATCACCTGCGCGGTAAGGTCAACAGGTTCTCCTGAGTCCTGACAGGTCTTGCCACCGAGGCGCAAGGTGAGCTTCGCCCCCTCACCCGCATCGCTACAGGCACGCACGACCATCGGGTCCCAGTAAATTCCAGTGGCAGCCTTGCGAACGCCGCGAGCGATCAGAGCTTGCAACATAAATGTTGAATCGCCCGGCGCGCCTCCTCCAGAGTTATCCCCCATATCGGCAAGCACAACGGGACCGCCGTCAGCGGCCAAAGCACGGTCCAAGGCCTTTTCCAAACCCACGGTCTTGCACGCTACTTCATTTCGAATGGCAAAGAACTCTTGTGCCAGCCGGTCCGCTTCAGCCTGGGCCATTTCCGCATCGCCGTCAGCTATCACCAATGTACGCGCATCCATATCCACTACGTCGCCCCAAGGAAAACCATGGGCCAACGAGACCGAGAGAATACCTGGCTGTTGCTCCAGGTCTTGCATGTCATCGACAAAGCGCTGCATCGCTCCGGATTTGGTCAGATAGAGCTCCACCATATGACATTCTGCCATCCGGATGATTGGCTTTATTTCACCCGTATATGTACGCCTTGCCAGCTCAAAAAGTTCTTCCGCGCGCGGCGTAGCATCATCATGCGGGTATTCTTTGAACATGATGATCAGATCGCAGACATTGAGCAAGGCCTGCGTCAAATGGCAATGCAGATCGAGCGACACGCCTATCAATGCGTCAGGCCAAGCTTCGCGGATAGCGCTACATAAATCGCCTTCGCAATCGTCGACACCCTCAGCGACCATAGCGCCATGCAGCTGCAAGAGGATGATCTCCGCACCTCCCGCTGCCGCCAGATCATCCAGTATTTCGGCCTTGAACGCCGTATAGCAAGCGGCCGTGGTCAAACCCGCCGGTTCGGCGTTTGCCGCAAGGCTTTCAACAACGTCCCAACCAAGAGCCTCGGCCCTGTCACGCCAGACATGCAAAGCCTCGGTCATCAGCATCGGTGCCTCTTGCGTGGCGGTACCATGACGCACGAAATACTCCTGGTAACCAGAGACCCCGGTTGGCATTGGCGAGAACGTGTTGGTTTCCGTCGATAGCGTCGCGATGAAGAGCTTCATGGTGCTTTTTTACCTTCCAATCGCATAGGCCTGCTGCCCCCTTGGGCTGGCCGCACTACCAAGTGTGCCGCCAGGGCGGATAAAACTCGCAGTGACATAGCCATCCGACCAGTCAGATGCGATCTGCAAGTCATGGCCTTTGTCCCGCAAAGCTTTTGCGACGCCTTTACCAATACGACCTTCGATGGTGATTTTGCCTCGAGATGCCTGCCGGGGGAAAAAGGAATCTGGCCAGTGCGAGGAAAACATCAAAGGCGCCTCAATCGCCTCTTGCGGGGTTTGGCCTAACACGAGATGACGCAAAAGGAACAACACTTGCCATTGGTCCTGTTTATCGCCGCCCGGCGTGCCGCATGCCATGTATCCGCTACCATTGGCGTTCAAAACCAAGGTCGGTGAAAGCGTGGTACGCGGCCGCTTACCCGGTGCAAGCGCATCCGGTGCGCCTGGATCAAGGCGCATCATCTGAAGACGTGTTCCGAGGCAAAATCCAAGCTCTGGGATGACCGGAGAGCTTTCCATCCAGCCGCCCGAAGGCGTCGCCGCAACCATGTTACCCCAACGGTCGATGACATTGATATGGCAAGTATCGCCATTCGTGATCTCGCTGATTTTGCCATGGTCAGCGACGGTCGGCTCTCCAATACCAAGCGCGGCTAGGGCGTCATCATCAAGCGCGATATTGCACGCTGCTTCGTAGTCGATCGCATGCCCGAAACCTGTGATCTTACCTGGGTTCCAGCCGTTATTTGCACCTTTGCCGATCGACGCCGTTCGCTGGGCAGCGTACTCCCGGCTCAACAACTGCTGCAAAGGCACATCAACAAAATCCGGATCGCCGTAAAAGGTTTCACGATCTGCATAGGCCAGCTTCATGGCTTCCGCCGTGTAATGATAGAAGGACGTATCGTCTTCGAGAGCCTGCAAACCGGCCGCCTCAAGGAGCCGTAAAGATTGCAACAAGACCGGTCCCTGGCTCCAAGGCCCACATTTGAAGATTTGATATGCGCCGAAGTCGATTGAGACTGGCTCTTCATACCGAGCCGACCATTTCGCAAGATCGGCCGCCTCGATCAATCCGCCATTCGCACAGCCGGTAACATCCATAAAACGTCCACCTGCGCAAAAATCGACAATTGCATCTGCAACGAAGCCCGTTTTCCATACATCGCGTGCTCTATCGATTTGCCCCTGACGGTCCGTTTCGGCATCAACCTCTCGCAAAAGCCGTGTCCAAGTTGCAGCAAGTTGCAGGTTCTTGAGCTGTGATCCAACCTCCGGCACGTCTCCGGCAGGCAGGTAAATCTTTGCATTCTCTGGCCAGTACGTTTCAAACCAGCTTTTCATCACCGAAATTGCGTCCGCCAAGCGTGGCAGCACCGGCACGCCATGCTCGGCATAAGAAATCGCCGGGTCCAAAACCGTTGCGAGATCAAGCGTGCCGTAGTCGCGCAGCAAAAGCATCCATGCATCAAACGCACCGGGTACCGCCGCGGCCAAAAGGCCTGTGCCTGGGATCTGTTCAATCCCCTGATCTTGAAAAAACCCAATCGTGGCTTTCGCCGGGGCCGGACCCTGTCCGCAAATCACGCGAGTTTGAGATTTCGATGCGTCATAGAGCAATATCGGCACCTCACCCAAAGGTCCGTTCAGATGCGGCTCTGCCACTTGCAAAACAAACCCCGCGGCGACGGCCGCATCAAAAGCGTTCCCACCCAATTCGAGCATCCGCATGGCAGTTTGCGCAGCAAGCCAATGGGTGGATGCAGCAACGCCAAAATGGCCGGTTATATCTGGACGTGTCTGAAACGGCTTTCGCATGCGGCGAGACTGTCGCGGATTTGAGCGCAGATCAAGCAGATGCTAATCCGTTTGCGTTTGCGGTTTTGACAGCGCAGACTTTCCGGCAGGTACGAGAGGAAAGCATGACAGGGTCAAATGAAGTTCAGCAAAAAATTACCGGAGCAGATCGAAGGCTTTGGCCCGAAGAACTTGTCTTCTCAGAGGATGTCTACGTAACCCGCCTGCGTGATCTGCAGGATGAAATGGCACGCGAAGACTTGCAACTTACCCTGCTTTTTGATCCCGAAAATATCTTCTGGCTCACGGGCTATCAGACCATCGGATATTTCACCTTTCAGGCGCTGATTGTACCGCATTCGGGCAAACCGGTGATGCTCACGCGCGTCGTTAATTATGACATGGCTTTGGCCATGCCCACCATTGGTGATGCGGTGCCCGTTTTCGACACGCAGGATCATTTGGAGATCCTGAACTCGTTTCTGCATGGCAAAGCTTCAAACGGTAAAATTGGCTACGAGAGCAAGAGCCGGTATCTGAACATACATGAATTTCAACGGCTTAAAGACTGCTTCGGCGATCGATTGTTGGCGTTTGACGGACATATTGAAGCCAAACGTATGGTTAAAACCGAGGACGAGCTTGATCGGATGCGGGCCGCTGCGCGCGCGGTTGAGACCGGAATGCACGCCGCGCTTTCGGAGATCGCGCCGGGCAAGACAGACAATGATCTTGCCGCCGCGATGTATCGTGGTTCCATAGCGGCCGGCAGCGAATATATTGGCCATCCGCCAATGGTTGTCAGCGGACCTCGTACAGCGCTGTGTTTTGCCTTGTGGAAGCGCAAAACTCTGCAAAAAGGCGACGTCGTGCTGTTGGAAGGCGCCGGATGTGTCGATCGTTATCACGCCATGATGGCGCGATCTGCAGTGCTTGGCAAAGCTAGCGCTCTGCATCGTGAAGCCGCTGATGCATTAATCGAGGTGCTTGAGATTGCCACTCGGGAGATCAAGCCCGGCATTCCCGCCCGAGAGGTGGATCGCGCTTGCCGAAATCAGATCAAAGCGCTCGGCTTGGAACGCTATTTCAAAAGCCGTACGGCCTATGGCATCGGGATTGGGTTTCCTCCAAATTGGGCGGAAGGGCACATCTATTCGATCCGACCGGAAGAGCCTCTGATCCTGCAACCAAATATGACCTTTCACATAATCCCGACAATCTTTCGGGACGAGTTTGGCATGGCCATCAGTGATAGCGTCTGCGTGACCGAGAATGGCTGTGACCTTCTAACACATGCGCCGCGCGAATTATTGGAAGTGGATTGCTAAAGCCCACCCAGAAGCGCGGCGTTTCCGCCCGCGGCTGTCGTGTCGACACAGACATGTCGCTCGTGCAGAACATGCCCCGCGTCCGGCATACCGGTGATCAACGGTAGGATCGGGCCTTCACGTTCTGACAAGGCCAGCGCGTAGGCCCGCGCCTGATCCACATCACCCCACCAGATTACCCCGGAAAATCCTTTTAAACTTTGCAAAGCATTGGGAGAAATTGACCCGGCCGCACAAACTGACTTCCCACCAAGCCTAGCTATAACCTTCGCCTGTTCCGCGGCAAGATCTTCGCCGGGCCCAAGGCACAAGACTGGAGACCGTGGGCTAGTAGTCAAACGATTAGACTCGCCGGTTGGCCCCGGCAACGTAAGCGTTTGCGACGGAAGCCCCATTTTTGCCTTTGCTTCATCCAGTCGCGTTTGCAAAGCTTCTTGCCCCTCATCTTGCGTCCAAGATGCACCCTGTGAAAGGGCATCCGTTCGACAGAAACGCGCAAGATAGTGGGGGCCGCCAGCTTTTGGTCCAGTACCTGAAAGCCCTTCCCCTCCAAAAGGCTGGCTGCCAACGATTGCGCCAATCTGATTGCGATTGACGTAAATATTTCCAACATCTAGGCGGTCCGTCACCCATTGCACGCGGTCATCAATCCGGGTCATTAGACCGAAGGTAAGTCCGTAGCCTGTGGCGTTGATCGCCTCAATGACATCATTCAAATCCTCTGCGCCAAATTTCACAACGTGCAGAACGGGTCCAAAAACCTCGCGTTCAAGCTGGTCGATCCCGTCAAGCTCAATAAGCGTCGGCGCAACAAAATGGCCGTGATCAGGCGACGATAATTCATGCATGACGCGGCCATCCAACCTTGCGGTCTCGATATGATCCACAATTGTCTGCTTCGCTTCTGCATCGATCACAGGGCCAACATCGCTCGACAGCGGCCAGGGGGCCGCGACACAAAGCACGTCCATCGCGCCCTTGAGCATTTCGAGCAAGGGCTCGGCGATATCGTCCTGCACGTAAAGGCAGCGCAGTGCTGAACAACGTTGACCCGCCGATTGAAAAGCGGACTCAACAATAGCCTGCACCGCCTGTTCCGGCAGAGCAGTTGAGTCCACTACCATCGCATTGAGCCCGCCTGTTTCCGCAATCAACGGCGCACCGGGTGCCAAGTTTGCCGCCATTGATTTGCGTATCAGTAGAGCAGTCTGCGTAGAGCCGGTAAACGCCACTCCGTCAACGCGTGCATCTGATGTCAGAGCAGCGCCAATATCTCCCGCACCAGGCAAAAGCTGTAGCGCAGTTTCCGGAACACCCGCCTTGTGAAGAAGCCCGACAGCGAGACCCGCGATAAGCGGGGTTTGTTCGGCTGGTTTGGCCAAAACAGCATTGCCAGCTGCAAGCGCCGCTGCGATCTGCCCTGTGAAAATCGCAAGCGGGAAATTCCACGGGGAGATGCAGGTGAACGTACCGACCGCGGTCTCGCTCGGCACGTTCGCACCGTAATAGCGCAGGAAATCCACCGCTTCACGAAGCTCTGCCACCGCATCCGGCAAGGATTTTCCAGCCTCGCGCGCCAGTAGCGCAAAAATCTCGCCAAAATTCGCCTCATAGAGATCAGCTGCCTTTGCCAAAATTCGAGCCCGCTCCGATGGCGTATCCGACCACTTCTGCGCGGATTGCAGCGCAGATTCCACGTCATCACTGCTGGCAAAAGCAACGTCGCCGACCTTGTCTCCTGGATACGCAGGATTGTTTACCGGTTGAGGCTCATTGGGTTTGGCCACTCCGGCAAGTAGTGGTCCAGCGTGCCAAAGATGAGTAGCAAACGGCGCACGCGCAGCCTCGATATGCTCTAAGGTCGGCCCATGGTGCAGGTCAAAACCTTTGGAATTTCTCCGCTCCGGCAAAAACAATTCCGGACCTTTGGGCAGAGCGCTCTTTTCTTCGTTGTAGGTTTCAAACGGATCACTCGCAACTTCTTCTGGCGGCACGTCCTCGTCGACAATCTGATTGACGAAACTCGAGTTTGCCCCATTCTCGAGCAGCCTGCGAACCAGATAGGCCAAAAGATCGCGATGTGCACCGACGGGAGCATAAATCCGACACCTCGTGCTTTCCTGCGCCATGACGAGATCGTGCAAGGCCTCTCCCATGCCGTGCAGTCTTTGAAATTCAAATCGCTGCCCCGCATCTGCCATATGGAGGATGGCCGCCACAGTGTGCGCGTTATGCGTCGCAAACTGAGGATAGATCCGATCCGTCATGCCAAGCAGTTTGCGGGCGTTGGCGATGTAGGAAATGTCGGTTGCTGACTTGGACGTAAATACCGGGAAACCATCGATGCCTTCGACCTGAGCCCGCTTGATCTCTGTATCCCAATAGGCGCCTTTGACGAGACGCACCATAACCTTGCGATCCAGTCGCTGCGCCATATCATAAACGAAATCAACGACATGCGAGGCACGTTGACCATAGGCCTGCACCACAATGCCAAAACCATCCCACCCTGCGAGACCCGGCTCGGAAAGTGCGGCTTCGATCACATCGAGTGAGAGAGACAACCGGTCCGCCTCTTCGGCATCAATATTGAGCCCCATACCTGCGGATTTTGCCAACAATGCAAGCGAACGAAGCCGCGGCATCAACTCGTCCATGACCGTGGCGCGTTGCGCCACCTCATAGCGGGGATGCAGCGCCGAAAGCTTTACCGAAATACCCGGATTTTGGCGTATGTCGTCATGCGTGCAGGCCTCTGCAATCGCCGCAATGGCGCGGCTATAGGACAGGTGATAGCGCGTGGCGTCAGCCTCGGTTCGCGCCGCCTCCCCGAGCATGTCATAGGAATAGGTATAGCCCTTCTCCTCCATGTCGGCTGCGCGTTCCATCGCAGCGCTAATTGTCTCACCAAGTACAAACTGACGACCCATTTCCTTCATTGCGCGCCCAACCGCCGTGCGGATCACCGGCTCGCCTAGACGTCTTATCGCAGCGCGTAGATGTCCAACGGGCCCAGGTTCTTCCTCCATCAAAACCTTGCCCGTAAGCATCAAAGCCCAAGTTGATGCATTCACCAAAGACGACGTAGATCGCCCAAGATGCTTGCCCCAGTCAGACGGCGCAATCTTGTCCTCTATCAGCGCGTCGATCGTCTCGGCATCGGGCACACGCAACAATGCCTCGGCCAAACACATCAACGCGATACCTTCATCCGTGGAGAGGCCATATTCAGCCAAGAACACCTCCATCAGGCCAGGATCGGTGCGCTTTCTAATTTGACTGACAAACATGGCCCCTTGCGCCGCAATCGCTGCGCGATTTTCTTGCGACAATGCCGACAGATCGACCAAGCTTTTGATGGTTTCGGCCTCATCCGCATATGTTGCGTGGTCCATATCGCGACGTAAATCGCTATCATAGGGCATTGCTGAACTCCCAAAATTTAGGTACTCGCTTTGTTAAGGATAGCATCCCCATCTTAGTGTTATTTCCCGTTTTCGCCTTAAATTTAGTGAATTGTGCCAAAATAAGTGATCTGTACGGAAAAATGATCATCGACGACTTAGACAGTTTTGATCGCGCAATCCTGCAAATTCTCATGCGCGATGGCAGGATCAGCATTACAGATCTGGCAAAGGAAATCGGTCTTTCCAAATCACCAACGCAGGCGCGCCTCAGAAAGCTGGAACAAAACGGTGTCATTGATGGCTACCGGGCTTTGGTGGACCCCGTGCGCCTTGGTCTTGATCACGTGAGCTTTGTCGAGGTTAGCCTGAATGACACGCGGGAGGCGGCACTTGCGGCGTTTAACGAAGAGGTCAGCAAAATACCCGAGATCGAGCAAGCCCATCTAATCGCAGGGAATTTTGACTATCTGCTGAAAATCAGGACGCAAAACATGCGCGATTATCGCCGTGTTCTGGCCGAGCAGATTTCCGCACTGCCCCATGTTGCCAAAACCTCAACCTATGTAGCGATGGAGGCGGTAAAAGAAGAAATGATATCTGACAGCATTTGATTTTTTCAAATTTCAACGCAGTTTGTCGATCATGAGATTTATGCTAGCCACCTTGATCGCTGTAGGGCCTGCATTGGCGAATGCCTGCCCTGCACCACCTGACCATTCCGAAGAGCTGACAAAACTGCTTCAGGCAGTTCAGGCCGCGCCAACGGAATTTGATGGGCGTCAAATCTCTCTTGAGATGTGGAAGCTCTGGGCAGATGCGCCGGACGAAAAAGCCCAAGACTTACTTGATGAAGGTATGTCGAGACGCGCCTCATTCGATTATGACGGTGCTGTAAAAGCGCTCGACGCACTGGTGATCTACTGTCCCGATTACGCGGAAGGGTATAACCAGCGTGCTTTTGTGAATTTCCTGCGCGAAGAATATGAAGCCGCTCTTCCGGATCTTGACCGCGCCATAAGCCTTTCACCACGTCACGTGGCGGCCATAGCAGGGCAGGCTCTGACACTTGCAGCGCTCGGGCGCAACGGTGAGGCCGCGACAAAGCTACGTATGGCGCTGGCCTTAAACCCGTGGCTCACAGAACGTCACATGCTCCCACAACTTGAAAAAGGTGCACAAGACCTTTGATGGCACGACCTTGGCGGTGCAAATATTAATTTCACTGGCATTAAGCGCATTGTTTTAACAGGCTTGTCGACGTAGAGACGTCTTTAGCGTTGAGCTTAAATCCTTGCGAGGCGCGGGCGTGATGGAATGGTAGACATATCGGACTTAAAATCCGTGGGCCGTATAGGCCGTGTGGGTTCGAGTCCCACCGCCCGCACCATTTTCAATCTGACTTGAAGCGACGAGATGCACAGCACAATTGAACTAAAACGCCTCGAGATCAAACCTTCGTTGGGAACCTATGGCCCGGACGACGTCGTGCCAGACGTGCATTTTCTGGACCTTACGTTAACGATTGACCCACGACAGGTGCTTATCGATGCAGACGGTATGGATATGGTTTTTGACTATGATCCACTTATCGCTGAAATCGATCGCCTCGCAAAAGAGCGTCACTACGAGACCCAGGAACGCCTCATCACTCGAATTGTCCACGCTTGCGCCGGCTATCAGGAAATCCATGCAGTGGACATTCACCTGGGTAAAAAACCAGTTATGCGCGAAAGCGGCGAATTGGGTGTTAGGCTCATTTTGGATGCGCAAGAGCTCAACCGTTTGCGACAGCGATGATTTTCTAAACCAAACCACCATTCGACTCGGTGATATGTGCCAAACCCACACGACTCATGACCCAACTGCTTTTCACGTTGCCTTGGCCATGGTCACACTGGTCTTCCCCCACTGAAATGGTCCTCCGCTATGTTTGGGAAAAGGGAGGCAACACATGGCCAACAAGCGACCGTAGCCTGAAGAGAGTGTCCCCAAGTTACGGCAAGTTGAGGTTCTAACGGGGCGAGGTGTGCTGCGTCTGGATACGATCCGTCAGATTGGTGTGACCGAACAGACCCATTACCGCTGGAGTGCTGACGGGTAAAGAAAAAGCCCCAGTGGAGCGTTTTCCCACCAAACAAATACGGTGGAATAGGCACGGATCAATTTAAGGAACTGAAGCGGCTGCAGCAAGAAAATGAACGACTGCGCAGGGCCATTTCCGATCTGACGCTGGACAAGCTGATCCTGCCCAAAGCTGCGAAGGGACACCTCTGTGCCCCGCGCATCGCCGTGCCTGCATTGATCGTGTTCGTACGGAGTTGAATGTCCCTGAACGCCTCTCCTGCCGGGTTCTGAGACAGCGTCGATCACGCAACGCAAAGTGCCCATCGGGTGTTCTGACGAAGGAAGTCTTGTGGCCAATAATGATCAAGCTGGCGCGCCAAAATGGTCGATACGGTTATCGTCGGATTGCAGCGCTTTTGCGAGAGGCAGGTTGGCATGTCAACGACAAGCGGGCCGAACGCCTGTGGCGACGAGAGAGGCTGAAAGTGCCAATGAAGCAACCAAGGAGGGTCGAATCTGGCGGAATGATGGATCATGCATCAGGCTTAAGCCTGAGCGTCGTGATCATGTCTGGTCATACGATTTTGTTCATTGTCAGACTGACGAGGGCATTCGACCATTGTCCTCGGACCAATGGCCAACAAGACCTTATTATTCGGGACGCTGAACATCAATAGTCGAGCGTGGCTCGCCATTCGCGTGCATCGCAAGCTGAACTCAGGCTATGTCATGGACGCCTTGAGTGATCTGGTTATCCTGCGTGGCATCCCATCCTGCATTCGTTTGGGCAATGGTCCTGAGTTCGTTGCGAAGGCCGTACAAGACTGGATGAACGCTGTCTGTGCAAAGACGGTCTACCTCGAACCCGGGCAGCCACTCTCGGCCGATTGCTCCACTATCGCCTGCCGGGCAATGCCTGGGAGAACGGATATTGTGAAAGCTTCAATGCTCGGGTCAGGGATGAGGTCCTGAATGGTGAAATCTTCTTCAACCTGCGAGTAGCACAAATCCTGATCGAAGAATCGAGGAAACACTAGATCACAAAACGCCCACGCACATAATGCCTTGGGTCATCGCCCGCCAGCGCCGGGAACCACTGTACCGATGGACCAAAGGCCGATCATGCACCAACAACCAAATTGGACCACCCAAATCAGGATGATCAGGTAGTGGGCAATGATGGTCTTTGGCGTGTGTTAACGGCCGACAAAGATGTGACGCGCATTTCGGAAGTGCTGAAAAGCAGAACTATGGACACCAAAGTGATCTCCGATGGACTAGTAGAATGGGTTTTGAGCAAAGGCAGCCAATACAATTTGAAAGCAGCGTTTCATTAGCTTTGGTGGCAAGGGCCGGTGTACAATCCGGATAGCGCCTACTTGTTCGCAATGAGGAATACATCCCTCTCAGGCTCGGTTAGCGCTTCGCTTTGCACGGAGTAAAAAAGCAGTTTCGAACTCTGCAGCTGTCTGCGGTTTTCCAAAAAGATAGCCTTGCAAAAACTCGCAGGCATTCTTTTGGAGAAAATCAGCCTGTTCCTGCGTCTCGACGCCTTCTGCTGTCACCGTCATATCAAGGCCATGCCCCAGATTGATGATTGAGCGAATAATCGTGTACGAACTGTCGTGATTGCGTAAGGAATCGAGGAAGGATTTATCAATTTTGATTTTCCCCACTGGCAAGTGGTCCAAATAGGCGATCGAAGAATACCCGGTGCCGAAATCATCAATTGCTATAGGAAATCCCATATCGCCTACGGTTTGCATTATAGATACAGCATGGCTCATATTCTCGATCATGGTTTCTTCGGTCAATTCAAGCTCAAAGCGGCCAATCAAATCGGGCCTGCGAAAACTAACGTCCTGCAAAAGCTCTATGAATCCGGCATTGAAAAATTGTCGTGAAGAGACATTGACACTTATCTGCATTTCTTTGTTACCAAACTCATCAGTCCAACGTTCCAGGCATCGCCATCCTTCCCGAATGATCCAATCGCCAAATTCAAAAACCATTGTGGAACGTTCGAGTACCGAAATGAACCTTTGCGGAAGCAACATGCCCTCCGTCGGATGGTGCCATCGCACGAGGGCTTCAGCTCCGACGACCCTGTAGTCCTCGCTATGCACAATCGGTTGAAAGTAAAGTTCAAGCTCGCTGCGCATTGCAGCAAATTTCAGATCGTTTTCAATACGCCGCGCATCCTGTGCCTTTTTGTCGACTAAAGAATCGTAAATTCTGTATTGCCCGCGCCCCGCCTCTTTGGCCTCATAAAGCGCTATATCGGCTTTTCGAAGAAGTTCTTCCGGCAACCGGTCGTGATCTGGGAAATAAGCAAGACCGATTGACGCTCCAACTGCCAACTCGCGATCCTCGAAAACAATGACTTTGGTAATTGAATCGATCAGGGTACGGGAAAGATTTTTGAGTTTTTCGACTGAGCCATCAAATGGCAAACAGGCGGCAAACTCATCACCGCCAAGCCGGAAAACAAGCTCTTCTTTAGGCAGAAGTTTTTTAATTCGTTGAGCGACCTCAACAAGAACCGCATCACCAGCTTCGTGACCGTACGTGTCGTTCATCATTTTAAAACGATCAAGGTCAATGAGAATGACCGCAAGCTTTGCGTCTGCATCGTCAGCTGCGTTTGTAGCTTCGATCACACTGGAGCGAAACTTGTTTCGGTTGCGCAGACCGGTGAGCTTATCTGTCCAGGCAAGACGCTCAATTTCGGCTTTGGCGCGTTCTTGTTCCGTCACATCTGTTATCGTGATTACCATGCCACCGTCCGTCAAAATACGAGAGACTGCCTCGACATACCTGTCATCCCGCCTTGACCTGATATAGCGATTGGGAGCCATGGCTTTCCTGACCGCCCCAAGCATTTCCATGCGTCGCTGTGCCGCTTGGCGAAATGTTTCGCCTTCCCGAACATCAAATTCGCCATAAGCGCAAAACCGGCAAAATGTATCTTCCAAAGGTTCGCCTAGCTTTATGGCGCTGTCAGGTAGTTCAAGGATTCTAAGGTATTGTTTGGAAAACGTCAGAACGGTCAAATCGGAATCCACAACAAGAACGCCTTGTTCGATACTCTCGAAAGTCGCCTGAATTATCCTTGAGCTAGTCGCAAGTTTTTCGTTGCGTTTTCGGACAACTTCGAGAAGAGAGGCTGATTTCCTACTAAGGCGTGAATTGTTTTGCTGGGCCTTATCGCGTTTCGAGGCCAAAGAACGGATTTCAGCCTCTGCGCCGCGGGACAGCTCCATAATCTTTTGACCAAGGAGATCAATTTCTGTGCCTTTTAAAAAAGAAGGCGGTTGCGGCGGTTGCAAAACGCCAGTTCCGGGGCGCCAACGAGCGGCACGCGCGGTTAGCTCAATGATATGCCCAGCCAGAGTCCCGTAGACGACCCAAACCAAAATGAGACCAAAAACAAAATTTTTCAGAGTTGCCAGGTAGAAATACATCATCATGCGTTCAACCAATGCCGGTGGCACAATTGTACGGTCAACGGTAACCGTAATCTCACCTATGATTTCTGCGCTATCACCAGGTGAAAAAAGAGGTTCTTTTAGTTCTACGAGGCTTGGCTCGGTAAGGCTACCAATCCGCGGCAGGGTCCTCTCCACACCGCGCGATTGATCCACCATGACTTCGCCTTCGTTGATGATCAAAACGCGTGTCACTGCCCTCTGCGTAAAGAGGCCTTCAACCGCCTGCAAGGCAGCGTCATCATTGAAATTATACACCGCTGTCGCTGCCGACGGGACGATGCTTGCCAAAAATTCGCTTGCGGATATCTCAACCGCGTCCTTTTGCTGCGCCAAGTCGATTGTAAGCTGAATTACGCTGGCGACAGTGCCAAGGACCAACGCCAAAAGCAAAGTGATGCGCAAAAGCACCCGGCTCAAGCGCCTTTGCACCTCCAGCTTAGCCTGACCTTTATGTGACACCTGAGGCACCGTTACTCGGGCTCAATCTGCTGCTGCATCTGCGTGTTGTTGAGCCCCTTTGACCGGCTCGATCAAATCCACTGCCTGTTGCAGGCTTTTCGCCAATTGATCCGCATTTGCGATAGCTCGTGAGACGAGAAGAAAACCTTCCGATATCTGTAATGGGCGTTCCTCGATTGTCAGCATGGCCGCTTCTTCTGCTGAAAAGAGCTGCCCTATGAGATGGTAGCCAACAAGCTCGCTCATCGGAAACATATCAATGCGACCAGCCAGGAGTTTACGCAGATTGGCCTCGTCTGTTGACGCCTCTTCTACGTTTAAAACGCCTGTTGCGCTCAGCTCCCAGAACTCTGGCGAGTAGGTGTATCCGGTAACGGCGCCAAAATTATACTCGGAAAGATCCGAAAGTTCGCCCCATTCTTCTACGTTCAAATCTGTTCTGCGAAAGAAAACCAGCTTGTCGTTCATAATCGGGCCGACATGGTAAAAGTCTTCTTGACGATCTTCGCTGTAAAACCAAAAGGAACTGGCGGTAAATTTACCTTTTCTCACGACCTCAAGCGCCCGTTTCCAGGGTAGATACTCAAAAGTCAGGTCAAGATCTGCTTCTTCTGCCAGTCGTGCAACCACCTCATTTACGCTACCGTTGCCGTCAAGCGATTGCCCCGTAAATGGCGGATATTCACCTGTCGTGACTGTAATTTGAGTTATTTCTGCGCGCGCAAAACCGCCTAACAATATGACAGCTGCAAACGCCCCGGCCAAAACCCGCATTTTTAACTCCTTTCACGAGTTACCACACATAGATGCGCTCTGTTACCTCGAAATCGTTACCAGCAGCGAAAACAGGACACAGGCAATGCAGAAAATTTTAGCGAAAACCGTCACTTGCCTTTGGCCGCAATTTGACGCTCAATCGGTAAAAGTCAGTTGCGGGAGCCAACGGATCAAAGCATGGGATGGATTGAATACCTGCTTGCGATAGCGGCTTTTTTTGCCAGCCATTCTCTACCCCTGCGTCCGAGTGTCAGAGCACGGATCGAAGCACTTATTGGCAAAAGAGGATTTTCAATTTGCTATTCCTGCGCCTCTATTGGCGCGCTTGTTTGGCTGATCGTGGCTGCGGGACGCGCGCCTTTTGTACAACTATGGCCTTGGGCGCCCTGGCAAAATTGGGCTGCTATTGCCGCAATGCTCGTCTCCTGCCTGATGATTACTCTCGCAGCAGGGCGGGCCAACCCGTTTTCTTTTGGCGGTGGCTCGAAGCCATTTGATCCAAGGCAGGCCGGGCTTGTACGCTGGATGCGCCACCCATTATTGATGGCGCTCGCGCTTTGGTCCCTAGCCCATGTGTTGCCTAACGGCAATCTGGCACATGTTTTTCTATTCGGTCTGTTTGGTATTTTTGCGCTGATAGGGCAGCGCGCAGTCGATCGGAGAAAGCGGCGCATAATGGGCGAGACTTGGCAAGATTTGCGTAATCAAGTGGCTGCCAGCTCTGGCAGATTTGGCGGCTTTGCCCCACAGGAGGCCACTGTTCGCCTGCTTTCGGGAGTTGGCCTTTTCCTTCTGATTTTGGCCTCGCACAAAGATATCATCGGCGTTAGTCCCCTGCCCTAATCATTGGCTTGACCCTACCGGGCAATCCGGGCCACGCTGCGCCTATGTTACCTATTCGTGACCATAACCCCTCCGGTCGAACGCCATATGTGACCTACACACTTATGGCGCTCAATATCGTTATCTTCTTGGCCTACTGGCCGCTTTTCAGCGAACCGGTGAGGCTCAACGCCTTCTTTTATCGGTGGGCCATGGTGCCCGCACTTGTATCCCAGGAAGGGGCATACCTATCCGTTTTCAGCTCGATGTTTTTGCACGGCGGGTGGATGCATTTAGCAGGTAACATGTTGTTTTTATGGATCTTCGGCGACAATATCGAAGAAGAGATGGGGCATACGAACTACCTTCTCTTCTACCTTGCAAGCGGGGTCCTGGCTGCTGCAGCGCATGTCATTTCAGCGCCGTTAAGCGGCGTTCCAACCGTTGGTGCATCTGGCGCAATTGCAGGTGTGATGGGGGCGTATCTTCTCCTGTTCCCAAAGGCGCGGGTAGATATCCTTTTCTTCATTGTCATCATCATCCGGATCTTTACGATCCCAGCATGGGTGCTTCTTGGTTTATGGTTCGCGTTACAAATCTTCTCAGGCGCAGCAGCTGATCCGAACGGCGGCGGCGTCGCGTATTGGGCGCATGCCGGTGGATTTATCGCAGGAGCCTTACTGGCACTGCCAATTTTTTTGCGTCGAGGCGGACGAGATTATTGGGTGCGCACCGAAGGCCATCCACCGCATCCCGAAACGCGTTATAAGTTCGAGAGATCCTCGATTCCGAAAGTCAGGCGAAGATGACAACCCACACGGCACGCTGCCATTGTGGAGCGGTCGAACTAGAGCTCACGCTACGGGACGGTATCAAAAATCCGGCGCGCTGCGATTGTTCATTTGCCGAAGAAAAGCTGCACCCAATATCAGTGTGCCACTCGACAATTCAAGAGTGATGAAAGGTCACGATGTCCTAAAATGTTATTCTTGGAACACAGGCACTGCCAAACACTATTTTTGCGGTAAGTGCGGGATTTACACGCATCATCAACGCAGATCCAATCCGAACGAAGACGGCGTTAATCTTGGCTGCATATAGGGCCAGAACCCGGTCGATTTTGAACCAATCCCATGGCAAGACGGGGTGAATCATCCCTCAGACGCCTAAGGTATCACGCTCGCTCAATTGCGGATGATCTTTGCAAATTTCTCAAATATTTCTGCGTTGCCAGCGATAACACTACCATCAGTCAGGATATCGCCTTCCGGATCAGCCGCTTCGGCAAGTCCGCCTGCCTCACGCAAAATGACGAGGCCTGCCGCGAGGTCCCATGCGTTGAGGTTACGCTCCCAAAAACCCTCATACCGGCCTGCCGCCACATAGGACATATCAAGTGCTGCAGAGCCCCAACGCCGTACGCCTGCGCAGGCTGGCATTAACCGCGCGAGATCCTGCAGCGTATCGGGCAAATCGGTTCTGCCGCCGTAGGGAACACCGGTGGCAAAGATGCACTCTATCAGGCGGGAGCGGCCAGAGACCCGCAAGCGCGTATCGTTAAGCCAAGCGCCCGCGCCCTTTTCTGCAAAAAACATCTCGTCTTTAGCCGGGTCGTAAACGACACCGCTCACGATTGCGCCTTTATGCTCTAGCGCGATTGAGACAGCCCAGTGGGGCAAGCCATGCAGAAAATTGGTCGTCCCGTCGAGTGGATCCACGATCCAGCGTCTTGTCGGATCCTGTCCGGGTTCCTCGCCGCCTTCTTCGGCCAGCCAGCCATAAGTCGGACGCGCGCCTATAAGTTCTTCTTTTAGGATTTGCTCTGCGTTAAGGTCAGCCCTGCTGACAAAATCACCAGCGCCCTTCATACTTACTTGAAGGTTTTCGACCTCGCGAAAATCCTTGGTCAGTGCCCTACCGGCTTTGCGCGCGGCCTTTTGCATAATATTGAGATTGGCACTGCCCTGCATGGGATCGGCTCCGTGTGTTCAGGCCGCGCGTATACGCCGCCTGACAGAGCGTTACAAGAGCGGCAGATCAAGCCATTAGTCGCGCTTCAACCTTGCTCACGCTACGTCGTGCCAATGACCCGTATCCGGCACCACCATTTTCACCAAGCTGCGGGAACAGGGCCAGAATTTCATCGCGGGCGGCACGTTCTAGCGTGTTCAGCGCTTGCTTGCCTGGATTAAAACTTTCGGATGCGATCCCACCAGAATAGACTAATTCATGACGATCAAACATAATGTGGAAATAGGTAACGTCGCCGCCTTCCTCACGGGTGATATCGCTATCGTTAAGGAGGTATTTGGCAGGTACCAGAACCTCTTCGCGGCCCAAATACAGCTCTGCGCGCCAACCGCTTAACAGCATCCTGTGTTGGGGCGACACCCAAAGCTCTTCGTCATTGCCAAGCGCGCCCTTCTTAAACCGAATGGGGGCAAGGTTACCTTTTGCAGATACAGTTTTATGACCAATCCAGCGCAAAGGTTGAAAACCGTTATCAGCAGTAAGCACTTTCTGCCCGGGCTTAAGGTCTTCAACAGCGACCAGCCCGTCATAAGTCACGATCTTTGTTCCTTGAACAAAACACGTAATGAAATTCCAGCTTTCGCGGCTGCTTGTCATCCCCAAGAAGCGATTGCCAAGAAGGCTATCAAGAGTGATAGAGCGGATTGCACCGGCCTCTAGTGTCGTCTGATCGCCATTAGGCGAAAATTCCGGCGCCAGATAAGAATTTCCATCGGTGTCCTGAAACAAAACTGCAGTGTAGCTTGCCGTTGTGCCATCGATGAAAGTGATCGTCGCATTGTAGACGGACGTGCCGTCAAAGGTTTGTGGAGCACCGCCATCGATCGAAAAAGTGTCGCTGGAATTGAAATTATTCATGTCGTAGGCGCCATTGCCATTGCCGTCCGAGACCAAAGACAGCTTGGCAAAGTCGTCGACAAGTGAATCACCCGGCCCGCCAAAAGTCAGGCCGACAAGGCCGGATGCGTTTTCCGCCGTAAAATTACCTTCGCTCGTGTCGATATCGGCCAGATTACCGATAGAAATAACATTGAACGTCGTTGGCATTGTTATCCCTCAACACTAAACCATAAACACTCGTACGGGCGTCATAAATCACCATCGTATAAAAAATCGGTAACCTCCGATCATTTTTAAAGGGGGAAAGGGAACGTTCTGGTACCCGTTCAAGCTATGCTATTGGCTTTGCCCACGGCAGCGACAATGTTCAATGAGCCAACTGCGAAAAGCCCGTGCAGCCGGGCGCAAAGCTGCACGTTCTGAGTAAACTAGATGATACGCCTCGCGCCCCGTAACTGCGTGGTTGTCAAGGCAAGCAACAAGGCCCGATTCAGCCATGACGCGATCGCTGGCGGGGGCTCGCGCCAACGCCACACCCGCGCCGGACCGGGCCAAGGCAAAAGCCATAACGGTGCTGTCGGCAAAGAAATACCGCGCGGCACCTGCCCGAACAGTCAGTTTTTCCAAGACATGAGGCCAACCTGCGCGATGCGCCCCTACCTCGATTAACGTGTGAGCCAAAAGATCTGAGGGCGAACTTATAGTTTCGGCGATCTCGCTGCGTGCCACCGGGAAAAGCTCCTCTCCGAGCAAAAAATCATTTTCCTTCCCAAAGACCGTCGGATTTCCAAAAACAATCTGAAGGTCACTGAACCGATGGGTGAAATCGTAAACGCTGTTACCAGTGGTTAAATTCAATGCAATATTTGGGTGCTTTTCAGAAAACTCAGCGTACCCGTCTGCAAGAACACCGTGTGCAAAAAGCAGTACTGCTTGCACGTAGAGCGGCTCGGCACGGGCTGCGCCAAAAAGGCCCTCTGTCGTGCTTTGCAACGTCATCAATGCTTGTTGCACGCCCGGCAAATACGCCCTACCGACATCGGTCAACTCAACCGCATGGGCGCGCCGCGTGAACAAAGGCGCACCGAGACGTTCCTCCAACGCGCGCACTTGCTGACTGACGGCGGCGGCTGACATATGCAGTTCATCTGCTGCCCGAGCAAAGCTTTCGCAGCGTGCGGCAGCCTCAAAAACACGCAGCCAGTTAAGCGAGGGTACAGGAGCAGACATATCACAGACTAAGCAAAACTTATGCTCAGCGTCTAGGATAACCACGCTGACCAATGAAAATGCTGCGCTATAGTCAAACTGAATTGTAGGAGTAGAAAATATGCTTGACGCGCAGCCTTTGACCGAAGGTCGTCTCAGTCAGAGCCAAATCGACAGTTATTGGAAGAATGGCTATCTCTTTCCTATCCCGGTTCTTGAGCCAAGCGAGGCTAAAGTTAGTCGCGCAGAGATTGAAAATATCGAACGCGATTTTAAGGATTGGAAAGGACGCGGCCTGCCCCTGCCGCTCAACACCTACAAACGCGTGAATTCGCATTGCGTGATTCCACTTGCTCACCAAATAGCTGCCGATCCGCGCGTTTTGGATGTGATCGAGGGTATTTTGGGGCCAGATATCCTGATCTGGAGCGTGGAGTTCTTCATCAAAGAGGCGAGTTCCAAGGCCATCGTCAGCATGCACCAGGACCTGACTTATTGGGGTTTTGGCGCCGCCGAACAGCTTTTGACCGCTTGGATCGCTCTGTCTCCTGCGACAGAGGCATCTGGTTGCATGAAATTCGTCTCGGGCAGTCATAAAAACCCCATTCTGCCCCACGAGGACACCCATGACGAAAACAACCTATTGTCTCGTGGCCAAGAGATCAAAGTTGATGTCTCGGAAGAAGATCAAGTGCATGCGGTCCTGCAGCCGGGGCAGATGTCCCTGCACCACGGGCTCATGATCCACGGCTCTGGCCCTAATATTTCAGATGATCGGCGCATTGCCGTCGCGATCCGGTATTGCACGCCTCAAATTGCCCAGCAGGTCGCATCGAAAGATTATGCAATCCTCGCACGCGGTGCCGATCGTACAGGCAATTTCATCAACTTTACTCCGCCCAGCGAAAATTTCTCTCGCACCAGCTTGGCGATGTATAATGAAATCCGAGAGGCGCAGGCCGCTGCTTTGATGGATGGGGCGGAGAGCGACACGAAAGGCATGTATTCATAAGGACGTTAGTCATGGACAAGGTCAGCTTCACCCAGATGAAAGACGGCACCAAGGAAGATTATGAGTTCCTGACTGCCCATGAGATCGACCATACAAAGCACACGGCCCACCGCCTTTTGAAAGCACTGGTGGAACTGGATGAAAGCCTGTCTGGCTATCAGATCACGCGACTTGGGCACTCGGTGCAGTCGGCCACGCGAGCCTGGCGGGACGGGGCAGATATCGATTGGGTCGTGTCGGCTTTGCTGCACGATATCGGCGACATCTATGCTCCCTATAACCATGATGAATATGCCGCCACGATCCTGAAACCCTTCGTGCGCGAGCAATGCCGCTGGTGCGTGGAAACCCATGGGGATTTTCAGATGATCTATTATGCGCACCACCTAGAAGGGTTTGACGAAAACAAACGCGAGCGCCACAAGGGTCACCGGTTTTTTCAGGATTGCGCGGATTTCTGTGAACGATGGGACCAGGCAAGCTTTGACCCTGACTATGACACCCTCCCCCTGAAATTCTTCGCGCCGATGGTCGAAGAGGTCTTCGCTCGAGAACCCTATTCCAAAGATGTGATCCGCTGGGACGAACGCGAGCCGCTGGTCAATCCAGAGGTGGCCGCGGGGCGGTAGCAGGGTTTACATATCCGTAAGTTATTATCGGTGAATGCCTTCTAAAACCCCAATCAGTGCTTTCAGTATTCTCGCTGCGCGCCCGCAAGATGAATTTTGCCACACCATCATCATTGCCAACGCGGCAACGCAAAGCGCAAACCGGACATTTGTGCCCCCGCGCAGTTTGGAATTGGCAGGCAAAGTGCAAGTTGCCAACAATTCTTCCATATGTGTACCGTCTGGGAAAAATAGTTTTAGCATTTTCCATCTGGCAGCTTGAATAAGATTTGTAAATCGATATATCTCGATATATGAATATTGAAGTTGCAATTTCGGCTTTGAACAATCCTGTGCGTCGCCAGATCCTGGAGTGGCTGAAGGATCGGTCAAACTTCCCTCCCGCCCTACCGGGACATGAAAACCTGGAAGGCGTTTGCGTTGCGTATATACAGGAAAAAGCGAAGCTCTCTCAGTCCACAATCTCGAACTACATGGGAGTGCTGAAGCAGGCAGGCTTTGTAATTTCGGAACGCTATGGCCAATGGACATTCTATCGGCGTGATGAGCAAAACATCCAAGCGTTCCTTGCCGCCGTGCAAGACGAACTTTTAATGCCATAACCCAAATTATGTATGCCTAAATCGTATGGAGGTCTGACGAAATAAAATGATATATCGAAATATTCCGATAAAGGGCCAAAATGAACGTTAGCCAGGCAACCCAACTGCTGGGGCAGCCGCTCAGCCTTCCTTGTGGCACCCAATTGAAGAACAGATTGGTGAAGTCAGCCATGTCAGACTCACTTGGCGACGGCGCGGGAAAACCGACCGAAGCTCAATGCCGGCTATACGAACGGTGGGCGCAGGGAGGCGCCTCTCTGTCTCTTATTGGTGAAGTTCAGGTCAGCCCACATTACCCAGAGAAACCGGGCAACTTGGCTTTGGTCCCAGATACCAACATTTCAGCGCTCAAGGACCTTGCAAAACGAGCTTCAACGAATGATGCGCAAATCTGGCCACAGCTTGGTCACGCCGGCGCGCTCGCACATAGACCAATCAGTACGCCCAAAGGACCGTCATCATTAGATGTCGGAGGATTGAAGTGCGAAGGAATGTCACTAGAAGAAGTCCGTGATCTGCCTCATATTTATGCGCAAGCAGCTTCACTCGCACAAGAAGCTGGTTTCAGCGGCGTCTCGATCCATGCGGGTCACGGGTTTCTGCTCAGCCAATTCCTTTCACCTCTGTTCAACCATCGAGCCGACGCATACGGCGGCTCTGTCGAGAATCGCTTTCGGATCATTGAAGAGATCATTGAGGCTGTGCGACAAACCGTTGGACCTGCCTATCCGATTGGCATCAAAATCAACTCAACAGACAAGCTTGAAGGCGGCCTCACAACAAGGGACGCGTTAGACGTTGTGCGGATACTCGATGCGACAACGATTGATCTGATAGACGTCAGCGGCGGGACTTACTTCCCGGGTGCAGCATCCAGTTCCGATGGGACTAATTCTTCGGGACCCTATTTCATCGACTTCGCCAAACGCGCCAAGGCTTTGACGTCAATTCCAGTCGTCTTGACTGGCGGTTTTGAAACACGGGATCAAGCTTTACAAGCGTTGCAGGACGGTTCTGCTGATGCCATCGGCCTTGCCCGCGCGATGGTTCTGAATCCTTCCTTGGCGAAGAATTGGTTGAGCGATGAAGGAGGTGACCCCAAGTTTCCGGTGTTCGACGATCCACCGCGTGGAGGTGTCACTGCGTGGTATTCAATGCTGTTAACGGCGCTAGGCGAAGACAGCGAAGACCAGTTCGACCAGAGTCCGGCAGATGCTCTGCAAGCATACGAAAAACGAGATGCCAGTCGGTGTGAGGCTTGGCGGCGTAAGTTCGGCTAAATGAACCTCAATTTGACTGCAGACATCCGCCATACAACCGAACGTCTGTTGCTTCGCGCTTGGAAACCGGCTTTTGAGCAAGCCCAGTATTCCGTACCCGCATAGGTTTGTACTTGCGAGCGGCACGGCGTTGATGATCGTAGGAGTATGCTACACACGCGTGTGGCCAGATAGCCAGCGGCCCTCCGGCTACATAAGATAATTGGGTTTCCAAAAACGGCAAACTGAATAAGGCAGAGTGGGATCAAGTGGATTACTGGAGCTAGGGCCTTTTCGTTTCCAATACGTCGCCTCATATCCGAGAAGTTAACCTGCGCTGGCAAGTTATTAGCATGCGCACATACATTGACGTCCGCACCAATTCAGAGAGCCGTTTGACCGAATTCGAGTTTAGGTAACCTGTCCTCAAACATAATAGATTTTATGATCGACGTGTTCGTCTCGGCCCTATCGTGGAATGGAAGAAGTATTTCGTCCAATTCTGATATTTCTTTGAGCAAAAGACGCCCCACGTAGCAGTCATCGCCAGTGACCCTGTGACAGGAGATGAAACGATCCTCTTCTTCGATCATTCTTTCAACGATGTGAAGTTGCCCACTTCTGGGCTTTACTCTTACCAATGCCTGAATTGCATAGCCGAACTTACGCAGGTCAAACTGCGCCGCGAAACCGGTGATGTATCCGTTTGACTGAAGGCTGCGCAGGCGTTCGCCAACAGCAGGCGCAGATAGCCCCACTTCTTTACCAACATCAGAAATACTGGAGCGACCTTGACGCTCTAGTATTTCAATGATTCTGCAGTCAATCTCATCAGGAGCTTTCGACATGGAATATATTTACCAAAAAAGCCAACAAACCAAAAGTGATTTTAGATAAACGCCTTTGAATATGACGGGATTTCTTATCAGGAAGTGACTATTTTGCTTTGTGAATGAGTTGGAGACCTAGATGAATATTCAACGTATTGCGGCATTTAGCCAAGGCACGGAAGGTGGCAATCCCGCAGGTATTGTCTTGCTTGAGCAACCAGAGTCCACGCAAAGCATGGCGCGCGTTGCTGCTCAAGTCGGGTACTCGGAAACCGCCTTCGCCGTTAAACAAGATATCTCACATGAGACTTGGCGTGTTCGCTACTTTTCGCCTGAGTCGGAAGTTCCGTTTTGCGGTCACGCAACAATCGCACTTGGCGCAGCACTTGGTAGAGAATACGGATCGGGGAGCTATTCGCTGATCCTAAATGAAGCACAGATTACAGTATCGGCGGAAACCTCTGCGAAGGGAGTGATCGCAACACTTACTTCACCGCCGACCAAGAGCCGTGTAATTTCAGCCGTTGAACGACAAGACGTCATGACCCTGTTTAACCTTGCTGATAGTGACCTCGACAAGAGGATCGAACCGGCTTTCATCCATGGCGGCGCAAACCACGTTGTCTTACCTTTGAAATCTCGCGAAGCCCTGGCAGCGATGGACTACGACTTAAATGCCGGTCGAACTGTTATGCGAAAGCACGACCTCGTGACGGTTATGATGGTCTACATTCAAGATGAGCGAACCTTTGCCGTTCGCAATGCCTTTGCGTCTGGCGGTGTTTTCGAAGATCCGGCTACGGGCGCCGCGGCGGCCGCTTTCGCGGGATATTTGCGGGATTGCGGGTGGCCACACGCAGGCAGCTTGACAATCCGGCAGGGTGAAGACATGGGGTCTCCTTCTCTGATCAATGTGTCTCTCAGTAACAAAGTTGGCTCACCAGTTCGCGTCTCCGGTAGCGTTCGCGATATAAGATGATGGGCTATGCGCAAATTAGCGACGCACAACAAAAAGCATGAGCCTGTTTTGGACTTGGACCCAATAAATGCGCTGATGCCAATCGGTTTGGTTTTGTTGGTGCGACTTCGACGCGAAGAGCATACTCACGTGAATGCAACGTTTCAATGAGAGGGACCTTATGATCAAACAGTTGGCTCCACACGCGGTTCGGTCGGTTCCAACACAATTTCAAGGCATCTACGTACATGGGACACAAATAGATGACCCAAAATCGCTGGTCTTTTTGTCAGGGCAAATTGGCATGTCTCCTGAAGGCGAAACCAAAGTGGGTTTTGAACAGCAGTGCCAACAGGCCATGCAAAATGTCGAAGCCCTTCTTGAAGAAGCTGGCATGGATACGTCGAACATCCTGCGAGTGGTCTACTATGTAACAGACGCGTGCTATCTGCCGTTACTTTCAAAAGCCAGGCAAGCGCGCTGGAAAAAAGGGCCAGCCCCATCAGTCACAACACTTGTCATTTCAAATCTTGCTGCACCTGAACTTTTGATTGAGATCGAAGTGACTGCGGCCCGCTAAAAAAGACGCAATGCCAGATCAATTTTGGTCACTCATTTTCTTTGCTTTAATCGCCACTGGATCGCCTGGCGGCGCAACCACCGTCGTAACGGCATCGGGAGCGCGATTTGGATATTGGCAGACCGTCCCCCTAATTTCGGGTATGGCCGTCGCTTTAGCAATCTTGATGGCAATATCTGGAACAAGTCTAGCAACAACCTTCAAAGCAGTGCCCTCTTTTCAGCTGACTCTAAAGGCAACCGGGTCAATTTACCTGCTTTGGCTTGCTTTGAGGATAGGGTTGGCCGGCGCACCGAAAGACTCTGGTGCAGATAGGCAAAGACCGGCGCATTTCTTGGCAGGAGTGGTGCTTTTATTCGTCAATCCAAAAGCCTTGGCAATGGCCGTAGGTGTTGCCACGACCTTTTCGGATATGGTTGCTAACCCGTTCATTCTTGGCGGATTGCTTGCCATTGTCTTTGCACTGTCCGCAAGCTTGACCTTGACCATCTGGTCGTTGGCTGGGGGTGCCATTTCACGCGTGCTAAACGCAAGTTGGCATTGGCATGCATTCAACTGGACTATGTCAGCAGTACTCGTCACCTCAATCCTTCAGCTCTGGGTATAGCACAGATCTGAGCGCTGTCGTATCAAGAGACACCTGCGACCTTTTATTGGTGAATTGTGCATACCCCATCATTCGCGTGATCAAAGATCTTATCTGAGGGTCGTTCCTAATTCCCCAATTCGTTGACTTGCCAATACACGCAAGGCCAGTTGATCTGGTTGCCTCCTCTTGGCGTACTTGCCACCAAGATTACGGCTTTTGCCTTGGGTTCCGATTGACGCCTTGCAGATGGAACAGTGCTGGCGAGTACACCCCTTCATCCAATTGCGACACCGACCTTTAAGTTCGGAGCTAGAAACCAAATCTAAAAGTGGAAAGAAGCGCCGGTACGTATAAGTTAGCACCCTATCCTTGACAACTGAGCTATCAAGACAAAGATAAGGAGTACTTTTGGTTGCAATCCATGGCCAATGGTCAGTCGCGATCAAACCGAAAGATGTGCCCTTGCAGATGAACAGGAGGCTCGCGCGAGTCTGAAATCGCGTCGGGACAATTGTGCCAGCCAATATCTCGCTTCATGTGACTTGACAGATCATTGATATAAACTTGCGATTTCTGCACATTTCCGAGGAAAGTATTGAAAAGACAACTTAGGATACGCATGGTCCATATAATGCAACGCATTTTTGCCACCTTTCGCTTGAGCCCATGGCTTTACATTTCCGTCAACATTGACTTGCGTGAAAAGTGGCGCGAGAACAAATTCAACTGACCATCCACCTATTAATTGAGCTTATGTCTTGTGAAGCGTAACCTTCCTCCACTTCCAGCCATTCGTGTTTTTGAAACTGCTGCGCGACACGGCTCATTTACGTCAGCCGCCGATGAGTTGGGTATGACCCAGGCGGCCGTGAGTTATCAGGTTAAAGTCCTGGAGGAGCGGGTCGGCTCACCTCTATTTGAACGCTATGCGCGAGGGGTGGGACTAACCGGAATCGGTAGAAAGCTGTTTCATCATAGCTCGGCCGCTCTGGACATATTGTCCGATGCATACAGCGACGCGATCGGCGTCCAAGAAAGCACACTGACGCTGAGCGTTATTCCGACATTTGCCACAAACTTCCTGGCGCAGCGTTTGGGCCAATTCCAACTGCAATATTCAGATATCGCTGTGCGTATAGAGATAAGCGAAGACTTAGCTGATTTCACATCTGGTGATATTGATGTCGCAATACGAGGTGGGCATGGCGCCTGGGAAGGCTTAGCCAGCCACCTTTTGCTCCCCACTAATTTCGCACCCATGTTGTCGCCAGACCTTGCAATGAGCTTAGGCGGGCTTGATCGGCCTGAAGACTTACTGGAACTCCCGATTCTGTCGCGAAACGATCCATGGTGGCAAGAGTGGCTTTCAGTTGTTGGGTTGGCTTCGACCGCGACTAAATCTAAAGGCGTGCGTTCATTTGGTTCCCAAATCGTAGAAGCGGGAGCTGCGATGGCCGGCCACGGCGTTGCCATGCTGACCCCGGCATTTTTCGAAACTGAGCTCGCAAATGGGTCCCTGGTCCAGCCGTTTGAGATTCTTGCGGACGATGACAGCGGATATTGGCTCGTATACCCGGAAAGCCGCAGAAACTCCCTCAAAATCAAACGATTTAGATCTTGGCTAACCAAGGAAACAGAGTCGTTCCGAAAAGGATAGTGCGATGGTCAAGCAGCATTTGAAGCGAGCCAAATTGCTCGTCTGGGCAGCCAGCGTGTCGTTGCGGTCTATTTCACGTCAAAGTACCAAAAGACAGCGCTACAAATCCTCAAGATATTGATTTTATTATATTTTACATTGAGATTAACGATGCTAGCTACGTATCGCTCCTGTTGGCCAGGGCCAATTTGAGTTGATACCCAGCTTCTTTTATATGAGCGGCAAGAACGGACGCTGCTAATTTTGTATTCTCAAGCTCTATGGCTTCGACAATTTTCTTATGGTCGACTGACCACATTTTTTCCGACTTTCGCAATTCGTAATAAGCTGCTTGATGCAATTGGCAGACGTCTCTCAGCTCTCTAATAATGTCTATTTGCCGATTTCTGTTTGCTGGCGTGTAAAGCGCGCAGTGAAACCGCCAATCTGCTTCTGGAAAATTATAGGAGCCGGCCTCTAGCTCACATCTTCTCATCTCTCGTTTTATATGCGCCAAAGACTTATCATCAATATTTTTCAAAGCTCTTTGCAAGACGTTAACTTCTAATACAATCCGCAACTCGAATACTTCTTCAAGCTCAGCTTCCGATAGGACGACCACCCTACCGCCGCGGTTTGGCCTCAGAGTGATCAACCGGTCAAATGAAAGCATGTTCAAAGCGTCGCGTATTGGCATTCGACTCACGTGGAAACGCGCAGCTAGTTCTTCTTGGCGTAGCTCCTGACCCGGCGCGATTACCCCCGCTAGTATTTCTGCGCGCAGCGTCTTTGCGATGTCTTGTGTGGACGTCATTGACTTACCTCTAATTTTGGATACATGTATCCAATTTTAAGAACGGGGGAAAGTCAAAAAATGGAGACGCACGCGTACAATGTTGTCGTCAAGTGGACTGGAGACTTGGGTCATGGAACGGCCAACTACAGTGCCTATGAGAGAAACCATGAGATAAAAGTCGAAGGGAAACCGTCTCTATTGGGCTCTTCCGACGCCGCATTTCGAGGGGACCCAAGTCGCTGGAATCCAGAAGACTCTTTGCTGAGTTCAATTTCCGCATGTCATATGCTTTGGTTTTTGCATATTGCTTCTGAAGTAGGTTGGGTGGTTCGCAGCTATGTGGACCGTGCGCACGCAAGAATGCAGATGAACGCTAATGGCTCTGGGCAATTTGTTTCGGCACACTTGCGACCAGAAGTCGAAATCTCTAGCGGCGATCCATCGATTTCGGACAGACTCCATCATCGGGCCCATGACATGTGTTTCATTGCCAGATCGCTCAATTTTGACATCCTTTGCGATGCATCAGTGACTAAAAGAGCTTGATGTCCGGCATCCAAAAAAGAGTTTATTTTACTCGATCTCACCGATTGAGGTATGACTTCGCTTCGTACGGGTTGGATTTCACACTCTAATAACTGGGTTACCAACATTCGGCATACGCTAGAATTTCGCGGTCTTAGTCTGTCCAGGCGGGCTACCAGTTAATTAGCCGTTTCAATCGGTGCAATTAGGTTGAAAACCGTTCGGAGTTGACCCGACTTAAACTCACTTTGGACATAAATATCCCGAACGACGGCAAGACCTTATCCCGCAAGCGCAGCCTTTACTAGGATAGCACCATCGGGAAAGCTCTGACGTTTCAAGGCAATATCTGGTAGCTTTAGCTTGTGGGTGGCAAGCCAGCAAGCTCAGTCCGCACGGTCACGGTCCTGAAGCAACGGATAGGCCAAACGGTCGGCTGGCTTTCAATCGGCGGTCAATGACCCAAAAGCCTAGGAATACAAACCCGGACCTGCCGCGACCTGCGCAACAAGTTACGCCCTGAGCCGAAAGTTTCCCGTTGCGTGCCGGATGGCGAGATCGACTGGATCACGGTGCAGATCTGCTAGATAAACAGGTGTTTCAACGCGGACTTCAATCTATGGATGAACCTTCGAACACCCGCCCACGCCGTGAGTAATCCAAGATCAGGCGAATGCGGGATTAGTGTTGGCGATAAGTGTTCTTTGGCCAGGTTTGTGAATGGAAATCAGCCCAAGCGCATCTTCAAGCTGCACGAAACCGGAAATCATTGCATTCGCCTGCACTGACTGGGAGCAATTTCCCGGTGATCACGCCAAAGCGCTAAACATCCAATGGCCGATCAAGCACCTATAACAGCTTAATTGCGCTTGCAGGTGGCGCGGCGGATGTCTTTTACGATCTTCTCGCCACGGCTCCGCTTGGTTCCGAAATTCTGCCTCATCTCCACTGCTTGTTGGTAACGATGTGCTAGACACCCTCTTTTGTGAATTCGACTTAAACTGTCCGATCGACGCTGACGTTAGACCGCGCAAAGTAGCGCCGCAGTAAAGATCGTTTTTGGACATCTAAGACTCAGAGACACAGATCAAGATACCTAGTTTTCGACTCAGATTTTCGAAAGTACGCTTTCTCTGAAGAAGACGCTCTTCTCCTTGAACCAGATTCTGAAATCATAACTCGAATGAAGGGGCATGCTGCTCAAGAAGATCGCGAAGGGAGGTTGAAAGCAACCTAAAGCCTTATACACGACTACGTATTGCTTGGTGCCAACCAAAAGCGGAACGAACGCAGGGTCTGGTAAGTTATTGCTCTCACCCTCACGATGATGGTCGTGGAAATCACTACGGTCCATTGGTGCGGCGCCTTTGCACTCACCGCAGACGGATGGCACATATCCAAAATGCAGGAGCAGTGCTAATCGCTGTGCTCGACTATGGCCACGCGCAGAAGAACGCGAATAGTTGCGTCTAAACATTTTGCACCTGCAAAGTCGGTTATCTCGCGGGCTTCGCCAGTGCGGTAAGTTTGACGCCAATGGCATTATTCTTCTGTTGGAAGAACCTTCAGAGGCTTTTAGAGCCGGTTCCGATCAGTTTCGAGCAACCGATTACGGTTGCTGTATTCGGTTTGCTCGTGAGCATCATGAGCGCGCAGCTTTTGCGCGATGATCATCACCATAACCATGGACATGAGCATCGCCACGACCAAGGTCACCAACGAGATAAGAACCTCAACGTGGCCTTTTACACGTCTTGGCGGACGCATTGACATCCGTGCTGGCTATTGTTGCTCTGCTTCTGAGCGGTGCGCACCGCTGATTTTGGGCATACCCAGTGTTGGGCATCTTTAATACGGTTGTTTACTCAAGATGGCCTTAGGGCTTAATCAAGAATTCTGACGTTGTAATGTTTGAGCGGATGCCAGAAAGCGGAGACGTGAAAGCCAAAGTTCGCGACGCAGTTAAGAACGTTCGCGACACCATTACGGACCTGCATAACTGGCAAATTGGTCCTGGCCGCTACTCGTTTATCGTGTCGATTGCTTCAGATGCTCCGAACACATTTTTCGAATACAAAGTGATTTTGGATCGTATAAACTGAGTGTCTTACAGCACCGTGGAAATTCATCGGGCCGGTGATGTAGCATAGAACAAGCCGAAGCACCTCACACAAAGACGGCCAAGTTAATTCGCACTGGCGCAACCGCAACGAAGTGTTGCTTGGTCTGCGAAGCAAACATTAAAAACAAAGAAATCTATTCTGAAACCCGATAAAGCTCACTCTCTGCGCCCAGATATCCATCCCAAGCGAACCAATAGGAGACATGTCCTGGCATTCGCGGGAGCCTCTGACCGTCGGGTCCCAAAAGAGCGTCTTCGGTAAGCGTCCACGCACCGCCCGGACCGATGAGGGCTTGTGCATCGCCAGAGAAAACAGCCGAACCCCGATCATAGGCACGCACAGTGCGGTTGCTCGCATCTCCGACCAGCACGACGTTTGAAAACCCCACCTGATCGTTGATCACAGGTTCGTTTGCAAAGGCGGAGATCGGCCACGCTTTCGCACCACCTGCCACGCGGATGCCGTAGACGCGGTCTTTCTGCAAAAGGCGCGTTTGATCGGTAATTGTGGGGAACATCAGGTCTGGTGAGGCAAAATAGTCACGATAGACAAATCCGGAATCATAATTGCGGATATGGCCCGTAACAAGAGAAAGCACCTTGGTATCGGGGTGCAATTCTTTCCAATCTTTCCATGATGTCACAGTCGTGGGCCTGATCTTCAGCTCGATGCCCGAATGCGCCAACGGGCCGGACACGGGTTCTCCCGTGAATTGATTCCAAAGAGAGAATGTCTCGCGATCAAACATCAGTTTGTTGGATCGGTAAAGCAGACCCGAGGAGCCAAACACAAAGGGCTTATCACGATCCTCAAGCTGGGTTTCAAACAGGATCCCCGCCCCGCAAAGCGTGCAATAGGCCAGCGCAACCGGCACGCCGCCGATAACCTCATTAAACATCTCGTGCCAGCCCATTATGCGCAGAGGATAGGCACGCGTATCGCCATTGATCGAAACACCAAAGACCAGATCAGTTTCGAGCAGGTAGTCCGCCTCGATCGCCGGTATTAACGCTGGATTATCAAGTGACGGAATGTTGTCGAAAAGCGCGCCGCCCCAGGTGACTTCTTCAAACCGAATACGCAGCTCTTCAGGGTCATTTGCCGGGTCCTTGAATAGTGTCAGAAACCCCCGATCAAGACCTCCCCAATACCAGAACTTAAGATCATAATAACTCGGATGCGGCGTTATCTCCGGATGTGCCTCCTGATAATGCATTGCTTCGCGCCAATCAGTGAGTGTCTCACCTGTAAGCGCGTCCAATGCTTTTCTTATGACTTTATGCGAACCGCCTATTCGCATCATTAAAACCAAAGAGGGGATCATGTCAGTACCGCCGCGTTCGATAAGAGTCGCCGCAGCACTTTCTTTTTGCTCAGGCGAGCCGATAAGCATTAAACGGCTAAGCTTAAGCATGTCTGGTTCAGCACGGCTCTGCTGAGTAGCAAGAGGGGCCAATGCAAGTGCCAGGATGAATATGCGTAGGCGAAATAAAAGCAAAGCGGACCTCGTCAATAGATTTCACTCATCTACTAGGCTTGCTCACACATCACAGCCCGTTTTCACAAGAACGCGCAAAGATGTGAATTCGGCTCTGAAAGACATCTAATCCTTCTCGCACAAGTAGTCGGTTTGCACTAATCATACGGCAACTATCAGGATGACAGATGACCCTTGGGCTTCTCACCAGCATGGAATTTACACCGCTGTTTTTGGCGCTGCTGGTTGCCATGTTAGCCGGCGTGGTCAAAGGCGCGGTTGGGTTTGGCATGCCGCTTGTGATCGTCTCCGGCCTAGGCACGTTTCTTGATCCGAAAATCGCAGTGGCTGGTATCATCGCCCCGATTGTAGTCAGTAATGTGCTTCAGACCTTCCGCACTGGGATCGCGCCTGCAATAGACGGCATAAAACACTTTTGGCGCTATGTTCTTGTGGTCTGTATCGCAATTTTTTTGGCCGCACAGATTGTCCCGTCTATCCCAAGCAAGGCGTTTTACTTTGTCCTTGGCGTGCCGGTTTTGATCTTGTCAGTGATCCAACTGATGGGTCTTAAACTGGTCATCCCGGCAAAGCATCGCGGATGGGGTGAGTGGGCTGCCGGCCTAGTATCGGGAACCCTCGGAGGGCTCACTGGCACCTGGGGCCCAACGACAGCACTTTACCTTCTGGCGATTGACACACCCAAGATGAAACAGGTTGTCGTGCAAGGCATCATCTTTGGCACAGGGTCGGTAACGATCCTCTTTGCCCATCTGCGATCCGGAATTCTGAACGAGGAAACCATCCCGTTCACCCTCGCGCTTTTGCCAGTATCACTGATGGGCATGTGGATTGGATTTCGCATTCAGGACAGGCTCGACCAAGACAGATTTAGGCAGATGACCTTAATCATTCTCGTAGTTGCTGGTCTAAATCTACTGCGCAAAGGTTTGTTCTCTTGATCGCTGTCAAGGCCAATCTGGCGTAAATGAACCCCACGCCGGGCACACCCAAACCGCGAGGTTCTGCTTTGCTCCCACTTTACTCCGCCGACAATTGGCGGATCGCCGTTGCCCATTCTTCAACATGATAAGAGCGGACGATTTTGCCATTTTGAACTTCGTGGATGTCAATTGTCATGATCTCAAAGCTCTTGCCCCGGGGCTCAATGCCAAAGAACGTCTTCACCGGTGTGCCAGTGGCGATACTGCGCACGATATAGCGGTTGCCTTCGTTCAGAATCTCTTGAATTTCCCAGTTAAGGTCGGGGATCGCTGCGCCAAAGCCTTTGAGCGATTTGACCAGCCCTTCCGCATCTGGTCCACCGCGTGGTGTGGGGATCGACACCCAATTCTGGACAACGACCTTGGATACTCTGTCGGCAATATCAGGCGCATTGGGTTGGCTCAAAAGCTCTGTATAGAAATCTTCAACGACCTCACGAACTGTGGCCTGCGCCGAAGATACAGCGCATACCATTGTGGCCACAGCCAGAACTAAAATCATGTTTTTCATTTTCTTCTCCAATTTCTTACGGCGACAAACGCGCCTGCAAAAAGGGAGTATCGCCATTGATATTTGTTCTGTAGAGAAGAAATAGAAAATCTATTGTAAGTTAAAAATGAACAATCATGAACGCCAAACACTTCAGACTGCTTCACTACTTTGCTGAGATCGCAAAAAACGGAAGCATTCGGGGTGCAGCGGGGAAGCTTGGGCTCTCGCCTGCCGTGGTCAGTTCCGCGCTCTTTGATCTGGAAGAGCTTGTGGGCAGGACCCTTATCCGTCGCTCTACACGCCGCATGGAGTTTACTCATGAAGGTCGTGTCTTACTCGCAAAAACAATCACTGCTCTAGAGGCTTATGAAGCTGTGTTTACGGATTTCAAAGCGCCAGTCGGAATCGAGGGGCGCGTTTCAATTAGCCTTCCAACAGAGCTTGCGGCTGCATGGATGCCGACGCTCATTGCCAACTTCATTGAGTCTCACCAGGGGATCGAGACACTCGTGCATGCTGACGATACGAAAATCAACGCAAATACTTCGGACCATGACATCGCCATTCGCACTGAATTCTGCACTTCGCGGCGCCTCGGCAAAAACGGCATCATTGCTTATCCACTTGAACTAGTCTGCGTGCCTGACATCCAAAATGACCTCACCGGAAGCTTGACGCATGATCTCGAACGCATCGGGTTGATCAGCAGCAAACATCAGCTGCGCGACGGGCAGCTCTATTGTGTTGAGAAAGACACCCAAAGAGAAAACCCGATACACGTTCGCCCGCGCTACAGCATCAACAACCGCCAGGTCGCTTTGGACCTGGCGCGCCAAGGTTTTGGTGCCGCGCTTCTGTTGTCAATCAGCGTAGAAAAGGACCTGAAAGCAGGACGCCTCATCCGAATGGCACCATGGCTCAGTTTTGGCTTTGTTGTGGCGCGGATTCTTATGTTGGATAGACGACCCTCTCCCGCAGCACGGCTTTTTCATAGTTTTGTTCTTCAGCATCTCGCATTAGAAACATGAAGCTCAATGCGTGCGAAGGCCAACATCCCCGGCCCACCAAGTGTATTTCAGCCCATGATAGATCGTAATTTCATCGCCCTTTTCAAGGTTCCTAAAACCTGACTTTCGACGCTGCAGGCTTTGGCCCATCTGGCCGTTGCTAGCGTACCAAATCAGACGGTAACGGGGTCTGCCATTAACTTTGGTCGATGTCGCACGTACGTTATGCACCTGAACATTCTCGGCCCTGCCGTATCGCCTGGCGCGCACGGCTGCCACTGCCCATCCGCCGATGAGCCACACCAACCATAGCCAAACAAGACCAATCGCTAGCGAAACGAGGCTCAGTATCCGCGCACCATTCCGATATTCTCCAGGCGTGATCTCTGTGCGGCGCGGCGCACTTGCCAGATAGCGGATTTCAATCTCGTCACCCACATTTGTATCGCGATACTTGTTGCGCGACACAGATCTGTCGACGCGGATTTCTTCTTTGCGCTGCGTGACATAAGAGAGGCCCAAATAGTAGGTCAATTCCCGGTTGCCTTCGCTATCGCGGCCCTCTTCGATGCGTTTTCGCGTAACCATCGCGTTTGTGTAGCGCCCATCCGTTTCGAACCGCTCCGCATCGAGCAAAACAAAATGCCCAACGAGGGAAAAGATCGCGAACAAAAAGCCAGCGAAAACCACAATCGTGCCGCCCATTTTGAAAAACAGGCGCAAAACGCTTGGCGGAGGGTTGGGGATAAGATCACCCATAAGCGAAATTTGCCTTTAAAAGCACGACAGGCACAATTTCAGGACCGCGCATCATCTGAACGCTCGCCAACATCTCCGACCCACCACATATGTCGCGCCCCACGATAGGCCTCAACCTTATCACCCGGGCGAAACCGCGCAACAGAACGTCGCCAGTTTAGCATGCTTTGGCCTTCCTGCCCTTCTGCATTGCGCCAGACCAGTCGAAAAAGCCTCTGCCGGTTCATCCGCCACGTGGTGCGCTGCACTTTTACAACCTCAACCTCCTCAAGCCTGCCTTGCTCACGCGCCTGCACGGCGGAAACGGCCCAACCACCGACAAGCCACAAAAGACCAAGCCAGACCACCCCACCGATAAGAGCAATCCGCTGCAACGTATCACCGCCGCGCCTGTAAAGCCCGATATCAAGTTCAACCCTGCTGGGCGTATCGGCCAGGTAGCGCACCGGGAGCGTGCTACCGAGGCCAAGCCCGTCAAAAAGCGGCTTTTCCATTGGTTGTTCCAAGGTCAGCTCTTTGCCGTCAAATGTTGAAAACCGGAATTCGACATGAAATGTCGTCATCACAGACCCATCAGAGGCGCGTTTCTGACGCACCTGTTTGTCAGTCACCTCCGCTTTGGCGCTCCGCCCTTGATCCTCAAACTGCTTGGCAATCGACAATCGGCTGGCACTCAGGATCGACACTGTAAGCACCAAAATGCCGAGCAGAACCACCCCCCATCCGCCCATACGCAGAAAGAGGCGCAGCACGTTAGGCGCTCGATCATCAGGTCCCGTTTCCATAACCAAGTCATGCACACGCTTTGTGCCGCGTGCAACCCGCCTTGGCCCTTTCCCTCGCGGCTGTCTTTGGGTATTGCGACTGAGCGACAAAGCGAGCAGGAGATCGCAGGCCATGGCGATGGAAAAAACCTTTAACGCAAGCGAGGCGGAAGACCGCATTTACAAGGCGTGGGAAAGCTCTGGCGCGTTCGAGGCTGGCGCGAATGCGAGCCATGATGAGACCTTCTCGATCATGATCCCCCCGCCCAATGTGACAGGCTCGCTGCATATGGGGCACGCCTTCAACAACACGCTGCAGGATATCCTGATCCGGTGGCACAGGATGCGCGGCTTTGACACGCTCTGGCAGCCTGGACAGGACCATGCAGGTATCGCCACGCAGATGGTGGTTGAGCGTCAGCTGGCCGAAACTGGCAACGCGACGCGCAGCGAAATGGGCCGCGACAGCTTTCTTGCAAAGGTTTGGGCCTGGAAAACGGAATCCGGCGATACAATCATCAATCAGCTCAAACGCCTTGGTGCCTCCTGCGATTGGTCGCGCAACGCTTTCACTATGTCCGGAGCACCCGGTGCGCCAGAAGGCGAAGAGGGCAATTTCCACGACGCGGTGATCAAGGTCTTCGTTGATATGTACAACAAGGGCCTGATCTATCGCGGCAAGCGGTTGGTCAACTGGGACCCGCATTTTGAAACAGCAATCTCCGACCTGGAAGTCGAAAATATCGAGACGCCGGGCCATATGTGGCACTTCAAATACCCGCTCGCCGGTGGCGCGACTTACGCCTATGTCGAGCGTGACGAGGACGGCAACGTCACGGTGGAGGAGACGCGCGATTATATCTCCATCGCCACCACCCGGCCCGAGACAATGCTGGGCGATGGCGCGGTTGCGGTGCACCCCTCAGACGAGCGTTACGCCTCTATCGTGGGCAAGCTTTGCGAAATCCCTGTAGGACCCAAGGAACACCGCCGCCTGATCCCGATCATCACCGATGACTACCCCGATCCAAATTTCGGCTCTGGCGCGGTGAAGATCACCGGCGCGCATGATTTCAACGACTACGGCGTCGCCACCCGCAACCGCATCCCGATGTACCGCCTGATGGATACCAAGGGCCATATGCGCGACGACGGCGCACCCTATGCCGAGGCCGCGGCGGAAGCGCAGAAACACGCGGAAGGCTGGGTCACTCTCTTCCAAGGACAGGAATGGCGCGTTGGCTCTATGGGCGAGCATAAAGCCCCCGATGTCGATCAGCTCAACCTCGTCCCCGATGATCTGCGCGGGCTCGACCGGTTCGAGGCGCGCAAGCTGGTTGTGGAACAGATCACCTCTGAAGGCCTCGCCGTTATGGTCGAAAATGACGAGGGCGAGAGCATCCCTTACGTCGAGAGCAAACCGATCATGCAGCCCTTTGGCGACCGCTCGAAAGTCGTGATCGAGCCAATGCTGACCGATCAATGGTTCGTTGATACCGACAAGATCGTCGGCCCCGCCATCGAGGCGGTCAGGTCCGGCGAAACCAACATTATGCCCGAGCAGGACCGCAAGGTTTACTTCAACTGGCTAGAAAACATCGAACCCTGGTGCATCTCCCGCCAGCTCTGGTGGGGGCATCAGATACCGGTTTGGTATGGGAGAAAGATTGAGAAACACAACGAACAACTAGGCACGACATCTTATCATGATTGGGAGCGTAAAGAGTTTTGCGCGGCAAACGCCGAAGATGCGGTTAGGCAGGCTGAAGAATATTATGGTCGTAAAGTTGTGATTTCCAACGAGCGTCAGGGTATTCCGCAAGAGCTGCGTCAAGGCACAATTGGCCCTTCCGATGACTATAGGCTCGGTCCGGTGGTGACTAGCAGTGACGGTGGTCCGAATGATCTGCCACAGGTTATAACGCGTGACGATGACGTCCTCGACACCTGGTTCTCCTCCGGTCTCTGGCCCATTGGCACGCTGGGTTGGCCCGATGACACCGAAGAGCTAAAGAAATACTTCCCCACTTCTGTCCTCGTCACCGGCTTTGACATCATCTTCTTCTGGGTCGCCCGCATGATGATGATGCAATACGCCGTTGTGGGCGAAAAGCCGTTCTCAAATGTCTATGTCCACGCCCTCGTGCGCGACGAGAAGGGCAAGAAGATGTCCAAATCGCTGGGCAACGTGCTCGACCCGCTGGAGCTGATCGATGAATACGGCGCCGATGCGGTCCGCTTCACCCTGACCGCCATGGCCGCCATGGGTCGCGACCTGAAGCTCTCAACGCAGCGCATCGCGGGCTACCGCAATTTCGGAACGAAGCTCTGGAACGCCGCCCGCTTTGCCGAGATGAACGGCGCGGTTGGCTCCAAATCCGCCACCCCGCCCACGCCCAAGGCCACGGTGAACCGCTGGATCATCGGCGAGACCGCCAAGGTCCGCATCAATGTCGATGCCGCGCTCACCCAGTACCGTTTCAACGACGCCGCCAACGCGCTTTATGCCTATGTCTGGGGCGTCGTATGCGACTGGTATGTGGAGTTTTCCAAGCCGCTCCTGCTCGACGGCGATGAGGCCACCAAAGCCGAAACACAAGAAACTATGGCCTGGGTCATCGACCAATGCCTCGTCCTGCTGCACCCGATCATGCCCTATGTCACCGAAGAGCTGTGGGGCACGCTCGGTGAGCGGCAAAAGATGCTGGTGCATGCTGATTGGCCCACCTATGGCGAAGAGCTGATCGATGCCGCCGCCGATGCTGAAATGAACTGGGTCATCTCGCTGATCGACGCGGTCCGCTCATCCCGCGCGCAGGTGCATGTGCCGGTCGGCCTCTACACGACGCTGGTCGTCAGCGATATGTCAGACATGGCCCGCCCCGCCTGGTCTAACAACGAGACAATGATCAAGCGCCTGGCGCGCATCGAAGACCTGACCGAGGTCGATGCCCATCCCAAGGGTTGCATCACGCTCGGCGCGGAAGGCGGTAACTTTGGCCTGCCTGTCGCCGATGTGATTGATGTCGCCGAAGAAAAAGCGCGGCTCGAGAAAACCCTAGGCAAGCTTGAAAAAGAGCTCGGCGGCCTGCGTGGACGGCTCAAGAACCCCAAATTCGTCGAAAGCGCCCCAGAGGAAGTTGTTGAAGAAACCCGCGCCAACCTCGCCCAACGCGAAGAAGAAGAGGCCAAACTCCGCGCCGCCCTAGAGCGTCTATCGGAACTCGCTTAGGCTTTCATTGATCGAAAAATACTCAAAATCCACGGCCAGCCATTGCGCGCTGGCCGTTGTCATTTAAAGACCGGCGCGCGTTTAGCCATATTAGCGGAGATCACCTCCATCTGATGCGGCTTGCCGATCAGACCCGCCTGTTCACGACTTTCCGCCAACAGCACCTCATCCTCACCCGCCCCACTCTCAGCCAAAGCCATCAAACGCTTTGCCGCACGGATGGCCGTAGGTGATTTGCCAGCAATCTCGCCTGCCAGCTCCTGCGCGCGCAGAAGTGGATCATCCGCCAACTCTGTGACAAGACCGAGGCCCGCCGCCTCTTCGCCAGACACCGGCCCTGCGGTATAGGTCAGCTTGCGCATCACATCAGAGCGCACCAGCGAGGGAAGCAAAACCATACCCCCCATATCGGGGATGAGGCCCCATTTCATCTCCATCACGGAGAGTTTAGCATCCGCTGCAGCGATGCGAATGTCAGCCCCCAGCGCGAGCTGAAATCCAGCCCCATAGCACGCGCCGTGTATAGCCACGATCACCGGCATGGGCAGCCGCCTCCAGACCATTGCAAAGGCCTGAAACAGGTTTGCATTGTCATGGCTGCGCGGCATCAAAAGCTTATCGGGATCACTGGCGGCAAGTTTGGCAAAGCTCATTACATCGAGCCCTGCGCAAAACGATTTGCCTTCGCCCAAGAGCACCACGGCACGTGCGTCGCTTTCCATGAGGCCTTCACCTGCCTGGACCACCGCGTTGAGCATGTCGTCATCGACGCCGTTGTGTTTATCCGCACGGGTTAACGTGACATGAGCAATGTAATCTTTGATCTCGACAGATACGCGGGACATCAAGCGCTCCATATGTTGCTGTCGCTATCCAACAGCAAATTGCGCGTCCTCGCCAGATGAACGTCAGGGCACAATACGCTCTACAGCGCGCATCATGCCAAGCGATTTATCGTAAACCAGTGTCAGAATACGCCGAGCTTTAGCTTTCGAAGCACCATAAGGAAAAGCCCGCAGGCCTCCCGCGGCCAGTGTTGCAGCAATAAAATGACGTCTTGTGAGATTGGCCAAACGCAGCCCTCCGAACTGAAAACGTACTTTAAAGCTATGGGCAAAACTCACCTTTTCAAGGACTTGCACGCGATCGCTGTATCGCGTTATCTGCCGCAATGAGTGGTCCACGCTACACAAAACTGGTTCAATCGCTGCCCGCATCGGTACCTTTCGTAGCGCCCGAACAGCAGGAGCGCGAACAAGGCTACGCTTTCGCAGCGCGCCTAGGAGCGAATGAGGGTCTCTTCGGCGCCTCACCAAAAGCCATCAAAGCCATGCAGGAGCAGGCGGGACAGCAATGGAAATATGGCGATCCCATAAGCCATGATCTGCGCACCGCGCTTGCGGATCATCACGGTATTGAGGCAAAAAACATTGTCGTGGGCGAAGGCATAGACGGGCTTTTGGGCTATCTTGTTCGTCTGCTGATCGAGCTAGGTGATGCCGTTGTCACCTCCGACGGGGCCTATCCCACCTTCAATTATCATGTCGCCGGCTTTGGCGGCGTTTTGCACAAGGTTGCGTACAATCAGGATCACGAAGACCCGAGCGCGCTCTTTAACAAGGCACGCGAGACAAATGCCAAGCTGATCTATCTAGCGAACCCCGATAATCCGATGGGGACTTGGCACGAGGGCACGGTGATCGAAACTGTGCTTGATAGCCTTCCGCCAGGCTGTCTGCTTGTTCTCGACGAGGCCTATATCGATTTTGCGCCTGAGGGCACCGCGCCGGTGATCGATATCGAAGACCCCCGGGTCATCCGCATGCGCACCTTTTCCAAAGCCTACGGTCTTGCCGGGGCGCGTGTGGGCTATGCCATGGGCGCGGCAGACCTGATCAAGAATTTTGACAAGATCCGCAACCACTTCGGTATGAACCGCACAGCGCAATTTGGCGCATTGGCTGCTCTAAAAGACCAAAAGTGGCTGGTAGAGACCTGCGAGGCCATATCGCATGCGCGTGACCGAATAGCAAAAATTGCCGGGCAGAACGGGTTATCATCGCTACCATCTGCGGCCAATTTTGTAGCAATCGATTGCGGCAAGGATGGCCCTTATGCAAGCGAGGTAATGACCGCATTGACCGCAGAAGGTATATTTGTCCGCAAGCCTATGGTCGCGCCGCAAGATCGCTGTATCCGCGTCACATGCGGGCCAGAACAAGACATGGACCTTTTTGAGGCAGCTTTTGCCCGCGCGCTCATGAAATCTTCAAAAAATTTTCAATGACAGGCCATTTTCCTTCGCTAAACTGAGGGAATGATACACAATAAAATCAAAGAAGCCCCGGATTACACCAACGCAGCCCTCGCTATGGGTCTGGTGAACTTACTTTGGATTTTCGTGGCGCTGTGGGTGATATTTGGCCTGCACGTGGTTATTGCTATTGCCTGGGGCCTGAATTGGCTAATGACGCGCTATCTTATGCGTCAAGAGGTCTAGCTTTTCTTTGATTGCACTAACGACTGCGCCGCAGCGTCTAATGCTCCCTGGCCGCGAGCGATTCCCAACGCGTCGAGACCCGCTTCAATTGTCCCTAAGACACCCAAAATAGCCTGGCCGTTCTGATGTCCCATGTGACCTATCCGGAATGCGGCGGTGCTAAGCGGATCGTCCTCTGTGGCCATGCCAAGCCCGATGCCGAGCGTAACGCCCATTTCCTGCTCGACCCAATTGCGCAATCGCGCTCCATCAGGTTTGTTCAGGCGCAGGGATGTGACTGCACGGCTTCGGTGATTGCGGTCTTCCACGTTCAGGCGCAATGGGCCATCTTTTTGCCAAGCCTCGCAGGCCGCCCAAATAGCTCGCGCCAGTCTTTCGTGACGCTCCCAAACAGCCTCAAGCCCCTCCTCCGCAATCATATCAAGCGCCTCTCGCAGTCCATAAAGATGGTGCGTCGGGGCGGTTCCGCAGAAATACTGGTAAAATTCGATCCCCTCGCCCGAACGTAAATTCCAGTCCCAGTATTTGCTCACACGTTCAAGCCTGTTTCGTGCTTCAGCCGCTTTTTCATTAAAGAAAATAAAGGAAATGCCAGGTGGCACCATCAGGCCTTTCTGGCTCGCCGCCAAAGTGATATCGGCACCGCAAGCATCCATCTCAAACCGATCACAGGCGAAAGACGCGATACAATCGGCCATCAAAAGCGCCGGGTGGCCAACGTCGTCAAGTACGCGCCGCAAAACTGAAATATCGTTCCGCACGGAACTCGACGTATCCACATGCGTTGCAAGGACTGCCTTAATCCGGTGTGTATTATCCGCGCGCAGAGCCGCCTCAAACTCATTAGGGTCGACGGTGGAGTTGCGGCCAAAATCAAGCAATTGAACTTCGACACCAAGTGCCTCAGCCATCGTCGCCCAACCATGACCAAAAAAACCCGTTGCAGGGATCAGAACAAGATCGCCAGGCTCCAAAACGTTAACAAGGCTTGCCTCCCAAACCGCGTGTCCATTGCCGATATAGATCGTCGCGGTGCCATCGGTACATGCAACCTTACAAAGATCCTGTAATAGCCCTTCGACCATATCCGGCAACTCACCCGCATAGATATTGGGGGCTGCGCGATGCATGGCACGCAGCACCCTGTCTGGCATCACTGATGGGCCAGGAATTGCAACATATGGACGACCGCCCGATCCGCTCATTATTTTACTCCGGCTGATTTGTTCGACGACCCTAGATCAAACCCCGGGGGCGTCAATTGGCAAAGCTTGCGTTGCGCTCGCTGCACGCCTACACAGGCCAACGCAGAGCAGCAGGACGCCCAATTCATGAACATTTGGCAACGCATCGTTGATTGGGAGCAAAAGCTGCGCGCCCGCTATAATGTCGATTTGTCGACGCCCGAAAATCGTCGCCGCGCAAACATTTATAACCTCTGGTTTGACCACGCCATTCTTCGCACTTTCTGGACAAATTTCTTTGAAATTGCTCCCGGCGTTTTTCGTTCAAATCAGCCAACACATGCGCGCTTCGAAAAACTCAAAAAGCAGGGCGTCAAAACCATTATCAACTTGAGAGGAAGCTCAGGCGCGGCGCATTATTTGGTGGAGGAAGAAAGCTGTGAACAGCTTGGCCTGACGCTTATTAGCCTGAATCTCAATGCCCGCTACGCTTCGGAAAAGCAGGAAATTCTGAAACTGATCACGGCATTTCGAAATGCGGAGAAGCCTTTTGTTATCCATTGCAAATCTGGGGCTGACCGCGCCGGATTTGCCTCTGTAATCTATCTTCTTGTGATCGAAAAGCGCCCCTTAGAGGCAGCCCGGAAAATGCTAGGCGTCAAATACTTGCACCTGAAATTTTCAAAAACGGGTGTCCTGGATTTTATACTGGACCTTTATGAGGAGCGGCAAAAGACGGGCGACATAAGCTTTGAGGCATGGATTACCGAAGAATACGATCCAGAAGAAATTCAGGCGGCTTATAGAGCGAAATATAGCCCTTGGTTTTAAAAGCACCTCAGTATCTTTTAACAAGCTTCTCGGGATCTGCCCCTAGCAGATAACGCGTAAGCAAAACCAGATTGCGTGACCCACGACAAAGCCAACCGTCACGATTATACTTTGCCGCGCTCGTCTGGATCGCCAGCGGTATGATTGACAGTTTGACCCGCAAATCACGGACAATTGCAACATCCTCCATCAGTGGAATTTCCCGGTAGCCACCAGCAGCATCATAATCTCGACGCGAGATAAGCAAGCCTTGATCACCATAGGGAAGCTTTAGCACACGCGTACGCAAGTTGGCCCATGCGGCCACAATCCTTGCGGGAAAAGAAGAGGCATCAAAATCAAGCAGAAATACTGCAGGCGCATCCATTTTGATCTGTCGGTCGACGGCTTCTGCCCAGCCCTGTGGCAACTGACAATCTGCGTGCAAAAATAATAGCCAATCACCTTTGGCCTCCTCTGCTCCGCGACGCAGTTGCTCTCCTCTTGATGGGTGACCTGACACGACTAGGGCACCAGCTTCATCGGCTATCCGCAATGTATCATCGCACGACCCGCCATCCGTAATTATAAGCTCGCGGATCAATCCTGCCTCAAGACCTTCAGCAAGAGCCGACAAAGACCATTGCAAACCTTCTTGCGCATTCAGCGTTGGAACAATAACGGAGAGTTTCGCGCGCACCTTAATGCCTCTTTTGCAATACAATTGGCTGTCTATATTAGCACTACATCGAATGCGAGAGCCGCTATGAGTCGTACTGTGTTTCTTATCTCCGGAAGTGATGCGCGCAAGTTCCTGCAAGGTCTTGTCACCAATGACGTGGAAAAGATCGACACAGGTTTGGTTTATGCGGCTTTCCTTACGCCCCAGGGCAAGTTCCTTGCCGATTTCATGCTTTCTGCTCATCCCGACGGTATCTTGCTGGATGTCGACACAGATCATGCACCGGCTTTGATCCAACGACTATCGATGTACAAATTGCGGTCTCAGGTGGATATCACCGAAACCGACATAAAAGTAAGGCGCGGCACTGGTCCGGCTCCCGAAGGTGCGCTTGCTGATCCACGCCATGAGGCACTTGGTTGGCGGCAATACGGGCTCGAAGCTGGCGACGACGGCTCAGATTTTGATGCAATACGCGTCGCGCACTGCATTCCTAAGGCAGGGGTAGAGCTTACACCTGATAGCTACATCCTTGAAGCAGGCTTTGAGCGGTTGAATGGTGTTGATTTTAAGAAAGGCTGTTATATTGGCCAAGAAGTCACCGCCCGGATGAAACACAAAACAAAGCTTCGAAAGGGTTTTGTGACTGTATCGCTTGACGGCGAGGCAGAACTGGGCACTGAGATTATTGCAAACGGCAAACCGGCGGGCACCATCTATACTCAAACTGCCAAAAAAGCGATTGCTTTCTTACGCTTCGAGAGGGCAAGCGAAGAGATGGACGCCGCTGGGGTCAAGGTTTTCCACACGGTAGAAGAGCAGGTATGAGACAAATTTAAAACGAGTCTCAGGCGCGTTCTGAATAGTCCATGGTCTCGGTATTGACGACAATATCCTCGTCGGGGCCAACAAAAGGCGGCACCATGACCTTCACTCCATTATCAAGAACCGCAGGTTTAAAACTATTGGCTGCTGTCTGGCCTTTGACAACTGGCTCGGTTTCAACAACGCGGCAGGTCACTTTTTGCGGGAGCGTAGCGTTCAGCGCCTCGCTTTCGTAAAACTCTACAGTGATCGTCATGCCATCCTGTAAGAACGGACGACGCTCACCAAGCAGTTCTGCCGAGAGCTCGATCTGTTCGTAAGTCTCTGAGTCCATGAACACCAACATGCCGTCATTTTCGTAGAGAAACTGCTGGTCCTTTTGTTCCAGACGAACGCGTTCCACTTTGTCGGCGCTTCGAAAACGTTCGTTAAGTTTGCTTCCGTTACGTAAGTTGCGAAGCTCAACCTGAGCAAAAGCGCCACCCTTTCCGGGCTTCACGTGGTCCACTTTTACGGCACTCCACAGGCCGTCGTTATGCTCAAGCACGTTTCCGGGACGAATTTCGTTTCCGTTGATTTTTGGCATTATGTCAAAATCTCGACAAAAGGTTGTTACTTTGTTGGTGATCCCTATATCTAGGTGTGTCACCCCATGCAAGACGACGTATATCGTGCTGCACCTGCAGAAAGATATGCGCAAAATGCAATGGTGGTATGCAATAAAGGGCTACCCGAATCGCGTAAAACGCGTCATACATAACGGCACGCCAATAAAGACAAGCAAAAAAACAATAAGGACGAAACATGAAAGATTTCGTTGACGGCACAGCGTTCAACGCAGAACAAGGCAACCGGTCGCGTAAACTTTTCGCGGCTGTGGTTCTTGCGGCTTTGGACGATGCCATCGCTGATGACAAGAAATACGGCAACGGTCCGGAACAAATCGCACGTTGGGCGCGTTCGCGCGACGGGCGCGAGGTGCTATCTTGCGCCGGGATTGACCCAAACGAACGTGTAGTGGTTGGTCTAATGGAATTTGTAGGCAAGGGAGTGCGTACTTCTGTTGCTCTGTCGCGCGAAGAGAGCGAACGCCGCAATGCTGCTGCGCAAGCGGAAGCCGCATAGAAAGCCGCAAAACTCTGAGACAATGCGCCCTGCCCCACGGCAGGGCTTTTTGTTTGTCAATTGGGTCGCAAACAGACTTTCTAAATAGATTGCACATCTTTATCCCCGGGGCCGATGACTAGGTCGATCATGATACAAGGAGCCGGGTCCAACGTCGGTAAATCGATGTTGGTTGCAGGCCTTGCGCGTGCTTTTACCAAGCGTGGTCTATCAGTCGCGCCGTTCAAACCACAGAACATGTCAAATAACGCGGCGGTTACGATTGACGGCGGCGAAATTGGTCGCGCTCAAGCTTTGCAAGCTTTGGCTGCCGGACGTGATCCGGTTGTTAATATGAACCCGGTTCTTTTGAAACCAGAATCCGAGCAAGGCGCTCAGGTGATCGTGCAAGGCAAGCGGTTTGATACGCTGCGTGCACGTGATTACGCACGGGTAAAGCCACAGCTCCTAAAGCCCGTACTTGAGAGTTTTTCTGAGCTTTGTGATACGGCCGATCTCATAATTGTCGAAGGCGCAGGTAGCCCGGCAGAGATCAATCTACGCGCCGGTGATATCGCGAATATGGGCTTTGCCGAAGCGGCGCAGGTGCCGGTTATCATTGTCGGTGACATCGACAGAGGCGGTGTGATCGCGCAGTTGGTTGGCACGCAGGCTATCCTGCCAAAAACTGATGCCGATCTGATTAAAGGCTTTATCGTAAACAAGTTCAGAGGAGACATCCGACTGTTTGACGAGGGCGTCCACGAGATCGCTCATCGTACAAACTGGCAAGCACTCGGCGTCGTGCCATGGTTTGCCGATGCATGGAAATTACCAGCCGAAGATATTATGGACATCCGCTCTTCATCAGGTGGCGGTTTGAAAATTGCCGTTCCTCGCCTCCGCCGAATTGCCAACTTTGATGATCTAGACCCCCTATCGGCCGAGCCGGATGTTAAAATTGAAATTATAGAACCGGGTCGTGCCTTGCCAGGAGACGCGCAGCTTGTGCTTATACCCGGAAGCAAATCCACAATCGGAGATCTAAAAGACTTTCGTGAAAACGGCTGGGACATCGATCTTACCGCACATATTCGTCGTGGCGGACATGTTCTTGGGATTTGTGGTGGATACCAAATGCTGGGCAAGACTATAGCAGACCCCGAGGGGATTGAGGGCCCAGCTCAGACGATAGAAGGCCTCGGCTTACTTGATGTTACAACAGTTATGCATCCCGAAAAACGCCTTTCGCTGACTGAGGCGCGCTATATACCCACTGGCGCAGATGTGTCAGGCTATGAAATCCACCTGGGCAAAACCGACGGGCCAGATTGTGCCAACGCTTGGCTTTCTATTGATGGCAGACAAGAAGGCGCGGCAAGCGAAGATGGCCGCATCAAAGGCTGTTACTTGCATGGGTTGTTTGGGTCAGACGCGTTCAGGCATGCGTACCTGAGCAAGTTTGGAGCCTCTGCAAAAGTTGATTTCAGTACTCAGGTTGAAGAAACGCTCGATATGCTGGCACAGCATTTGGAAGACACGCTGGATATTGAAGGACTTCATAAGCTTTCAAGCGTACCGCAGCTCTGAAACGCTTAGGCTGCGGCTTATCGGGTTTAACTCAGGACATCAGGTGAGTTCGAAACGCAAGAAATGTGTTTTGCCTTAGCCCCTTGTTACCAAGCATTATTCGAAATCGCGGCCAACCATAGCCCGATGAATCTCGCGACGTACAAGTTTTCGAACGTTCCGCGTGATACGTTCCCCAAGAGCACCCTGCAATTCGCGGCGTACAATATCGCTTACCAACTCACGCAAAGCCTCTTCGTCTATTGCAAGGTCCTCTGAATACCATTGGGTCTCTTTTTCCGCCGCCGCAGCGGTTATATCGGCTTGCATCAATGGCTCGGCCGTCGCGTTTTCAGAATCTGACGCGTCGTTTGTTTGAGTGTCCGGTGCGCGGTCTTCGACGCTAGGCTCAGACTCTGGCTGCGTGGTTACTTTATTTTCATGAGCGCCGTCCTGCGAAGCTTCGTCCCAAGGAACTGCTTGATCAGCTTTACCCGCATAATCGTCCTGTTCGCTGATATCTGGGTCCCATTGATCTTCACGCGCGGCTATAGCCGCTTCAACCTCAGCAATCCGTGCTTCTAGACTGGCGTTTTGAGCCAGCTCCCCCTCAATATCGGATGCATAGATAGGATCGCTATCTTGCGAGAATGGCACATCCTGCGAGCCAAGATGTCGAAAAACAACTTCACTTTCGTCAAAAGTAGTTTTGGTAATTTCTGCGTCTTCATCAGTGTCTGAAAGGTCAGACGCTGGAGGATTATGGTCTTCCAACTGTGTTTCTGTGCTTGGTGCGCGCTCGCATTCCGGCGGCTCCCCTGGGTTACTATCTGCGCTATTCTCTTCAACGCCAAGAACCTCATCATGGTGATCCGCATGCCGAGAATTTTGTTCCTGTGCGGAACCCGTTTGTCGATCAGATGGGGGATTGTTCTCCTCAGGCCGCGCATTCTGCGATTGTTTCACATCTTCATCATCAACCAGGTAAGCTTGGTTCAGGACCAGTTTGTCAAAGCCAGATGCTTCTTCCGATAGGATTTCTTCAGCAGAAAAGTCTTTGCCCGGTAAAGCGCTTGGAGCTTCGTCGTTCTCGCGCTTGGGCTCACGCGAATGGATCGAAACCAAACGCTTTATCGAAGACAAAACATCCTCAACTTCACGGGACGATACTGGATCTGACATGCCAACCAACCGCTCTTGCCTGGGGGTGAGTGTACAACACCTGCGCTCAAAGGCACAACAAATTTGCAAAAGCAAACCTAGTCTTTTCCAAGAGCCTTTAATACCCTGTCGAGCTTCTTACCCTGCGGGCTGATCGGAACCGGCGCGTCTTTGACCAGATTATAGTAAGCCGACGGATCATAAAGCTGCACATTAAGCCTCAGATCGCGCGCTGTCATCTGACCAACAGATGTAAGCACTTGATAGGCCGCAATGAATACATCTGCGTCTGCAGAGATCAGATTGGCTTTTGCATCAAGAAGCTCTTGCTCGGCGTCAAGAACATCCAGCGTTGTACGCGCTCCAAGCGTGGCTTCCTCGCGCACACCTTCAAACGCCACCTCCGCTGCGCGTACCTGTTCGCCGCTTGCTCTGAGGCTAGCTTGTGCCGCCCTCAAAACCGCATATGCGTTGCCGACATCCTGGACAATATTACGCTGCACAAAATGCAGATTGCCTCGCGCTGCGTCTCTGTTTGACATGGCTTGGCGGATTGCCGAGCTGAGTAAGCCGCCCTGATAGATAGGCCCGGTCACTGTGACCCCAAAACTCCCATTAGTGGCATCAGAGTTTTCCCCCAAATCGTCAAACACGCCAATTTGACCGTCAAGGGAAACACGAGGTTTAACGTCGGCTTCCGCCGCCATAACAGTGAAATCCGCCGCAGCGACCTCTCGTTGCGCGCTCAAAATATCTGGATGATTACGCCGCGCTAAAGATTTCGCCGCATCGAGATCGGTTATTACAGGCAAGCCACGCGGGTTGTTCAACCGACCAGGTGAACGCCCAACGGCCGAACGAAACTCTTCGACAGCTTGGGTTAGATCGCCCTCTGCTTCGGCAAGACCACTTTGAGCCGCTGCCAGACGCGCTTGCGCCTGGGCGACATCGGTGCGCGTGACTTCGCCCACCTCAAATCGATCACGCGCTGCGCGAAGTTCTTCCTGCAATAGACGCAGGTTGTTGCGGCGCAAATCGACAAACTCCAGATTGCGATTGACGTTAAAGAAAGCCGTGGCAGCTCGCAGCAAAACCTGTTGTTCAATACCACGCAGAGTTTCGCGGGTGCTCAAAACGGTTTCCTTGGCAGCATCGAGCCTTAATTTCGTCTGGCCAAAGTCGAACAACAACAGCTCAAGAGATACACCTGCAGTCAAACGCACATTTGCCGAATTCGATGAAAAGGTGCCACCGCTGACCTTGGAAAAGTTACGGGTCAAATCCACAGACCAGTTCAGGATCGGTCGAAGGCTCGATACGATCTGGGCCACATCCTCGTCAGCAGCCCGAAGTAGAGCGCGGTTCTGTTCAATCAGGCCGCTATTTTCATAAGCTGCCGCAAGGGTATCGCCAAGGCTTTCCGACCGCGCATTCGCAGGCAGACAAAATGCCATCAAAGCAATCAGCAAAACACGCAAATTTTTGGAACTACGAGAGAAATTAGGCATGAAACACCTTGTGCATAACCTCCTTAGTTGTGCCAAATTGTGAAACGCTTCACAATAGGTTTTGCGGCCTTATCTGGTCAAGATTACTCAAATATGAAAGATAACACTTCCCCCGCCGGTATTTGCAACAAAGTGCACTAGACATGTGCACCTGCGCAATTTATGCAACCGGGCAGGCTTCGGGCCGCACCACATAAGGCGAGTTGGCGGAGTGGTGACGCAGCGGATTGCAAATCCGTGTACACCGGTTCGATTCCGGTACTCGCCTCCATTTAAAAACAATCACTTACATCACTCCTTGCCGTGTTTGAGGCCCCGCGTTTACAGGGCGTTTACATTTTTGTGTCTTGAGACAGTGATTTTGCTCGATTGAGCTTGCGCAAAACCGCATCGCTTTCGTCCGGGCTAACCTGCGCATAATGCTCGATAACTTGCGCTGCGTAGCGAACCGACCACCCCATCAGCACCGCAATCTG
>JBCBBI010000021.1:0-53253 GCA_038531775.1 Pseudomonadota bacterium | reverse complement strand
CCACACTTGGGCTTATGTAGGTCCAATTATGCAAAAGGACCAGTGTTGGAATTAGATCACGGGCAGTGCTCGCCGGATATTGATGCCGATTGAGTTGAGGTTTGTATCGTAGGCGATGACTTCGACACCGGCTTCGCGTGCGGCATCAAAGGCTTTCCCATAGGCTGGATCGAGGTCATGAGCCACTGCGACACGATCACAATCGTTCCTTTGGACCAGATAAAAAAGCACGGCGCGATGGCCTGCCCTCGCCATTTCGGCAAGCTCCCTGAGGTGTTTGGCACCGCGTTCCGTGACGCAGTCTGGGAATTCGGCAAGGCCCTTCTCTCGGTTGGTGGTTACGGATTTCACTTCGACATAAGCATCTGGCAAACCGTCCTGCTGTAGCAGAAAGTCGATCCGGCTGTTCTCTCCGTATTTTTTCTCGGGCAGCACGGTCTCATACGCGGCGAGTTCTGGGATGCCCTGCACTTGTAGAACCGGCTTCAAAATCCGGTTCGGCTGGCTCGTGTCCACGCCCACCAGATGCCCGCCATCAACCTCTAGCAAGCGCCAACCGTATTTTAGCTTTTTCCGAGGATCGTCATTTGGCTCGACCCAGATACGAGAGCCAGGGTCGGTCAGTCCCATCATAATGCCTGGATTGGCGCAGTGGGCCGTGACCTCGCGACCATCTTCGAGCCGAATATCAGCAAGAAAGCGTTTGTAGCGGCGCAAGAGGATTGCAGGTTCAAGAGGGGTTTGAAACTCCATAGCGCAGGCCTATACCGAGGCGACGTCAAAATTCAAGGAGCGCGCCCAATGGCTAACCCAACTGCCGCAATGCTGGTCATCGGTGATGAGATCCTTTCGGGCCGTACCCGGGACGCGAACATGTTCCATCTGGCAGGTCGTTTGACCGAGCATGGTATTGACTTGCAAGAGGTTCGGGTGGTCTCCGATGAGCCTGATGCTATCTGTAACGCGGTCAAAGCGCTGTCAGAAGGGTATGATCACGTTTTCACATCTGGTGGCATTGGCCCGACCCATGATGACATCACGGCCGACAACGTGGCGCGGGCCTTTGACACGCCAATTGATATTCGTGAGGACGCGCGCGCGCTCTTGCAAGCCCGTTATGATGCTCATGGAATTGAGCTTAATGACGCGCGTCTACGTATGGCGCGCATTCCCGATGGCGCGACGTTGATCGACAATCCGGTAAGCGCGGCACCAGGTTTTACAATCCAGAACGTGCATGTGATGGCGGGTGTGCCAAAGATTTTTGAAACTATGCTTGAGGGGTTGTTACCAACGCTCAGTGGCGGCGCTCCCGTGCACTCGGTCGCGCTTGATATCTTTCGTGGCGAGGGCGATGTGGCGGCGCCTCTGACCGCTTTGACACAGAAGTACAGCGATCTTTCATTTGGGTCTTACCCGTTTCGACATGAGGGCGGTTACGCTTGCAATATCGTTATTCGAGGAACCGATGAAAGCCGATTGAATACAGCCCTAGAAGAGCTAAAGGTCGCGACTGGCCAATGACCGATCTGCCGGACACTGAACGGCTCTATGCTGTAATCGAGAAGACATGGCCGCCGGCGAAAGTCGCGCAAGAGGGCCCTTGGGTAATCCGCGACGGGCAGGGCGGAGGCAAACGCGTAAGCGCCGCGACGTCCACCACTGCCGAAGCGATAGAGCGACTTGACCAGGCGGAAAGCGCCATGGTTGCGCTTGGTCAGCCGTGTCTTTTCATGCTGCGTTCCGGTGATGAGGCATTGGACGCGGCCTTGGACGAAGCTGGATATAAGATCATTGACCCGGTCAATCTTTACGCCTGCCCAGTGGCGCAACTGACCACTGTGGTGCCGCCACGCGTAACCGCGTTTGATATCTGGGAACCACTTTCGATCCAAGAGGAGATTTGGGCCGAGGGTGGCATTGGGCCGGAGCGCATCGATGTGATGCGTCGAGTGAAAGGCCCGAAGACTTCACTTTTTGGTCGTGAAAACAACCGAGCAGCTGCTACGGGATTTGTGGCGATTCACGACGGCGTCGCAATGATCCATGCGCTAGAGGTGCAAGCCGATCACAGGCGCTGCGGTATGGGGCGGCACCTTACCCATCATGCAGCCCATTGGGCCACCAAGAAAGGCGCTAATTATATGTCTGTGCTCTGTACCAAGGCCAATCTCGCTGCCAACGCGCTCTATACTTCCCTAGGTATGACGCATTTGGGAGAGTATCATTACCGTATCAAAACTGAATGAGGTCGATCATGTCCGAGAAACCAACCGCCCTTGATCTGACGATGGTCAATCCGTTGCCGGATGATACGCAGAAGTATTTTGACGTCTGTCAGGAAAAGCTCGGCATGATCCCTAATGTGCTGCAGGCCTATGCCTTTGACATCGAGAAGCTCAACTCATTTACCTCGATGTATAATGACCTGATGCTTGGCGATAGCGGGTTGAGCAAGCTTGAGCGGGAAATGATCGCGGTCGTGGTCAGCTCGATAAATCGTTGCTGGTATTGCCAAGTGGCCCATGGGGCGGCCGTCCGGGCGCTGTCGGGGCAGCCGGAATTGGGCGAGGCTATGGTGATGAACTGGCGCGCGGCGGATTTAGACGAGCGGCATGTGGCGATGCTGACGTTCGCAGAGATTGTGACCAAAAATTCATCTGCAACGGTCGAGGCAGACCGCCAGGCGCTGCGGGATGTGGGCTTTTCGGATCGCGATATTTGGGACATCGCCTCGGTGGTAGGATTTTTCAATATGACCAACCGCGTGGCAAGCGCGACGGCAATGCAGCCGAACGACGAATACCACTCGCAAGCGCGGTGAGCGGTGACGTCTACAGCGCGTCTTTAGTGACACCTATCGGCGCGCTTTGTGCACATAGCGACGGCGCCGCGATCACAAGTTTGGAGTGGCGGGCGTCTAGCGCGCAGGATGACCGCCCGGAATTGAACGAAGCACTGGCGCAGCTTGAGGCGTATTTTGAGGGAAGGCTTCAGCACTTTGACCTGCCGCTCGAGGTGAAGGGTTCAGATTTTCAACGACAAGTTTGTGGAGAAATGTCCAAAATCGCTTTTGGTGAAACAGTATCTTATGGCGATATAGCGGCGGCCGTGAATTCACCCGCGCAAGCTGTTGGCACTGCTTGTGGTGGAAATCCGATCCCGGTGATCATTCCCTGTCACCGCGTGCTTAGAGCAAACGGGCTTGGCGGCTATTCGGGCGTTGGTGGAGTTGAAACAAAGGTTTGGCTTTTGCGCCATGAGGGTGCGGCAGGCCTTTTGATTTAAGTCTTCTTCATTGGCGGTAAAATCTGCTGCATAATTCCGGCAAGGGTCAAATAGATACTGGTGGTGATCAAACCCCAAAGCGCCCAACTTTCCGGATGAAAATCGACCCAAGCGGCCCAGCCGGCAAACCCCGTCCATGCGAGCGCCATAGGCAAGCTGATAACGCGCCAACGTTCCGTACGCACCGGATGAATGAACTTGAGCGGAAAAAACATCGCGACCGCCAGCGCTGATACGACAGAAAGTGAAATCCAGAAATTAGGCTCAATAGCAAAGAGCACGAGAACCAGCATATTCCAAGTGGCAGGAAAGCCAGAAAAGGAATTATCTTTGGTCTTCATACCAGTATCGACAAGGTAGAGAGCGCTAGCGAAGGTAATGATAATAATAGCAAACCAGCCGGTCCAACCTGGCAGCAGCCCCGATTTGAACAGGGCAAAGGCTGGGATGAAGATATAGGTGAGGTAATCGATGATCATATCGAGGATAAGACCATCAAAGCGTGGCGCGTTCTTTTTCACATCATACTTTCGCGCCAGAGGGCCGTCGATACCGTCCACGACGAAGGCCACGACCAACCACAAGAACATGAGGTCCCACTTTTCGTCCACAGCGGCCAACATGGCCAGCATGGCAAACACGGCACCGGTCGCGGTGAAAAGGTGAACGCTTAGCGCCTTGAGATGGAGAGTCATGTGAGTGTCATGATGTAATTGATCCCATAACGCAATCAGGCTTTGGGGTGTGTCTTTCGATAAACCTCCATCAGGCGAGAGGTGTCGACGGCAGTGTAGGCTTGCGTAGTAGAGAGTGACGCGTGGCCAAGGAGCTCCTGAATTGCGCGCAAATCACCGCCTGCGTTTAGCAAATGCGTCGCAAAGCTATGGCGCATGGCATGCGGCGTGGCCGAGGCGGGTAAGCCAAGTTGCATGCGCACTTGCGCCATCACCTTTTGCACCAAGCGCGCGGAAAGCGGCCCACCACGCGCGCCTCGAAATAGCGGCTGATCGGGTTCAACAGAATAGGGCATGGCCTCGACATATCGGGTAACAGCAGCACGCGCCGGGGCAATCACCGGCACTATGCGTTCTTTCCCTCCCTTGCCGATAATCCGAAGGCTCTCGCCAATCGGAAAATCCGACCCTCGAAGGCTCAACGCCTCAGAAATCCGCAGGCCACAGCCGTAGAGCATAGTCATCACAGCCTGGTCTCTTAGCGCGATCCACCTCTTATCATGCTGTAGATCGATTGTATCAATCACATCCCTGGCCGCGTTGGGCGAGAGTGGGCGCGGTAGCTTTCGCTGGTACTTTGGCGTGCGGGCAGAGAGCACCGCCGAAGGGTCGAAACCTTCTTGGTCGGCGAGCCAACGAAAGAAACTTTTTACCGCAGAGAGTTTGCGTGCCAACGAGCGCGAGCTGATATCTATGCCACGTGAATGCGCCATCCAGGCGCGCATGTCGCCAACCGAAATCTGCGTCAGCGCGCCAAGGCCTTGCGATGCACCTTTGTGACGGGTGATAAATGCCAGAAAGCCGCCAACGTCGCGCGAATAGGCGTCAATGGTGTTCTGAGAGGCGCCGCGCAGCGCGCCGTGATGATCAAGCCAGTTTTGTAAAGCGTCCCGTGCAGCGGCCGAAATCATGAAAGCCAGCGGCGCATGGCCCTTTCAAATACGCCTGCGAAAAACTCTAGCAAATCAGTGCCTTGTTGTGGGCTGAATTGATGAGGATCTTCTGCTCCCAAAACGAGCATGCCTGGAAGCCTTTGCTTGCCAAAGTCAAGAAGTAGGCATGCCTCTGACCGCATAAATTCACTGTCACGGCCGTAGATGCGCCAATCTCCGGAACGAATTTGGCGAAGCGTCACCTGCCGTAGTGACGCGTTGGTACTATTGTGGAGATAGGCTTCGATAAAACCTGGTTCGGCCACTGTGAGGACATCGCCCAAGCGTTTTACCGCCGCTTCTTCTTCGCGTTGTACAGTTTCGAGCACCAATTTGACACGGTCCACTCGAAGTGTCGTCGCCACTTCAACGCCTAGGTTTTTTAGAAAAGCCTCGAAATCAACGGGGTTCAGAAGTTGCAGTATCGCCCGGTGTACCTGATTGGTACCAGCCAAATTGTCGTAGGCTGCTGCGATCACGCTCCGATGGGTGTCTTCGAGCCGCTCGAGCCTCGCCTCAAGACGGTCCATCGCAATCCCGCGCAGATCGACGATATTGTTGCCCATTGCGCGTTCATTTGCGGCGATCAACGCGCGCATCAGATCTTGGTCTTCAAGGATAACATCAGGCCGCGCGATAATAGACTCGCGCAGGTCTTCGTTCATATTAGGCTCACTGCTCACCTTTTTCCCTCTACGCCCCTTGTTATTTTCGGGACGCATAACAGAAGAGCACCGCGCCTCGCTAGTGTTAAGTCGCTTTGTTCTTTGGTTTTTGTCTCGGTGCGACTTTCTCTCCACGCTGAACGTGGAAAGAGATTGCACTAAACGATTTTGATATTCGCCGATGCCGCGTCTTTGAGAAAAGCGTCTAGCCCTCTATCCGTGAGCGGGTGAAGTGCCATTTTTTTGATCACATCCGGTGGAGCGGTCATGACGTCGGCGCCAATGCGAGCCGATTCAAATGCATGGTTGACTGATCGGATTGACGCCGCGAGAATCTGCGTCTCAAACCCGTAATTGTCATAGATGGTGCGAATGTCTGCGATCAGGTCCATACCATCGAGGTTTATGTCATCGAGCCGTCCGATAAAGGGGCTTATGAATGTCGCGCCCGCTTTGGCCGCCAAAAGGGCCTGATTTGCGGAAAAGCAGAGAGTCACGTTGACCATGCTGCCGTCATTGGTGAGCACGTTGCACGCCTTTAGCCCGTCCCAGGTGAGCGGCACTTTGACCGCGATGTTGGCCGCGATTTTGGCAAGCTTGCGGCCCTCTTCGATCATCGCATCGGCTTCGGTCGCGACCACTTCGGCGCTCACCGGTCCCTCAACCAACTCTGCAATCTCTTTGGTCACTTCAAGGATGTCGCGCCCGGATTTCATGATAAGAGAAGGGTTTGTGGTGACCCCATCTACCATGCCAAGCTCATTGAGCTCCGCGATTGCGTCGACTTCGGCGGTATCTACGAAAAATTTCACGGCAAAAGGGCCTCCCGCGCCCGGTTGAGCTTTCTCTTTGTTGCGTTTAGCCCATAGAGTTTAGCACTGAAACCCCTGTTGCGTTTTCGTCTGCGGGGAAAACACCATAAGGCAATACTGATTTGAGCATTTCCGGAGCCACGTTCTTTGACACTGACACGCCGGTCTCTGTGCTTACGACGCAGCCTTTGGGCAAACCGCTTGATTATAAGGTTCCGGATGGCGGCTGCCATCTTGGAGCATTTGTCGAGGTGCCTTTGGGGCCGCGAAAGGTCATCGGTGTGGTTTGGGGCCCGGGGCAGGGGGACTATGATCGCTCAAAACTACGGTATATTGCTCGGGTTTTAGATGCTGCACCCATGCGCGATGAGTTGCGTGATTTCATCTCGCGCGCGTCTGATTACACGCTGACCCCTTTGCCTGCGATGCTGCGCCTGACGACGCGGGCGCCGGGTCTTAGCGATCCTCCGTCCATGCAAAAGATCTACCGCCGAGGGTATCGCAAACCAGCACGTGAAACCAAGGCGCGCCTCCAGGTCATGGATGTTCTGGATGAGTATGGTGATCTTGGCTTTACATTGAAGGAACTCAGCGAGTTGGCGGGCGTCACTCCCTCAGTGGTCAAAGGTCTTGTCCAACAAGGTGCGATTTTCGAAGAAGAAACGCCACGCGATGCACCTTACCCCAGGCTCGATCCGGGGCGCTCTGGCGCAAATCTCAACGAAGGTCAGAAAGCAGCAGCTTCCTATTTGCGGAATCGAGCTTCAGCCGAATGTTTTGGCGCGACACTTCTGCGCGGTGTCACAGGATCAGGCAAAACAGAGGTCTACCTTGAGGCCGTTGCCGAGACCTTGGAGCGTGGACGACAAGCATTGGTGCTTTTGCCTGAAATCGCACTCACGGTGGAGTTTTTGGCACGTGTCGAGGCACGTTTTGGAGCCCGTCCGGCGGAGTGGCATTCCGGTATTACCATGACAGAGCGCCGCCGGGTGTGGAAAATGGTTGGCCAAGGGGCCTGTCAGGTTGTGGTAGGCGCGCGTTCTGCGCTGTTTTTGCCATTTCAGGATCTTGGGTTGGTCGTTGTCGATGAAGAGCATGACACGTCCTACAAACAGGAAGACGGTGTGCTCTATAATGCAAGAGATATGGCTGTGCTGCGTGCAAGCCTGTGTCAGGCGCAGGTGGTTTTGTCTTCTGCTACACCTAGTCTTGAGACATGGGCGAATGCAGAAGCAGGCAAGTACCATCGGCTTGATCTTACGACGCGTTACGGCGCGGCGGTGATGCCGGACCTAAAGGCCATTGATATGCGCGCCGAACGGCTACCATCAAATCGGTGGATTTCTGGTACACTCAAGACTTCGGTTGAGGCGAGGCTTAATGCCGGTGAGCAAGCGCTGCTATTTTTGAACCGTCGAGGGTATGCGCCGGTAACCATTTGCCGAGCTTGCGGGCACCAAATCGGTTGTGCGCAATGCGATGCAAGGATGGTCGAACACCGATTTCAAAAGCGGTTGATGTGTCACCAATGCGGGGAAACTGCGCCTGTACCCACGGTTTGCCCATCTTGCGAGGTCGAAGACAAGCTCGCCGCCGTTGGTCCAGGGATCGAACGATTATTGGAAGAAGCTGAATTGCTTTTTCCCGATGCACGCATTGCGACACTATCATCAGATATGTTTGGTTCTGCACGCGCGCTGAAAGCTCAGATCGAAGACATTGCAGCAGGAGGGGCAGATCTTATCATTGGGACACAACTCGTGGCCAAAGGGCATAACTTCCCAAATCTCACGCTTGTCGGCGTGATTGATGCAGATCTGGGCCTGCAAGGCTCTGACTTACGCGCAGCAGAACGCACATTTCAACTGATCAATCAGGTGGCCGGTCGTGCCGGACGGGCCGATAAGCCTGGACTTGCTCTATTGCAGACCTTTCAGCCTGAGCACCCGGTTATCCGTGCGATTTTATCAGGCGATGAGGAAGGGTTTTGGCGTGCCGAGGCCTCAGAGCGCGAAGCTGCCGCTGTGCCACCATACGGTCGTATGGCTGGGGTTATCCTTTCCTCCACGGATCTTGAGGAAGTTTTTGACATTGGCAACAGGCTCGCTCGACAAGCTGCGCCATTACGGTCGATTGGGGCGGAAGTGTTTGGCCCGGCTCCTGCACCGATCGCGCGTATTCGCGGCCGACACCGTGTCCGCTTGCTGGTTAAATCGCCTAAGGGCAGCGCGCTTCAACCTGCACTGGCGAGATGGATCGCACCGATCAAAGGCTCTAACCGGTTCCGCCTCAGCATTGATATCGATCCGCAAAGTTTCATGTAGGCAAGTGTGAATAAGCGCACGGCAGGTATGCATTTATTGCGCTCGCCAAATTCATTGCAAAAGCATACAACGCGCTTATGGGGCGATCAGTTACTCTTGCCGACGCACAAGCTCTGCCAATTTGGAAAAGGCCGCTCTTTCTGCTTTTTCTGATGGCTGCAGCGATGCCTATCGCTTTTTCGACTTGGCTGGCGCTTCTGAATAACTTTGTCATCGAGGCAGCGCAGTTTGATGGATCTGACATCGGTTGGTTGCATACGGTGCGCGAAATTCCAGGATTTCTAGCAATAGGCGTCATTTTTGTTCTTTTGGTGATGCGCGAGCAAGTTTTGGCACTATCGGCCCTTGTTTTACTTGGGGTCGCCACAGCTATAACCGCCTGGTTTCCGACCTTTGGAGGCATCATGATGATAACGATGCTTAGCTCCATCGGCTTTCACTATTACGAGACAGTCAATCAATCCTTGCAACTGCAATGGATAGACAAAGATAAGGCCCCGCAAACCCTGGGCTGGCTTGTGTCCGCAGGATCTGCAGCGGCGCTGGTTTCTTACGTTTTGATTGTACTGACTTGGGAGGTCCTAGGTCTGCAATATAACACGGTCTATATTTTGTCGGGCGGCATCACGACTTTAGTGGCGCTGTACTGCATGGTTGCTTTCCCGCAATTCGAGGCCCCGAACCCTCAGCGTAAGCAGATGGTCTTGCGGCGCAGGTATTGGCTTTACTACGCTCTGCAATTCATGTCCGGTGCGCGGCGGCAAATTTTTATTGTCTTTGCCGCGTTCATGATGGTCGAGAAATTTGGTTTCGAGGTGCACGAGGTGACAGCTTTGTTCCTTATCAACCTCGTCGTAAATATTATTATCGCTCCTTTTATTGGTCGCATGGTGGGGCACGTCGGAGAGCGCTTCGTATTACTGTTTGAATACGCGGGTTTGGCAACTGTATTTCTTTTATATGGCGGGCTCTATTTCTTTGGTTGGGGTGTGATGCTCGCGATGGTTCTTTACGTGGTGGACCACATGCTATTTGCGATGGCCTTGGCGCTGAAAACCTACTTTCAGAAAATTGCAGATCCCAGAGACATCGCACCTACAGCCGCAGTGGCGTTCACCATAAATCATATTGCGGCTGTTTTTTTGCCTGCCGGCTTGGGTTACATGTGGCTCGTTTCACCAGGCGGTGTTTTTGTGCTTGCTGCTGGCATGGCATTGATTTCTTTTTCTCTGGCACTTCTTATACCGCGGCATCCTAGCCCGGGAAACGAGACGATTTTGCGAGCTACACTACCGTCTCCAGCTGAATGACCGAACGCAATCAAGACATGCCGACATTCACTGCGCTGACAACTGTAGAAGGCAAGGCAAATGCAGAAGCCCTTGGCGAGGCCCTCGAGAGGGTCGATCCAACGCCGACGGGGGTGGGCGTTTTTGAAATTGAGGACAGCTCCGGCTGTTGGGAAGTTGGCGCCTATTTTCAGGGAGAACCCGACAAGGCCGCCCTGATGCTTTTGGCCACGCTATATAAAGCAAATGATTTCGTAGTTTCCGAGTTGCCCGAATTGGATTGGGTGGCAAAAGTGAAACGGGAGCTTTCACCCGTCGTTGCCGGTCGTTTCTTTGTCCATGGTAGTCACGATGCAGATAAAGTGCCCGCAGATTGCGAGCCTTTGTTAATCGAGGCGTCTATGGCGTTTGGTACGGGGCATCATGGCACGACCAAAGGCTGTCTTGAGGCAATCGACGAAATAGCGCGGTCTTCCTTTCGACCGAAATCTGTTCTCGATCTGGGCTGTGGTACGGCGGTTTTGGCCATGGCCGCTGCCCGAACATGGTCCACTGCGGCGGTGCTAGCTAGCGATATTGACCCAGTGGCAATCGACGTGGCCAATGCAAATTTAACAGCAAATGTGCTGGCGGACCGGGTCATCTGCTTTGAGGCGGATGGTTTGGACCATGACATGACCTTGCGTCATGCACCCTATGACTTAATTGTGGCAAATATCTTAAAATCGCCGCTTATTTTGCTTTGCCGGCCCATTGTCGACCTTCTGGCCCCGAACGGGCTACTGATTCTGTCGGGGATTCTTAATGATCAGGCTGCCGAGGTCTCAAATGTTTATCAGCAGGTTCGAAACAGTATCGTGTCAAAACGAGAGATTGGCGACTGGACGACAATAATGTTTCGTAAAAGTGTCTGAAAAAGCTAATAAAAATCGCTAAATTGAGGCACATGCCCCAATTTTGCCTTATTATAAACGTATCCATCGTTGAAGTTTGTATACCAGTACCAGGAGACAGTTATGACGAACTCATTTGCAGAGTTTGACTCACGTTTAAAGCGCATCGACCGCAACCGGTCGCGACTTGCGAGCGGCTATTCGGCCAAGGTGACAAGCAACGGGTTGATCGTTTTTCGCCCAAAGCGTCGCGCCGCGTCGTTTTCAGTGCGCGGATTGCTCTACCTCGTGGCAGGTTTCCTGATCTTCAAATCGGTTATTTTAGCCCATCTTGGTGAAGTTACGTATGCTGAGCGCGTGGGCGCATTGCAGTCAGGTACTGTTGTCGAACAGGCCGGTGCCTATGTGATGCAAGAAGAGATCGTAACATCAACAATTGCAAATTACTTGCGTCCCTACTTGAACTAAACAATCGCGCCCGCTGGTCTCTCACAATAGGTGCTGTCTAATTAAAACCCCTGTCGGAGCATTCCGACAGGGTTTTTTAATTTGAGCGATAGGTCCAGATTGTACCTAGAGTAGTGCCAGTATATCGTAGCACTATGGCCATACCTGTTGATTACTTCTTTTTGAACCCCGCAGCTGAAGGTACTCTTCAGGCACAAATTCAACAGATGATCGCCGAAGGCATCTTGTCAGGCCAATTCCGCAAAGGTGAAAAGCTTCCATCTTCACGCAAGTTGGCTCAGCATCTTGGCGTGAGCCGCATAACCGTCACTCTTGCCTATACCGAGTTGCAGGCAAATGATTACCTGGAAGCACGTGACAGGTCTGGCTACTTCGTCTCGAACGACGCGCCAGAGCCTCCGCATTTCAGGCCCCCGACCACACGGCATGACATGATCGACTGGAGCCGAGCGCTTGGCCGTCGGTTTACCGGTGGTGTTACGCCACAAAAACCGCAGGATTGGGCAAAGTACAAATATCCATTCATCTATGGCCAACCTGACCCGTCATTGTTTGACCACGCAAGCTGGCGCCATTGTGCACTGCGATCCTTAGGGCAGAAGGACTTTCAAGCCTTAGCCGCGGATGCCTATGATCAGGATGACCCCAAGCTCATTGAGTTTATTGCACGTCACACGTTGCCGCGTCGTGGAATTTTGGCACAACAAGGTGAAATCCTACTGACTTTGGGAGCTCAAAACGCTCTATGGCTGGCGTCGCAAGTTTTGTTGACCCAACGCCGTACTGCCGCGATCGAAGAGCCCTGTTACCATGCGCTTCGGGACATTTTAACGCAATCTCGTTGCCACCTTGTTCCCGTCGGTGTCGATTCAAATGGCTTGCCACCGGAGCGAATACCGGAGGAAGCCGATGTAATCTTTACGACACCAAGCCACCAGTCGCCTACAAATGCGACGATGCCGATAGAGCGACGTCGCTTGCTTTTGCAACGCGCGCGCGAAATTGATGCTATTGTTCTTGAGGATGACTACGAATTCGAAATTTCATTCTTGCGCGCCCCTCTGCCGTCGCTCAAATCGCTCGATGAAGATGGTCGAGTGATATATGTTGGCAGCTTTTCGAAATCGATTTTTCCTGGACTTCGGATAGGTTATCTGGTCGGGCCGCAGAGCTTCATTCATGAAGCACGTGCTTTGAGGGCAAGTGTGTTGCGCCACCCGCCTGGGCATATGCAAAGAACGGCGGCTTACTTCCTTAGCCTTGGGCACTACGACAGCATGATCCGTAAAATTGGCCGGGTCTATGGCCAGCGTCGCGCCGTTATGGAGCAGGCGTTGCACGATCACGGTCTAGGAATTGAAGGAAGCGGTGCCTTTGGAGGCAGCTCGATCTGGATGCGCGCGCCAGAAAATCTCGATACCAGTGCACTAGATCAGCGACTGCGCGCAAAAGGTGTGCTGATCGAACCAGGCAGGTCGTTTTTTGGTGGCGATAACCCGCCACAGAATTTCTATCGTTTGGCGTACTCTTCTATCTCGGCAGAGCGTATTCCTCGTGGAATTGAGATACTTGCCGCAGAATTGATGAAATAATGAGACTCAAAGAACCAAAAAATAACATTTTGGCTATAGACCGGCGTTGCATCTGGCCCTAGAAGGGAATGAAGCCCAACGTTATTTTTAAAGCAAAGCCCGTCGTGGGCCATTCCCTATTTGTCAGGAGCAAACATCATGAAGATGACGACCGAAGAAGCTTTTGTGAAATGTCTGCAGCGCCATGGTATCCAACATGCCTTTGGTATTATCGGATCGGCAATGATGCCAATCTCTGACCTTTTCCCGGCTGCAGGCATTCAGTTTTGGGACTGTGCGCATGAGGGCAGTGCCGGAATGATGGCTGATGGCTACACCCGCGCGACCGGCAAGATGAGCATGATGATCGCCCAAAACGGTCCCGGCATCACCAACTTCGTGACAGCTGTCAAAACGGCCTATTGGAACCATACGCCGCTTCTTTTGGTGACACCTCAAGCGGCAAACAAGACCATTGGTCAGGGTGGTTTCCAGGAAGTCGAGCAGATGAAGCTCTTTGAGGATATGGTCGCCTATCAGGAAGAAGTGCGGGATCCCTCTCGAGTGGTCGAAGTTCTGACTCGTGTGATCAGCCAGGCCAAGCGCCTTTCAGGGCCAGCTCAGCTCAACATCCCACGCGATTTCTGGACACAAGTTGTCGACATTGACGTACCCGATCCGATTGAGTTTGAACGCTCTTCTGGTGGTGAAAACTCTGTGGCCGCCGCGGCTGAGATGTTGTCGAGTGCTAAAAATCCTGTGATTTTGAACGGCGCCGGTGTGGTTCTGTCTGAAGGCGGCCTTAAAGCGTCGCAAGCGCTGGCTGAACGTTTGACTGCGCCTGTCTGTGTCGGTTACCAGCACAACGATGCTTTCCCGGGTAACCATCCTCTGTTCGCAGGTCCTCTGGGCTACAACGGGTCTAAAGCAGGCATGAAGCTGATCAAGGAAGCGGACGTGGTTCTTTGCCTTGGTACGCGCCTTAATCCATTCTCGACCCTGCCTGGTTATGGGATGGAGTATTGGCCGACAGATGCAAAGATAATTCAGGTGGACATTAATCCAGATCGCATCGGTCTGACCAAAAAGGTCTCAGTTGGCATCGTAGGTGATGCGGCCAAGGTTGCTAATGGTATCCTGCGTCAGCTATCGGAAGATGCAGGCGATGCTGGTCGCGAAGAGCGCAAGAATAAAATCGCACAGACCAAATCAGCATGGGCGCAAGAGCTGTCTTCCATGAACGAAGAGCAGGATGATCCGGGCACCACATGGAACCAGCGCGCGCGCGCTGCAAAGCCAGATTGGATGTCCCCTCGCATGGCGTGGCGCGCGATCCAGTCTGCTCTCCCGCGCGAAGCGATCATATCTTCTGACATCGGCAACAACTGCGCGATCGGCAACGCCTATCCCGACTTTGACGAAGGCCGCAAATATTTGGCGCCCGGCCTCTTTGGCCCCTGCGGCTACGGATTGCCAGCTATTGTCGGTGCAAAAATAGGCCAGCCCAACGTTCCAGTTGTCGGTTTTGCTGGTGACGGCGCTTTTGGTATCGCGGTGAACGAGCTGACAGCAATTGGCAGGGGCGAATGGCCTCCAATCACACAAATCGTCTTCCGCAACTATCAGTGGGGTGCAGAGAAGCGAAATTCGACCCTTTGGTTTGACGACAATTTCGTGGGTACCGAACTTGACGAAGAAGTGTCCTACGCCGGTATCGCAAAGGCCTGCGGGCTTAAGGGTGTGGTTGCTCGTACACAAGAGGAATTGACGGCGGCCCTGAACCAGGCGATCAAAGATCAAATGGAAAATGGTGTGACCACGCTGATTGAGGCGATGATCAACCAGGAGCTCGGTGAGCCTTTCCGTCGCGATGCGATGAAAAAGCCTGTCTCGGTCGCTGGCATCTCCAAAGACGACATGATGGAGCAGGCATAAGCCGCTCCATATGACGCTTCAGCCGACAGACCTTTTGGCGAAGACCGCTCGTGATGAGCGAGCGGTCGTCGCGCTTAGTGAGGGTGCTGATCCCCGAATTGTGGAAGGCGGGCTTGCTGCGCACGCGCAGGGTCTGGCGGATATTATTCTTGTGGGGCCTGAAGAGGAAGTATCGGCTGCGTTGAGCGGTGCTGGCGGGGCAATTGGTGAAGGTATTGCGATGCATGACCCTTCGCAAAGCGATCTGACCTCACGGTTTGCCGAGGTTTACTATGATCTGAGGGCCAAAAAGGGCGTGACTGAGGAGCAGGCAGCACAAGCTGTTATTGATCCGTTGATCTATGCTGCACTTTTGGTTCGCGAAGGTCATGCTATGGGAACGGTTGGTGGAGCTGTAGCAACCACTTCAGATATTGTGCGTGCTGCGATTCAGATGATTGGTAAAGCGCCAGACGCCGCTTTGGTTTCGTCCTTTTTTCTGATGTACCCGCCCGAGGATAGCCGGGAAGGCGCGCGCGCAATGTTATATTCCGATAGCGGGCTGGTGATCGATCCGAGTTCTGAGGAGTTGGCCTCAATCGCTGAGATCTCTGCCGAAAGCTTCAAAGCCTTGATGCAGGATGAGCCGCGGATTGCCATGCTAAGTTTCTCGACGAAAGGTTCCGCGAGGCATGCTACCGTGACTAAGGTTACCACGGCCACTGATGCACTCCGGCAAGCCCGTCCCGATCTTGCGGTCGATGGCGAGTTGCAATTCGATGCGGCCTTCGTGCCAAGCGTGGGCGAGAAGAAGGCGCCGGACTCTGATATTGCCGGCCGGGCGAATGTGATGATTTTCCCCAATTTGGACGCCGGAAACATTGCGTATAAGATCACCCAAAGACTAGGCGGCTACACCGCCATTGGCCCTGTAATGCAGGGGCTGAACAAGCCAGCCAACGATTTGTCACGCGGCTGCTCTGCAGAAGATGTAACGCAGATGATCGCCGTGACAGTTTTGCAGGCAAGCGCAACATGACCCGCGGCAAGCGATACCATCCCAACGCCAGCACAGCGAGTGACCCCTCGGTTGGAGCGAAAGGTGTTTAGTATGGACCAACCCAATAGCCGTATGGCGAGCTGGTTTACTGAATTACAAGCCAGGTCGCAGGTGCTCTTTCCGGGCATTGCCATGGCGATCATTGTGGCCATCTGTGCAAAGTTTCTTTCTGAGCATTATGCAACGCCTGCTATGCTTTTGGCACTTCTGCTGGGCATCGCTGTGAGCTTTCTGAGCGAAGAGGGGCGCGCTGTTGAAGGCATTGATTTTGCGGCAAAAACAGTGCTGCGCCTCGGCATAGCACTACTTGGTGTGCGCATCTCGGTGGGCCTTATGGCCGGGCTTGGGCTTGACCTTATCGCACTCGTCGTAGGTGGCGTGCTGCTCACAATTTTGTTTGGCCTCGCGGTCGCGCGATTTTTTGGTCACAAGTGGCGCTTTGCCTTTTTGACGGCCGGGTCTGTGGCCATCTGCGGCGCCTCGGCGGCTATGGCAATCAGCGCTATACTACCCAGAGACGAACGCTCCGAAGAGCGCCTGATATTCACGGTGGTCGGCGTCACCGTGCTTTCGACCATCGCAATGGTCCTTTATCCAATCCTGGCGCGCTGGATGGAATTCGACGACATTGCGGCAGGTATCTTCCTTGGAGGTACCATACATGACGTGGCGCAAGTGGTTGGTGCGGGTTTTTCAATCTCGGAACAAACCGGTGACACGGCCACGTTGGTCAAGCTGTTCCGTGTTGCTATGCTTGCACCGATCGTCTTGGTAGCCGCAATTCTCATCCGCCGCGCGCACGCGGTTGACATGGATGGAAAGTCGCCGCCGCTATTGCCCGGCTTTATCGTTGGTTTTCTTGTGATGGCGACGCTCAGCTCTCTCAACCTAATTCCGAGCATTATCGCAGATTTTGTAAGCCAGACCTCGCGTTGGCTTTTATTGATCGCCATCGCGGCAGTGGGCATGAAGACCAATCTCAAACAGGTTTTGGGCGTCGGCGGCCTCGCAATTGCCCTGATCGTTGTTGAGACTATTTTTATTGCAGTTTTAATCTTGGGAGGAATACTGTTCCTCAGATGAGAACAGGGAGGGAAATTTTTCTAGCCAGATGACAATCCAGCAACCGAAAATCAATCTTTCACCAAAAGTCTCAGACGAGGTTCGTCAGACCACTTGTTATATGTGCGCATGTAGATGCGGCATCAATGTGCATATGAAAGAAGGCGATGATGGTAAAAAGCGCGTCGCCTATATCGAGGGCAATCGCGATCACCCGGTGAACCAGGGCGTGCTCTGCGCCAAAGGCAGTGCCGGGATTATGCAGCACAACGCGCCCTCACGCCTGCGCGCGCCGCTCAAGCGCGTGGGGCCTCGCGGGTCAGGCGAGTTTGAAGAGATCACTTGGGAAGAGGCGCTCAACATAGCCGTTGATTGGCTTGAGCCGATCCGGTTGAGTGATCCCTCCAAGCTTGCATTCTTTACTGGCCGCGATCAGAGCCAGAGCTTCACGAGCTTTTGGGCGCAGAATTTCGGCACGCCGAACTATGCGGCGCATGGTGGCTTTTGCTCGGTCAATATGGCTGCGGCAGGTATCTACACCATGGGCGGCGCATTCTGGGAGTTTGGCCAGCCCGATTGGGAACACACCAAGCTCTTCATGCTGTTCGGTGTGGCCGAGGACCATGACAGCAACCCGATCAAGATTGGTATTGGAAAGGTTAAGGCCAATGGCGGTAAGATCATCGGCGTCAATCCGATCCGCACGGGCTATAACGCCGTGGCCGATGAATGGGTGGGGATCACGCCGGGCACCGATGGACTTTTCATTCTGGCGCTCATTCATGAGCTGTTGAAGGCGGGTAAGATCGATCTTGACTACCTGGCGAATTTTACCAATGCGCCGGTGCTGGTGAATTCCGATCCGAAATCGCCGGAGTTTGGCCTGTTGCTGCGCGATGATGATGGCAAGCTTCTGGTCATTGACAGGAACACCGGCAAGCTTGCGCCTTATGACCAGAAAGGCGTGCGGCCAGATATGTCGGCCACATGGCGGCAGGCTGGGATTACGCATAAGCCCGTGATGCACCTGCTGGCCGAGCGTTACCTCAGCGCGGAATACGCGCCAGAAGCTGTTGCGGAACGCTGCGGCATCAGCGCAGATCGGATCAAAACTATTGCCGCAGAACTGGCGCGCGTGGCCTTTGATGAGGCGTTTGAATTACAGGTGGAATGGACGGACTTCCGGGGCGAGACGCATAAAACCATGAAGGGGCGCCCGGTCAGCTTCCACTCAATGCGCGGTATTTCGGCGCATTCAAACGGCTTTCAGACTTGCCGTTCTCTGCATCTGCTGCAAATCCTTTTGGGCACCGTCGAAGTACCCGGTGGCTTCCGGTTTAAGCCGCCTTATCCCAAACCGGTCAGCGCGCACCCAAAACCTCACTGTGGATATCAACCTGGCGAGCCGCTCAATGGCCCTCACCTCGGTTTTGTCCAAGGTCCCGAAGACCTCGCGCTAAAGGAAGACGGCAGCCCCGCACGCATCGACAAAGCGTTCACATGGGAAAACCCGATGTCAAGCCACGGGCTTATGCATATGGTGATCTCCAACGCCTATGCCGGGGACCCGTACAAGATCGATACGCTGTTCATGTACATGGCAAATATGTCGTGGAATTCATCCATGAACACCAAGGGCGTCATGCATATGCTCACCGACAAGGATGAGAATGGCGACTATGTGATCCCGAGGATTATCTACTCAGACGCGTATAGCTCGGAAATGGTGGCCTATGCCGATTTGGTGCTGCCGGATACGACCTATCTGGAGCGCCATGATTGTATTTCGCTTCTGGATCGCCCTATCTGTGAGGCCGATGCGGCGGCGGACGCGATCCGTTGGCCCGTAGTGGAGCCTGATCGCGATGTGCGAGGGTTTCAGACGGTTCTGGTGCAGCTTGCCAATATGTTGGAGCTACCCGGCTTCGTCAATGATGACCGAACGCCAAAGTACAAAGATTACGCCGACTACATCACCAATCATCAGCGGAAGCCAGGTATCGGCCCCCTGGCCGGATGGCGCAAGAAAGGCAACGGCATCAGCCACGGGCGTGGCGATCCCAATGCTAATCAGCTGGATCGATATATCGAAAATGGCGGCTTTTTTGTGAGCCACATCCCCGAAAGCTGTGCCTATTATAAGCCTTGGAACATGGGGTATCAGGATTGGGCCGTTGATATGGGCCTTTTCGATAGCCCGCAGCCTTATCTGTTCGACGTCTATGTCGAGACGATGCGGAAATTCCAGCTGGCGGCAGAAGGCCATGGCGAACGCCAGCCACCAGATCATCTGCGTGAGCGCATCAAAAAGACACTCGACCCTTTGCCGATCTGGTATCCGCCCTTCGAGGACAACCATGTGGACCCCGAGGAATATCCGGTTCATGCGCTGACGCAGCGGCCGATGGCGATGTATCATTCGTGGGGGACACAGAATGCGTGGCTGCGGCAAATCCATGGGCGCAACCCGCTCTATGTGCCGACAGATCTTTGGCAAAAACACGGGTTCTCTGATGGCGATTGGGCCAAGGTCAGCTCGGCCCATGGTTCGATCACTGTGCCGGTCGCGCATATGGCTGCTCTGAATGCAAGTACCGTGTGGACCTGGAACGCCATAGGCAAACGCAAGGGGGCCTGGGCTCTTGCCGAGGATGCGCCGGAAGCCACCAAAGGTTTTCTGCTCAATCACCTGATCCACGAGCTGTTGCCGCCAAAGGGAGATGGGCTCCGCTGGGCCAATTCAGACCCGATCACAGGTCAGGCCGCATGGTTCGATCTGCGTGTGAACATTGCCAAAGTCGACGCACCCGAAGAGGTGCAACCGGAATTCAAGCCAATCCGCTCGCCCGTTGGGCAGGGACCGGAAGAGCTAACTTGGAAGGTTGGGAAATGACGGTTGATTTCTACCAAGATCGCCAGGGAAAAGGTGATCTAATCGCGCGGTTTTCAGAAGACGAAATCAAGATCATTAATAGTAATCTAAAGCGGGCACGCGTTTCTATTTCTGTCGATCCATACGGAGATACAAAGTTAACTCATGCCAATTTGGTGCAGATTTTGGAAGCAGTGGGCGAAGGAAATGATGAGTCCATTTTAGCAAAGCTCTCAATGCTGAAGGACTTTGAAGTCTGCTATGGGTTCGGGGAGTGATGCAATGACAACTCTCCCCCAGAAAACAGAAAAAAAACTCGGGCTCGCAATCGATCTCGATACTTGCGTGGGTTGCCATGCCTGTGTCGTGAGCTGCAAGGGCTGGAACACGGAAAATTACGGCGCGCCGCTGTCGGATCAAAAGCCCTACGGCGGTGATCCCGTTGGCACATTCCTTAACCGCGTGCATTCTTATGAGGTGGAGCCAGAGAACGCCCCTGCGCAGCTGATCCACTTCCCTAAATCCTGCCTGCATTGTGAGGATGCACCATGTGTGACCGTATGCCCGACAGGGGCGAGCTACAAGCGTGTCGAGGATGGCATCGTTTTGGTCAACGAGGATCACTGCATCGGCTGTGGTCTTTGTGCCTGGGCTTGCCCCTATGGCGCGCGTGAGCTTGATGCAGCCGAAGGCGTAATGAAGAAATGCACGCTTTGTGTGGATCGGATCTACAACGAAAACCTGCATGAAGTGGACCGGGTTCCGACCTGCGTAAGGACTTGCCCAGCAGGTGCAAGACACTTTGGTGATTTTGCCGATCCTAATAGTGATGTCAGCAAGATGGCCGCCGAGCGCGGTGGTATGGACCTGATGCCAGAGCAGGGCACAAAGCCCGTAAACAAGTACCTGCCGCCACGCCCCAAAGATCGTATATCGGAGCCTGAGTTCGACGCTCTTGCGCCGTTTCTGAAGCCGGTTGTGGAAGAGCCTAAAGGCTTTGTTGGCTGGCTCGACAAAGTTCTGGATACCGTCTGATGCATCCGGCGCCATCGGTGATAGTCTTCACGACGCTGTCTGGTCTTGGATTTGGTCTGTTGTTTTGGCTTGGGCTTGGCTTGCCCGTTGTGACCGGATGGGTGGCTTTTGGGTATTTCGTCGTGGCCTACGCACTGGCGGTTGGTGGGCTTCTCGCCTCAACCTTTCACCTAGGCCATCCGGAGCGCGCCTGGCGCGCCTTTACACAGTGGCGGTCTTCGTGGTTGAGCCGGGAAGGGGTTTGCTCTGTCGTGGCATTGATCCTCATGGGGCTCTACGCTTTGGGCCTCGTGTTTCTTGGCGCACAATGGGTTCTTTTGGGCTGGCTCGGCGCAATTGCATCGCTGGGTACGGTGTTCACCACATCGATGATTTACGCTCAGCTCAAGACGGTGCCGCGTTGGAACACACCGCTTACGCCGCTTCTTTTCCTAATGCTCTCATTAGCCGGAGGAGCGCTCCTAGCAGGGCAAGGTGCACTTGCACTTGTGCTTGTGCCCCTTGCGGCTCTGGCGCAAATCGCCTGGTGGTATCGCGGCGATAGTGCTTTGAAGGAAAGTGGTTTTGATCTCGCTGCCGCAACCGGGCTCGGCGGCATTGGGCAGGTCAGAGCGTTTGAGCCGCCGCATACGGGAACAAACTACCTGCTGCGCGAATTTGTGCATGTTGTTGGCCGAAAGCACGCCATGAAGCTGCGCACAATCGCCATGGGGACGGCCTACATTGTGCCGGTGCTGTTTCTGCTTTTGCCGTTTTCTTGGGTCGCTATTGGTCTTGCCGTAATCAGCCACCTGATCGGTGTTGCTGCCTCGCGTTGGCTTTTCTTTGCGGAGGCGGAGCATGTGGTCGGGTTATATTACGGGAAACGTTAACCCCAGCCATCGGTCCACTCATCGACCACAGGATTTATCCGGTTTTCGCGAAACCGCAGCCAGCGCACTCGTATGGCCCAGAAAATCGCAAAAAGAGCCACCAAAAGCCCGATATTCAGCCACGGAATTATACGTATATCAGGGCTTTCGACCGAGCGCATGCTGACCGCATTGGGAAAGATCGTTATGAAACGGTTCCGCCAACCATAATGTCGGATCGCCACCCAGTTTGGATTGTCGGCGGTCGAAGTAAGATCGCTCGCCTCGGTCTGCAAATCCGATGTGTCGAACTTGAAGTAAGGCGGCCAGCCCCAGCTCGTATCTTCGTTGCGGTAGACCATGGTTTTGCCATTGGCGAGCTTGGTCTGGATGAAAAAGACGTCTCGATTTTGTGCCGTGCCATCGCTGCCAGCATCCCCATTTGCCCAGAAAATTCGGTTGATACCAAAATCCTGGCGAATGGTTTCTGTTCCAGTGATCCGGGCGATATCGGTTTGGGGAAGAGTGTAGTGTAGGAAGGCAAAAACCAGCGCCGCACAAACCAACTTTAGTGCCCAAGACAGATACATCATTTTCCAACCCCATCACGTTTAAGCGACGCACGGCGCAACAAATTTGACGTGGCACGTCCCATCCTTTGTTATCGGGTCAGACCGATGCGAATACAACAGACGGAGAGAAAATTATGCGCGATATTTCTATAATGACCTCTGTGAATGAACACATGCTTACGCGACCTTCATTCTGCACTGCATGTGCAAGCTCGGGCGCGGAGATAACCCTCGGCACAGCATCTGGCACTCCCGCTCTTTTGGATGGGTAAAGCGCGGTCGAAGAGCTAACGCATAAGCTATGACAAAGAATGCATCGCATAATTTGGCGCTCCGGGTATTGAGCGCGAGTAGGGCTTCCACTTCGCTGACAGTGGTTTCAATCTTTTGCATCTGACCATCAATCAGCATACGGGCACGCATAAGGAACGTTTTGCAATAGAGTAGCGGCAAACCGCCCAACTTGAGGAATTCAGCAATATCTGACGAATTCTCGCCTAAATTCCCGGTTACTTCTGACCGTGCGGCTGGTTTGGTCGTATGGTTCTTTATTGAGAGGCGAACCTGTGGCTTTTGGTGAAGCTGGCAGCATAACAACGAATTCTCCGACGGAGAATGCACCGATCACGGTCAACCTCACGCAGCCGTTGACCAACCCGGTATTCGCACTCACCGCGACCAATAACGGCGGCAACCAGTTCGTTCTTCGTGTGATTGGTGAGACGCTTGATGCCAATGGCGACACCACCGCATTCACGTTCATCATTGAAGAATGGGAGTACCACGACGGTCCTCATGGCGCCGTAGAAGACATCAACTGGATCGCGATCGAAGAAGGCGTTCACACGTTACCCGATGGGCGCGTTGTCGAGGCAGGTACCGTATCCGCCAGCAACACCAATGCGTCGGTTACCCTCACCGGCGGGTTCGCCGCTCCGCCGGTGGTTCTGACAAGTGTGATGTCCGAGAACGATACGACCACAGTAGACAGCGACCCCCTCAATGTCACGGCAGGCGGTTTCAATGTGCGCCTTCAGGAGGAAGAAAACGAAGATGGGGTTCACGCGCTTGAAACGGTTGGCTACATCGCTATTCAATCTGGTGGTGATGCGAATTCGGGTACTGCCGACACTTTCAACAATTTCGATGAGGTGACGCGGACTTATTCGCTTGGCGATACCTTCATTGACGCTATCGTTGTCGCCGAAACCCAGACGATCAACGGTGGTGATACCGCTACTGTTGTGATTGACGGGCAAAGCAATTCAGACGTGGATCTGTTTCTCGAAGAAGAGCAATCTCGTGATAACGAGATGGGCCATGTTCTTGAGACAGTTGGAATAGTCGCGTTTGAAGACGGCTTAATCGTTGCTTGTTTGACGCTAGGAGCCATGATCGACACGCCCGAAGGCCCACGCGCCGTAGAGGCTCTGAAAACCGGTGATCTTGTCTCCACCTATGACAATGGTGCACAGCCTTTAGATCTGACATTGTCGCGGCATCTAGCGCAGGGTGAGCTTCGGCAAAACCCGTCCATGAGACCGGTTCGAATACTTGCCGGTGCGCTTGGGCAAGGTTTGCCAAAACGCGATCTTCTGGTCTCGCCGCAGCATCGTTTTTTGGTGCGGTCGCCGGTTGCTAAGCGAATGTTTGGGACAGGCGAGGTTTTAATATCAGCCAACAAACTGACAGTTTTGCCAGGTGTTTTCGTAGACCAAGATATCGACGCGGTGACCTATATACATCTGGTATTTCAAACGCATCAGATCATCTTTGCTGAAGGCGCTCCCACGGAGAGTTTTTTCCCCGGTGCGTTCGCCATGGAGGGCATGCCCGATGATCTCTTGGAGGAGCTCATTGCGATCTTCCCAGGTTACTTTGCTACCGGGGATATCATTCAACCCGCTCGTGTAATACCAAAAGGCAGTCGTCAGCGAGGACTGGTCAGACGCCTCAACCAGAATGGCAAACCCCTTGTAGATAGGTTGCATCAGCACTCGTTTTAGCGTTAGTTTTTGAACTTAGTTCAAGAATAGGGCTGATATGGCAGGCAAGGTTGCTCAACGGCGGGACGCGCTCCGCAAAAAACTGATCGATATAGCGGAAGAGCGCATCGCGGAAGGCGGAGTTGCGAGCGTAAAAGCGCGCGACCTTGCCAAGGCTGCAGATTGTGCGTTGGGTGCGATTTACAATGTTTTCGGTGATTTGCACGATGTTATTATTGAAGTGAACGGGCGTACTTTTCGAAAACTTGGCGCCTATGTTGCTGAACGACTTGAGGACGGCAAAGACGAATTACCAACCGAGCGTTTGATCATTATGGCGCATGCGTATTTGGATTTTGCTGCGGACCATCCAAATACATGGCGCGCGCTATTTGATGTGAATATGTCGGTAAACATGGATGTGCCGCAATGGTATGTCGACGAGCTCTTGCGCCTTTTTGGGCACATTTCAAGCCCGGTTAAAGAGTGTTTTCCCGAAATGAACGAAAAGGAAGTCGATTTAATGACGCGAGCTTTGTTTGCGTCGGTGCATGGTAACGTCCTCTTAGGCCTGGAAAATCGCATATCCGCCGTACCTCGATCTGAGCTCAAAAGAATGCTCGCTGTATTGTTGTCAAAAGCTACACAGTGAAATTCTGAACACCGTTCAAGATTTTTCTTGAACGGTGTTCAATTTTGCATTACTTGAAGTCTTGAACAATGTTCAGGAAAGGGAATGTAATGCTTACAACGTTCAGAACCCTAATCACAGGCGCTAATGCGCGCTCAGAAGAACGGGTTAAAGATGTATTTGCAATCGAGCTTATAGATCAAAAAATTCGTGAATCAGATGCTCAGTTAAAAGCGGCAAAAACAACGCTTGCCTCTTTGATGCAAAGACAAAAGTCGGAGCAGCGTTTGCTAGATGCTTTGACCAAGCGCATAGAAACTATGTCATCAAGGGCCAAAGACGCTTTGAAAAATGAGCGCGAAGACATGGCCATGCAGGCGGCGCAGGCAATTGCCACCATGGAAAACGAGGCTGAACTTCGTCGTGAGACGGTGGACCGGCTGGAAAGCAAAGTGATCCGGTTAAAAAACTCGGTTGAGGCCTCACACAGGCGCATGATTGATCTCAAACAAGGGGCAATCACTGCCCGAGCGATCCGGCGCGAGCAACAGATGCAAGGTAGCTTGCGCACCACGATTGCCCGCGCGTCTGCGGCCGATGAGGCCGAAGAGCTCATATCGCGGGTGGTCGGCGGCGATGACCCTCTGGAGCAATCAGAAATCCTATCGGGCATAGAGGCTGATCTTAACCACAGTTCACTTGACGACAAAATGGCCGCAGAGGGCTTTGGCCCGGCCACCAAGGTGACTGCTGAGCAAGTGCTTGCTCGGCTGCAAAAGAAGTAACGCGAACGCGTCTTCACCAAATCAGATCAACACGGAGAATGAGAAATGTATCCTGAAAACAAAACTGACACACTTGCCATCATGATGTTCAACCTAGTTGGAGTGGCTGCCGCCTATGTGCTGTTGGCGGCCTCACTCTGGCTATCGCCTGACGTACCACTTGCCACCAAAGGGTACTGGGGCATGGCGGTTCTTTTGTTGACGCTTAGCCTGGTTAATTTCGTTCGCTACCGCATGGATAATCAGGCGAGGAATGACCGTATCAACCGCATCGAAGAAGCTAAAAACGAAAAGATCCTTGAGGGCTATGTCGGAGATTCGTTCTCTGATGACAAAGACAAGTAGGCAGGTTCAGTAACGAGTAACGGGGCTGCTTCGGCAGCCTCTTTTTCGTTACCCGATCACGTTGAAATCGGGTCCATATGGATAGCCTGTGATACTCTCATTACCCTCATCTGTGCCAGATGGGTTTCGGTTTTGGTTTGAAGAATAGATGCAGTCATAGTGACCCTCCTTCGCAAAGAAAGGTCCCGGTGTTCAGGACCGGTTGGATTGTGATCCATTGCAAGAACGACGCCATCGTTGAGGATCCGTGATAGATTGCCAAAGTCTGCAAATTCGGCAAGGTGGTTTGCGAAACTGAAGGGAATGAAACCGAATGAGTGAGGTGAAGCCTGGGCCGCGCAACCTGATCACGGACGTGCCTGGATTGATGGTCGGCAATGCGCAGGACCCGGTGATAAAAACCGGGGTTAGCGTCCTGGTAGGTGATGCACCATTTACCGCCGGTGTGCATGTCATGGGCGGCGCGCCGGGCACGCGCGAGACAGATCTGCTTGCACCTGACAAACTGGTGGAGCAGGTCGAGGCACTGGTGCTTTCGGGTGGGTCCTCCTTTGGATTGGACGCGGGCTCCGGCGTGGCCGACGCACTTCGCAAATCGGGTCGAGGTTTTGCTGTAGGGTCCACGCGCATTCCCGTGGTGCCGGGAGCGATCATTTTTGACCTCCACAGTGGTGGCGAGAAGGATTGGCAAGAGAACCCTTACAAACGCCTTGGTGCGGAGGCTTTTGCGGCACGCTCAGATACGTTCGAGATCGGCAGCTTCGGTGCGGGCACCGGTGCGACAACGGCCAACTTCAAAGGGGGTTTGGGTTCAGCTTCCGCAATGTTGCCAAACGGTGTGACCGTTGGCGCATTGGTTGCGGTAAACGCAATCGGCTCGACAGTTGTGGGTGATGGCCCTGAATTTTGGGCCGCGCCTTTCGAAATAGGAGGTGAATTCGGTACTCTGGGATTACCCATCAATTTCGATGGCGTGCATCTGCCGGCCACAAAACACGGGCCATCACGCAATACCACAATCGGTATAGTGGCCACCAATGCTGCTCTGAACAAAGCACAGTGCACCCGCATGGCCACGGCGGCTCATGACGGTATCGCACGCGGGATCATGCCCGCTCATACCCCAAAAGATGGCGATCTGATTTTCGCGGCGTCTACCGGTGCAATTGAGACCGATGAGCACCTTTTGATCGGCCACACCGCAGCGAATTGCGTCGCTCGCGCCATAGCGCGCGCCGTATATACGGCTCAAGCTGCGCCGGGTGACGTTCTGCCAACGTGGCAAATGAAGTTTGGGAATGGTTAAGCCATCCCAAGGCAGGCTCTAGTCAGCCGACTTTCCGCATTTTCAAGCGCTTCGATAATGGTGAAATGATTGCTGCCATGATCGATGATCTGAGGGCAGGACCACGCTTCTGACAACCACCGCGCTTGATCCAGAAAACCGGGCAATTCTTCACTGCCAACCCAGACCTGGACAGGAACGTTATGGCGAGAATTCATAAATATGGGGCTTTCGGCCCGAGCGCTTGCCTCATCAAGTTGCAGTTCAACATTGACCGAGGTCTGGATTAAAGGGCGCAGATCTGAAATCGGTGAGATCGAGGCAATGTGGGTTAGACGAGCCGCGACCACTTCTGGTAGCAGTCCCGGTTGCAGCATCCGCGCCACGAGATGACCGCCGGCGGAATGGCCGCAAAGCGTTATCGGACCCTCAATGGCCGCAGCCGCTTTCGTAACCGCGAATGCTATCTGCCGTGTTATACTGGCGATGCTGACATTGGGGCAAAGATCATAGGACGGGATACATACCGACCACCCATTCGTCAGTGGTCCGTTTGCAAGGTGAGACCAAAAGCTGCGATCAAAGCGCCGCCAATATCCACCGTGTATAAAAATACAAAGCCCTTTGGCATCCCCTTCCGGCCTGAAAAAATCGATGGCTTGCCGCGGACTATCGCCATAGGGCTGGTCCAGCGTAGCGCGACCTGCGTCAGACATCAGAACCCGAAATGCGGCTGCCCTTTCCGTCCATTTGTCAGGAAAATCCGCCGCACCCGGTATGACTGCAACGTTGTCATAAGCTTGATCCAGGTTCATCTCGTATCCACGCGTTTGGCTATAGACAAAAAGTCTAGCAGATGGTTTGGCAGAGTCAGACGCTTTTCTGGGAGATGTGCCATGCTTGATGTGACGACAAACTTGAAATCCATGCTGAGAGACCCTGAGTTGTTGGTGGAGTGCGGCTATGGTGCCGGCGAATGGATCTATGGCGAAGGCGGTGCCAGTTTTGAGGTGCGCAACCCATCACGCGGTGACGTGATCGCAAGCGTTGCAGATATGAGCCGGGCGCAAGTTGCGGGCGTGATCGAAAAAGCAGAAACGGCGCAAAAAGACTGGGCGAGCTGGACCGGCAAGGAACGTAGTATTGTCCTGCGCCGCTGGTACGAGCTTATGCTGGAACATGCCGATGACCTTGCGACGATCCTGACCGCCGAACAGGGAAAGCCGCTGGCCGAAGCCAAGGGTGAGATCGTCTATGGCGCGTCCTTCATCGAGTTTTTCGCCGAAGAAGCAAAGCGCATCTATGGTGAGACCATCCCAGGCCATCAGCGCGACAAGCGTATCACGGTGATGAAGCAGCCTATCGGCGTTGTAGCCTCGATCACGCCTTGGAATTTCCCAAACGCCATGATCACGCGCAAAGCTGCACCGGCGCTGGCTGCCGGATGTGCCTTTATTGGCCGTCCAGCGGAAGAAACCCCGCTTTCGGCCACGGCACTGGGTGTCTTGGCGGAGCGCGCAGGTATTCCAGCCGGTGTGCTTAATATTGTTACCTCGCTCGAGCCTTCTGAGATCGGAAAGGAGTTCTGCGAAAACCCTATTGTTCGCAAGTTAACATTCACCGGCTCAACGCAGGTTGGGCGTATTCTTCTGCGTCAAGCCGCCGATCAGGTCATGAAATGTTCCATGGAACTTGGCGGCAACGCGCCTTTTATCGTATTTGACGATGCTGATCTTGATGCCGCCGTGGAAGGCGCAATCATGTGCAAATTCCGCAACAATGGCCAGACCTGTGTTTGCGCCAACCGCATCTATGTTCAATCGGGTGTCTACGATGCCTTTGCGGCCAAGCTGCAGCAGGCGGTAAGTACAATGAAAATCGGTGACGGTTTTGAGGATGGCACCCAGCTTGGCCCGCTGATCAACGCCGCAGCTATCGATAAGGTGCAAGAGCACGTCGCGGACGCGAAAGCTAAAGGTGCGACCGTCGTTATGGGTGACAGCGCGCCGGTAGAGGGCACAGGTCATTTCCTTGCGCCAACTATCCTAACCGGCGTTACTCAGGATATGATGGTGAGCACCGATGAAACGTTCGGACCATTGGCACCACTCTTCAAGTTCGAAGATGTGGATGATGTAATCGCCATGGCCAATGACACCATCTTTGGGCTCGCGAGCTATTTCTACGCCAAGGACTTGAGCAAGGTCTATAAGGTCGCCGAAGCTCTTGAATACGGCATTGTCGGTGTAAACACGGGCATAATTTCTACCGAAGTGGCACCCTTTGGCGGCGTGAAGCAATCGGGCCTGGGACGTGAAGGCAGTCACCATGGTCTCGAGGAGTTCCTGGAGATGAAATACGTTTGCATGAGCGTTTGAAAGGAAACCCGATGACCAATCAAGCTGCAAAAGCCGATAGGTTTCGTGCGCTGCATGTAAAGGGCGATCCGGTTATCCTCTATAATATCTGGGACCCAGGCAGTGCTAAGTCGGTGGCGGAAGCTGGTGCCAAGGCGATTGCAACGGGAAGCGCGCCGGTTGCTATGGCAAACGGGTTTGTGGATGGAGAGGCAATGCCCTTAGAAGCAGCGTTGGGTAATGTCAGCCGTATAGTAAGTGCCGTTGATCTGCCTGTGACGATGGATTTCGAAGGTGGTTATTCGGCCGATCCCGCCGAAGGGGCGGCCAACTTTGCCAAAGGCGTCAAGGCCGGCGCGATTGGGTTCAATTTCGAAGACCAGATTGTTGGTGGTGAAGGTTTACATAGTATTGACGTGCAAGTGTCGCGCATAAAAGCCGCGCGCAAGGCTATTGATGCAACGGGCGTAAGGGCTTTCATCAACGCGAGAACGGATGTCTTCCTCAAGGCATTCATCAAGAAAGCGCCTGCAACGCAATCCATGCTTGATGAGGTGAAGCATCGTGCCGAGGCCTATGCAAGCGCAGGTGCGGATGGCTTCTTTGCCCCCGGTTTGATGGACCTGGACATGGTCGCAACACTTTGTGAGACCTCAAGCCTGCCGGTCAATATCATCGCTCTTCCCGGTGCACCTGCGAATGCTGATTTGGCCGATGCTGGTGTGGCAAGGATAAGCTATGGCCCGGTGCCTTATCGCCAGATGTCGGCATGGCTGACCGAACAAGCCAAAGCTGTCTTTTCCTAGAGCCATGGTCCCGTGAGCTGCACTGCATCGGTGCCGATTTTTGAAGCTGGCGACACACTGATCTGTTGTATCGGAAGACGGTTATGTCGCATGGTCTAGTGTGGTTTATTTGATCAAAGACGAAAGCTAGCAAGCATCAGCTTCCACACTCATATCGGCCGTTGTATCATTCGAAATTTTGGCTTGGCCGGTGAATTCGAATTTGCCGTTTTGGAGCTTTATCGCCTCTGTTGTCGTTCCTGCGCGAAGGTCTTCGCCATCCTCTACGTAAAAGAAATCAACCGTGGAATATTGATTTTCACCGGCTAGAGCACCGACTACGCTTAGCATTGTGTTCTCACCTCGCGCATCAATGAAATAGTGGCTATCCGCGCTGGCGCAACTGGTAATCTCAAGCACGTAGTTCACGCCATTAATCCCTATATTCGCGACATCAGAGGCAAGAGATACACTGGCTGCAAACGTTAAATGAGCCGCAAAAAGGCAGGTTTTGATCATAAAAATCTCCAAGAAATAAAGTACAATGCAGCTTGAGTTTACAGCGTTTCTGTCATTCCCAGAAAAAATTTCAATTTCTGCCAAGAATTGACCTTTGGCGCGCGTCCTATTCAATGTGATGCGCATGGAAGTGAGCGATGAAAGTCTCGCCAAAGCGGCGACAGCGGGGGATGAGAATGCATTCTCTACCCTATTGGAGCGCCATTATAATGGTGTATTTCGGCTTGCGTTTAGGCTCACAGGTGCGCGTGCTGAGGCCGAAGACCTGACACAGGATGTCTGTGCCGCGCTGCCTGCTAAGCTTTCGGGTTTTCGGGCTGAGGCGCGTTTTACCACGTGGCTTTGGCGCGTTGTTGTAAACGCGGCTCATGACCGCCGCCGCCGGGCCGCAACGCGGGTCAAGCATGCGGAGGGCTGGGGCGATTGGGAAGTGGCTCGTCGTGCCGCCGACAAGGAAACCGAAGAGGCGGTCGACTGGTTAACCCAATCCATGCGCGCGCTGCACGAGGATTTGCGCGACACGCTGGCGCTGGTTCTGGACGACGTGAGCCACGCGGACGCAGCCAAGATACTGGGTGTGTCGCCGGGAACGGTAAGCTGGCGTATCTCAGAGGCCAAAAAACATCTGCGCGCCTTGCGCGAGAAAGAGGATCAGCTATGAGCGATGATCTGGATGAATTGAAAGCGGCTTTGAGCGCCGCCACGCCCGCACCGGATGCGGCGAAGAAAGCGGCCGATATTGCGCTGGCGAGAAAAAATTTCGCCGAGCTCCAAGAAAGCCGATCTGGCGCGCGTCATACCTCTGAACGCCCGAAAACGGGCTTTTTCAGAGGAGTAAAGAACATGATTGCAGGTTTGAACATGCGAGGCGCGCTGGCGGCGTCCACGGCTTTGGTGGCGTTGGGTTTGGTTGTAGTGCTGCCATTGGGTGAATTAGGACCGCGTTTTTATGGAGGTTCTGATTGGCAAACAATCGAACGCGAAACGCAAGTTAGCGAGCGTGAAAGCGTTCTTCCCGAGCTGGAAGAAAGAGTGCCTTCACTGAGGTCAGAGAGCTTAGCGGTTGACGAGTTCGTTACCGCTGAACAGGCCGGCACCGCGCAATCCGTTTTGCAAGGCGGTGGTCTTTATTCTACAAACAATGAAGCAGCAAAGCGATCGCTCAGCGACAGGTCGCGTATGTCCGGTCAATTGGCTGCTGAGCCGCTGATCTTGGCGCCTGCACCGGATCAGGTCGTCATCCTACCGGAGAGTAACACTGAAACTTTCCCGGATGCAGATGCAAACCCGCTCAAAGTCACAGCCGAAGAGCCGGTTTCGACCTTTTCAATCGATGTCGACACGGCCTCTTACGCGGTTGTCCGCAGCTCGCTGACGGCCGGTCAGTTGCCGCCGAAAGAGGCCGTGCGTGTGGAAGAAATGGTGAACTACTTCACCTATGACTACGCCGCGCCTGAGGCTGGCGGCGCACCATTCCGCCCAACGGTGAGCGTGACCGATACGCCATGGAATTCAAACACACAGCTTGTCCATATTGCCATCCAAGGTGAGAAACCGGCCATAGAGGACCGTCCGCCGCTCAACCTAGTGTTCCTGATCGATACATCGGGCTCCATGAATGCGCCCAATAAGCTGCCGCTCCTGAAACTGTCCCTGTCGTTGATGCTGCCGCAACTGACGGATCAAGATCAGGTTGCGATTGTGACGTATGCAGGCAGTGCCGGTCAGGTCTTGGAGCCAACGCAAGCGACCGAACGCGAGACCATTCTCGCCGCGCTAGACAGGCTTCATGCGGGCGGCGGGACAGCGGGGCAGGCTGGTTTGCAACAGGCGTATGCTGTGGCTGATGGGATGGCCGAGGACGGTGAAGTCACACGCGTAATCCTTGCCACAGACGGCGATTTCAACGTCGGTCTTTCCGATCCGGAAGCTCTGAAGGATTTCATCGAGGACAAACGCGAGACCGGGACGTATCTCTCAGTAATGGGTTTTGGGCGCGGTAATCTCGATGATGCGACGATGCAGGCGCTGGCGCAGAATGGGAACGGACAGGCGTCTTACATCGATACGCTCTCCGAGGCGCAAAAGGTGATGGTCGATCAGGTATCCGGCGCGCTATTCCCGATTGCCAATGATGTGAAAATCCAGGTGGAGTTCAATCCGGCCCAGATCGCGGAATACCGCCTGATCGGGTACGAAACCCGCGCGCTGCGCCGTGAGGATTTCAACAACGACCGGGTTGATGCGGGTGATATCGGAGCAGGACATCAAGTCACGGCGCTTTATGAGGTGACGCCTGTTGGCTCGCCTGCGCGGCAGACCGATCCGCTGCGCTATGGTGAGCAAACTGTGGTCTCAACGGAGGGCGAGCTTGGCTTTCTCAAACTGCGTTACAAAAAGCCGGGCGCCGAGACGAGTGAGCTTATTGAAATGCCAATTGTCGAAGACGGCCCGCTTGGTTCAGATGCCCGCTTTGCCACCGCTATGGCCGGGTTTGCTCAGCTACTCCGTGGTGAGACTTATCTTGGCGAATGGAGCTACGCCGAGGCCATAACTCTCGCAAATGCGGCGCGCGGTGAGGATCCGTTTGGGTATCGGGCAGAAGCAGTGCAGTTGATGCGGCTGGCGCAGAGCCTGAAGCGGTAGGTCATGCACAGCTCGAATATCAGGCTCCGTCTTTCGGAGCCTGTTTATCTTTTTCTCAAGGCCTTTTCTGCCAATCCCGATTGGCCCTGGCGCGCGTCCAGCTCGGCCATAACATCAGCCAAGCTCACATCGCGCGCCTTCAACATAACCAGCAGATGATACAGCACATCAGCCGCCTCACTGGTCAGCCGCGCGTTATCGCCTTTCACCGCTTCTATAATCGCCTCAACCGCTTCTTCGCCAAACTTCTCTGCTGCCTTTTCCGGGCCTTTGGATAACAGTTTCGCGGTCCAGCTTGCCTCAGGCGAGGCTTTAGTGCGGTCCGCGATTATGGCTTCAAGCTCTTCGAGGGTCATGCGGCTGCTCTCACGGCTATGCCAGCCGCGCTCATATGTGCCTTGGCCTCGGCGATGGTGTACTCGCCAAAATGAAAGATTGACGCGGCCAGAACCGCCGAAGCGCCGCCCTTCGTTACACCCTCCACCAGGTGATCAAGTGTGCCGACACCGCCAGAGGCAATCACCGGGATCGATACCGCGTCTGAAATCGCGCGCGTCAGTGGCAGGTTAAAGCCTGCCTTAGTGCCATCACGATCCATTGACGTTAGAAGGATTTCCCCTGCGCCTTTGCTCTCCACCAGTTTGGCAAACTCAACGGCATCGATACCCGTCGGTTTGCGCCCGCCATGGGTGAAAATCTCCCATTTGCCCGGAGAGACGGTTTTTGCGTCAATTGCCACTACAATGCATTGTGATCCAAACTGATCAGCAGCCTCTGCAACAACGTCTGGATTGGCCACGGCAGCGGAGTTGAAGCTCACCTTATCCGCCCCTGCCAGAAGTAGTGCGCGCACGTCTGCGGCGGTTCGAACACCCCCTCCAACCGTCAGTGGGATGTAGCACTGCTCAGCGGCTCTAGTGACCACATCGAGCATCACCCCACGGTTCTCATGCGTGGCGTTTATGTCAAGAAAACAAAGCTCATCTGCACCCGCGTCGTCATAGGCGCGAGCGGCATCGACCGGATCACCGGCATCCACCAAATTGACAAAATTTACGCCCTTCACCACGCGGCCATCTGCCACGTCAAGACAGGGGATGATACGGGTTTTGAGCATGTCTTAACCTTTCGGCGCACTGATAGCCGGTTATGTTCCGCCTGCCAAGCGTGGTGCCGTGAGCGGGGCTGGTAATACCCGCGCAAGCGCTTAGAGTGCACGAAAGTTCATTTAAGGAGAAAGATATGAGAGGTTTTCTGGCAATGGTCGCGACAGTGGTTCTAACACTGCAAGCCTCAGCAGGAGAGATTATAAAGGTTGAGGCGAGCGGTGACGTGGCCGCAACAATGGATGCTCTCGAGGCGGCGGTCAACGGGGCAGGGGCCACGGTTTTCGCGCGGGTCGATCATGCTGGTGGTGCCAAGAAGGTCGATCTTGAACTGGCCGATGCACAGCTTTTGATCTTTGGTAATCCAAAGCTCGGAACACCCGCAATGCAGGACGATGCGTTGGCTGGGATTTTCCTGCCGCTCCGGGTGCTGGTTTATGATGATGGCGCTGGAAAGGTATGGCTCGCCTACCAGGATCCTTCTTCCATGCTCGGTGCTTTAGATGGGATCGGTGGCGATGCTGAATACATCAAAAAAATGACCGGCGCTCTTGCCAAGCTCACCGGTAAGGCGGCAGGCAGCTAAAGCGCCGGTCTCTGGAATTCTAAGAAACGACAGGCTTTGATAGGTCCATGCCGGTTCAAAGCTTGTTAATTTCCGCGCGAGTTACGCCTATATCTTCCAGCTCACGATCGCTCAGGCGGCTAAGCGCATTGCGTGTGACGCGGTTTTCATTCCATGCTGAATACGCCGCGATGAGGCGCGATATAGGGCCTTCGCTTGCCGCTTTGACGTTAACTTGATTGCGGGTGGCGTTGATGTGTAACATTTTTATTTCCCTTCGATCTTTAGCCGTTTGTCGAGGGGGAGCTAATTACCGTTTGCAATCCGGGCAAGGCAGGTTTTTGCATAGTCATTATGCGTTTAATGCATAGGTAAATTTTCACTCAAACAATTGAATTTAAATACCTTATTTGTTTTTCGTTTCACTATTATTTTGCGACCTTGAGGATCTAAGGACTCAGTTAATGCAACCTCGATATGCGCATTACGCTTGGTCTATGTTCTTGTTTCGTGCTAGAGATCAGAAAAACGCAGAGAGGAGCAGGATGCGTGTCATCGGTATAGATCCCGGTTTGCGCAATATGGGTTGGGGCGTGATCGACGTGAATGGCTCGCGGCTGAGCCATGTTGCGAATGGCACCTGCAAGAGCGAGGGGGCCGAGTTGGCGGCTCGGCTATTGTCCCTACACGCGCAGCTCTCCGAGGTCTTCGAAACCTATCGGCCCGATGTAGCGGCGGTGGAACAGACCTTTGTCAACAAGGATGGCGTCGCCACGCTCAAGCTTGGGCAGGCGCGAGGTATCTCTCTGCTGGTACCGGCGCAGTTCGGCCTTGAGGTCGGGGAATATGCGCCGAACAAAGTGAAAAAGTCTGTCGTTGGCGTCGGCCACGCAGATAAGGCGCAGGTGGCACATATGATCGGCATACTGCTTCCTGGAGTTGAGATCGCAGGAACTGACGCGGCAGATGCCCTGGCTATTGCTATCTGCCACTCGCATCACGCGCCAATGCGCACCACAGCAATACGGGCGAGCGCATGATTGGGCGTATAGCCGGTCGGATAGATTATCGCGCATCGGATCACGTTTTGATCGATGTGCGCGGGATTGGCTATTTGGTCTATTGCTCCGAGCGTACATTGGCGGCGCTGCCAGCGGTCGGTGAGCACGCGGCGCTTTATACCGATTTACTTGTGCGTGAGGACTTGCTGCAACTTTTTGGCTTCACAAGTTTGGTTGAGAAGGAATGGCACCGGCTTTTAATGAGTGTTCAGGGCGTTGGGGCAAAAGCCTCGATGGCGATTTTGGGCACTCTGGGGCCTGAGGGTGTCGGACGCGCGATTGCTTTGGGGGATGCGGCTTCGGTAAAGGCCGCCAAGGGTATTGGCCCAAAAACGGCGCAACGCGTTGTGATCGAGCTTAAGGATAAAGTGCCCGATGTGATGGCAATCTCCGTCACGCCCGCGCCTCAGGCGGTGCAGGACGAAAACTCAGAAGTGATTGAGCCTATAGCACCCGCTGCACCAACACCGTTATCTGAAGGTGGCGCGGCGACATCGGACGCATTGTCTGCGCTCACCAATCTTGGCTATGCGCCCGGTGACGCAGCCGCTGCCATCGCACAGGCCTCTGCTGACATGCCCGACGCCGATAGCGCGACGCTTATTCGTGCCGCACTCAAGCTTCTGGCGCCGAAATCATGACCGAGCCGGACCCAACGTTGCGCGCCGAGCCGCTGCCCGAAGACAGCGATAAAAGCCTGCGTCCTCAGTTCCTTAACGAGTTCATCGGCCAGCAGGAGGCACGCGCAAACCTCAAGGTATTTATCCAATCGGCCCGCCAGCGCGGTGAGGCGATGGATCACACGCTGTTCCACGGCCCGCCCGGCCTTGGCAAAACAACGCTGGCCCAAATCATGTCGCGCGAGCTTGGCGTCGGGTTTCGGATGACCTCCGGGCCGGTTTTGGCCAAGGCTGGCGATCTGGCCGCGATCCTGACCAATCTTGAGCATAACGACGTGCTTTTTATTGATGAAATTCACCGGCTCAATCCCGCTGTAGAGGAGGTTCTCTATCCAGCGATGGAGGATTTTGAGCTTGATCTGATGATCGGCGAAGGTCCGGCCGCGCGATCAGTGCGTATTGAGCTGCAACCCTTCACGCTGGTTGGTGCGACTACGAGGCTCGGCCTTCTCACAACGCCTTTGCGTGACCGTTTCGGCATTCCAACCAGGCTGCAGTTCTACACGGAGGCGGAATTGCACGAGATTGTCACGCGTAATGCCACCCGACTTGGTACACCCGCTGACGCCGAAGGTGCGCGGGAAATCGCTCGGCGTTCTCGTGGCACGCCCCGGATTGCCGGGCGGCTCCTGCGAAGAGTCATGGACTTTGCCGTGGTTGAGGGCGACGGGCGCATCACACGCGCCTTGGCGGACGGGGCGTTAACACGCCTTGGTGTGGATAGTCTTGGGCTTGATGGGGCGGACCGGCGGTACCTAAGGCTCATTGCTGAGGCGTATCAGGGTGGTCCCGTGGGGATCGAGACCTTGAGTGCAGCCTTGTCTGAAAGCCGCGATGCTCTGGAAGAGGTTATCGAGCCGTTTTTACTGCAACAAGGGTTGATCCAACGTACGCCGCGCGGGCGGATGCTGGCACAACGCGGCTGGACGCATCTGGGGCTAAAGGCTCCCAAAACGCCCGGACAATCCGACTTGTTCGATACCCCTTAGCCAGGCCCGGAAAAGTCTTTAAAAGACTTTTGCCAAAACTATTGCGATAGTTTTGCCTTTGGCGAACGAAAGCGCGTTCACCTTACCGGTTTCCTACGCTAAGGCATCGGCCATGTCAGAGCTGATTTCACAAACGGATATCGAAGCGTTCTTTACGCGCGCCGATGGAACGTACCTTTTCGCGCGTTGGGGGCGGCCTATCGCTCCGGTGGTTTTCGGCACCGATGACGCCACGCTGTCCGTGGTCAAAGGTGCGGTTGAGGCTGTGGTACAGATGGCCGGTCATTCCATGACAGAGACCGATCCCGAACTTGGCGCCAACCTGATGTTCTTTTTCTTCAAAGAGTGGGATGAGCTACCAGAGGTCAAAGGCATGGACCGCCTTGTGCCCGATCTTGTGCCGCTTGTTGCAAAGCTGAAAGCCAATGACGCAAACCAATACCGCATATTCCGTTTCGACGAAGAGGGTGCGATCAAAGCCAGCTTTGTTTTCCTTCGGATGGATGCGGAGCTTTCTGCGATCCCTGCTGATACTCTGGCCTTGGGTCAAGTGGCGCAAACGATAGTGCTTTGGTCTGACACTGCGTTTCTTGGCCGATCCATCCTTGCAACCACCGGCAATGATCAGGTGATCCTGCGCCCCGACATTGGCGCTGTGGTGCGTGCGGGTTACGATCCTGTTATGCCAGTCATGGCACAGGATCCGTCCCATGCGTTGCGGCTCGCGGCGCGGATCACGCAGATGTAGGACTGGCATGCGGGCCTTCATTGCCATTCCTTTACCAACCGAAGCCGTTGATGCGCTGGAGCGTGCCCAAGCCGATCTGGTTTGCGGTCGAGTGGTTCCTGCAGAAAACCTGCATATCACATTGGCCTTTTTGGATGAGCAGCCGGAGCTGTTGCTTCACGCTCTACACGAGGGGCTGGCAGAGATCGAAGCACCGGCATTCGAGTGGCGATTTGGCGGGGTTGAGGCCAAAGGAAAGAGTAAGCCTTCTCTAGTCTGGGCGTCGGTTGAAGCCTGTGAGGCGCTGATTGCATTGCAAAAAAGCATTTTGAGCGCGGTGTTTCAGACGGGCATTACACTCCCACGCATACGCTTTCGCCCGCATGTGACCCTTGCGAGGTTTGGTGCCAGAGCACCAATCTCTAACCCAAAGCTCGCCCAATGGCTTACTGAGTATGGCGCATACCGAGCCGGGCCTTACTCAGCGACCCGGGTTTGCCTTTATCGCTCTACCCTCACGCCGGAAGGCCCAGTTTACGATGAACTTGCCGCCTATCCTTTGCGAGACGGTGTTGCCGCCTCAAGCCTGGGGACGTAAAACCACCTTATGACCCACAGCTTCCCGATACGCGTCTACTTTGAAGATACCGACATGGCCGGTATCGTCTATTATGCAAACTACCTCAAATACATAGAACGCGCGCGCAGTGATTGGGTCCGCGAAATCGGGATTGATCAGAACGCACTTAAAGACAACGAAGGCGTTGTGTTTGTGGTGCGTCGCATAGAGGCGGATTACCTTTCTTCGGCTGTGTTTGATGACGAACTTACCGTCGAGACGAATGTGGCATCTAAAAGCGGCGTACGCTTGGTGATGGAGCAGACCGTCATGCGCGGAGAAACCCGCCTTTTCAGCGCGCTTGTGACGCTGGTTTGCGTCAATTCAGCCGGAAAACCGGTGCTTCTTCCGGCAGAGATCCGCCAAGGCGAAGCTTGAGCTGAACTATTTTCTGCCGTGATGCGGATGATATTGGCTTTCCCCTGAAAAATCGTATAAGTTGCTTGGTAATAAGCCTAAAAAATTGGGCAATAAAAAAGAGCAGGCGGATGGAAGCAGAAACCCTCGCATTGGCGCAGGAGATGGATTTCTCTTTGTGGGCGCTGTATCAACGCGCGACGTTGATCGTAAAACTCGTGATGATCATGCTGGTCGTGGCCTCTTTCTGGGGTTGGTCGATTATTTTTCAAAAACTCATTGTTTATCGCAAAGCCCGGGCAGAAGCGGATACATTTGATCGGCGCTTTTGGTCAGGTGAGCCGCTGGATGAGCTATTTACCGAAATCGGAAATGAACCGGGCGGGCAGTCTGAACGGGTATTTGCCGCAGGCATGATGGAGTGGCGGCGCAGTCATCGCAATGATGGAGAGCTGATTGCCGGGGCCACGGCCCGAATTGATCGATCGATGGACGTGGCCATCGTCAAGGAGGCGGAAGACCTGCAGAGCGGGCTAACAATTTTAGCATCCATTGGGTCGGTATCGCCCTTCATCGGGCTCTTTGGTACGGTCTGGGGTATAATGAACGCCTTTATCGAGATTGCAGAGCAACAAAGCACCAACCTTGCTGTTGTCGCTCCCGGTATTGCCGAAGCGCTTCTGGCCACTGGTCTTGGTCTTCTGGCGGCGATCCCTGCGGTTGTCTTCTACAATAAGCTCAGCGCAGATAGTGATCGGATTGTTGCAAGCTATGAGGCCTTTGCCGACGAATTTGCCACCATCCTGAGCCGTCAGTTGGATAGCTGAGATGGGGGCAGGCGTCGTTCAGAAAGCATCTGGCGGGGGCCGCAGAAGGCGTGGTCGCGGTCGTTCACGTCCAATGGCTGAGATCAACGTCACACCCTTTGTGGATGTCATGCTGGTGCTCCTGATCATATTTATGGTCGCCGCGCCGCTTATGACCGTTGGTGTGCCGGTGGAATTGCCTCGAACGGCTGCAAGCGCGCTTCCGGGCGAGGAGGAAGAGCCGCTCACTGTGACGCTCACATCGGAAGGTGTGGTGATGATCCAGACCACCGAAGTGGCGCGGAATTCGCTGGTCAATCAGTTGCGTGCAATCGCTGCAGAGCGTGATAGCACGCGTGTCTTCTTGCGCGCTGACGGCGCCGTGCCCTATTCAGAAGTGATGCTGGTGATGGGTGCGCTCAATCGCGGTGGCTTCAACAATATCGGGCTGGTGACCGACTCTGGAGGGCCAACGCTTGATGAGCAGGATGGCTAGTAGCGGTGAATGCCGGTCAGATCATATCAGGTACAGCCCATGTTGGGCTTTTGGCGGCTGCGATATTTGGCGGCGCATTCAAGGCTGAGCCGTTGCCATTCGAAGTGACCGAAGTAACAGCCATTTCGAGCGAGGAGTTCGCTTTGTTGGTGGCACCTGATCAGGAACCGGATGCGTTGGCCAATATTGATACACCTGAGCCACCAGAGGCCGGGCAATCTCCGGATGTGCCTGTTTCTGTTGAGGAAACGCCCCCGGAGACGGCACAGCCGGAAGTGAACGAGGCCACACAACCTGACCCGATCCCGGAGGTGGAAGAGCTTGGTCCACCACCGCAGGCGGAGGTGAGCGATGAAGCGCCTGTGTTGCAACCCCCAGAGGAAGATGTTGCGGTGCTTTTGCCGGAGACGTCGCCCCAGCCTGCGCCACAGGAAGCGCCACGCGTCGCGCCTCAACCCATAGCGCAACCGGAGCCGGATGTGCGTATTGATGATGTGGATCAACAGGCCGGCGAGCCCGATGAACAAGCCGAGCAAAGCGAGCCTGAGACCGAGGAAACCGCTCAAGAAGAGGCCTCTGATCGGATTGTGACAGAAGCCGAAAAGCTTGAGGCGGCGGCCCCCGAGCGTTCTGTGCGTCCCAAAACCCGCCCGACACGAGCCGCAGAAGCGCCGGAAACCCAGACGGCGCAGAAAAGTCAAGCGGACGACGATGCCGTGCAGGCGGCGTTGCAACAGGCGCTCGGTGCCAATGACGGGCCATCAGACAGTAAACCGTCCGGACCACCATTGACCGCTGGCGAGAAAGACGGACTTCGTGTGGCCGTACAAAGCTGTTGGAATGTTGGTTCGCTGAGCTCTGATGCCTTGGCGACCACCGTTATTGTCAGTGTTTCCATGGCCGAAGACGGCAAGCCGGTTACCAGTACCATTAAGCTTTTAGACAGCTCTGGCGGAAGTGGATCGAGCGTAAAACAGGCTTTCGACGCTGCAAGGCGAGCGATCATTCGCTGCGGTTCCAAAGGTTTTGATTTACCGATTGAGAAGTATGCCGCATGGCGAGAAATTGAGATGACATTCAATCCTGAAAGGATGAGGATCAAGTAATGAGAAAGTGGATACAGTGCCTCACAGCCTTTGCCATTCTATTCGCCGCTCCTACCTTCACACTGGCGCAGGAGGGTGACGGACCACTTCGGATTGAAATCACCGAAGGCGTTATTGAGCCGCTTCCCTACGCGATACCCGATATGGTAGCAGAGACGGCACAAGCCGAGGATCTGGCGCGACAGATTTCACGAGTAATTGCCGCCGATCTTTCCGGCACGGGGCTCTTTCGAGAAATCCCCCGCAACGCGCATATTGCCAGGGTCACAAATTTCTCCAGCCCGGTGCAGTTCGCCGACTGGAAAGCCATAAATGCCCAGGCTCTTATCACTGGTGGCGTAAGTGTAGATGGCTCTGGCAAGCTCGTGGTTCGGTTCCGTTTGCATGACGTTTTTGCCGGTGAGGATATCGGTGACGGTCTGCAGCTTGTGGGGACAACAGATGGCTGGCGTCGTATCGCGCACAAGGTGGCCGATCAGGTTTATTCCCGCCTTACGGGTGAGGATCCATATTTTGACAGCCGCGTGGTTTTCGTCGCTGAAACCGGTCCAAAAAATGCGCGTCAAAAACAGATTGGCATCATGGATTATGACGGCGAGAATGTCGTGTACCTGACCGGTAGCAACTCAATTGTTCTTGCGCCGCGTTTCTCCCCGTCTGGCAACAATTTACTTTACACAAGTTTCGAAAGCGGTTTTCCCAAGATTTACCTTCTGAACATTGGAAACCTGTCACAACAGGAATTGCGTACGCCGCAAGGTGAAATGAGCTTCTCCCCACGCTTTGGTCCAGATGGTCAAACCGTTGTCTACAGTCTGACATCAGGCGGCAATACAGACCTCTATGCGCTCAATATTGCCAACGGCCAGGGTCAGAGGCTTACGGCGGCGCCTTCGATTGAAACCGCACCGAGCTTTAGCCCCGATGGCAGTCGGATCGTGTTTGAGTCAGACCGCTCAGGTTCACCGCAGCTTTACATTATGTCGTCCAAGGGAGGGGATGCACAACGGATCAGTTTTGGTCAGGGTCGCTACGGGACGCCGGTTTGGTCGCCGAGAGGTGATTTGATCGCATTCACTAAGCAATCGAAGGGTCGTTTTCATATCGGTGTCATGCGAACCGATGGCAGCGAAGAGCGTCTTTTGACCGCCTCTTTCCTTGATGAGGGGCCGACTTGGTCGCCAAATGGGCGGGTCATCATGTTTACGCGGGAAACCCAAGGCGCAGGCGGAAGAGCGGCGTTGCATTCCGTCGACATCACAGGACGCAATTTACGGCAGGTGCCGACCAATACAGGGGCGTCAGACCCTTCATGGTCGCCACTTTTGCAGTGACATTTATAAGTGAAGTGCAACCAACAAGACTGTGTGATACAAAGCACAAAAGAGCAGAACCAAAAAACCAGGTGGGCAAACCAATGAAAGTACTATTGAGGGCAACTTTTGTAATCGCTGGCATCGCCTTGAGCGCTTGTACATCAGCAGAGCGTTTTAACAATGATGGAACAGGTGGTGCTGGAACAGGAACCGCATCTGGCATAGCCGGAGGCGCGCAAGATCCAACCTCGCCGCTTTTCTTTCAACAAAGCATCGGGGACCGCGTGCTTTTCGAGGTTGATCAGTCCACTCTGACGCCTGATAGTCAGTTTGTACTCAACGGGCAGGCTGATTGGTTGAATAGCAATCCTGAGTATACCGCAATTCTCGAAGGTCATGCGGATGAACAGGGCACTCGGGAATATAACCTCGCGCTAGGCGCACGACGGGCCAACGCAGTGTTGGAGCATCTGGTTTCCAAGGGTGTCAGTGCGGACCGTATGCGTGTGATAAGCTATGGTAAGGAACGACCGCTTGAAATTTGCAGTGACGAGACTTGCTATTCCAAAAACCGTCGCGCGGTGACAGTGCTTTCAGCCGCGCCATCGAGTTAGATAAGATGAGGTGTGTCATGTTGCGCTCAATCGCCGTATTGGTAGCAGGGCTGACGATTTCTCCTCTAGCGGTCAACGCGCAGGATAACTCTGAAACCTTGGCTGACATTCGGCAAGAACTTGCGGTGCTTTATGTGGAGTTGCAGCGTCTCAATCGTGAACTCAACACAACTGGGGGCGTCTCTACCTCAACTGGCATTGGTGGCTCGGTAATTGATAGGGTCGCGGCAATCGAGGGGGAGTTGCAGCGACTGACGTCAAAGACAGAAGAACTCGAATTTCGCATCGACCGGGTTGTGACCGATGGGTCCAACAGGGTTGAGGACCTTGAATTCCGCATATGCGAGCTAGAGCCCGGTTGCGATGTAGGGTCTATTGAATATGGAGACACACTTGGCGGCTTGGCGCCGGTGAGCACTGGACAGAGCGCAGCGAGCAACAGCACCAGTGTAGGTCAAACAAATGATGTTTCTGGTGTTGATCAAAGCAACGATGTGCAGCTCGCAATTGGCGAGCAGGCGGATTTCGACTCTGCAGTGGCCAGTTTTGACGCAGGCGATTACCCAACAGCGGCACAGCAGTTTGCGCTTTTTCAAGTAAATTATCCCGGGAGCCCACTTGGCGCTAGGGCGGGGCTTTTGCAGGGTGAAGCGTTGGAGAATAATGGCGACACAACCGGTGCAGCACGCGCCTATCTGGATACTTTTAGCGCCGCACCCCAGGGTCCCGAAGCGGCCAACGCACTCTTTCTTTTGGGCCGGTCTCTGGGGCAATTGGGGCAAGCCGACAAAGCCTGCGTTACGCTTAGCGAGGTTGGTGTCCGATTTCCGCAATCGCCAGCGGTGTCCAAGGCCAATGCGGAAAAACAAAATCTAGGCTGTTTGTGACGCAAGAATTTGAATTGCTTTGCGCACGAGTCGCGTCACACTTTTCTGACGAAGTTCCTGGAAAAATAGGTGTTGCTGTCTCTGGAGGCAGCGACTCTCTCGCTCTTTTGATTTTGCTAGCAGACTGGTCAAGCCAGGGTGGGCCTGCAGTGTTTGCTGCAACTGTTGATCATGGTTTGCGCGCTGAATCCACGGACGAGGCAGCATATGTGTCAAAGATTTGTGCAGGTCTAGGCGTGCCGCATGCCACCCTCAATTGGCACAAAAAGGAAATCAGTGGAAACTTGCAGGATAGTGCGCGCCGCGCGCGATACGATCTGCTGGCCAAATGGGCGCAGGATAAGCAGCTCGAAACTGTTGCGATCGCGCACACGCTGGATGATGTGGCAGAAACCTTCGTTATGCGGCTGGCTCGGGATGCCGGGATAGACGGGCTGGCCGCGATGAAGGAAAGCTGGCGCCATGGATCGGTTCGTTTTGTCCGCCCCGCTTTGGCCCTGTCACGGTCTGATTTGCAACGAGAGCTTCGGTCGCGCCAGATCACCTGGATTGATGATCCGAGCAATGAAGACGACCGACACGAAAGAGCCAGAACTCGCAAGGCTCTTTCTAAACTTGATGACCTTGGAATTTGCTCCCATACGCTCGCACGTACGGCCCATCGCATGGCTGAAGTGCGAAGAACGCTTTATCACTATGTCTGCCTTGCGGCGAAGGACATTGTGACCTTCCATCAAGGGGATGCCTTTCTCGATGCAGAGGGTTTTCATGCATTGGCGCCCGATATCGCACGCAGACTTTTGCAGGAGATTTTGCTTTGGATCAGTGGCGCGTCCTATCCGCCGCGGGGACACGCGCTCAATCTTTTGCTCGACGCCATCCGAGGCGGTACCGGCATGACTTTGCACGGTTGTATTATAACAAACGATGGGGACCGCCTGCATTTGACACGCGAAGCCAGCGCGGTCGCAGATGAAATTTGTTTTCGAAATGAAATCTGGGACGGGCGCTGGCGCATTGACGGTCCAGGGCCCGCTCGCGCTGAAATTCGCTACCTTGGTAGTAAGGGTCTTGCACTTTGCCCTGACTGGCGGGACAGCGGTATGAGTTTGCATTCCCTAAAGGCCAGCCCGGCGGTCTGGATCGGCGAACAGCTTATTGCCGCACCTCTTGCAGACCTTGGCGAGGGCTGGACCGCAGAGCTTTTGCGCGACGAAGACCACTTCTTCGCGCACGTATTGACGCATTGAACATAGCCGTTTCATCGCTATTTATTGACGTACAATCCTGTGCTACACCCGTTCAGATCGTCACGTAAGGAGATATCCCTTGGGCAACGCGCGTAACATCGCCTTTTGGCTTGTGCTGTTTTTGCTTATATTAGCGCTGTTTAACCTATTTAACGGCTCAAATACAAATCTGCAAAGCCAGTCGATTCCTTACTCCGAATTTGTTGAAGCGGTTGAGCAAGGCGAGGTCGCTCGGGTTGTTCTAGATGGCGAAAATGTCCGTTTCCAACGTGACAACGGCTCTAATTTTTCGACAATTAAGCCACAGGACGCTGAGATTACTAAACTTTTAATCGAAAATAGCGTGCCGGTTTCCGCTGAGGCGCAAGAGCAATCGGGCTTTCAGTCTTTCTTAATGACGCTTCTGCCATTTGTCCTTTTGATCGGGGTTTGGATTTACTTCATGAACCGCATGCAGGGCGGTGGTCGAGGCGGTGCTATGGGTTTTGGCAAGTCCCGCGCGAAGTTGCTGACCGAGAAGCATGGTCGTGTGACGTTTGATGATGTGGCGGGTATCGACGAAGCTAAAGAGGAGCTCGAGGAAATTGTTGAGTTCCTGCGTAATCCTCAGAAATTTTCGCGCCTGGGCGGTAAAATTCCGAAAGGTGCTCTTTTGGTCGGACCTCCTGGTACTGGTAAGACACTGCTAGCACGTGCCATTGCCGGAGAGGCCGGTGTACCATTCTTTACAATCTCGGGCTCTGATTTTGTCGAGATGTTTGTTGGTGTTGGCGCAAGCCGTGTGCGCGACATGTTTGAACAAGCGAAAAAAAATGCGCCTTGTATCGTTTTTATCGACGAGATTGATGCGGTCGGCCGCCACCGTGGTGCTGGCTATGGCGGCGGTAATGACGAACGCGAGCAAACGCTCAACCAGCTGCTTGTTGAGATGGACGGTTTTGAAGCCAACGAAGGCGTGATCATCATTGCGGCCACCAACCGTAAAGACGTGCTTGACCCTGCGCTTCTACGCCCGGGCCGTTTTGATCGTCAGGTCACTGTCCCGAACCCAGACATTAAGGGTCGTGAGAAGATTCTTGGCGTGCACGCACGTAAAACGCCGCTTGGGCCTGATGTAGACCTTCGCATTATCGCACGGGGTACGCCAGGCTTCTCAGGTGCAGATCTCGCAAACCTCGTCAACGAGGCGGCGCTTATGGCTGCCCGCGTTGGCCGTCGGTTTGTCTCTATGGAAGACTTTGAGCAGGCCAAGGATAAAGTGATGATGGGGGCCGAGCGGCGTTCTATGGTGCTGACTGCTGAGCAGAAAGAGAAAACAGCCTATCACGAGGCTGGTCATGCTATAGTCGGTCTTGCACTGCCCCAATGTGATCCTGTTTACAAAGCGACGATCATTCCGCGCGGTGGCGCGCTTGGCATGGTGGTTTCGTTGCCTGAAATCGACCGGTTGAATTGGCATCGTTCTGAGTGTGAAGAAAAACTTGCGATGACCATGGCCGGTAAGGCCGCCGAGATTATCAAATACGGCGAAGACAACGTTTCGAATGGTCCCGCCGGTGATATTCAGCAGGCCTCTGGTCTGTCCCGCGCCATGGTGCTTCGTTGGGGTATGTCCGACAAAGTCGGTAATGTCGACTATGAACAAGCCCATGAAGGGTACATGGGTAATGGTGCAGGTGGCTTCTCTATCTCTGCTGCTACCAAAGAGCTCATTGAGGATGAGGTCAAAATTCTGATCGATACAGCGTATCAAAAGGCCTACGATATTCTGACTGAGAAGAAAGAAGATTGGGAGCGTCTGGCGCAAGGACTGCTTGAATATGAAACGCTGACCGGTGAAGAGATTGAGCGCGTTATCAAGGGTGAGCCGCCGGAAGCGGATGATACTGGCGGCGGGTCTTCAGTCGCGAAAGATGATGATAAACCGTCGTTGACTGCTGTCCCTAAAACCAAGCCAAAGCGCGGGCCCGATGATGGCGGGCTGGAACCTGAACCGTCAACGTGAACCAGACGACTGTCCCAAACGACTGGAACCCCAGCGCATATGCGCGGTTCCACGATCTGCGGCTCAGACCTGGCCTCGATTTGATCAATGCTGTCAGCTCGATGGGCAGCGGTCCGATTTATGATCTCGGATGTGGAAACGGGGCGTTGGGGGACGCGTTACGAGCCCGTGCCGGGCGCCGGGATGTGATCGGCGTCGACACTAGTCCAACAATGTTGGAAAAGGCGCGATTTGTGAAAGGCTACACCAGCGTAAGCCGTGCAGATATCGCAGAATGGTCACCAGCGCGCGCACCGGGATTAATCTATTCCAACGCAGCTCTTCATTGGGTTGGCAATCACGAACAGCTACTCCCACGGCTGGCGCGCATGCTGGGCAAGGGCGGCACTATGGCAGTGCAGATGCCTCACCAAAACAAAGCGCCATCGCACCGGGTTTGGCTATCCCTTGTTGAAGAGTTGTTTCCTGGTCGCGTTGAAAAGATGGGAACGCCTGGGGTTATGGCACCAGTAAAATATGAAGAGCTACTTGGCGGTATGGGGCAGCTTCGCCTTTGGGAGACAGAGTACTACCAAAGACTTATGGCTGAACCTGGCAGCCATCCTGTTCGGCGCTTTACCGAGAGCACCTATGCGCGACCTATTCTGCAAGAACTTAATGAGAACGAAAAAAATATTTTGATAAGTCGCTATGAAGAGGTGATGCGAGCGGCTTACCCAGTGCGTCGAGATGGCTCGGTGCTTTTTCCGTTTCGCCGACTGTTTTTCACCCTGTCGGTTTAACACCGGTTGGGCAGGCCGTTACAGGTCGATCCGAACCTTCGACGAAGTGCATCAGGAGCCTAAAAAAGAGGGCTTGGAGAGGCGAAATGCCGGCATTGCTACCAACTGATGAGTATGCCTCTATCAAATGGCTCGGCGTCGTCGAAGATCAGCATGCGGATATTCGCTCTGTGGCGCGAAGATCGATTTATATCGGTTGGGGCGGCGTCGATGGTGAATTTCACAACGGTCTCACGCGAGAATCCTGTACCCGCGTCAAGATGCAACATCAGCGCGGCACTCAAATCGCGAATGTAAGGCAGTTCTCAATTGTCTCGGCGGAAGAAATGCAGGCGATAGCTGCCGAGATCGGGATAGATGCGCTGGAGCCGGAGTGGCTTGGTGCTTCCATGGTGCTTGAAGGGATCGCGGACTTTACACATATTCCGCCGTCTTCGCGACTCCAAAACGATGCCGGGACAACACTTGTCATTGATATGAGCAACCGACCCTGCAATTGGCCCGGCAAGGAAATTGAAAAAGTACATCCTGGCATGGGAAAGCACTTTGTTCGCGCGGGCAAAGGGAGACGGGGTGTTACTGCTTGGGTGGAGCGACCCGGCCCGTTGGCTTTGCACGATAAAATGCGGCTTCATGTTCCTGATCAGCGCCCCTGGCAGCATCACGGCGCGTATATCACTGGCGATGGAGACTGATGCAAATCGCTTGTTAGCCTGTCCTGGCGGCATTATTCTAAGACCAATCAAGTGCAGGACCCGTAGCGCCCATGTCTGATCCCGTTTCGGTCGTCGTACCGGCCCGCAACGAAGCTGAAACCATCGAAAGCGTTGTCCAAAGTCTCGCCCCGCTTCCATGGGTCGATGAGATCGTTGTCGTTGACAACAATTCTGAAGACAATACGGCAGAGATAGCCTCGAAATCAGGGGCTCGCACAGTATTCGAACCGGTTCCCGGAATGGGAAGTGCGCTGCGTGCAGGTTTCAAAACGGCAAAGAACCGTTGGTGTATGAAAGTTGATGCTGATTTGGACGGCTTTGATATTGCTCGTTTTACGCGGATGGTTGAGGCGCGTGAGCCGGGAGTTGGTGTGGTCAAAGGTGCCTGGCAGGATCCTAATGATAATATGCCAATGACGAGATTACTCGTCATGCCGGCGATGGCAGCACTTGCGCCTAAAATCTCGCATCTTCATTCCGCTAATAGCGGGATTTACCTCGCGAACCGGGATCTGATCGCACATCAGGAACTTGTGGATAGTTATGCCGCCGATCTCGATGTTATGCTTCGTACGTATGCCGCTGGCGCGGGTGTCGTTGAAGCTGATATCGGGCAAATCTCGCACGACACGCGGGATGTTGGTCACTACAACGCCATGGCTGAGAAAATCATGGCGTTTTTCCTTCAGGTTTACGAAAGCAGACCAACAGAAGAGCTTATTGTTGTGGCAGAGACTGCCGAACAGGTTGTCCAAAGCGTTTTAGGCCTGATTGCGACACGGGCGAAAGCTGGTGCCATTGCACAGATCTTTGTCCAAGACTTGGGTTCTGTAGCATCCACAAAGCTTACAGAAGCGCTTGCACCATATCCTACAACATCTGTTTCTTCGCTTGCCGGTGCTGAACCAATCATTAACAAAGGCCCTGATGGCAGGTTGGTGGCTTTTGCAGAAACGGCTGCTCTTCTTCAAACCCGTGGCTTAGAGACCATGATCAACGCTCTTGAGGGTGACGTATTCCTTTTCGATGATGGCCTAAGCACTGATGCGTCCTTCAATATTGAGAAGGGCGCCGGCATAAAGCGGTCCTTTTTGAGCGCGATCGGCGCGAAATCTACCTCAAGCGGCGTTTATGAACGCTTCACGCGCGTCATAAAATGAAAGCCAATATGTCTTGGTCAAAAAGTGGGCAACGTTCAAAAGCGGCAGAGTTATTTTGCGGCTTTCATTGGTAAAATCAGGGTCACACAACATCGCTTATTGAAGCAATTCATCGAAGTTTCGCTTGAAAACTCGGGGTAAAACGCTCATTTACCGGGTGTCCCTCGATCAGTGGGATAACAGATGAAGGAGAAACCATGGCCAAGGAAGATACGCTCGAATTTCCCGGTGTCGTCAAGGAACTCCTGCCAAACGCGACATTTCGGGTCGAGCTTGAAAACGGCCATGAGATCATCGCACATACGGCAGGAAAGATGCGCAAGAACCGCATTCGAGTCCTTGCGGGCGACAAAGTTCAGGTGGAGATGACACCTTACGATCTGACCAAGGGTCGGATCAATTACCGCTTCAAGTAACACATCAGCATTGCGGCTGGTGCTTGGGTCAGGCAGCCCACGGCGTCTTGAGCTGTTGGCACAAATTGGCGTAGTTCCGGACGATGTTCGACCGCCTGATATTGACGAGACCCCAAGAAAGTCCGAATTGGCAAGGCCCTACTGCATCAGAATGGCCTATCAAAAAGCGCTGGCCGTAACGGCTGACAAAGCAGAAATTGTGCTTGCTGCCGATACAACTGTTGCGCTTGGGCGGCGCATTTTGGGCAAGCCTGAGGGCGAAGGTCAGGCGCTTGCGTTTTTACGCGCTTTGTCAGGACGGCGTCACCGAGTTGTCACCGCAGTCGCGGTCAGGCGCGGCGATCAGATCTGGCAAAAGGACGTGGTCAGTCTGGTAAAGATGAAGCGACTTTCACAGGCTGATCTGGACGCTTATGTCGCGACACAGGATTGGCGCGGCAAAGCCGGCGGTTATGGTATCCAAGGACCAGCCGGGGCATTCATACCATGGATTCAAGGATCTTTTACGGGGATTGTCGGTCTGCCTTTGTCAGAGACCGCCGGTCTTCTGAAAGCTGCAGGGTATCAGGTATTCGAGGGCACGACATGAAAGGCACTATGATCGTGCTGGGCGAAATCGGCGGCCGTGAAGCGGCAGCATTTGTAGAAGATGGCAAGTTGCAGGACTTGCTGATCGACGGTGATCAACCACGCCCGGGCACAATTTATCGCGCTCTCGCCGATAGACCGGTGAAAGGGCAGGGTGGGATGTTTCTTAAAACGCCCGATGGCGCCGGGTTTATCCGAAAAATCAAAGGGCTTGGTGCGGGGAAGCCGTTTTTGGTGCAGGTCACCGGGTATGCCGAGCAGGGCAAAGCTATTCCTATGACCGACCGCTGGCTTTACAAAAGTCGCTTTGCGATTGCCACACCGGGCGCACCCGGGATCAACATTTCACGCAGCATCCGCGACGATGAGGATCGTGTCATGTTGCGAGAGATTTCCAGTGCATTTGAGGATAGGCTGCGGGGTTGCGGTTTGATCCTGCGATCGCAAGCGGCGGGCACGAATGAAGATGAGATAAGCCAAGATATCGAGCGCGTGCTCGGTGCAGTGCATGCGGTGCTCGAGGATGACGGAAAGACGTCCGAAAAACTTATAGAAGGGCCGGGGCCAACAGAGCTTGCATGGCGCGATTGGCCTGCTGCGGAGCACGCTGACATACCTTTTGAGGAATTGTTAACGGATGCGCTGGAAGATGGAGTGAGCTTGCCGGGTGGCGGCCATGTCTATTTGGAGGCGACCCGTGCGCTTGTCGCGGTGGATGTAAATACAGGTCGTGATACCTCACAGGCGGCAGGTCTGAAGGCCAATCTTGCGGTAGCGCGCGATCTACCTCGCCTTCTGCGGATTAAGGGTCTTGGTGGCCAGATCGTGATCGACACCGCTCCAATGGCGAAGAAAGACCGGCCCGCCTTTGAATCCACTCTTCGTGCTGCTTTTCGCAAAGACACGGTCGAGACAACCCTTGTGGGTTGGACACCTCTTGGACATTTCGAACTGCAACGAAAAAGAGACCGTGTGTCTATTTTGGAGATTTCATTGTGAGTTGTCCAATTTGCGGTGAGAAAACGCAAAAGCCATACCGTCCCTTTTGTTCGGCGCGCTGTGCCGATCGCGACCTAGGCCATTGGTTTCGAGGCGACTATGCCATCCCGTCCAGCGAACTTGTTGAGCCAGACGAGGCGTTTGACCAAGAAGCGAAACCAAATTGAAGCTTTGCGGCTTTTGCTTGAAAGACTAAACTGGTATTAAGCAGTGGTAAGAAACGTGTAGCGATTTAGGTACAACCAACGTTTTGGAATAGCCCCCTGAAAGTGGTCCACCAACTGGGATAGTTTTGTCCCGTAATTGGAGGATCAGCGATGGCTGGAAA
>JBCBBI010000020.1:0-53278 GCA_038531775.1 Pseudomonadota bacterium | reverse complement strand
CAATTACGGGACAAAACTATCCCAGTTGGTGGACCACTTTCAGGGGGCTATTCCAGACCGGCCTTTTCAATCGCCGCCACTTTATGAACCGTTTTCGCACCGGTATGGCGGCGTTTCACAAACATCGCCACCCACTCTCGCTTGTTTCGATTGATGCCGATCACTTCAAAAAGATCAATGACGTCTATGGTCATGACGCAGGTGACGTGGTGCTGAGAAACCTATCGGATACCTTTACGTCGGTTATCGAAGACGGCGATATGCTGGCCAGGGTTGGGGGAGAGGAGTTCTGTCTAATTCTGCACGAGCAAGATTTTGCAGCTGCTCATGCCAAAGCTGAGAGAGTGAGACAAGCCGTGGAGGCAATGGATATCAACTATGATGGCGTCTTGTTGCCACGCGTCACTATTTCATGTGGGGTTGCAACGGCAGACAAGGATGCGACGATCAAATCCCTGCTGCGGAGTTCTGATGAAGCCCTTTACAAGGCGAAAGACACAGGTCGGAACCGGGTTTGTCCTGTGTTAGGTTCTTAATCTTTTCAACGATTGATCTTAGCGCTTCACTGGGAAGGTGCAAATCAGCGTGGGTTCGACGCGTATTACGACTATGCCTTCCAAAACTGGATGGAATTGACTGCTGTCGAGGTGTCGCGTGCGTAAGCCACGAGGTTCTTAACAGCTCAAATAACTCCTTTTTCAGGTCGACAGCTGGCTTTTTGACCTTTTGGTTAGCTGCGCTGGTTTGCGTCAGACAATTCCGTTTGGACGGTTGGCGCAGACAGGAATTGCTGCTAACCTCAAGAATTAAGTAGCAAATGCCCTGCTTGATACGGAAATCGAGTTGTTCGCAGGATCTTTGGCATTTGCGAAAGAATAGCCATCAGCGCGATGGATTTTACCAAATTTGAGCCCGCGTTTTTCCGCGTCTCGGCAATAAGCATCAACATCCTCTACGTCGAACACGAGTTTAACCAACGTCTGGCCATCTTTTCTTTTGGGCGACATCGGGTGCAGAAGAATATTGCAACCTGTCCCTTGTGCTACCAACTCAACGATCCTGTCCCCTTCAATCCGCCGAATATCAAAGCCAAAGTGGCGGCAATAGAAGTCAGCCAATTCTTCAGGTTTTTTGGTGTAAATTATAACTCGGCCAAGCTGCGCGGACATGATGACCTCCTACTTTGATGCAGATCAAAACCAATTTGCAGCATGCACAATTCCAACCATCGTTTAACCTGTGGTAAGGCGCACTAAACCAACGCCTGGACATAGGTTAAACTCATGCATAGCAAAGTCATGGTGTTCGCTGTATGTGGAATCGAACGCATGCCTTACGGTTGTTCAAATGCATGAAACCATAGGTAAATTCCAATCGGAAACCTCTGCTGGTTTCGCGTTGCTCGTTGGCGGCGCGATGTGGGGTCTTTACTGGATACCTGTTCGGTTTTTTGCCGAGCTTGGTCTGACCGGGTCTTGGCCAGGGGTGGTCATGTATCTGGTGACGCTTATCGCCGTTCTACCCTTGCTCTGGCGTATTCGCAAAACGCTTATCACACGCTGGCGCGCTTTAATATTCAGCGGATTGTTCACCGGCGCGGCGTTCAGCCTTTACACCACGAGTTTGGTTTACACCGATGTTGTGCGCTCAATACTGCTGTTCTATTTGACGCCCATCTGGGGAACCCTGCTAGGCCTCATTTTTCTTGGGGAAAGGCTAAGCGTCAGACGCGGCGTTGGATTGATTTGCGGGATAGGTGGTCTTTTCGTGGTGCTCGGCGGTGACCAGGTCGTCCCTTTGCCACAGAATGCCGGGGATTGGCTGGCGCTTGTGTCCGGCATGGCTTGGGCTCTTGGTTCTCTTGGGTTATACAGAGCGCAGGGTATTCCCGTTGCCGGTCAGGTTTTCACCTTTGTTTTTGGTGCGCTGATCGTGGCGTGTCTTGCCATTTTTCTTGAAATACAGCTGGGCCAGACTGTGCCACCGAAAAGCGTCTTTGAGGCGTCGGCATTTTATCTGGCTTTATCGCTCATTTTTGTTTTGCCGATGCTTTTCCTGACGATCTGGCCTGCAACACTTTTATCTCCCGCGCGGGTCGGACTGCTCTTGATGAGTGAGGTTGTGGTTGGCCTGTTCTCTGCCGCACTCTTTGCCAATGAACCATTCGGATGGCAAGAGTTCTTAGGCGCTACTCTTATTGTTGGTGCCGCTGTTTTAGAGCTTACGCCGTCGAGGCGTACATGCATAAAATAGAGTGTTAGACCCGGATGCAATAAAAAGGCCAATCTGTAATCGAGGGTGTCGCTCCATTTCACGACACGCTTTTTTGTTTATCGAAAGCGGTCTCCGTGTCACATTTCAGTGATCGCACAGCTGCTTAAGAGGAACGCACCTTGTCGGATGGGTCAAAAGCACCGCAAAAATGGGGCATTAACAACGATTACGCCAAGCTCAATGATGTGCTTTTGGGTCGACCAGAGTTTTTCCGATGGGTAGAGGCAGGCCCGCTGATTGGCCGGACCCTGGCCAATGCGGATAAGACCGGACACAGGTTCGACCTTCAACTCGCCATGAAACAGCACGCCGAGATGGTGTCGATCTATGAGGAAAACGGTGTCACCTGTCATTACCTAAAAGCTGACGAGGTGCTGCATCGCAATTTTTTCGCCCGTGACAGTTCTGCCATGTCACCATGGGGCGCTTTGATCTGTCATATGCAGCTGAAATGCCGCCGAGCGGATTACGTGAGTGCAATCCAGTTTTATCAGGAAAATAACATACCGATCTGGAAATTTGCCACGGCAGGGCATTTCGAGGGCGGGGATTTCAACATTATCGAACCGGGCCGTGTTTTGATCGGCTATTGCGGTGAGCGCTCGGAAAAAGAAGGCTCTGAACAGGTAGCTGAATTCGTTCGCGCAGAAGGCTGGGAGGCCGTGGTCGCGCCAATTAGTCGGGAATTCGTGCATATGGACGGGCTTATCGTGCCATTGGCTGAGAAACTGGCCGTGGCTTGTATTGACGCGATGGAGCCTTGGCTCGTCGATGTTGTCAAAAGCTGGGGCATCGAGATTGTCGATGTGGCCTATGCGGAGGCCAAGAACCTCGGCGTTAATCTTGTAGCCTTGGGGGATGGAAAGGTGCTCTCGATGGCAGGGGCCGACGATCTTAATGCCAAGATGCGCGCCCTTGGCTTTGAGGTCTATGATCCGGATATGTCGATGTTCACCCTTGGCGGCGGCGGTGTGCATTGCCTCTGTCAGGCGCTTTCACGCGAAGAGGTTTGAAAGCCACTTTCCAGTGTGTAAGACGCAAAAGCGGATCGGGTTGGAGTTAGTGGCTATGACCATGAGACATTGCAACAAGATGAGAATAGCCTGACCAGATAATGAAAAGACCCACGGCCGCTATCAAGGCTGCAGATATCCAGGGCGCAAAAGCCATCACTTTGTCAAACCGTCTGGAGCGCGCGGTTGTTGCGCTCAAACCAATGGATGTGACAACGCCGATACCAACGAGTGTCAGCGCAAGGCCAATTGAGAATGCGCTGACCAAAGTGATGCCCAAGGTCAGCTGTCCCAGGTGCAAGCAAAGCAAAAAAACAGTGATCGCCGCAGGGCAGGGGATCAACCCTCCGGTCAGGCCAAATGCAACCGTTTGCCAATTGCCAATCTGGCCCGATGAAAGCCGGGCTTTGATCGCGTCCGCATGCGCTCTTGCATGCGGGTCCATGTCGGGGTCATTAAGACCGGGGATTTCGCCTTCATGATGATGATGGTCACGGTGATCATGCGAGTGATCGTGATGATGGTTATGGTCGTGCGGATGTGAATGGGCTCCGTGTGTATGTTGTTGCGGCGTAAGACCGCGCCACAGCATCCAAACGGCAATTCCCAAAACCAACACGCCGGACACCATCATAAACCAGGGTTCCAGCTGCTCGCCGATCAGTTCATTACCGTAATAAAGCGCAATGAAAGCCAGAACCCAGACAATGATCGAATGGCTAAAAGCGGCAGAGGCACCCAGCAGAAACGCCTGCGATACAGAACCTTTTACCGCGATAATGTAGGCGGCGATCATGGTTTTGGAGTGGCCGGGTTCCAACCCGTGCAGCGCGCCCAAAAGCAGTGCGATCGCAAACAAAAATAGAGGGTTCACGCTGCCTGTTTCAATCATTTCCGTGATGCTCATTGGCAGTCCTCAGAGATATCTGGTGATTTCGCGAAACTCGACCAACTGGGTCTCGCGCGTGCCAGGGTCGTCATCCAATTCGGCCAGGCAATGATCGATGTGATCGTGAATCAGGGTGCTTTTCGCCGCGCGCACGGCTTTCTCAACCGCATGAAGTTGTTGCGCTAGATCGAGACAGGGCCGCCCCGTTTCCATCATCTCGATAACTTTTCGAAGGTGTCCTTCGGTGCGTTTAAGCCGGTTGTTTACGCTTTTGTGACTAGCATGTTTCATTTGATAAAAATAACCCCCCGGGGGGGATACGCAAGTCATAAAGTGAGGCGTTAAAAATTTTGGCTTGGAAGCGTTGGACAGAGTTTGATTTCTAACCTTCGGGAAAGGCTTTGTGAAATTCCAAAAGTAAATTCAATGAGATAGATCGCGCTCTGTCACAGCTGGAATGCGGCAAAAAACACACAGCTCAATGCGCCTGGAACGGTTGTGTCAGCGATATGTGTCGACGGCATACTTCTCAGGCGGACTTGAAAAGACCGACGTTAAAAGCCTGTCACAACAGAATTTCTGCCCCGGGCACGTCGAGTGCGCCACACTTTTTCAGCTTGGCAAAGCTGTTGGCATCCGCTTTGGAAAAGCTCCTCAGGTGAACCAATAGAGAGACGTCTCTCTCGTTTTCATCCAATAAATTCCAGACGTCCCAGCGATCTTGGTCGAGATTGGTGACAGTGTCACCGTCTTACGCCAATTTCTCGTTCAGGAAGACAAAATCATCGAAGGTTGAGAGGCCGATCTGACCCAAGTCTGTCTGTTGGATCAAGGTATCTTTGCCTGCCTCCCCGCTGCCACCCTAAAACGCGAATTTGCTGACACGGTCATTGCCTACGCGAAGCTCTTGATTGCCAGCGAAACCCGAGCTGTTTTCTCGCCGTCGTCATCGGGTTGATCGGCATCTTGGTCTTCTTCTCATGTCCTGATTACATCGCCCGTTTGGTTACCAAAACACGCCACGATTTCGCGCATGGACACCGCACGCGCCACGCCCAGATCACCAAAGTCGAGCATTTGATCATTCTTGTTTTTCTGGACAAGAGCATGAATATTGACGTCCCAGGACGTGAGATATTCCACCGCCCAGATGATGCCCTAGCCTGCGTCATAGACCCAATCCAGACTTGTTTTCGTTAAGGGGTGTCATCAAAGCCCTTACAGGACAGGAAATTCTCAGATATGACCGATTTCGGCATGCGTATAGATCACGTTTGGCCAATGATCATAGAATGTCGCGGGATCGTCCGATGCATCCGTGTCATCCATATTAAAAGTGACGCGGTGCTATTGTCGTAAGGTGATGTCATCAGTAAGCCAAGTTATGTTCAATTCCCGAACCTCAGCTTTTACTGATAAGAATTTACATATTTGTGTCACAACTGTTGCAATACTTTCTGTTGCCTTTTCAAATTTCTGAAATTCGCAGACTTTGACGCTCGCGCAGCGGAATTTTGAATGCTTATAGCCATAGTCTCTCTAAAATCGATGGTTCCGGATCGGCTGAATTTGACGGTGCACATCGCGCGATGACCGCGACAACCTTTGACCTGAAGACGAATAAACGCCAAGATCGTCAGATGGCATCGCTGACCCAGATTGAGCTATTGCTACCGGAACTCAGGTCATACGCAAAAACAATATGCGTAGGGCATCGCGAGGATGCCGAAGACTTGGTTCAGGATGCTATCGAACGCGCGTTGCGTGCAGAGAAGCGGCCCAATAAACTAGCGGAACTGCGGCCTTGGATTATCAGGATAATCCGCAATCTTTATTACGATGAATTGAGAAAACGTCGTGTGAGGAGGGAATATTCTGCGACCGAGAAACGTCTTCTAAACGATGTTAGCGACGGGGCGGACGTGGATCGTGATGTTCTGATAAGGCTCGCTTATGAAAAACTGACGCCTGCCTCACGAGAAATTTTGTACCTTGTTGATATCTTGGAGTTTAAGTATGCCGATGCCGCTTGGGTCTTGAATGTTCCACAGGGAACGATCATGAGCAGGGTAAGCCGCGCCCGGGCAGCCTTATTGGCATTGGTTGAAGGCGATGAAGAGCCGTTAGAATCTGAGGAGTTGCGTTCAGGTGGACCGTTGCAGCGAAAGTGATTGGGAGCTGGTCAATGCGTTCCACGATGGTGAGTTGTCTGATGAAGATGCTGCAGAATTTGAGCGACGGTTGGCCAACGAGCCAGCTCTTTCCGAAGCGCTAGATCAGGTCTCTGGAGTGTCGAAAAGCCTGAAGGCCTTGCGTCCCGAGAAGGTGGCAGCGCCGACGCTCAAAAATAAATACTCTCGGACGAAAATCAGTATGATAGGTTTTGCGGCTGCTGCTGCAATGATCGCGTTTGTTGCTTGGTCAATGCAGCCCCGCGCGATGGTCTTACTTGAGATGCATCAGGCGCTGCAGCAAGAGAGCTTTACCGTATCAACAGAGGACGTGCGGAATGTGGCCTTGTCCGCAACGTTAGGCGTGCATGATCTTAGGGGCGCCAATCTTGCGCCGGTGTCGATACAGAGTATCCCGCATGGCACACTTGCGCATTATGCCGGTCTCAATGGATGCCGTTTGTCCTATTTCAACGTTGACCTGGCGTTTGAGTTGCCATCCGACAAAAATGTTCAGGCCATCGCGTGGACCACTGCGGATGGTGGCCATCACGCGATTGTCGCCACTGGCATGGATATTAAGAGGTTTGAATCCATCGCCATATACCTCCAACATATCACCCATAATCTGGCGAAATCTGAGGTTTATGCGTCAATGACAGACGCCACTCATTCTGCCGCGCCCTGCACGGGGTAGGGTGTTAGGCAAAACCATGAAAGCTCTGCAGCTCTGAGTTTCAACTTGGGAAGTTGGGTCGGTCTTCGCCGTAATGGTCGGACAAGTAGTTAATAATGTCGGTATAGTCTGGGTCCTCGATCTCACCCATTCCCTGTTCCTCAACCATCCATTCAAGCACTTCAATCCAGCCATCCCGGGTAAGACCTTGCTGTGCAATGATGCGCTCTGAGTGACATCCGGCGCAGTAGGCAAAGGTGATATCGGCTCCGGGTTTATTGACCAGAATTCCGTTGAAATCCTCTTCTTCCTCATCCTCCGCGTTGGAGGCAGATGCCGTTCCCACCTGATGGGACGCAGCCAATATCAGGATGATCAAATAGGTAAGCGTGGTGGCAGCTTTGCAGAATTTGGCAATTCGCATGGGTGTCCTTCCTTAATCTGGCGAGCAGGCGACCCAGACAGATCGCCTGCTTGGCTAATTTTGAAGCTTTGCCTTAGCTAACCCGCAGACCTACGCGGTGCATGGTATTATTGAGATATCCTTTGGGATTCCAGTCAATCGCGAATGGTTGCATTTCGCCTTCGGTATCCGTTGCGCGCGCCCAAACCTCATAGTATCCTGCGGCTGGAAATTTGACGTTTGTCCGCCAATTCTGCCAGGCACCTGAGTTCACCGGAGCGTCCAGTTCGGCCTTTTGCCAGGTCGCACCGAAATCAAACGAGACATCGATATTTGCAATCTCTCGATCACCGGACCAGGCATGCCCGCGCACTTCGGTTTCTATACCGACATCGGCACCGTTAGCCGGGAATGTCACAAGCGATTTGACTGGCATGCGCTCGATAATGACGAAATCCTCATCTTCTACCTTTTCGCCTGCCGCAACCTTGCGGTTGGGCACACGATACGCCTTGCCTGTCATTTTCGGTCCGTCATGCACGATGTCGCGCAATTCGATCCGTTTAAGCCATTTATGCGCCGTTGACGCAGGCCAGCCAGGCACAACAAGGCGCAAAGGCGCACCGTTCATCGGATGCAAAGCCGCGCCGTTCATTTCAAACGCGATCAGAACATTATCGGTCATCGCCTTAGCAATTGGCACGCCACGCGAAATAGGAAGTTTGTCGGGGTCGCCTGACAGGTGTTCGTCGGCGCCGTAATGGGCGGTGTAGACCACATTGTCCTGCACGCCAGCCGCATCCAGCACATCCTTTAGCCGCACCCCTGTCCATTCAGAGCAGGCCACGGCACCATAGGTCCACTGATTGCCCTTGGCAGGGGGATCAAAGAAGCTGCGCCCGTTGCCGCCACATTCCAGGGTCAGAGCCATTGTCACCACCTCAAACCGCTCTTTCATTTCGGCGATGGTCATCTCCATCGGATTGTCCACAAACCCGTCGATCGTCAAAGTCCAGTTTGCGGGATCAACATCCGATGGCGGAATGCCGTTATTGCGAATGAAGTGCCGCGATGTGGGTGTGATTGCGTCATCCAATAGCTCGGGCGGTGTCTCCGCATTGACAGGGCGGTCGTTCAAAAGCGTCAAACCATCCTTGCCGACCAAAACGTCTTCATCCGCCAAAGCCGCAGGGACAAAGCCGATTGGAACGTTGCTGTGAAATGGAATTGAAGTGCCCACCATGGCCGCCATAGTGGCAAGGCCGGTGTTTCTAAGAAATCCGCGGCGGTTCGGATTGGATACTCTTCCAAAGAACTCTTTATCTGCTTTTTCTGGGTCTTCTGCGAAAAACTCGCGCAGTGTTGGGTATTGATTATCCTTCATGATTTTTGTCCTCCCTGGATCGCATGCTTTGTGCATTTCAGCATGCTGCCTAAGGGAAAGACGTCCTTGAGGTCTGGTTTATTCCGTACGGCTCCGAATAAATATCTTCGAAGCGTTGGTTGCGAAGTGATTTAGAGTTTTACGCAGGCCAGATTTATCGCATGTGTGTCGTCAACCAGCGATCACCAGCCAAAAAGCTAAGACGTAGGGAATGCCTGCGACGGGTTATAGTTCTCAAAGCTTGAAAGGGTTTGCGCGTTGCACTCCTCCTGCCATTTCGTGCCTGGTGGAATGGCCGTGATAGTGGCAAAGCGCTGTCGTAGTTTAGCGGCGCGCGGCGTATCTTCCATCGCGATGGCAACGAGAGCGCTCACCTTGCCCTTCTGACGTTCTATTAATTCGATAGCGCCTTCCATAGTCCCGCCGGTTTCGATCCATTGATCCACCAGTAAAACGCGCGTGCCCTCGTCAAATGCTGGCAGACGCATTTCCATATCCTGCGTGCGCCCGGAATAATTGGTGAAGCTCACGCGGTCCGTATCGACGCAAAGTTTGCCTGCTTTTCGAATGGGGAGAAATCCAACATCCCGTCGGGTAGCAATCGCCGCACCCAGGACAAAACCCATGGCATCAAGACCGCCCACAACATCAAACTCCACCTCTTCAAGATCCTTAAGAAGATCTGCCAAAAGGTCCTGGAATGCCTGTTGATTGATGTAGATCGAGGTCGGATCAAGCCAGGCAAATTTACCACCTTTGGTGTTTGGTGCCATCAGTTTGAAATACCAGCGGTCGTCGCGGGGGCCCTTGGTCATTATACCTCTCCCATTCTTTCGGTGACTTTCAGCAAATGCCGCAGCCTCGTTGGATCTATGTCATAGAAGTTGCCTTCATAGTTTATTCCGGTGGCCACCATAAAGGCATCCACGGATGCATATCGGTATGCATTCTCCGGCGTAATCCCAGAGGCCAGCGCAAGAGCAGTTTCGCCAATCGCACCGCGAAACGTGGCGATTTTAATGTCTTCGGCGGCCACACCTGTTGCCTGTCCAGAAGTGCAAACCACATCCATCCAATTGGATGCGATCTCTGCGGATCGTGCATAGTCTGCCTCCGCCACCGGACGCTGTTTTTTAAATGCGGTTCCGCCAAAATAAAGACCGCTCCAAACCCCGCGCGCATCTTCGATGGCCTTTGCCTCGGCTTGATCGTGAAGTTGAGACTGTTCGTCAATGCGGGCATCGTCGGCCCAATACGCATCCACGCGACATCCTTCCCCCTCAAGCTCAGATAGTTTTGGAAAAGCATACAAGCCGGTCACCGCCAAAAAATTAACGCCCATCCAAAGATCGGGCCGAGCGGCGCGCACTTCTCTTACAACGGGAAGAAACTGCTCCACGCCAAAATCATGGTTGATCAGAAAACACCCGGGCGCACCTTCAGCGGTCAAAATGTCAATATTTGTAAGTGTGCGCTGTGTATCGAGAACATGGATCACAGGTAAAACAACCCTGCCGCGAGTGCCAAATGACGTGCGAAATTCAATTCTGTTCATTCCCTCACCCACGTGAATAAATTTTGTGCAATGCACCTATTTTTGGCGCATGCTGATCTTGCCGCTCGGGAATCGGATGCGAGGCAGCGCGCCTCAATTCATAAACGGATAGATGAAAAACTTGAAATATGTGGGAGTGAAGTGATGTCAGACGCCAGATTTAAACAAAGCAAAAGAACTTTTCTAAAAACGGGCCTTGCCTCGGTCGCTTTGAGCGCGCCGTTTGTAAGCCGCGCCTGGGCGCAAACGGTCGAACTTACGATCCTTGGTTGGTACGGCACGGCAGAGCCAGACATGGTCGGCGAGTTCGAAGAAGCCAACAATGTGAAGTTCGTCCCCAAATACTACGCTGGCGGCGACAACATGCTGGCGGCTCTGGCGCAAAATCCGCCGGGCACGTTCGATATCATCCATACAGATGCGGAATATGCCAAGCTATTGGTTGCAAATGATCTGGTGATGGAGCTTGACCCTAATAACTATCCAATCGACGACCTGCTGCACGATGATTTCAAGTCATTTGCGGGCCACTGGGATGACGGGGGCAAGCTCTACTCCCTGATCACACGCTTTGGACATCTGGGTGTGTCCTACAACAAAGATGTGCTGACCGCTGAAGAAGCAGCAAGCTATGACATTTTTTGGGATGAGCGTCTGACAGGTAAAGTTGGGCATTTTGACTGGCACCTGCCATCACTTGGCCAGATGAGCCTACTGATGGGTAATGCAACGCCTTTTGATATCGGCGAAGATGCGTGGAAAGCGGTGCAAGAGAAGACGATGTCGCTCAAACCGCAAGTGGGTGGTTATTTTGATTTCGGTGGCACATTCTCCGGCCTAAAGAACGGCGAGATGCTCGCCATGGTCGGCATCGGTGACTGGGTGACCGGCATTCTTGAACGCGATGGCGCGCCGGTATCATCGGTTGTCCCCAAACAGGGCGGCATCCAATGGACAGAGAGCTATTCCATTGCCAAGACTTCTGAAAAGACCGAGATGGCGCTAAAATATCTCGACTACACAATGTCGCCAGAAGGGCAGGTCAAGACCGCACAAATGCTTGGCTATCCAGGTCATGCGGTGACAAAGGCAGGGCGTGCGCTTCTCAACGAGGTCGATCCTGCGGAGGCACAGCGTTCTCATCAGGTTAATGGCGATGCGCAGGATCCGATCACTTTGATCAACGAAGGCCGTATAAGTTATCGCGACATTCCGGTGCAGCAGTCTTTGGAGGATTGGAACGACTTCTGGTCTGAGTACAAGAACGCCTGATACCGTGATTTCCAACACCGGGCGGTGCAACTAATGCGCCGCCCTTCCACGTACGCTATGACATTTCGTCTGCCGATCATCATCTGGCAGAGCGTGTTTTTTGTGGGCCCTCTGATCTTTGTGGTCGCAATGTCGTTCTTTGTTGTGAAGAACTACCGCATGGTCGAGACCTTCGAGCTCGACAGTTGGTCAAAAATGATCAACCGGGATTATGTTTGGTCAGCCTATCGCTACACACTGATGATGGCGGGATCTGCGTCCGTCTTGGCGTCTCTACTGGCCTTTCCTGCCGCTTGGTTTCTTGCCTTTCGCTGCTCGCCCCAAGCCCGCCAACTGGCCATTTTGTTGCTGATCATTCCGTTTTTCACAAGCTATCTGGTGCGTACGTTTAGCTGGTACACGATCCTGGCTGAGGCAGGCGTGCTTAATGGCGTTTTTGCGCTTTTGGGTCTGGGGCCTTTTACGATGCTCAACACGGCTTTTGGCACAATGGTGGGGTATCTAACGTTTGTCCTTCCGTTGGTCCTGATCCTGCAAACCGTGACCATGGCCAATATCGATGACCGGTTGATCCAGGCGGCGCGCAATCTTGGTTGTTCGTCTGCGCGCACGATATTTTCCGTTGTGCTACCCGCGGGTAAAACCGGTTTTGTGATTGCCGCGCTTTTTGCTTTTATCCTGTCTTTTGGTGATTTTGTGGCACCGTTTTACCTTGGTGGGTCAAACCCACCCACGATGCCGATCCTGATTATCGACACCACTAAGTCAGGGCAGCAATGGCCGCGCGCAGCCGTTGTGGCGGTGATGATGATGCTGACACTGTTTTCCGTTGCCTTTGCATCGATCATGTATGCCTATCGCAAGAGGGCAAGCCGGTGACGCTTTTCCTGCGTGCTTATCTGTTTGTCCTGTTCGGCTTTGTCTTTCTGCCGATTGTGGTCAGCATGTTGTTTTCTTTTAATTCGGATCGCTTCCCGACCTTGCCGATGAGTGGGTTCACCTTCGAGTGGTACAACACCATTTTTGCTGATCCGGATTTCTGGCGTTCCGCCAAAAACAGCCTGATCGTCTCGGGCAGCACCTGTGTAATTGCAACATTTCTGGGGTTCTGTACTGCCTATACAGATTACCGTTATAGTTTTCGGGGAAAGAGCCTATTTCTTGCTATAATTCTGCTGCCGCCGACCATCCCGCTTATCATCATAGCGCTTGCCATGCTGGCCTGGTTTAGCCGTGTTGGCATGTCAGGGCAGGTTGCCTCAGTCATTGCCGCACATACGGTTCTCACCGCACCCTTTGCAATGGCAATCATTAGGTTGCGGCTCAGCCAGATTGACGAAAGTCTTGAGGCTGCCGCATGGAACCTTGGGGCCAGTGAATGGCGCGCAATGCGTGAGGTGATTTTACCTTTCTGCAAACCGGCGATATTGTCTTCGCTGTTTCTGACGGCGGCCGTGTCTTTTGATGAGTTTACTGTGGCCTGGTTCGTCTCGGGTCTCAACAAAACCTTACCGGTGCATGTGCTTGAGATTGTGCAGGGCACAATTGATCCGCAGGTCAACGCCATTGGCACGCTGGTCTTTGGCATCTCGATCACTTTGGTCGTGATCAGTCAGCTTTTGATTTTTTTCCGACTGCAAAGGGCCAGCCAATGACAGACCCTCTTGTAGTGTTAGACCAAGTTGAAAAACGCTTTGATGATTTCGTCGCAGTTCGTGATGCCAATCTGACCATCAACGAAGGTGAATTCATCGCGATCATGGGGCCGTCAGGCTGTGGCAAGACGACCACTTTGCGCATGCTTGCAGGGCTTGAGGCACCCACCAGCGGAACGATCAAAATCGCAGGTCAGGTGATGAATGATGTGCCCGCGGACAAGCGAGACACGCCGATGGTCTGGCAAAGCCTTGCGCTCTTTCCCTTCCTGAACGCGCGCGAAAACGTGGAATTTGGTCTAAAAATGAGAGGGGTAGGGGCCCAAGAGCGCGAAACCCGCGCCATGAACTGGCTCGAACGGATGGAGATTGCCGAATTTGCCGAACGCAATGTTGAGACGCTCTCCGGTGGACAGAGGCAACGCGTGGCGCTGGCCCGTGCGCTGGTGACAGAGCCGAAACTCCTTCTGCTGGATGAGCCTCTCTCGGCGTTGGATGCACATCTTGTAATTCGCATGCAATCGGTCCTGACAAAGCTGCAGCGCGAGTTGGGGATCACGTTTGTCTATGTCACCCATTCGCAGTCTGAGGCTTTTGCCATGGCTGACCGGGTGGTGATCATGTCTCAAGGCGATATTGCCCAGATCGGCACCCCCAGAGAAGTTTATCGTTCGCCAAAAACTCGGTTTGTCGCTGAATTTGTCGGGCGCAACAATATTCTGCCGGGCAAGGTCTCTTCTGTCTCAGATGGTCTGGTGGTCGTGGAAACGGCACTTGGCGCATTGAAAGTACCCGGTGAGGCCAGCCCCGGCGATCAAGCTGCTATCGTTGTTGCAGGCGATATGATGCAGGTCGGCACCGGTGACAACACCCTGAAAGCCACGGTGATTTCGGAAGAGTTTGTGGGCTCTATGGTCACTGCCTTCCTTGAGGCGGAAGACGGCACAGAGCTTAAAGTTCAGGTGCAGGAACGCGCGCTTGCCGATCTGGGCCTTGAGACCGGCAAGCAAGTCACTTTGGGATGGGCGGTGCAGGACGGGCATCTGCTCTTGGAGGAGACATGATTCAGAACCCGATCCCTTGGCCAAACGGCGCAAGATGCGCCTGTGCAATCACATTCGATATGGATGCAGATAGTTTAATCCATATTGCGCGCCCAGGAGATGCCAATGATCGGCTGTATCCGATTTCAATGGGCCGATATGGGCCCACAGTCGCCATCCCCCGTATTCTTGATACCTACAAAAGGCTGGGTCTGAAGCAGTCCTTTTTCATTCCCGGCTGGTGTATGGATACCTATCCGCAGGCGGTGGAGAGCATTCTGGAAGCTGGTCATGAAATTGGCCATCATGGATGGATCCATGAAGATCCTATTGCGACCAAGGGTGATGTTCAAAAAGAGGCCTTTGAGAAAGCGCTGGAAACCCATAAGCGCATGACAGGGCAAGCACCGCGCGGGTATCGCGCGCCTGTCTATAATATCACGCAGCAGGTTGTTGACCTACTGGTGGAGCATCAATTCCACTATGACAGCTCTTTGATGGCCGATGATATTCCGTATGTTTTGCAGACCGGGAAAGGCTCTCTTTACGAGATGCCCGTGCATTGGGGAACCGACGATTGGCCGCCTTTCGCCCATTACGATGAGATTGGATACATGATGCCGGTCCGCGCGCCGTCAGCAGGGCTTGCGGCGTTTTGGGAAGAGTTTGAGGCCCAGTATGAAGCGGGTGGATTTTTCATGTTGATCCTGCATCCGTTTTTGACCGGTCGACTTGCGCGCTGGCGGTTGGTTGAAAGCTGGTTGGAAACAACGCTTGCGGAGCGCGATGTTTGGTTTGCGCCGCTCGAGGAAATTGCGATGCATCTCGAAACGGTTGAAGGCATGCGAGTGGAAAACCTACCTTACTACTCCGAAGCGCAAAACTAATCGCATCAGCGGCGTTCGTTGTCATTCACACGCCTCCTTCAAGTCTTGCGCGGCTTGGTCAACCCATTTGTTTAAACGTTTTTCTGTACGCTCACTTTGCTGAAATTCGTCGATGCCCAGACAACAGAACTCCGAATTGTCTTCATTGGTTGCCTTAGCGTCTTCGAAATCATAGCGCTCCGTTGGCCAACGGCCTATGATAGAGGCCCCGAGTTTAACCACATGATCATGCAACCAACACATAGCGCCTTGAAAGTAGTCACGAAACCCGGCTTGATCACCCAAACCGTAGAGTGCGACCACTTTCCCTTCAAATCTGTTCCTGGCAATTCTTCCTCCAGATCCTCCCGATCACTTTGAATCCCACCAAAGTCCCAGGTTGGGATGCCCATGATCAAAAAATCGTAGGATTGGATAATTTTGATATCGCAGTCGCTCGCATTCATTATGTCAATTTCGGACCCGAGATTGGAAAACCGCTTCGCTATTTTCTCAACGGTTTCCTAGGTACCGCCAGGATCGGTGATGAGCAACAAAAGGCGTTTCCCGGGAGCAGTTCTTCGGCGATCAACGTGCCTGAGGTCTTACTTCTGATCAGGATTTCAACACCTGCCTTCAGATGCAGCAATATCGATTTCAAAGGACCGTCGGTCACTTTGATGCTAAAAAATTGTAGCTTTTCTTCGTAGCTTGCGCTGGCGATACGGAATGCTCGCATAAGCGGTTTGCAATTTTTACCTGTCAGGCCAATCATAGTGAAATGACCATTTTTAGATCGAAAGGCCTGATCACGACTGGTCGAAAAGCTAAATTTCGTATCGGTCCAGTGATGAACGTTCAAAACCTTTACTTTCAGTAACGCTGCCACAGGCTCAACCCTCTAGTTCTACAGTAATCCGAGTGCAGAATTGAGGATTTTCATGAATGCCACTCGCTTATCTAACGTCTAAAATTTCTCTGGCTATATTCAGACGCCGCACCTGATTTGGCCCTTATGATTTTGAGAGAATTTTGCGTCTCGCATCAGTTTTTCGACCTGAAAAGAGCTTTCCTTGTCGTGTTTAGAGGCTGATGGGGCAATTTCGTTAGCCGAGTGTCTCCGGGATGTGACCCGCAGAATGATTTGATCTTTTGTAAATTGGGAGAGCAGCATTTTTATCCGACCAAATTGACGCGCGGGCCGAAAGAGCCGGCCACTTTAGCCCAAGGAAAGTTCCGATGACTTTTTTTGGCTGAAAAATGATACTGTTTAGCTTTCTGAATATCGGCGATAAACCGCACCGGTTTAATCTTTTTCGCAGATGGAACTGCATCTCCTCATGACGGAAAGGCATCGGCCCCATTCTATAAAATGGAAGCTCTTTGTTTGATTGATGACCAATGCAATTTGGCGGTTTTACTAGATTCTTTTGATCAATCTTTGAGCATTCAACCAAGGAAGTGCGGACGATTTTGATGTTCAAATGTGCATCATGTGATCATGTTCTTTGCGTGTACGGAGTTTTCATGGTGAACTAGGGCGATTGGGATGCTGGGGAGCATATGGCGAAATCAGATTCTTTTGATGAGATGCTGGACCGCGATGATAGTGTCCGAACACCTTACAAGCGGTTCAATGAATGGTTTTGCAAGGAAGATGCAGCGCGTCTCCGATCTAAGCAAAGAGAAGCAGATACGCTTTTTAGGCTCACTGGGATCACGTTCAATGTCTATGGGAGGCCAGACGCCGAGGAACGACTGATCCCTTTTGATATTATTCCTCGAATAATATCTGGGTCCGAGTGGTATCGCCTGTCACGTGGCATTGATCAACGCGTACGTGCAATAAACGCTTTTATTCACGACATTTATCACAAGCAGGAAATCGTAAAGGCTGGGCGCGTTCCGGTTGATATGATCAATGGCAACGAGGCGTTTTTGCCGGAGATGATAGGCGTCAACCCTCCGGGCGGGATCTACACTCATATCGTGGGTATTGACCTCGTTCGAACTGGGCCTGGTGATTTTTACGTCTTGGAAGACAATGCACGAACACCTTCGGGTGTCAGTTACATGCTGGAAAATCGTGAGACGATGCTGCAAATGTTTCCAGAGCTGTTTTCTCAAAACCGTGTACAACCTGTTCAGAATTATCCGGTTAATCTGCGCCGTTCCCTTGCTGCATGCGCGCCGGATATGACCAATAATGAGCCTGTTGTCGCGGTCCTCACCCCTGGCATTTTCAACTCTGCATATTTTGAGCATGCCTTTTTGGCAGATCAGATGGGTGTGGAGTTGGTCGAAGGCCATGACCTCAAAGTGGATAATGGCCGCGTGGCCATGCGTACGACACGCGGTTACAAACCGATCGACGTGCTCTACCGACGCGTGGATGATGAATTTCTGGATCCGCTGAATTTCAACCCTGAAAGCCAACTTGGCGTACCCGGGATAATGGATGTCTATCGGGCGGGCGGCATCACAATTGCGAACGCACCTGGAACAGGCATTGCCGATGACAAGGCAATCTATTCCTACATGCCGGAAATTGTCGAGTTCTACACGGGCGAACGACCTTTGCTGAAAAATGTCCCGACCTACCGCTGCTCCGAGCCATCCGGCCTGCAATACGTTCTCGACAATCTCAAAGATCTTGTTGTCAAAGAAGTGCATGGTTCGGGTGGATACGGCATGTTGATTGGACCCGCGTCGTCCAAAAAAGAGTTGGAGAGTTTCCGTGCCAAGTTAAAAGCACGCCCCGGCAATTACATCGCCCAGCCAACCCTTAGCCTGTCAACAGTTCCGATATTCTCTCGTACAGGGCTGGCCCCTAGACATGTAGACTTGCGGCCATTCGTTCTTGTCAGTCCCGCAGGCGTCAAAGTTACCCCTGGTGGTCTTACCCGCGTTGCACTGAAGAAAGGCTCTTTGGTGGTGAACTCCTCACAGGGTGGTGGGACCAAGGACACCTGGGTTTTGGAGGATTAAGCGCGCATGCTGGGTAAAACCGCAAATGGTCTGTTTTGGATGTACCGCTATCTTGAGCGGGCAGAAAATACAGCGCGCCTTATTGAAACCGGCGAACGCATAGCAATCACGCGACTGGAAGATCGCGATGAAGAGTGGAATTCGGTATTGCAGTCAGGCGGGGTGCTGGATGCCTATTTTCAGGTCAACGAAACGGTCTCAAAAGATGCCGCAATCAACTGGATGTTACGATCCAAAGATAACCCTTCATCTGTGCTCTGTTGCATCGAGACTGCTCGGCACAACGCGCGTTTGGTACGCACTGCCATTACCGGAGAGGTTTGGGAGGCAACGAACGCTGCATATATGGATGCTCGCAGTCTTTTGACACGCCGAGTGAACGAGCGCGATCTGCCAAAGGTGCTGCGCTCTTTGCGGCAGGGCACAGCCCTCGTAAGGGGCATGACACATGGCACGATGATGCGAAATGAAGTTTATGATTTTGCTCGCATTGGCACTTTTCTTGAACGAGCAGACAACACGGCCCGTATCCTCGATGTCAAATATTACGTCCTTCTGCCGTCCGCAGGATCAGTCGGGAGCTCAATCGACAATGTGCAATGGGAGAGTATTTTACGTTCGCTTTCCGCACGCGGTGGGTTTCGTATGGAATATGGCCACGGTGCAGGACCAAAAGAAATAACACAATACCTTGTCTTGGATAAACGCATGCCTCGTAGCCTCGCGTTTTGCGCGTCCAAACTTTGCGACAATCTTCGTTATCTGCACGGCGGCCAGCGCAAACAATTACCGTCCTTCAAACAAGTAAACTTATTGGAACAAAAATATCTCAAGCATGATATCGAAGCTATTTTTGATTTCGGCCTGCATGAGTTCGTGCAAGAAATCCTAGACCAGCTTCGGCAGATTTCGACACAGGTCGAAATAGATTTTCGATTCTACGAATGATTTGGTTATGCGACTGAAAATTGACCATAAAACGCGATATAATTTTGAGCACCCTGTGTCCTTTGGCTTGCAGCAATTACGCAAAACGCCAAAGTCCTCGACGCAACAAACCGTACTAGCCTGGGACACCAGCGTGGTGAACGGTTGCAAGGAGTTGGAGTTCGAAGATCACCACCGCAATAAGGTGGAACTGATCAGTTTTACATCGGGCACTACACAGCTTGAGATAAGATGCGCTGGTGAGATTGAATTGACTGACACTAACGGCGTGGTGGGCGCGCATCTCGGTCCATCACCGCTTTGGCTCTACAAGAGACAGACTGATCAGACCCGTGCGCGTGCTCGCAGTCGTGCGCTGTTGCGTGACCATAATATATCCGCTGATCTTGATGGCATGCACCGTTTGTCAAAGGTAATCACTCAGAAGGTCAAATATAGCTTGGGCGTTTCAAAGACGGATTGGACCGCCGAAGACGTACTCGAGGCAGGGCAGGGCGTTTGCCAGGACCATGCGCATGTATTTCTGGCTTGCGCGCGTGAGGTCGGCGTTCCCGCCCGCTACGTATCAGGCTACTTGATGTTGACTGATAGAACCGTTCAGGACGCCATGCATGCCTGGGTCGAGGCTTATTTCTCAAACATTGGATGGGTTGGCTTTGACGTTTCGAATAGCATTTCGCCTGATACGCGCTATGTGCGAGTAGCAACTGGGCTGGACTATATGGACGCCTCTCCTGTAACAGGAGTACGGGTGGGCGGAGACGGCGAAAACCTGGACGTTCGGATCGACGTATCGCAGCAGTGAAGGCAAACAAGTGACCTATTGCGTTGGAATGGTGCTCACCAAAGGGCTGGTGTTTATGTCTGACACCAGGACCAACGCAGGTCTCGATAACGTGTCGACTTTCCGTAAAATGGCTATTTGGGAAGAGACTGGTGAGCGCGTCATTACACTTTTGTCAGCCGGTAACCTGGCGACAACCCAGGCAGTCATTAGTCTGTTAGAGGAACGCGGCAAGGCTCCGGCCGATCGCTCGCCATCGCTTTTGGAAACACCCTCCTTGTTCCAAACCGCTCGTTTGGTGGCGGAAACACTTCGCGAAGTCATCGCCGATCAAAGTGATGAAGGACAACTCGCAGAAAGCACCTTTAACGCGACCTTGATCGTCGGAGGCCAGATCGCTGGCAGTGAACCGCGCCTTTTCATGATCTATCCTGAAGGGAATTTTATTGAGGCTGGATCCGATACGCCTTTCTTTCAAATAGGTGAGATTAAATATGGCCGCCCAATTCTGGTGCGCGCATATGATGCGGAAATGAGCTTTGAAGAAGCGATGCGGCTGCTGATCGTCAGTTTTGATTCAACTCTGAAGGCAAACCTCACAGTGGGCGGGCCGTTTGATTTTCATTTTTACGAAACTGATAGCTTACAAATGGGGTGGCATGGTCGCATTGAAAGCGACGATCCATATTTTCAAGCCGTTTCGAAAAGATGGGGTGATGCATTGAAAGATGCGCTTGAAAGTTTGCCAAATTTTCAAGCTCCTTCCTATACGGATAATGTTGGTGACGACTAAGTACTGCACCGCTTAGCTTTTACCAAAAACTCTGAAATTAGGTTGCTTCCAGCCTTTCAGCGCAAGTAATTGAGCGTGCATTCTGCACGGTTGGCGCATCACAATTTTCAAATACCTCAGGATTATTGGTGACGTCTCAAGGCGCACGCATTGTAGAGTGCGCCGTTTCGGGGCGACGAGCTTTAGAGACGATCACGAAGTAAGATCATGTATCTTGGATGGTGTTTGTCAGCCGACGAGGCCAACAGAACAATTTCTTTAGGGTTCCATGTTGGAGTTAGGCTCTCAAGTCTAAAACTCGTTCGCACGAAGAAATTCGCGTCTATGTAGAGCTATAATAGCCAAAATTTATGATTTTTGATTTAAAAACAATGTTAAGTGGCGGAGGAGGTGGGATTCGAACCCACGGAGGACTTTCACCCTCGCTGGTTTTCAAGACCAGTGCATTCGACCACTCTGCCACTCCTCCGGCAAATGTCGTTGAGCTTCACTACTTCGCCTTTTGCGATTCTAAAAGCCTCTGCTCGCAGAAGAATTTTGCTCAATTCATTCTCAAGGCTTCCATTAAAAACAACTTGAGGGTATTGTCTGCATAGTGCGGTGTGCGCACTCGAGCAAAAAACGCCGGAAAAACCGGCACTCGCACCGAAAAGGTGCATTGACAGGCAAGGAGTGAACTATGACCAGGAATCTTACGTTGGGCGCGTATCGCTGGCGTAATACGGCAATATGCGGCGCCGTAATGCTGCTGCTTGCCGGGTGCACTGAAGGCGGTGATTTCGAACTTCCAAAGCTTTTTAAACCAAAAGCTCAAGCGGAGGGCGCGGCGGAGACCGTGACTGCAGCTGATACTGCCGTGAAACTTGTAGAGCGGGATGTTGAGGCACCCGAAATATTTGAGGCCAAGGACAGCGGGCTTTGGGATGGTCGTCCTTCGCTTGGCGGGGTCTGGGTGGCTCACCCCGATGTGCGTGATCCAGAGCGCGTCATCATCCGCAATACGGAGAATGGGCAGTTCGTCATAGGCGCTCTTTTCCGCAAAGAACGTGCGATACCCGGGCCGATCTTGCAGGTGTCTTCGGATGCTGCTGTAGAGCTTGGCATGCTTGCAGGCGCTCCTGCGGCGCTAGAAGTAATTGCTCTGCGCAAAGAAGCGGCACCAGATCCCGAGGCGTTGGCGGCTGCTGAGGTCGAACTCCTTGATGAGGGTTCGGCTGATGCGCTTGAAATAGATGCGGTGGAAACCTCTACCCTTGAGCCGCTTGCCGGTGTTGCAGCCGCGATTGAAGCTGCCGAGGCCAAGCAGGGTCTGGACGTGGCCGCAGAGCCCGCAGTTGCCACAGAGCCTGAGCCTGAGCTGCAACCTGCCGCGGCTACTCCAAGCTATACCGGTCCGGTGAGCAAACCTTTCTTGCAGATCGGTATTTTCAGCGTCGAAGACAACGCGGAAAATACTGCAGAGACAATGCGGCAGGCGGGAATGGTTCCGACGGTCAAGCGACAGCAATCGCAAGGTAAGGAATTCTGGCGCGTTTTGGTTGGACCGGCGACGTCGAAATCTGAACGCGACATTCTTCTGAAGCAGATCCAAGGCAAGGGATTTGCAGATGCCTATCCGGTAACGAACTAGCTTAAACTGCGGAAAGGCGCGCAATTATATGATGGCGCAGGCTTGATGCTTGCGCCGCTTCGGGCTTTGTTCGATGCTGACCGCGAACCAAACTGGGGTTGTCCACTATGGCCGCATTAAAGAATTCTCTAACGTTTATCGCAATGTGCCTGGTCCTCACGCTTCCTGCGAGAGCGTTTGACACGTCAGCCAGAGCGGCTTTTGTGATGGATCTAGGCACGGGCACGGTGTTGCTATCGAAAAATGCCGATGAGGCTTTGCCACCAGCATCGATGTCCAAGCTGATGACACTTTACGTGGCTTTTGAGGCGATCAAAGCCGGCCAGCTTGGGCTCAAGGAAAAACTACCGGTTTCCGAACATGCAATGAGCTATGGCGGCTCCACCATGTTTTTGGATACGACGGACCGGGTGACAGTTGAAGACCTGCTACGCGGTGTGATCGTTCTGTCCGGTAATGACGCCTGTGTTGTGTTGGCCGAGGCCTTGAGCCCGGACGGCACGGAGGCCGGTTTTGCGCGCTACATGACACAGCGGGCTGGTCAGCTTGGCATGACCAACTCGATTTTTACCAACTCCAACGGTTGGCCGGACCCCAACCACGTGATGAGCATGCGCGATCTGGTGCTGCTGGCGCGGCTGCTTATCGAGGATTTTCCCGATTTTTATCCGATGTTTGCGGAGACCGAATTTGCCTTTGACGGTCGTGCGCCGCAAAATACGCGGAACCGAAACCCCCTGTTGCGCCTCGATATCGGGGCTGATGGTCTTAAGACCGGCCATACCCAAGCCTCCGGATACGGGCTTGTTGGGTCGGCAGAACAGGGCGACCGGCGTGTGATATTTGCGTTTTCTGGCCTCGATTCAAACTCCGAACGCGCTGAGCAAGCCGAGGCGATAATAAATTGGTCATTTCGTCAATTTGCGGAGAAGACGCTGATCGAGGAAGGCGAGGAAGTAGCACGCGCCAATATTTGGGAAGGTGCAAGCACGTCTGTCGGGCTCACACCTGCGACAGAGCTGCGTACCTTGGTGCCAATCCTTGGTGATGACAGCGTTACCGCAGAAATTATTTATAAGGGTCCAATCAAGGCACCTGTGGCTCAAGGCGATGAAATTGCAGAAATGGTCTTTGCTCCGGCGGGTCTTCCAGAAATGCGGGTTCCTCTTGTAGCGACTGAGGATGTGCCTCGGGGTGGATTTCTTGTGCGCTTGAAAACCGCGGGCTTGACACTCTTTCGCCAGCTTAGAGATGGGCCAGAGGGCGCACTTTGAGCCAATCTGGCCTGTTTATCAGCTTTGAAGGCATTGATGGTTCCGGCAAGTCTACGCAAACGCGGCTTCTCGCAGATCATTTGCGGAATAATGGCCGTGACGTCATCCTGACGCGTGAGCCGGGCGGCAGCGAAGGCGCAGAGGATATCCGTAAACTGCTGCTTGAGGGCGCAACTGATCGATGGTCGGCGGAAACTGAGCTGTTGCTGTTCATGGCTGCGCGTCGCGACCACCTTGAGCGGTTGATCAATCCGGCGGTCGAGGCAGGTCAAATTGTGATTTGTGACCGCTTTGTCGACAGCACGCGAATGTATCAAGGTCTTAGTCGAGGTGATCTTCGTCAGGCTGTCGATATGCTCCATAATTTGATGATTGGCAAAGAGCCTGACCTGACCGTGCTCATTGATCTTGACCCCGAGGTGGGTCTCAAAAGAGCCTTGTCGCGCGGTGGAGAAGAGGAACGCTTTGAGGCTTTTGGTGTGAACCTGCAGGCAAAGATGCGGCAGGGATTTCTTGCGCTGGCAGAGGAATTCAGCGACCGCTTCGTGATCATTGATGGCAACAAGACGGTTGAGGAGATTGCAAGTGACGTGCGCTCTCATGTAGATGCTGCCTTGCAATGAATGATGAAATTGGCCCCGAACCTGATCGCATGGAAGGCGCCCCGCACCCCCGCGAGGCACACGCTCTGTTTGGGCAGATGGCAGCAGAGCAAAGCTTTCTCGACGCGTTTCAATCTGACCGATTACACCATGGCTGGCTCATCAACGGTCCGCGCGGTGTCGGCAAGGCCACGCTTGCCTGGCGTATTGCGCGGTTTTTACTGGCCACGCCTTTGGATGAGGGTGATAGCCTTTTTGGTGAGGCCCTGCCCAAAGCTGACAGTCTCGATGTTCCTCCAGACCATCCCATTGCCCGGCGCATTCGGGCCGGGGCCGAGCCGGGGCTTTTTCATATCAAGCGCAATCTAAATAAAAAGACCGGGCGCTTGCGCGATCAAATCGTGGCTGAAGATGTGAGGGCTCTGAATAAGTTTTTCGGCCTCACGGCGACCGACGGTGGGCGGCGGGTTGTGATTATCGATGTTGCTGATGAAATGAATGTGCAGGCCGCGAACGCGTTGCTCAAAATGCTTGAAGAACCACCGGAACGGGCCACGCTCCTACTGATAAGCCACCAACCGGCACGGCTTTTGCCGACGATCCGGTCGCGTTGTCGAGAATTACGCTTGTCGCCTTTGGCACATGACGCGATGCAGGCAGCACTGGCGCAGGCCGGTATTGAGGCAAATGACGCCAGTGCCGCTTTGGCAGAACTGGCAGGTGGCTCCGTTGGGGAGGCTGTTCGCCTTTATAACCAGGACGGGCTTGGTCTTTACGCAGATCTGGTGAAGCTTGCTGCAGAACTACCCAAACTGGACCGCCCACGCGCTATTAAGCTCGCCGACACGATGAGCGCACGCGACGGCTCTGAGCGCATGGATTTGCTTTTCTCGCTGATCGATTTGTTCCTGTTGCGCCTGGCGCGGGTAGGGGCCACAGGACAAACACCAATCGAGGCAGCAGCAAACGAGGCAGCGGTCCTGTCTCGCCTTGCCCCCGGTCCCTATCAGGGGCGCGCCTGGGCCAATTGCGCGCAACATATCGGAGAGCGGAGCCGTCAAGGACGAGCGGTCAATCTTGACCCCGCGGCGTTGGTGCTGGATACGGTGTTTAAGCTGCAACAAACCGCTGCGGCGCTGTAAGGCCTTCGCATGTCACACCCGATTGAGATCACCGACAGCCATTGTCACCTGGATTTCGACAGCTTCGACGAAGATCGGGATGAGATGATTGGGCGCGCAGTTAAGGCCGGTGTGACGCGGATGGTGACGATATGTACCAAGTTGCGGCTGGAGCCTCAGGTGCGGGCACTTGCAGAGCAGTATGAACCAGTTTTTTACGCCGCTGGCACGCACCCTATGAGCGTCGCAGATGAGCCGATGGCGACGATTGACGGACTGACCGCACTGGCCCGACATCCAAAGTTTGTAGGCATCGGCGAAACCGGTCTGGATTATCATTACACCTCTGAGAGCGCCGAGTTGCAAAAGCAAAGCCTTGTCCTGCACATCGAGGCCGCACGTCGCACCGGATTGCCGCTCATCATCCACTCAAGGGCAGCAGATGAGGATATGGCTGACATCCTATCATCCGAGTTTAAGAATGGCGCGTATGCATGTGTTATGCATTGCTTTTCATCAGGCGCTATGCTTGCCCGTACAGCCCTTGATTTGGACTTTTATTTGTCGATGTCTGGCATCGCAGCCTTCCCCAAGTCACATGAACTGCGCGATATCTTTGCGGTCGCGCCCGTAGACCGCATCCTCCTTGAGACCGACGCGCCATATCTTGCCCCGCCACCTTACCGCGGTAAGCGCAATGAGCCGGCCTACACAGTGCATACAGCACAGGTGGGAGCAGAGCTTTTTGGTCTCGATTGGTCAGCATTCGCAGCCCAAACCCAGGCTAATTTTGAGCGCCTTTTCACCAAAGCCGCGCATTATAAGGCCGCCGCCTAATGGCAGAACTTCGCTTTACGATCCTTGGCTGCGGCTCTTCCGGTGGTGTGCCGCGCCTTGGTGGCAAATGGGGGGATTGCGACCCCGAGAACCCTCGGAACAAACGTCGTAGATGCTCCATGCTGGTTGAGCGCGTCACCGATAGTGGCACAACCCGCGTGCTGATCGATAGCTCACCTGATATGCGCCAGCAATTGCTCGATGCGAATGTGGGTGATCTCGACGCGGTGGTTTTCACCCATGGTCACGCAGACCACACAAATGGGATTGATGATCTGCGCATGATCGTTTTCAACATGCGCGCGCGCCTGCCGGTCTGGGCCGATGGAGATACGCAAAACGGGCTTCTCTCGCGGTTTGGTTATGCCTTTGTTCAGCCGGAAGGCTCGCCCTATCCGCCGATCCTTGATCTGCATACGATTGATGGCGCGATCACGATTGAAGGGCAAGGCGGGGCGATTAAGCTCGATCCTTTTGAGGTCAATCACGGCTCCATTGATGCGCTTGGGTTCCGCATCGGCGGTTTGGCCTATTTACCCGATGTGCTGTCAATTCCGGACGCATCCTGGCCCGCGCTGGAAAACCTCGATGTCTGGATCCTCGATGCATTGCGCCGCGAGCCGCATCCAACTCATGTGCATCTTGATCTGGCACTCGAATGGATGGAGCGCGTGGCCCCGAAACGTGGCGTGCTCACAAACATGCATATCGATCTGGATTACCAGACCGTGGCCGATGAAACGCCCGAGCATATCACCCCGGCCTTTGATGGCATGGTGATCACTTTGCAGGACTAGGCAGGTATGCAGGCGCTGCTTGATGTTATCCTGCCGGTCTTCCTCGTCATTGGCTTTGGATATTTTTCTGTCTGGCGCGGCTGGTTCCCGGATACGGGCGTGGACGCGCTTATGAAGTTCACGCAGGGCTTTGCCATTCCTTGCCTGTTATTCGCGGCGATTGTCCGGCTCGATCTGGCGCAGACCTTTGATTGGCGTATGTTGTTCAGCTTTTACACTGGGGCTTTATCGGGCTTTCTACTTGGGCTCTTTGGTGCGCGCCTGCTCTTTGGGCGAGATTGGGAAGACGCTGTAGCAATTGGTTTTTGCTGCCTTTTTTCCAATTCGGTTCTGCTTGGCCTGCCGCTGACGGAGCGCGCCTATGGACCAGACGCGCTGAAAGCGAATTACGCGATTATCGCTCTGCACGCGCCATTTGCTTACGGGGTCGGTATCACAGTGATGGAGTTTGTTCGCGCCCGTGGGCAAAGTGTTTCTAAAACCATCCCGCGCGTTCTCAAGGCAACGTTTTCCAATGCTTTGATTATTGGAATTGGTGCTGGTATCGCGGTCAATCTTTCAGGCATCGATCTGCCTAAAACCCTGTCAGATGGTGTTGACCTTATGGCGCGCGCGGCCCTGCCAGCGGCGCTTTTTGGACTTGGCGGCGTTCTCGTAAGCTACCGCCCGGAAGGCGATATGCGGGTGGTCCTGTACGTGTGCCTGATCTCGCTGGTGGTGCACCCACTGATCACCCGTGGTCTTGGCCTTAGCTTTGGCTTGCCCGTAGATGCGACACGCTCCGCCGTCCTGACCGCAGCAATGGCACCCGGCGTTAACAGCTACCTTTTTGCAAGCATGTATGGGCGAGCAACCCGTGTTGCGGCAAGTACGGTTCTGATAGCCACCGCTATATCAATATTGACTGTCTGGCTTTGGCTGAGCCAATTACCATAGTTCACGTTGGTTCAAAGCTTGCGCAAGCCCGGCACCCCCCATAGGGTCGCCAGTGTGTCACCTGTCCCGATCGGCTTTCCATGACGTCTCGCCTGCCTGTTGTCTTCATCCTGCTGACGGTGATGATTGATGCAATGGGAATCGGGCTAATCATTCCGGTAATGCCGGGGTTGATCCTCGACGTTCAGGGTGGGGACTTGGCCAATGCGGCCCTTTGGGGAGGCTTGCTTTCATTTAGCTTTGCGGTGATGCAATTCACCTGCGGGCCGCTCGTCGGAAACCTGTCCGATTGGTACGGTCGGCGGCCGGTGTTGCTGGTCTCGCTTTTTATAATGACGCTTGATTACCTGGTCATGGCGGTTGCGGGCAGCATTTGGCTGCTGCTTATAGGCCGTATTGTCGGTGGCATTACGGCGGCAACCCAATCCACTGCGGCGGCTTATATGGCCGATACCTCGCCACCGGAGAAACGCGGTGCGAGCTTTGGTCTTGTCAGTGCGGCGTTGGGGCTGGGCTTTGTAATGGGCCCACCCGTTGGCGGGCTGCTCGGGGATATAGACGTGCGCGCGCCGTTTTATGCGGCGGCCGCGCTTGCCTTTGGCAACTTTATGCTCGGCTATTTCGTTTTGACCGAAAGCGTCACCGACGAAACCCGCCGTCCGTTCGACATTAAACGCGCAAACCCGTTTGGCGCTTTGCGTCAGATCAGAGAGCTTCCCGGTCTTGGTAAATTGCTCTGCGTTTTGCTGCTCTATCAACTGGCCTTTAACACCTATCCGGCGGTTTGGCCCTATTTTACCATCGCTCGGTTTGAGTGGAGCCCGCTGATGATTGGGCTGTCGCTCACGGTGTTTGGGCTTTCCATGGCTCTGGTGCAGGGCGGCTTGATCCGTGTGATTATCGCTCGGTTCGGCGAAGTCAGCACCGTGAATATAGGGTTCTTCTTTGCCGTTGGATCGTTGGCCGTGCTCGGTTTCATCAGCAACGGAACGCTGGCACTTATGTTGATCCCGTTCGCGGCTCTGGCCGCTATGACAGTGCCCGCGTTGCAAGCCATCATGTCTAAGCAGACCCCGGAAAACGCCCAGGGTGAGTTGCAAGGCATCTTCACTTCCGTGGGGGCCTTGGCAATGATTATTACACCGTTATCGATGACCTCTATCTTTGCGGTGTTCACTAAGGACGGTGCGCCCGTCTTTCTGCCCGGCGCGCCGTTTCTTGCGGCTTTATGTCTAACGCTCGTTGGGCTTTTGATTTTCCGCGCAGTGACCAGAGACAAAACCCAAAGCAGCTTGGGCTAGAAACTGTACCAATCACGCCGCTTTATGAAGCTTTTGGTCCTGTCGGTGCATTGACCGATGATTTTGCCCACACCTGATGTGATAGCCTAGCATTTGCTTCTCGATAGCGCGAAGACCAACCAAGTCACCAGCTAGATAGGCCCCCGGTTCGGTGTTTTCTTGCAAGAGGCGTTTGATCACTGCTGCTGCGGCCATGATCGGCACATTGGGGCCGTCTCCTTTCCGAGCGAGCAAGGTCCAACGCTTGGACATTGACAGACCGGTGGCGTCTTTGCCTTTTACTTCTACGAACATTGCCCCCTTGTCAGAGGTCAAACGGCGCATGATCTGCCGAATAAAGCTAAGCGGCCGAACCAGCTGCTCGGTATTGAAGTTGAACCCGTGGCGTCTTATCCAACTGAATGTCTCTAGGCCGCGCTGCTCTATGCGCGCCTCAAGACCCGCGCGGAAGCGCACGTAATCCCGCACTTCGTAGCGCGGCCCCAAAAGCTCTGCGTCATAGGTCTCTACCAAAGCCACCCTGCGTTTGCCCAACCCCTCGATGTTCAAAAACGCGCCGCCGGACCATCCAACGGCGTGTTGCAATTTGCCATCGCGCCACACGGGTACCGGCCGACCTGCATAACTCAGCACCGCCTTTATGACTGCATCGCCAACCTCGCCTTGGCCTCCCGGGGTGACGGCGATGTCGATGCTTTCGACGCGTTGCATATTCCGAGCCAGTTCAGCGACCACGGCGGAGCTTAGGCCCGGCGTAGTGCTAGCGCCGAAGGCCGCAACAACGCCTGCGTTTCTGGCCAGTTCAGCAGTCTCTAAAAGAGCGCCGCTCAAAAACCCACTGGCATCGGCCAGATCCACGTAATGCGCGCCCGCCTTCAAGGTTGCGAGCGGCACTGAATAATCGGCGGTCTGAAACGGGCCAGAGCAGTCGATAACGGCCCAAGGCCTATGCTTTGCTAGCTGTTCGGCAAGTTTCGCACTGCGTTCAAGCGCGATGCCTTTAGCATTCGGCGAAAGCGATGCAGCGAGAGCTTGTGCCTTGGCTTCATCGCGCGAGGTCAGGATCAGGCTTACGCCCTCAAATTGCGCCAAATGCGCGGCCAGACGACGGCCAAAAACGCCTGTGGCACCGATGATCATAACAGATTTCATCTTAAATCCTCCTCGTATTCGCCAACCTGATAGAGCAACTGACCCAGCAAAGGGTGCTCTAGCAGCATCGAGAACCTGAACAGATCCTCCGAGATTTCCTCATGCTTGACGGCAAGTGCCCCGGGCCACAGGGATTTTGGCAAAGAGAGCCGCATCCAGCCAAGACCGATCCGGTATCCAGCGGAGCGGAACACCAAAGCGCTGTCCTCGACACTCACAGCAAGAGCGATACTCACACCAAAGCCGATATATTCCTCAAGCCCGGTTGGTCCGGAAAAGCGTTTGGTGGAGTTGATGGTCTGCGGAAAGCCACGCCGGTTGGCGTAAAGCCTGGTCCAGTTCTGGCCGCGGCTTGCGATATCCTCAGTGACGGTTACCACGGTTGGCACGTCAATATCATCGCGCACGGGCAGGGGAGCGCCCATCAGGCGCAACGCCTGCGCGATCCAACGGCCGAGGCGTGAGAATTTTACTTCGGTAAGCTTGCCCACATAAACAATGGTTTTTCCATCATTCACCCGTTTGGAAAACCTCCGGCGCACCGCGCGTGGCAAGGCGGCCCATTCCTCGTCGCTTAGAAGCGCGCGAAACCGTAGGTCGCCGAGCTTTTCCGGTGCGGCAGATTGTTGAACGGAGGATTGGGCGCGTTTCGGGCATGCCATTTTATTTCTCCTTGCTTCCCGGCAATAGGGACACCACCCGTGATCCCAGTTTGAGCATCATCTCCCGTTGCCCTCTCGAGAGCTTCATCATTTGGTCAAACCATTTGTCGACAGAGGCGATAAATTCGTGCATGTCCTCCAGCCTTTGTTTCACGGCGGGATCGACGTTAGGGTCATTTTGCGCCTGTTCACTGCAGGCTTGCAGAACCTCCATCGCCGGATCGATTTCACGCTCCTTTCGTCCTCTGGCGATCAGAGCCGCGATTTCCCATAGGTCGGTCTCGGCGGCGAAATGCTCCTTGCGTTCGCCCTGGATTGGCACGCGGCGCACCAGTTTCCAGCTCACCAGTTCCTTGAGCGAGTTCGACACGTTCGAGCGCGCAATACCGAGTCTGTCAACGATCTGATCGGCGGTCATAGGTTTGTCCGCCGCGTAGAGCAGGGCATGGATTTGGCCTATCGAGCGGTTCACGCCCCAGGCTCCGCCAAGCTCCCCCCACTGCAGGATGAAGTTGAGCACCGGTTCGGGGAGTTTTTCGCTTATGTCACTTATTTCTGTCATGACAGAAATTTATGAAACTACAGAAAACAATGCAACGGGCAAAGTGTCACAGTGTGTCGCGAGGCTCATTAGACATGCGGCAGTTCTTGTTTTGGGGGAGTATCCGTGATCCTGTCGGGCAAAGACCTACAAGAGTGCGTGCCTATGAAGCTGCAAGATCTGGATATCATCGTCACAAGCCCGCCAGCCCCTGGCTGGGGCGGTCGCTATTGGATATTGGTGAAACTGACCACGGATAACGGTATCACTGGCTGGGGCGAATGCTATGCAAGCTCCGTCGGACCGGACGCCATGCGTGCAGTAATCAACGATGTCTTTGGCAGGCATATGCAGGGCGAGAACCCGGAGAACATCGAACTGATGTTTCGCCGCGCTTATTCATCCGGTTTCACGCAGCGGCCTGACTTGACCGTGATGGGGGCTTTTTCCGGGCTTGAGATCGCCTGCTGGGACATTCTGGGTAAGGCGCGGGAGCGGCCCGTTTGGGCCTTGATCGGTGGGCGTATGAACGAGCGTATCCGCGCCTACACCTATCTTTATCCGCTCGCGCAACACAACGTGAATGACTTCTGGATTTCGCCGGAACTCGCGGCAGAAGCGGCTCAGGATTGCGTTACGCGCGGCTACACCGCGGTAAAGTTTGATCCGGCTGGGCCTTACACGATCCGCGGCGGCCACATGCCCGCCATGACGGATATCAGCCTTTCTGCAGCATTCTGCAAGGCGATCCGTGAGAGCGTAGGTGATCGTGCTGATCTGCTTTTTGGCACGCATGGGCAGTTCAGCACTGGTGGAGCGATCCGTCTGGCCAAAGCCATCGAGCCCTACGATCCGCTTTGGTACGAAGAGCCTATCCCCCCCGATAATGTGGAAGAGATGGCCAAGGTTGCAGCCGCCACGTCGATCCCTATCGCCACCGGAGAGCGTTTGACCACCAAAGCCGAATTCGCGCAGGTTTTACGCAGCGGCGCGGCGACGATCTTGCAACCCGCGCTTGGGCGCTCAGGCGGCATTTGGGAGACCAAGAAGATCGCCGCCATGGCCGAGGCCCATAACGCGCAAATGGCCCCGCATCTTTACGCCGGACCGGTGGAGTGGGCCGCCAATATCCATCTCGCTGCGTCGGTCCCGAATATCCTGATGTGCGAAACCATTGAAACAGCGTTTCATAGTGACCTCATCAACGGCTTTATCCGTGTTGAAGACGGCTTCATTAAACCGCCGGAGACGCCTGGTCTTGGCATAGAGGTAGATGAGGCGTTGGCCAGATCCCGGCCCTATGAAGGGGACAGCTTGCATCTGCAAATGCAGGAAGAGCCATGTGATTATGTCAATGGAAACGCCTTTGCCGGCGGGGCACCCGTCAAACAAGAATGACAGGTTTCGAACGGCGCTTTGCGCCGTCCGACCGATACGAGAGGGCTTTGCCCCCTCGCGCTCGCTTTATATACGAGAGGGCTTTGCCCCCTCGAGCTCCCCCAGGATATTTTTAGCAAAAAGACAGGGGTCGTATGAGAGTTGGGTTGAAGGGCCTAAGCCTCGATATCCTTGATCATATCGACGCGCGTTGCGTGGCGTCCACCTTCGAAGTCGGTTTCGAGAAAGGCGTCGACGATCTCAAGAGCCAGGCCTTCTCCGATGACCCGGGCACCGAGAGATAGCATATTGGCATCATTATGGGCGCGGATCATTTGCGCCGAAAACGTATCCGCACAAACCCCGCAGCGCACGCCTTTGACCTTATTGGCGGCCATCATGATGCCTTGACCGGTACCGCATAGAACAATGCCGAGCGCGCAGTCGCCGGAGGCCACCTTTTCAGCCGCTGCTTTGCCATGGGCCGGATAATGTGTGCTTTCCGGCGTCCGGGGGCCGATATCGAGCACCTCCCAACCGCGCCCCGCGACATGCTTCGCCACAGCCTGGCGCAGATCTATTGCCGCATGATCAGACGAAAGGACAATCCGTTTGCTCATTTCTCAGAGCCTCTCATGCGAATATGGGCCATGATTTGGCCGTGGTCGGAGGCGAGCTTGTTATAAGGTGCCTCGGGATGGGAGCCATCGGTGAGGTGATCGTTCAATACGCTGAAATAGGTCATCTCTCCAACCCGGTCTGCATTCTCCGGGTGAAAGTGACGCGACATGAATATCTGATCAATCGACTCGTAAACACCGCCAAATGCAGAAGTGTAGACCATGTCGCGCAATGATTTCTGAACGAAGAGCTTTTCCGCCGAATGCAGTCGCACGCGTTCGATATCACTGGTGATCTGCTCATTTTCTTCCCTGCTGTATCGGTCATTTGAGGCCTTAGCATCGTGGCGCAGCATCCAGCCGTAGTTCTTGAACGGTGTCTCGCCGGTGATGATTTCCGACGAGACCGCGTGCTCGCCATCGTTGAAATCGCCCAACACCAAAACCGGGTGGCCCTGGTTTATCTCATTCACAATTTCTCGGCGCAGAACCCAAGCCTCAGCCATGCGACGCAGGGCAGAGCGCAGCCCGCCAAGCGCCCGGCCAACCGGATCGTATTGGGTGATGTCTTCTTCCGGGGCGAATGAGGCACCGGCAGGTTTTACGAACTCGCCGAGCTTTGATTTCAGGTGGCAATTGAAGACCGTGATGACCCGGTCGCCAACCGGCACACGGACCTTCAGGATCGGGCGCGAAATGCGTGTAAGGGTGTAATGCCCCGCATCATGGCTGCCTTCCATGCCACGCAGTGGTGGAAAGTCTATCCTCAATGGCGTTTTAAGGTCCTGTATGATTTCCGGACTGCCCTCAAAGCCTAGACGCGACAGGACAGCAAGGCCCGGACGCCTTTGTCCAGGCTCGCCCGTGTCAGCCGAGTTTGGCGCAAAGGCAAGAGTGGCCCGATCATAAGGTCCTACCGCCAGCTTTCGAAAGATCGCCTTACGGTGATAACGCTTTGATTTGTCGGGGATTGTCGAGCTGTTGAGTTCCTTCGCCCGCGTACTGGCCTCATCTACGACCGCCTGCAAAGAGGTCTCTTCGAAAATTTCCTGAAAACATACGATATCGGCATCGAGTGTCAAAAGCTGATCCGCCATCCAGTCTTTTTTCCAGGCGTATTCTTCCTCCGTATAGCTTTGGAAACGGTAATATTCACTCTCCGCGCCGATCAGGTTTTTGACGTTGAAGGAGGCGATGGTGAAGTCTGTCATTGGTTCGATTCCCGGAAGTTTTGTGCAGCTCTATACGACGCTCTTAACCATTGTCCCAGAAATTCCCGACCATGCTTTAGCCTCAGCCGCGTACGTGTGCAGGGTGGCTCAGGTGAGTTGCGATTGAGAGAGCGCCCTTTCGAACATATTCGCGTCCACATTGCCGCCGGAAATGGTGCAGATCACGGTTTCGCCTTCAATCTCATCACCGTGAAAGAGCGCTGCTGCCAGCGCCGCGGCACCACCGGGCTCTGCCACCAGTTTCAAGCGTTGAAAGGCCAGTGCCATAGCCCTCAGGCATTCGTATTCGTTCACCACAATCCCTGGCCCGCAAAGACGTTTCATGATTGGAAATGTGATATCTCCAGGCGCAGGCGTCAGGATCGCGTCGCATATGTTTCCGGATTGTGCATTGTTGGTCTCGATGTACCCGGAGTTGAGCGAGCGCGTCACATCGTCAAACCCTTCTGGCTCAACCGGGCGCGCGCGCAGGCCAGGTGCGTCGGCCTCCAACGCCATAGCAATGCCTGAGGTCAGCCCGCCACCACCGCAACAGACCAAAACATCGCCGGTCTCAACGCCAAGTTCAGCGGCCTGAGCGGCAATCTCTAGCCCGCAGGTGCCTTGCCCCGCGATGACCTCCGGCTCGTCATAGGGTTTGATAAGCGTCAGGTCTCGCTCCGCCTGAAGCTTATCACCCAAAGCCTCCCGGCTTTCGCCCCCGGCGCGATCATAAAGCACAACCTCTGCGCCAAGCGCGCGTGTGTTTTCTATTTTCAGGGCAGGGGCATCGGCGGGCATGATGATCACCGCCGGCACTCCGAACTGCTTTGCAGCAAGAGCAACACCTTGCGCATGGTTGCCGGACGAAAACGCAATCACGCCTTTCTGGCGCACCTCTGGGGGTAAAGCGGAAATGGCAGAGCGACCGCCGCGATATTTGAAGCTGCCGGTGTGCTGCAGGCATTCAGGTTTGATTAAAATATGACGCCCGGCAATCTCGTCGAGAAACGGCGAGGACAGCATAGGCGTGCGACGCGCATGTCCCTCAAGCCTTTCCGCCGCAGCGCGGATCATCTCGATGGAACTCATTTCGTTTGCTCCAAAAGGGCATGGATGGCCGCAAGTGACTCTGGCTCATCGAGAAACGGGACATGGCCCCGGTTGGGCACGGTCGTGGCAATCATACTCGGGTGGCGATCCTGCATTTTTACAAATGTCTCTGGTGATAAAAGATCAGAGTTTGCGCCTCGAATGGCGGCCAGTGGCATGTCTCTGAGGCCGTCAAACAGCTGCCAAAGATCGGCGGCCTCACCGGCGCCTGCTTGGCCGGTCAATGCATCGCGAAGCCGCGCATCATAGCGGATTGCGATGCCCCCTCCCGGTGCGTTGTCCCACATAAATTCCGTTTGTTCACGCCAACGGGCAAAAGGCACATCCGGGAATGCCTCTTTATGACCGTCGGCCACCGCCTGCGCCGCTTCTTCGAGATCGCCAAAGGGAGGCGTTTTGCCGACATACTCAAAAATCCGCGCAATGCCCTCTGCGGCCACGTCAGGCCCAATATCATTGAGCACCGCGCCTTTGAGTCGTTCGGGGTGCAATCGCGAAAGCGCCATAGTGATAAGTCCGCCGCGAGAGGTGCCGATAACTGTGGCTTTATCGATCCGCAAATGATCCAAAAGCTCAATAGCATCAGTGCCTTCACGCACGATGTTATAGCTCGTAAAATCTTCGGCATAATCCGACTTGCCGCGCCCGCGGTAATCCATCGCGATTATTCGGTGGCCCTGCAGATGCGGGCGCAGAAAACCAAAGTCGCGGCTATTACGCGTCAGCCCAGCAAGGCACAGCACCGGCGGACCTTGACCATCATCCTCAAAATAGAGCGAAAGACCGTCGGATGTGGTGTAACGCGGCATCAGACGGCAAAGTCCGGGATTGTGGTCAGATTTGGCAATACATGGGTTGGTTTGGCCGGAAGCCGGTCCATCGGCTCACCTGCGCGATTGACCCATGTGGTGACAAAGCCGTAGGCCGCCGCTGCCGCTGCATCCCAGCCATTTGAAGACACAAAAAGAACTTCTTGCGGGGCACAGTCGAAGCGCTCGCCGACCAGGTCGTATACCACTTTTGCAGGCTTGAAGACGCCCACGCTTTCAACCGATAGGACATCATCAAGCACGGCGCCGATCCCGGCCGAGGACACCGCGCCATTGAGCATGTCAGGCGAACCGTTGGAGAGGATTGCCGTGTTCTTTCCGGCGGCCTTGAGCGCCTCCAGCATCGCTGGCACTTCAGGGTAAGCATCAAGCTCCCAATAAAGCTGTAATAGGCGTTCGCGCAGCCCCTCATCGTCGCCGAGCCCCTCGGCCTCCAATGCCCAATCGAGCCCGTTTTGCGTCACCTCCCAGAAATCCGTGTGCCGATCCATCACCGCGCGCAGCCAAGTGTATTGCAATTGCTTCAACCGCCAGTGCGTTGCAATCGCGGGCCAATGCTTGGCAAACGCCTCTCGCCCAGGCTCCGCAGCCACATTGCGTGCGGCGGCGGCCACGTCAAACAGGGTGCCGTAGGCGTCAAAAATGCAGGTGGTTATGGGCATGTTCTGCTCCGCACAATTCTCCTGTTTACCAGAGTGACATTATGTCGGCCTGTGCGAAACCGAATAATTGTCCCGGTTACAATTCCAACAGTACCGATCCTCGACGCCCTGCTGTCATGACCATATCATGAGCCGCCGCGCATTTTTCTAGAGGCAGGATCGCATGGATTTCTGGGGTGAGCGCGCCGTCTAGGAGGGCTTGGTGGAGACGTTCGATAGCTGCGCGACGTTCTGCGTTCGGCAGGATGTAGATAAGTGTAATATCGAGCTTCAAGGCTTTGAAAAGAAACGATCCGAAAGGAAATTCAGGCGTCATGTCTTTGCCTGATCCATAGGCGGCGATTGTGCCCAGAGGCTTCATCACTTCGGCCAAAAGCGCGGCGTTCTGGCCGAACTCCACCTCAACGGCGCGGTCTAAGCCGCCACCTGAGGCCTCAAGGATTTCAGCTGCAAGATCAGGGCCAGAGTAATCGAAAACATGATCGGCTCCGGCAGCACGGAGATTGTCAAATGCCGCAGGCGAGGCTGTCGCGATCACCTTGGCGCCACCCCATTTGGCCAGTTGCAAAGCGTTGAAACCGACCGAGCCTGCGGCGCCTGAGATAAGGAGTGTTTTGCCCCTTACCTCGCCACCGCCGAAAACCGTATGACATGCGGTCAGCCCCGGAATGCCTAGACTTGCGCCAACCTGTTGTGAGACACCGTCAGGCAACTGCACGGCTTGTTCTGAGGGCAGGGCGATATATTCCGCAGCTGTGCCAAAAGCGCGTTGCCACTGGCCGTTCCAAATCCAAACAGCTTCGCCGACCCGTGCTGGATTTACGCCATCACCCACAGCCTCAATGATGCCGGCACCATCCGAGTGAGGAATGATCTGCTCAAAAGCGGGTTTTGTCACGCCCGGGCGCGCACCGGCGCGGGCTTTGGCATCAGACGGGTTCACGCCGGAAAAACTCAGGCGCACCAGTACCTCACCGGGTGTAGGTTTTGGAGTTGGCAGAGTGCCACTACTTAGGACGGCGTCGGAAAGGCCAAACCGTTCATACCAAACGGCACGCATTGGAAGTTTCAGTCGCCAGTACGGCGAAGACGAATGACCACATCGACACTTGCGATCTCGGCACCTTGGGGTGCTTCTGGCAGACGTGCAATTTCAAGCTCATCCGCAGGAGCATCCGTCAACTTGTTCTCGTCTTCCCAGTAGAAGTGGGGGTGATCATGGGTCTTGGTGTCGAAATAGCTTTTGGAGCCATCAACCGTTACTTCTTGCAAGAGGCCCACGCCACAAAACGCGCGCAGCGTGTTGTAAACCGTGGCCAAGGAAACATTATCACCAGCCTGTTGCGTCGCCGCATAAAGACTTTCGGCTGTAACATGACGATCCTTGCCATCACCAACCAAAAGAGCGGCCAGCGCAACGCGCTGCCGTGTCGGACGCAATCCAGCGCCAGATAACCATTTTGTCCCGCGTGAGATAGCCTGCGCGTTCGACATGATTAATTCCTTCTCATGCTTTATATAGGAGATGAAGCCGTCTGAATTCAATTGCAAAATGGGAAACAATCTAAATCTGGGACGTAAATCTAACAACGCGCTGGCTGCAGTGCTGAAAAATAGACTGGGTTTCGATGTGTACGAATTTTTTTTTCATATTGGAGACGTAACTAGATGGAGCGATCCTAATATGATGCCCACGGGCTTGCGCCGGGGTTTTACCCGGTGATAGAGGACATATAACGTAACGAAAAGTGAAAAGGGTTCGACCCGATGGCCGATTTCCCGAGCAGTTTCGACAAAGACGATCTGCTGAAATGTGCGCAGGGGGAGCTTTTTGGCCCTGGTAATGCACAACTTCCCGCGCCGCCGATGCTTATGATGGATCGTATCACAGACGTCAGCGCGGATGCCGGTGAGCACGGCAAAGGACATATCGTGGCAGAGCTCGATATCGTGCCGGATCTGTGGTTCTTTCCCTGTCACTTCCCTGGCAATGAGGTAATGCCTGGCTGTCTTATGCTAGATGGGCTTTGGCAGATCACCGGTTTCAATCTCGGCTGGCGTGGTTGGCAGGGTCAGGGTTTTGCGCTTGGCGCTGGAGAGGTGAAGCTTTCGGGTATGATCCGCGCGGATCGCAAACTTGTAACTTACGAGGTAAACTTTACCCGTGTAATAGATCGGCGGCTCAAAATGGGTGTTGCCAATGGGGTTGTGAAAGCTGACGGTGAGGTTGTCTGCGAAGTCAGTGACATGAAGGTCGGTCTGGCACAGGCGGAAAGCTGAATGTCTGAACATTCAACGCGAAGGGGAAGCTGATGCGTCGCGTCGTTGTCACCGGTCTTGGTATTGTGTCGAGCATCGGAAATAACGCCGATGAGGTTTTGGCCTCATTGAAGGCCGGTCGTTCGGGAATCAAAGCCAACGAGGCTATGGCTGAGCACGGATTTCGCAGCCAGGTTGCGGGCGAGATCAACATTGATCCTTCGGAGCATATTGATAAACGTGCATTGCGCTTCATGGGGCCCGGTGCGGCTTATGCGCATATCGCTATGCAACAGGCGATTGCTGATAGTGGCTTGGAGGACGCGGATGTCGTCAATCCGCGCACTGGGATCGTCGCAGGCTCTGGTGGACCATCTACGTCGGCTTTGCTTGCGGCCCATCAAACGGTTCTGAAAACCGGCGCCACCAAACGCATCGGTCCCTTTGCTGTGCCTAAGGCAATGTGCTCAACCGTGTCGGCCAATCTTTCCACGGCATTCAAAATCAAGGGCGTAAATTATTCAATCACATCCGCCTGCTCGACCAGCTTGCATTGCATCGGCAATGCAGCGGAACAGATCATGTTGGGAAAACAAGACGTAATGTTTGGCGGCGGTGGCGAAGAGCTCGATTGGACGCTGTCCTGTCTGTTTGACGCAATGGGGGCGATGTCGTCGAAATTCAATGATACGCCGGAGAAGGCCAGCCGTGCTTTTGATGCGGATCGAGACGGCTTTGTTATTTCTGGCGGCGGTGGCATTGTCGTTCTCGAAGAGCTGGAACATGCCAAGGCCCGCGGTGCCAAGATTTACGCAGAGGTCACGGGGTATGCCGCGACCAGCGATGGCCACGACATGGTTGCACCATCGGGCGAAGGCGGTGAGCGCGCCATGCGTCTTGCACTTGGGCAGCTCACGGATAACCGCAAGGTGGGCTATATCAATGCGCATGGCACATCGACACCGGTTGGCGATGTGGGTGAGGTCGAGGCGGTAAGGCGCGTCTTTGGCGAGGACACGGCGCCTCCGATCAGTTCGACCAAGTCGATGACCGGACACAGCCAAGGCGCCACTGGAGCGCAAGAGGCTATCTACTGCCTTTTGGCGCTCAAAAACGATTTCATCATCCCTTCGATCAATGTCGAAACGCTCGATCCGGCACTGAAAGAAGGCGAAGTCGCAACCTCTTTGGTAGAAGAGGCGGGGCTCGACACGGTGATGACAAACAGCTTTGGCTTTGGCGGCACGAATGGCTCGATGCTGTTGAGCCGGTATGATGGATGAGAACCGAATGACAAAACCTATGGATGGCATGCGCGGCCTTGTTATGGGTGTGGCCAATGATCGCTCGATCGCCTGGGGCATTGCTAAGGCGATGCACGAGGCCGGAGCAGAGCTTGCCTTTAGCTATCAGGGCGAGGCTTTTGCCAAACGGGTAGAGCCTTTGGCCGAATCGCTGGGGTCAAACACTTTGCTCGATGTGGATGTGACGGATGATGCGTCTATTGAGGCTGCATTCGATACGCTTTCAAAAACATGGCCGACGATTGACTTTTTGGTCCATGCGATTGCCTTCTCGGATAAATCAGAGCTGACAGGGCGCTTTTTGAACACCACTCGCGGCAATTTCAAACATTCGATGGATATTTCCGTTTATTCGTTCATCGAGGTCGCGCGTCGGGCGCATCCTTTGATGCAGGAAAACGGTGGTACTCTTTTGACCCTGACATATCAGGGCTCCAACCGTGTTGTGCCAAACTATAATGTGATGGGCGTGGCTAAGGCAGCGCTGGAGGCCACAACGCGTTATTTGGCGAATGATCTGGGGCCCGACGGCATCCGCGTAAATGCGATCTCGCCGGGTCCAATGAAGACGCTTGCTGGTGCTGCGATTGGTGGGGCAAGGCGTACTTTCCGCCATACAGAAGAGAATGCGCCACTGAGAGCCAATGCCACGCTTGAGGCGATTGGTGGCACGGCCGTTTATCTCGCTGCACCGTCTGGTGCATGTACCACGGGCGAGGTGATCCGTGTGGACGGTGGCTATCACGTCCTAGGCATGCCGCAATCCGATAAACTTTAAAAGGTGTGCCGGGTTTTCACCCGGTTTTTGCCTTAGATTCGCCATGAAAAATGTCGACGCATTAATCATGACATTCACTCGTGATCCCCAGACAATACGCGCCGATCGGTGCAAAGCTCGAGCAAAGAGAGCACGCGGCCTTTCCCGCGTTGTGACATTGGCTCTTTTCGGACTTGGCATGACGGTTATCTGGCGTGAACCAGAGCTTGCCCCTTCGGTGCATGACGGCATGCGTGCGTCGCTGACCTATGCGCTTGAATTTGCGAACAACCAGGACGGAAACGGCTACCTTACCGCCATGGCTAACTTTGGTCTTAATGGCGCAGATGCTGCGGAGGGCTCAGAAGATCCAATTACGGATGCTCTGCGTCGACTAGCCGACAAATAGGTCGACACCAAACACTTGAACTAGGCGGAGCTTATCCTGCCTGGTTTCTTCATTCAGTTTTCAAAACCACTGGCCAGGTTCCATCAGGCCCAAATCCAACAACTGTCGCGAATGCCACTCAAATGGTGCAGAGTTATGCCATTTGAAATTTTCGATATCAAAGGTCGAGCCGGGATTTCTCTTCAGGGCTTTTGCCGCTCGAAATGACACAATCGATGCCGTCAGGTTATGATGCCAGGGGCAGGCATAAGTGTTGTATTCGTCTTCATTAAATGTGTGATCATCCCGTAGTTTCAGACCTGGTTTTGCCCGGAAAAGCGCAATCCTGTCGATGCGACGACGTTCCAGCGGAATGTGCTCTTCATAGCGCCAACGCAGGCCACCAAAGAAATCAAGCTGCCGCTCTTTGGGGTAATTGTGATTGTCAGGGTCATTTCGCGCCAAGGCGTAATAGCCTGACCGGTCAAGATGTGCATCTTCCAGAGAAACCGCATTCGGGTACGCATCTAAATCCCCGGCGTAAAGATCGACCACATAAGCCAGCATCGCATCGCGACGCTCTTCGCTGTGAAACGCAAGCATTTCGCTCACGGCTCTGGTTTCGCAGAATGGAAAAAACAAATACTCAGCATTGAAACAGTAATAGATCCATCGCTGTGGTATGGCCTCGATCACCTGATTGACGGCTTCGGCAAACCTATCAGACCCGGCCACGTCGAAGCTTAAGCGGATGACCCTATCCTTGACGTCCTCAGCCAAAGAAAAATCGTCGGGCATCAGAGCCATCACAGTCGTGAAACCGGTATCCAGATGATGGCGTAGCGTTGAATCAACCTCAACGTCATCCTCGATGAACACCATCGCCACCGGCCCTTTGACTGCAGAGAGGTTTTCGCCACCTAAAACTGATTCAAGAGTTGGATACTGCATCTTTTGCCTTAGTTTTAAGCGCAGCGTCGAGCAAAAGACAAATCATTGCAAGTGACAGCTTTGTTGTTGTAGCCATAAATTCTCGGATAGTAAAAATATGGTTTCCGAAAAAGGAACAGGGTGTGAATAAGCCAAATACGAAGAAGCTGTTCATAAAGACTTACGGCTGCCAGATGAACGTTTACGATTCTGAGCGCATGGCAGAGGCCATGGGCGGCGCCGGATATGTTGAGACAGACAAGCCTGACGACGCGGATATGATTCTGCTCAACACTTGTCACATCCGAGAAAAAGCGGCCGAAAAGATTTATTCAGAACTGGGTCGCTACCGCAAACTCAAAGACGACCGGCCTGATTTGAAAATCGGGGTTGCGGGCTGTGTGGCGCAGGCCGAGGGCGAGGAGATCATGCGCCGTCAGCCTCTTGTCGATTTGGTTGTTGGCCCGCAGAGCTATCACCGGTTGCCAGAGCTAGAAGCCAAAGCGCGTAGCGGTGAGAAGGCGCTCGACACTGATTTTCCGGTCGAAGACAAATTTGCAAAACTGAAACAGCGCCCGTTGGCCAAGCGTGCGCCAGCGGCGTTTCTGACGGTGCAAGAGGGCTGCGACAAGTTTTGCGCGTTTTGCGTGGTGCCATACACACGCGGCGCCGAAACCAGCCGTCCTGTGCAAAAGATCATTGATGAGGCTCATAACCTTGTGGCCCGGGGCGTACGTGAAATCACTCTTCTGGGCCAGAACGTGAATGCCTATCACGGACCTGGCCCAGATGGTACGGACTGGTCTTTGGCACAATTGATTTGGGCCTTGGACGAAATCCAAGGGTTGGAACGCATTAGATTTACCACCAGCCACCCCAATGACATGGCCGATGACCTTATCGAAGCTCATGCGGCCTGTAAAAAGCTGATGCCTTATCTGCATCTGCCGGTGCAATCGGGCAGCGATTACGTGCTCAAACGCATGAACCGCAAACACACTGCCGAGAGCTATTTGCGTCTGATAGAGCGCATCCGCGCGGCACGACCTGATATCCTGTTGTCTGGCGATTTTATTGTAGGCTTCCCCGAAGAGAGTGAAGAAGACTTTCAGGCCACGCTCGATCTCGTAGAAGAGGTCAGGTATGGCTACGCATACTCTTTCAAATATTCGACGCGGCCTGGGACGCCAGCGGCAGAGCGAGATCAGCTTGACGAGGATGTCAAAACGGAACGACTTCATCGCTTGCAAGCTTTGATAACCAAACAGCAGCGTGAAATTCAGGATTCGATGGTCGGTCGCGAGATTGGTGTGCTGATCGAACGTAAAGGCAAGTTTGAAAATCAGATGGTGGGTAAGTCTGACTACCTCCATGCGGTTCATATTGCTGATGCATCGCTTCAACCGGGCGATCTTGTTCGCGCGAAAATCGTACAAAGCGGCACGAACTCGCTCGAAGGTCGTCTGATCGCCGGATAGAAGTCGCGCTTCGCGATAAAATTCCGATGTGATTTGAGCAAGTAAATGCTTGAAAATTCGCATTTTTGGCAACTATTTTTTCGAAATTCTATTTTTGTTTCCTTTTCGCTGACAGTTAACGAAGCAGCGCGTTTCGCATCGCTGAAAATTTTGCTAGCGTGGATTCTGAGTATTATATCCGCCTCTCTTTCAGGGTGGGTAGTGGGGGTATTCAGAATGAAAGACATGGTGCGAACCATTTCCAAAAGACGTGCGTCTGCGAAGCTTACCAGCGCGTTTAGCGCGGGTTTAATTGGTGCGGCGCTCATCGCCTCGGATGTAAGTGCGCAGACGCTGGGCGATACCGATGGCCAGAGAACGCAATTCGGACAGCGCTATGTCCCTGGTATTTGGGTTGATCCCGACGGGTGTGAACACTGGGTTATCGACGATGGCATCGAGGGCTTTATGACACCGCATGTAACGCGAGATGGTATTCCTGTCTGTCGGCGTGGAAACCTGTGTGGCGTTGTAGAATCAGACCAAATGTTTGCCACAGATAGCGCGCGTATCGGTGCCGCAGGTCGCGAACGGTTGCGCAATTTCTTCCGCTCGTCGAGTGCGGCATCGTTCATCATAACAGGACATACTGATAGCCGCGCCTCTGATGCTTATAATCTTGAGCTTTCACAACGTCGCGCCAATTCCGTCGCTGCCGTTGCGCGCGAAGTGGGCGCACGCGTGGCGAGCGTGCGCGGCCTGGGAGAGCGCCAACCGCGCGCCACCAATGGCACGCGTGAGGGCCAGGCATTGAACCGGCGCGTTGAGATCGTCTGTCAGGGTGGGAGCTGAGCCATGAAAACCTACAAAATTTTTCTGTCGCTTCCGGTCATTTTCGCCCTTACCGCCTGCGGCGTGGTAGATGGCGATAAGGTCGATAAAACAATCGATCTCGGCATCGACAGCAAAGAGCTGACACAACTTAAGGCCGGGATTTGGGTCGATCCAAACGGATGCGATCATTGGATCATCGATGATGGTGTAGAGGGGTATCTCTCGGCGAGGCTCGACCCTCGTGGTAAGCCTGTCTGCTCAGGTGTAGCACCTCCGACGATCGCGACCGGCCCGTTCAAAAGTGGATCAGAGTTTCCAGATCCGATTTGACCTTGCCTAACCCACACAAAAAAGATGCCGCGATGTTGAAACACGCGGCATTTTTTTGCTTCAATTTCAATTCCAGTGATTGCTGAGCCTTGTCACCCCGCTTGCAAATTGGCACCATTGTGCCAGCAGCAAACAGGAGTTTTGATTGGCCACAGATGTGCTGACGCCGCAGACAAACCCGTCCGAAATCCATGAAACGGTCGTTGAGTTTCCCGATAACCTACTGCTGATCGATCTGTGCGGCGAATATGATCGCAATATCGCCGAAGTTGAAAAATCCCTAGCAGTGCAGATCCTCAGACGAGGAAATGTTCTAACCATTATAGGTGACCCAGATGCCTCTGCGATTGCAAAAGATGTCCTTCATTCGCTCTACCAGCGTTTAGAGCAAGGGCGCAGCGTCGAGCATGGCGATGTGGACCGCGAACTGCGAATGGTTGGTGTGTCGGCGAATGTAACGGACCCGGATGACCAGATGGAGATGTTCTCTGGTGACCGATTCGAAATCAAGACGCGTAAAAAACCGGTTGAGCCGCGCACGGACGCGCAAAAGGCCTATGTGAAGTCTCTATTCACCAACGATCTGGCGTTTGGGATAGGACCTGCAGGCACCGGCAAGACATATCTTGCGGTGGCGGCTGGCGTGTCGATGTTCATCATGGGCCACGTAGACCGCATTATCCTAAGCCGCCCGGCGGTAGAAGCTGGAGAGAAGCTCGGCTATCTGCCCGGAGACATGAAGGATAAGGTCGATCCGTATATGCAGCCGCTCTATGACGCATTGAATGATTTTCTGCCCGCCAAGCAGGTTGGAAAACTCATTGAGGAAAAGCGCATAGAGATCGCGCCACTTGCCTTTATGCGAGGGCGCACACTGGCCAATGCCTTCGTCGTGCTGGACGAGGCGCAGAATGCCACCTCGATGCAAATGAAGATGTTCCTTACACGCTTGGGTGAGGGCAGCCGAATGGTTATCACAGGAGACCGCAGTCAAGTGGATCTTCCCCGCGGGGTTACATCCGGTTTGCACGATGCAGAGCGGCTTTTGAAAGATATACCCAAGATATCGTTTAATTATTTCACCTCAAAGGACGTGGTTCGCCACCCTCTGGTGGCCGCGATTATCGAGGCGTATGACGCTGAACAACCCAACTGACCTACGCTATGATGGTTGAGACTCTGATCGAGGATGTCCGTTGGCAGGAGCTTGAGCTTGAAAAACTAGCCATTGGGTCAGCCAAAGCCGTCAGCGCCTTTAAGGGCCTATCTGAGGATTTTGAGATCTGTGTTTTGGGCTGTGATGACGCGCGGATCGCGGCTTTGAACGCCGACTTTCTTGGCAAAGAAGCGGCCACCAATGTGCTGAGCTGGCCTAGTGCGGAACGTGCCGCTGCAACGCCAGGCGAGGTGCCGCAAATGCCTGAGCTGAGCGGTGATCTGGAACTGGGCGATGTAGCGATTGCCTATGAAACCTGCGCTCGCGAAGCGCGAGAGACAGGCAAGTCTTTGCAAGATCACACGAGCCATCTTTTGGTGCATGGTATTCTGCACCTGCTTGGCTACGATCACGAAAATGACGCAGATGCTGCGTTAATGGAACAAACTGAAGTCAAAATACTTGGCAAACTGGGTGTTTCTAACCCATATTAGCACTCTCGGGTTAATCCCGCGTATCGGAAAGGACCAATGGGCGACAATATCGACGCATCCTCTAGCGCAGCGCATGGCGCGCAGGACGAGGACCCCGGTGGCGAAAGCCATAGTTTAAAACATTCTGAAGATAGCAAGCCTGGTTTTCTGGGTCGTATTTTTGGAGCCTTTGGCGGCGCGGAGGAGCTCAACGGGCACGAAATGGTCAATGGGGTCTCGGTGCATGCGCAGGGTCCAGGCCTTGGCAATCTGCGCATTCTTTCCGTTGAGGATGTGGCTATCCCAAAAGCTGATATCGTTTCGGTACCGCTCAACAGCACCAAGGAAGAACTTGTTAAAACCTTCCGCGACAGCGGGCTTACACGTTTGCCAGTTTATGACGGTACGCTTGATACGCCCGTCGGGATGGCACATCTGAAGGATTTTGCTCTCAAACATGGCTTTAACGGCGGTGGCGGGCGGTTTTCGCTTAAAAAGCTACTGCGGCCATTAATGTTTGTTCCACCGTCCATGCCGATTGGTGTCTTGCTGCAGAAAATGCAGGCGGAACGTAAACACATGGCGCTTGTCATTGATGAGTATGGTGGTGTTGACGGCTTGCTGACCATCGAGGACCTCATTGAACAGGTCGTCGGTGAGATCACTGACGAACATGACGTCGAAGAAGGACTTTTCTGGGTTAAAGAAAAGTCTGATTGTTATCTGGCCAAAGCGAAAACCCCTCTCGATGAATTTGAGAGCGAAATTGGTATATCGCTTACCGATGCCGAAAAGGTGGACGAAGAAGAGATTGACACGCTTGGAGGGCTGGTTTTCATGCTGCTCGGTCGCGTGCCCGTACGCGGAGAAATTGTAGAGCATCCAAGCGGTGTTGAAATGCAGGTGCTGGAGGCAGACCCAAGGCGCATCAAACGTTTGCGGGTGAGCTTGCCCGCCGCGCAAAAAGGCAAGTAAATCATGTCTCAGGCCGCTGCCATGGCCCAAAACCTTCTCACAACGCGGCCGATTTTCCGATATCCCGCCATGGCTGGAATCGGTGCCTTGGCGGCACTGGGACAGGCACCATGGGAGCTTTGGCCTCTGACAATCGGCAGTATGGCATTGCTGTTCGGGCTTTTTCTTGCGACCGAGAGCGGAAAGCAGGCAGCAGTCTTAGGCCTTGTCAGCGGCATCGGCTATTTCGCTCTGGCACTCAACTGGATCGTAGAGCCGTTTTTTGTCGACCTAGCGCGACATGGCTGGATGGCGCCATTCGCAATTGTGCTGCTCAGTATTGGCATGGGATTGTTTTGGGCGGCACCCTTCTGGCTCGCACGTCTGATCGGTGCGCAGCCTTGGCCCTGGATTGGCGGCATGATCGCGTTTGAATGGCTGCGTGGCGTTCTCTTTACAGGGTTTCCATGGGCGCAGCTCGGCCATGTCTTGATTGCCTCGCCGCTGCTTCATTGGGCCAGTTATGGTGGCGCGCTGCTATTGGTCTTTCTCGTGCTGTTTGGCTCGGTATCGCTTTGGTATTTTTTGTCAAAGCATCGGATGGCAGGCTGTGCCGGGCTATTATTCTTGATGGTTCTTCTTTTCGGCGGAGTGTCTCTCAAACCGCAGGCAGAAGCCGCATCAGACGCACCTGTTGTGCGATTGGTCCAACCCAATGTGCCCCAGCACGAGAAATGGGATCGCGACAAAATACCTGGCTTCTTTCAACGTATGGTCAGCTTTACCGCTGAGCCGGGCGAACCGGATTTGGTTGTCTGGCCGGAAAATTCCGTGGTCTACATGTTGGAGGATGCGGGCCCGGCGATCGATCTCATTAGCGATGCGGCCGGAGATGCACCAGTTGTAATAGGCGTCCGTCGCAGCGAGGGGCGCAGGTTTTACAATTCCATGGCCCTGATCGACGGGGCAGGACAGATATCTGCAACCTATGACAAACACCACCTGGTGCCCTTTGGGGAATTTATGCCTTTTGGCAGTTTTCTAGCCCGCTTTGGCATCTTTGGCCTTGCTGCAGAGCACGGCAGTGGCTTTTCCGCCGGACCTGGGTCTGAGATAATCGAGATGGGCGAACTTGGAAACGCACTCCCGCTGATATGTTACGAAGGAGTGTTTGCTCGCAACCTGCTCTCAGCGCCGGATCGCCCGGATATGCTTTTGATGATCACGAACGACGCTTGGTTTGGCGAGGCCTCTGGTCCATACCAGCATTTGGCACAAGCGCGCCTACGCAGCGTTGAAATGGGTCTGCCCATGATCCGCGTGGCCAATACCGGCATTTCTGCAATGATCGATGCGGCAGGTAATATTACCGGTTCTCTGGCCCTCAATGAGACCGGATTTCTTGATCTACAACTACCGCCAGCCCTTCCTGCGACTGTCTATTCACGCGTGGGTGATTGGCCAATGATCCTATTTGCGCTGCTGATGGTTTTTGTTTCCGGATTGTTCACGCGCAGTGTTCAAACGCCAAGTTAACGATTGACGGCCAAACCACCCATCAATATGCAGAGCTGACCCTGCTACAACGGCTTCCTGACGTGGCGGTGCATTTCTTTAATGGAGCAATATATGTCCCGAAATAACTATGTGTTCACCTCTGAGTCCGTTTCAGAGGGCCATCCTGATAAGGTCTGCGACCGGATTTCCGATGCCGTTCTTGATGCGTTTTTGAGTGAAGAGCCAAACGCTCGCGTTGCATGCGAAACCTTTGCAACGACCAATCGTGTGGTTGTAGGCGGAGAGGTGGGCCTGTCAGACGTTGACAAGCTGCGTGATTATATGGGCCGGATCGAAGCCATCGCACGCGACTGCATCAAAGACATTGGCTATGAGCAGGATAAATTCCACTGGAACACATGCGAAGTGACCAATCTCCTGCACGAACAATCGGCACATATTGCGCAAGGCGTGACCGGCGAGCGCGGCGATGAAGGCGCCGGCGATCAGGGCATAATGTTTGGTTATGCCACCAATGAGACCGAGGCATTAATGCCTGCGCCAATTCAATATAGTCACGCCGTACTGCGCCGTCTGGCCGAGGTGCGCAAAGCAGGCCAGGAGCCGACCCTGAAGCCCGATGCCAAAAGCCAGATCAGCCTGCGCTATGAAGGAGGCAGGCCGGTTGAGATCACCTCGATTGTTCTATCGACCCAGCACGCGAGCGAAGATCAGAGCAGCGATGATATCCGAGCCATTGTGGAACCTTATATTCGTGAAGTGCTTCCGGCTGAACTAATCACTGAGGCCACCGAATGGTGGGTGAATCCGACGGGCACTTTCGTCATCGGCGGCCCTGACGGTGATGCGGGTCTTACTGGACGCAAGATCATCGTTGACACCTATGGCGGCGCGGCGCCCCATGGCGGCGGCGCGTTCTCCGGTAAGGACCCCACGAAAGTTGACCGTTCGGCCGCCTATGCGGCGCGTTATCTGGCGAAAAATGTCGTTGCGGCGGGAATGGCCGAGCGTTGCACGCTGCAGCTTAGTTATGCGATTGGCGTGGCAAAACCACTGTCGATCTATGTCGATACACATGGCACCGGCGAGGTCTCTCCAGCAGACATTGAAAGAGCAGTTTCTGCAGCTATGGATCTTACTCCGCGTGGCATTCGCGATCAGCTTGGTCTGAACAAGCCTGTCTACCAGCGTACGGCCGCCTACGGTCACTTCGGTCGCGAGCCAGATGCCGATGGCGGTTTCAGCTGGGAAAAGACCGATTTGGTCGACGCCCTCAAAAAGGCTGTTTGAGCTGTTTCTTATAAGCCTTGCGCCACGTCTACTGGCGCAGGCGCAAAAATGACATGGCTGATAAACCTACACATCGTTCCGGCGCGCCTTGGCGCAACATGTATGGCCGGACCAAAGGCAATAAGCTCCGCGCTTCACAACAGGAATGGCTTGCAGAAGATCTGGCCGATCTTTCCGTCGGCGCTGTTGGATGGGACATAAATCCCGAGCGGCAACAAATCGAAATAAAAAAATTATTTGGTGATAGACCCCTCTGGCTGGAGGTTGGCTTTGGCGGTGGCGAACATCTGGTTCACCAGGCTGAAGGGAACCCAAATGTCGGCTTCATCGGATGCGAGCCTTATATCAACGGCGTGGCCATGCTCTTGGGCAAAATCCGCAAATTAAATCAGGATAATATCCGAATTCATCCGGGTGATGTCCGCGATCTCTTTGACGTGCTGCCGGAGGCAAGTGTCGAGCGCACCTTTCTGCTTTACCCCGATCCTTGGCCTAAGAAAAAGCATCACCGGCGCAGATTTGTGACGGCAGATTATCTCGAACCTTTAGCGCGCGTAATGAAACCGGGCGCCATTTTACGCGTTGCGACAGATATCCCGGACTATGTCCGTCAAGCCTTGGAAGTTGTTCCAAAACATGAATTTACCTGGCGCTGTAAAGGGGCCCAAGACTGGCGAGAACCTTGGGGCGACTGGATTTCCACGCGCTATGAGCAAAAGGCCCTGCGCGAAGGCCGCGTACCGCATTATCTGACTTTTGAGCGAATTTGACCCAGGTGCTAAGTGAGGGTCGCCTTAAGCCCATCCAGCATCTTTATACAAAGCTCTAGCTGCTCTCGTTCCACATACTCATCTGCTCTATGCGCCTGATCAATTGATCCAGGTCCACAGACCACGACCGACATGCCCAAGCTCTGGAAAATCCCCGCCTCCGTGCCAAAAGCCACTGTCTCGGTGCTATTGGCGCCCGTGAGCGACATGACGATTTCGCGCGCCTCATTGGGCTCTGCCGGCATCAATCCCTCAACCTCACCGATTACTTCTGTGTTTATCTCCGCATCGGCAAAAACCGCCCGCATTTTGGGCAACAGGTCTTCGTGGCAATAGCGTTGCAGTTCACTTTGGACATAGCTTTTGTCCGATGACTGCACTGGTCGAAAATCCCATTCGACACGTGCTACATTCGGGATCACATTATGGGCTACCCCGCCATGCAGCCCGCCCACACTTATCGTGCTCCAAGGGGGATCAAACCGGCAATCTTTTGGGGCGCGGGCCTGCAATTGCGCTTGCAAGTAAATCAAGCGCGAAACATAGCGCGCCGCATATTCCACTGCGTTCACGCCCTTTGCCGGGGCAGAGCCGTGACCCGCTAAACCATTGAAATACGTCGTGTATTCATGACATCCCTTATGCCCGTCGATCACCTTCATCATTGTGGGCTCGCCGACGAGTGCCACACTTGGGCGTGTTTGTTTTGCCGCCAGGATTTTCGCCAAGGCCTGTGCGCCAAAACATCCCGTTTCCTCGTCATAGGTAATGGCAAAATGCAGCGGGCGTTTCAGATCGAGCTCTGCAAATTCCGGCGCCATAGCCATACAGCAGGCAATAAAACCCTTCATATCGCAGGTGCCGCGCCCATAGAGACGTTCGTCACGTGGCTCCATTCTGAACGGATCAGAGGACCAGTTCTGACCTGCGACTGGCACCACGTCACTATGTCCCGAAAGCACGATACCGCCATCTGCGTCTGGGCCAAGTGTGGCAAAAAGATTTGCTTTCTCGCCGGTCTCGTCAGGGAAAAGCTCAACCTTTGCACCCACATGTTCCAGCCTCTCGGCCAGATCAGCGATCAACGGCAGATTGCTATCTTCTGAGATTGTAGGGTAGCCAATGAACCTGCTCAAAAGCTCTTCTATTTGTTCCATATCTTTTGGCAATCGCGTGTCCCTTTGTTTGACGTAAGCGAGCCTGCAGAGCATTCAGGAAATGGTCAAGCGCGGAGAGCCTATAAGCCGGATTCTGTCGTGAACGACCATTCCTCTAGACCTGCGATTGCCCGCAGGCTCAAGCTGCCAACCCGGACTGCGAGCCAAGGCGGCCCATGTGCTGTCCCTATTTGGCATTGCTCCCGGTGGGGCTTGCCATGCCGGTCCGGTTGCCCGTCCCGCGGTGGGCTCTTACCCCACCGTTTCACCCTTACTCGTGCGTGTCGCAAAGCGATATGCAGAGCGGTCTCATTTCTGTGG
>JBCBBI010000019.1:0-59435 GCA_038531775.1 Pseudomonadota bacterium | reverse complement strand
CCCGGGCAGTCGACATGGGCGTAGTGACGCGCGTCGGTCTCATATTCCACATGCGCGGTCGAGATGGTGATCCCACGCGCCTTCTCCTCCGGCGCCGCATCGATCTGATCATAGGCCTTGAACTCGCCAAACTGCTTCGTAATCGCAGCCGTCAACGTCGTCTTGCCGTGGTCAACATGCCCAATCGTGCCAATGTTGCAATGCGGCTTGCTGCGGTCAAACTTTTCCTTTGCCATATCTCTGGGCGCCTTATTCTCTGAGGTCACGTATGACCGGTTGTATCCTGCGCGCGCCTTTATTGGGTAAAGGCGATAAAATCAAGCGTTTCATAAGGAGTTTCATGATTGCTTGATGCAATAGAGACATATCAGTTGATCTATCTCATTCCTCATCTTCCAAAACACTGCTATCGGCGTCGGAGACTGTAGGTCCCAAAGGCACCGCAGGTCTTCCAGAGATAGCTTCTGCGACAGCAGCATCGATTGCTTTTTGTTCATCTGAGCGCTGCTGTTCTTCGTTTCGCAAGAAAGCACGGACGTCCTGACCACGTGGTTTTCTCTTGACCGGGATACCATCCTCTTCAAGCCAACCCTTCTCAAAATTCTGCTTTACCAACCAGCTTTCGATTTGCTTGGCAACATTGCGCGCTAGGTTTTCCATTTGCTTGTTTCGCGTCTGCAAAAGGCCTGAACTAATGACGGTTTGTGCCGATATGTTCTCAAAGACATTTATCACTTTGGGTTCACTATTGAGCTTACGTTCCCGGGAGTCATCCCACACCGTCAGGCGCACGCTCAGCGCCGATTTAGGCGAAACAACGAATGGCACGCCTGGAATAGCCAGAAGATAGCCCTCTACGCTGACTCCGAAATGATAAAGCCCAGGGCCATTATAACGCGCAAAACGATCATCAATGGCGAGGGTTAGCGCTTCGACCCATTCCCCTTCGCTGGCCTCGCGGGACGCAGGAGCGCGCGTCAGGTTGGGCGCGATAACAACGTTATGGCCAAGAGAAAAGTTACCAAGATAAACGGGAGCTTGGTCGAGATCATTGGAATTACTGCACGCCGTTAGACAAAAAAACATCGCCAACCACGCCCGCATTAACCCCTCCCGATACCTCTTTTATATCTGGGTATCGCAGACGCAGGTTTTTCGCAAATTTATCCGGTCATTAAACGCTTAGCGACGAAAAGGTCCTGAGACTATGACTTGGCCCGTAAGGCTGGCCATTGTTCATCCGCTTGGGCAATGAATTTCGGCATATCGGCTTGCCACCAACGACGGACCCGTGCGCTGTAGTTCATGTAAAGCTTGCCATCCAACAGCATCCAGGCGTCGACATCACCATGCGCCTTTGATCCTCGCGCCATTGCCCAAGCGCAGTAGCCACCATATTGAGGGGCGTAGGCGTTCGGGTTAAGCAAAAACTCATCGCGATTTTCGGAAGAAACAAAACGCCATTTTGCACCAGACCACTCCGTGGTAAATTCGTCGCTACCAGAAATCCCACGCGCCGAGCTTTCCAAGCCATGATACGCGACGACGTCAGCACCATCACAAGCATATCCGCCGGCACCGGCGTACCAATCCGATTGCGTACCTGAAGCGGAACGCGTCGTCCAAAGATAAGCGCCACCCGCAACAAGCAGTGACGTGCCACCGATTAAAGCTTTTCGACGAGACAGCATGAAAAGTTCCTCAAATTATTCTTAGACGTAAAAATAGTTGCCATCATAGACACGAACAAATAGCGCCTTCTCACACATGCGTGTGCCACTGAAATCAATCGCAGATCTCACGCAGTGCCTGCCACTCTGTCTCATTAAGGATAGGTTTCGTTTCGCTTTGTGTTTCGGCAAACTCGCGGGCGCGAGCCTCTCGACCATCAGTAGACGGGTGGCTTGAAAGATACTCTGGGATTTTGATACCGCCTTGCAGCTTAGCCACATAGGCAAAGAAGTCAGCCATGCCTGCACTGCTTGTTCCTGAACTATTGAGCATCGCCAGCGCATATGCATCCGCCGCCGCTTCAGCCTCGCGTGTGTAAGAAGCGTTTAACGTAGCGTCTGCGATTATTACTGCCAAAGACCCGCCTGCGAAATCGCCAAGCACCATCGAAAGCAGACCTGCAGAGCCCGCAGCGCGGAGGGTATTGCGCGTAGCGTCACGATTTTCGACATGGGCAATTTCATGTGCCAAGACGGCAGCAACTTCATCAGGGCTTTTGGCGGCTTTGATTAGCCCTCGCATAAGCACAACTTCACCACCGGGAGCCGCAAAAGCGTTGACCATTTTGTGGTCGAAAATGCGAATGTTGACATCGTATTCAAGCTCTGTGCCGCTTGTCAGACGCTGCATCATTGTCTGAAGCGCGGCTTCACCTTTAGGGTTTACGCATGTGAGGGCGCCAATCTCACGCCCACCGAAGAAGCGCTCCATTTGAGCCACCACAGATTTACCCCAACGGCTTTCGCGCTCTGGCGGGATAATCTCTGCCAGGGTATGAGCCATGGCAGGCAAGATAACAAAGAGCATCAGGACAACTGCCCCGACAGCCATCCCAATCCTTGCGGCGACCTTCGAATAGGTGCGTTTCGGAAGGTCACGCTTGTGCAAGCTTGGGCTCATCTTGCGCAGCCGCGCAATAAAGACGCCCTCGCTCAGAATAAGTCGGGCATTGTCGATAAGAGCACTGTCCGCAGAATGATCTGCGCGCAAGCTTATTGTTATCTGATCTGTGCGCGCCTCGTCACCCAAGGCCCGCAGCTCTGTAACCGGCCAGTCTTGCAGATCGGACGGAAGGTCAGGATGCGCAAGCCGCAAACGTTGTGCTGCCTCGTCTATTGAAACCTCGACCTCAAGGCGCAGGCCGGTTTCTCCATCAAAAAACCGGCCACTCGTCTGCATCAAATCGCACCGCCTACATCAAGCGCGTCGGCAAAGCCCTCGGCATCTGCACCTTCGTCAGCCATGCGTTGGCGGATCACATCGAGATGCGCAGCATTTTGCACCGAAACTGAATCTACAACATGCGCAATGATGCGTTGCGTTATTGCAATCAATGACACGCCTCCGATCAATATGATGAGAACAATATAGTAGAGACCGAACAGGGCAAAACCGCCAACCCCTATCCCGTTCACAAACGCAGCTGGATCAGGGTTTGTGAACGAGTTGAACATTCCGAAGGCAGCCGCAAGTAAGGCGAAGAAGATACCAGCTACAAACGTAGCCGCAATCACGGCCAGTGATCCAACAATCGCGATCTTTATAACCCGACCTGTCTCTGCCTCCGCTTCAAAGCTCACTTCACCTCCGAGCTTTTTGTGCTTCATCATGTAGTTAAAGGCATAGATTCGGTAGGCGACGAGGCCCACCAGAAACCAGAAGTAACCTAAAACCATGGCTAGGCCACCAAGTACGGGACTGCTTGACGCCATAAAGCCGCCAAGCACCATAAGCGCGATCGCGACAATCACGTGCGTCAGCCCGGCATAAAGACTAGTCCATTTGCCTTCCTGGGTGAATTGCGCATTCCCGTACCACATCCGGTCAGCCATGTATTTTTCAAGATAAAATGTCTGCCTCGGCAGAAGAAGACCTAGGGTGCAAGCCGTCAGTGTGTAATGAATGATCGCACGCCAAACGTAGCCCCAGGCACCGTTTTCCATGCCAAATCGGATACCGCGCCAGCGCGTTCGAGACAGCTTGTACCGCCGCGCGCGATATTGCGCGAAGAAAATTAAAGGTAGGACAGCGATAACCGTTATAAAGAGGCCTGCAGACTGTGCAAATACCTGTGCTTGTGTGGTTGGGTCCTCGAAGAGAAAGATCCCAAAATAGAGCAATAGCATCTGCACGATGCCGAGGTAAATCGCCAGCAATATGATGGCGACAAGAAACCCAAGCAACTTCTCCAGTCCTGTACCGGTGTATTCAAAACCGTCGCCATCCCCGGACGTGGCCGACCAGATGTAGCGGCGAATTCGCGTCTTTGCCCAAAAGCGGTATAGCCCAACAGTGACGAGCGTCAGGATTGATGTTTTAATAAATAAACCAAACAACGGCATCGCTGAGCCGTAATATTTGCCGTCAATTGTCTTCATTGCTCAATTTCCCTCTGGAATAACCGGTCAAAGCAAAGTCTGTTCGCGATCTGGCTAAACTGGGGCTGGTTTAAGACGAAATTTAGCCCTGTGTCGTCAAGGTTACAACACCATGGGTTGTCAGCAATAACTTAAAGGCTGTGACGCAATCAAAATCGAATCTTCTTAAGTGAAACGATTATCGCGTGGAAAACCTCTAGGTGCCATTCTGCCAGCGGTTGCACGTTTGCCGACCCATTCGGCGAGCTCTGTCTCGATCCGCTTGCGACCAGCCGGATCAAGCCAGCTCAGCCCATCGCTCATCGTGAACGTCGAGGCATCGCTAAGCCCGCCATCCTTGAACTTCTGCAGGCGCACGCCCTTGCCACGGCCCATCTCCGGAAGCTCATTAATCGGGAAAATAAGCACTTTGCGGTTCTCACCAACGCAAGCCACGTGATCGCCGTCGACAGTGCGACAGACTCTGGCAACTACGCCGTCTTTGACATTCAAAACCTGCTTGCCGCTTCGGGTCTGCGCCACGACGTCATCTTCGGGAACGATGAACCCATCTCCGGCACTTGACGCAACCAACAGCTTGCGACCCGGGCTATGAATGAAAATCGCGACAATGTCTGCCTCATTTGGGAGGTCAACCATTAGCCGAAGCGGTTCGCCCATACCCCGACCGCCCGGTAAATTGGCCGCCGACAAGGTATAGAATCGACCATTTGTGCCGAATACCAGGAGGCGATCGGTTGTCTCCGCGTGAAAAATGAAACGCCCTTCGTCACCGTCTTTGAACTTCAACTCACGCTCTAGGTCGATATGACCGGACATCGCCCGGATCCAACCCATCTTGGAGCAGACAACGGTTACTGGCTCCCGGTCGATCATCGCTTCAAGCGGGACTTCCTCAACCTCGCCGGCCTCGGCAAATTGCGTGCGCCGCGCCCCGCCTTCATAGTCTTTGCCAAAGGTTTTTTTGACTTCTTTGAGTTGGTCCGAGATGGCAAACCATTGCAGAGCCTCATCCTCAAGCAGGTCTTCAAGCCCAGCGCGCTCTTCCATCAAGGCGTCCCGCTCTTTAGTCAGCTCCATCTCTTCCAGCCGGCGCAAGCTGCGCAAACGCATGTTCAGGATTGCCTCGGCTTGCACATCGCTCAGCGCGCCGTCATTGCCTTTGGGCGGCGAGACATAGTCCACCTCGGAATTCGCGCGCGCGAATGTTTTCCCCCATTCCTCGCGCATCAACGCATCTTTGGGCTCTTCATCATAGCGGATGATATCGATCACCCGATCCAGATTGAGGAACGCAACGATCAAGCCCTCGAGCACCTCAAGCCTATGATCGATCTTGTCCATCCGGTGTTGCGAACGCCGGACGAGGACCTCTCTGCGGAAATCAAGGAATGCGCGCAGGACTTCCTTCATACTGCAGACCTTGGGCGTCACCCCATCGATCAGAACATTCATATTCAGGCTAAACCGCAGCTCCAGATCAGAATTTCGATAGAGCATTCCCATAAGAACGTCAGGATCGACATTCTTGGAGCGTGGCTCGAGAATAAGGCGAACGTCGTCCGCGCTCTCATCGCGCACGTCAGCGAGTATCGGGATTTTCTTGGTTTGAATAAGCTCAGCAAGTTTCTCGATGAGCTTGGATTTTTGTACCTGATATGGGATTTCCGTGACCACAATATGCCACTGCCCGCGCCCCATGTCTTCTACTTCGTATTTGCATCGCAGGCGGAATGCCCCTCGTCCCGTGCGGTAAGCCTCGGCGATGCTCTCAGGCGGCTCGACGATTACACCTCCGGTCGGAAAATCCGGCCCCGGCACATATTTTAGGAGCGTATCGTCACGCGCATCAGGCGTTTTGATCAGATGCAGGCAGGCATCAACTAGCTCGCTGATGTTGTGCGGCGGGATGTTGGTGGCCATGCCAACCGCAATGCCGCTCGCCCCATTGGCCAGCAGGTTTGGAAACTGCGCGGGCAGAACCACAGGCTCCGTTAGTGTGCCGTCGTAATTGTCTCTAAAATCGACCGCGTTCTCTGCCAGCCCTTCAAGCAGAGCCTCGGCAACGATGGTCAGCCGTGCTTCGGTGTAGCGACTGGCCGCCGGGTTATCGCCGTCGATATTGCCAAAGTTCCCCTGTCCGTCGACCAGAGGGTACCGCACGTTAAAATCCTGCGCCAAGCGCGCCATAGCATCGTAAATCGCCGCATCGCCATGGGGATGATAATTGCCCATCACGTCGCCGCTAATCTTGGCGGATTTACGGAACCCACCAGACGCCGATAAGCGCAACTCTCGCATTGCGTAAAGGATACGCCTATGCACAGGCTTAAGACCATCACGCGCATCGGGAAGCGCGCGGTGCATAATCGTCGATAGCGCATAGGTCAGATAGCGCTCACCGATAGCACGGCGCAGCGGCTCTGCCACAGTGTCAGGGCCATCGCCGCCGCCTATATTGGGGTTGTCCACCTGATCGACCATAGATGATGTGATACCTAAGCGTCTCGCGCCCGTAAAGCACCGGTTGGGAAATTTCTAAGGGTTTTCCCATGAAGCGTTGATACGAATCGTGTATCCATATGTGCATGGGTTCGTGACGTGGAAGGATCAGCGCATGTGGCGCTTTATGTTGGTGACATTCGGATTTCTGGCAATCGCTTTTTATCATTTGAGCGGAGGCGCAGACTATGAGCCATCGGATAATTCGATACAAGCCCACAAAGCGCAACCTTCACCAGTCAAAGTGTCCACTTTGAATGCCAGTGGTGGAGCTGAAGAGGCTATAAATGCGCCACTGATCAACCCACCGAAGGAGCCTTTTACCAATGCTGTCAAACGTGAAGTCACGTTGATCTCGATCGACAACTCGGAAGAACAGTCCAGTCCCGCCTTCAAATCTGAGCGGATCGAAGTTTCGTTTGACGAGGCGGAGGTTGAGGCTGCGATTGAACAGATTAAGGATTTGCAAGACTTGAACGCGCAAGGGGCGATCGCGATTTTCTCTCAACAGGAAGAAGAACTTGTTTTGCGAACCAAACAGGTTGTCGAAACGCCGCCTGTAGCGTCCACATCTCAGGACTTGCGGTATGTTATTGGTGACATCGTGAACATGCGCTCCGGCCCGGGTGTGCAGTATGCAAAAATCAGCGCTTTGACAGAAGGCACGCTCGTCGATGTACTCCGCGCGCCCGGCAACGGTTGGCTCGAGCTTCAGGTGATAACGACTGGTCAAACTGGCTGGATGGCAGATTGGCTTATCAGTCCGAGTGAGGTCTCTCAAGTTGCAGCGCAATAGGAACGCTAGCGCTTTCCAACCCGATTGCATTCCTGAACGACTCTCGGCAGTTTTGGTTCATGAACCAAAAAAACCTACTTATTACAGGATGCTCTTCGGGTATCGGATATGACGCAGCTCATGGCATGCGAGAGCGTGGGTGGCGCGTTTTTGCCTCGTGCCGCAAACCAGAGGATTGCGAAAGACTGCGCGCCGAGGGCTTTGACAGCCCACTTATCGATTATCAGCATGAAACGACGATCACGTCGGGCCTTAATGAAGTTCTTGATGCCACGGGCGGCAAATTAGACGCATTGTTTAACAATGGCGCTTTCGCAAGCCCAGGTGCTGTAGAGGACATGCCAACAGATGGACTAAGAGCCATTTTTGAGGCCAATTTTTTTGGCTGGCATACACTCACACGGCAAGTGATTCCAGTCATGCGCGCCCAAGGGCACGGTCGGATTGTCCAAAATTCTTCAATTTTAGGCTTTGTGACGTTACGCATGCGCGGGTCTTACAATGCTACCAAGCATGCGCTTGAGGGGCTGACAAGCACATTGCGTCTGGAAATGCGCGGCACTGGGATTGATGTGATTTTGATTGAACCTGGTCCAGTGACATCAAAGATCCGGGAAAATGCCATAGCGCATTTTGAACATTGGATTGATTGGGAAAACTCGCCCCGCGAAGGCCAGTATCGCAAAGTACTTATTCCGCGGCTGTACGAATCCAACGGCCCCGACCCGTTTGAGCTTCCTGCCTCGGCTGTTACCAAAAAGCTAATTCATGCGCTCGAAGCGTCGCGCCCGAAACCACGCTACTACGTGACTACGCCCACCTATTTTATGGGCGTTCTCAAGCGCATTCTTTCCACCCGTGCGCTGGACTGGATACTGGCGAAGAACTGAACAAAATCGGGTCAAAAGTAATATTGAGTTCGCTTTTTTCGCCGAGTGGTCTAGTTCGCTTGATATAAAAGAGTTGGGAGCGCCATTATGCTAGCAGATCCGCTTTTCATTATTGCTGTCGTTGCTTGCGGCATTGTTGCAGCGATTTTAGGCTTTGGCATAAGCACTTTTGGAAAAGAAGGCGTTGAAAACGCAAAGAAAGCAAACAAACTGATGCAACTAAGACTGTTTGCACAGTTTGCGGCGGTAATTTTGATCTTGCTTTTCGTCATGGTCCGTGGCGGGTAATACCCGGAGGCGCAGATGGTAGTACTTAGCAAAATCTACACCAAAACAGGTGACGCTGGTGAAACGGCACTCGGCAATGGCGCGCGGGTCGCAAAGCACTCCATGCGCGTGGGCGCTTATGGTACCGTCGATGAGGTGAACGCGACTCTGGGATTAGCAAGACTGCAAGCGCAAGGCGCGGTGGATGAAGCGCTGGCACGAATTCAAAACGATCTTTTTGATCTCGGCGCTGACCTATGCCGTCCTGACATGGAAAACGACGCGGAATCCGAATACCCGCCTTTGAGAGTTAGCAATGGTCAGGTTGAACGTCTTGAAGCCGAAATAGACGAGATGAACAAAAAACTAGAGCCACTGCGCAGTTTTATCCTTCCTGGTGGCTCAGAGCTTGCTGCCTATCTCCATCTGTGCCGAACGGTGGCGCGCCGAGCAGAGCGTCTGACAGTAGAATTGGCAACAGTAGAATCCATCAATCCGGCGTCGGTCAAATACCTCAACCGTCTGTCAGATTGGTTCTTTGTGGCGGCGAGAATGGCCAATGACGAGGGCAAAGACGACGTGCTTTGGGTTCCCGGCGCAAATCGCTAACCTGAAGGCAATTTGGGTAAACCTAACCGCAATTTACAGCTAGGCCGATGAAACGCGACGTCGCAAGGTCGAAACGTGACGATTTTGCCCTGTTTTCACTTTCACGCTTTCGGTATCTATCCTGTGAGAGCAAGAGGATTCGAAGCCTCATAGCAAGAGGTGGAGCCGCATTAGTCGGCTCTTTTGATTTAGGGAGACCATACAGATGAAGGTGCTCGTACCTGTCAAACGTGTGATCGATTACAATGTGAAAGTCCGCGTCAAATCGGATGGATCTGGGGTCGATCTCGCAAATGTAAAAATGTCGATGAATCCATTCGATGAGATCGCCGTAGAAGAGGCTATTCGCCTTAGAGAAGCCGGAAAGGCCGAAGAAGTAATTGCTGTTTCTGTCGGCGTCAAACAGGCGCAGGAAACACTTCGCACGGCACTGGCTATGGGTGCAGATCGCGCCATACTTGTCGTGGCTGCTGATGATGTGCACACAGACATCGAGCCGTTAGCTGTTGCCAAAATCCTCAAGGCCATTGTGGATGAAGAGCAGCCGGGCCTTGTGATTGCTGGCAAGCAATCCATCGACAACGATATGAACGCAACTGGTCAAATGCTTTCGGCATTGCTCGGTTGGAGCCAGGCAACTTTTGCATCGGGTCTGGATATAGACGGCGACAATGCGGTTGTGACCCGTGAAGTTGATGGCGGCCTGCAGAAAATCAAAGTCAAAATGCCCACGATCGTAACTGTGGACCTGCGCCTCAATGAGCCGCGTTATGCCTCGCTGCCAAACATTATGAAAGCCAAGAAAAAGCCTCTGGATGAGAAAACAGCGGCAGATTACGGCGTCGATGTCGCGCCGCGTCTTACAATCGTTAAAACAGAAGAGCCTGCTACGCGTAAAGCTGGCGAAATGGTTGGCTCCGTGGATGAACTTGTATCGAAACTCAAAGAAGCGGGAGCTGTGTAATGTCGGTACTTCTTCTAGGTGAAGTGAATAATGGCGAATTGGCGGTCGACGCGACAGCCAAGGCACTAACCGCCGCAAAGCAAATGGGCGACGTAACCATACTTTGCGCTGGCGCAAGTGCTGCTGCTGCTGGTGAAACTGCCTCTAAACTCGATGGTGCGGCGAAGGTGATCGTGGCCGAAGACGCGGTGCTTGGTCACCGTCTGGCTGAACCAACAGCGGCGTTGATTGCCTCATTGGCGGATGGCTACGAGCATATCGTGGCGCCCGCTACAACGGATGCAAAGAACATCTTGCCGCGTGTTGCGGCGCTTTTGGATGCAATGGTTATTTCGGACATCTCTGGTGTTGTTGATGGAAACACTTTTGAACGTCCAATCTATGCAGGTAACGCGATCCAAACCGTTCAATCCGGCGATGCGAAGAAAGTCGTCTCAATCCGGACATCGTCCTTTGACGCCGCCGGCGAAGGCGGATCCGCGTCGGTAGAGACTGTATCTGCCGCCGACAACCCCGCTCTTTCGGAATGGGTCGCAGACATGGTTGCCGAATCCGATCGTCCGGAACTTACATCGGCAGGAATTGTTGTATCCGGCGGTCGCGGTGTCGGCTCGGAGGATGACTTCAACCTGATAGAAGGTCTTGCGGACAAACTCGGTGCTGCAGTCGGTGCCTCGCGCGCGGCGGTGGATTCCGGCTTTGCACCGAATGATTGGCAGGTTGGTCAAACTGGTAAAGTTGTGGCGCCAAATCTCTACATCGCTGTGGGTATCTCAGGCGCGATTCAGCACCTTGCCGGGATGAAGGACAGCAAGGTCATCGTTGCGATCAATAAAGATGAAGAAGCGCCTATTTTCCAGGTTGCCGATTACGGCCTGGTCGCAGATTTGTTCCAGGCTGTCCCAGACCTTACAGCCAAGCTGAGTTAAAACATCTTCAGTTAGAAACTGGCCCGCAAATGTGCGGGCCAGCTTATTTTTTGAAAATGGTTTCAATCGCTGGGATAAGAGCCTCAGCAGCCCGATCGTGCGCTTTTTGTCCCGGCAAATCGCGAACCACGTGCTTGGACATGAGCGAGAAAACCTTGTCTACCATCTCGGCATCCACATCGTCCGCGCGATCAGAATTCGCCGTATCAAATTCTATCAGACGCGCCACATTGGCATTTAAAACATTCAGCATCGCCCGATTGACCAGAGATGGTTGAAACCGGATCTCTGGGTCATCGAAGTGATCCTCTGGCGTCCGCCCTGAAAACCATAACAACACGACCGGACCCTCTATCCGCCCAAGAAGGCGGCGCATGCGAACCACCCATCTTTGGGCAAGTTCTTTTCGCACATAAAAGAACCGATCCTTTGATACATGCCGTAAGTTCGAAAGCATATGCCTGGCGAAGCTGAATTCGGTGAAATCCACCTCAGGGAATAACTCTTTCAATGGTTGCCTAGCGCCAAGAAATCGATCATTGCGACGTGGGTGCACTTTGTAAAACTTGTTGTTCATGCCAATAGCGCAAGGAACCTGCAAAATGGTTAGGCGCGCACCTGAAGCCATCTCGGCTATACCGGCCTCATTAAGCAAAACATCAACGCCTGCGTTTGGCAGACCCAGATTGATGCATGGAATGCCTGTTTGTTCTTCAAGTAATTGCGGGAATGGCGCGTCTACAAACTTTCCGTAGGTCTCAGTACCACCAAGAAAAGCGACGTAATCATCTTTTAAATCTCGTTTTGGCCCACGAAATTCAAGCTTAACACCACCATAACGGCACGGGCGATAGCTCTGCTCATTTGGGTCAATAAACATCTGTCCACCATAAAATCTACACCTCAGAGACCAGAATCCGCCTTTGCACTGAAGATTCGATTAAATGATGCATTCGCAGAAAATTTTACCGCTTCGCTGCTCTTGCGAAGGGATGCGCCGCACACCTATGGTGTAGGTATTGGCAAAAGGGCTTGGCAATGAAAATCCAGAAGGTTGGCGTTATAGGCGCAGGTCAAATGGGCAACGGCATCGCACATGTAATGGCGGCGGCCGGGTTTGATGTATTGCTCAACGACATTGATCAAAATGCGCTCGACAACGGCGTGGCGCGGATTGCCGCCAATATGGAACGCCAGGTCAGCCGTGAAAAGATGACGGCCGATGACATGCAAAGAGCCTTGGCAAGGATCAGCACCACTCTTGACCTGCCAATGGTCGGAACGACCGATCTGGTTGTTGAATCTGCTACCGAGCGCGAAACTGTTAAACATGCTATTTTTGAGGATCTCGTCCCGCATTTACAACCGCATACGATCCTGACGTCCAACACATCGTCAATTTCAATTACGCGACTTGCAAGCGGCACTGACAGACCCGAAAAATTCATGGGATTTCATTTCATGAACCCGGTGCCGATCATGCAATTGGTTGAGCTGATCAGGGGCATCGCAACAAATCAGGCGACCTATGACATCTGTTATGAGGTCGTTCAAAGGCTCGGTAAGACTGCTGCCAGTTCCGAGGATTTCCCAGCCTTCATTGTTAATCGCATCTTGATGCCGATGATCAACGAGGCGGTTTACACGCTTTATGAGGGCGTAGGTTCGGTTACCTCAATCGATACGTCGATGAAGCTTGGCACCAATCATCCAATGGGACCGCTAGAACTGGCAGACTTTATCGGGCTTGATACCTGTTTGGCGATTATGAATGTTCTTCATGACGGGCTCGCGGATACAAAGTATCGCCCCTGTCCATTATTGACCAAATATGTAGAGGCGGGATGGCTAGGCCGAAAAACAGGTCGCGGATTTTATGATTATCGCGGGGAGACGCCAGTTCCGACGCGGTAGGATCATTCTTCAAGCGATAACGTATGATCACGCAACCATGTCATGAAACCGCGCGGGTCACTTTGCAACATTTCGAGACGATCATCTTCAACCGGGGCACCAACAATTGGGTTTTGCGGCTTGTTGCAACTTTTCACAACTTCATTGAGCAAAAGGCTCTGGCGCAATGTCGCCGAAATTCGATTGGCTATCTGGTAACTGCGCGAATTTGAGCCAGGAAAGAAAATCGGCACCACTTTTGCCCCGGACCGACGGATCATCTGCGCCGTAAACACATTCCATTCACGTTCGATTACCGGTCCAAACATGCTATCGCTTGACGCAACGACGCCAGATGGAAAGACGCTGATCAGGCCGCCTTCCTTGAGATGTGCCATCGCCTTGGCCCGCATTTCGACCGACTTGCGCTGCGCATCTGGCTCATGCGGGAAAGGCACAGCTATCATGTATGAGGTTGCAATCTCATCGATCCCGGTCAACAGCTCTCGCGTCAAAATTTTGTAATCTGTGCGCCTACGCCCGATCAAATCCGCCAGGATCATCCCGTCGACCAGACCGTGCGGGTGATTGGCCACCACCACAACAGGCCCATCTTTTGGAATATAGTTGATCTGCTCCTGCGCAGTTAGCAAATCAATTCCCATGGTATCGAGAGCGGCGCGCCAAAACGCCTGTCCAGAGGGCGCGCCTTTCTTTTCAAATTCACGGATCATTCGAAAAATGCTGATCTTTCCTGTGACCCATTCAATCGCACGTATGGTCAATGCTGTGATCGGCGCATCAAATGTGTTGGCGTAGGTCAACGAGCGCCGATCATACTTTGTGTATGTCAGCGTAGGTCTTTCGGCGTCAGCACTGTTGCCACGCTGGTCGTGCCTAAAGTCGGCCACGTTATCTATTCCAGTTTCGCCGCGCATCAAAGCCTACATGTCTTCGCCGAAGCCGTCAGCAAGAAGGTCAGTCACGGCCTCGGTTAGACCTGCCGAATCCGGCCCCCATGCTCGCAACTGAATAGTTGTTCCTTTGGAAGCTGCCAACATTAAAAGCCCCATAATACTATTTGCTGAAACGGTCCTATCCTCAAAACTGACCTCGGCCGAGGCATCAAAACGCTCAACTGTCTCTACAAACTTGGCCGCGGCGCGGGCGTGCAGGCCCTTTTCGTTTACAATCTGGTGCTCGCTGTTGATTGCGTCAGTCATAGGCCGCTTGGTCTCACTTGGATTAAGATGTGCTTACTTGATGGCAGTCGATGTATTTCCGACCGGCTTCTACTGCAGCATTGGTTGCCTCTGTCAGGCTAAGGTGACGACACTTCACAAGTTTGATCAACATCGGAAGGTTGGCGCCATAAATGATCCTGCGATTTTCAGGTTGGCAGGCTTTCAAGGCAAGGTTAGATGGTGAGGCACCAAACATATCGGTAACAATCAAAACGCCGACGCCAGCGTCAACTTGGTCGGCCGCAGCACAGATTTCGGTCTGTTTGGCCGCGCGGTCAGCATCCCCGTCAATGGAAATGGCATGGATACCATCTTGTTGGCCTACTACATGCTCTATTGCCTTCAGGTACCCCTGAGCCAACGTACCGTGCGCAACGATTACGACCCCAATCACTCTAGCTTGCCCCTTTTTTGCGCGTCTTTCCCTGATAACGCATGACGCTCAAGCTCGCGGTGTCTAAATGACACCTGCCACCCCCCCTCTGCAAGGGCTGCGGCCAAAGTTTCTGCCATTGTAACGCTACGGTGCTTCCCTCCAGTACAGCCAAAGCCGATGGCAAAATAGGCCTTACCCTCTTCGCGGTATGCCGGAAGCAATAACTCGACCAAGTCGTGCACGCGCCTGGAAAAACCCTCAAATCGCTTGTCACCGTAAACAAAATCTTTCACGGCCGCGTCGCGTCCATCGCATTCACGCAGTGTCTTCTCCCAATAGGGATTTCGCAGAAACCTACAGTCAAAAACCATATCAAGGCCACGAGGCAGCCCACGTTTATAGGAAAACGACTGGACGGTAATCGCCAGATGCCCGTGCTCTCGCGGGGCAAACCAATGCTCAAGTTCGGCCTTTAGATGATGCGGTGTCATGTCCGACGTATCGATCAAAATATCGGCACGTGCCCGGATCGGACCGAGCAAATCGAATTCGCGTGCAATCCCTTCTCCAGCGCTTTCCGCTGGCGCTAAAGGGTGACGGCGACGCGTCTCGGAAAACCGGCGGTGTAAAACATCGCTACTGCAATCTACATAAAGCACTTGCATTTCAATCTGCTGGTCGTCATCGCCGCTGCCGAATTGATCTATCGTTTCAATCAAGGCCGTAGTCGAAAAATCCCGATTGCGAGTGTCGATACCCAGTGCAAGTAGCTTTTCGGGTTCCTGACAATCAAGAAGACGTGGCAGGAAGGAAAGTGGCAAATTGTCAATTGCTTCATAACCCAAATCCTCAAGCGCTCGGATTGCTGTGGTCCGTCCCGCGCCAGAAGGTCCCGTGACCAAAACCAATCTTGCTTTATGCTGCGGCTGAACCATCAGGTGGGTCTTTCTATTCAAAACGACCATGTTTTAGATAAATCAATAAAGAGGCAGGAAAATGGTCTGCGCTCACCTTTCTGATCACGGGAATTTCAACTCCTAGTATAGATGTTGTTCTGACATTAGGCAGGCGAAGCTGCTCTTCTTGGCCAAGATCGACCAACAAAGCAATTTGAACTTCGCGGGCAAAGGGCACTTTCATAAGGCCTACGTTGCGAGCCTCGATCATACCTTTGATTTCATTCGGGCAACGTGCAAAAAGAGAGCCTTTCCTGGCCTCCACTATGGTGCGATCATCGGCCACCAGGTCAGCACCCAGAGCCATCATCTGGATTGCAATTGACGATTTTCCAGAACCTGAAGGCCCATGAAGAATTACGGCGCGACCGCCAACGGCGACGCAACTGGCATGAAGCGGATCACCCTTTCGGATCACGTCGGGTGGTACGGTCCAGTGCGTACCGGACATATGCAGATCAAACCGGCAAGCCCACGACGAAACGAGCGCCCAGCGGGTCGGACGTTATGTCTGCATCCGTGGGGCGGATATTCTCAGCCCAGATTACCCCGTCATGCGCCTCGACGATCTGCTTGGAAATTGACAGGCCAAGGCCAGAGTTATTGCCAAAATCGCTTGCGTCTCGTTGCGAATAAAATCTCTGGAAAATCTTGGTAAGGGCCTGTTCTGGGATACCAGGGCCGGTGTCCTCGACCACGACCACGACCCGGTTTTCACGCATCCTGGCCCAAAGGCGGATCGCATCACCTTCTTCACAGAACGAAATCGCGTTTGTAATCAAGTTGACGAACACCTGTGCCAGTCTGCCCTCAAGACCTGTAAGCACAATCGGATCCTTGGGGAAATCCGTAATGAACTCGATACCCTTTTTGTCGGCCTCTTCGCCAAGATATTCCGACAGATTGCTGAGCATCGTTATCATATCAAACGGTTCTTGCTCTTCTTTCACAAGTTCGCTGTCCAGCCGTGATGCATTTGAGATATCGCTCACCAGCCGATCGAGCCTGCGCACGTCATGCTCCAAAACTTCGAGCAGTTTCTCGCGCTGATCGTCACGTTTCGCTACACGCATCGTTCCAACGGCCGAGCGAAGGCTGGCGAGCGGGTTTTTGATCTCATGCGCAACGTCCGCTGCGAATTGTTCGTTGCTATCTATGCGATGATAAAGAGCCGCTACCATACCTCGTAATGCGCCGGACAAACGACCGATCTCGTCCGGTCTAGCGGTGAGATCAGGAATTCGAATACGACCGCCGCGGCTGCGATTATTACGGTCGCGTGCGCCGCCCACTTCGGCCGCGGCAGCTAATTCCGCCAAAGGATTGGAAATTGTTGAGGCCAAGATCAGGCTTAGCCCGACCGAAACGAGCGTTGCCACAACAAACATTTGCAGGACGCGCTCGCGTTCAATACGCGACAGTTTGTCAATCTCACCTGAAGCGCTTGCCAGAGCAACAAGTCCGACAACGCGATCTTCGAGCATGATAGGCGTGGCTACGGTGAAGACCGTCACATCGCGCGTCTCGCCTCGTCCGGCTTGCGTCTCGCCGGATATGGCCAATTCCGCCAGTGTTCTTGCTTGCTCTTCGACAGAGGCTTCATTGCCAACACTGGTGATTGCGGAAAATGGTGCCGATATTGAGGCCCATACGCGATTAAGAGCATCCGTAATCAGTGTCGGGCGGTTGGCATTGCGAATGCCAACGGGGCGTTCAAGCTTACCCTCGACGCCACCAATCAGATTAAGCGATTTGTCGTAAACGAAAACCTCAATACCCTGTTGGATATCCAACCCTTGCAGAATTTCTTCGACGTCGAACTCACTTGTGGAAAGCACATCAATCGTTGGCGTCTCCGGCAGTTGCGCCTCAAAAACATCGGCAATCAGTTCAACATCGCCTTGCAGACTATCAGCCCGTTGTTGCGCCAGCCCGTCACGCGAAGCGCTTAGATAAAGAATGCCCGCAACAAGAACGTTGAGGGCAATCAGATTGAATGTGATGATTTTGCGCGTCAACGACCCGCCGCCACCGCGGGATATGTACCCGCGACGCTCGCGACGAATGCGCACTTCTTCTTCGACAACGTTTTCCGGAGCGACAAAATCGTCGCCAAGGACTACGCCGTCGTCATCCTGCGTGTGATCTCGCACCGGGGCCCCCTCGGCCAGCGCCGTTACTCCTCGTTGTAGCGATATCCTATACCGTACAGTGTCTCAATCGCCGAAAATTCTGAATCGACCATCCGCAGTTTCTTGCGAAGTCGCTTTATATGGCTGTCGATCGTGCGGTCGTCGACGTAAACTTGGTCATCATACGCAACGTCCATAAGTTGATCGCGGCTCTTGACGAAACCAGGTCTTTGGGCCAAGGCCTGCAACAAAAGAAATTCCGTCACTGTCAGAGATACATCCTGGCCTTTCCACATCACCGCGTGACGTAGCGGATCCATACGCAGTTCTCCGCGTTCGATCACCTTTGCGTCCTCGGCATCAGCTGGCACGTTGCCATCCACAGCATCCTGACGACGCAAGAGCGCGCGGATGCGCTCCACCAGCAGACGCTGGGAAAAGGGTTTTTTGACGTAGTCATCAGCGCCCATGCGAAGGCCAAGAACCTCGTCAATTTCATCGTCTTTCGACGTCAGGAAAATAACTGGCATAGCCGTTTTCTGGCGCAAACGTTGTAGCAAATCCATCCCGTCCATGCGTGGCATTTTGATATCGAGAACAGCCATATCCGGAAGCTTTTTGCTGAACGCATCAAACGCTTGCTGGCCGTCGTTGTAAGTTTCTACCTCGAAGCCCTCTGCCTCGAGCGTCATAGACACCGATGTCAGGATATTTCTGTCATCGTCCACAAGGGCGATTCTTGACATTAGGTTTTCCTTATTCTGCTCTTTTTGTCGTTTTTCGTTAACTATGCTCCGCATTCACATTGTCGATCAATGTAAAAAAACGAATCGCGCGACGTACGGGCGATATCTGATGCGGAAATGTCTTAGTAATGGCTAAATTGTCCCACTTTTGTTTGTATTGTTTTCACTAAATTTCGAATAAGGCCATTTGATGGCGCTAACGCGGCGGTGGTTGCGCTAACTTGAGCTCCGCGCCTATTCAACTTCCCAAAGCCTATGTTATCACCGCAAAATCTGGCGGTATACGCTGCCAGACCGGCCGACACGGCCAAACGGGACAACATCGAATAGACCTAATCGAATTATCGATTTTGAAAGTTTTGAGGAGTGCACGCATGACGTCAGGACGGGTAAACCCGAAATTCCTGTTGGAAGATCAAGGTATCAATGGGCTGGGGGAGGTCCATTATAACCTGATCGAGCCTGCGTTGATTGAAGCGGCACTAAGGCATGGTGAAGGTAAGCTCGGTCTAGGTGGCACGTTTCTCGTATCTACCGGAAAATTCACCGGCCGCTCGCCAAAGGACAAGCACATTGTAAAATCAGCATCAACCGAAGACAGCATCTGGTGGGAAAATAATGCCCCGATGACGCCTGAGGCTTTCGACGCGCTTCATGCTGATATGCTCTCCCACATGCAGGGCAAGGATTACTTTGTCCAGGATTTGGTGGGCGGCGCGGATCCAAGCTATGCCATCAACGTGCGCATGGTGACAGAGCTTGCTTGGCACGGCCTTTTCATTCGCCACATGCTCCGCCGTCCTGACACCGAAGAAATTGAGCGTTTCGTTGCGGATTACACGGTTATCAACTGCCCGAGCTTCAAAGCGGACCCTGAAAAGCACGGCTGTCGCTCTGATACGGTCATCGCCATTAATATTGATAAAAAGTTGATATTGATCGCAAATACGGAATATGCCGGTGAGAATAAGAAGTCGGTGTTCTCGCTGCTGAATTACCTTCTTCCCGAAGAAGGCATCATGCCGATGCATTGCTCCGCCAACCACGCGAAGGGTAACCCGGTCGACACGGCAATCTTCTTTGGACTTTCTGGCACAGGCAAAACCACGCTTTCTGCCGATCCCGAGCGCATCCTGATAGGTGATGACGAACACGGCTGGTCAAATCGTGGGACGTTCAATTTTGAAGGCGGCTGTTATGCAAAGACGATCAATCTAGATCCAGAGGCCGAGCCTGAAATTTTCGCGACAACAGCCAAATTCGGTACCGTCATAGAAAACATGGTCTATGACGAAGACACGCTGGAGCTGGACTTTACAGACGACTCGCTGACGGCGAATATGCGTTGCGCATATCCACTGGAATACATCTCAAACGCATCCAGCAACGCACTTGGCGGGCATCCAAAAAACATCATCATGCTGACCTGTGATGCGTTTGGTGTGCTGCCTCCGATTGCACGTTTGACGCCAGCGCAGGCAATGTATCACTTCCTTTCCGGCTTCACCGCCAAGGTCGCCGGAACCGAGCGCGGCCTGACCGAACCAGAGCCGACGTTTTCCACTTGTTTTGGGGCGCCTTTCATGCCGCGCAGGCCGGAAGTATATGGAAACCTCTTGCGTGAAAAAATCGCGAAGCACGGCGCGACGTGCTGGTTGGTGAACACCGGCTGGACCGGCGGTGCCTATGGCACAGGCTCTCGTATGCCGATCAAGGCGACACGCGCGCTGCTGACGGCGGCTCTGGATGGATCACTCAGCAAGGTTGAGTTCCGCAAAGATGCCAACTTTGGCTTTGATGTGCCTGTCAATGTACCGGGTGTTCCCGAAGTCCTTCTCGATCCGCGCCGCACCTGGGGCAACCCAGAAGGCTACGATGCGCAGGCCGGAAAACTCGTTTCGATGTTTGCCGATAACTTCGAGCAATACCTGCCCTATATCGACGAAGATGTGAAAGCAGCGGCTATCGGTTGAGACCGATTGGATAAAAAATAATGCGGCGATTTAACTTAGATCGCCGCTTTCTAAGTTTGCAGCATTGATCCAGGTGCTCGCGAAATCTATCAGTTTTCGAAAATCAGCCACTTTGCAAAGAGCTTGACCTAGATTGCCGGCGGTAACGTTGCCTTTTCTTTCGAACGCGGCGCCCACTTCGGGAAAAAGGCGTCCAAGGTCATCGGCAACATCAGACGTTTCTATCCATTTCCCATCGCTTTTGAAACGACGCGTTTTAAGCCGTTTCGTCTCGGCAAAGCTCTCGGCCGTATGCAGTGCCGTGCAACGGTTCCATCCAACGCCCACCAAAAGTACTTTTGATGACTCACGCTTATAAAGCGCCCCGAAAGGGCTCTTCTCACCACATGCCCAAGCTAGAGAGTGCACTGAAGAGAACCTTTCCGCGTCTTTTCCATGCATACAAACAGAAGTGGTCGGATGCGCACTTCGAAATGTACCCGGCCAGGTACGGAATGTCTCCGCTATGACTCCCATTTCGGCCGTTGGTGATTTCTTTACGTCGAAGCCAGGCACTGCGGCCTCAATGATCTCTATTTCCCTCTGGGACAAAGACTCGGAATCGATACCTTCAGGCCAATAGGCATCATTTGAAAATCCGGGCATCGCAATTAGACCATCGTCTTCAACCTGTTCCAACAGTGCCTGCACAATAGAACGTGCACCACCGATAACAGGTCCAATCGCGCGCATAGAAGCGTGGACAAACACAGCATCGCCTGGTCTTAGTCCCAGCTTTGAGAGATCATCCCTCAGCGATTGTTTCGTTGAAACATCCATATTATTTTACCTAAAGGTCTTTTTGAAACCGCGTCAGAACAGTGACAATCGAATGGACTGGTAGACCGGTGGCCTTGGCGATGTCACCGGCATATGGCCCCATGTTTGTGCATTCCAACATCAGCGCTCCAATCTTCTGCTCTGTCTGCACCAGAGAAATCGCTGCGTTAACGTTGTCTTGTCGGGCCAGCTCCATGTCCAGGGTGTTACGATTGCTCAGGATAGCCTTGGTGAATTCACCCCCACACTCGGTCGAACCAATCGGTGTACCGTCGGGAACAGAGGCGGCACGCAAGTGGCGAGCCGAAAGCGACGAGGCCGAGATCGTGAGAATTCCAACTTTTTGCCCATCCGGTAGCGCGGCCTGAACCCTCGCCACATCGATAAGCGCCGACGTCAAAACCGGTACGGCCAAAGCCTCGCTCAACTCATCCTGAAACAGGCTCAAGAAGCCGCAAGAGGTAGAGATACCCTTTACGCCTTCTTTTATAAGGTCTTGCCCTGCCTCAATGAAAGCATCAAGCATCGGCTTAGGATCATGGAGTACAGCGAGCTCCGGTGACGCGGCAGTTACGGTTTTATAAAGAACGGGAAAATCAAAGGACGCCCGGTTACCAATATCGCCCAAGAACCGCGGGAAGTTTGTATCGAGCATAAGAATGCCAATTGGGGCTTTGGCGCGAGTTGATTGCATTAACTGCGCATCCTTCGGTTTTGAGGTGCCGCAATGCTAATTAAATGGCAAACCTCCCACAAGCCGGTGTCGATTGTTCGGCCACAGGTGTTCAGCTTAAGTTCCCATACTTCACCATTGGTTTAGGCCCCCCTGAAACATACTGCAGAGACTTGACAGATGGCCCAAAAACCGGACGGTGGTTACCACATATGATCGATGACGAAGAGTCGAATGCAGATATAAGGCGCTCACTCGCCCGGCACGTCTGCCAACAATGATCAACAACAGGGAAAGTAGGAAAAGATGAAAACCTTTGTAGTGTCATCCTTGCTTGCGATTACAGTGGCTGGTTCTGCCGCAGCTGAAAACTGGGATATGCCGATGGCTTATTCCGCCACCAATTACCATTCTGAGCACGGGGTGATCTTTGCCGAAAAGGTGAAGGCTGCGACCAATGGCGAAATTGATATAACAGTGCATCCTGGAGGGTCGTTGTTTGGCGGCGGAGATATCAAGCGCGCTATTCAAACCGGCCAGGTGCCGATTGGCGAACGCCTGATGAGCGCGCATGCCAATGAAAATGCGCTGTTTGCTTGGGATAACCTTCCATTTGTAGCAACGACCTATGAGGACAACACGAAGCTCTGGGAAGCTGCAAAGTCGACTGTGAATGAAGCACTGGCGGAGCAAAACCTGGTTGCGCTCTACACTTGCCCTTGGCCTGGTCAGGGCTTCTACTTCGGCAAAGAGGTCAATTCCTCTGCAGATATCGGCGGGCTGAAGTTTCGCTCATACAACGCGGCGACCGCAGAAATTGCAGAAGACCTCGGCATGATACCGGTTCAAGTTGAAGCGGCCGAGCTAAGCCAAGCACTGGCAACAGGGGTTGCAGAGGCCTTCATTTCGTCCGGCTCCACTGGGTATGACCGCAAAGTGTGGGAGCACTTAAGTCACTACTACAAAGTCAACGCTTGGCTGCCGCGCAATTATGTCATGATAAACAAGGGCGTCTGGGACGGTCTTGATAGCGGCACACAAGCGGCCATTCAAAGCGCCGCCGATGAGGCGGGCGCGGCATGTACGGCCAAGTCCGAAGAGCTCGCGGGTTGGTATTTCGAACAGCTTGAAGCCAACGGAATGAGCGTTGTTGATGCTGGACCAGAATTTCTTTCAGAACTGAAGTCAATCGGCGATGCCAAAGTGGAAGCATGGCTGGAAAAAACGGGGGACGCCGGTCAGGCCGTCCTCGACGCGTATAAAGAATAATTTCCGAGTGTGCGGCGTGCCTGAAACTTGAGCTCGCCGCACCGTTAAAAAGTTCAAGATATGAGAGATTTCGCCCCCTTTATGGGCTTGCCGCTATGGGTATGGCTCTTTGTCCTGCCGACAATAGTGGTCCTTGTCGCTGGCCTTTATCCAGTGAAAGCACGGCTTCTATTACGTCCCATTTGGCGCGTCCTGGACGGCGTATATCTCGGTGCAGGAGTGATTGCTGCAGTCGGCATGATCACGATCCTGGTTTTGATCGTCGCGCAAATGCTTGCGCGTTGGTCCTCTGTCGCTTTCCCGGGCTCAACCGATTACGCAGGTTATGCAATGGCCGCGACATCGTTTTTCGCACTCGCCCACGCGCTGACCCGTGGGGCACATATTAGGGTCTCGGTCTTTCTCAACATGACAACGGGCACCAAGTTTTGGCTCGATGCATTTGCCATGTTCATGGCCGCCGTGATCGCTTCGTATTTCGCCCGTTTCGCAATCAAGACAAACGCTCTATCGGCGTTGATTAACGACCGAACCCAGGGACAGGATAAGGTGCCGGAATGGCTGCTGACATCTGTGCAGACGTTGGGCACTTGGCCCTGGGAATGGGGTGCATTGTGGGCGTCGTCTGGTGATGAGTGGGTCTTCACGCCATTATGGTTGCCGCAAATCCCCATGTCTATTGGAACGGTTCTTTTGGCTGTCGCGCTTTGGGATTACTTGTCGCGTCTGCTGGTCACACGACAGACCCCTATCATAAAAGAGGGCGTCGAATGACCGAAGCCTACGCGACCGTGGTATTTCTGTTCGCGCTTTTCGCATTGCTTGGCTCATCTGTCTGGGTTGGTCTGGCTCTTATGGGCGTGGCGTGGATCGGGATGGAGCTTTTCACCTCCCGGCCCGCTGGCGATGCTATGCTGACCACGATCTGGGCCTCCTCTTCCTCCTGGACGCTCACCGCGCTGCCACTCTTCATCTGGATGGGCGAAATCCTGTTCCGCACACGGCTCAGCGAGGATATGTTTCGCGGCCTCGCGCCATGGATGCGCGGCCTGCCGGGCGGGCTTTTGCATACCAATATTGCAGGTTGCACTGTCTTTGCAGCTGTCTCCGGCTCATCAGCTGCGACGCTAACAACCGTCGGGAAAATGTCGATCCCCGAGCTGCGCGCGCGAGGCTATCCTGAATATATGATCATAGGAACACTCGCGGGTGCGGCTACGCTGGGACTTATGATACCACCGTCACTCACGCTTATCGTATATGGTGTTTCAATCAACGAGAGCATCACGCAGCTCTTTATGGCCGGCATCATCCCCGGGCTGGTCCTTGCGGGACTATTCATGAGCTACATCGTCGGCTGGCATTTCTTGCGGCCAGAGGAGCATGCAAAACGCGAGCCGAGTATGAGCCTCGGTGAAATGTTCGCCGAAAGCCGGTTTCTCATTCCCGTGCTCTGCCTTGTCTTCGTAGTGATCGGCTCAATGTATTTCGGATGGGCCACAGCGACAGAAGCTGCCGCTGTTGGTGTGCTTGGAGCGCTTCTTCTCGCGGCCTTGCAACGTTCGCTGAACTGGTCAACCTTCAGCGCGAGCCTTATGGGAGCGACGCGCACATCGGCGATGATTGCGCTTATACTTATGGGAGCCGCCTTCCTTAGTCTGGCGATGGGCTTCACAGGTCTGCCCCGCGCATTGGCGGCTTGGATTGAAACGCTGGATCTATCACCGATAACACTCATCGTCGCGCTGACGCTTTTTTACGTCGTGCTTGGCATGTTCCTTGATGGGATCTCGTCCGTCGTGCTGACGATGGCAATTGTTGAGCCTATGATCCGTCAGGCCGGTATCGATGTCATCTGGTTTGGTATCTTTATCGTGGTCGTCGTCGAAATGGCACAGGTGACGCCGCCGATCGGCTTCAACCTCTTTGTACTACAAGGCATGACCAATCACGAGATCGGCTATATTGCGAAAACTGCAATACCCATGGTGCTTTTGATGCTTGTGATGGTGGTGATCCTTGTAGTTTGGCCGGAGCTTGCCACATGGCTGCCAAACACGATCCGCCAAGGGCCAGTTTAGACGAATGGATTTGTTGGCATGGTCTGGGCGACATGCGAAATGGGTACTTGCGTCGGGACTAGTGATTGCAATCCTGCTTCCATCATTGGCGCGCACTCTGAGCCAGTATCTAACACCTATGATCTGCGCGATCATGTTCATCGGCGCCGCACGCCTGCGCCCATCTGAGTTTCCTTCGCTTTTGATAAGCCCGTTTGGCTCTGTGCTCCATGTCCTGCTTATGCAGCTCGGGTTACCCGCGCTAGCGGCAGCTGTTTTTTGGTTTTGCGGGCTGCATGAACAGTTATTTGCCAAAACAATAATCTTGCTACTGGCCGCATCAGCAATCGTTTCCAGCCCAAACTTTGCGGCGATCATGAAACTAGACGTTGCCATTTCGATGCGCCTGCTGTTCTGGAGCACGGTCTTGGTTCCTCTCACCAGCCTACCGATTTTCGTTTTTCTGTTTGGCGATGCGGCCCTTCAAGACGTGCTTTGGGCGTCGCTCCGTCTCGTGGTGATAATCACCGTTTCGGGGAGCCTTGGCCTTGCGTTTCGGTGGTTCGTTCTGCCATGCTTAAGCGACCAAGGCGAGATACGGTTAGACGGCGTCTCGGCTGTTGCTTTGGCCATTTTTGTGATCTCTCTAATGCCCGAGATCACAAGTGTAGCGTTCAGCAACCCAATACTTTTGACCGGGTGGATCGCCCTCGCCTTTGCGATGAACTTTGGTACGCAGGTTATAACGCTCCGTCTTGCATCCAAATCAAGCAACCACGAAGCATCAGGAGCCTTTGCTATAGCTTACGGAAACCGCAATCTTGCGCTCTTCTTTGCTGCCCTACCGCTAGAGCTTTCTGGACAATTCATCGTGTTTCTGGCCGCCTACCAGCTGCCGATGTATCTCACACCGATGCTGCTGGCAGGCCTTTACAAACACTCAGATTGAACGCCCAATTTAGGAACTTTGTGTTGCTTTAAGCTCTGACGACGGAGCCGCCGCTGGCTTTTTTGACCGGAAAGATTGCTTGATGTTATCCCAAAGCTTCGCCATGCCGAGCGGCTCATAGATCATAAAGACAATGATCAGAACACCAAAGACCACCAGCTCGACCGATGAAATTATCGTTGCATCAATCGTGCCATGGAAGATCTCGTTGCCAAGCGTATTGAGCACGACCGGGAAAAGCAGGATGAACGCAGCCCCGATAAAAGCCCCGTTGATCGTGCCTAGCCCGCCGAGGATCACCATAAAGAGGATCCGGAAGGACAGCTTGATGTCAAAGGCCACTGGCTCCATTGATTGCAGGTAGGTAAAGCCAAAAAGAGCGCCTGCGACACCGCAGAAAAACGCACTTATCGCAAAGGCCTGCAACTTAGTTTTCAAAAGCGAAATTCCCATGGATTCAGCCGCGATATCCATATCGCGAACGGCCATCCAGTTTCTACCTGTACTGCCCCTAGTCATATTTATCGCCAGCACTGTCAGGACCGTGACAGTGACCAGAACCACCAGATACATCTCAAGCGGCGAGGTAAAATCCTTGCCGAAAATCACGATGTCCTGGGCGGTGATGATTCCGGAGGTGTCATAGTTTTTGAACCAGCCAAACTTATCGATCATCCAGATAATAAAAAACTGCGAGGCGAGCGTGGCGACCATAAGGTAAATGCCCCGGACCCGAAGGCTTGGCAGACCGAAAATTATGCCAAAGAATGCCGCCACCAGGCCAGAAAGCATCAGGTTGACCGGAAACGGCATCCAGGGCAGGCGCAGCTCAAGGTTAAAGAGTGCAAATGCGCCTGCCGCCATAAAACCAGCCGCGCCGAGCGCGAGCTGCCCAGCGTAGCCCATTACGATTTGCTGCCCAATCGCGGCCAGCGACAAGCACAGCCAAGGGATTAGTATCGAGGTGTACCAATATTCGGTTTGCACGACGAAAGGGATGACCGCAAAGCCAAGTCCCATAAGTACCGCGAAGTTACGTAAGTCACTGCCGGTGTAGCTCATGAATGCAGGTGTCGATTTCATCTTCCCTCTCCCCTAAACACGCCGGATGATCTTTTCGCCGAAGAGACCTTCTGGTCTCCACAGCAGGAAGAAGATCGCCAGAACAAACGGTGCCCAGCCTTCGATCGCGCCGCCAAAGAACGGCCCGATATAGACTTCAAGCACTTTCTCTGTGGCCCCAATGATCAAACCTCCGACAATCGCGCCAGGGATCGATGAGAAGCCGCCGATGATCAATACAGGAAGGGCCTTTAGGGCGAGGTCAACGAGAGCGAACTGAACGCCCGCGCGTGCTCCCCACATCATGCCCGCCACTAGCGCGACAACACCGGCCGCAGACCACACCATCAACATGATAGAGCTAAGTGGAATGCCAATAGAGCTTGCCGCTCCGGGGTCATCTGCCACCGCGCGCAGACCGAGGCCCATTTTGGTGTACTTGAATAGCAGCGCTAGCCCAATGATCAGGAATGCCGCCACAAGACCCGCTGTGAGGTCGAGCGCACTGATAAATAGACCGGTGGAGTCGATGATCCACGGGATTGGAAAATCACCGATGCCAAGATCAAGACGGCGAACTTCAACGCCCCAAGCCGCTTGGGCCAAACCTTCAAGCACAAATCCAAGGCCAATGGTTGCCATCAAAACCGTGTCTTCGCTTTCGTTCATCAAGGGCTGCAAGACCAGTCTTTGTGTGCAAAAGCCCACGGCAACCATAAGTAAGATCGTAACTAGGAACGCCAATACGAACGGCAGGCCCAGTTCCATAAAGCCCACAAAGGACAGCACGGCGAAAAACACCATAGCGCCCTGGGCAAAGTTAAAGGTGGCCGACGCCTTGTATATAAGGACAAAGCCGAGAGCGACGAGCGAATACATTGTCCCGGCCAAAAGCCCAGCCACGACAACCTCAATAAAGAATAGAAACTCAGTCATGTGCCACTCCAAGATATGCGTCGATAACATCTTGGTTGGCACGCACCTCATTAGGCGGGCCGTCCGCAATGATCTTACCGTAGTCGAGAACCACCACGTTGTCTGAGATATCCATCACGACCCCCATATCGTGTTCGATCAACACCATGGTGGTGCCAATCTCGTCATTCACTTTCAGGATAAAGCGGCACATCTCCCGCTTTTCCTCGACATTCATACCTGCCATCGGCTCATCCAGAAGCAAGACCTCTGCTTCTGTTGCCAGCGCACGACCCAGTTCCACCTTCTTTTGAAGGCCATAGGGAAGCTTACCCACTGGCGTGTACATGATGTCTTCAATCTCAAGGAATTCGACGATCTCTTCGCACTTCTCGAGGTTGGCTTTCTCTTCGGCGCGCGCCTGTGGCAACTGGAACGCCACCGATAGAAAGCTTGAATTCATATGGAGCCGGCGACCGACCAGAATGTTGTCCAGTACCGACATACGCTTAAAAAGCGCGAGGTTCTGGAAAGTACGCGAGATGCCTTCGCGTGCTATAAAATTCGGGCTGATTTTCTGAAGGACGCGCCCCTTGAAAGAGATACTGCCCTCCTGTGGTTTGTAGATACCGTTGATGCAATTCAGCAGAGAGCTTTTGCCAGCGCCGTTTGGTCCTATGATCGCCTTTATCTCGTGCTGCAGCACTTTGAAGGACGTATCGGTGATCGCCTTGACGCCACCGAAACTCAACGAGATATTGTTGACCTCCAAAATGGGCGAACCAATCGGGAATGTTCTTTCTTGTATCATGATTGATCAGTCAGTCTGTGTTGGTTTGTGAGTGTCGGACTAAGCATTGAGGCCAGCATGCGTTTCGCTTTCCTCCCGCAAAACATCGCGGAAATTCTTGCGCCCCTCTTTGGATATCCCGAGGTAGAGCTCTTTGACCTTGTCGTCGTTCAGTAGGCTCTCAGCGGTGCCGTGTAGCATCACATGACCGGTTTCAATGATATAACCATAGTCAGCGTTACGTAGAGCCACGTTGGTATTCTGTTCGGCCAGCAGGATACTTACGCCCTCTTTCTCGTTGAGCTCTTGGACAATGTTAAAAATTTCCGCCACAAGCTGTGGAGCGAGACCCATTGAAGGCTCATCAAGGAGAAGCATTTTTGGCTTGGCCATCATGGCACGAGCCACTGCCACCATCTGCTGCTCGCCGCCAGAGGTGAAACCAGCCTGACTCTTTCGCCTGTCGCGGAGACGCTTGAAATACGTGTAGATCTTTTCAAGCTCGTTCTTGATGTCACTCTTGGAGAGCTTGCGGGAATAGGCGCCTGCTATGATGTTTTCTTCCACCGTCAGGTGCCCGAAACAGCGTCGCCCTTCCAAGACCTGCACCATGCCAAGACCGACCATATCGGCCGGGTTCTGGTTTTTCACCGTAACACCATCATAAGTAATGGAGCCGCTTGTCACTTTACCCCGTTCCGCCGCTAGCATAGTGGAAACAGATTTGAGCGTTGTACTCTTACCTGCGCCGTTGCCGCCAAGCAGCGCTACGATTTTGCCGCGCGGGACACTAAGAGAAACATCGTGCAGGGCTGAGATCACACTGTCGTAGACAACCTCTATGGTGTCGATTTCCAGTATGTTGTCTGAATTCGAATTCATTTGATTTATGCCGTCGCTTTAGTTGCATCAGGTCATCAAGCAAGCCGCTTCCGACCAAAGCGTTGAGAGGAGGAGACCAACACCGTTTGCGTAACGCGCTGTGTGATGGTCCCCTCAATGGGTTTACTTGTTAGGCTTAGTTGCAGCTTCTGGGAGTTATGTTGTTCTCAGAGGCAAATTTCGCCGCTGACGCCTCAACCAAACCACGGATATATGCCGGATCTAGCGGAGCTTCCCAATCGGTGACCTGTTCGAACTTGTCACCATCCCACTGCATCATCGCAAACTTGCCCGCACCCTCGTGGTTTTCACAAGAGATAGAGAAAGGTGCGATCATGCCTTTGATGCCAAGCTCCTCGAGCCGCGTGTCATCCATGACGAGGCTTTCATACCCGTCGCGGAATTCAGCACCGGTTACCGCTTTGCCGACCTTATCGTGCATTTCCTGCGCGACGCGCAATGCCTCGATATAAGTGACAGCGGCGCCTAGACCACGATTCCAGTAGACTGTGCCAACACGGCTTTCGTCTGCAAGGTTACCTTCACCTGCGCCGTATACTTGCTCTTTTATCCTTTGAACCAGCGGATACTGATCCCCCGGAAGAGCATTGGCCATCGCAAAGGTTCCTTTGGCTGCATCACCAGCCGGGAACATGTCCTCTTCCGCAGCACCGAATGTCACGTAGATCATTCGTTCGCGTGGGAAGCCGACGCGCGCAGCGTTGGTCATCGCTGTTGAGTTCATACCAGAACCAGCACCCCAGAAGGTAACCCAATCGGGACGTTCCTTACGGATTTGAAGCCATTGTGACTGCTGCTCCAGACCTGGGGGCGGAATGGAGATCTCAACGAGCTCGACGCCCCAATCCTCGGCAATAGAGCGCATCGCTGGCAGCGGTTCACGACCATAGGCACTGTCGATGTGCAGGTGCACAATCTTCTTGCCCTTCATGTTGGGAATGCCGCCTTCCTGCTCTGCCATGAACTTGAGCTTTACGGCAATTTGCGACCAGTAATGGCTTGCCGCGTTAAACACCCATGGCCAAACTGTGCCGTCAGCGCCGTCTGTTCTTCCGTAGCCATATTGCGCCAGAACAACCTCATCCTCGGCCATGCGATTGATTACCGCGTAGGCGCCGGGTGTCCCGAGCGTATCAAAAACGACAATCTTCTGGCCGTCTTTTTCAAGCAAACGCTGATAGCACTCCACGGTTTTCACCGCGTTGTACTCTGTTTCGCACTCTTGCCACGTCAATTTGACGCCGTTTACGCCACCGTTTTTGTTGACGTATTTCATATAGTCAATCTGCGCGCCGTAATAGCCAGTGCCCATCGCAGAATAAGGACCAACACGACTGCTGGCGATCGGGAAATACTGAGTTTCCTCCGCCACCACCGGCTCAGGCATTGCAAGGGTCGCAGCAACAGCCCCGACCGCAAATGTCGTCGTCAGACCACGTTTCAATAGTCTTGATATCATCTAAGTTCCTCCCTTGAGCAAAATGCGTTCAACTAATTACACTAAGTCGGCAGTCAGGTACTGAGCCAACTGTTGAACTGTTCAAGGTCACATCTTCGACCCAAACAGACAGAGGGAAGGCGTAAATACGAAGAAAATGCACCCACCCTGCATGCCGCTCGTGTCCCCAGGATCTCCTCAAAACCTGAAATGCTCATCACTGAGCCAGAGCTGCATGGTCTTGGACGCTTTTGGTCTTACCCCTATGAATTTTGCCGAGTGGCAACACCTGAGCGCGACATTTTCATCCAATACAAAATTAACGCTAGAGCTCGCGGCTCGAACGTGTCAATAATTTATTATTATATTTCAATTAGATATGTAATTTTTGACCATCACACAAAGGTCTAAATGTCCCAAAATTGAAGAGAATGCGCCGGTCAATTAGGTCAAAATGTCCACTTTTGCGACTGGCTCACGTGTTGTCTGGGACGAATTGTCTACCGCTGGAAACCAAACAAAAAATGTAGCACCAGCGCCTTTAGCGCTTTCCACGCTTATCAAACCACCGACTCGGGTGACCAAAGTCTGACTGATCGAAAGTCCCAAACCAGATCCGGTTCCAAGTTTTGTGGTCATGAACGGGTCAAAGACATGGTCTAACTCTTCGGCCGGGATACCGTGGCCAGTATCCTGCACAACGATTTCTGTACCTGCAACTCCACCACGGCTTGCCGAACGAGACTGGATACTCAAAACGCCACCCCCATCCATCGCTTGCGCCGCATTGATCGCAAGGTTGACAATCACCTGCTGAAGTTCCGTCTCAACCACTCGAAAAGATGGGCTGTCTTTGTGATGGACTTCGGTCTTAACCTTATGTTTGCGCAGATCTGCTGCGACGAGGATCAGAGAATCTTCAACGACCTTTTGGGCTTGTACGATAGCAGTAATATCGGATAGCTCATCAGGGCGGGTGAAATTCAACAGCTTGCCGACGATGATATTGATCCGATGCGCTTGAGCGTCGATCAGATCCAACTCAACCTTAAGCTCAGCTATCTGCTCCGGCGTCAGGCCCATCCGGATGATTTCCAGATTACCTTGAATGACTGCGACTGGGTTATTTATCTCATGGGCCACGCCAGCAGTAATCTCACCAACCGTTGCAAGTTTCTCTGAAATCACGAGCTGAGCAAATGTCGCCTCAAGTTTGCGATTTGCTTCTTTCAATTCTTCGGTACGTTGCTCGACCAGATCATTAAGGTTATCGGCGTAATCACGCAGTGCTGCGTCCCGGTCCTGCACCTGATCGAGCAAGCGATCAAGGTGGCGCGCGACAGCACCAATTTCGCTATTTTCCGATACTGGACCAATCCGCGCTTCTAAAGCTCCTGCTTCGGCGCGCTCCATGGTTGCAGTCATTTGCTCCAGTGGTGCAAAGATGCCTCTGGCTAGCCAAAGAAACATAGGCACGGTAAGGCCAAAGACCGTAATGAACGCCAAAATCAGCGTCAGGATCGTGGTATTTCTCTGTGCTGTAAACGGAGCCTGCAAAAACCCAGTATACAGCATTCCGATCCTATCGCCCGAAACATCGGTCAGCGGCACATATCCGGAAATATACCAATCATTGACAACAAATGCACGATCAAGCCATGTCTGACCCTCTTCCATGACATGCCGCCAAACCACTTCTGACACCCGCGTGCCAAGTGCTCGCGAACCCTCAAAGAGGCGTACATTTGTAGAAATCCGGACATCGTCAAGAAAGAGCGTCGTGGTGCCAGTTCGCGAAACATTACCGGCCTCATCACGATAGATGAGCTCATTCATCGTATCGATCACATCAAGGTTGCGATTCAAAAGCCGCCCGCCAATGAGAACGGCGTCGCTATCTTCGGCCCTGTGTGCCGCAAGAATAAACATACCTCTTTGCTCTACGTCACGTGCAATCGGGCGTGCAGCTTCGGTCGGCACCAGCGAAATTGCAGCACGCTCTGCCAGCGGTTGCGAAATTTTTTTCAGATCAGCACCAGCCAAAAGCACCAGGTGAGCGCTCGGCACATCAGGCGTCGCGGCCATGGCAACTTGGCGCGCGGCCTCCGGAAGTCCAGTGTCCGTCAGGGTCCCCCAAATGAGAAAATCAAGTTCATGCTCTTTGCGTTCTCTTTCCAAGTATTCGGAAAGCGCCGCTTGCCCGGCCGCTTGTGCTTGCGCAAATCCAACGGATTGGGCCAGAGCTGATACTTCTGCGGCTTGGGTGGCTTCTATCCGGCCAAAATACTGCTCAGCGACGCGCAGATCGCTTGCCACTTTCGCAATAAGCAGGTCATCATACCGTTCGATCCAGCGCGCCATAGTGACGCCCAAGAGCATTGGCAAAAGCACGACAAACGGAAGAAGCGCGATTAAGAGCAACCTGAGGCGAACCGAGCGCATTTCGCTAAATCCCCCAGGCCTGACACTTTCGGTCGATTGTCTTTCGCGCCACCCCAAGACAGCGTGCGGCCTCGGCCCGATTGCCATTGCACGCCTCGAGTACAGCAAGAATATGGCGTTGTTCGACTGCGGCCAGACTTTCGAGCTCAAAGGAGGTGCTGCTGTCGCCGAGGGCGCTTTCAAAATCACCATGGATCAGCGCCCGTTCGATCGTATTACGCAACTCCATGACGTTGCCGGGCCAGTCGTGCGATAAAAATCGACGCCGCGCGAGCGCGGAGAAATCTGGCACTGGCGCACCCATCCTCTGGGCAAGGCGCTCAGAGAAAAAAGCCGTCAGTTCGATGATATCGTCAATGCGCTCCCGCAACGGGGGCAGCACGATCTCAACTACAGTCAGCAGATAGAAAAGATCGGCGCGAAACGCTCTTTCCTCGGCTATGTCTTTCAAAGGACGGGTGGTGGAGCCGATTATGCGAATATCAAGCGCGAAACTCCGGCTCGCACCCAAAGGCGTAAAGCGCCCTGTGCTCAACAACTCGGCTAAAATGTTTTGACACCCTGGTGACAGCATCTCGATATCTTCGAGAAAGAGTGTGCCTCCCGCCGCATTCAGGAGCATACCCTGTTGGCTCGTCTCACCACTGCTGTCCTTTTCCGCATCCAGCTGGCCGAAAAGACGCGCTTGAAATGCGTCTTCCGTCATACCGTAGCATTGCAACCAGACAAAAGGATGAGATGCGCGTTGCGAGGCAGCATGCAGCATTCTTGCAGCGACTTGCTTGCCAGAACCTACCTCGCCACGAATGACCACATGCGACTGAGACGAGGCTGCTACTTCTATGGAACGACGGATTGCCTGAATTTCAAGGGACGTTCCAAGCAAAGCGTCACGGCGCCGCAAAAGGTCATCACCAAGCTCAAGTTCATTGCGCAAAATCGAGTTTTGCCTTTGCAAGCGCTTTCGCTCCAAACTACGCGCGATCGCATTGAGAATTTGGTTGGAGCGAAAAGGCTTTAGTAAGAAATCACTGGCTCCCGCGCGAATAGCTTTTATCGCGGCATCAAGATCGGCATGCGCCGTTATCAGAATGGCGTCAGAAAAAAGACCGATACGCCGCTGTTCATCCAACCATTCCAATCCGGTCTTATTTGGCATGATGTTGTCCAAAATAATGACATCATACGTGCTTGTATCTAACAACCGTGAGGCATGTTCGGTATCTTCGGCTGTATCGACCTGAGCGCAGGAACCCGCGAGCACTTTTTCAAGAAAGTTCCGCATACCCGGTTCGTCATCGATGACAAGAACCGAAGATTGGGCCAGTTCAGGGCCGAAACTGCTATCAGCTTTTTCTGATTTAAGCGGCTCAAAAGCGGGCTGGTTTTTTTTGGCAGATAACCCCATGCCTAGCCCACACCGTTAATTCGTGACCTATTGCAAACACACGAACTAAGCCACTTATGCCTCCCTGCATCAACCGTAACTGTCTGCGCAGTTGGCGCGTTTAAATCGTTTCCCAAAGATCATGCTCCGACGTGCAATGCCTTTGATGCTACGTGATATAACATCGTCAATGCAACAATCGCGTGCGTGCTTGAAAAAAATAATTGTAAAGTCATATACTTAAAGGAAATTGGAGACTAAAATGCTTTTCCGCAAATCCGCGCGACTGATTTTCGCAACGTCAGAAGAAATGCAGATTACCTGACCATTAGTCGCTCCAAAACAGCATTTGCCGCTGTCTTTGTACTTGCTGTTCCACCCAAATCACGTGGTAACATCTGACCTTGCGCAACGACGTCTTCCACAGCTTCGCGCAAACGGATACCATCGCGCGTCATCTCCGCATAATCATGTTTTTGCCCAAGCCAATCCAGCATCATTGCCGCTGAAAGTATCATCGCAAATGGGTTTGCAATGCCCTGCCCTGCAATATCAGGCGCCGAGCCATGGCATGGTTGAAAAACCGCATGCTCAAGGCCGATATCAGCCGAAGGCGCAAGTCCAAGTCCGCCCATTATTCCTGCACCGAGATCCGAGAGAATGTCGCCAAACATGTTTTCCGTGACCAACACGTCAAAATCCCAAGGCTTTTGCACCATCCAGAGAGCGGTCGCATCGACATATGCGTGATCAGCAATAATATCTGGATGGGCTTTGGCTTCGGAATCGAAAATATCTCGGAAAAACGCGAAGGCACGAAATACATTTGCCTTATCCACACAGGTCACCCTGCCTCGCCCACGCTTCGACGCTTTACGAGTCTGTGCCAGATTAAATGCAAAACGAAAGAGCTTTTCTGACACTTCTCTCGTAATCAAAAGTGTCTCTTGAGCCTGATCTGCCGTCACTTCACCGGCGCCTTGGGAGAAAAACAAACCTTCCGTACTTTCGCGTATCAAGACAAAATCGACCTTGCGACCTGGCGGGATCTTGAGCGGGCTCTCCTGGCCGCTGCGTACGGTTACAGGGCGGACCCCAGCAAAGAGCTTTAGCGTCTTGCGAAGCTCAATTTGTGGCGAGATTTCCGTACCGTCTGGGTAACGCACGTTCGGTAGGCCCATGGCCGAAAGCAAAATGGCATCGGCAGAACGCGCGGCATCCATGGACGCCTGCGGCAAGGATTCACCAGATTTGGCATAATGCGCAGCGCCTGCCGAAAGCGCATTCATTTCAAAAGTATAGGCGCCGGAACTCTGTGCAAGCCGATGGAGAATTTCGATTGTAGGGGCCATGATTTCGGGACCAATCCCATCGCCTTGAAACACCGCTATTTTGTAAGTCCGGTTCACGCTACCCTCACGAGTTCGAATTTATTTGAAGCGCAGAAATTATCGCCACATGCTCACGCCTTACCCAGCCGTAGAAATGATCGCAAGCGGTCAAAGCATATCGAGCCATCGACAGTATTTGCCGCCGAGTGTAACCTGCAACCAATGGAAAAACCGCAGGGTATCAATTGATAAAGTCTTCCCTCGCCTGGCTTGCAGGCAACGCAATTACGACCTTTGCGCGTTTTATCACTGCTGTGCGTGCCATTTGGGATGGGATCGAACCCGTGCCAGTCCAACGCGTATATTTCGCAAATCACACCTCGAACGGCGATTTCATTCTGATATGGACGGTTCTGCCACCACATATGCGGCGCAATACCCGGCCAGTGGCTGGTGGAGATTATTGGCTTACCTCACGACTGCGAAGCTTTATTGGTCGCGACGTTTTCAACGCTGTTCTGATTGATCGCAACACCGAGACACGACGCGAAGACCCGTTGGAGTTGATCCTGCAGGGCTTGGACGAGGGCTCTTCTTTGATCATTTTCCCGGAGGGCACGCGCAATATGTCCGATGAGCCCCTGCTTCCCTTTAAAAGTGGCATCTACAACATGTCCAAGGCGCGCCCTGAAGTGGATTTAGTTCCTGTCTGGATCGACAATCTCAATGATGTCATGCCAAAAGGTAAACTTATCCCGATTCCACTTTTATGCACTGTGACCTTCGGCGCGCCTATCCGTGCCAAAGAGAGAGAACGACGCGAAGATTTTCTTAAGCGTGCGGAACACGCTCTTCTTTCCATCGCCCCCAACACTACAAAAGAAGCTATCGCATGACGGAAATGCATGCTGATTTTTTGACGCTAATAGCCGGTATAATCGGTTTGCTCGTTGTGGCCAGCGGTGTGGGCTTTTTTCTACAACAGCGTGTCGCGCCCGAAGGCAGCAATTCCACGATTGAAAACCTTAACCTTCGTATTCAGGCGTGGTGGGGTATGACCGCTTTTCTAGCCATCGCTTTTTTGGCTGGGCGCGGAGGCGTCATCCTTCTTTTTGCGATGACCTCTTTCGCGGCGTTACGCGAGTTCGTCACACTTACCGATAGACGAAAGGCCGATCATTGGGCCATCGCGGCCGCGTTTTTCGTGATACTACCGGCGCAATTCTGGCTCATCTGGGCAGAATGGTATGGAATGTGGTCCGTTTTGATCCCCGTTTATGCCTTTCTTATCCTGCCCGTGATCGCTGTTTTGCAAAGCGATACCGAGGATTTCCTGATACGCATCTCGCAAATGCAATGGGCCCTGATGATCTGCGTTTTCTGTGCAAGCCATGTTCCCGCGCTTTTATTTCTGGACATTCCGGGCTTTGAGGACCGCAATGTATTACTGATCGCCTTTTTGATTGTCGTGGTGCAGCTCTCAGACGTCCTGCAATACACATGGGGAAAACTGTTCGGCAGACATCCGGTGGCACCTAAACTCTCACCAGCCAAAACCTGGGAAGGCCTCGTTGGCGGCGTTGCCTCTGCAACACTCATTGGCATGTGCCTTTGGTGGATTACGCCATTCTCGCCGCTGCAAGCGGGTCTGATGTCGCTCGTCATCACGGGTGCCGGCTTCTTTGGCGGGTTGGTCATGTCAGCCGTAAAACGCGACCGCGGGGTAAAAGACTGGGGCCATATGATCGCAGGTCATGGTGGCTTCATTGATCGGCTGGATTCAGTTGTCTTCTCAGCCCCTATATTCTTTCATCTCACACGATATTTCTGGTCTTTATCGTGAGTTTCTTGCGGTCCAATCTCGCGCATATGGCGGGCGGTTTTGCCCTGATGGGTGGCTGGGCTGCATTCGCTCATGCGGATCACTCTTTCTCAACGCAAGTGAGGTCAGGTGTCACGCAGGGTTTGCTAACGGCGTTTATAACGCTTGGTCTGAAACGGATGGTCGAGGCGGTCGCGACGCGATTGTCCGGCCTTGTAGGGCTCATTTCCCCACCGATCCTGGCCTGCGCGATTTCCGTCAGCTTGCTTTTCACAATGCACAGTCTTGTCGGCACACCCAAGGTTTGGACCACACTTGCGCTGCCTTCCACAGTGGCCACGATCTATGCCGCGCTTTACACTTTTCGCCTCAGGCAAACGGCATGAACGCGAGCCGTCGCCCCATTGCAAGTCGTGATTCAGGTTGGGCGCAGCACATCGCCCGCTGGCTGAGCAATACGTCATTGACGCCCAACAGAATAAGCCAGGGCTGCATCCTGTTTGCAGCACTCGCTTTTGTCGCATTTTGGGCCTCAACAGTAACTGGCACAACAGCCTCGATCGGTCTTTTGTTGCTTGCGGGCTTTTTGTGTCAGCTTCGGCTCCTTTGCAATCTGTTTGACGGTATGGTCGCGGTGGAAGGCGGCAAATCCGAGCCAGATGGCCCGTTTTGGAACGAAGCTCCGGATCGCGCGGCTGATTTCCTTATCTTGACCGGCGCAGGTCTTGCCACGGAAAGCCTCGCCTTGGGTCTCGCAGCGTCCGCTTTTGCAATTGCGACAGCGTATATTCGTGAGCTTGGTCGTGCAGAGGACCTAGCGCCCGATTTTTCAGGGCCAATGGCCAAGCCGCAGCGCATGGCATTTATCACGGCGGGCGCAGTACTAGGGGCACTTGAACTCTGGCTTTATGGTTCATACTACTCGCTGGCAATCACCCTTTGGATTGTCACAATTGGCGCCGCACTCACCGCCGTGCGTCGATCTGCAAGCATGATTGCTGAATTAAAACGAAGAGCAGACGAGAACCGGTAGCTGAAATTTTATTTTGTTTATCCAGCTTTTGTTGCGGTTGGAAACCAAGGGCCTATTTCTCAACACGAGCAGGACACCAAATTGACCGTACCAGAGAAACAGGCAGAACTCGTGAGCACCTATATGCGTCTTACAAAAGACGTTCTTCCAAAGCTTGCACGTTCAGAACATCGTGATTGGCCCGTGCATGCTGATCATTGTTTTCAGCGCATAGTGCTTGACAATATTTGCGGCGGTGTTTGGTACGATCATTTGGCAAGGCCTGCTTATAGACACCTATCCAAAGAACAAGCTCAGAGCGCAGTCAAACTTTGTGAAGACATAATCGATGGGCGCGCTGATCTGAATATACTCAATCAAAATTCACTTAATTGGCGGGGTAAACAACGGCAGAAGCTCAAATCCGTTAGTTACAAACCTTAGCAGAGCGCCGCCGGCTTTGATCAAACCGCTAGAACCAAAGACACTTAGCGTCGCCTTCAACCCATCTTACGCCTCCCCCTTTTGAGCTATCACGCTGAGCATTCTTTGTTACTTCATTCCGTCCATACGCTCATGTCTGTTCGCCATCCGTTTCGAGCCACACAACGCACTTAAACCTCAGACTTAAGACGAGTGATCTGCATACCAGAAGCCGCTCGAATTTGGCTATACTTGCATTATCCGTAAAGAAGCTCATTGAGGTAAAGCCTCTGAATTTTCCCCGAAGGTCCTTTTGGTAATTCCGGCAACAGATGCACCTGCTCTGGCGCTTTAAATTCCCCAACACGCTCAACACAGAGTGCGCGCAAATCTTCGGCAGTTGTGAGTGACCCCTCAGACAAGCGAACGGCGGCTTCAACCCTTTCGCCATATTGCGCACAAGGACGGGCAAAGGCCGCAGCCTCAACCACATCGCCGTGCTCATAGAGCGCCTCATCGATCTCACGTGGCGCGATGTTTTCACCGCCTTTAATGATCAGCTCCTTTAAACGACCCGTAACGAAAATATAACCGTCTGGATCGCTCCGGCCCAGATCACCTGTCCGCAACCAATCGTCGACGAAGGTATCGCGCGTCGCATCAGGGTTTTTCAGATACTCCTTCATCACATTAGGGCCGCGGATTTGAATCTCCCCTTCGACACCGGCGGCGCAAACCTGACCTTTATCATCGGCGATGCGTCCGTCATTCCCGATCCCATACCCAGGCGAGCCAATTTTCTGTTCAGACGGATCAAGGGGATTGGAAAGGCATTGCGCGGCCGTCTCTGTCAGACCCATGGTTTCCACAATCGGGATACCAAAGCGTTTTTGAAATGCGTTCTGGGTCTCAACAGCCAACGCAGATGAGGCCGAACGACCAAACCGAAGCTTGGTCTTCAGCGCGTCGGATGGATCAGACTTACCGTGCAACAAGTGACTTACGATTGTTGGCACAACCGAGAACCAAGTGATGCCGCCATCTTCCGCCTGCTGCCAAAACTTGCTCGCTGAAAACCGCGAGACCATGGCCAACGAACCTCTCGATACCAGGCTGCCCATGACAGACACGCATAGACCATTGATATGGTAAAACGGCAGAACGCCAAAGCCGCGATCCTCAGGGGTCAATTCATGAGCAAGGCTCACCGTCCAGCCTCCGGCAAGAAGGCTTGCATGGGTATGCACGACGCCTTTGGGACGGCCAGTGGTGCCTGACGTATACATCAAGAGCGCGTCGTCATTGCTGCCTAGATCATGTAATTCTGATTTTCCATCGGATGGAACATAGAGCGACATGCTCTGTGGACGTGCGGCTTCAAACGTTTCAATTTGTGTGTCATGCACAAAGGCCACGCGCGCCTCCGAATGATCAAGCGCATAGGCAATGGCGTCAGGGCCTGCAGCCAGATTTATCATGGTGACGCGGAACCCGCCATAAAGTGCCGCGTACAGTGCCTTTACGCCTTCAAGCCCGTTGGGATGGATAACCGCAACACTTTCGCCCTTCACAATACTCTGAGCGGTCAAATCCGACGCGACCTGAGCGGCGTGATCGCGCAATTCTTCCCACCCAAGAACCTCACCTGTCTCAGGAAAAACCATCGCCATGCCGCCAGTGTCCGCTCGGGCATCCAACCAATCACGGACTGTTCCAGAAGGTGGCGCTTCCTTGCTAAATCTCATTTACCTGCCTTGGCCCAATAGCCGGCAAAAATGTCATCCAAGTCGGGTTCAGACCCGGGTATTTCACGCACAATTTTGGTCGACTGCATGAAGTGGCGGTAATTCACATTTTCGTTCACAGAATTGCCGCCCCAAGTGCCGCATCCCATCGAAAGCGAGAACGGCATGCCGTTGGTAAACGAGCCCCCGGTGGCAAAGGTGTGCGCCTGATTAACGATCACTCGACTGGTAGGCATTGCAGTCGCCAAAACCATTGGCCGATCTGGATCATTTGAGTGCAGGCCGACCGAATGCCCCGCTCCCTGATGCAATTGGATTTCGCGCGCGGTCGCGACGGCTTCGCCAAAATCAGCGGCACGGTAAAGCGCCAGAACCCGGCTAAGTTTTTCGCCAGATAAAGGATGATCAGGTCCAATCCCAGAAGTCGGGACGGCAATGTATTCGGTGCTTTCAGGTAAATCGAGCTCAAGTGCCGCAATTAACTTATCTGCGTCCTGGGCGATCACCGCGCGATTCAGATGCCCACCCGGCCAGAGCTTTTCGACAATACCTGCCTCGTCATCGACAACCGCACCGCCGGCCTCTGCCATTGCAGAAATGAAATCACCATACACGCTGTCGACAATCACCACAGCATTTTCGGACGAACAAGACGTGGCATTGTCAAAACATTTTGAGGCCCGAATTTTTTCGGCGGCAGCAGCCAGGTTTGCCGTTTCATCCACAATGACGGTCACGTTGCCCGCGCCGACTGCCACGGCCGGTGTCCCTGCGGTTTGAGCCCGATGTACGTTGTTCTGGCTGCCTGTCGCCACGATCATATCGCAAAGCTCCATCAGCGATTGCGTCTTGTCCTTGGAGCCGGGAGCAGGGATCGTTTGTACTAGGTTCGGATCCTCGCCAAGTTTGGCAAACTCCGCATGTACGAATTCCAACAAACGCTCGGCGCAGGCAACGCCTTTGGGAGACGGAGCCAACACGATGGCATTACCGCATTTCAGAGCGTTGATTATGTTATTGGCAGGTGTCGCCGCCGGGTTGGTAGAAGGCACTACGGCTGCAACCACGCCTTTCGCCCGAGCAATCTCGATAATGCCTGTGTCAGCATCATCTGAGACAACACCAAAGGTTTTAGCGTCTTTGATATCGCGCATCAAACCAAGTGTCTTGCGATGGTTCTTGATAATCTTGTCGGGCACATTGCCAAGCCCGGTGGTTGCCACAGCGAGCTCTGCCAGTTCACGATTGCGCGCGGGCTCCATGATGGCCCAGGCAGCAGCCTGTGCTGCGCGATCATATCGCTCTTGAGAACCTTGCGCCTCATAATCGGCCTGGGCCGTGCGGGCGCGCGCCACAATCGCCTCTATGCTGTTATCGCTCATGCGCGCCTCTTCTGTTAGAACCACGACCGTTCAAGCCCGCGACTTGGCCGGCGCAACAGCTTTATAGATGCTCGTCAACAGGGTCAAAGTACCTGCAACAATCAGCAAGGTGCAAATCGGACGCGAGAAATATGTGCCGAGATCATAATGCACCATCTGCATGCCTTGCGCGAAATTCTGTTCACCGATTTTACCAAGGATGAGGCCCAAAACGATGCCCGGGATAGAAAATCCCGTACGGCGCAAAAGATATCCCAAGATACCGGCCAGAAACATCACAATTACATCGAGGACCAAACCACGACTTATATAAGCTCCGATTGTCGCCAGCATAAGGATAAGCGGCGCAAGAAATGGGAAGGGTATCTTCAGCAGGTTCAGGATGGTCTTTGTCTCAACCAGACCGATGATCAGGATAGATAGGTTGGCATAAAACATCGCCGCGAAAACAACCCAGATCAGATCGGGCGATGTAAGAAAGACCAAAGGCCCAGGCTGCAAATCATGCATCTGGAAAACAGCAACCATCATCGCCGTCAGCGCACCGCCCGGCAGACCAAGCGCCAGCAGCGGTATCATCGCGGCACCAGTTGCGGCGTTGTTGGCAGTCTCAGAGGAAATCACACCTTCAAGCTTGCCCTTGCCGAACTCTTCTTTGTTCTTGGACCAACGCACCGCCTCGCCATAGCCCATAAAGGCAGCCAAAGTGGCCCCAATACCGGGAAGGATGCCGCAGAAGAACCCAACCAGGATCGACCGAAGCACCGCAAATTTATGCATCCAGAGCTCAAGAAAGCTCGGGAATGTCATGCTGACCTTAGGCGCTTTGTAATTGCCGGTCGCGGTTCGCTCTCCCTGAACGAAGATCTCAGAGACAGCAAAGAAACCAAGGATAGCGGGCACAAACGCAATGCCTGCGGCTAAATCCGTCAGGCCGAAGTTATAGCGATTTATACCGCCAACCGGGTCCTGGCCAATGGTTGCAATCAAAAGGCCGATGAGCACCGACATCCAGCCTTTCCAGATCGTGCGCGCACCCACTGAGGACGCAACCGCCAGCCCAAAGAAGACCAGGGCAAAAATCTCGGGCGGGCCGATATTTCGAATGGCCCAATTCGCCAAAGGCTCAGTCGCGGCCATCATCACCAACGCCGAAGAGACACCGCCAATCGCCGAACAGAGCACAGCCGCGCCGACCGCTTTGCCAGATTGCCCTTTCTGCGTCATCGGATAGCCGTCAAACGCAGTTGGTGCGTTTTCCGGAGCCCCGGGGATGTTGAAAAGGATCGCAGTGATCGCCCCGCCATAGGTGCCAGTGCAATAGATCACCGCAAAAAGCATCACGCCCTGCGCAGGTTCCAGCCCAGCAGTGAAGGGCAAAAGGATCGCCGCGAGTGTGAGCATGCTGACCCCGGGGATCGCACCGAAAAGCATTCCGCCAATCACACCAAAAATGAAAATGCCGATCGTAAGAGGATCGCCAAAAAGCGTTGCGGAGCCTGCGAGGAATTTCTCGATCATGATGTTACCAAAGGCCCTGTAACTGGGTGTTTGTCTTCAATATCCACGCGCTATAGTCGTAGAAGGGCGATGTATTGCCTTGGGGCAAAGGTGCATTAAGGACCACAAGGAATAGCCCGATAAATATCGCATAGATCAACGCGGTCATGATAAGCATTGCTTTCCACCGCCGCTCACCAAACAGCCACATAATCGCGGCGATAAAAAAAGGCGCGCTGAAGTAAATGCCGACGGGCTTTAGTAACCAGGCAAAAAGAAACGGTGTGAAAAGGAGCGCTACCATTCGAAGCAATGTGCGCGAGTTGCTGAAGTCCACGCCTTCGTCAGAGCTGTGCGAGGCACCAACAATGCCGCCCTGCGCGTCAGAGCCATTTTTATACTGATAGTAAAGGTTTCCAATCGTCGCGATCAGTAGCAAACAAATCACCACTCTTGGCCAGGCCGTAGCGCCAAAAATATAGATCTCTATCGGTTGATTGAATTCAAACGAATATGCATAAAACACAGCAACGATCGACAGCCAAATACTAGCTTCGATCAGATGGCCCCGGTTCAAACGACCCATACCTGCCTCCCCAAAACGCGCGTCGTGTTCGTGGCGCCCGAAAGCGCCACGCTGCTCATCGCCTTAGCGATTTTATTTCACGTCCAGGCCCATTGCCTTATAGACGTCGCGGTATTGGCCGATGGTCTGTGTGATCAGTTCTTTGGAGCCATCGGTATCCCGATAGCTATTGATGACCGTCATGAATTTACTTTCATTGAAGGCCTGATAGCTGTCCTCGCAATAAGCGCGTTGGAATGCCCATTTTAGCCACTCAACACGGTCTGCGGGCGCGTCCGCATGGACATAAAAGCCGCGGAACCGCAGCAACGGATCGAAGTCCATTCCCATATCACGGTGCGTTGGCGTGTCGGCAAACGCGTCCGGACGTTCGTCAAAGATCGTCAGGATCGGCTTGAATTGACCTGCATCAAGAAAGTTTCGGACATCACCGGGTTGCTCGAAAAGTGCATCAACCTGACCACCCAAAAGAGCGCCGTATCGAGGCGCGCCTTTATCAAACGAGATCTGCTGAATTTCCATGCCGGTCGCATCGGTGATGAAACGCATGGTGACGCGTTCCATCGAGCCCTCTTTGGACACGTTGGCGATGGTGGCTTTGCCATCCTGGGCCTTCACCCATTCCACGAATGACGGCCAATCGGTAAAGCGTGTTTCGTCAGAGCGAATATAAACCTGTGAGAATGTCACCTGACTTGTGACCAGCGGGATCAAATCCTCCGCCGGGTTGGGAAGCGACGAATCCAGAGCGTGTGCTGAAGACGCGTCATCAATATGCTCCAGCACATTATAGCCATCAGCCGGCGATGCCATGAAGGCGGTCATGCCAACCACGCCAGAGCCGCCAGGTTTGTGATCGCGGTTGATCGCAACATCTGTCAACTCGGTCACAGCCTCAGCCATTGCTGCGGCAACCTGTCCTGAGCCACCAGCCGGACCATATGGCACGACCATGGTCAGCGCTCTTTCGGGAAAGCCACCCGGCTTATCAAAAGAGGCTTCTGTCCGTACGCATTCGAATGCTACGGCAGCGCTTCCAGTGATTAAAAGAATCGAAACAAGCGATGTTCCAAGTAGATTTTTCATAAACGTCCTCCCTGACGCGCCTTGTCTGTTTTATTCTGCAAAGCGTTTAGCTTGGGGCAAAAGGTGCGGCTTCCTCCTCTGACAACCGTACCCCCCATATCAAAAGTGTTAGCGATGGTGGTGCGTTCTGTCTAGAATTCAAGCAAACAGGCAGGTCTTGCCACCTGCCCATCAAGACATTTCGGCGTCCAGGATTGGCGAAAGCCGTCTCGTATTGCAGTCGGAAAGAACAAGTGTCACCGGGGCTTGTCGCCTTTCACAGTGACGCGTCGCCCCTTGCGCTCCTCCGGCCAATAATCCCAGATCGCCCGGTGCATACAGCAGCGATTGTCCCAGAATGCCATATCGTTCAGCGTCCAACGATAGCGAATTTGATAGTTAATATGCTCTGCATGTTCGAACAGCATATTCAGGATCGCGCTGCTCTCGCTATCCGATAAACCCAGAATTTTGGTTGTGAATGTGCGGTTCACAAAAAGCGATTTCCGTCCGGTATCGGGATGCGTCCGAACGATCGGGTGGATCGCTTCGGGACAGTCTATATCCTCGTCCTTTTTCCCACGGTCGCTATACCTACCTTTGAAAATATGCTCGGAACTATGAAGTGCGGACAGGCCGTCGAGCATCTTCTTTATCGGATCGGACAGATCATCGTAGGCGGCATACATGTCGCTAAACATAGTGTCGCCGCCACAAGGCGGGGCAATATGAATTTGCAGCATCGTACCAAGCGGCGGTGTCTCATCGCAGGACACGTCGGAATGCCAAAACTCACCATTTGCAATCTTGGAATTCTTGGTTGCGTGAATTTCGAAAATCTCGGGATACCCCTCCATGGTCGGTGCCGCAGGGTGCGCGTGTAAGGGCCCGAAACGCTTGCCAAACTCGATATGTCGCTCCGGCGGAATTTCTTTTTGGTCTTTGAAAAACAAGACCTGATACTGCAGAAAGGCTTCGCGAATTTCGGCAAACTGGTCGTCTGGCACTGGTTCGCTTAGATCCGCCCCATAAATTTCTGCACCTAGATTTGGCGCGAATGGCTTAGCTTCGATCAGTCGAAAATCATTCGTCTTTATTGCAACCATGAGACCTCCCGATTTCTCTTAGGAATGAAATTGGCCTTCCGTGGAGCTAACGTCGCAGACCCGCTCCACAATAAGTTCACACGAAGAAGTAATCATTTTCAACTTTCAAAATGCGAATGGAACTCGCCGCCGCCCTCCATTTGATCATGCGCGTACATCGTCGAGCCGAATAGCATGGCAGCGTTGAAAGGCGTGACATTTAGCGTGGTAAACACTTTCCTTTTGTCGATCAAGAACCGAAAAAAAATAGGGTCACAGATTTCCTGAGAATTGCGCATTGAACGACAAGTTTTTAATGGCATCGGGTTAAATCTGGAAGGCTTCCACGAGGAAAACCTTTAATTTCCGAAAGACTACTGGATTGTAATTCATAGATTTTTTGGCAAAGTTTCGCGGCAGGAAAAATAATATTGGCCCGGATACACAAAATATGTCATGCTCGTAAGATTATTTGCAAACTCGGGAGGATGAATAATGACTTGGACTAAGCCAGTAATCCGTGAAATTGAGTGTGGCATGGAAATTAATATGTACGGTCCAGAATACGACGAAGAGCGCGAAATTCTGTTTTAGCAGTTTTGCCGTAGGAGATTGCTCTGGTAACAGACGCTGCCGTTAGACATCTGACGACGTCAATAGCCTGGGTCGCCATGACCCGTTTCGGCGAGACGAGTTAAGACACTAATACTTTTGGATCCGGCGTCACTTTAAGCGGCGACGCCAGGGATTTATTGCGGAAGTAAACGACCGCGCGTCTTGTTGAGGCCGCGGGACTAGGGTGCTTTGTCTTAACCGTACATCTCTTTTCGTCGCACACTGGCCGAATTCTCAAGGGCACCAAACGCTATTACGGAATATTTACTATGACCTTATCAACTGCGGAATTCGAGGCCAGACTGCGCCAGGTGGGTGTGGAACGGTATCATGATCGGCACCCTTTTCATGACTTGTTGCACGGTGGTCGATGTAGCCCTGATCAAGTTCGCTCTTGGGTGGTCAATCGCTACTACTATCAGCAAGCGATCCCGATGAAGGACGCGGCATTCATGTCGCGGGTCGAGGATCCCGAGCTCCGCCGGAAATGGCGCTCTCGCATGGAGGATCATGACGGAACCGACGAAAAGCAAGGCGGGATAGCTCGATGGTTAGGCCTCGCGCGGGCAGTGGGATTGGACCCCGATTACGTGGCATCCTGCGAAGGCGTGCTTCCCGCCACAAGATTTGCTGTGGACGCCTATGTGCGGTTTGTCCGCGAAAAAACGCTCTTGGAAGCAGTCGCCGCATCGCTGACAGAACTTTTCGCCCCTAAAATCCACGCTGACCGCATTCAGGGTTTGCTGAAAAACTATGAATTCGCTGATGAGATTTCGCTGTCTTATTTCAAAAATCGGCTTAAAGAAGCGCCGAAGGATGTTGCATTTGGTTTGTCCTGGGTTCTTCGTCACGCCGACACCGCCGAAAAACAAGATGCCGCGACCGCCGCCCTGATTTTTAAAACCGATGTCCTCTGGTCGCAGCTTGACGCTCTGTACTCGGCCTATGTTGAGCCTGCGCGCATCCCACCGGGCGCCTGGCAGCCCGGCGAGGGCCTGCGCCTCAAGAGGGCATCATAGTGGAACTAGACGATATCCCATCTTTGCCGCGTGGCGTGCGCATTCACTTTGACAAAGTGCGCGAGCATTGGGTCCTGCTTGCGCCCGAACGCGCGGTGACCTTGGATCCGGTTGGCCACGCTATACTGCAAGAGGTAGACGGCGAACGCAGCTTTGGTGAGATCACGTCAACTTTGGCTGAGAAGTATCATGCACCTGCCGCACAGATCCAAAAAGACAGCTCCGGGTTTTTAACGGCCCTGAAAAACCGTCGCTTTCTGGATGTTGTGTGATGAGAGTTAACCCTCCCATAGCAATGCTCGCCGAGCTTACGCATCGCTGCCCGCTGTCCTGCCCCTATTGCTCCAATCCCATGGAACTTGCCCGGATAGACCAGGAACTCGATACCGAAACCTGGTGCCGTGTGTTCACGGAAGCGGCTGACCTTGGTGTCTTACAACTGCACCTTTCAGGAGGCGAGCCAGCCACGCGCCGTGATTTGCCGGACCTTGTCAAAGCGGCCAGCCAAGCGGGACTTTACACCAACCTCATTACCTCGGGCATCGGACTTAATGAAAAGCGGCTGGCAGAGCTTGATGAATCGGGCCTTGATCATGTGCAGCTGTCTTTGCAGGGCACAACGCCAGAGATTGCCGATGAGATCGGTGGCTATAACGGCGGGTTCAAAAGGAAGATGGAGGTTGCCAAATGGATTGGCGATATTGGTTTTCCACTCACGCTGAACGTTGTCTTGCATCGGCGAAACCTACACCAGATTCCCCGCGCCCTTGAGATCGCGCAAGAGATTGGCGCACGGCGTATTGAGGTGGCAACAGTGCAATTTCACGGCTGGGCCCTTGCAAATCGCGATGCGTTGATGCCAACGCGGGAACAGGCTCAAGACGCGATCAAGATAGTTACCAAAGCCCGGCAGGAGTTGAAGGGTAAGTTGGTGATTGATTTCGTACCCGCCGACTATCACGACCAAATGCCCAAACGCTGTATGGGCGGATGGGGGACGACCGGTCTAAACATCGCGCCAGACGGACAGGTTCTGCCATGCCATGCGGCACAGACAATCCCGCATCTGAAATTTGACAATGTTCGTGAGAAACCGCTGGCAGATATCTGGTTTGGCGGCAGCGCATTTAATGCCTATCGCGGGGACCATTGGATGCCCGACACCTGCAAAACTTGCGACCGAAAAGAAGTCGACTTTGGCGGCTGCCGGTGTCAGGCCATGGCGCTTACCGGTGATCCAAACGCAACCGATCCGGTTTGCTCAAAATCCCCGCATCATGTCGCTGTCAAAGAACAGGCGTCTGCGCATGCAGCCCATGGTGATCATGTCCCACTCACATATCGTCAGCCTCCCGGCAAACCTGCGCAAGCGGCAGAGTAACAGAACAAAGGGTAAGCATATGAACATAACTAGGCGACAAAACCTCGGGCTGATAGGCGGTGCGCTTGCCGCCTCCGCTGCGCCAACCCTAGTCACCTCATCGGATGCAGTGCACGATGTCGAAATGCTGAACCATCACCCCGATAATAAAAGGGAGCTGATGGTTTTTTACCCTGACATCGTGATGGTGCAGCCTGGCGACGTGATCCGGTTTCTAGCGACCGACAGAAACCACAATTCGCAGGCCCGCGATGACATGCTGCCTGAGGGAGCAGAGCCGTGGAGAAGCAAGATCGGCAAGGAGTTTGAGCTAACCCTCCAGGTAGAAGGTGCCTACGGATACTTCTGCACCCCTCACAAATCCTATGGGATGGTCGGACTGATCCTCGTAGGTGATGTGTCCGGCAATTACGAAGCGCTGAAGACCGTACGCCAGCGCAGCAAATCCAAGGGTCGTTTCAAAGACATTTTCGCGCGAGCTGATGCCTTGCTTGCGAAGCAAGCGTAAAGGATTCCAAAGATTTGAGCATTTCGAGCAATTGAACAAAAAGAGGGCCGCGAAGGCCACAATATTGGAGCTTTAAGGGAGGAACACATGAAGATCCGAAATCTTGTAAGCATGTTACCAATTATGGCCGTCGCCGCTGCTGGCTCTGTAGTTGCGCAGGACCTGACCCAGGAGGTTGTTCTAGATGGACTGGAAAGTCCCTGGGATATGGCATTCCTAGACGACGGCACGATGTTTTATACTGAAAAATGTGACGGTCTTTCGGTCAGAATGCCGTCGGGAGACGTAAACGCCATTCTGGGTATGAATGAATCCGAAGGTTACAATTCCGTAGCTGACGACCTTTTCTGTGAAGGTCAGGCCGGCATGATGGGCGTGGCGGTGGACCCGGACTTTGCGGATAACCGCAGGATCTATGTCTATTCCACATCCAACCTGTCCGATCCTCACACCAACCGGCTAATGCGGCTTGAGCTGAGCGAAGATTTCACTTCAGTCACTGATCGCACCGACATCGTCGATGACGTACCCTATAAGATGGCCGCATCGGATCATCCGTTTGGAGGTCCCGGCGCTCATAACGGGGGGCGCGTGCGGTTCAACTCTTCCGATGGCTTCCTTTACCTGACCACGGGCGACACCCACAACGGTGAGGTTCCGCAAAGCCCGACTATGATGGGCTCCAAGGTCATGCGGATGGACACGGATGGCTCTCCAGCGGCTAGCAACACACCGCCCTTCGGCTTTGACAAGCGGACCTACACCTATGGACACCGCAACGTTCAAGGCATTGCCTTTCATCCCACAACCGGAGCCGCAATTACGGCAGAGCATGGACCATGGCATTCCGATGAGGTCACGGTTCTCCGCAATGGTGGCAACGCCGGCTGGGACCCTCGCCCCAACATGGCAGGTCGCGGTGACTGCCCGGACAACTACTGTGGCTACAGCCCAAACCAGATGGTTGGCGACAACCGTTACCTTCGTGCGGCCTGGATGCCGATGACGGATTTCGTCACCTATCCAAGCGCTATGCCACCGATTTGGAACAACAACGGCTGGTCCCAGGGGACCGCATCGGCCGTGTTCCTAAGCGGTGATCAGTGGGGCGATTGGAATGGCTCCATGGCTGTAGGCATCCTCGGTATTGGTTTTGGCGGTACGCCAATTGGCCAGCGCATTGAAGTACTTACGCTAAGCGAGGATGGCACCGAACTGCTGAGTATCGATCAGATGAAGCTCGCCTCTGAGGAGGGCGGTCGCTATCGCTCTCTGGTGCAGGGGCCCGATGGTAGCCTCTATGCTGCAGTGGACGAAGGTGTAATCTACAAGATCACGCCTTGACCTGAACAGTTTGGGCCGTGCCTTAGCGGCCCAAACTGCACACTATTCCCCCAAAATCAATGCAGCTGGAATTTCGAACCGCTGGTCATCAACGCGAATGGAATAGACGCCATTTATGAGCGTCCATTCGGTGTCCTTACCGGTTCCCGACATGGTCGTATTTCCGCGAATAAAATCGCCATCCGTAAAATACAGCGTCCTTGAAAAGCTGTTTTGAAACCTGATGACGGCAGTCGCATCACCACCGCCGCTCCTTGCCACGGATAACTTGCACTTACCCAAGACCTCGCCTTTGATTTGCGCGCAGGCAATTTCAGCTTTCTCGTCAAAATCCCCTGCTTTCGCCCGCTTTTTATTATCATCTGGCCCAGCTGGAACGCCGCCATCCTCAGCCTTTGCAAGACCAGTCAAATCTTGGGTCTGTCCATAAACATATGAAGGCGTTGCCAGAAAAAAGCACACGATTGTGCCAATAAGGGTATTTGAGCCTAGTCTTAGCATTACATTGATATTCTAGCGCGAAATTGATGCAGGTATGGTGCGGCATGTTTCCATCGGAAACAATAGCGCAAAGGGCACCTTATCGTTTATCTCCAAAGTCCGAAAACTGATATCGATTTAAGCGCCCTATATTCGGAAAGCGATTGGCTGCATTTAGTTTCCCATACCATCGAACCAAACCCGGAATTGGAGAGCTACTATGGCCTACTACTCTGTTCTCGCCGCCACCCCATCAAGCGAAGACTGGATTCCCAACTATTTGCCCACAGCAAATGCGCTTGTTGCCAAACACGGCGGCAAATACCTCGCCCGCACAACAAACCACGAACAAGTCGAAGGCGCAGAACAACCAACCGCGTTGCGCATCATTTTGGAATGGCCATCAAAAGAGGCTGCGATGAACTTCATGAACGATCCAGAATATAAACCGCATCTTGAGGCTCGTACGGCTGGCTCCGATAGCTATCACTTTGTTATCGAAGCCAAGGACGATCTTTCCTAGGCCAGCGCAGGCTACTTCGAATAAGGCATGCCAATAGCGGCGGGCGGGCTTGGTTTACCAACAAAGCCCGCCAAGAGCAGCACCGTAAGCACATAAGGCAAGGCGAGCATTAGCTGAGTTGGCAGCTCACCAATCAGCGGAAGATCAACCCCTTCCAATCGAGACGTTGCTGCCTCAAGAAATCCAAACATCAGACAGGCAAGCAGTGCCGTCAGAGGTTTCCAATTGCCAAATATCACGGCCGCCAATGCGATGTAGCCCTTACCCGCTGACATATCCCGCACGAAGTTGCCACCTTGAGCCACGGACAGATAGGCCCCGGCAATACCACAGAACATGCCGCCAATGATCAGCGCACGATACCGAAGCCAAGTGACGGAAACGCCAGCGCTATCAACCGCCTCCGGCACCTCGCCCACCGCTCGCAAGCGAAGGCCAAAGCGTGTTCTGTAGAGGACAAAAGCCGTAAGAGGCACAGCCACCAGCGAGATATAGACCAATATGTTATGCCCTGAGATCAACTGTGCATAGATTGTGCCAAGCACCGGGATTGCCTCAAGGCTTTCCACTCCGATCCATTCCAGCGGTTTGAAACGCACGTCACGGGGCAAGGTCGGCGTTTGCCCCCCGCGTTGAAAAAGCGCGATACCGACAACCACAGTCAAACCTGAGGCCAGAATGTTGATGGCCACGCCGGACACCACCTGATTTCCCTTATGCGTGATGCAGGCAAAACCGTGGATCAGCGACAGCACGACACTCGCGAGCATAGCGCAAAGCACCCCCAGCCAAGCCGAACCAGTTATCACCGCCACTGCGGCAGCCACGAAAGCGCCGGTCAAAAGTTTACCCTCGAGCGAAATGTCGATAACGCCAGATCGCTCGGCAAAGATGCCAGCCATAGCGCAGAGGATAAGCGGTGTAGCGATGCGCAGCGTGCCGTCAAAAGTGAGAAGAAGCTGGAAAAGGAAATCAGCCACGGGCGATCTCCCGAGGCGTTGCAAGCCGGGCGATCAGACGAGAAAGCGGCGCGTTGAACATATAGGCCAAAGCGCCTGAAAACAGGATGATCATTCCTTGAATAAGAAGGACCATCTCACGCGTGATCGATTTGAATTCAAAATCAAGTTCCGCGCCACCTTGATAAAGCGCGCCAAAAAGCAGGGCGGCGAGGAAAATACCAATCGGATGATTGCGCCCCATCAGAGCCACGGCTATACCTGTAAAACCATACCCTGCCGTATAGTTTAAGATCACGCGATGGCTGACACCCACGATCTCGTTCGTGGCCAAAAGCCCGGCAAAAGCGCCTGCGATGGCCATTGCGATAATGATCGTGCGGGCAACGTTAATGCCGGCGTAATGCGCGGCTTCTGGATTATGCCCCACGGCGCGGATCGCATAGCCCAGCCTTGTACGCCAGATCAAAACCCAAAACAGACCCAAAGCAATCAGTGCAATCGCAAATGACGCGTTGAGCGGGGTGGATGCGATTTTGACACCGAGTAAAGCCACAAGATCGTGCAGCTTGGGAAGGTGGCTGGTCTCGGGGAGTTTAACCGACTGCGGCGATTGCTGGCCAGGTTCGAGCATGATGCCCGCCAAAAGCCAAACCATGATCGAAGCCGCGATGAAGTTGAACATAATGGTTGTAATCACGATATGGCTGCCGCGCTTGGCCTGCAGATAACCCGGGATCACACCCCAAATCGCACCGAAAAGCGCAGCCCCCGCGATAGCTAGCGGTATCGCAACGATTGCCGGTGCGGCACCGACTGCAAAAGCGGCCAGAGCCGCGCCAAGCCCGGCGATATAGGCCTGTCCCTCACCGCCGATGTTAAACAGCATGGCATGGAACGCGGTCGCAACAGCCAACCCGGTAAAGACAAAATTCGTCGTGTAATAAAGCGTATAACCAAGCCCACCAGGGTAGATGAAAGCGCCCTTAATCATCACACCCATGGCTTCAATCGGGTTTTCACCAATTGCCAGAACGACCAGCCCGCAAACAAAAAGCGCCGCCATAAGGTTAATGAGCGGCAGAAGGAACAAGTCCGCCCAACGCGGGAGTGGTGGCAGCGGTCCACTCATACAGGCAGTGCCTCGCGCCTCTGTCCCGCCATCATCAGGCCAAGGGTTTGGCGATCAGCCTCATCGCTTGCAATGATGCCAACATTTCGACCATTGCAGAGCACCATAATGCGATCCGACAATGACATGATCTCATCAAGCTCGACACTGACCAACAGAATTGCACAGCCCCGGCCCTTCAGCGCCTGCAGTTGCTCGTGAATGGCCTCTATGGCGCCGACATCCACACCCCGTGTCGGTTGACCGACAAGCAGCACAGCAGGATTGGTGGAAAACTCTCGGGCAATGACAATCTTTTGCTGATTGCCGCCTGAGAAATTCTTGGCCTTATGGGGCGGCGAGGCGGGACGCACATCAAATTCCCGCATTTTTTCGCGGCAATTGGCATCGATACGAGCAGGATCAAGCAGCTTACCTGGCCCGGCCAGATCGTCATCTTGCTGGCCCAGGATCATATTCTCCCGCGCCTCAAATTGCAGGACGAGACCGTGTTTATGCCGATCTTCGGGGATGTGAGCCACTCCCAGATCGCGAATAATACGCGGATTGGTCTCGGAGCTTGGCGTGACCTGTGTGCCGAGAATATCTATGGTTCCAGTGCTGAGCGGCCGCATACCGGCGAGCACCTCCATAAGCTGCGATTGTCCGTTACCTGACACGCCCGCGACGCCGAGGATCTCACCGGCACGCAGCCCAAAACTGACATTTTCAAGCTCTATCACGCCCTGCTTGTTGGTATAGCCCAGCCCTTTCGCGGTGAGCCGCGCCTCACCGGTTGCGGCGTTCTGGCGCTCGACCTCAAGCAAGACTTTCCGACCAACCATTAACTCAGCCAGCTCTGCCGGTGAGGTCTCAACAGTCTTGCGGTGCCCTACGATCGCGCCTTGCCGCATAATGTCGACTGCGTCGGTGATTTCCATGATCTCAGCAAGCTTATGAGTTATTAGCAAAACCGCGACACCGCGGTCGCGCAACACCCTGAGGATTTCGAAAAGCTGGGCCGCTTCCTGCGGCGTCAGTACTCCGGTTGGCTCATCGAGAATAAGGACATTAGCCCCACCTTTCAGAGCCTTGACGATCTCAACCCGCTGGCGTTGGCCCACATTCAGATCGCTGACCATAGCATCGGGATCGACTGATAGACCATAGGTATCCGAGATCTCCTTGATCCGCGCCCGCGCAGCCGCCTTGCCATCACGCAAAAGAACACCGCCCTCGGAACCCAGCATCACGTTTTCAAGCACGGTAAAGGTCGGCACCAGCATGAAATGCTGATGCACCATGCCGATCCCATGGCTAATCGCGTCAGAAGATGACCGGATATCGACCGCCTCTCCGCCTATGTATATCTCACCCTCGTCACGCTGATGCATGCCATAAACAATGTTCATAAGCGTCGATTTTCCGGCGCCGTTTTCACCGATTATGCCGTGGATCGTACCGGTTTGAATTTGCAGGTTGATGTTATGATTTGCGCGGATCAGGCCGAAGGATTTCCCCACTCCGCGCAGCTCCAACGCCAAGGGAGCGGTTGGCCCGCTCCCCATTTTTTCTTCGTTCTGCACGCTTAGGTCAGTTCACAGGGCAGCTGTTGTCGGCCCGATAATCATGCACCACGATGTCACCCGACTTGATCTTATCTGCCGCTCCGTTGATCGCTGCTTCCATCTCTGCCGATATCAGGCTTGCGTTGTTTTCGTCCAAAGCCCAGCCAACACCGCCTTCGGCAACGCCAAGGTTACGAATGCCGGTCTCAAAGCTGCCGGACATGGCGTCTTTCATGGTCTCATAAGCGGCCACGTCAACGCGTTTGAGCATAGAGGTCAAAACGCTACCCGGTGCCATGTGGTTCTGGTTGGAGTCCACGCCAATGGAAAACTTGCCCGCATCCGCCGCTGCTTGAATAACGCCGACACCTGTACCACCGGCAGCCTGGTAAACCACATCCGCACCGCGATCTATCTGACTTTGGGTAAGCTCGGCCCCTTTGCCAGGGTTGTTCCAAGCTGCTGGTGTGTCGCCGGTCATGTTCTCAAGCACTGCGACCTCGGCATTGGCGGCTTTCACGCCTTGGCGATAACCACACGCAAAAGCGCGGATCAAAGGCACGTCCATACCACCAACAAATCCGACTGTTCCGCTTTCAGAGGCCATAGCAGCTGCAATACCAACCAAATAAGAGCCTTCCTGTTCCTTGAACGCATATTGGCGAAGGTTCGGTTGATCGAGCCAATTGACGTCAATAATAGCAAAGTTCACGTCCGGGTTGGCCTCTGAGACCGTGTTTATTGCGTCCGCCTGTGCAAAGCCCACACCGAGAACAACAGTTGCGCCGCGTTGCACCATACGCTCCATGGCTTGCTGGCGCTGCGCCTCATTGGTGACTTCAAACTCCATCACCTCGACGCCGGTCTCATCAGTGAACCGTTTGATCCCGTTATAAACACCCTCATTGAAGGAGCTATCAAACTTGCCCCCCATGTCGTAAATCACGGCTGGTTTGAATTCTGCCGCGTTGGCGATGCTTGCAATCCCGGCAAATGCCATCGCCAAAACTGTCATTGCGAATGTCTTCATTTTAAACTCCCATTTAATGAACGGCCCCATGATGGTCCGTGATTAATTGATCAGCTCGATTGGCCGATTTCTTTAAGACGTTGCTGCAAAAATTCGCCCGCCGTCTGCGTGGCAAGCTGCACTTCGGGCCGTGGATGCATGAAAAGAGGCAGCGAATAGCGCGAGCGGTTTTCCTGCTTTTCGGGGTTGATCACCCGGTGCACTGTTGAAGGGTAATAGTTGTGGCTGGCTTGTTCGAGCATATCACCGGCATTGACGTTGATGTATCCCGTGCCACAGGGCACATCATGCCAATCGCCATTTATGTCCTGCGCCTGAAGCCCCGGCTCAGATCCTGTGACCAGCAATGTTATCAGATTGATATCCCCATGTGCCGCCGCGCGCACCTCGCCAGGCTCAACATCATCAGGCAATGGCGGATAATGCAGCACGCGAAGCAGATGATCATCAGATCCAGCCACCATTTTCGCGAACGGCATCGATAGTTTATCGGATACCTCTGGCGGCGTTACCTGATCCAGCCACCCAAGAAGCGTCTCGCCCAGAGCGATCAGGCTTTCATGAAACCTGCGCGTCACTGTCTCGCAGCCTGCTGGCACATGCTGCGACTGGTAAACATGGAAAAACTCTTTGAGATCCTTCTGCGTTCGACCCTTGGCATTCTCAGACTTGTAGCCGAAGTATCCCGCTGGATCATTGGGCGGCGTCACGTCGTCATGTTTATCAGAACCATCGAAATAAGTTTTCCAGACATCATACATGCCCTCGATTTGGGACATATCTATGTCATGATCCTTGATAACGGCAAAGCCCGTTTCGCGAAGCGATTTGGCAAACATCTCCGGCGCGTCGGCGTCTTTTGGACTTACGGCAAGAACCTCGAACTGCGTCATCTTGGGGTATCCTGATCTACCTGCGCACTATGGGTATCAGGTTACTGTCGCCGCAAAACACTGCAAGGCGAAAATTCGTTTTCAACGTCAATAAAAGCACGTTAGAAAAGCCAATTCTAGCCTTCCAGATGCTTCACCTTCTGATGTTGGTCTTCCACCATGCCAATTTTCCAATAGCTGGAAATATAGATATCCTGGCGTTCCAGATTTGGCTTTTCGGCCAAAAACTCGCGCAAACCTTTGATCGCGCCCGCCTCGCCTGCGATACAAGTTTGTACACGGCCGTCTGGCCAATCGATAGATCTGATCAGCTGCTCCTGAGCATCCGAAGTTTGGTTTGGGTTAGGATGTATGAGCCAATGCGTCTCGATGCCCGGCGGCATGTCTATTTTCTGACGGTCTGCCTCGGAATTGACCTCAAAAATGGCCATACCTTTGGCATCGCGCGGCATGGCCTCAAGCGACGCGGCGACAACCGGAATTGCGGACGGATCAGCCGCCAGCAGATACCAGTCCGCCTCAAAATGCCTCATCTTGGGCAAGCTCGGGCCCACAAATCCAAGAAAGTCCCCAGGTTTTGCACGTCCTGCCCAGCTTGACGCAGGGCCATTGTCGCCATGAGCCACAAAATCGATAGAAAGCTCTTGTGCGTCTGCGCCATATTTACGGACGGTGTAGGTGCGTCGGATCGGGCTTGGTCCGTCTGAGAGGCGCTTGGCGAAATCTGCCTTTGGCTCTTCTGGCTCAGGGATCATCAGTTTACAATTCCCTCCCTCGCGCCCCTCGGGAAAGCTCTCCAGCTCCGGCCCTGAAAAAATGACACGGATCATATTGGGTGTCAGGTGATACGCCTCTTTAACTGTCAAAAGCCTCGGGCCTGGTCTGCCTGTCGCCTTACCGATGGCTTTCTCAATACCTGACATAATGCTGATGTTTGACCTCTTAGAATTTCCCGGAGTT
>JBCBBI010000018.1:0-60461 GCA_038531775.1 Pseudomonadota bacterium | reverse complement strand
ACCGCCGGGATGAATTGCGCGCAGAAAAGAGGTTTAGAACGTCGTGAGACAGTTCGGTCCCTATCTGCCGTGGGTGTAGGATACTTGAGAGGAGTTGCCCCTAGTACGAGAGGACCGGGGTGAACGATCCACTGGTGGACCTGTTGTGGCGCCAGCCGCAGTGCAGGGTAGCTATGATCGGACAGGATAACCGCTGAAGGCATCTAAGCGGGAAGCCCCCCTCGAAACAAGGTATCCCTGAGGACCGTGGTAGACCACCACGTCGATAGGCCGGAGATGTAAGCGCAGTAATGCGTTCAGTTGACCGGTACTAATTGTCCGATAGGCTTGATTTGATCCAGTAGAAGCCAGATTTGGCTGCTGGATACCAAAGCCGTACCCAACGTACAGAGGCTTGGACAACAAGGGTTTTTCTCGGTTTGGTGGTCATAGCGAGAGCAAAACACCCGGTCCCATCCCGAACCCGGCCGTTAAGTGCCTTAGCGCCGATGGTACTGCGTCTTAAGGCGTGGGAGAGTAGGTCACTGCCAAACCTAGAAAGACCCTTGTGAACGTATCTCTCGACGATGATCAAACCAACCAACCGCCCCTTTAGGGCGGTTTTTTTGTGTATCACGACCACTTTAATGTTGTGATTACCTACAGAGCGGTTTTTGTAACCGAGGGGACACAGTTTGACCTGTTTGATGTTGGATGTCGACGGCGTTCTGATCTCTGGACGGCCAAATGATGGAAAACACTGGACGCTCTCGCTGGAGGCGGATTTAGGTATCGCTCCTGCAACATTGGTCGAAGCGTTTTTTAATAGAGAATGGCGTGACGTGGTAAAGGGTCACCGCGATCTCTTCGACGCGCTGCGAGAGAGCCTTCTGAGAATAGAGACTAAGGTCTCGGCCGAAGATCTGGTATCGTATTGGTTTGAAATGGATTCCAAAATAAATCCAAAGGTACTAGAAGACTGCAAAAAGGTGCGTGAGAAAGGCGTTTTGGTTTACCTTGCGACGAACCAAGAGCACCACAGAGCTCGTTTCCTTATGCAGGACCTCGGCCTTGCAAATGAAGTCGACGGCATCATTTACTCTGCACAAATTGGAGCTCAAAAACCAAATCCTCGCTTCTTTGCTCAAGCTGAGAAAGCTACCGGTCGCCGAAAGAAAAATCATTTTCTCATCGATGATACTTCTGCCAATGTGGAGGCTGCGATCGCTGCTGGTTGGAAAGCGGCTCATTGGACTGGCGATCAAACAATCTTTGAACTTATAGAAGAATTAGGCTCCCAAATTTCAAATACAATTTAGGCGCAATTCGCTTAGAAGATGTTGCAAGCTCGGGACGAATTTAGAAAAAGGCATTGCTTCACAAAAAACCACTTCGATGTCTGTTTTCTTTTTACGCAGATTTCCAGCACGATTTTTGGTGAGAACATGTGAAAAAAATAGATCCGTCTCTTGCAGTTGTCGCAATGGTTTCCCGATGCGCAACACCACATCAATTCTTGGAAATTGATCAATCACCGACACGTGCAGCGATTGCTCTTCAGATGCCTACCGACCGTATCGCGGAAGAAGAGACGACACTTCCTGCGCGAGCGTTTTTTGGACGCGATTGATCTCAACTCCGAAGTTCGTGACGCGACACGTTGGTTAACGCCTGATGAGTTGAGTGCCACCGTGATCTTATCGCAGAAAGTCATCTTGCCCACGTTAAAACAGCGCCCAAAATTCGACGATGATGTATCCCGGAATCAATGGTTGTCGCATGCACGGCCGTAATCCGTCTGGCAAACAACTTTTAACGCCTATGGAAAAAGAAATCGCAGCGGTTGACGGTGCTGGTGTTGCTGGTCTCTTACTCTCGGTTGCTGTGAGCGCCGCAGTCGTAAATTCAACACCATGGTCTTAACCTGCGGCAACGTCTGTCGTTTCGTTGCAGTAGTGGGCTTGAAAAATTGAATTTTATCATTTGCTTAGAGGTTATATTGGCCGGTTGCGGTTCATCCTTCATAGAGCTCACCCAAAGTCCTGTCGCACTTGCTCAAAGCTGCTCTTTGTCGTCTGACCGCTATGTTGGAACATCGGCTGCTGTGGCCCGGGCATACGTCAATGGCTCAGATGGCAGAAAGTTGGAAGTGTCGGCTGCTTCGTGCAAGATGACATCGTCAAATTTGCGCGGCAAAGTCACTTCGCTCCAAGCCGTAATATATCCAACTTTTCTACAAGCAGACCGTTTCAAAAACTGCGGTAAACCATCCAGTTTTGCGGTAAGTTGCACATGCAGGGAGCTTTCCGTCAAAGCCAATGTTGAGCCTTCTCCACAGCCCCCAAATGCAAATGGCGGCGCGATCAATACGTGCATGCCTAATGGAACGTAGTCTAATAATACGACCAAGCTAGTCAAACGAAACGCTAACAGGTACCCGTGGGTTTACGGCAGAGAAATCAGATTGGTCCTGGAGTAATTCAAAACGCGAAAAGGCCGCTTGCAGTCTGCGCGTGGCTTTTTCAGCTCATTTGAATTTTAGCAAAAAAGTTGTACATAAAGCATATGATTTTGCGTCTTATCATATGCGTGATTGCGCTTTTTGTGCCGCGGTATAGTTTCGCTGCTAGTGACACTTATCTGACCCTGATCGTAAATCGTGACCATGACAGCGCGGTTTATTATCTAGCCATGCCAGCCGATGATATCACCGGCCTTCTGGCAACAGATCCACATCTGGTTTTTAGCGACAACGGCGCGGTCCCAATCGATCAGTTTCGCCAATATGGAAGTTTCGAATTGGCCGATGAGGTTTTTGCCAAAGTCACCGGAACCGCAGGCGAAAAGCAATTGAGTTTTGAGGCGATGTCTATGATGGTGCACCCTCTCGATCAACCGCAGCCCTTTGCAACGCCGTGGGATGGGGTAACCGCAATATCTGTCTGTACTGTTGATTATGGTCGAGACTCGCTTTTCCCTTCAGGACTTCAGCTTTACTACGGCGCTTATACAGATGGTATAAAACCTGACGAGCCGCTTAAGATTAGTTTCCCGGCCACTGGGCGTGAAGCTTTTCCCATCGTTGTGCATCGTTTTCATGAGGGTCGCCACCTTGGTACCGACCGTGCCGTACTCGAGGATGGCGGAACACTTGTGCTGACGACTGAGGCCTCGGGCATTTCCAAAGCATGGTTTGGCTTTGCCGCGCTGCTTATGATTTGTACGATTGCAGGCGGTAAATTGCGCCACAGGATTTTGCCGGCTACGGCGTAACTGCCAGCAATTTTTGTCGCAAAAACTTCATTTTGGCATTGCAGACTCGCTGGTCGGGTTCTACTAACGCGTGGATTGGCGCGGGGTGGAGCAGCCCGGTAGCTCGTCAGGCTCATAACCTGAAGGTCGTAGGTTCAAATCCTACCCCCGCAACCAATCGAAGCCTCACAGAAATTTTAAATTCGGCATTGTTTGGATTAACCGGTCAACAGAATTCTGTTTCACCGCAGGACTCTTGGCGACCCCGGCAGGATTCGAACCTGCAACCTGCCCCTTAGGAGGGGGCTGCTCTATCCAGTTGAGCCACGGGGCCGATGTAGTCTCTTGTGCTTTTTCCTCTGAGTGTAACCCGAGATTGTCTGCGCGGCTAAGCTAGCCAATAGAAAGCAGTCTGTTTGTGACGTTTGCATCGAGGTTGGTCAACGTAATCATGTATTACTCAAGCGGAAAGGTCGGCGAGGCAATCACATGATCAGAAAGAAGCTCTGAAACTTAGGCCAAATTCTTGATCTTCATCAAACGGCTCTCCGTCGGTTCCGATGGCGTAATAAGCTTCAAACTTACCTATGCCTGTCGAAAACGAAGCGCCTATGCCGTAGGAACTGCGGAAGTCTGCACTATCTTCTAGAATGCCTGCCGGAGCAACATCGCTATCGACATTCCAGGCCGACCCGATATCAAAAAATGCAAACGTTTCGATCTGCGGTTGCCTTTGAAAAATCGGCACAAGAAGGTCAGTACGCGCGACTGCAAAGTAGTTGCCACCCAAGATAGTGATTAGGTCGCTGCCGCCAGGGCCGCAGCCGAGGCAGACATCGCGTGGTGAGATCGTCGCCCGTTCAAAACCGCGAAGTCGCGAACCGCCAAGCGTAAATCTCTCACTCGCGCGCGGGTCATCACCACCAAGCGCAGTTACCGCACCGAGCTCGACTGTCGTTCTGATGGCAAAACCGCTTTGTGTCAGTCGTTGACGAGCGTTCAATATCAACTTGCTTTCGGAATACGCCGTATCGCCTCCCAGACCTGTGAAGTCCTGATCAAATCGTAACCGCCAAGCGCTTGCTGTTGCGAGCCCGTTTGGGTCAACTTGGGAACCAAATAACAGTGAAAAACCAACGCCAGATGAAATATCTTGACCGTTTTCCGCTTGGATGATCGGCGATGCGAGCGGGTTTACGTTATATATTTCGCGAACGGAAAGCGTATATCTCAGCTCTAAAAGAGCATTTTGTGCGATGTCGAAAGTAATGAAAGGTTCAATGCTGCCAGCAAAAAAGTCATAGGCTGTATTCTCGAAATCGTAATTTTCGAGATCAAATCGCACACCGCCTCGACGTCCATCGCCCCAGAAGTTCTCGGAGCTGAACAACGTACGGAACGTTTGTGTTTCTTCGGCAACAATCAAATTAGACCGGATCGCCAAACCTCGGTCAAAGGCGTTATCAATCGAGAGCCCTACAGATCCAAAAATCCCGTCGTCGGTATCAAACCCCAAGCCGAAAGTAAGGCCACCGGTGAAGGCCGGAGTTTCCTCGACAGTTATGATCAGTGTTTGACCATTTGAGGAGATTACTATGTCCTCGAATTCACCCGTGAATTCAAGCGCTTCAACCGCTGCAATCAATTCGGGTTCACCAATTGCGTCTCCGGTTTGGAGACCGGAAGTGGCGATTACATCTTGATCTCTAAAGCGCGAATTGCCCTCTACTTCGATTTTGGTGAATACACGCGGAGCGGGAACTTCCTGGGCCGATGAAGGATTTCCGGTACCGATGAAAGCAGCGAGCAATATCATCCAAGGGCAAATTTTTCTGATTGATACCAAGGAATTTTCCCCTTTCAGACAAAATTTTTATGTACTTTTAGTTTTGCTTAGTACAGTTGTTTAGAGGGAAAAATGTCCGACGGACAACATAAAATAAAAAGCAAACGAGGAACAGTCAGCGCTTGGCAGCACAAAAATCGAACCTCAAGTTAAGAATACTAGTATCGTTCGCGCGAACATTGCCGGGCAGATAAGTTTCTCACAAAGAAAAGTGAGCCCCATGCCAAGGATTATACTACTTACAGTTGCTTCCGTCGCACTGCTGTCTGCGTGCGGCGAGACGTCAATTGTACCTGGGAAGCGTGATGTGCCGAGACCGAGCGGGTTTGCTCCGAGCGTTGTAGAAGAGCGCGATGCCAATCGCGAAGGGGTGGAACTCACACCTGAGCAAGCGCGCGAGCGCGTGGATGAATTTCGTGTAACGAAAGACAGCGCATCTCGTGAATGGCCCGTCGACTCGATTACCTATAAGCGGTTCCAGAATCCTGGACAGAGGGCAATCTATCTCCGCCGCGCTCTTGGCCGTTACGCCTTGATCGAGGCCAAAGAGCGCTCGACTGGCACCTCACTGTCAAAGGTTCGCAGCACTGCGAAACGCGTGGCGCCGAGCACATCCGGCGAATGGTGGGCGGGTTCAATCCACAGAGCGGACCTTACGCCCCAAGAAGTTAACCGCGCGATCGCACTGCCGGACATGGTCTATGATGCAGTCAAACACTCGCCCCAAATTGCCGCCTTTGGTGATCTGCCTGCAATTCGCGGCACTGCTATACAAGAGGCGCGCGGCCGATTTGTGCCGGAGTTTTTTGCTGAAGGCAGCATATCAAGAGACGACTCGCGTGCGACGAGCCCAGCAATCGCTTCGGGTGCCGCGCGCTCTATCACAGATGAAAACGAGTTGGAATTTGGCGTACGCTCGCGTCTTTTGACAGGCGGCGAGATTGCGGTTTCGCAACGTTTCACCAACACAGACACAAACCGCACCGCTTTCATTCCGGGTGAACAGACCTCGTCGCAAACCACGATTGCACTTGTTCAACCTTTGCTTCGAGGGGCCGGTATTACGCGCAATGACGCGCCACGCCGGATTGCAAACATGGACACGCAGATTGCGACAGAAGAGTTCCGTCGTCAGTCAGAGCAACACCTTCTCGAAACCGAGCGTGCCTATTGGAACCTCTATGTTGCGCGCGCAGTGTTTTTGCAGCGCTCGCATTTGGCAGGACATGGCGAGCGCCTTCTGCAGCAGGTGCGCGACAGGGTGAACATCGACGCCGATCCAGTTTTGGTCAACCGCGCGGAATCTCTTGCCACGATTTGGCGGGCGGATGCGGTTCGCGCGAAGTCGGCGGTTGATAACGCCGAGCTGCGCCTTGCCGCCTTAGTGAATTCACCTCGGGTCATGCCGGCAAATCTTGAGCTTTTGCCGACATCTGCTCCAAACGGTGCCTCTCGCATCCTGTCAGTCGAGGATACGATTGAAGAGATTTTCGTTAATCGACCAGAGTTGCAGCAGGCGATCCTGCAGTATGAGGCGGCGTTGTTGCGCGAGGGCGTGGCGGCCAATGACAGCCTGCCAGAGCTTGATCTGATCCTCGAATACAATGCTCAGGGCGGCACAGATGGTGGTAGCTTCTCAAGTGCGTTTAATGATGAGGACAATGGCGATGGTCATGTGATCGGCCTTACGTTCTCAGTGCCGCTTGGTTTTGACGAGCGCGACGCAAGATACAAGCGTCGTCGGCTTGAAACCATACAGCAAGAGCGCCAGGTGCTGGCGGTGATCTCAACCATTCTTACAGAAGTCGATGTCTCCGCAAATGAGTACGTCATCGCATCGCAAGACCTCGTGGCACAGCGACGCGCACAGCTTGCGGCACAGCGCGATCTTGTCACGCTTCGCAATCGTTGGAACGACGGTGTAGGCGAAGGGCAGGGGATCGCTGTATTCTCCGCGCTGTTGGACTCTTATGAACGTGTCCAACAAGCTGAACAATCGGTTGCAACCGCACGTGCGACACGCGAGATTGCATCTGCAAACCTAGCCCGCGCGCGTGGTGTTTTGCTTAAGAGGTGGGGGCTTAAAACGGACATTCAAAAGGATATCCGTGACGAACCTACCTACAAGCTGAAGCGTAAATGATCATGACTATGCCAACTTTTTGGCGGAGGTACCCACTCGATGACCGTAAGGCCCAAGTTTGAACCGCTAGAAGACAGGATCGTGCTCGATGGTGTCGCTGAAGTAACGATAGCGGGCCCCGAAGAGCCAATTCAGCTTGGCGATCAGGATGTGGAATTTACGCTCACTTTCGATAACACGGGAACCGATACTGGCTATGTTCCTTATGCGGAGCTAATAATACCCACCTCTGGTGGAGACGGCGAAGGCGACGGCCCAACTTTTGATAGCGCGTCTTTCATAGGTTCGCCGATACCTACGACTGTTCTGACATTTGATGCAGCAGGTGAAGTAGAACATCCGTTTCTGACAAATCCGGACGGTTCCCCATTCATCGTGACAGGCGGTTTGGAAGGCGACACACTCGTTGTTTTCGAGCTGCCTTATGGATCATTCTCGCCCGGCAACCCTGCCGTCGATATAGACGTCGTTATCGACTTTTCTGACCAAGCCGACCTTGGGTCTTTACCGGAATTCCAAGCGCTAGGCGGTTTTGCTCTCGGTTGTGATCCGCTGGATAACCCCCTTGTCGACCCGCCTATACGGGGTACTGCAGACACGCTGCAGGTCGATCCGCAACTTCTAGAAGTTACCAAATCCAACAATGTGCCTGAAGAGGAAGGCGCAACAGGCCCGAGCTACGTTTACACTTATGACCTGACTATTGATGTAGCGCCCGGGCAGACGATCGATAACTTTACCCTGACTGATAATCTTCCTCCGGAAATTGTTTATCTGGGTAATGTAAATATCACTGGCGGAACTGGCGCATCGGTCACGTCAGCGCCCACAGTGGGAGACCAAGTTCAACCAGGTGAGCAATTCATCGTGGACTTTTCGTCGGTCTCAGGGACCGTGGTGGTATCCTTCGATTATTTCATAAGCAACGACCCATCGGACACCACTAACCCAACCAACAGCCCTGTTACTGGACAGCCGGCGCCGGTTGAAAATCAGGTGACGGGATCCGGAGTTTGGACGCCATTGGATCCGGATGACGCTACAGGAACAGTATCTGACAGTGATACGAATATAATAGAGGCAGTGTCGCTCGCGATTCAAAAATCGAATTTTCTACCTGCTGCGAACGATGTTAACGCGCCTGGTGCAACCCCGGGTGACACGTTTGTTTTCACCCTTAATATTCAGGTCTCGGATTATTTCACCTTTGGTGATCTGGTTGTCCAGGATGTGCTTGCTGATGGTTGGGACTATGTCGAGGGCAGCGCGGAATTCTTCACCATAGAAGAAAACGGCGCAGTCGGCGCACAGGGTTCTGAGATCAGCCTTACAGGTGTTGAGACTGTGTCCGCCAATACACCTGGTACAGGTGAAACAACTGTGACGTGGGATTTATCTCAGGCGCTTGTAAATGCAGGATCTGATGGTCTTCTGACCGGTGACATTGCTGGAGACGGTGCGTCTTCGGGATCGAACACGACTGTTACCATCACCTACGAAGCCGTCATTTTGGATAACTTTGCTAATGCGACTTCGAGCGACACAGCGATTGGCCAAGGTGACACATTAGATAACCGTGCGACAGTTACCGGTGATGTACGCGCAAATCTATCGGATGGCGGTGATCCAACCGCCGCTACTGGCAATCTGGTTAATGATGAGAGTGTTTCAGAAGTCGTTATTACTCGGGGTGCTATTGAGGCAAAAACCGTATTTGCCCTTAACGGAGATACTTCGCCGCCTGCGGACGTGGTTATCGCGGCAGGCGATACAGTTACATTTTCAATCATCTACAGAGCACCTCTGGCAGTGTTTGAAGATTTTCGCATCGAAGATAACCTTCCTCAGTTGGTTTTTGACTCGGCGAGTGAATTCGACCCTTTAACAACTTGGGTTGCCAATCCAGTAGATGACACGGCGCCACCACCAGCAGGTCAGGCATATTTTGGGGCTGCGACGTCGGATTTTTTCACATCTGAGATCCCAACGATTTCAACTGATGCGGACAACAACGGGCTAATCTTCGACTTTGGTGACTTTACGGGTACAGGCACACCAGAACCAGTCACGATTGAGATTCTGTTCACCACAACCGTTCAAGACGCGATTTTTGCGCCTGACTTGTTTCTGACCAACCAAGCTACGGCTTTTGAATCAAACTCAGAAGGCGATGAGATCGACACCACCGCAATTGCGCAGTTCAACTATGCCGAACCTGTTCTGAACATAACCAAAGGTGTTGTTGGAACTGACTCAAGCGATCCGGAAACTCAAATTACCGGGCCGGTTGGTTTGTCAAATGTCACGGTCCCCGACACAAGCGTGCCAAGGTTCTCAGGAACGGTGACGTCTAATGGACTTGACGCAGAAAACGTTGACGCAAATATCGAGAATATCGATTCAGGCGATACGGTCACATTTGCTATTGTTCTTGAAAACACGGGCAACGCGCCCAACGGTGCGTTCAACGTCACAGTCACCGATGATATCCCAATCGGTTTTGAAATGCCTGCTTCCGGGTTCAATCTGTCTGTCACAGATGGGGCTGGGAACCCCGTTGGATTTACACAGCCTGACGGCGTAACCGCGGCCACAGCGATGGATCTATTTGGTGGTGGTATCCTGCTAACGGATCCCCCTCCACCTCCAGGCCAACAAGCAGAAGGGTCTTTGGCTGCTTTTGATCCAACCTCGGGGGATAACATCGTGGTCATCACCTATGACCTCGTTCTCAATAATGACGCAGATCCTGACACGCCATTGTTGAACACGGCCGCGATTTCCAGCTTCAATGCGTTTGAGGGCAATGGGATGCCATTCGACCCTGCAGCGCCAGTGAACCGCGTCGTGGGTCCGCTCGAAGATACGGCGCAAGCGACCACTGAAGAGATCGAGATAGAAAAGGTTTTCGATACATCCTCGAGGCAATTCAATGGCGATATCACAGGCAGGGCTGGTAACGAAGTTGCTGTTGGTGAGGATTTTGAATTTATCGTTCGCGTCGACATTCCCGAGGGCGATTTCCTGAATTTTGAAATCTCGGATCAAGTAACCAATGGCGGCCTGACCCTGATCAGTGCCGAAATCGAAACCTTAGGTAACCAGCCTGGTGGCGCACCTGCAAACATCACAACCAGCACTGGTTTGGCGGTCGGTGACACTGTTACCGCATCCGGAAACGCTTGGTCATTTGACTTTGGCACATTGGACAATGCCGGAGACAATGACTCTACCAATGACTTCATTGAAATCCGTGTTTTCGCGCGCGCCGGTGATGACGAGGTTGGCAGTGCCAATGAATTCATGCGCAACGTCGCGGAGGTCAGCTTTCAGACGCCGGGCGGAGACACTATTTCTGATAGTGACGGTGCCAATGTGCGACTCATTGAGCCAAATGTAGGCCTTGAGAAAACCGCGTCTCCAGCGGTCGTTGATGCCAACGGCACCGTGAATTACCGAGTTGAAATTACAAACCCATCGACATTCCGTGACGCTCCAGCATTTGACCTGACGCTGTCGGACACGCTTGATCCCAATGTCATGCTTAACACGGGCAGCTTTGTAATAACGGTCAACGGCTCTCCGCAGGTTCCGGGACCCACCGATTTCATTCTATCCACCAGCGGGAATAGTTTTGACCTTTTCTTTGAGCGGCTTGATCAGGACGATGTGGTCGTTGTTGAGTATTCTGCGACAGTGGATCCCACCGTGCCCGCAGGGCTGACAATTCCGAATACAGCTGGCCTCGTCTTTGATTCCACACCGGAAGACGACAGCGCCGGTCCAGACGGCGACGACAGAGAGTTCAGCTTGTCGGATGATGCTGAGGTCACAACTCGTGCGCCTGAACTTGATAAGTCGGTTCTTGCGGGCAGCACGACCTATGACGAGACGACGGGCAATGACCTGGGTATTGGAGAGCTTGTTACCTATGAACTCGTGCTTACGATTCCCGAAGGCACAATCGATGATGCTGTTGTAACTGACACGCTGCCTGTCGGACTGGAGTATGTAAGCTCTGAAGTCATTCGCATCGGTAATGACAACACGCCGGGAGCACTGGGCGGAAATAATGTAACCGGTACAGTGCTTGCGGTTGGTGCGTCGGGAACAAATCTTGGGCAAGTGACGACCTTTGATTTTGGTGATCTGACCAACCCTGTTGATGGGGCTGATGATACGGCCGACGAGATCGTTGTGCACGTCACGGCACGTGTAATCGACGACCCTTCGATTAGCACACCAAGCGCCGGAGATCCGGTTGTTGCCGATGGTTCAGAGGTACAGACGAACACCGGTGCATTTTCCTTCACCGATGGTAATGGCATGACGCAAACGGTTTCGGATACCGAGACCGTCACGGTTGTTCAGCCTTTTGTTGAAATAGCTAAAACCGCGGACCCAACCACTGCGGATGCGGGTGACACGGTTACCTATGAGGTCCGTGCGACTAACACTGGCAACGGTCCAGCGTTTGACATGATCATAACGGATGACGTGGTCGGCCCCGCTGTTTCGGCTGTTGGTACGGCAACGATTACGATATTCGACGCTGGTGGAGGCGTGTTTACCCCAACAGAGGCGCCTACCTTTAGCTTTGCTCCTGGAACTGGCGCTCTAGAAGTTGTCGTCCCGGAATTGCCAGCAGGGCATGAGGTCGTCATCGAATATGATGCGGTCGTGCAGGATACAGCGCTGTTTTCATCGGATTTGGTCAATACCGCGACAGTAGCGCGATACGACTCTAATCCAGCAGGCGATGAGACCACCCCGCCTGCCAATCCTGAAGAAGAACGCGTTTACACAGGTCCTTCGGTCACTGAGACTGTGACAACGCCGGATGTTGCGTTGGACAAAGAGTTTTTCTCCTCCGGGGATTCCAACACGGCTGACCCGGCTGGTGGTAACAACGCTCAGCTGAATATTGGCGAAGAAGTTATCTATGAGCTGACCATCACGGTTCCAGAGGGCACGGCGAATATCACTTTGACCGATGACTTACCGGCCGGTCTTCTGGCGCAATCTGCCGAAGTGATCTCAATCGGAAGCGCTGGCGATACATCCACGAATATTTCAGTGGGTGACACTGATACGTCTTCAACCTCGATTTCCATTAACGGAGCTCGCGACGAAGTAACCTTTGACTTCGGCACAGTTGTTATAGCCGGTGCCGACGACGCGGCTGCTACGACCACCGAAATTGTGGTCCGCGTCACATCGATTGTGGAAGACCTCGCAGGGCTTGATGCAGGCGATATGCTCACCAACGAGGCGACCGTTACTGTGACGGATCCTGTCGGAGGCGCGCCGTTACAAGACGACGTCACCGCGACAGAGACCGTCGATATTGTGGAGCCAGACCTAGTACTTGATAAAACGGGACCTGTTGGTGCCGACCCCGGCGACGTTGTTCAGTATGAAATAACCGTAACGAATGACGGAGACGGGCCCGCTTACGATGCGGTGATCACCGATGCATTTGCAGATCCAAACCTTACGTACCAAACTGGGACTGCGCAGGTGTTTTTGAATGGTACGCTTCTCGCGCCCCAACCGACGATTACCGAACCCGCTCCGGGTGGTGGCGCCGATGGATTTGAAATCTCAGGTCTCACGTTGTTGCCCAATGACGTCATCCGCGTGGAGTTTGACGTGGAACTTGCCCTCGGTGCTCCAGATGCGCAGTCTTTCGTGAATACTGCGACCGTCGAATACGATAGCTTTGATGGCGACGGGACAGATGCTGACGGTAATCCGCTTGGGCGCGACGACTCCGATAGCGACGATCACTCGATTGCTACTGTTCCCTTTATCGAGAAAACTCCGATCGCGTCGCAGCTGTCCGAAACAGACAGTACCCTTGGCTCAACCCCGTTTGCGCTCGCGATTGGTGAAGAAGTCACATACAGCTATAACATCACCCTTCCTGAGATCGATCTTGCAAGCGTCGTTGTAACAGACCTTCTGCCAACGGGACTTGAATTCGTCTCAGTGACCGTGACCGATGTAAACGGAACTGGTGCTTCTGGTAGCGTTACAGCCACACCAGACGGTGGTAATCCAAATCTCATCACTTTCGACTTTGGTTCGATGAACAATCCGTCGGACGGTTCAATCGGGCCAGACGACGTGCTTGAGGTCGAAATCGTAGCTCGGGTGTTGGATCTTGGTTCCGTAAACGCGGGCGTCACGCTTACGAATACGGCATCGCTCGATGTGACGCCGGTTGGTGGAATAGCCTTCGACACACAAACCGACACCGCAGACGTCTTGATTGTGGAACCGGCGCTTTCGATTGATAAGACAGGTCCGCTTGCGCTAGATCCAGGCGGCCCTGCAGAGGCATTCCGCATTGAAATCACCAATGATGGTGTGCCTGGTTTCGCAGGTCCCGCCTACGATCTGGACATAGTTGACGCACTTCCAGCAGGCATGACCCTGGATACAGGATCGCTGAGCTTTGCCACATCAGGTGGCGCTCCGCTCACGCCTAGTAGCCTCACTGCCTCGGCGAGCGGATTTACGGCCGAGTTTGACGTGTTGCTTCCTGGTGAGACGATTGTCGTCACCTACAACGCCTCACTTGATGTCGGTGCTGCACCACTAACCACTTTTGAGAACACAGCAAGCGCTGATTTCTTTAGCGCGCCTGAGAACCTGCTTGATGAATCCGGTGGACAAGCTGCGCGCGATTACACGCCTGTTGAAGACAGCCATATCATCTCGTCACTGCCCACGATCGAAAAAGAAGCTATTGCCTCTGGTACGCCAGAAACGCCGGATGATGCCGACACAGATATGATCCAAGATCTGGCGATTGGAGAAACTGTCACCTATGCGCTGACGCTTACTTTGCCAGAAATCCCAATGGACACGTTGGTTCTGACCGACATGTTGCCAACGGGCTTAAGTTTTGTTTCGGCGGAAGTCACGGCAATAGGTTCAGAGATTACCGTCGGCGGCTCTACGGACCTGACAGCGATCAATGCCGCGGCGAGCATTGTCAATGTGGGGCAAGACACCACCATAACACTTTCAGATGTCGACAATGCATTTGTTGACGGTGTAATAAACACGGCGCAGGACGCGATTGTTGTCCAGATCAGCGCTCGGGTCGATGATATCCCTGCGAACGTGGCTGGTGGCCCGCTTCTTACCAACACGGCTGGTTTGACGATAACGCCCGAGGGTGAGGCACCGCTTACAGAAGTCACCGACACGGAATCGGTCGAGATCGTCGAGCCGAACCTTACGGTCGACAAAGCCAGCAGCATCGCGGTCAATCCTGGTGACCCAGTGGATTACACCGTAACAATTGTTAACGACGGTACCGCACCAGCTTTTGATGTGATCGTGGCCGATACTTTGGCCGATGCGAATTTGACCCTTGTGTCTGGGTCCGTTGAAATAACTCTTGCAGGTACTGACATAACAGCAAGCGTTACTGTGACAGAGACTGCAGGTGGATTCAGCTTTGAGTTGGACGACAATGCAACCGGCGATCCATTCCCTCTCGAAGTGGGGCCGGGGAACGCTCTGGTTGTGGAATATTCCGCCATCCTTGACGCCAACGCGCCGGATGCCCAAACTTTCCTGAATACGGTTGATGTTAACTATGACGGCCTGCCGGGTGATCCGGTTGATGAGAATGGTGATCCGGTCGATGACCGTGATTACACGGCTACAGATGATGCATCCGTAGCCACTGTGCCATTCCTTACGAAAACGCCGACGGACTCAAACTTCGATGAAACCGATAGCGAGGCCGGCGACGATCCGTTTGAACTCAATATCGGTGAAGAAGTTACCTTCACCTTTGAACTCTTTCTGCCCGAGGTGCAGCTCTCGAGTGTCATACTTGAGGAAAACCTGCCACCCGGTCTTGAATTTGTACGGGTTGAAAGCGTCAACTATGGTGCGGGTTTGACTGACCTGATGGGCGGAGCGCTCGGGGCCCCTACGGTGACTTCTCTAACTCCGCAGAATTTCTTGGTTGATTTCGGCGACATTGACAATCCCGAAGATACATCGCCGCCGACCATCGGGCCGGATGACGTGATTACGCTTGAACTTGTGGCACGTGTAACAAATGACGGCGTACCAAATGCGGGAGACGTATTGACCAATACGGCAACGTTCGCGGTCAACCCGGTAGGTGCAAATCCGTTCAACACGGTCGATGCGTCCGCCGAAGTGCGCATCGTGGAGCCTGAACTTGAGGTTGATAAAACCGGCCCTGTTGGCGTGTCCCCAGGTGGTACCGGAAGCTTTGTCATTACCGTCGAAAACAGTGGTCCTAATGTAGTGCCGCCAGCAACCGGCCCAGCCTATGATGTCGAGTTGGTGGACGTGCTGCCATCGGACTTCACACTTGATGCGGGCTCCATTGATATTCTGATCAACGGCGCTGCTCCGACGCCGGGAACGTTTAGTCTGACAACAACTGCGACGGGCTTCACGCTTGATGTCGACGTTTTGGAGGCCGATGACGTACTGGTCGTTTCCTATGATGCAACGTTGGATGCTGGCGCACCGCCACTGACTGCGTTCACCAATACAGCGACCGCGAACTACGATAGCGCGCCTGGCGATCCTGTCGATGGTAATGGCGACCCTGTCGAAGAAACCTACGATCCTGTAAGCGATGATCACACGATAATCAGTGGACCGGCGGTGAATAAATCTGTTGTTGATACGGGGTTCCCTGAGACCGCGTTTGACAACGACAATGATTTGCTTCCGGATTTGCAAATTGGCGAAACCGTCACCTATGAAATCGAGGTGCTGTTGCCAGAGTTTGATCTTGATAGCCTTGTGTTCACAGATCTTTTGCCTGCAGGTCTTGAATTTGTGTCTGCAGAAGTGTCCGAGTTGGGTAGCGCGATTACCGTCGGTGGCTCTACAGACCTGACGACGATCAATGCAGGGGCGACCTTTGTTGAGATGGGTCAGATGCTCTCGGTTACACTAGCAGATGTAGACAATTCCGATAACGATAACGCTGGTACCCGCGCCAATGACGGTATTATTTTGGAGGTCACCGCACAGGTTCTGGATGTTCCGGCCAATGTTGGCGGCTTTACGCTTACAAATACCGGTGGTGCCATTATCGACCCTGAAGGTCCCGATGGCCCACTTGACCCAGTGACCGATACCGCGACGATCGAGATCGTCGAGCCTGCACTCGAGATCGAAAAGAGCGGCGCGGTTGCTGGAAACCCTGGCGACACTGTTCCTTACCAAATCACAGTCACAAACACTGGAACTGGTACGGCCTTTGATTCTGTCATCAGCGATCCGTTTACCGAACCGTTCCTGACCTACGATACTGGTTCTGCGCAGGTTTTCCTTAACGGCACCCTTATTGCGCCGCAACCAAGCGTAACCGAGCCAATCAGCGGCGGTACGGACGGGTTTGAGATCGAAATACCATCGCTTGCGCAAGGTGATCAAGTTGTGGTGGAATTCACCGGCACAATTGATCCTGCCGCACCGACGACAACGTTCTTCACCAACACAGCAGAAGTCATCTATGATAGCGCCCCTGGCGATCCCGTTGATGGGATGGGCAACCCCGTTGGTCGGGATTATGCCCCCGAGACCGATGATCATTCGATCACGACCGGTGTCGATCTTGATAAATCAATCGTTGGCTCTGAGTTCACCGAAACGCCTGAAGACGGTAACGCAAACGGTATTCAAGACCTGGCGATTGGCGAGGAGGTGACCTATCAACTGGTTGCAACGCTTCCCGATATTTCACTTGAGAGTGCAACGATCACCGACGTTCTTCCCGCAGGGTTGAGCTTTGTCCAGGCGAGGGTTGTCTCTGTAGGCGCAGATATTGGCTTCAGTGGTATACCAATAATTTCTAACTCTGGTTCGACAAGCTTCGTTACGTTTAACGATGTGACGAACCCGCTATTGCCAGGCTCACCCCCGGCCGACAACCAGATCGTCATAGAGATCGATGCAGTTGTCGCCAACATCCCAAGCAATTCAGACGGGATACAACTTACCAATACCGGTGGTCTGATTATTGACCCGCTTGGTCCGGACGGACCGCTCGGTGAGATTACTGACACCGAAGTCGTAGAGGTGATAGAGCCGGATGTCTCGGTTGAGAAAACGGCAGAAGTACAGCCAGTCTTCCCAGGCGCGACTTTGGTCTATGAGGTTGTCGTTACCAATGCCGCAGGCGCGTCGTCACCGGCCTTCAATACGATCGTCACAGACAACTTGCCTTCAGGACTGACACTCACAGGCGTTATCAGCTTGTCTGATCCAATGCTTGGGTCGGTATCGCCGACATCAATTTCCGGTGCGACATCGCTGATCGTAAATGTACCGATCCTGCAGCCGGGCGAGAGCCTTACGGTTGCGTATGAGGCTTTGGTCGGCCCGACGGCAGATCTGACGTTTGGTGTCACCAATACGGCCACAACGTCTACGGATTCCACGCCTGACCCGATGAACCCGGACGGTCGCAGCACTACAGATGAGGATAGCGCTGTAATTCTTCCTGTGTTTGAGGCTGCGAGTGATGATAGCCCACGCGTGTCACGGGCAATCGAAAGTATCGATGATGCGCTATTCTTGCCTGTGCTTCAAATCGATCCGATTTTCACGGGGACGGCCGAACCTGGTTCTAACGTGACGATTAAACTCTTCACGCAAGACGGGCGGCTTGATTATGTTCGTAACATTTTGGCGGATTCTGGTGGCCACTGGATTGCCATCTTCCCAAGGTTGCAGCTTGAGCCAGTGGATGAGCAGTTCTTTGAGCAGCTTGAGGGTTCTGTGCTGTTCGATCAGCCGATCCAGTTGCTTGATCAAGTTCAGGTCGGTGACTTCACCTTCACGCCGCAATTGCTTGACCTCGAAATTCAATCTTCGCTTCTGGATGAAGCGTATACGATTGACGTCTCTGTTGATCGACCATCAACACTTCCGCAGGACCAGAGCATCTTTAACACAAGGCTTTTCTTCTTCCCCGGCCATGTTGGAGAGATCTACAGCACGAACGATACGCTCAACATAGACGAAGTGTTCCAAAATATTGCTTTCCGTTCTGTCGAGGAGCTCTACCAGTCCTCTGCAGATCCTCTTGGAACCAGCCTGAACCGCTTCAACTATGAGTTCATCAGCGCTCAAACAGCGGCCCCTGGTCAATAGCGGCTGATAATTCGCAATTGATAAAAGCCGGGCTGTCCGACTTTCGCGCGGCCCGGCTCTTTTGGGCGTCAACGTCGCGTCAATGCGACCTCCACGGGATTTGTCAATGCGCTTCGAAATGTTAGATCAGGAACTTCAGCAGTAGCCAATTTCGAAGGTTGCGATAGAACACTTGCCATATCGGGCTATACTTTTCGTCGACAAGCAGCACACCCGAAAGCCCGGGGGTCAAACCTTGGGCGCTGTCCAAAAGCTGGGCTCGCGCGGGAATGGTTGGCGTCTGTTGTTTGGTATCTATTGCCGGCGAGATGAAATCCAGCTGTGCAGCAAACGTCAAAGACGGGTCATAATCGGGCCGAAAAGTCCCACGATCCGTGGGGCTGACGCGACCAACCTGTGTCTCCACAATGGAAAGCTCCAGATAGAGCTGTGAGGGATTGGTAATCTCCAAAAGCCGTTCTCCCTGACGCACTGTGGAGCCAACACGCGATTTAAGATCCCCGAGAATTGCCACACCGCCCAAAGCGCTCTTTAACTCAGCACTCGATTTCCGCGCTTCGAGCAGGTCAATGCGAGTTTGAAGGCGTTCGACCTCTATCTCAGCATTACGCAATAGCGCGGCGTTGCGGCTGGCTCTTGCGCTTTCCCGTTTTATAATTGCGTTGGAGCGTTCGGCAATGACACCCAGAAGCTCGAGATCCGTTTCCTGCACATCAAGCCGCGCGATCACTTGTCCGGCTGAAACAGGATCATTATCTGCAATCCCTACTTCGGCGAGAATGCCGGTAAAGGGTGCCGTGATAATGCGCTTTTCACTGGCCTCGACCCTTGCAGGCAAATCCACACCATCAGGGATAGGGATCATCGCAATTCCGACCATGACAAGCGCGGCAGCACCGATTTTTGCAAACCGCCTCGATGTCCATTTCGAGGGTGGTTTCCTATGTCGAGCTTGGGTGAAAACCCCTGCCACCACGGGCAAGAGAGAAGCGTTACGCCTGGCGCCTTCGAGGCTTATCGCCAGACCTTTGTCAGAGCTCGGGATAACGGCAAACACCTTTTCCTGAGACATCAAGCGTAGGCGGGCCGTTTCGGCCAGAGCGTCGCGCATCTGTTTTGGCAGACTTGCGCGTTTCGCAAACCCTTCCTGGCCAGCGATTGCCATAGGCTCAATCTTCGCGCCGTCATATAGCCCGGCCGAGACAATATCGGCACCGGTCAGCTTCGCTAATTGGTCAACCAGCGACTGCAGCCCTTCAGGCTGTCCATCTGCCACCGCCAATACGCTGCGCATCAACGCATTCTGTCCTGTTATGTCAGGGTGCCGAAACTGCGCATGTGACAGACTGGTAAGCATGCTAATGCGCTCATATGCCAAACCATGTGCAACCGCGCCTCCCGCAGGCAGAGAGGCCACAAGTATCGCGTCTGCGCCGCTACTGAGAGCGATCTGTGCAAATATCCGGCCTTCGCCAAAACTGACCGGCGTTAGATTTTCTTTTGCAAGTTGATCCTCAATCAGTTTTGCCAGCTTTGGATCAGGGCCCGCGCGCTGCGATCTGGCCAGCATCGTCCATTCCTGTTCCTCGTTTTTTTGCCAAACGGAAACCGCGCTTGAATTTGTAAGGGCACTGGTGAGTTCAACTAGACGTTTGGAAAAAGGGGGAGTAGCCGTGTCAATATCAAAGCAAGCCGCAACAGCTTTGCCCAGATCACGCCCTGCGCTTGATTTTTCTACCTTTTTAGGCTCGGCGGCTATGTTGGGCTGTGCGTCCATTTTTGATTAGGGTCGTTCTATCTGAACGGAAGTACCAACAAGCAACGTCCGGTCCGGGTTTTCCAGCTCAAAGCGGACGCGTACGCTTTGACTTGCCGGGTCCACACGCGGGTCTATTGAAACAATTTTTATTTCAACCTGGGTTTCCTCCAGCCCGACCGAGGCCTGCAGTGACTGGCCGATCGCGACATCGGCCAACCAGTCGATTGGCACAAACGCCGTGGCTTTCAACCGGTCCAAATTTCCGAATTCCAGAACAGTCACCTGGGTTTCGATAATCTCTCCCTTTTCCACCATTACTTGCAAAACTGTACCGTCAAAAGGCGCTCTCATTGAGAATTCCGCAAGCGTGGCAAGCTCCAGTTCATATTGCTGCTTGAGTTGATCAGCCGTTTCTTTTGCGATCTTTTGATCAGCCTCAGCGAGTTTAACAGCCTGTTCAGATTGGTCGATTTCCCAAGCCTGCGCCGCGCCCTTCTTTCGCGCTATTTCGACGCGCTTGTAAAGATTTTGGGCCTGTTCGATGACAATCGCTGCGCGCTCCTCCGAACCAGTTGCTTCCGCCGCAGTTTGGGCCAGCCGCAGCCGTGCCTGTTGCACACGTGCGTCGATGCTGGCGAGCAGCGTACCTTCAACTACATCCTGTCCCTCGCTCACGGCAATTTCCTGAAGCCGACCGGCAACGGAGGATTTGATCTCAACAAGCTGGACAGGTTCCAAAACCGCAGAAATCGCTTGCGCAAATCCGATAACAGGCCAAAAAACGCACATTAGGAAAAGCGCGGACTGCCGGATCAAAGACCTTGCCCCAATGAAGAAAAATTGGTTAGCGACATATGATGTGCGGCGAAGATATTAAGTACGCCGCGTCGTGCCAATCCTGCTAAATCGCTATCTGAGAGTTTTCGGATTTTTTCTTCAGAAATGATCTGGAAACCTTCAACCTTAACGGATTTACCTTTGGCCGTTATGGTCACCGTTGATGGCTCCACAAGGTCAAGCGCGACCGCTTCTTGGATCGCTGCACGCGTTCGAGCCACTGCCACTTCATAGCGGTTGCAGAAGTCCATGACATTTTTCAGAAGCGGGCCAGGCTCACCATCAGTGAAAAGTGCTCTATCCGCTTCGCCTTTTGTGTCGAAGATAATCGATGAAAGATCTGCGCAAAGAATGTTTCGGTCTGCCTCTGCTCCTTCGCGCACATAGCAAAACGGATATCGGCGAAGATAGGCCGGGATATATGTGCCTTGAGTCCAATTGCCTTCGGCATCTACGTGGTCATTGCGACCGGCCGTATAGCCGACAAGCGCAACAGGGGTCGGGTCCTTGGCACCCGCAAGAACGATAGGATAATGTCGTGCTACTTGTGCAAACTCATCGGCTGTAATGGGTATCGCGTTGGCTTCTTTTGCATAATCGTAAATCCGCTCCGCCGCCAGAAAGTAGCTGCCATGGCGCTCTGCCGTCAGCGGAATCAACGTTTTGTACAGCGTGGGAAGTTTTTCCGGCTGCAGATCTTTATCCTGCCGCGCAACTGCTCTGCGTTTTACCATTATCGCCTCGTCTCTTGATTGTTGCTGTTTTGATCTATCGAAAGCCTATCCTGCAGCAAACGCGCACCAAAGAGTTTTATTCTCTGCACCAATGATTTTGGTGAACCCTCCAGGCGCGCGACAACCGCGCTCCCATGCGTTATATCCGCAAAGCACTCTGGAACTTCAGGAGAAATTTCGGCTTTTAGCTGCACAATCCCGTCAACTGCAATTGCGACGTCGGGGGACCTCTTGAGTTGGGCACGAATTTCGCATGTTGGCTCATGGTGTAGCCGCGCGATTACGTCGGTCCCCAGCTCAAGATTTAATGACTGTTGGAGCAGCCGTTGTTGCAATCGTAGGCTAAGATGCGCATCCGTCCTAGTCGAGACGGCGGCCAAAGTTGTGCCAGGCCCGCGCGCAACCCATAAACCGTCAAGCCAACGACTATCGAGTGCTGTCCAGACCGCATTCTCGGGGGGCGACACTGACAACGCCTCCTGTCGGTTGATTAACTCGGCACGAGTATTTGAATACCCTGCTATTTCAGCACCAACGCGCGCCTGTTCTTCAGCAGATGAAAAATTCGCGCGTCGCAGATTTTCGAGCGTTTGCAGCCGGAAACTTAAGTCAGCTATTTTCTGTTGCAATTCAGGGCTTTCAAGGCGGTAGGCACCGTCTTTAATTTTTTCTACGCGACCTGGCTCTGTTGGTTCAAGAAACCGCGTTTCATAAACGATGTATTGACCGGGCACGTTTTGCCAGAACGGCAGGGGCACAAAAGACAGAGCAATGAGCAAGGCAACGGAGCCAGTGACAAAAGCAGTTTTCAAAGGACGCACTCCTTTTCCCAGAGCGAATTTGGCTGAAGCGTACAGCGGTCTGATCAAAAGTGTTGAGAGTAAAATGACAAGCGCGATCGGTGCCAATCGTCGATCGAATTGGTAAATCAACCAAAAAATACCTGCAAAAATGGACCAGCGATAAATATAGGAAATGAGCCAATAGGAAAGCTCCCCACGATTGGCGGTTTCCATGTCAGCACCGAAAGCACGCGCAAACGTCGTGCGAGCTGCAACACTCGCACGGCCGGCGAGATTGGGCTTCCGCAGATAGTCAGTCAATATAAAATAGCCATCGAGCTTTACAGCCGGATTGAGATTGAAAAGAAGCGCTAGCGCACCGGCAATAATCGCAAGTTGCAGTATAATCGTTTGCAAAAGGCCGGTTTGCGTCTGTGCCCAAAAGAGCGTCAGTACTGCCATGACCCATGTTTCGAAATAGATCCCACCAGCCCCGATCATAACTCTTCTGAACCGACTTTTGAGCCGCCAGGCGCCCGTCACATCGGTGAACGGGAACGGCGTGAAGGCGAATATGCAAATGCCCGTGCGAATAGGTCCGGGATCAAGGTTTTCCTGTCGGCACATTTCCTGATAGGCCGTGGCGTGACCCAATTCGTGCCAAAACTTTAGAGCAATAAAAAGACTTGTGAAAACAAGCCATTGCGTGAGGCTGGCATCATAAATTTGGGTTAGCGTCAGAATGAGTTTTTCACGGTTGGTAAGAAGTGCAAAGGCCATCGCGGCCATCGCCAGACCCCACAGGAAATAGCCAACAGGTGAATACAGCAGTCGGCCCAACCCGGCAAAACGGCTGGTAAGGTTTCGAACGTCAAGAATATCCCAACGTGTCATGACCAGCTTGCTCTCTAGCGGGGCCTTGTTGGATGGCGCTTTTGCCTGCGTCGCACCCGCCTGCACCAGAACCCCGCTATCAACCAGTTGCTGCAAAAGCCGTTTGCCCTGTTCCTCGGGGATGCCAGCATAATGAAGGGCAACCGGAACAGAGCCATTGTCTTTCAACACCTGTAAAAACGTCACAGTCTCGCGGTTGGCAGAGAAATATCGACCCGTCGCTTCGTTGGAAATCACGTACTCAGCATCTTCGGCGTCTTCGAAAGAGACATCTGTGATCGCCACAAATGGTGGGATAGTAAAGCTGCTGGCTGTCATGTGCCGTATGTTCATACAAAAGTACTAAATTTTTCAATAATGGCTTCACGTTTTTCAGCGCTTGTGTTCTTTGGATTCAATCGCGCGCAACTGTCGCTTTGCAAACCTCAAAGCAAAGTCGATCAGCAGGAAAACAAGTCTATTTCCTTGGGTTTTTGTCACAGATAGGATGTTGCAAATCCCACACTTTTTTCGGTTTCCGATGCAGCGACGTTTCGCTTTTCATTGGTTTTTTGCGATGAGTTACTATCTAGAGGCCATGTTAAGGGATAGGTTTTCTCAATCAAACCAATGGAAATGACCCACGATAAAAATGGTGGGGGAGGGCCTGTTTTGCCCAGACGGGCGTTTGTGGCGGCGGGGTTGTCGGCGCTCGTTGCTGCCGGCATTTTAACTCTGGGCATACTTGGGCAGGTGTCTGCGCCCAAAACTGAGAGCTTCAGATTTTCGCGTTCGACCACATTTGCCGCAGGTGAAGAGTCGCGTTTGCGAGGATTCCTAACACGGGCACTGTCGGATGAGAGAATGGTGGTGGTCATCGTAGGTCATACCGGAGACGCGGGCGATGAAGAGGCCAATCTGGCGCTAAGCACTCAACGCGCTGAGGTTGCGGCCCGGATTGCTGCAGAGCTTGGCCTTTCAACAGAGCAATTGACAATAACCGGTGTCGGTGGGGCGTCACCTTTGCCAAAACAGGACGCAGAGAGTGACCGCGCGCATCAATCGCGTTTGTCACGGGTCGACGTCTTTGTGCAGTTGCGCCGTTGAGCCCGCGTGTCACTATAATGAACGCTGCTGCCCTGGCTGCATTGCTGAGCTCCGCCTTTGCTTGGTTTATCCGCCTGCCTCTGCCATTTGACGGCTTCGCTGCGGTTGCTGCAGCTGGGCTCGCTGCGTTTGGCACGCTGGCTTTGATTGCTTGCGCGCCCAAAGGCTGGGTTTGGTCCGAGGCCGAGCTATTGCAGCATTCGTTCCAGGTACGGCACGGTCTTGGCAAGCAATCGACCGCTGTTGCCCTTGAGGCCATCGCGACCGCGCACCAACGCGCGGAAACTCTGAGACGACATGCAAAGGCGATGCGAAAGGACATGTCAGCGCAAATCAATATCGCTGCAGACAGGCTTGATGCGGCTGCGCGTGAGATTTTCTATGTGCCGGACCGGCAACGTTACCTTCGGTCTATCCTAGTGCGATCCGAGTTAATTGAAGACGCAGCCGCTGCCCATGCGAAGTTGAGAAAACGAAAGTCCGGCGAGGCCGAAGATGCCTCTCGCGCAAAGCTGTCGACAGCTGTCGAGGCTCTTGAGGCTGCGTTTGAGCAATCCGATTTGCTGGCGGCGCGAGGCCTTCTTCAAGACGTAGAAATTGCATCTGATGTGGCTGAGCGCTTGCTCGCACCGCGCCAAAATTTGCGCGATGCACATCCGACGGACCGATCATTTTTAAAGGAGGACTCTGGTTCATGAGATCTTTTGCCTATGCTTTTACCGTCGCGGCTTTTACCGTCTGCACGGCGGCTTTTGCTTCTCCCGGGGATCGCTTGGCAGAGGTCGTGACGGACGGTGTGCGTGATTGCGCCAGCGGATGGAACCAAAATATGCCACTCATCGCATGGGGCGCCGATGGCGTTGTGGCCTATGCAAATGGTGCTTCTTTGGAAAATGATGGCGGTCCGTTGGGCGATGCTGGATTGCCGCTTAACCTGACAATTGAAGATAGTTTTGAAACACAGCTGAAATCCTATCTGGCTTGCGATACGCCCTATTTGCGCGGTACGCTTGGCATGCTTGCGGCCGCCGCTCCTGTGACTGAGTTTGACCCACGCACCGAGCAGATTGTTTTCTTCAAACACTCCTTTTCGGCAGGTGACGGCATTGTCTCGGGCGAAGGAATTGCAAAGATTGACGATCTAAAAGGCAAAAAGATCGCAATTCAGGCCAATGGCCCGCATGTGGATTTTGTGGGTCGCGTCTTGGCCGACGGCGGTCTTTCCTTTGAGGACGTAGAGATCGTGTGGGTGAGTGAGCTTACCGGGGATGGCGATACTCCGTCTGCGGCTATCGCTGAGGGCAGGGTGGACGCCGCTGCAGTAATTTTGCCTGACGCGCGGTTTCTTACATCGGGTGGCAATGTTGGCACCGGTGCCGAGGGTTCAGTGCGTGGTGCGACTATCTTAATCTCTACACAAGAGGCAGCTTCCGTGATTGGTGACTATATTGCCGTTCGCGCGGATTATTTTGACGCCAACCGCGATGACATCGCGCGCATGGTCAACATCCTTTTCCAGGCAGAAGAAGACATGCGGTCGTTCATGGCCAAAGACGGAGACGCGCTGCAGACGAAAATGGCGGCATTGATGGCCAATGAATTTCTTGGCGGGTTACCCACTGAAGAGGGCGTCTTCCTCTGGCAGGATGCAATCACCGACGGCTGGTCTGGTAACGCCAAACACTTCGGTGACCCAAACGAGGCGCGCCGATTTGAAGTGCTGCTCGGCGAGGTGAATGTGGCCCTGCGTGGCGCAGACAGGCTAGATGCACCGGCCAATCTCAACACTGCCGAATGGGATTATTCAAAGCTGGCCGACGGTCTCAAAAACCTCGATGATCGTCAGATCGCGTCTTTCAACCCAGAAGCTGCAGCAGCCGCTGTGCAAAAGCTGCGCCGAACCGGCCAGCTCGATGCCAATACCAAGATTGATTTTGAGGTATATTTTGAGCCCGATAGTACTTCTTTCCCCATCGACCTTTACGCGGATGATTTTGAGGAGATCTTGCGCCTGGCATCGACATATTCAGGCGCGATTATAACCGTTGAGGGTCACTCTGACCCGTTGCATTTCCTCCGGCGCGAGAAAGACGGCGCAGACAATGCAGAGCTTCGTGCGATCCGAACATCGACGCAAAATCTCTCGCTTGATCGCGCAATTGCCGTGGTTGATGCGCTGACGAGTTATGCGAAAGATATCGAAATTCGTATGAACCGAGATCAGTTCACGCTTGACGGTGTTGGCATCTCAAGCCCGCGCCACAGCCCCCCGAATACAGAGGCGGAATGGCGAGAAAATATGCGCGTGGTCTTTCGGGTGCTGACAGTGCAGGCCGAAGCCACAACATTCTCGCCGCTGCAATAAAGGAGGATGGATAAATGAAAAAGGTCAATGCAGGTGTAGCCTTTTTGATCATCGCAGTTGTCGGTTCTTCGTTTGTGTCCAGCTACCTTGAAAAATCGCATAGTCCTGCTCTCGAAGCGGTGGTGCCAAATTGGTCGGCCATTGCCGCCTGGCCTTCGCGTGACGCTGCAAGTGTTGAGGCGCAACCGGACCCTAATAGACGTATCACCGCGATTGTGCTTGATGACAGTGGCTCCATGGGTCCTGACATAAAACCTGCCAAACAGGCTGTGATCGACGCGCTGGGCGCGATGGCAGAAACCGACCGGGTCTCTGTCGTCGCGCTGAACTATGGTACCGTTCTGCCATTCACCAGTGTCGAGCAGGCGCGAATAGATCTGCCGCAAGCGCTCCGGGCGATCAAAAGCGATGGCAGCACACCGCTGACCGCAGCGATTCAGAATGCGCAGGCTCTTTTGGAAGAAGAAGCGAGCGTCGTTCGAGGTTTTGGCACTTTTCGCTTGATTGTGACCACAGATGGTGTGGCCGATGTTCCAGAGGCGCTCGATCAGGCGGTCGCCAGTATTGCAGAGATGACACCCGTTCAAATGACCACAATTGGCATTGGTATTTCAGGCGACCATGTCTTGCGCCGATCCGATCTTGGAAGCTTTGTCGATGTGGAAAATGTGGATGCGTTGCAGGCAGCATTGGAGGCGGCCGTTGCCGAAAACACCGACTTCACCGCGATCACCGATTTTGATAATTCTGGAGGATAAGCCATGGGACGCCGTGTCGATCTACAATGGGATGAATGGAATCCCGGGCTGGATACTGATGACCAGACCCTAGCAGACGTTCTCGCCACAATGCCTGCGGCATCTGCAGAAGACGTACCTGAAATCATTCGCCGTTATGAGAACCCGGAAAGCCCTGAAGCGCTTCCCGGCGCTATCGCATTGGACAGGCATGACTGTATTCACGTGCTGCTCGGCCGAGGCTTGCATGTTCAGGATGAGGCCTTCGTAATTGGCGCTACCATGGGTGCCGCGTCGGAAATCACAGAGGAACATATTGATTTCTTCATCAAGGTCTCGACGCAGGAATATCCTAAACACTGGCGATTTAAGGAAGAGCACATCTTTTCGTTTAGGCTGGGTGTTGGCTTTGCGGTTGATAATCTTAACAACAAAGACCTCCATCTCATCCCGATGGAGAAAGAACCTTGGCAATCGAAAACCGTACGACAAGCGCGACGCGAGCTTGGCATAGTCAAAGAAGAACTGCGAAGCTACTTTCGAAAGGCAGAGTTGCTTGTTCCTGGCACGCGTGCCACGCGACGGCTTGACACCACGGCCCAACGAAACGACGTGCAAATCAAAAGCTCGGATTAGTTCGATTTCGCGCGAGGGCCGGTTTTCTTACTCTTCCGCCTCGGCTAGATATTTTTCTGCATCAAGCGCTGCCATACACCCCATTCCGGCACTGGTGACAGCCTGCCGGTACATATGATCGGTTAGATCACCAGCGGCAAATAGACCAGGCACCGAGGTACGAGTGCTGCCCGGTTCGACCAGCACGTAATCACCGTGGTGCATGTCGACCTTACCTTTGACAAGCTCATTTGCAGGGGCGTGGCCGATGGCGATAAACACGCCCTTACAAGCGATTTCATGGCTTTCGCCAGTTTGGTTGTTCTTTACGCGAATGCCCGAGACACCTTTCGGGTTATCTTCCCCCAAAACCTCTTCCAGCTCATGAAACCAAAGCGGCTCGATCTTGGGGTGTTTTAGCAAACGATCTTGAAGGATCTTTTCTGCGCGCAATTCATCCCGGCGGTGAATGAGTGTCACTTTCGAGGCAAAGTTTGTAAGAAAGAGAGCCTCTTCCACTGCAGTGTTACCTCCGCCAACCACGACGATCTCTTCGCCACGATAGAAAAAACCATCACAGGTCGCGCAGGCCGATACGCCAAACCCTTTGAACGCGTCCTCAGAAGGCAAGCCGAGCCATTTTGCACGAGCGCCTGTGGCCAAGATCACTGCATCTGCAGTGTAGGTTGTGCCGCTGTCACCCTTGGCCATAAAGGGGCGCTTATCCACATCGAGTTCTGTGATAATGTCGCTAATAATTTCGCATCCCATCGCTTTGGCATGTGCCTCCATGCGCACCATAAGATCCGGGCCCTGCACCTCAGTATCGCCAGGCCAGTTCTCGACCTCCGTCGTCGTGGTCAGCTGCCCGCCGGGCTCAATACCTTGTACAAGTACCGGCTCCAACATGGCGCGGCTGGCATAAACTGCGGCCGTGTATCCTGCGGGACCTGAGCCGATGATCAGTGCTTTGGTGTGGCGGGCGTCAGACATGCGCATAGATCCTCTCGTAAGAATTTGCTCCGATATAGCCTTCGACAGTGTTGGGTAAAAGGCGTGTAAAGACAGCTGCCAAAAAAAATCGGGCCCCAACGGAGCCCGATCAAAAGTGCTATGTGTGTTTGCTTCAGGCAGCTTTTCTGCGCAACTTGCGCACTCCGCCGAGCCCGACTAAGCCTGTCAAAAGCATCAGAGCAGGTGCCGGGAGCGGAACGACGTTTGTAGGAGGTGTACCAGTCACCTCTGCGATGATTTTACGCTCGAGCGCGTTCTCAAAATCGACGAAGTTATCAGCCGCAAGCGTGAATGAGTCTGTGCCGCCTTGGATATTGTCGACATAAAAGTCGAAAACAGATGCTTCGCCTCCGATCACGATGCCGTTCAGCACATCGATGTCGTTCGCCAAAGCATTGTCACGAGCGCTCGAAGTGCTAGCGCCGCTATTCTGTGGTCCGTCACCGGATACATCAATTACGCTTCTTGCGCTATCAAAGCCATTTTGTGCAAAGGTTGTTACATCAGTAACGCCATTTACAATTGCGTTTATTGCACTTCCTGGTGCTGTAAAGCTGCTAAAGGGTCTTGCAAGCGCTGAAATAGCATTTGCGAACGCCGTTCCGGAAGCAAGGTCGCTTACTTCCCACCAACCGTTTGATCCGTTCCCGGAGGCAGACGTAAGCTGCTCTTGCTGACCAGAGTCCGACCAGTACATAAACGAAACAGCAATTGAACCTTCACTTCCACTTTGTATAGCGCTAATCACATCCGCATCAGTGAACGCGTTGACATATGCGTCTCTTTGCAGCGCGAACTCCAGGTCGTCAACGCTGCCGGACACATCAACCAAAAGGCCGAGTTGGACGTCGACAGTTGCAGAGTAGGCACCTGTAGACAAACCCGCGACCGCCACAGCAGAGACGAGAAGACGTTTCAAGCCAAGTTTTTGTTTATCCAAGGCGTTGCAGCCAAAGGATATGAATTTATTGAGATTCATTTTTATCCCCATTAAGATTTACACACTAGAATACGAAGTCCCCAAGCAATTAACTTTTGTCTAAATGGCTTTGTGCAAGATTGCACCCTCCGCATCCCAAAGCTGTGGATAACACTTTTTCGCTTCTTAGTGGCGTTAAAAAATCACTTCGCCCCACAGTTTCGTTAATTTTCCGTCAGAGTTCCTGTCTTTTGCGTCCAAACGCGAACTTTATTACTTGAAATTGTAATAATATTGCGCGAAACATGAGGAATATGAAAATAAAATGTTACGGCCTACGGAGGAACTTGTGCCACAAACGCGAATCGATGACCTTGATCGTTTGATTTTGGCAGAGCTGCAGGCCGATGGGCGCATGACAAATGTTGAATTGGCGCGTCGCGTCGGGATTTCGGCGCCACCTTGCCTGCGTCGTGTTCGGGCGCTTGAAGAGGCTGGATTTATCCGCGGCTATCATGCCAAGGTCGATACGCGGGAACTTGGCTTTGAGGTTCAGGTCTTTGCAATGGTCGGGTTACAATCGCAGGCAGAAAGTGACCTTTCGACATTTGAACAGCGTTGTCGGGACTGGCCTTTAGTTCGAGAATGCCACATGCTCAATGGCGAGGTGGATTTTATTCTCAAGTGCGTGGCTCCAGACCTTTCAACCTTTCAGAGTTTCCTTACGGGCGAGCTTACAGCGGCCGATAACGTGGCCTCGGTTAAAACCTCACTTGTCATTCGCGGCGCCAAGGAAGAACCCGGCGTCCCATTCGATGTGCTTGAGGAAAGATTAAGTCGAAGCGCCTGATGCCCTCTACGCGCTTTGCAATGGGAGCCTTGGGCAGTGCAGATCGCCAAAATCAGAGGGCTCACGGATGTGAGGGAAAAGCGAAAGGAAGAGCGTCAGAGTATTGGGACCTACCATACGCTCAAAGCTTTTTCCTGGATGGAAGCTCTCCATTTCCATGCCCGCCGCCTTAATCACAGCATGGCTTTCCAACGCTAAGTGGTAGACGGCAATTGGACGAGGAGGCATCACGTTGATAATTGTCATACTGTCTGCCAACTCATAGGCAGGCGTCAGGATTTGTTCAGAATTGAGGGTGTCGCGCATCGATGGTGGGCGGGCTAAAAATCGCGCGCCCGGGCCTACCAATAAATCAGTGTCAGGTCGGCTGAGGCCAAAACTATCGGGCATAACTCGCGTGAGACCAGTTGATGCTGCGGCAATGCCATACCCTTTTGGTATCATGGTCATTGAACCGATCCAAAGCACGCCGGCAGACGAATTTGCGCTGGTCGTCACGGACATTCCCGGTTCGAGGTCTTGCACTGCAACTGGCCCATCCGGTGTCATGATTGGTGTGCCATGGGTGAAGGCCGAAAACGCTTGTTCAAAAACGACTTTCGCGGGAGCTATCTGCTCTGTCCAGTGTACCGCACCTTTGGAATTTAGATAGGAAATGCGGTATTTGCGCATCGCCTTTTGTGCCCGACCGGCCGGAGGGACAATTGCCAGATCGGAAGCTAACGGTTGTTCTTTAATCTTTGTTGCCGCTGAGAGAGACGCAGCAAACGTCGGGGTACCCATACCATCAATCCTGTAACCAGAGACCAAAGATCCTGTGTCGACCCCACCGACCACAACAGCACAAAGGCCATTTTTCACCAAGATCAGAAGTGAACATTGACCGAGCACTCTGTGTCAAATTTTCGATCACTTTCCGCAAAGATGCGCGACAAAAACATGAAGCTGTGTTGACTGTCTCTGGTTATTGAACGGTGCTGCCATAATTGGGTCTTTGATGACGAATCAAAAAAAGCCGCCCCAAAGAGGAGCGGCTTTGACTTCATGCTATGATTTGCCTATGCAAGCCGCTTGGCGGCTGAGGAGTTTGTTTCGCACTTGGCGATGAAGCGAGCGCTTCGGTCAAATGGCATGTTGGGGACCGGCTCTTCGCTCTTTTCCACGACCGATTTTATCCAGCGCGTCTTCATTTTCTCGTTTCCTCTTTTACCTCTGCCTCTTGCGCTCACGTGCGCACCATTCATTAGTTAGCCATTAAAAGTATCGATCTGATTTAAGGCGCTGATTGGGCAGAACCTGAAAAATCGGATTTTTTTTGCTGTTAATGAAAACAAAAATGCGAAAAAAATGCCAAAATTGTTAAACATCTGAAATATTGCATTTTTTTGCATCTGACAAAATCAATTTGCGTCGGTTCGCATGATTGTTTCGAAATATTAAGGCAAAGCTGCGGCGCTTTGACCGCATTCGTGCCTTAATTACAGCCGGATTGCGGAAATCAAGCGGCCGTAATCAGCCTGACCATGATGTGTTGCGCGCCGGTATGAAAAGAACCTTTTGGCATCAAGATAGGTGCAATCGCTTGTCCAACTTGCATGGCCTATACCGGCCGATTTCAGCCGATGCAGACCATAGGCAGGAAGGTCGAATTGGTATTTTCCCGTTGTGCCTTTTGTAAAAAAAATGGCGTTCGATGGGTCGCTGTCCATGAAGCAATCATAGAACTCTTGCCCAACTTCATAAGAGGCTTGGCTGATAGACGGGCCGACTGCAGCGCTGATTTTTTCGCGCTTGGCGCCGAGGCTTTCCATAGCGTCGAGTGTTTGTTCCAAAACGCCATAAAATGCTCCTCGCCAACCTGCATGTGCGGCAGCCACAACACCGGCCTCTTGATCGGCAAAAAGCACCGGCTGACAATCCGCTGTCAGAACTGCGAGCGCAATACCGGGTGTCGCAGTGACAATTGCATCGGCTTTGTGTTTGGTCTCGGGCGGTGTATCAACGATGATCACTTTTGCGGAATGTACTTGGTGAAGAGTGACAAGGTGATGAGGCTCAACACCCATCGCCTTGGCCACTCGCGCTCGGTTTATGGACACAACATCTGCGATATCCGATGAACCGTAGCCGCAGTTTAAGCCCTCGAAGATACCCGATGATGCGCCGCCTTTACGTGTGAAAAACCCATGCATGAATGGGCGAAGCGCGTCATCGGTGATGAACTCCAAGGTCATTTTATGAACCGTCTTTCACGGGTTTCTAGTAAAGCGTGTCGTGTTCCGGAAAGCAGGTCAAGAACTGATCAGATCTTATCCGGTCGAAGGCTGGCGTGCCGAGACGTATTTGAGAAAAATTATGCCGAAGATGATCATTGGAATGCAGAGCAACTGACCCATTGTGAGACCGTAGCCTTGTACGTGCAGGGCCAATCCAAGTGGGTTGCCAGGACCAACGAAGTATTCATCAGGTTGACGAACAAACTCAACGATGAAGCGGGCTATGCCATAGCCGATGAAAAATATGCTTGTCGCTATCCCAGGCGTTTTGTAGCCGCCGCGCCGTAAAGCAATGTAAAACAGCACAGCGCCGAGGATTAAACCCTCTAAAAGAGCTTCATAAAGCTGAGAGGGATGGCGTGCACAAAAGCCTATGACATCAGGGCAATCCTGAGCCGCTGCACCTGGAAAGATCACGCCCCATGGAACATCGGTTGGCCTGCCCCACAGCTCTGCATTTATAAAGTTCGCCAGCCTGCCAAAAAACAGGCCGATAGGATGCACAGTGCACAAAACATCGGCCACAGTGATCCAATTGATGCCCTGACTTCGGGCAAAGGCTACACAGGCCACAACCACACCGAGTAGGCCGCCGTGAAAGGCCATGCCGCCTTCCCAGATTTTAAGTATGTCCAGCGGATTACTCAGATAATGCAGTGGTTGATAGAATAGAACGAAGCCGAGCCGTCCCCCGATGACCACTCCTAAAATGACCCATGTAGCCAGGTCTTCGACCTGTTTTTTGGTCATTGGAGATTTATCACCCGGCCAGAGCGAGGCTCGTTTCACTAGTTGGACGACGATCCACCACCCCAAAATTATCGACCCAATATAGGCCATCGCGTACCAGCGCAGGGCAAATTCAAAACCGAAAATCGAGATCGAAAAGATATTTGGGGATATCTCCGGAAAAGGGATCGCTGCGATCATGTTTGCCCACCTGCGTTATTACGCCGCCGAAGTCAGCCTTGCCGCGACGCGTTTTGCTGCCCATATACCTATTAAGCGAAACAAGGCGGTTATGAAAATGCAAACCCGCAATAAAATGCTAGATGATCTGTCGCAGTTGATGACCAATGCCATGGGGGTGGCTCAAGGCGCGAAAGATGAGGCCGAAACGGCCATGAAATCGATGATAGATCGGTGGTTGGCCGATCGTGATTTTGTGACGCGCGAAGAGTTTGACGCGGTCAAGGCTATGGCAGTTAAGGCCCGCGAAGAAGCTGACGAGCTGAAAGCTCGCCTAGATAAGCTTGAAAAAAAGAAAAGCTGATCGTCCAGAAGCCAATTACACGATTTCAAACGATTCCTGTATGCGAACGCAAACAGGAGTCTTTGTTTTATTTATGATGCCTGTCATGCGGGCTTCATACTTTTGATCCACAACTTATTGCCTGCGTTTGAAAGAAACTTCTTTACACATGAACGTCCAAGCTCCACCATATTTCGTAGGAGGAGAATAATAAAACACTCTTTCTAGAGCAGGCAACGATGGATTGGGGTTTAAATAGCCTCATACCATAAAACGGGGGCAGTGTCATGTCACTTTCAGAGCAATATCTGCAAGAAGACCTTCATCCAATCGATATAGTCGAAAATCTGGCCACCCATCACGAATGGGATTTTGACCGAATAGGTGATGATCAGATTGCCATGGCTGTAGAGGGTCAATGGCGAACGTATTCTATAACGCTCGCTTGGTCAGCCTATGACGAGACTTTGCGTATGGTGTGTACTTTTGAAATGGAACCGCCCGAACAAAAACTCCCTATACTCTACGAATTGCTAAACTCGGTTAATGACCAGTGCTGGGCGGGTGCGTTTTCTTTCTGGGGCGACCAGAACCTCATGGTGTATCGCTACGGTTTGATCATGGCCGGTGCCCAGGGGGTCAGCCCTGAGCAGATTGACACACTTATCGGCGCTGCGGTTCTTAGCGCGGAACGCTTCTATCCCGCTTTCCAGTTGGTCGTATGGGGTGACCGATCCGTCGACGATGCTCTCCAGGTTGCTATCGGTGAGGCTTACGGTAGGGCGTAACCCTCACACAGCAATTTGCATGCGCACATGCACGCGTTTATCTATCGCCCTAATATGTAATTAGGCGGAGTGGTATATGGATTTTGATTATGTATCGCGACGTGGTCTTGTTTTGCTTGGCTGCGGCAAGATGGGCTCGGCGATGCTGGCAGGTTGGCTTGATCGCGGGCTAAAGGCTGGTTCCGTCTGGGTGATTGATCCGAACCCATCTGACTGGCTTAAAACAACAGGGGTTCATATAAACGAAGGTCTTCCGGATGGGCCCGCAATCGTCTTGATCGCAGTAAAACCACAGATGATGAACGAAGCACTGCCCTCAATTATAGCAACTGGTGCCACCCATACGGTTTATCTCTCGGTCGCGGCGGGCACTCCGATTTCTGCCTTTGAGGCAGTGCTCGGATCCGGGCGCGCCATTGTTCGCGCCATGCCAAACACACCAGCGGCGATAGGGCAGGGTATCACGGCAATCATCGGCAATGAAAACGCGGGATCAGAGGCGCTTAAACTCGCGGAAACTCTGCTATCGGCGGTCGGACAGATAGTTCGACTTGATCACGAGGATCAGATGGATGCGGTCACTGGTGTTTCTGGCTCTGGTCCGGCTTATGTTTTTCATCTTATCGAATGCCTGGCAGCGGCGGGCGAGGCCCAGAATTTACACCCCGCGCTTTCTATGAAGCTTGCCAAGGCCACGGTTATGGGCGCAGGCGCTCTTGCAATGTCGGCTGATGAGACGCCGGAGCAGTTGCGTGTAAACGTCACCAGTCCAAATGGGACCACTCAGGCCGGACTGGGAGTTCTGATGGACGAAGCCTCTGGGCTGTCGCCTCTTATCAAACAAACCGTAGCTGCAGCAACCAATCGTTCCAAGGAATTGCGCGATGGCTGATACGATTGATTTTGAGGATTTTCAAAAGGTGGATATTCGCGTAGGTCGCGTTTCTCGCGCAGAGCCATTCCCCGAAGCGCGCAAACCCGCGATCAAACTTTGGATAGACTTTGGACCTGAGATTGGCGAAAAGAAAAGCTCAGCTCAGATAACGGCCCATTACACGCCAGAGATGCTTGTTGGGCGCCAAGTCATGGCTGTGGTTAATTTTGCGCCGCGCCAGATTGGTCCGTTTATGTCCGAAGTGCTTGTGTTGGGGCTCAGCGATAGCAACGCGGATATTGTCCTTCTTTGCCCGGATCAAGAGGTGCCCCCGGGCGAGCGTATGCACTGATAGACGCATTTGCTTGACGGCACTGCCCGCTTGAGATGATGTGGTGTGAACAGCGAAAGGTCTATACATGCATCAACCTGCAATCACGGGAACCGGAGTTTTTACGCCGGAGCAGGTTATCACGAACGAGGAGCTTGTCGCCGCGTTTAATGCTTATGCAGAGCGTTATAACATTGAACATGCGGATGCTATTCAAGCCGGAAAAATTGCTGCCAAAGAGCCGTCGTCTGAGGCGTTTATAGAAAGCGCATCGGGCATCGAGCGTCGCTACGTTCTTGATAAAACAGGTGTTCTTGATCCTGGAGTTATGCATCCTCTTTTGCCTGAACGTTCCAATGAGGAACCTGGGCTGATGGCTGAAATGGCGCTCGACGCTTGCGATAAAGCGCTGGTTCAGGCCGACCGTAAAGCGGCTGAGGTTGATCTTATCATTTGCGCGGCATCCAACCATGAGCGACCCTATCCAGCAGTCGCCATTGAAATTCAGCAACTCCTTGCAGCAGGTGGGTTTGCATTTGACATGAACGTGGCGTGTTCTTCGGCCACTTTTGGGATTCAAGCTGCCGCCGATATGATCCGGTCTGGCTCGGTCAAATGCGCCATCGTTGTGAGCCCAGAGATTTGCTCAGCACATTTGGAATGGCGCGACCGAGACTGTCATTTCATTTTTGGTGATGTCTGTACCGCGGTCGTAATTGAAAGAGCAGAAGACGCAAAAGGCAACCATTTCCTTGTGCAATCCACACGATGCGCGACGCAGTTTTCCAATAATATACGGAACAACAATGGTTATCTGCGGCGCACGCGTAACGGGCACATGCAAGACCGACGTGATATGCTTTTTGTTCAAGAGGGGCGAAAGGTATTCAAAGAGGTTCTGCCATTGGTTTCAAGCCATATTGCCGAGCATATGGACGATGCAAATATATCCTCAAGCGATCTTAAGCGCATCTGGCTGCATCAGGCCAATAAGTCGATGAACGATTTTATTGGCAGAAAGGTGATGGGACGTGTGCCGGAGCCCGAAGAACAGCCCAATATCTTGCAGGATTATGCAAACACGTCATCTGCTGGATCTATAATCGCGTTTTCGAAATATTCTGACGATTTGCATCCCGGCGACCGTGGTTTGATCTGTTCCTTCGGCGCGGGATATTCTGTTGGTTCTGTTTTGGTAGAGAAAGTATGACGTGAAGCTGCGTTTTTTGCATAGGTAAATTGCAGGATTGCAAAGCTGGCTTGGAACCGTGATAAAGGCAACCAGCGAGGGAAACGCAATGACAAGTGCTGGACGATACTTAAAAAAACATACTGAAGCGCTCGTCAAAGACGTAGGAATCGAGCCGTCTTGTGATCTGAGCGGTAAGTCGAAGGCGACTTTGGGCCGCTATTACTCGGACCACGAAGAGCACACAGACCGCTACATGCCAATTGATACCGTTGCGGCGCTAGAAGCTTCGGCCTCTTATCCTCATGTGACCGCCGCACTAGCCGAACTTAACGGCCTGCAGATTGAGTACGATGATCGCCGCCGATCCAATGCAAAGTCCTCCGGCGGTGTGAACGCTGATGTAATCGCGCTTTCCCAACGGTTCGCCATGCTGATGGCTGAATATCAAGAGTCAATTGAAGACGGTATAATCAGCATGAACGAAGCAAAGAGACTTCTGCGTGAAACAACCGCATTGCAACAGGTGCTGATTGATATGAAGCTACATCTTGAAGACGAGGTCGAATAAGTCGTTCAACCCTCGCTCTGATAAATGCCGCCGCAAATACTCAACGCCGAGAAATTTCTGTTGCGCCCCTGTTATTTCTTGGACGCGTTTGGAAAGAATAACTGCGTGCCGCTTCTGGTGAATTCGCTAATAGCGGTTTGACCGTCCTCTGACAAAATCCAGTCTACAAATGTCTTAGCCGCGGCTTCATTTATATTTGGGCAATGCTTAGGACTGATTGGAATGACACCGTATTGATTGAAAAGCGCCGGATCCCCTTCGAGAAGTACCTCAAAATCAGATTTGTTATTGAACGCAAGCCAGGTTGCGCGATCCGTAAGTACATAAGCGGCAAGACCCACACCGGTATTGAGTGTTGCGCCCATGCCGGCGCCTGTTTCAAGATACCATGTCCCGGATGCGGGAAGGGGGTCGATGTTAGCATCCTGCCAAAGCGAGATCTCTTTACGATGTGTGCCGCTGTCGTCGCTACGAGATACAAACCTCGCCTCAGTTTGCGCGATTGCCAACAAGGCTTCGCTAATTGAACTAAAGCTCGCGACATTGGCTGGATCGTGCGCAGGGCCCACGAGGATGAAGTCGTTATACATTACGTTTTTACGCGACTTTCCTTTGCCTTCTTCAATAAAGCGGTCTTCAGCTTCTCTTGCATGGACCAAAAGTACATCACCATCGCAGTTGCTCGCGTTTCGGATGGCCTGACCGGTGCCAACCGCAACAACACGCACTTTGATACCTGACCGAGCCTCAAATACCGGCAGCAAATACTTATAAAGTCCAGAATTCGCCGTCGATGTGGTTGATTGCAGGATAATAGTATCCTGTGAATTTGCCTGTTCCGTTGAGACGAGTGTTAGGCAGGCGCCCAAGGCTGTTATTTTCATCAAGCTTTTCACAGGGGGATATCGCCCTGAAGATAAGCCTTCGCTGCAGCGCTTTTGGGCACTGCAAAGAACTCGTTGGCCGGACTATGTTCCAATAATTTTCCAAGGTGCAAAAACAAGACGTCATCTGCCAGTCTGCGCGCTTGTCCTAGATCATGAGTCACAAAGATGACTTTGGCGCCTCCCTTTGCGGTCTTTTCCACAATACGTTCGATTATTTGCACGGCTGAAGGATCAAGATTTGCCGTCGGCTCGTCAAGCAAAAGCGCGTCAGGCTTTGTGACGAGCGCGCGAGCAAGCGCAAGGCGTTGTTTTTCTCCTCCTGAAAGAGTTCGTGCGGAGTGTTTGGCGAGCTGCAGAAGTCCGACCTGATCAAGCGCTGCGTCGCGCTTTTTGGGTGCGCGAACGCCTCTTGCTCGCAAAACAAAATCAACATTTGCGGACACGGAACGCCGTAAAAGGACGGGAGACTGAAAGACCAGTGATTGTCGCCGTGTGACTTCTGGAGATACAGCTGCGCCATTCCAAGTCACCTCGCCAACTGTTGCCGAGATCAGACCGTGCAGAACACGCATCAAAAGGCTTTTGCCCGCCCCGTTTGGGCCCATTAATACAGTTATGCCGGTATTACTTAGACTGAAATCGATATCCGATAGTAACTCTTCGCCATCAATGGATAAGCCTAGACCGCGGACACGCAGGCCAGTTTGTTCTTTTTGTTCATGCATAGGAAGATCGTGCTTGCGTCAGGCGCAGGCTTTGTGCGAGCGCATTAATGGCTAAAGATATGCTCATCAAAACCAGGCCGAGCGCCATGGCCAACGCAAGGTTTCCTTTGGATGTCTCTAGGGCAATGGCGGTGGTCATAACGCGGGTCAAGTGATCAATGTTTCCTCCCACGATCATAACCGCACCAACTTCAGCAACTGCGCGTCCAAAACCCGCAAGCGCTACTGTGATTAGCGAAAGGCGCGCATCCCATAAAAGTGCTGAAACCGTCTGTCTTCGGGTTAATCCAAAGGCTCGAAATTGTTCTTCATACTCGGAATACATGTCTTCTAAAAGCTGCTTGGAAAGAGCGGTAATGATCGGTGTGATCAGTAGCGTCTGCGCAATGATCATGGCTGTTGGCGTATAAAGTAGCCCAAGAAATCCGAGCGGTCCGGATCGCGACAGATACAGATATACGATTAAGCCAACGACAACTGGCGGTAGGCCCATCAGAGCATTGATTACAACGATCAGAATTGGTCGGCCTAAAAAGCGGTTCGTTGCAATCAATGCACCTAAACTGAACCCAATAATGCAGGCAAAAAATGCTGCGCTCAGGCTCACCTTAAGCGAAAGTACAATGATCTCAAAAAGATCTGCGTCCTGAGATATGACCAGATCAATAGCCAGAGCGAGGGCAGATGCTTCTTCGGCCATGGATACACCACAAGTTTTCTACACAAAGCAAACTTGCGGAAATAGTACCCAAATGCAAACATCGCTTATTTGATTTTGATCGATATCGCGCTGTCACCCATGTTCTATCCTGACGATGGCGAAAACTGTTACGCCGGACAGCGACGCACACGGATTTCGACCCGCCGCTGGAACCGATTGCTTGGCACTATGTTTGTCAAAGGCTTAGTCTCTCCCATAGAAAGCACGTTCTCGATTCTTTGCGGGGAGATCAAAATGCTTAGTCTTCTGGCCACTCCTTGCGCGCGTTTCATGGCAATTTCGAGATTGGTATCTTCATTACCGCTTGAATCGGAGTGACCAATGAGTTGAATGCAAGTTCCTTCGAAAATACTGGTGTTCAAAACTGCGCCAACGCGCTCAACCTGACGCACAGCTTCTGAGTCAAGATCCGTGCCGCCGCTGGGAAAGAAAACGTTGTCTTCCTTCTGCTTTTGCGTGACGCGACGTGATTTAAGATCTGCAGGAGGTAACGGTCCTTTAACGGCAGGACCATTTACGTCCGCCGCCTCAACCGTCGGTTTTTTCTGCGTTTCGGGCACGTCCTTTGGCTCTATAAGCTGCTCGCAAAGATCAGAGATGATACCGTATTTTTGTTCCACTTCAAAACACTCAGATGCCGTCAAAGAAGCAGCTTTAGTAGGCACAAACGCAAAGCTTAGTACGGCCAGTAAGCAGATTTTCGACATCACGCATTCCTTCGATTTTGCCGCCTTCTAGACGACTTTCGGTAACAAATGATTAAGCGAAAAATAGTGATCACCATTTACTAAATCTTGTTCATTGAGATGCATTCCTTGGAAAAAGCATAGCGACTCGACAACTTAGAAATGGCAAATACAGACAGATTAACATGGGTCGACGCTTTGCGATTGACGGCTGGCCTTTCGATGGTTGCTTTGCACGCCACGGCTGATCCATCAGGACAACCATGGTCAGACTATGAAATGTCGCAGAGGGTGGCGCCAATTTTGCTTCGCGCGGTTTTTTATGTCGCGCGGACTGAGCTGTTCATTATTATATCCGTGTTTCTTCTCATGCTCGCCCTTGACAAACGGCCGAGGAGCTATCGTTCGTGCATCAGCGAGCAGGTGCAACGCCTTTTGGTGCCCTTTGCATTCTGGACAGGGTTTTACGCGCTATACGGGCTCATCAAAGCGCAGAGTTTTGGATATTTTGACGCCGCACTCGCAACGGTTTCGAACCCAGTGGAGTGGATTGGTTTCCTATTATTGGGAGACGTCAAATACCATATGCACTTTATTCCGACGCTTTTTGCAATATTACTTTTTTTTCCACTATATCAAAGAGCTGTGCGTTTCCCGGTTCTCGGCGTTTGGATCGTTTTTGGATTGCTTGTCAAGGCAGAGCTGGACAGTTTCATATACTCTCACTTCTGGGGAAATGACGCTTTACCCTTCTTGGTAAGACTTGCAAAAATTTTGACCTATGTCGGCTATGGAATGATAGCCGCTGCTTGCTACGGCCTTATAAAGAAATACTGCGGCAAGGATTTCGTCCCATGGATCTGGCCATGTGCGTATGTTGGGATGCTGCTTTTCATGATCAAACTGGTCGGTAGCTACAAAACAATTTTGACGGGTGAATACCCTTTCGATTATCGCGCTGGTTACTGGGCAGATTTTCTTATGCCTGTCGCGCTCTTCATCTGCGCAATGTGTCTTGGTGCAAAGAAATGGCCAGCGATCCTTTCAAGGTTGGCGCCCTATTCTTTTGGCATCTACCTGACACATCCAATTTTTCTCGATTTGGCTGAAATCTACTTGCGTGACACTCAATTGTCTCCAATTAAGCAGGTTACCTATAAAATTGGATTCATCATTCCCACAACTTTTCTGCTTGTTATGTCAATGAAGCGTTGTAGGCCGCTGTCTTGGACAATCGGATTGGGTCCATTCCCGTCAGTTTCTCGTTTTTCGCTTCAAAAGTAAGGGGTGTTTCATGTTATTCGAATTCGAAAAAAGAGGTGATACGATATCGATTGTGTGTTGCATAGGCGCACTTTCGCATGCTGATTCACTTCTGGCTTTCAACAAGATTGCCGAAAAACTGTACGCGCAAGGTGTACATGCGGTCGCGCTGGATTGTAGCGGTGTCAGGCGATTCACTTCGGCAGGCCTCGCAGGCTTCATTGATGTTTTGTTGCAAAACCAAAGGCTCAGGATCGCGGCTTTTGGGCTGCCTGAAAAAATGCAGAAAACGCTGATTGAGCTAGGATACGACCGTGTTTTACCGATCTTTAAAACGGAGGAAGAAACTCTAACGGCGCAGGACTTTAAGGAAGTTTCACTGGCCAGCACAAAAGTGGTTTTGTTATGTGCCGGACGTGGCAGTCGCATTTCTCCACTTTCCGAAATCACGCCCAAACCAATGCTTGATATTTTGGGCAAGCCCATACTTGCGCACATATTGGATCATCTGGAAAAGTTTGGTGTGCGCGATGTGTTGCTCAACCCCGGACATCTCGGAGATCAAGTGCATGATTATTTTGCAGCAAACAAGAGACGTCACCAGTCTTTGACTTTCTACAATGAAGGTGTTTCGACCCCAGAAGGATGGTGCGCAAACCCTGCAGGTTCGGCTACGACCCTGCGACGCCTGCAACGTGACCACGGTTCATTCACCGAAGACTTCATCGTTATGTGCGGCGATGCATTGATCGATGTCGACTTGTCAAATGCTATGGAGAGCCATCGAAAGAGCGGAGCAGATCTGTCGATTATCGCTAAGGACGTGCCTTTGAAAGAAGTGTCCAGCTATGGAGTTATAGGGGCCGACCATTCTGGCAAGGTGAATAAATTTCAAGAGAAACCCAGCTCTTCCGAAGCGTTGTCAACGCTTGCGAATATTGGAGTCTATATTTGCAAACCGCATGTTCTCGAATACTTGAGTGACGCGGCCGGTCTTGATATCGCGAACGACCTGATCCCGTCTATTTTAAATGCTGGCTTATCAGTACATGTTCAGGCGCCTCCGCTTACTTGGTTGGATGTTGGCTGCGCACGTGATTACTTCAGAGCTCTGGAGGGAAGCCTTACAGGCGACATTTCCCATTTGAGGCCCAATGGCCGGGAAGTGCAGCCCGGCATATGGGCGCATGAAACCGCTTATGTGAGCCCCAACGCCGATATAACAGGCCATTGTTACTTCGGTCCAAATGTAAAAGTTGAACCGCTGGCCATTGTAAGAGGTCCGGTTTTCGTTGAAAACGGTTCGGTAATTTCCCGCCACTCTTACGTTCGCGCGTCTGTCTTATTGGCCGAAACGGTTGTCTGCGAAAACGCTGTTGTCGATGGACAGATTCTAAATTCTGCCTGGTCGATCACCCATGAATTAGCCGATGGTAACTTTGAGGCGCCGCTCGTTCCATTACCAAACACAGATTCAAGAACGCGGTCCGAAACTCGAAAATCTGTCTTAGAGCGCTCTGCGTAATGGAGAATCCTGGCGTGGCTACGTCCAAGGTTGCTGTGGTGAGTAGCTCAGATTACTTCAATAATTTCGCAGACAGAAAACCTCCGGATTTGCAGCCTCTTTCGCAGCGTTCTACGGCTGTTTGGCATTGTCTGGCGGGCGTTACTATAGGCCTGGGTTTTTGGTATTTGCATTGGCGGTGGACCGCGTCTCTTAATCCCGAGGCGATAGTTTTTTCCACGTTAGTTGTTTGTGCAGAAACGGCCGCCTTCTTGGGGAGCATGCTGTTTTTTTTCGACATTTGGAGTGAGAAAGACACCGCGATAAAATCAGCCCCGATCACTCGAGATGAGGCGGGACTAGATGGCGATGGTTCAATCGCCGTCGATATCTTCGTTACGACATTCGATGAAGGTACGAGTGTTGTAAGGCCAACATTGGTCGACGCCATCGGCGTGAATGTGCCCGAAGGTATATCCGTGAAAGTGACGTTGCTTGATGATGGACTCCAAACCGGCATGAAGCAGCTCGCTGATGAATTGAGCGTTGAATATCTTTCCCGAGACACGAACCACGGCTTCAAGGCTGGTAACTTGCGAAACGCATTGATGCAGAGCCGTGGCGACTTTGTGGTGATTTGCGACGCCGATACACGGCTTTTTCCAAATTTTCTAAAAAATACCCTGGGCTACTTTCGTGACCCCCAAGTCGCCTGGGTTCAGACCCCTCATTGGTTCTATGACATTCCAGATGGGTTAACGCTGACACAGCTAACGACCTTCGAATTGACGACACGAAGTAGGTTTGCCTCTTTGTTACCTGCTGTGGGGTTGCCTAAATACCGATTTGGTAAGGATCCATTCTTGTCAGACCCTGTTGTCTTCTTTGATGTAATTCAAAGGCGAAGAAACCGAAACGGCGCTTCGTTTTGTTGCGGTGCGGGGTCCATACATCGCCGGGAAGCGCTGTTCCGTGATGCTTTGGAAAGACGATCGCACCACGCCCAGTCGCAAGCCAAAAGAAGCCAGACTGGTGTTTCGCAAAGGCACTATGCCGTAAATGACCTCCAACCGTTCTGCTATCACGTTTCGGAAGACATTCTGACCTCGATAGGTTTGCATTCAAAAGGTTGGAAGTCTGTTTTTCATCCAGCGGTCGAGGCACGCATGTTGTCACCATGGTCTGTAAGTGCCTGGGCCACACAAAAGTTGAAATATGCAGGCGGGACTTTTGATATAATACTGCATGATTATTCGATGTTTTTCGGCAATATGCGTTGGGCGATCAAACTACATTATTTTGCGACATTCTGGTCCTATATCGCGGTTTTATGGCTACCAATACTTCTTTTCGCGCCTGTCTTTTCCTTATTCACCGGTATTGCTCCTATAGAATCCTATTCCCAGGATTTCTTTTTACACCTGCTTCCGGTTTTACTGTTCAACGAGTTGGCGGTGTTTTGGAGCTGCAAGGGCTACAATACCCATACTGGTCGGGCGCTCGCGGTTGGAACGCTTTCGATTCAAATGCGAGCGCTTTATCAAGTGATCCGAGGGCAGCGCCCAAAGTTTCCGTCAACGCCGAAAAAACCAGGAAATCGGCGTGATTGGAAGCATGCGCGACCAGCATTAATTGCGTTAGCGATTATGTATGCTGCCGTTGCCTGGGGCGTTTTCGCGACATCACATCGATATGAAGGCCACAGCATGTCCCTGCTCGTTGTGAACACATTCTGGGTGCTCTGGAATAGCGGCGCTTTCTTGAGACTTTTGAGGATGAGCCTTTGGCTGCCACCAAAACAAAGCATGCGAACAAAAAACCCAAAACCCTTTATTGCCGCTGCGCGAGGTGAAAATGAAATCTGAAAAAAGAACTCGTAAAAACCTCGCCTCGCCAGTCTTTTTTTCGGTAGGACTTCTTGTCGCGGCTGGTATGGCCGGCAGCCTTGATTACACTTCGAAAGTCAATTCACATAGCCAATTTGAAGAGTTTGTAGGTGATGAATTTTCACCTTTGCCTGCGGCAGGCAAACGGCCGTTAACAAAGGATGATATGCTTGCTGCTGAAGTCGCATGGGTTTACCTGCAAAAAAATATCAGGAAAGAGACCGGCCTAGTCGATTCAGTCGCGGGCTTTCCATCAACTACCTTATGGGATCAAGGTTCCTATATTTTGGGCTTGGTATCAGCGCACCGTCTTGGACTTGTTGAATTTGATGATTTCCATGATCGGTTGACGCGTTTACTAGATACTTTGGAAAGACTGCCTCTCGTCGACGGAAAGCTTCCAAACAAAACGTACGATACTCGTACTTTGACGATGACCGATTACCAAAACAATCCAGTATCTGGTGGAATTGGTTGGTCATCTCTCGACATTGCGAGGCTCTTGGTCGCTTTGCGGATTCTTGAGCGTAATCAACCATCTTTTGGCCCCCGTATCAATTCTGTTATAGCCCATTGGTCACTAGAAGATCTTTCTCGAAATGGTGAATTGATGAGCGGATCGACTGAAGGTGGTGAGCTCGAGTATTTCCAAGAAGGACGCATTGGGTATGAGCAATATGGTGCGCGATCTGCTGCAATGTGGGGTGTCGATGTAAACCAAGCCATTTCCGCTCGCAGGATTCTGGACTGGCGCACGATAAACGGCACAAAAGTGCCAACTGATTTGAGAACCTTTGAGGGGTTCCAAGCAATAACACCCACGTTGAGCGAACCGTATTTTTTAACTGGTCTAGAGTTTGGATTTGGTTCAGAAAGCCAAATTCTAGCTTCTCAGGTCTACAAAGCGCAGGTTGCGCGTTTTTTGGACCTGGGTATTTTGACAATGGTTTCGGAAGACCACGTGAACCAAGAACCACATTTCCTTTATTCTTCGGTCTTTAGCAACGGCCGCGAATGGGCGGTTGTTGACGAAGATGGCAATCTGTATCCCAGTTTGCGAACTGTAAGTGTTAAATCAGTCTACGCCTGGGACGCTTTGTTTTCGACAAAATATACAAAAAATGCTCGCGAAGAAGTGCTTCACCTGGCGAATGCGCAAAAAGGCTGGGCCGCCGGTTATTTTGAAGAGGATGGAAGCGCAAATGACATATATTCGTTGAATACAAACGCTATTGTTTTGGAGGCGATCCACTACATGTCGAAAGGATCGCTTTGGGGCGCGATTTGACAGTTCTTGTTATCCAGTTAAGCAACAGAGTACCAAGCATTTTTAATTATTTTTTTGACCAGAAATCGCAAATTGTATTTGAGGTTTGTCGACGGGAACTAGAAGCTCTGGGTTATCGCCACGTTGAAATGCCGCTATCCGAAATCTCTCGAGTGGGCTGGCGTTTGATCGCCCAAGAAAAAGTCCGTCATCCTTCTGCCATAGTCGAGCGTCTTTTGACAGCCGTGCTTCGTTCGATTTCAGCCACCTGAGATAGCTCACTATACTGTCGATGCCATGTGTTCGGCTGCGCTGCGTGATGATTTGTCTTTCTTCAATGATGAGTTCAACGCCGTTGCGAGACAAATTTCGCACTGTTTCGTCGTCCAGCGGCCTAGACAGAACGAGAGGCAATTCTTTTTTTTTGTTCCCATTGATTAGAAAGATGCGACCACCGGGCGCAAGCGCTGATGTTAAACGCGGTTGCAATTCGCCGTCTACCCAAACCAATATGTTTTGGCCTCTGGCGATGCAGCCCTCCATGGGAACCCTGCATGTAACGGTCCAAAGAAGACGCCGTTCATTTTTATATTTGTCAAAGAAAAGTGCGTTGCCACTTGCATGAATGACTTGTCCGATTTCGCTTGCAGTTGCGCGGCTTACGGCGTTTGCACCAAATAATGAGGGCGCGAATAAACACACGACCGCAAGAAATTTTACAATTCTCTTCATGCCTTTTGCCTCCGATCCAGAGGATGTTAGACAGCAAAGGCATTTTTAAGCGCTTTAAGGCGGCGTAAATTAGACCGTTATTTAGATTTAAAGACAAATTATCGTTCTGAGGAAAATTGAACGTTATCAATCACCGGAGAAAACTGATTTAAAATAATCGGATAATAATTGATATTCATCTCGAGAAAATCTGTCGTCTGACCCTTCTCTCAAATTGGATCCAGAAGGCTGACCTCTCAGTTCCGCAAGAATATCAAGTACAATGTCCCCGCTGGGCTCAATGTTTCCCGAACTTGGCGCAATTCTGAGTTTTGCTTCATTGTCCTGTAGTAATTCTGAATCATGCTCTCGCTCAATCAGTGCAAGTGCTGTTTTTGCATCCAGGCCAAATTCTGTCATTAAGTAATCAAGCTGATTTGCGAGCCTTTTCGGGCTTTCGCCGCTTTGGTGGTTTTGAAGGGCTAAGGTTTCATCAGTTCTGACGGTATCTTTTTGCAACGTTTCGGCCGCTTCGAGCAAGGCGCGCGCGGTCTCCTGTAAGGCCGAAATCTGTGTTTGATCGCTGTCTGCAAATGATTGGTCTCGCACGACGTTTGTCTGTGGCTGAATTTCAAGCCTTGATTTAGGCTGCGCTTCATCATTGTTTGCCGAAAGCAAATCACGTAGCTCATTAATGTTAAGTAGTACTTCGTTGCTCCCCTGTTGTGTTGCCGGACTAGCAATTGGATTGTTCGCTGGCTGCTCTTGCCTTTCAAAAATCGGTTGGTTTTGTTGGCCTGCTGGGGAAACTTGCCAATTTACTGCAATTGGGTCTCCCTGAGGCGCCGATGAGTTTGGAACAGCCCAACCACGTGGCAATACGCCATAGTCCTGCCTTGCAGTAATCCAACGCAAATAGGCTGCAACAGCGCTAAATCCGGCAAGCGAAATTCTTGCAACCTTTATTTCGCCTCTTTTAATCAGAAGTTCTCCGCCTGAACCAAGTAGCAGCTCCATCCTCTCGTCCAATGGGCCAAGAATACGTTTTGGCAATTGCAATTCTGACGCTCCCTCGATCAGAAACATGGTATCCCCGTCTCCCACCTCAGCAATGTCAAGTTGGAGCGCCCCATTGCCGTTCAGATAGATAGATAGCAAGCCCTTACGACCTTGGCAGTTAAGTGTCCCTGGGCGGCATATCACCTCAAAAACATCCGTATCGAGCCTTGGCGAAGGAGCAAATCTTGCATAGCCATCAGGATCAAAACGGAAGTAAACGCCTTCCACTAGACCTTCTTGAAACGTTGGCCATCCGAATGCGCCTCGAAGCTCTTGTCTGGCTTCACGAGCGCCGATAGCAAACGGTATTGACGTATCGACAATTGCGTTTTCCGGAGCAAAAGCTTCAGCGTTTCGCAAGGTTTCGTCTTGTGTTTGCGCAAAAACGTATTGTCCCAAGCATAGTGTAATTGCGGTCGAGAGCATTAATGAACGCATCATCTTCTTACCTCTTGATGTAGCGAGTGCCTGACGGCTGGAAGCCAGTCTTCCTCTTGTGGTGGATCCGGATACTTTCTAACCACTCTGAGATCTTGATCCCGAAAAGCAGTGTACCAGACTTCGGTATCCCCTTCGAAAGGCGTTAGAATTGTCCCTTGCACTTTGTGCAACAAAGACGTCAGGATGATCCCGTTATTGTTTGCTGTGAAAATCTCGACACGACCCTGACCTCTTTCATACAGGCCCTCGTACATCCCCACCTCAGGGTCATAAAGCTCAATAATTGCCTCATACAACACATCTGTGTATTCGGTTTCCCAGAGCGCCCATAATCCTAAAGCGGCCTTGGCTGCAACAGCTGCATGATCGGGCACATAGTCGCCACGCGGCGTGACCGTATTCCAAGGGTAGCCATCGGAAAACACAGTGTCATATGTGAAATATGGAGGACCTTTTACATTATGCTCAGAGCGCGCCGTCATGAAGCCGCTCTGTCTCCAGCGCCGCTCTTGGACTTCGTATATTCGGTCGGCAAATTCGGCACGCCACCCGTCTGAATTTAGCCAGTCTGGACTACTATCGTCGTGGGGAAGATCGAAACCTAGTTCAAGCCCGTCTTGGAGATAAGATTCTGTGACGACGTAGTTTTGGGAATGAAATATTCGTGGGTCTCTTCCGTCATAGGGTACTGGAACATCATAAATGGACGCGGTCAAAAAAGGCTCTGCTCTGTGCGCCATTATTGGGCGAAAACCCCAAAGCGCAAACCCCTTTGCGGCATATTCCTCATAACCTAGACGACCTTCTTGTGCGTAGACAGTCTCTCCGGTTTCATCGTCGACAAATGCGCCAAACAATAAACCTTCTTCGCTTACCGTGTTACTAAAGTCCCATTTTAAAAGGACCGAGTCGATTGTGTTTCCATGATGCGGATATCGATTTTTAATGATCCGCATCCAAACGAGAAACCTGCCAATATCAAGAGCCGAGAAGCCAATTTCACCGGGCTTATTCGTATAATCGACTTTTGCGCCACTTTTCGTGTGGTACACTTTGTTTGGCATCTCGCCGCGAAACAGATCTAAGCTCTTTACGGTCGTGAGAAGTTGCGTGATCCGCCTATCCAATTCCGGTTTCTCAATAATGCAAATCTCATATGCAGCCACGATAGCCGCCAGATAGGACGCTGTATCCCAGAGCGTTGTTGAGGGGTAATTGCCTACCGAATTTGCAAGACCAGTCGTCTCTTGAGTGAAAAGTTCAAAATACTTCCACGCTACGCGTGCGGCGCGCATTTCACGCTCATTTAAGAAACCGCGCCTCGCGCGATACTTCCGTACATATTCGTTCCTTTTAGTATAACCTGATGGCTGATCCAGCCCACGATCAATTGCGTCAAAATAATCCTCAGACATTTCGCACATGCGTGGTGGTTTCTCCCGTCTGCTGGTGCCACGTACCAAACTCGTTGTGACCGAGGGCACATTTCCTCGCAAAAGGGCCGGAAGTTCGTCAAGGTCCCCACCGGCGATGATTGGTTTGATATCTTCGTGTGCTAGAAACAATGCGCGCGCAGCACTTGCGGTATACCACGCTACGGCAAAAACGACGGCGACCGACGTTAGCAAGATTAAAAATCCCGACCCGAACAGTTTGCGCTTTCTTTGCTTGTTGTTTTCTTCCATCTCAAACCAAGCCAGTGTTATCGTTGAGCAAGTTGTTGCATAGGAGAGTTAAGAAGCCGCAAACGTCTAAAAATTTCGAAAAAACGAATTAAAAACTCGAGATGGACTTCAGTTTGATTGCTCTAAGAACTGCTCCAGCGGAATAAAACCAGCGTCGTTTCGTTCTGTTCTCTGGCTTCGCTTTTGATCAGGGGGAAGAAAAACACGTTTGCCTGAGCCGGTTGATGCACCAGTTGAGTTTGGGGCACTGGCTTTGGGAGCTGTTTCGTTAAGGACCTTACGTTCGACTCCGTCGGACTTCTCAGATTCTCCAAAACGGTTTTCGTGCTCGGAAGCGCGGGTTCGAAGTCTTTCAAACGTATCAAAATCAACTGTTCCGTTGACCAAAAGATTTTCTTCCGCCTGAAACGCAGCAATCGCGGTCCTCGTTGGCCTATCTAATTTTCCCGTCGCTTTACCGCTGTACTTATTCATCATGGCAAGGGTCTTTTGCGCTTCTAGAACCAGGTTAGGACTGCCCTCGGAATGAAATTTTTGTTCGGCAAAGCTATTTTTCTGTGCGTCAGTGTTTTCCTCAGACAAACAATGCCAAAAAGGCACTCCTGAATGTCGTCCAATCAGCTCAATAGCGCTAACTTCAATGAGGTTTCGAACAGCTTGCCCATTGCTTTCTATCCTGTTGATTTGCAGATCAAATTCAAGCCCCGTTACGTCGATGAGCCCAAACGTATCCAGACCAAACCGTCTTTCCCGTACAACCATTGAGTTAGACACAGAAGCCCCGGGCACAATCTGTCGGCTCGGGTACCTGACCAAGTGTAAATCAACCGATACCACCGACAGATCTGTATCGTTTCTAGTGTCAACTTGCAGAAAATCCTCGTCGTCAAGAATATCGTCATCGACGTCGATATCGATGTCCGTGGTGCCGACATCTCTATCCAATTGGCTAATTGCGCCTCTAATGTAAAAGTTGGGCCTCGGGGGATCTTCGCGTTGGACAACCAAAAGGTCTATCAAGCCGTCGGCACGGACCAGACCTTGGTCCAAGAAAATGTAAGCTTGGCTGCGTCGGTTCATACGATTCAAAGCATTGATTAGCATATCGTCGCCAGCGACATTAATACTGCGGGTCTCGTCAGGAATGCCTGTCGATGAAATAAACGTTGTTTTGCGTTTTTTGGCCGCTAGCAACCGGTCCATGCACCTCAAAGCGCCGTCAAAAGATGTGAAGTTTCTCGCAGGCGCAGTTTTGGGTTGTGCATAGACCGGTGCCAAAGTGGCGGGTGTTAGATCACACGCTAGCAAAAGAGAGCAAAGTGCTGTCGAAAAATAAGGGCGAATTTGCATCGAAGCGCTCCAATTAATTTCCCACAATTACTGGCGCGACGTTAAGCAAACCTTCTTATGACGGTACCTTAGGCGTTGTTTTCAAAAATAATTTATTCAAATTCTGCGATTTACGATTTGTTTATCGAAAGCGCAGGAAATGTGGCAAATCCGGAGGTCTGGAAATGTTGATTCGACGATTGATTATGGCTCTCATGCTCGTGTCCGGGGGCGCGCAAGCAGCGGACGTCGTAGAGTTATCAATTGATGCTGACTACTGCGCCATAAAAAGGGCAATGACCGGCAAATTGGATGAAGCTTGTCCAGTGATTGATCCGCCGGGGGCAGGGCGTGGTGTTGGGCACGAAGCTTTGCCTGTCAGCCAAGTGAAGTCTGATCGCGGATACTCCATCCATTTTGCGTTCGCGTCTGACGAATTAACGCAAGATTATCGGGCGCATCTTAAACGCTTGTCAAAGGTGCTGAAATCAGAGGAAATGCTCGGCCTGTGCGTTAAATTGGTTGGCCACACTGACGCTGTCGGGAGTGCTCGTTACAACTTTTCACTGTCAAAAAAACGAGCGGAAACGGTGCGCTTGTTTCTGGTTGGTGCAATGGGCGTATCGGAAAAGCGCTTGCAAACTGAGGGCCGTGGAGAAAAAAATCTTTTGCGGGGTTTCTCTGGTGCGGATTCTAGAAACCGCCGCGTAGAAATTCTTGTAAAACAATCCAACGGCTCGGGCTGTATTGTTTGATGCAAAGGCGACGCTTTCTTGGAGCAAGCGTTGCTACGATTATCGGCAGTCCTGCGATTGCAAGCGAGAAACTCGGTGAAGCCGAAACAATAAATCGACCTGTATACGCGGATACCAAAGTCGCTCTTTGCATTGGCATTTCGGCCTATGAAAACCATCCTGCATTAACAACACCTAGGGCAGACGCGGATCTTTTAGCTCGCGATTTTATACGGCTCGGTATTAGAACTTGGGTTTTAATGGACCCGAGTTATCAAGAGTTGTTCCTTGGAATTTCACGCTTCCGAATACTTGCAAAAAATGCTGATCTCGCCGTCGTTTACATTGCTGGCCATGGTGGTTTCAATGGAGACGGGGTTTTGGTATTTCCCACAGACATGCCGAAACTCCAAAATACGCCCGACTATGCTCTATCGGAAGAAGTTTTGGTAAAAGCGCTTGCTGGTCAGCCTCGTAACAAAGTGCTTTTTTTGGATTGCTGTCGGACGACGGTTAGTAGTCGATCAGAAGCGAAGCCATTGGAGCATGTCGGTGGACTTTTTTCGCTTTATGCAGCACAGCCTGGAGCGCAAGCCTATGATGGCATGGAAGCAAACGGTCCCTTTGCTTCAGCTTTATCTCAAGCCTTGAAAACACCGGATGAACCTCTAGAAAGCGTTGCTCGAAACACTAGGGTGAAAGTGATTAAATCTACTGGAGGCGCGCAAATTCCATGGAGCAAATCGTCTTTGCTCAATGAGGTCATTCTCAACCGGGAAAAGGTTTGAATTCGATTTTGTTTATTGTGGCTTCTCCGGTTGCATCTTTCTGAGGCGTGCCAGCCCAGATGTCTAATTCCGGCGCGACGGCCCAAATGTTGGCGAAAACGTAACCAGGTGTTTCTGGCACTTCGTCTTTTTCTTCCATACGGAATACCTCACAACCGTCTACCCACCAGATCACACGATCCGGGTACCAATCAAACCCGTACTCTCTAACGTGATCCGCCGCATTGAAGCCGAGGTCTATAAATTGATTGTTTAATGCTCCGTCAACAAACGTTGCGACATGAAGAAGGTTTGTGTCTCTACCAAGAAATTCTATATCTATTTCGTCATGACGTGTGTCGTATGCTGGCCCGGAATAAACAAAAAAACCGCTCACTAGACCTTGCCCTGAGGCTGGACGCATCTGCACTGAATACCTCCCGTAGTGCGTTTTTTCCACATACCGAAGGGCAGAGCCCGCAAAGGAATTCTCGCCTAAGCTATGGGGCTGCAATGAAAGCTTAAGCTGGCCCCCGCTAACTGAGACATTTTGCTTCCTCCAATCCGTATCAAAGTGCGGGTGGGTGAAATTGTATTCTGCTAAAGACCACTCTGCCAAATCACTGGATTTGAAATCTTCAAAAATGCTGCTCGCCGATGAATGGCTAAGCGGGTCACTCCATACCGATGTGGTTAGTAGAACCGCGCTCGTTTTTAAACAACCCATAGCCCCCACCAGAGTATTTCCAACCCGTTAGAGGGTGGCTAATTAGATTAAAGTTTTCAAGAAACGAAAAATGAACATGGTTAACGAAGCTACGAAACTATTTGTTGAGGTTGCCAGCTGTTTGCCTTTAGCAAGAAGGAAATACCTGCTTAAATTGTGAGGCTAACTGCTTTGCGCAAATCGATAATTGTTATGCTGGAAAGTTCAAAACTCGCGAGCGTTATCAAAACTGACGCTGTCAAAGCCAATCTTTATCTTTAAAGTTTCAGATTCGGCCAATAGATCGTCTTATTGGTGAGAATATTCCATTGAAAACTCGTATCAGGTCGCTGTGCAATGGTTTTAGCGCCTTACTGACCATGATATCGACCGTTGTGGTCGGTCCATTCAGTGAACGTGTAAGACTGTTTTTGGCCAAAGCACCATGTGCCGCACTATCTAGGTAAACATTAAGTTTCAAGTCATCAGTTCCTACGACTTGTATATCGGATATATGCCCGCGCAATGATAAAATTTCATCACTTGTGCCAGTGACCGTCAACACTACCTCTGTTCCAATTTCGAAATCTTCCCTGTCCGAGACAGGTATAAAAAAAGAAGCTGCAAATCTTATTTCATGAACTTTGAAAATTTCCAAAATTGGTGTGTCTGCTTCGCGAGGAACTTTGGACGTATAGTTTCGAATTCTAGAAATATGCGCATCCGAACGTATAGAGACCCTTGGATCCTGAAGAAACTTGTCTAGTCGTTTGATTTCAAAATCTATTTGTTTTGCCGTTTGTAAGGCTTCGCTGACTTTTTGGGCGCGCAAAACATTTGCTTGATCTATGATTATCTGGATTCTGAGTGTTAGATCCAATACGGCTTGGTCAATTCTATTACGGGCTAGGCTTAATCCAACGACTTTCTTAACAGTCTCTGTTTCAGGGTTTGCTTCTGGTCGTACCAGAAATCGCGAAAATTTTTCAAGAAGACTGCTTTCTTCCAGGAGAAATTTCACCTGCCTTTTCAAGATAGCGATCTCACGGTTTGATCTGAAATCGGACACAACGCATTGATCTTCGGCTTCGGTAAGATGTGCAGAAGTCTCAGCATTGGCTTCAAAATTGGTTTCTTTGCTATTTATCGACAAAAGACAGTCCAATAGATAGGAATTCGCTTCCCGTTCTTTTGTGAGCTGAGAGCGACGTTGTCGCATTGCATCAACGTCCAAAGTGAAAATAGTCTGCCCGGCCTGCACCAACTGACCTTCCGAAACTTCGACGCGCTGCAAAATAGCGCCAGCAGGGAGGTCAAAATGAAATGGCTCCTGCTTTTCGCTTAGGCTGCCAGGGTAGATCCTGTGATCTTCTACTTCGATGCTTAGAGATAGCCACGATGCAGCACCAATCATCATGAAAACTGTAGCCACAGCCCAAAACAACCAAATAAAAGGCATGTGGCGAATGCGAAGGCGCGGAATACCTTCGTAGATTATGTCAGATTTGCGTCGTTTCATGACCTTCTTTCGTCTGCGAAAGACGCGGATCGAAAGTATCAACCTTTACGGTAAGGACGCGCCGGTCAAGGTCTACGCCTGCTTCAAAATCCGACGCAATAGATAAAATAGTTGCCAGCGGGCTTAACCTCTGCCCTTCCGCGCGCTTGCTGACCTCGGTCTCAGCCTTTTGGATGCTTGTTGTGCTTATCGGGGCATCGCCATCCTGCATGCGCAGGACACAGTGACCCACAAAGTGTTTGAACTCAAAGACTATGGAATGAGAAACATTAAGCACTGGTCCGTTTTGGCAGGATAATGCAAGCATCTCGGAAGCGATATGCGCGACCTTCCGACGATTTGGTTCGTCTCCCGGGCGTCGAAAATGAGATCGAATCCACTTTTCAAGGCTGTCTTCGATTTCCAAACAGCGTTGCGAAGCAAAACGTGACCAGCCCGTTGCCTTGCGTTTCCTTATTTCTTCAGCGATCCCAAAATCGAGCACGCGACCACCTTGCAAAACGAGTATTTTGTCGCATGCTTCCAAAAATGCGCGGTTTTGTGTCACGATGATTGTTGAACGCCCTAACCGCGCTTCTTCTTGAATTCGATTTAAGACGGCTGATATTTGCTTTTCGGGTAGGGCGTCTTCCGGGCGATCCATTAAATACAGACCCGGAGACAAAGTAAAAGCCCGAGCCAACCCCAGGGTTTTGCGTTGCATACCCGGCAGAAATCGCGCATCCTCACAAGCACAGATTTCTTCAACAAGTTCGCTCGAAAATACTAATTTCTCAAGGTTGCGCTTTGCCTGACTTGCAATCTGCCCGCCTTGAAAACAGCAGAGATTGTTTTCGCCGGTCGTTGGCATCAAAATCGGGTCGTTTGTCAAATGCACAGCAGGAATGGCGCCCTCGCTGTTGGTGCGCTGCCAAAGATCCATACGATTGTTAACGATCCTCCCACGCACTTGTAAATTCTCGAAACTAAACGGGTCGGCAATCATACGCAAAAGCAGTGATTTGCCTGCACCAGTTTCGCCATCAATGCCAAGAATTGTGCCAGGCGGGATGGCAAAGTTGACGTCGGACAAAAGCGAACGACCGCCACGTTCGTTGACGTTCAGTCCCGTTACCCAAAGACCCAGCTCTTCTTCATTGTTTTCGTTTACGCGAACTGCTTCGACTTGCGAATTTTGGAACCTGTCAAGAGCTGGCCTTTTTAACCCGTCACGAACAAAGGAGAGAATTGAATAACTTGATAAAGCAGTCAGTAGAGACATGGCGGCCACGGCATTAGGGTCAATGACACGGATCGTTGTCAGATAACTGGCTGTTCCGTATCCGGCTACAAGCGCCAGCGCCGTAAAAGAAAGTAATGAAACAGACGCTAAAGCATGCTCATCCACATGTTTGGATGCAAGCGCGAACCCGATCATATCACGCCCTGCAAGTACAGCCGTAGACTCTGCTGGCAAAAAATCCCAGTCGTTTTCATAGCGCCCTAGTCTCGCTAGTCCGAAAAGCAAAAGGCCTCCCAGTGTTGTGCTAAAAAGACTTGCCAAACCGCTCAATGGATGGACCAAAGTCAGCACAAGAAGAGTAAGCAAACCTGCAATCGCTTGGACACGACGCGCTGCTGATCCGCGCAAATACCTAAAACCAGCTAGTGCGCGTATGTATGCATACTCAAACACGAGAATTCCAAAAACGGGCACGGTCGCCAGCATCATCAGAAGCGGGGCCACTATCCAACTACCGTTATTTATAACGTTGGAGTGAAAAAAGACTGTAAATATGGCCAGGCTTGCAAGGAAAAGATAAGTGCCAAGCGAAAAAACCGCACCAAGCAACAACACACTGCCAGGTGTCGTACGATCAACAGACCTCGCAGCAGCTTCTTCGGGCAAGCGGTCTTCCAAATCAAACAAAGAAGACTCTGCGCTGTTTTCTTTGTTTTCGACGGTTTCCGTCGTCCTTTCTTGCATCTTCTGATACCCTGAGCATTGAACGATGCGCACCTTGCTACAAGCTTTGTCTTAACAAATAATTGTTCATAAATTGTTCTTCATGTTCGATTTGAAGCGATACCCCTAATTGTGAAGTCTGGCAGCCGTTTGAAGCCAAATTTCTCGCTTGTAGAAATGGTCTAACCACTGGTATGCCCATCAGTGGAGACGTGGCCGAGTGGTCGAAGGCGCTCCCCTGCTAAGGGAGTAGACGGGGAACCGTCTCGAGGGTTCGAATCCCTTCGTCTCCGCCACCTACCATTTATGCTGGATCATCATAGGTCAGATGATATCGTTTATCTTCATGGAGAATATGAAGATATCAGTATCACCATTGCGTTTGATTTGGTTTCGATTAGTCTCAATCATGCTCACTTGGTGGTATGAATTGTGGTATAATCGTGGCTCTTCACAGTGGTAAATTGACAAAAAACTTGGTTCGAACGCTGGGGTCCGGCCGTCATGGTGACGGCAATGGTCTCTATTTGGTCGTCGATCCGTCCGGGGCGCGTCGCTGGATCGTACGTGTTACTGTCAAGGGGCAGCGGAACAAACAAGGCAAACCGCTACGTACCGACTTTGGTCTCGGCGGAGCAGACATCGTTACGCTGAACCAAGCAAGGGATCGCGCCCTTGAATACCGGCGAATGGCCAAACAAGGGATAAACCCACGCTACAATACTACTCAGGAAATCCCCTGTTTCGAAGAGATCGCCCGCCAAGTCCATATTGAACGCCTCCCAACTTGGAAGAATCCGAAGCATGGTCAGCAATGGATAAACACTCTCGCAGAGTATGCTTTTCCCAAGATCGGTCGACTACCCGTTTCAGAAGTAGGTCAGCCCGAAGTGCTCCAAGTTCTGCTGCCAGTCTGGACGGTGAAGCATGAAACAGCCAAGCGCTTGGCGCAGCGGATCAAAGCCGTGCTAGATGTAGCAAAGTCAAAAGGTTTTCGAGACGGCGAGAATCCAGTGACAACAATCCGCGACGCGCGCGTGCTGCCGCAGGTTAAGCAGAAGGTGCAGCACCACAAAGCGATGCACTGGAAAGATGTACCTGCCTTCTATGCTGAACTGGCGACAAAAGATACAATGGCGGCAAAAGCGCTCATGTTTACCTGCCTGACGGCCAGCCGAACGACTGAGGTTCTGAAGGCTCGTTGGGAAGAGTTCAATTTTGAACAACAATTGTGGACTGTGCCCGCAGCTCGAATGAAAACTGACAAGGAACATCGAGTGCCTCTCAGTGCGCAAATGCTAGCCATCGTTGAACCCTTGCGAGCGCTTTGCTCAGATGTTGTCTTCGAGGGACAGAAGCGTCACAGGCCAATGAGCAATATGGCTATGTTGATGCTACTTCGCAGGATGAAACTATCCGATATTACCGTACACGGTTTCCGCTCAACGTTTAGGGATTGGGCTGCTGAGTGTGCAGGGGTAAGCCGAGAATTGGCCGAACTCAGTTTGGCACATCAGGTGGGCTCAGAGGTTGTGGAATAGCCCCCTGAAAGTGGTCCACCAACTGGGATAGTTTTGTCCCGTAATTGGAGGATCAGCGATGGCTGGAAAACGAGAGAAACCAGAAGATATTGTATCGAAGCTTCGGCAAGTTGAAGTTCTGCAGGGACAAGGTGCGACGATCGCCGATGCGGTTCGCCAGATCGGCGTGACGCAGCAGACCTATTATCGATGGCGCAAGCTCTATGGCGGGATGCAGCGGTCCCAGCTCGCCCGGCTGAAAGAGCTGGAGAAGGAGAACCAGCGGCTGCGACGGGCGGTGTCTGACCTGACACTGGACAAGCTCATATTGACCGAAGCTGCGAGGGGAAACTTCTAAGCCCTTCGCGTCGCCGGAAGTGCATTGAACAGGTGCGGCAGGAATTTGGCGTATCTGAGCGCCGCGGCTGTCGCGCACTTGGTCAGCACCGATCCACGCAGCGCAAGGTGCCGCAAGGCCGGGCCGATGAAGAGCGGCTGACCGACGATATCATTGAGTTGGCCGACAAGTATGGCCGTTATGGCTATCGCATGGTGACCGGCTTGCTGAACAATGCGGGCTGGCATGTGAACCACAAGCGTGTGGAGCGCATCTGGCGACGTGAAGGGCTGAAAGTCCCACAAAAACAGAAGAAGAAAGGACGGCTTTGGCTGAACGACGGATCTTGCGTCCGGCTCAGGCCTGAGCGGCCAAATCATGTATGGAGCTACGACTTCGTCCAGGATCGCACTGCAGATGGTCGTGCCTATCGAACACTGAACATCATCGACGAATACACTAGGGAGGCGCTTATGATCCGCGTCGATCGCAAGCTCAACT
>JBCBBI010000017.1:0-61222 GCA_038531775.1 Pseudomonadota bacterium | reverse complement strand
CCTACGAGGCCTATGGCAAACATTACACGATGACGTGGCCGTCAGAGGAATATGAGAGCGGTCGTCCCTGTCGGCGGTCTCCACTGTACGAGCATTTAAAGGCGAAAGGCGCCGTTTTTGGAGAAAAGCTTGGTTGGGAGCGGCCAAATTGGTTTGCGGCACCAGAGGAAGAGCCCCGCGATATCTACACTTATCAAAGACCGAACTGGCATGATGCAGTGGCGCGAGAGCATAAGGCCGCGCGGGAAACGGCGGCTCTTTTCGATCAAACTTCATTCGCTAAATTCATGCTGCTAGGACCAGATGCCGAGGCTGCGCTGAACTGGATTGCGGCAAATGATATGGCTGTACCTGTTGGACGCATCGTTTACACGCAAATGCTCAATGATAGCGGCGGGATCGAATGCGATGTGACGGTGGTGCGTGCGGCAGAAGATGTGTTTTACATCGTGACCGGCACGGGTTTTGCCACGCATGATTTAGACCATATAGTGCGAGGCATTCCCGCGGGCATAAATGCGCAGCTTACCGATGTCACATCATCCTACGCGGTGCTCTCGCTCTTTGGGCCCAGAGCGAGAGACATTCTGCAGAATGTTACAAAAGCTGATGTCTCCAACGCCAACCATCCTTTCAGCCATATGCAAGTGCTTGGAATAGCCGGTGCACCGGTACAGGCCTTACGTATAAGCTATGTGGGTGAACTTGGATGGGAGCTGCATTTGCCTGTCGAGTATGCCATTGCTGTTTATGATGCATTGCATGAGGCCGGTGTTGAATATGGCCTGAAAGATGCCGGTTACCGCGCGATTGAGACCCTGCGGCTTGAGAAAGGTTACCGCGCCTGGGGCTCTGACATCGGGCCGGATCATACACCCTATGAGGCCGGGCTTGGTTTTGCTGTGAAATTACATAAGGGCGATTTTCGCGGGCGTGATGCGCTGATTGCTCAACGCGACGCGGAATTGAAGAAAATGATAGCAAGCTTCACAGCGGGTCCAGACGTGATCCTACTTGGGCGCGAAACGATCTTTCGCGACGGGCAGCGTGTTGGCTATCTTTCATCGGCAGGCTTTGGACATACTATCGGCCGCTCTATTGGCATGGGGTATGTAAGGTGCTCTGAAGACTTTGCTCGAGAATATGTTCTCTCAGGAAACTATGAACTTGAAGTCGCGGGCGAACGCGTGCCTTGCGATGTGCATCTGGAGCCACTCTATGATCCTGAAATGAGTAGAATGAAATCCTGACATGAAGAGCGATACCACGCACCCGATTTTTTCAGAACACGCGACTTATGGCCGGTATCTCGACGTGGAAGTGGCGCTGGCAAAGGTGCAAGGCGCTCTGGGTGTGATCCCCAAAGAAGCTGCAGATGCCATTCAGGCAAGCCTGACCGTTGAGGCGCTCGACTTCGACAGGTTACGCACCGACTTTAACGCAGTGGGCTTTCCAATCGTTGGTTTGAACCGTCAGATGACTGAAATCGTACCAGACGGGTTTGGCCAATACACTCATTGGGGTACGACGACGCAGGACATAATGGATACCGGCTTGGTCCTCGCGCTGCGGGAGGTCATGGATACGCTTGATACTCTGCTAGCCAAAAGCATTGAGGGTTTTGCAGAGCTTGCCGAAATGCATAAAGCCACTTTGATCAGCGGACGCAGTCAGCTCCAGCACGCGGTTCCAGTGACATTTGGCTACAAAGTGGCCGGATGGGCTCTTGCCTTGGAACGCAACAGAATAAAACTGCAGGATATGCGCGACGAGGTTCTGTTGGTTCAATTTGGCGGCGCTGTTGGCACGCTTGTCGCGTTGCACCCGAACGGTCCTCAAATTCGCGCGGGTTTGGCTGAAGCACTAGGGTTAATTGATCCCGGCCAGTGCTGGCATACGTACCGCGACGGTATTGCTGGTTTTGTGAGTGCGCTTGGCGTGCTTTGCGGAAGCTTCGAGAAAATCGCCATAGACATTGCTTACATGGCGCAAACAGAAGTTGGCGAAGTAACCGAGCCGACCATGAAGGGACGTGGCACCAGCACCGCAATGCCCAATAAGCGCAATCCAGTCCTATCGCAGCAAATCATCGTGGCGGCCCGCGCGGTCAGGGGCGCTGTTCCAATGATGCTTGAGGTTATGGCCCAAGACCATGAACGCGGCACAGGCATTTGGCAAACCGAGTGGGATCTGGTGCCGGATGTTTGTTCGCAGGCTGTAAAGGCCGCAGAGAACATTCGCGATCTCGCGCTAGACCTGCAAGTGGACAGGGCTCGTATGGATGCCAATATCGCGCTTTCAGGAGGCTTTCCCTATGCTGAGGCGGTCATGATGGCGCTTGCTGAAACCCTTGGCCGCCAATCCGCCCATGACCTGGTCGAGCAGGCCGTTGACACAGCATTGCAAGGCACGCCCTTTGTCATGGCATTGATGTCATTACCCGAAGTTAGCAACGCCATTGATGTAAACGATATCGAGAGAATTTTCGCTGGCGACATGCACTGTATCGCCGGTCAAAAAGCAACCGAAGACATGCTTGCTCTGCTAAAGAATTAACGAGGTATCGAAGCTTACCCCGTCAATCAACGCATGCTTTTCTCCGCAGAAAACAGACCAACTAGGGCGCAATGATCTCTAAAATGATCGGCGCAAGCAGGTTTCTTGTTGCGTTGGCTTAGTCTGGCACGCCGTTTATAGCGAGCACGCTTTTTATCTACGGCGCGCTCGAAACGGTGCTGCTATAGCGCTAGTCATTGCAGTGCTGAGCTATGTTTTGAGCGCAAAAGACAGTTCAAAATAACCGTTCTTGCCAATGACAAGGTTTCATGCACCAACGCTCCGGCTATTGTCTGCCTTGAGCGTTGGTTTTGAGTAAGGAATATCAATCCACGTCAGCTTTTGCTTCGAAAAACGACACCCGCGCCGAGTATACCTGTAAGCAACAGAGGCAAACCTGCAGGCAATGGAACCGGCGGCAAAGGCGGTGGCGTATCGGTGACTTCGACCAGCCCGGTAAGCGTTTCGCCAGGGTCACCGCTTACTTCTCCGGCAAACAAGAACAGCGAAGACCCAACCGTTATAACCGGATCAAAGACGGCAGTCAGGGTGCCTCCATCTCCCAAAGTGAGGCTTCCGGTGCTAAAGAATAACCCATCAATATCGTTTAGCGTGGCAAAGGCTTCATCTACCGTGGAGGCATCAGAAGAACCATTCGTCGGCCCACCTGAAGGCGACGGTGGAGGGAAACCGCCGGGCCGGATCGTTCCAGCGCTAAAAATAAAACCACTTGCAAAAAACCTATCAGTATCCGTCAAAAGAGAACCGTCAATATCAAGGAAAATAGCATCGAGGTCAAAACCGGAAAAAATCCCAGATGATCCTCCAAATCCCGAATTGGAGTCGTTCACAGTGACAGCGCCAATCTCTGCAAGACCAAGACCGGTTAAATCAGCGCGAAACATACGCGTGTCTTGTGCGGTACCGCTCGTATCTATGCCTTGGTCAGTAAATACCGGCATGACCGTTGCAGCATAAGCGGACGAAGACACGAAAAGGCCAATAGCCGAAGCAAGCCCATAAAAGGGAGTTCTAAACATTTTCAAATTTCCTTAACAAAAGATTTTAAATTAAGACTGTAAGTTAATGTGAGTACCATACCACAATTCAACATTTCTGTCATTCGGCATAAAAAGAGCGACTGAGAAAGCGAATTTCCAGAATTTCCTGAACTTCGTTCAAAAGGGGATATGCAACAAAATGATTTGGGCGTGGGACTTGCGTCTTTAACGCTTAAGCGAGGGTTGCGATTTTGGACAGTTGGACTTTGCGACACCAATTTTCTGTGTATTGCACTTCCAACTTAAAGAACGTTGAGATGTACTCACCAGTAAAGTCAGACGGTTTTATATCAAACTTGAAAAGGCAGCGAGCCTGCAAACTACACCAACGTTTTCAAGGCAAGACGGATCAGCATTGAGGGATCGCGCAATCCTTCCGGTGGAGTATTTCTTTGCGTTTGCCATTGGCCACGCGCTGGTCTTCAGACCACTGTTTGAGACTGTGCTAAACACCATGTCTCGTTCATCCGCAACTGCTGCGACTGGAACGCCTTTGCGTCTCATCGCTGTAGCAAGCACCAAAACGCAGCTCATATTCTGGCGCATATTAGGTATGTCGGGTGTCATCCGCGTAATGCATATATGTGGTTTGGATTGTTCTTGCTTAGGGTCACACGGCCCCGTTAGGTGATGCCAACACTTTGGGAAGACGACACCAGATAGATAAAGGTTCTGACTGCCTATTTAGTAAGCAGGCTCAAATGTCAGCTGCACTTCGAATACCCGCAACTGCCGCATGTCAGACAGCCTTCTACCTTGCGCATGTCATAATCACCACATTCCGGGCATGCCGTGCCGCGCGGCCCGTCGAGATTTACCACCTGTGCCTGCGGATCGGATTTAAGGCCTAGCCCTTCTCCTTCGAGGAAGCCGATGCTGATCATATGGTTCTCCAGCACCCCTCCTATTGCTGCTAGAATGGACGGCACGTATTTGCCGTTCATCCAGGCCCCACCGCGCGGGTCGAACACGGCCTTGAGCTCTTCGACAACGAAAGACACATCTCCGCCCCGCCGAAACACTGCCGAAATCATCCGCGTCAGCGCCACCGTCCAGGCGAAATGCTCCATATTCTTGGAATTGATGAAAACCTCAAAGGGCCGTCGCTTGCCGCCCAAAATGATATCATTGACAGTCACATAGATCGCGTGATTGCTGTCGGGCCATTTGAGCTTATACGTGTTGCCTTCAAGCTCCTCTGGCCGATCAAGTGGCTCAGACATATAGACCACTTCTCCGCCCTCTGTAGGGATAGCTTGCGCCTCACCCGGAACAATCTCCGAGTTTTCGCTGACGCTAAGCACGGACCCCGTCACATCATTCGGGCGATACGTGGTGCAGCCCTTACAACCGCTATCCCAAGCCTGCATATAGACATCTTTGAAGGCCTCAAAGGATATGTCGGCTGGCACATTGATCGTCTTTGAAATACTGGAGTCGATCCATTTCTGCGCTGCAGCTTGCATCTTGACATGTGCCTCAGGCTCGAGCGTTTGCGCGTTGACAAAGTAATCTGGCAGCTCACGATCACCGAACTTTTCGCGCCACATTTGTACGGCGTAATCCACCACCTCTTCTTCAGTGCGGCTGCCATCAGGCTGTAGCACCTTGCGCGTGTAAGAATAGGCAAATACCGGCTCAATACCCGAACTCACATTGCCCGCATAAAGGCTGATCGTGCCGGTGGGTGCGATTGAGGTCAAAAGTGCATTTCGAATGCCATACTCCGCCACCGCGTCGCGCACCTCATCCGGCATGGCTTGCATAGTACCGCTGGCCAAAAACGCATCGCAATCAAACAGAGGGAAAGCGCCTTTCTCCTGCGCCAAATCCACGGAGGCTAGATACGCAGCCTCGGCGATCTGCTGCAGCCAGTCTTCGGTCTGCGCTACCGCTTCTTCAGATCCATAACGCAACCCACACATCAGGAGGGCATCTGCCAGTCCGGTGACACCCAAACCAATCCGGCGCTTCGCTTCAGCCTCCTGGGCCTGGCTTTCAAGTGGGAAGCGCGAGGCGTCGACAACATTATCCATCATCCGCACGGCGGTTACCACCAGCTCTTTCAATGCAGACGCATTTATCTCCGCCGGCCCTTCGAAAGGCGCTTCCACCAGACGAGCCAGGTTGATAGAGCCGAGCAAACAGGCGCCATAGGGCGGCAACGGCTGCTCGCCGCAAGGGTTTGTCGCGGCGATGGTCTCTGCATAATGCAAGTTATTGGCCGCATTGATCCGATCAATAAAGATCACACCCGGCTCTGCGAAATCAAAAGTGGCCTGCATGATCTTGTTCCAAAGATCACGCGCCTGCACGGTCTTGAAAGTCTTGCCACCGAATACCAGTTCCCACGGCCCGTCAGCCTTCACCGCATCCATAAATGGATCAGTCACCAGCACAGAAAGATTGAACATCCTAAGACGTGCCGGATCGGCTTTAACAGAAATGAATTCTTCCACATCCGGATGATCACAACGCATTGTGGCCATCATGGCACCGCGCCGGTTGCCTGCCGACATGATCGTGCGGCACATCGCATCCCACACGTCCATAAAACTGAGCGGCCCACTGGCATCGGCCGCCACGCCTTTGACCTCCGCGCCCTTGGGCCGCAGGGTCGAGAAATCATAGCCAATGCCGCCGCCCTGTTGCATGGTCAACGCGGCCTCGCGCAGCGCATCGAATATCCCGTTCATATTGTCAGGGATCGTGCCCATGACAAAGCAATTGAAGAGCGTGACCGAACGGCCCGTTCCAGCACCGGCAGCAATACGGCCCGCTGGCAAAAACTTGAAATCTTCAAGTGCTTCGTAAAATCGGTTTTCCCAAAACTCGGGTTCCGCCTCGACGGAGGCCAAATCCCGCGCAACCCTTCGCCAACTGTCCTCAACAGTGCCATCAATCGGCGTGCCGTCAGCCTCTTTCAGCCTGTATTTCATATCCCAGATAGATTCAGCGATAGGGGCAGCAAAACGAGTCATGGCAGCAGCTCTAGCGGTTTTAGAAAGACTGACATACTACAACTGGTAGACCTTTCAAACAAGACCGCTTTTTCAGTGTTCCGAAAATACTCCGGGGTTTGGGGGCAGCGCCCCCAAGGCCTGCTTGGCTCAAACGCAAATAAAACTGCGTGCCGAAGGCACATCGCGAAATAGGATTTACCACGAGAAAAACACCGGCTAGCGTCGCGAATATTATGACGATGCACCAAGACAACCTCATTCAAGGCATAGGTCTGATCCTATTTGCTGTGGCAACGGCCGCCTTGGGTGATGCGATCGTTAAACTGAGCAGTGCGGAACTGTCCCTTTGGCAGATCTTTGCCGTGCGCTCTGCCATCGCCATGGTGTTTTTGGTGACCCTTGCGAGGATCACGCTCAATGCACTGTTTCCAAAGGCGCAGTTCTGGACGGCGCTGCGTACTGTTCTGTTGGTTTTCGCCTGGATCGCTTATTATACCGCGCTGACCTATCTCGATCTCGCTATCGCGGCGGTTGCTGCCTACACCAATCCGATTTTCACGGTTCTCATCGCCGCAGTGGCTTTGCGAGAGCGGGTTCTCATGCGCCAATGGCTTGGGGTCTTTTTGGGCTTTGCAGGCGTCGTTGTGATCCTGAACCCGACAGGCTCGGCGATGCAGCCTGCTCTTATTCTGCCGGTACTTGCCGCACTATTGTACTCCGTCGCGGTCATTCTCACTCGCACCAAGTGCCAAGATGAGGATTACCTCGCCGTGGCCTTTAATCTGCATATTGGCTTCGTCGTGGCAGGCGTTCTTGGTCTTTGCGCTGTGGCGTTCTTCTTACCCAGCCTTGAGACCACGCGCATAAACGATTTCTTGCTCTCCGGCTGGACCGAAATGTCCCCGACACTCTGGTGGTCTATGGCCGCTCTCGGCCTACTAGCAGCGAGCTTTTCTCTTGGCGTCGCGCGCGCCTATCAGATCGCGCCGCCACAAATCATAGCCACCTATGACTATGGCTATGTTGGGTTTGCGCTTTTCTGGGGTTTTATCTTTTTCAATGAGCAACCCGACATGTACGAATATATAGGAATGGGACTCGTCGTCGGGGCTGGGATGTTGGTCGTGTCCGGCTCCAAACCCGAGAAAAAGACGGCGGTCGCCTAACTCATTTTAGCCCTTACAGCCCTTAGATATGCTGCTCGCAAGCGCAGTGTCAGCGCGCCCGCTTCGCCATCACCGATTACGCGTCCATCTACCTGCGTGACAGGCTGGATATAGCTTGAGGCACCTGTGGCAAAAGCCTCACCTGCCGCATAGACATCATCAAGGCTATAACGCTCTTCTGAAATCCGCACTCCCTGTTCCTCTGCGACTGCGAGCATGCTTGCCCGTGTAATGCCAGGCAGCAGCTCACGGTTTAAGGGCCGCGCGAAAAGCACGTCATCTTTAACGATGAAAAAAGAGACCGCCCCGCCCTCGGTCACAAATCCCTCTGGATCGATCATCAGGGCTTCATCGGCACCTGCAGCCTCTGCCGCGACTTTGGCCAGCACCTGACCCAGCAGGTTTGTCGTTTTGATGTCGCGCCGCGCCCACCGCAGATCCGGCGTGCTCGCCATGCGCAGCGGTTCAGGCGGATCATCGGCGCCACCGCCATGTGCCGCTTGCGTGAAGGCAAAGACGGTCTGCGAAAGCCCTTCAGGATAGAGATAATCTCGATCATGGACACCGCGGGTGATGTGAAGATAGATGAAGCCCTCTTCGATTTTATTTCGCTCAATCAAGCCTTTCAGAATCGCGCTTAAAGCTGCTTCATCCATTGGCTCGCGCATATCGAGCTCTCGCAGCGAACGCCTTAACCGCGCCATGTGATGGGCGAGATCAACCACCTGCCCGTCCAGAACGCCCAGGCCCTCATACACCGCATCAGCAAAAAGCAAGCCTCGATCAAAGATAGAGACCTTTGCATCGCCTTCGGGGATGAACGCACCATTGAGCCACACAATACGATCTGTCAAAGCTCTATCCTTTCAAAAACCGCCCGGCACATATCTGAGTAGGATCACCGTTTTGGCGGGTAGGGTTACCATCGGCGAACACAGATGATGCCAGCGCTCGGTAACTCCGGCCTATCATAATCTGCAAAATCAGAAACCGTGTCTGGATCAAATAGTACCAAATCCGCGACAAACTCCGGCTTGATGAAACCAGGATTTTGCAATCCAAACGTCTCCGCCGATTTACCAGTTATTTTATGGATCGCTTGCGCCAGATCAAGCAGCCGCAGCTCGTACACATACCGCCCGAGCACGCGGGGGAAGGTCCTCAAGGCCTCGGATGCGGTCCCTATGTTCCCGGCAAACCGTCCGAGCCGATTATCGCTATAGGGTGAGACGGGATATTCTAGAGGTCACTCTCATCAATAGAAAGACAGATAGCCCCGGCAGGTTGTAAGCGTCGGGTTGCTGCCATGTGATTCAACCCCAATCATTTGCAAATATATCGAGCATGCAGATCGCTTTTTCAAGGTGAGGTTCGGACCATATCATTTTGATTTCTCTTACTGATGACACGAAGCGTTCGATTAGCGCCGTGGAGCACGCGATATATGGATAGGCGTCCAAACCACTTGAAAGAACGCACGCACACTGCGCCAAAGCTGATCAAGCAGGACGGCCATCTGCGAAATTTCATCGCCATTAGAAGCGCGATCCGAATCGCGGCCCATAACTTCAGCGCGCAACGATGAACGCCCAGCTAGAAGCATAACGTTCACTGCAGGAGCTACCAAATCAACGGCTTTGGCATATTGCTCAACCGAACCAAAAGAGTGCTCCGCAATGCCAGGTACAATACCAAACGGCGCCGGCAAGCCATTCCGGGGCGTGAAAGGCGCAGCACTGATCCCGCAATTCCTTGCTATGACGGTGGTCACGCCTTGGGTGATTTTGCATTCCATCGCCGGGCTTTGCAGAACTGCCCAGTCATTATGGGTATGCACGTCGATAAATCCGGGCGCGACGGCCAAACCCCCCGCTTTAACGACATCATCGGCATCGAACCGATTGCAGTCCCCCACAGCGCAGATTTCGCCTTGATCAAGGGCCAAGTCGCCAAAAATCCGAGTGCAACGGAACCGTCCATAATCTTCCCGGCCTGATGATCAAATCACATCGCTATAGGTGTCCCCCAAATGCGCAAAGCCAGCAAAGCCAACACCAGAGTCACGGTTGAAATTCCTATTCGCAAGCCTAGGATGTTCTACCAAGGCAAGTGGGGATTTGCGTGGCAGCAGACATCGTTCATCTGGTGAAACTCAGCGTCGGATCAAAATCCGTCGAAAGTCTTTTGGAGTGGCAAGCGACAAAAGCTGCTCAGAACGACATTGGATTGCCGCGGCATGTGACCCGCATGTGGCCCAAACGCGAGGCGGAGATCTTGAACGGCGGTTCGATCTTTTGGGTCATCCAGGGCATGGTTCAGTGTCGGCAAAAGATCTTGCGTCTCGATGAGGTGATTGGACAAGACGGAATACGCCGCTGCGGCATCGTTTTAGAACGTGAGGTGATCCGCACAATGACAGCGCCAAAGCGCGCTTTTCAAGGCTGGAGATACCTCTCTGCCTTAGACGCTCCAGCCGATCTGCCAAAACGGCGACAAACCGAAGAACCGCTACCAGCTGATCTTTCTGCAGCGCTTGCCGATATCGGTGTGATTTGAACGCATAGCGGGTTTTCGCCACGCGATAAGCTGTTTTTTGCGCGTAATTTTTGGAGTGAGCTTTTTTATTAAATTATTGTTAATATTACATTTTATGCCATGCGAGGAATCAGGTTGTCACTGCAGACTGTCCAATCTCACGCCGATTTGTCCGAGTGAGAAACCCAACGTTCTTGAAGTTGGGAATTGCGTTCTCATGTCTTTAGCAACCGCAGCGGCCAAATCAGAAATGCCGCCCACAATGCAGGAGAAAGACCTATGAGAGCAACAACACTTGCAGTTACATCAGCTTTGGTCGTCAGCACATCAGCCGCCTTTGCCGAACGCGATCCGCTCGAATTTGCAGACGCAAATCTCAACGCGCCTTTAACGACTGACGCAACCGTGAGTACGGTTAGCCAGGACGCATCTTTCTCTCGCATTAGTTCAAAGAGCGGCGGCAGCAACAACTGGACTGGTTTTTATCTCGGCGGTCAGCTTGGCTATGCCAATGTTGATACCAACGTCTCGAGCAGCAGCGATAATTTCATTGGTGGTTTCACTGGTGGATATGACTATGACCTTGGTCAATGGGTTGTTGGAGCGGCACTCGATTATGACTTCACTGATGCCAGCGTTGCCGGAGCTGCTGCAGATCTGGAAACCGTATTCCGAGTGAAAGCGCGCGGCGGCGTCAAAATTGGTGGCGGGTTGTTTTATGGTACAGCTGGATATGCCCTGGCAGATACAGATGTTTTAGGCAGTGACGACGGCTATTTCGTCGGTGCAGGCTACGAATATCGCGTGAACCAATCGTTCTCTGTCGGTGTTGAGGCGCTTTATCACGAGTTCGACAACTTCAACTCAACCGATGTCGATGTAGACGCAACTACTGTTCAAGTCCGTGGCACATTCCGCTTCTGATATCCCCCTGCGTTCCCGCTTGTATTAGGGAATGCAAACTGCGGACGAGCTTTCCAAAAGACCATTCCCTTCTCTGGATAGCTCGTCCGCTCTTAACTTGCTCTACTCAATCAGAACTGCGCATCGCTGTACGTTGCACCAAAAACACGACGAGCAATGGCAAAACAACGATAAGCGTTGATACAGTGATCAACAGCCAACCTAATTCTGAGTAATCTGCTGGAGTGGTTATATCGCCAGTCGAGGGGTCCGTGACCTCGCGCGTCACCAGATAAATTTCATTTAGATACCGCGTACCAAGCGAAGAAGCAGACAGCGCAAGATTGGTAAAGGATGCCATGACAGCGAAAAACGTGGCTTTAAGCTCTCGCGGCGCATTTTTAGCGATCCAGGCGAGCATTGGGATCATAGCGACCTGCCCCAGAGGGCTTTCGAAAGCAGTGTCAAAGATTGCGATAAAACGCGCATCGACCACCCCGCCGGTCACTGCCGAAGTCCAATTATGTAGGCCGTAGTACATGCCGATATTGGGCAGGCTGAGAAGCCCAGCCAAAAGGCTAAGCACAACCACAATCCACACGATGGATCGCTTGGCCATCATAGGACGCAATAGAACGATCACCCCCAAAGTGACCACGGATGTGATCAGCGACAGCACCGACAGGAACTGTTGATCAAACCCCAGAACATCTATTTGAAACCAGGTCTGCCCGTCGCCCGGCAGCGGCGTTGCGCGAAAGAAAAAGATTATGATCGCGGTGCCAATAAGAGCCTTTGCCTGAGCCGGTTCCAGCAACGCTATCAGTTGTCGCATCAAAATGAGTACGATGACCATTGATCCAACAAATATTATCTCCTGCCCGTACGGTACGTCCCCCAACCCAACGATAAGCGAGAGCGCCACAAACGCGCCGCCGCCGATGAAATACCACCAGTTCGGGGATGTTGCCTCAGGTGCTGCGAAAATCTCACCCGCGCCGCTCATCAGCCGTTGAAGTCCGGCCAGAACCACACCGCTGATCGAGATCACCGGGATCAGAAGCGCGATCAGGTAGACCTTGGCATAAACCGCCCCCTTGCTCGCCTGATCGAGATCTTCGATGCCTGAAAACATCGCGATATTCAGCAAAGCCACGCCAACTGTGCCTCCAATCAGTGCGAAACGACCGAGTGTCTGCATCGTTATATGGGCATTTTTGATCTCTGCTTCGGGCAGCTCTTGGCCATCACTGCTATGGGTTGGAACCGCCTCGATAGACATCGCATCGGCCACCACATCCTGCAGGACAAGGCCGCACGGAGCGAGCAAGAAGCTCAGAATATACCATGACGATATCGGCATCATCGAGGTCATCATGTCCGTGGATGACAGAACCAGAAACATGATCCCGACAGAGGCCGCAACACAGCCAGCGCCAAGCCAAACCAGGAGCCACTTCCAGCGCCAGATCAGATCAACCAAATGACCGAGCGGCATTTTAAGAGCCCAGGGCAAACCCGCCCAGAAAGCTAGGCCCGCAATATAGGCTGCTGAAAAATCGAGGTATTCTTTGACAAAAAACGTGCCGACGATCAAGGTCAACCCTGAGCAACCTGCAGCGAAGTACACCATCAAAGGTGGCAAGAAAGACCAGCGCAATTGACCCGCCAGGTCGAAAATAACGGCGTTCAGATACGCGCTCATCCCTCGGCGCGCTACAGCCATGCATCCCTCCGAGTGGCGACGGCCTCTGACACATTGGCGTGACGGTCGCGCACGAGTAGCGCATCAAGCCCGCGTGCAATTTCGCCGACAAGTCCGATACCTTCGTACACCAATGCTGAATACAACTGCACCGCATGAGCACCGGCACGAATCTTGTCATATGCGTCTTTTGCAGAACCAACACCACCGACCCCAATCAGAGTCATCTGGCCATCTGCCAGTTTGGAAAGCTTAGCCAGAACACGCGTAGATCGCTCAAACAGAGGCGCTCCTGAAAGACCGCCTGCCTCCTCGCGCTGCGCATTCCGCAACCCATCGCGAGACAGTGTCGTGTTGGTGGCGATAATCCCTGCCAGCGACGCCTGCCTTGCCACATCAACGATTTCGGAAAGTTGTGTATCGCTCAGATCCGGCGCAATTTTAAGGAATATCGGTATCGATCTCTCCAAACCATCACGCGCTTCATTAACGCCACCCAGCAAAGCCGCAAGCGCCTCAGCGCCCTGAAGATCACGCAGGTTTTCTGTGTTAGGGCTCGAGACATTGACAGTGGCAAAATCAAGATGCGGCCCACAATGCGCCAATACTGTAGCGAAGTCCTTTGCGCGGTCGGCGCTGTCTTTGTTGGCGCCAAGGTTCAGGCCTACGACCACCCCTTTTCGCCTATGCCCCAGTCGGTTTGCCGCAACCTCCATGCCGTCGTTGTTGAATCCAAAACGGTTTATAACGGCGCGATCTTCGGTCAATCGAAATAGTCTAGGCTTGGGATTGCCCGGCTGTGGCCTTGGCGTGACCGCGCCTACCTCAATAAATCCGAAACCCGCTTTCGCCATTGACCCGAGAGCCACGGCGTTCTTGTCAAATCCAGCCGCTAGGCCGACGGGATTTGGCAAGGTTAAACCTGCAATCTCCGTCTTCAACCTAGTCGATGTGATGCGCCCCGGCAGCGGCACAAGCCCCGAACGCACCGCGCGCAAAGCCACGCCATGGGCACGCTCAGGCTCGAGCCGGTGCAAAATGCTTTTACCTATGCGATCAACGGCTCTCATTGCACCCCGGGTGGCAGCCTATGCACCCCATTTTCAAGCGGCATCGGTTGTGCCCAATGCACGTCATCAATGCGCAGCTCCCGGTATAAATGCGGGAACAATGCCCCACCACGTGAGGCCTCCCACTTCAAAGCGTCGCCAAGCAGCTCGGCCTCGATCGCCAGCAACATAAGCTCGCTCTCGCCTGCAAAGTGTTTCGCGGCCGTTTCTTCCGTCTGCGCCGCGGTCGAAAAATGCACAAAACCATCCTCGATATCTTTGGCAGAGCCTCTGGTAGCCTTTTTGGATCTGAGCGCGGCCCATTCTTCCGCACGGAAAATCTTGTAAATTAGCATGGGTCGGTGATGCCTCGGCGCAGAGTTACGGTCAAGCAAAAGGCTCGGCAAAGCGCTTTGCAATTTCACTGCCAAGCTGCCAAGTGTTAGCTCATGAGCAACGTTCGCGACCAATATGAGACCTACCCCTATCCGGAGCGCGACCCGAAAGACGAGAAAAAGCGCCTGATAACTGGGTCGCCCTCGCTGCCGCAGGAAATAGATCACTTCATTTATGGCGGCGCACGCGATTGGTCAAAACCGCTGCGCATTCTGGTTGCGGGTGGCGGAACTGGTGATGGTCTTATTCAGATCACCACGCTTCTGAGCCAATACGGCAAGCCTTACGAGGCAACTTATATCGATCTGTCCACCGCATCGCGTAAAGTGGCGGAGGCTCGGGCCAAAGTTCGTGGCCTGAAAAATATAAACTTCCTGACCAAAAGCCTTTTGGACGCCGCCGAGCATGGGCCTTTTGATTACATCGATTGTTGCGGTGTGTTGCATCATTTGCCGGATCCAGATGCCGGATTTTCTGCTCTCCGGGCGGCATTGGCGCCCGGTGGAGGCATGGGCTTTATGGTTTATGCGCCTTATGGTCGTTCTGGCGTTTACCCTTTGCAAGAAGCATACGCCGCGCTTTCCCGCGACATGCCTCCGAAAGACAGGCTAAAACTGGGGCGCAAAGTGTTCGACAGGCTGCCAGACGGCCACCCGCTTAAATCAAACCCGAACCTGCATGATCATAAATCCGGTGATGCTGGGTTCTACGACCTTCTGTTGCATAGTCAGGATCGCGCTTTTGATGTAACAGAGCTCAATGACACCCTGGAACGCACGGGGTGGTGGCTTGCGGGTTTCACCACGCCTATCCTCTACGATCTATCGCGACTGACGGATATCCCTGAAGGTATGAGTACCGTGGAGGCGATGGCCATCGCCGAAAAACTAAACGGAACCATCCGCATTCACACAGGCTACGCAGTCAGCAATGATCACGATCATACACTCGCGTCAGGGAAAAACCGGGCGATGGTACCTCATATAAAGGGCGTGCAAGCCAAGGCTTTGGCTCAGGCGGCACAGCAGGGTCAAAGCCCGAAACTTGATACGGATGGGGTGAAAGGCACCCTGACGCTGCCCAAGGCAAGCGCCCCGTTGCTCGCAGCGATCGATGGTCGCCGCAGCCTTGATGATATCGCTCGACTGACCGGCACCGACCCAATCAGCTTTGGCGCGACATGGATGCAGGTTGAGAAGGCGCTCCTGCCTTGGGGAATGCTGGTTTATTCAACGGTGCTGCGCTGAGATGTGTGGTCGCTTCGCCGTCACTTTGCCCAGCGATGCCATGGCGCAGCTTTTCGAAGCCAGCCCGGCAAATGCACTTCCTGATATTCCAAACTACAATATTTGTCCCACCAATCAGATCCATACCGTGATAAGCACAAACGGCGCGCGACAGCTGATTTCCGCGCGGTGGGGCTTCCTGCCCCATTGGTATAAGGCACCATCGGATACACCGCTTCTAATTAATGCACGCGCCGAAACGATTGCTGAAAAACCGGCATTTCGCGACGCCGCGCGACACCGTCGTTGCCTGATCCCGGTTACTGGTTTTTATGAATGGACCAAGGACGAGGACGGGCACCGTCTGCCGTGGTATTTCGCGCCGACGGGCTGCGATACACTGGCCTTTGCTGGTATCTGGCAAGACTGGACCAAAGGCGAAGACCCGATCCGTAGCTGCGCCATTGTAACCACCTCTGCAAACGCAAAGCTCCAGGCCATCCATCACCGCATGCCGGTGATCCTGGCACAAAAAGACTGGCCCATGTGGCTTGGTGAGGCCGGCCATGGCGCCGCAACCCTAATGCGCGCCGCGCCCGAGGATACCCTTTCGTTTTACCGTGTTGATCCAGAGGTAAATTCCAACCGCGCCTTCGGCTCACAACTGATAGACCCCATCCCTCTTTCTCTTTGCTGAAATTATCCTGGGAAAGCTCGACGGGCGAAGCCCTCTCGATCGGTCGGCACGTATACAGTGCTTGGCGAAACTCAACTTCGCCAGGCTGTCATCATCCGCGCCATCTCCAGCATACGGCAGGAAAATCCCCACTCATTGTCATACCATCCAAAAACGCGCAGCAACCCACCCTCAGAGACAGAGGTCTCCGGCCCGACCATGACTATCGACTCAGGCCGCGCGCGCAGATCGCTGCTCACAAGGGGTTGCTCTGTCCAACCGAAAACAGGTCCACTTGCGGCTTCCAGTAGCAACTTGTTGACCGTCGATGGGCGAACCCGATTCTGCGTTTGCAAAGTTAAATCGATGCATGAGACGCTCGCCGTCGGGACACGAATCGCTCGGGCCTCGATTCGGCCTTTGAGATGCGGCAGCACGAGAGCGGTCTGATCATGGGCGCTTGTGGTCGTTGGTACCATTGATAAAGCAGCCGCGCGGCTGCGTTCCAGCACATCCCTAGGCTTGTCGACCGTTGGCTGGCTCCCGGTATAGCAATGCACAGTGGTCATCTGCCCGCTCACCAGACCAAATGCGTCATCGATTAGGCGCACCAGTGGGGCCAGAGCGTTCGTGGTGCAAGACGCGTTCGACACGATGCCCTGCCCCGCATATTCCGTCTCGTTAGCTCCCATTACGAGGGTCACATCAGCCTCGGCGGCGGGTCCAGAGACAAGGATTTTTCCCGCACCAGCCGCAAGACCGCGTTCCGCGACTGCGCGGGCACCGCCCATGCCCGTGCATTCCAGAACCACGTCGACACCAGACAAGTCAAGCTGCCCAAGATCAGCCGTACCGTGGAAAGCTATGCGCCGTTCGCCGACGATAAGTGCATTTTTATCCGTACAAACCTGTTCCGGCCACGGACCGAACACACTATCGAATTGAAACAGGTAGGCGCAGGTTTCCAGCGGCTCGATATCGTTGATCAGGACCAATTCGAAACCCTCGCCCTGACGTAAAAGAATCCGCAGCAAGGTTCGCCCAATGCGGCCGAAGCCGTTAATTGCAATGCGGGTTTTTCGCTGTTCCATCTAGCTCATCCCATATGAGTAAGCATTACTGACTTTTATAGTGCGCAACGCATTTGAACAGCTGTGAAATATAATTTGATCAAATTATTAGAATAGATCTCGTTCAAGCGCCGGATAGCGCAAGGCCATCGTGATAGTACGAGCAAGAAAGCTAATCATAAGCGCCATCCACAAACCGTGATTGGCAAAGGACGGCACCAGCAGCAGAGCAAATACGACGTAAACCAATAGACTGAGTGCCATCATGTTGCGCATGTCTCTGGTGCGTGTTGCACCGATGAATACCCCGTCGAGCATGTAAGGCGCGAGACCAAGAGCCGGGGCAATGGCCGCATAAATCAAAAATGCCCGCGCGTCGGCCTGTACCTCTGGCGCCTTGGCCATCAAATCAATCAACGGACCTCCGAGCAGCGCAAAAAACAAACACAATGCCAGGGTCATGACCCCGCCCCAAAGGCTTGCCAAAAGGGCGCCACGCCGCAGCCTGGATTTGTCGGAACGACCCACCGCTTTGCCGACAAGCGTTTCAGCCGCCTGCGCAAAACCGTCGAGCATGTAGGACGTGACATGGAGGAATTGCAATAAAATCTGATTGGCGGCGAGCGTGACATCCCCGAATCTGGCACCTGCAAAAAGGAAGGAAACAAAGATGATCTCGATGAACAGGGACCGCAGAAGAATGTCACGATTGATCACCAGCATCAAACGCAAGCGAGCCTGATCGAAAACTAGTGCACGATCTCGCCAAGCACCGCTTTTAAAGCCGGAGACACAGAGCCAGAGACCAAGGCAAAACCCCCCCCATTCTGCGATCAGTGTGGCCAGAGCCACCCCCTGAACACCCCAGCCAAGACCGAGCACAAACCAGAGATCAAGCAAGATGTTGATCCCGTTCATGAACAATTGGAGAAGCAAAACAGAGCCGGTGCGTTCTTTGGCAATGAGCCATCCATTAATACCGTAAAGCGCAATGAGCGCGGGCGCGCCCCAGACGCGAACCACCAGATAGTCGCGCGCCAGTGCTTCGACCTCGTCGCTGGCTGGCGCGAGCTGAAATCCAGCCCAAAAGATAGGCTTTTGCAGGGCAATGACTGTTAGCCCGATCAGACCTCCGATCAGCAAGGCACGGCTCAACAAAGCCGATTCCTCACGATTCTGGCCGGCACCGATGGCCTGTGACGTGAGGCCCGTCGTTCCCATACGCAGGAAGCCGAACAGCCAATAAATCGCACTTAGGATTATGGCCCCTATGCCAACCGCACCAATGGGTGCAGCCTCCCCCATTTGACCAACGACACCCGTGTCAACAAGGCCCAAAAGCGGCACAGTGGCATTGGCCACAACGATAGGTATCGAAATGGAAAGAACACGGCGGTGTGTAATCGCCTGTGCGGCGGTGTCAGGCATCGCGGCGCGGCATAAGGAAATGGCCCGTCGCCTGCACAATCGGGCGATCGCGATTGTCTTGCCAGGCCTCGGATTTCACTGATGCATAGCGTCGCCCCGATCGCGTCACCTGAGCCCGGGCATAAGCATCACGCGGCAGACCAGAGCGCAGGTAATCCACTGTAAAACCGATCGTTTTGGGAAGCCGTGGCAACTTTCCAGCTTCCAACTCATCAAGCGCCAATTCGCCCGACTCCAAATCATCCCATAGCATCGACCAACTTAGCCCGATGATTGATGTCACTTCCAGAAACGCGGCCGTCGCACCACCATGCAGTGCAGGCAAGACTGGGTTGCCGATAAGGTGTTCTTTGAAATGCAAAATCGACGTGATCTCATCACCGCGTCGATCAAAAGTGATCCCAAGAAACTGAATGTAAGGCACCCCTTCTACAAGTGCCTTGAGCGCGGCGTCGCGCCTTTGCTTGACCACTTGCACTGGCTCTGGCGGTTTCCGGATCATGGCGCGCCTGCCACGGTAAAGGTGCCTGTGGCTTCGGCAACCGGACGGTCCTCATCATCGTCATGCGCACGTGCCCGCACAAAGGCCACCGAACGCGTAATATGATAACATTCAGCCAAGGCTCGCACCTGCTGACCGGGCGTTGCCGGGCGCATGTAATCGATCCGCAGGTCGAGCGTCGCCGTAGCACCGTTGCAATCTGGATGGCTCATAACTGCAGCCCCGCAACACGTGTCCATCAAAGCCGATACCGCGCCGCCCGCGATGACACGCGTTTGCGGGTCGCCAATGAGATGTTCGGCATAAGGCATCGAAATCTCTGCCTTTCCTTCACCGACAAAACAAATGTCGATACCAAGCGCATTTGCATGCGGCAGGGCCTCAAAAAACTGTTGGGTGATCTTTGTATCGGTCATTTGAAAAAGCTCGCGCCACGATTCCTGAACCCTTTATCCGCATTTTGAAAGCCTTAGGGCAAGAGTGCCTGTTGCGCGATGCGGGCAAACTCTCATAAACTGCTACTATGGGAGGATGACCGATGTCAGAGCAACGTCTGTCATTTAAAGACATGTGCGCAAAATTCGACGTGACGCCGCGCACGTTGCGGTACTACGAGTACATCGAACTACTCGATCCCGAGCGTGAGGGCCGTTCACGTTTCTATGGTCCGAAAGAAGTCGCGCGTTTAACCCTGATTTTGCGTGGCCGCCGTTGGGGTTTCGCTCTTGAAGATATTCGCCAGTGGCTTTTGATTTACGAGGAAAAAGGCACCGATGTGCAAATGCGCAAATGGATCGAACTGGCAGATCGGCAATTGGGAGAGCTTAAAACCCAACGCGTGCAGCTCGAAGAATCGATTGAAGAGCTCCAAAAAGTCAGGGATTCGATTTTTAGCTCTCTGGAATAGACCCTCTTCACCCCAATTTTTGATCAAATCCCTGTGATAATCCACATATCGCTTAAGTTTACGTAAGGAAATACAAGGTAAACCTTTACCTTACGCGACGTCGTTGTTACGTAAACTTTGAAAATGGGTGTACCGTGTTGTTTGGTGCATACCTGGTGCGACGCTGAACCGTTGAAGGGTGTAAAAGAGATGCAAGACGAGAAACTTACAATCAGGCAAATGTGCGACACGTTTGATGTAACGCCAAGGACCTTGCGCTTTTACGAGGCCAAGGAGCTCTTGTTCCCGATCCGCGAAGGTCAAAAGCGTCTCTTTAGCAAAAGCGACTGCGCCAGAGTAAAGCTTATCCTAAGAGGTAAGCGTTTTGGATTTAGCCTTGAAGAGATCCGTCAGCTGCTCAACCTTTACGACAAGAGCGACCAACAACTGACACAGCTAACCCGCACCTATGAGCTTGCCCAAGACAGGCTCGATAATCTTGAACAGCAGCGCGAAGAACTGGACTCCGCCATTGCCGATCTCAAGGAACAGATGAAGTGGGGGGCAAAGATGATCGCCTCCATCCGCCAAAACCGCAGCGCCGCAGAATGACGGCCAAGCCATTTAGAATAGCCGCATAGGGAGGAAATCCATGCCAAGTTATACCCCACCTACCAAAGATATGCAGTTTGTGATGCACGAGGTTCTCAAAGTCAGCGAAGCAAAAACACCCGGCTATGCTGAGCTGGAACCGGATTTTACCAATGCGGTTCTCGAAGAAGCGGGCAAGATCGCATCAGAAGTTTTGTTGCCTCTAAATGCCATTGGGGACACGGAGGGATGCGTGCTTGAAAATGGTGTGGTTCGCACCCCGAAAGGTTTCAAAGACGCGTTTGATCAGGTCCGCGAAGGAGGCTGGACGGCGCTTGATCTTCCCGAAGAATTTGGCGGCCAAAACATGCCCTACGTTCTTGGAACAGCAGTGGGCGAAATGTTTTCTGCGTCAAACCAAGCATTTACAATGTACCAAGGCCTGACCCATGGCGCGGCCTCGGCAATCCTTGCGCATGGCAGCGAAGAGCAAAAAGCCACCTATCTGCCGCCAATGGCCTCTTGCGAATGGACGGGCACCATGAACCTAACGGAGCCCCATTGCGGCACTGATCTGGGCCTTATGCGCACCAAGGCGGTTCCACAGGGTGACGGCACCTACAAAGTCACTGGCCAGAAGATCTTTATCTCCGCTGGTGAGCATGACATGGCCGACAACATTATTCACCTGGTGCTGGCTAAAATCCCTGGCGGTCCAGAAGGAATCAAAGGCGTCAGTCTTTTCATTGTTCCGAAATTCATAGTCAACGAGGACGGCTCGCTTGGTGCACGCAACGGTGTGTCTTGCGGAAAGATCGAAGAGAAAATGGGCATCCACGGGAATTGCACCTGTGTGATGAACTACGATGAGGCCACCGGCTATCTCCTTGGTGAAGAACACAAAGGTATGCGCGCGATGTTCACGATGATGAACGAGGCACGACTCGGTGTTGGCATGCAAGGTCTGGCTCAGGCCGATATCGCCTATCAAAATGCACTCGAATACGCCAAGGACCGCCTGCAAGGCCGTGATGTGACAGGCGATAAGAACCCCGACGGTCCGGCCGACCCGCTTATCGTGCATCCCGACATTCGCCGTGCGCTGCTCGATCAGAAGAGCTTTGCCGAAGGCGCGCGGGCCTTCATCCTTTGGGGTGCGCAGATGATCGACAAGGCGCACCGCGATCAGGACAAAGACGCAGACGGCGTCATCAGCCTTCTCACGCCTGTGATCAAGGGCTTCCTCACGGACGAAGGCTTTGACATGACCATCCGCGCCCAGCAGGTCTATGGCGGACATGGCTATATCGAAGAGTGGGGCATGTCCCAATTCGCACGCGATGCCCGGATCGCCATGATCTATGAGGGGGCCAATGGTGTTCAGGCGTTGGACCTGGTGGGTCGTAAGCTCGCCCAGGACGGCGGCAAGCACGTGATGGCCTTCTTCGACATGGTGAAAACATTCATAAAGGAAAACGAAGGCCATGAGGCGCTGAAAGCTGACTTCCTGGATCCACTTAAGGCCGCTTCCAAGGATCTTCAGACAGCCGGAATGTTCTTTATGCAGCAAGGTATGAAGAACCCGAATGCCGCCCTCGCAGGTTCCTATGATTTTATGCATCTGTTCGGCCATGTCTGCCTTGGACTTATGTGGGCCGAAATGGCCAAGGCGGCTCATGCTGCGATTGAGGCCGGAACAAGCGATGAGAAATTCTATCGCACCAAGATCGCTACAGGTCGTTATTACATGAAACGCCGCCTGCCTGCGACCGCGATGCACCTGGCGCGTATTCAGACCGGAGCCGAGCCTGTTATGGAGCTTGAAGCCGAAGCATTTTGATTTTGGGTAAGGGGCTGGTCAAACCTGCCCCAACCAAACGAAGAGGATAATATGCCAAAACGCTTTCGACTGACCCGACGCTTCAATGCTGCAATGACTGAAGACGGCTATCGCCGTTTGCGAAGGTTCGCACAGGAGGCGGGCCTGGACGAAGGTGAGGCGCTGTCCTTTCTGTTTGAAAACTTCGATTCCGTGATCAACGAGGAAACCTTTGGACATCGACTTCGGCTGTTCAATTCTGAGTTAGAAGCACGAAAAAAGTGAAAGACGGTATGTCGTATGTCTTGCTAATCGTAACGTGATCGGAGGACTTACATGACCATTAAACTCTACTGTTTCGGTGAAAGCGGGAATTCCTACAAGGCCGCGCTCGCGCTGGAACTGTCCGGTCTTGAGTGGGAGCCCTTGCAAGTTGATTTCTTTGGTGGCGAGACCCGCGGCGATGCCTATCGAAGCTCGGTCAACGACATGGGAGAGGCACCTGTCTTGGTCGATGGGGATTTCAAGACCAGCCAATCGGGCGCCATCCAGGCCTATGTCACAGAGCGCTCCGGCAAGTTTGGTGGCAAGGATCACGCTGAAAACTATGAAATTTTTCGTTGGGTTCTTTGGGACAATCATAAACTTTCGAGCCAGGCGGGTATGACGCGGTTTCTGATGAACTTCCTGCCTGAGGAAAAACGCCCCACCGAAGTAATCGGCTTTATGCAAGGACGACTTGCAGCCGCCTATGCTACGCTCAATGAACGCCTTGAGGGTCGCGACTGGATCGTCTGCGATGAGATCACCAACGCCGACATTAGCTGTTGCGGCTATCTCTTCTATCCCGAGCCGTTTGGTTTTGATCGCGACGCATGGCCTAATATCGACCGCTGGCTGAGCAATATCGAGGCTCTGCCCGGCTGGAAACACCCCTATGACCTGATGCCCGGAAACCCCCGGGATCGCGCCTGAGACAAGGAGACCTCAGCAATGACAGACGCCTATATCTATGACGCCGTGAGGACCCCACGCGGTAAGGGTCGCAAAGACGGCAGCCTGCATGAAGTGACCGCAGCGCGTCTCTCAAGCCAGGTTCTTAACGCCATGAAAGAACGTAATGGCCTTGATGGGCATGCGGTCGAGGATGTGATCTGGGGCAATGTTACCCAAGTGATGGAGCAGGGCGGATGCCTCGCCCGGACCGCCGTACTGGCCTCAGACCTTGATGAATCAATCCCGGGGTTGGCCATCAACCGTTTCTGCGCGTCGGGCATGGAGGCCGTGAACCTTGCCGCCAACCAGGTAAAGGGTGGTGCAGGCGAGGCGTATATCGCAGGCGGTGTCGAAATGATGGGCCGCGTGGCCATGGGCAGCGATGGTGCAGCGATTGCCGTGGATCCCTCCATCGCGATGGAAACTTATTTCGTGCCCCAAGGCATCAGTGCCGACATAATTGCCACCGAGTATGGGTTCTCCCGCGATGATGCTGACGCGCTAGCCGTTGAGAGCCAGAAGCGTGCGGCGGCGGCTTGGGAAGACAACCGCTTTGAGAAATCAATCATCACGGTCAAAGATCAAAACGGCCTGACCATCCTTGATCACGACGAATACATGCGCCCCGGCACGGACATGCAGGGGCTTGGCGCGCTCAACGCCTCATTCCAACAGATGGGTGAGGTGATGCCTGGCTTCGATGCCGTGGCCAAGATCAAGTACCCGCATCTGGATAAGATCAACCATATCCACCACGCGGGCAATTCCTCTGGTATTGTTGATGGCTCGGCCGGTGTGCTGATCGGTAACGAGGAGTTCGGTAAGAAATATGGGCTGAAGCCCCGTGCACGCATTAAGCAAACCTGCAAGATCGGTACTGATCCTACGATCATGCTTACGGGTCCGGTTCCAGCAACGCAGAAGATCCTGGCCGACAGCGGAATGGAGATTGGCGACATCGATCTTTTCGAGGTCAACGAGGCTTTTGCCTCAGTCGTGTTGCGCTTCCAGCAGGCCTTTGACGTCGATCCGGAACTGGTCAATGTCAACGGCGGCTCAATTGCCATGGGTCACCCGCTGGGCGCGACCGGTGCGATGATCATCGGCACGCTGCTTGATGAGTTGGAACGCTCTGACAAAGAAACTGGGCTTGCCACGCTTTGCATCGCGTCCGGCATGGGTGCAGCAACAATCATCGAGCGGGTCTGACACTTGAAAGCAAGGCACCTCATATGGGCGGCATTGCTGACGGTCGCTGCTTCCGGCTCGCAAGCTTCACAAGAGCTTTTGGCCGGGCGCAGTGCCAATCCGGTGGGGGAACTCAACGCGCTTTACGCCGAAATTTGCAAATGGAGTGAAGGCGAGAGCATTCCAAACACGATTGTCGAGTTCACGCCTGATGACGTGCCGGATTACGTCATTACATATGAGATGTCCTGTCGCGGTCAGCCACGCGCTTTTTCCGGCACCGCTGGTACGGCACATCAGATCTGGATAAGCGTCGAGGACGGCTCTTACGAGCGTATACTGGACGCCAACGTGCGTGATCTGCGGATCGAGCGCAACAACGGGAAGATCTTTGTCGTGCTGCAGCAAGCCGGAAGCTACTGCCTTACGGCAGACGCAGCGCCTTGCTTTCTGACCCTTGAATTTACTGGAAATGAGCTGATCTGGGCTGCGCCCGAGCTTCAGCATCCATCATTGAATGAGCGCCTGAGACGGCTTCAGGAGCTAGAGGAGAACTAAGATATGACAGATTTCACGATGGAAAAAGGCGCAGATGGCGTTGCGATCATCACCTGGGATACCGTTGGAAAATCGATGAACGTAATGAACCAGCAAGGGTTTTATGACCTTGAGGCTCATATTGACGATGCGCTGGCCGATGACGCCGTGAAGGGCGTGATCCTGACCTCCGGCAAAAAAAGCTCTTTCGCAGGCGGCATGGACCTTAACATCATCGCGAAGATGAAGGAATTGGCCGGTGACAACCCGGCACAAGGCCTTATGGACGGCATCATGCGGATGCACGGCATTCTGCGCAAGATTGAGCGCGCGGGCATGGACCCCAAGACCAATAAGGGCGGCAAACCAATTGCTTGCTGCCTGCCCGGTACGGCGCTCGGGATCGGCTATGAAATCCCGCTCAGCTGCCACCGGATTTTCGCCGCAGACAACCCAAAGGCCAAAATCGGCCTGCCCGAGATCATGGTTGGAATTTTTCCTGGCATGGGTGGCACCACGCGGCTCACACGCAAGATGGGCGCAATGGGGGCCTCACCATTCCTGCTTGAAGGTAAGCTGAGTGATCCAAAGAAAGCGTTGAGCGCTGGTTTGGTCGACGAGGTTGTGTCCGCAAACGAGTTGATCGAGAAAGCGCGCGAATGGGTGCTCTCGGAGCCTTCTATCGTGAAGCCGTGGGATGAAAAGGGCTACAAAATGCCCGGTGGCGCGCCTTATCATCCGGCGGGTTTCATGACCTTTGTTGGCGCCTCGGCCATGGTGAATGGCAAGACTCAAGGCGCATTTCCGGCAGCCAAAGCCCTATTGAGTGCGGTTTACGAAGGCGCGATGGTGCCTTTTGATACCGCGATCAAAATTGAGGCGCGTTGGTTTACCAATGTGCTGATGAACCCTTCTTCCTCGGCCATGATCCGCTCACTTTTCATAAACAAAGAAGCACTGGAGAAAGGTGCGAGCCGCCCGGATGTCGAAGATCAGAGCGTCAAGAAAGTGGGTGTAATGGGCGCGGGCATGATGGGCGCGGGCATCGCGTTGGTCTCTGCCATGTCCGGAATGGAGGTCGTCCTTATCGACCAAGAGCAAGAGGCCGCCGACCGCGGCAAGGCTTATACTGCGGATTACATGGACAAAGGCATCAAGCGCGGCAAAGCCACTGAGGAGAAAAAAGCCGATACGTTGGCTCGTATCAATGCGACCACCGATTACAGCGCGCTCGCCGATGCGGATCTAATAATAGAGGCCGTGTTCGAGGATGTGGGCGTGAAGGCCGAGGTTACCAAAGACGTGCTCAAGCATGTCGGCGATGACTGTATCTTTGCCACCAACACCTCCACCCTGCCGATCTCAGAACTGGCGCAAGCCTCTGATAAACCGGAGCAGTTTATCGGCATCCACTTCTTCTCCCCGGTAGAAAAGATGTTCCTCGTCGAGATCATCAAAGGCGAGAAAACCGAGGCGCGGGCTGTGGCCAAGGCACTTGATTATGTGCGCCAGATTAAGAAGACGCCGATTGTGGTGAACGACGCGCGGTTCTTCTACTGCAACCGGTGCATCATCCCATATATCAACGAGGGTATCCGGATGGTGGCCGAAGGCGTCACCCCTGCCCTGATCGACAACGCCGCGCGTCAGTTGGGCTTCCCTGTCGGACCACTGCAACTGGTTGATGAGACATCGATTGATCTGGGCGCAAAAATTGCCAGAGCAACACGCGCCGCCATGGGCGATGAGTACCCGGATGGTGCGGTTGATGAGGTCATCTTCTGGATGGAAGGCGAAGGGCGGCTTGGCCGTAAATCCAAGGCGGGCTTCTTCGATTACGACGAAAAGGGCAAACGCCAGGGATATTGGGACGGTATCGCGGACAAGTATCCTGAGGCAGAGGATCAGCCGGATTTGACCGACGTGCAGCATCGTTTGATGTTCGCCCAAGTGCTCGAGGCGGTTCGCGCGCTAGAAGAAGATGTACTTGAGGACATCCGCGAGGGCGATGTTGGCGCGATATTGGCCTGGGGCTTTGCGCCATGGTCGGGCGGGCCATTTGCCTGGCTCGACATAATCGGTGCGCCATATGCAGCTGAGCGTTGCGATCAACTCACCGCGGCCCATGGCGAACGCTTCTCCACACCTGCATTGCTACGGGAATTGGCCGAAAGCGGCGAAAGCTTTTACCACCGGTTTACCGCCTCGCAAAAGGCGGCCTAAAAAAGCAAAGACCCACGCGTGCATAGGCGCGTGGGCCTTTTTCCGGCATCTGGGGACAAATTGGTCAGGCCGGGGCCGCCGCGCCAAAAGCTTCCACAGGGGGAAAGCTAAACGCGTCAGCTATACTATCCTCGATTTGATGTAGTAAAAATCGCGCCTCATCCAGGCGCAAAAGAGGATAAAAGGGCTGCTCTTTTTCCTCATTCTTCTGCTCGATTGTATCGTTGCAAGCCGGACACTGAAAAAGCGCTCCAGCACGGGTAAAGACCACCTGTTCCTTTGCAAAGTGCAAAATTACGACCTGCATATCCCTTTCTGGAGCGATACGAGAAATACCGTGCATCCCGTTAGCTGCCCGTGCTGGGATCAACGAAAATGGATCACCATGAATTTCTTCGGAAACGCCGCATTGCGTTAAAATACTCTGACAAGGCAATACCATAATTTCTTGGCGATTTCCAAGCGCACCCGCAGGCACTGATAACGGCCAAAAGTTCACAGGACAGTCACCGTCGCCGTCCCAGAGCGTGGTTTGAGCAACTTTGGTAACAGTCTGCAATCCCGCGTCGAACGTCAGGACCTTGTCTCCGGCACTAATTTCTTCAACCGTTTTCCAGCCACCTCCGGTAGCAATCTGCGTGCCTGCCAAAAGGCCGGAACTTACCCCACTGCGCGATTGATGGACAATGTCGTCCCACCCGATGTCGCCAGGATGTTCAGCTACCGCGTTTAGCATGATTAACCCCCTATTGTCCGGTCCACCGTTCCAGGATTAGGAGGCTTCATGCATTTGTCGATCCTTGGTCAAAAACCAGGCGAGAATACGGCATTGTTTACCAATCGATGCAGAAAGATGGGTCTGCGGACTAAGATTGCCCGCAGTTTAGAAACAAAGGCCTTCAGAATGTGTAGCAGAAGCGAACAATATCTTCGTGACAGAGGGATTTAACCAGGTTTTTGTCCGAATCGGAAAAATACTGTCGGTATCCGCGCTCTCGGGCTGACCGATTTTCATGCGGCAACGCCAATTCAAACCCCAAGTGCTCCCAAAGTAGGGATGCGTCTTGTTTAAAATGCTCCAGGCGAATGTAGAGCGAGCAATATTCGGCACCGTCAGCCGCGGTCATATACTGTGCATAACGGTTGGCGCGAATGGTGCTTTGCGTCTCTGGGGCGTTCAAAAACTCGGAGAATGTGGTCTGCTTTGAAAGAGCAACAGCAGGATGATCAAAGCTCTGTGCTCGCGCCCAGGTATAATAGCTCACCAGCCGATCCCAGGGGTTGCGTACCATAGTGAAACAAAAGCTTTCGGCAATGGTCCCCGCATCAACAAGCCCGTCAATATCTGCAAGAGTAGAGTGCTTCCACAGTCGCCCGGCACTAGTGCTTTCTTTGTGCCGCTTGCGACGTCGGCGCGCCTTTGGTGTGTCACCGATCAGGACATCATCTTTCATCGCACGCGCCTCTAGAGCCAACGCAAGAGAGGTGCCACCAGTTTTTGGAATATGCACAAATATGTACCTGCGGCCGGGTGAGATGATCATGCGGATACGCTAGGCTTGATCGCACTTTTTGAAAAGCAGGCTTGCGCGTTTGAAACTGCTTTGCTTTCGGAAGCGAAATAAGCAATATCTGCAGCGGAATTCGACAAGCGAAGGCGGAGACAAGCATGGGTTGGATGAAAGACGAAACAGGTCTAGGAAAGAATGCGGCGAATTTCGTGCCCATGACACCGCTTTCACATCTGCGACGTGCCGCGCATGTTTTTCCAGAAACCGAAGCCGTGATTTACGGTAAACAGCGGTACACCTATCGCGACTACTACGGACGTTGTTCGCGTCTTGCCTCAGCACTCGTAAAAATGGGCGTGGAGCCAGGCGACGTTGTTGCAACTCTTTTGCCAAACGTCCCAGCCCATGCCGAGGCACATTTTGGCGTGCCGGCCTGTGGTGCGGTTCTCAACACCATTAATACACGTCTTGAGGCCGATACGATTGCCTATATTTTCGACCATGGCGAGGCCAAGGTGGCGCTGGTTGACCCTCAGTTCCTGCCGGTGACAGCGCAGGCGATTGAATTGATGGAAGGGCCAGCACCAACAATCATTGAAGTGCCAGATGATGCCGCAGGCGTGCATGCTTTCGGAGACTATGTGCACTACGAAGACTTTCTGGCTGGTGGTGATCCGGATTTTGACTGGCTGATGCCAGAGGATGAATGGGAAAGCCTGGCGTTGAACTATACCTCAGGCACGACTGGGCGACCCAAAGGCGTGGTCTATCACCATCGTGGAGCTTATATGCTCACCCTTGGTACTGCGATTACCTGGCCCCTGCCCCGTCACTCCCGCTATCTTACAATCGTACCGCTTTTCCACTGCAACAACTGGAACCATACCTGGACCATGCCGATGATCGGCGGAACACTGATTTGCTGTCGCGACATAACGGCGAGCGCTATTTACAATGCAATTGCCGACGAAGGCGTGACCCATTTTGGCGCAGCGCCCATCGTGCTCAACATGATCGTCAACGCCAAGGATGAAGAGCGGCGCGAATTCGATCACATAGTTAGCGTATTCACAGCCGGAGCGCCCCCACCTGCAGCCACCTTGCGAGCGATAGAGCCTCTGGGATTTGACGTCACGCAGGTCTATGGCCTGACAGAAACCTATGGTCACGTGACAGAATGCATGTGGCACGAAAAGTGGAACGATAAACCCGAAGAAGAGCGCTACGCCATCAAAGCACGAACCGGAATCCTGATGCCCTTTATGGAGGATATCACTTCGATGGATCCGGAAACCATGACGCAGGTGCCGATGGATGGCTCGACCCAGGGTGAGGTGATGATCCGGGGTAATTCCGTTATGAAAGGCTATTTAAAAAACGCCAAAGCGACCGAAGAGGCTTTTGCCGGTGGCTATTTTCATTCTGGCGATATCGCTTACCAGCACGACGATGGATATCTCAAGATCGCCGACCGCGCCAAAGATATCATTATCTCGGGCGGCGAAAACATCAGCTCGATAGAGATCGAAGGCGCTTTGATGAAACATCCCGCAGTATTGCTTTGTGCAGTTGTCGCGATGCCTGATGAAAAATGGGGGGAAGTTCCATGCGCTTTCGTCGAGATCAAGGACGGCGCAAACACAGACGAAGCGGAATTGATCGCCCATTCCCGCAACCTTCTTGCAGGGTTCAAATGCCCGAAGAAGGTTGTTTTCCAGGAGCTGCCAAAAACCTCTACGGGAAAAATACAGAAGTTTGAACTTCGTAAGGTGTTTGCCTAACTTCTACGCAATTGCCTGAGCGCAGCGGGCCGTGCTAAGCTCAGCTCAATGAGGCAGAGCAGAGCCCGCGCAACATGACAGCACTTCACGAATATCAGCGGCTTGAGGCAGCTGGCATTTGGCGTGCTAATGCCAAGGCACAAAGGCTAGACGTGTTTGTATCGGTCGGTGAATCAAGCCTAACCATTGCAGACAAACAAAACAGGCCGCTTACGCATTGGTCTTTGGCCGCGATTGAGCGCGAAAACCCTGGCAAACGTCCTCCACTATATAGTCCAGGCGGTGATAATGAAGAGCTTTTGGAGCTGCCCGAAGACGCGGTTGAGATTATCGAGGCCATCGAAAAGTTACGCACTGCCGTCGAACGAACGCGTCCGCATCCCGGTCGACTACGGTTTTTCATCACTGCAGGCATCTTCATCGTCGCGGCATTGTTGATCTCAATCTGGCTACCCGAAGCATTGCGAGAGCATGCCGCGGCAGTGCTCCCTGACGCAAACCGCGCTGAAATTTCTCAAAAACTACGCGCCGAGTTGCACCGCGTTACAGGTCCGGCTTGTGACGAAGCCGGCGGCAAAGCGGCGCTGGATGATTTGGCCATCCGACTGCAAGGTGGCGCGCCTCTTGGTGCGATTGAAGTGGTCCGCAGCGGCGTGCGTGATGCGATCCTGCTCCCTGACGGATCGTTCATGGTGAGCAGAAACCTTGTTGAGGATTTCGAAGAACCAGACGTGCTGGCCGGTTTTGTCATTGTCGAACAACTACGGAGTAAGATGCGCGATCCTCTGGACAGTTTGCTGGAAATAACCGGGGTTTGGAGCAATATCCGCCTGCTTACAACAGGAGTGCTTCCGCAAACCGCTTTGGAGCAATACGCAAAAGAGCTTCTGGTTACTGCGCGCGCAACACCCGCCGATGAAGTCATACTTGCAGGTTTTGCCGAGGCCGCGGTTCGATCAAGTCCTTATGCATATGCTTTGGATGTGACAGGTGAAACAACGCTGTCCTTGATAGAGGCCGATCCGTTTGCCAGTTCAATGCCACAACCGCTTATGAGTGACGCGGGCTGGTTGCAACTTCAGGCGATCTGTGGCGCTTGAAAGAGCATTGTTTTCCCAAGGTCGATACGCTTATCTGAACTTCACGTTGGGAAAACCAGCCTGCCGCACACGGTCTGCAGCGTTTTGTAGTTCATCCCCACTGGCGAAAGGTCCCGCAAGCACAATACTATAGCGTTGGTCACTTCGCTCAAGCGCACCAGTTCGTGCAGGCAAGCCTAATTTGGCAATCACAAGCGCGGCTTTTTTAGCATCAGATGCATCTGCATAAATCCCGGCTTGCACCCATTTTTTAAATGTGGCTGCACTTCTCGGTTTCGCCGCAAGGGAGCGTGTTGAGATTTTGGCTTTTGGCGGATTTTGCAGAACAACGACATTGTCTGAGCGCGCAACAGACGCAATGGTTTCGTCTGCGATCAGCACCCTCGGCAAAGTCTTGCTCCAGATTTTCTCCATCTGAGCCTTACCCTCAAGGGTCTGGTGTGCACGTTTCGGATTTAATCTATCATCGTCCCAAACCTGTACGTAACCGTCCGGGAATATGAAATCACGCGTGCTTTCAAGCTGCATTTCGTAAACATGTCTCGGAACCACGCGCGTGCCAGAGATCTTTGCTTTTCGCTGTACCTTTTTCACTTGTTTGGAAGACGCCGTTTTGGCGACGACAGGTGCGGCTGTTGCGGCCACTGCAGGTTCGGAAACCGATGGTATGTCAGCGGTTATAACAACGGCCTCGGGCGGCGCCGTTGGTGCGGTCGCCCCTGCTGAAGTGGCATCTGCAAATGTGGGTGTCTGACCACACACCACCTTGCGATCTCGGGATACACGTGGCACCCATGTCACTTGCCCATCAAATCCAGCGCGGATGTATACGCATCCTCTGCTATCCACATACTGACGTTCTTTAAAGCTGGCAGGCGGAATTTCCGCAGGAACATCAAACTGTGATTGAGATTGTGCCTGCGCCTCTGATCCACCTGAAAACGTGGCAAAGGCAACGGCCGCGATTGTCATTACTGCTCTCATATCACCCCCACGACATTTTTGCCAAGGGTGCCCGATCACAGGCGATTAGTAAATAAAAATTAGCTTATTTTGTGCCAAACATCCGATCGCCCGCATCACCTAGTCCCGGAAGGATGTATCCGACCTCGTTCAATCGCTCGTCCAGAGCCGCGGTAACAATAGGCACATCAGGGTGATTTTGCTTCATTTTCTCGACACCTTCAGGCGCTGCGAGAAGACAGAGAAAACGAATATCGCGAGCGCCTGCTTGTTTCACTAGGTCAATTGCAGCAGCCGATGAATTGCCTGTTGCAAGCATCGGATCAACAACAATTGAGAGCCTTCGTTCAAGGTGATCAGGAACCTTAAAGTAATACTGCACCGGCTGGAGGGTCTGTTCATCGCGGTATAGGCCAACAAACCCAACACGCGCTGAAGGGATCAACTCCAGCATACCGTCAAGCAAGCCATTCCCCGCCCGCAATATTGAGATCAACGCGAGCTTACGGCCAGAGAGGACCGGCGCCTGCATCTCGACCAAAGGCGTTTCAATCACTTTGGTTGTCATCTCCAGTTCGCGGGTGACCTCATAGGCCAAAAGCTGGCTTATCTCGCGCAAAAGCTGCCGAAACACCGCCGTTGGGGTGGCTTTGTCCCGCATCAGCGTCAGCTTATGCTGAACGAGCGGATGCTTCACTACTGTTAGATGCTCTTGCATGTGACCCCTCGGCAATCTTTTTCGCTTCCTTCTTCACAGAATAATGAAGCGGCGTCCAGCACGCGACAGGTGCAAGTTTGATCATTTGAGATTGCGCGCGCGCCTCAAGACATGCAAATTAGTGAGACGCCAACATGTGTTCACCGCGATCAATCAGCGACGAATATAGTTTAATATTAAACAAAATAGACCGCGAAACATAGCTCCATGGACAAATCTTCAGACACTCTTAGGCAGGCCGCACTTGAATATCACGAGTTCCCGAAGCCGGGAAAACTCGAAATTAGAGCCACCAAACCTTTGGCCAATGGCCGTGATCTTGCGCGCGCATATTCGCCCGGCGTAGCCGAGGCCTGTCTGGATATCAAAGCCAACGCTGCAGATGCCAGTCGTTATACAGCGCGGGCAAATCAGGTCGCGGTCGTCACCAATGGGACCGCCGTGCTAGGGCTCGGCAACATTGGCGCGCTTGCAGCCAAGCCTGTGATGGAAGGCAAGGCAGTGTTATTCAAGAAATTTGCGGATATCGATTGTTTTGATCTCGAGATCGACGAAAGTGATCCGGAGAAGCTTGCAGATATCATCTGCGCGTTGGAGCCGACTTTTGGTGCGATCAACCTCGAGGACATAAAAGCACCCGATTGCTTTGTCGTTGAAAAACTCTGCCGGCAAAGGATGAATATTCCGGTCTTTCACGACGACCAGCACGGGACCGCGATTGTTGTTGGTGCCGCAGCCAAGAATGCCCTACACGTGGCGGGCAAAAACTTTTCCGACATCAAGATTGTCTCGACCGGCGGCGGCGCAGCTGGCATCGCCTGTCTCAATCTTCTACTAAAACTTGGTGTGAAACGCGAAAACGTTTGGCTCTGCGATATTCATGGGCTGGTCTATGAGGGTCGTACGGAGGACATGACGCCACAAAAAGCAGCATTCGCCCAGAAATCCGACCTGCGCACATTGGATGAAGTCATCGATGGAGCGGATCTCTTCTTAGGTCTTTCAGGGCCCGGCGTTTTGAGTGCGGAACACGTCAAGAAAATGGCGAAGCGGCCCATTATATTGGCACTGGCAAATCCGACACCTGAAATTATGCCGGAACTTGCCCGCGAAGTAGCACCAGACGCGATCATCGCTACTGGGCGCAGCGACGTCCCCAATCAGGTCAATAACGTGCTTTGCTTTCCATTCATCTTTCGTGGTGCACTGGATGTGGGAGCAACCGAGATCAATGACACCATGCAGATCGCCTGCGTCGAAGCCATTGCGGATCTGGCCAGGACAACCACAATAGCCGAAGCCGCGGCCGCCTATCAGGGTGAAACCCTGAATTTTGGAGCGGAATATCTTATTCCAAAACCGTTTGACCCAAGGCTTTCGAGTATTGTCCCAGTGGCTGTCGCAAAAGCAGCAATGGAAACCGGTGTAGCTACTCGGCCGATCGATGATCTTCAGGCCTACAAGGAAAGCCTTGAAGAAGCTGTGTTCAAATCCGCCCTGTTGATGCGCCCCGTGTTTGAGGCTGCAGCAACCGCCACACGCAAAATCGTCTTTGCCGAGGGTGAAGATGAGCGGGTTTTACGCGCCGCACAGGCGATCCTGGAAGAAACTATCGAGCAGCCGGTTCTGATTGGGAGGCCAGACGTAATCGATGCCCGCTGCCAACGGCTTGGCCTGAAAATCAAACCTGGAAAGGACTTTCGCATCGTCAATCCAGAGCGCGACGAGCGTTACCGCGATTATTGGGAAACCTACCACGATATTATGAAACGTCGCGGCGTCACCCCCGATCTGGCAAAGGCGATCATGCGCACCAATAGCACAGCGATTGCCGCTATTATGGTCTATCGTGGAGAAGTGGATTCGCTTATCTGCGGCACCTTTGGCGAATATCGCTGGCATTTGAACTATGTCACGCAGGTCCTCGGCGATGACGAACATCATCCCCATGGCGCAGTTTCGATGATGATCCTCGAGGATGGTCCATTGTTTATCGCGGACACCCATGTACGCACCCATCCCAACCCCGAAGAGCTTGCCGAAACCGCCATTGGTGCGGCGCGGCATGTGACGCGTTTTGGACTTGAGGCCAAGATCGCCTTTTGCTCCCAATCACAATTTGGAAATCAGGGCAGCGACTCTGGCAAGCGCCTGCGGGCGGCACTCGAAATCCTAGACAAGGAACAGAGAAATTTCGTCTATGAAGGCGAAATGAACCTCGATGCGGCTCTCGATCCTGAGCTGCGAGAGCGCCTTTTGCCTGACAATCGCATGGATGGCGCGGCCAACGTGCTGCTTTTCTCCAACGGCGACACAGCCTCAGGTGTGCGAAACATCCTAAAGATGAAGGCAGGCGGGCTCGAGGTGGGACCGATCCTGATGGGCATGGGCAATCGAGCGCATATCGTCACGCCCTCGATCACCGCGCGAGGCTTGCTGAACATGGCGGCTATTGCAGGCACGCCCGTGGCGGTTTACGGCTAAACCGACGTGCGGCAAGCGCAACGGACTTAAGAAAAATTCGAGGGGGGATGGCATGGGATACAAAGAGGTTTACGAGGGCTGGAAAGATGACCCCGAAGGCTTCTGGCTTGAAGCAGCGAAGGGAATCGACTGGGTAGAGGCCCCCACAAAAGCGCTCTTTGACGACAATGCTCCGCTCTACGAATGGTTCTGCGATGCCAAGGTCAATGGATGTTGGAATGCGGTTGATCGCCATGTTCAGGCAGGCAATGGAGAACGCGTCGCGATCATCCATGACAGCCCAATCACTGATAGAAAAGAGCATATCACCTATGCCGAGTTGCAAAAACGCGTTGCCAGCCTTGCCGGCGCGTTGAGGGCCAAGGGTATCGGCAAAGGCGACCGGGTGATCATCTATATGCCAATGGTACCACAAGCGCTTGAGGCAATGCTGGCCTGCGCGCGTCTTGGCGCCGTGCATTCGGTGGTGTTCGGTGGCTTTGCTGCAAATGAGCTTGCCGTTCGGATTGATGACGCAACGCCAAAGGCAATCATTGCCGCCTCCTGCGGGTTGGAGCCAGGCCGCGTGGTGGAGTATAAACCTCTGCTCGATGGTGCGATTGATTTGGCCACGCATAAACCAGAGCTTTGCGTCATCCTGCAACGCCCGCAAAAGGTGGTCGAGCTAGAGCCAGGCCGTGATGCGGACTGGTATGAATTTCAAGAGGGCATCGAGCCTGCGGATTGCCTACCTGTCGAGGGCAATCACCCTGCCTACATTCTTTACACGTCTGGCACGACTGGTGCTCCTAAAGGCGTTGTGCGTCCGACTGCTGGCCATCTGGTAGCGCTGAATTGGACGATGAAGAGCATCTATAATGTTGATCCAGGCGATGTGTTCTGGGCGGCATCCGATGTGGGCTGGGTCGTCGGACACAGCTATATCTGCTACGCGCCGCTCATTCACGGCAACACCACGATTGTGTTTGAAGGCAAGCCCGTCGGAACCCCGGACGCAGGAACGTTCTGGCGCGTGATTTCAGAGCATAATGTGCGCAGCTTTTTCACCGCCCCCACCGCATTCCGCGCAATCAAACGTGAAGATCCCAAAGGCGAGTTCATAAAGAACTATGATATCAGCTGCTTGCGCGCGCTTTATCTGGCAGGGGAACGGGCCGATCCGGACACTATCGAATGGGCGCAGAATGTGATGGGCGTACCCGTCTATGACCATTGGTGGCAGACAGAGACCGGGTTTACCATGGCAGGCAATCCAACAGGGATTGAGGCGCTTCCGGTAAAAATCGGCTCTCCTACTGTCGCGATGCCAGGCTACGATATTCAAATCCTCGATGATGGCGGGCATCCGGTGGAGGCCAACACACTTGGCGCGATTGCCGTCAAGCTACCCCTTCCCCCGGGCACGCTTCCAACACTCTGGAATGCAGAAGAGCGCTTCAAGAAGAGCTACCTCAACACCTTCCCCGGATATTACGAAACCGGGGACGCGGGCATGATTGACGATGATGGGTACCTCTACATTATGGCGCGTACCGATGACGTGATCAACGTGGCGGGACATAGGCTCTCCACTGGCGGCATGGAAGAGGTTCTCGCCAGCCACCCCGATGTTGCCGAATGCGCAGTCATAGGCGTGAGCGATGAGCTCAAAGGACAGCTGCCCGTGGGGTTTGTCTGTCTCAGCAAAGGTGTCGATCGGGCGCATGATAATATAACTGATGAATGCGTAAAACTAATCCGCGAAAAAATTGGCCCGGTGGCGGCGTTCAAGCTAGCCGTGGTCGTTGACCGCCTGCCAAAAACGCGCTCTGGCAAAATTCTACGTGGCACCATGGCCAAGATCGCCGATAGCGAAACCTACAAAATGCCCGCGACAATCGACGACCCGGTGATTCTGGACGAGATCAAAGACGCTCTGCAAAGCTTGGGATATGCAAGCGGCTGACGTCATTCAATTAAAGTAATCATATCTATACAGGACGAAATCAAGGTATTCCTGTTAGACGCACCAGCAAGCATCAAGTCGTTGCCGCTGTTTGCGTCCAAAACCGAACGCTCGCTTTTAGTAAATATGCGCAAAAATGGATCAGTCGGCGGCGTCCAGAGGGCTTATGTGCAGCACGTCAACGAGGTCGTTTGAGCGACCTGCATAGCGAAAAAGTCGCTTATCCAAATCTGGATAGTCAATGACATCTTCCGACAACCGTTGTCCCATCACCAGCAACCTAAGCGGCTCTCCTCCAGTGTTTTGGATTTCATGGGCAGGACCGCCTTTTGGGTAACCGATGAAGTCCCCGGCGTGAATAGCGTAGATGTCGTCGCCAGTGCGCGCAGTTCCCGAACCGCTAAGAACGTAAACCGCTTCATCTTCACACGAGTGGACGTGATACTCGGTGCTTTTGTCGCCCGGCGCGACTTCAAAAATGTTGATCCCAAGCGTGGTAAGACCAGTAGCATCGCCGGGCGAGGAAATGGTCCTGCGCGCCTTAGCATTCACCGGATGGATATTCAGTGTGCAAGGTAGAGAAGAAATGGCCGCCGCAGTAAGGTGATAGCTGTTTGGCATCTGAGGGCTCCTTTTTTTCGGAGGCTATAGGAAAGCAAATATAGTTAAAGAGCATGACACGAGTTTTGACAGCCAGGGGATCTGTCTGCGCTACTTGGCTGCTGTAAGCCTCGTTATCTGCACTACAATCAATTACCAATGATCGAATTGGAAAAGCGTGCTGCCTGTATCCGATAGAACTTGGATCGATTGGTTTCGCGCATTTGCGGGTGCCGTGGGATTACGATCTAGGTTCTCTGCGCTACCGAGCCTCGCTTGTCCCGTTGTCAAATCTAATTGACGACCATTTGGCCTAGTGAGATCCCACAGAGCCACGGTATACATCCGATCATCTGGAGCGAATTGTAAACACTGTCCCCTTGGAGAATCGAACTCAAGGATTTCCCATTCCAATGCCAAAAATGATCCGTCTGGGCTTATCAAAACCCTCCGGACCGAGATGCAACCCGTCGGTGTGGTAAAGATACGTGTATCTACGTCGACACGACGATCTATCGTCATCTCGGTTAGCGAGAAAACCTCATAACCGTTGGCCGTATAGCTATTAGCGGGTCCAGGAAACTGGTTGGTGACGAAGTTGTAACCGAAAACTGCGCAGTTTCGAGAGAAACCAGGACCATAGCCGTTTTGGCTAATCAAGCTTCGCCCGTCTTCTAATACAGACACTGTGGCCTCAGGCACGCGGCCCAGCGTCTCTACCACTTCGTATTGAGGGCACTGACTTGGTGAACCAAAACTCGTGAAAGCCCCTAAGGCACGATAGATCGTCAATTCGAGCGGGACCCTTTGTTGTCCGCCACTCGGCAAGGTGAAGACCACTTCACCGGTATATCGGCCAGGTTTGGTCTGGAAGGCTGTCGTTGATACTTGAAATTCAACGGTAATTGGGTTTGCGGCGGTGACCTCAAAAGGTTGCGCGGGCAACCAAGTTCCAGATCGCAAAGGCGATCCAGCGTTTGCATTAACAGCGACTTGAAGAACTTGTGTGCCAGCAAAGCCTTCCGCGTTTAAATTGAAACGGAACACAGCTGTTTCACCCCATTCCACGCTCAACACGCCATTACTTTGTTCGGTTACTTGCAGCGAAGTTGGAGGCACAGCCACAATCAATGGAGCAGCTGTAAGTCCCCCGGATTGACCACTGATTTGGTGTCGTCCTGTAGCGGTCGGTGTAAGCGTAAATGGGATCGCGGTCTGGCCTACCGAGAAATTTGTATTGATCGTTCCCGTTTGGCCGTCAAGCAACAAGGATTGCGGCGATGTGAGCGTAACTGGGTCGAACGTTAGTAGCCTTTGGGTGCGTTCGATTGTAATTGTTTGAGTACTGCCAAAAAGAAGTGTGGTTGGGTTCGGCTGGAAACTCAAAGTTTGTACGGTTTGCGGAAGGGTACTAGGACCTGATGGAATAGGCCCAGGTGGCAGAGCACCCGAAGGTTGAAGGCGCTCCAACTTTAGAGACACAACAAGAACACCTGTTCGAAATCCAGGTGCAGAGGCGGTGATCGGGCCCGTTAAACCCAGAAACATTCGATCGCCGCGAAGGTTAAGCGTGATTTCCGCGCGCCCGTTGCTATCTAGCTGCGGAATTTGCAAGATGAGATCTTGGCCAAACGGCTGCTGGTTCGCAGCAATACTGGCCGGGATATCGATAAGCATTTCTGTGATACGAGGAAACGGTCCGGGTGCGGATACGACCAGTTTTACCGATGTCGACCAGCCGTTCGTCTGGTCCAGAGTCAAGTTTGCTCGGTCAAATGACAGCCGATTTATATCCAGGTTTTGAGAGTGCCCGGCAATGGGGTAAAAGACGAAAAATAGCGAAAAAACAGCATTAAATAACAAAAAAGGACGCATGAATTTCTCCAAAAAAAGGATGCTTAAATGCGTTGAGTTTAGCAAGTGTCGAAACTCTGTCCATCTAAGAATGGACCGAGTGGGCCCAAAAACGAAAGTTTATGCTCCAAAAGCAAAAAAATCCGGAGAGCGGCTGATCTAGAGCCGCAGCATTTTGGAAATCTACGCCAATCATCATCGATGCTACCGCTCTGCTTTTTAGAAGCACTCAAACAGAAACTCCAATTGGCTTCAGGATTGAAGAAATTCGTCGCCCTGAGCCTGAATACGAACTTTGGGCACGTTTGGAGAAGATACAACGCAGGCGTTTAACTGAGCCTGCCCCCTCAAAAGCCATTCCTCAATCCCCTAGCGCAGATCAAACAGGAACCGGTGAGACACGGCGGGCTCAGAGCGGATTTATCCAGAGCACAGTCTCGATCGAATTGCTGTCGGCATTTGTCATGACGAGGCTTCTCTGGTTCAAGCACATCAAAGCGGGCCACTAACGTCATAGGTTCTGTCGCGCCACGTCAGAGTCTGGAGCGGCATGCAGGCAGCCCTAAACACCATTCGTGCAAAGTTCTTCGGCTAAGAAATCGACAAACATTTGGGTCAGGCTTACTCGCTTCGTTTTTTCAGCCCAAACTGCGAAAAGGCGCACTTTGGACATACGCCAGTCTTCAATCAGTCGGATAACGCTACCATCCGCAAGACTATCGCGACAAATTTCAAGCGGCATGACAGACACGCCTAGGTTTGTTTTCACGAGGAAATGCAGCGCATCCAGGTTATCCACTCGTATCTTCGAGCGTCCGGTTGTCGAAACTTCCGTTTTCTTTCCGTCTCTCGACACCAGCTTGAATTTTCGCTCTCTATGGCGATACGTGATCCAGTCCCAGCTTTCGAGGTTTTTCGGATGCTCAGGCAGAGATCTTTTTTCACAGTAACCTCGGCCCGCCACAAATACACGTTCAAGTTCGCCGAGCTTTCGCATTTCGACGAGGCCGCGATACTGCTGCACGCCACCTTGAATACAAATGTCAAACCCATCTGTGAGCGGATCCACAAGTTTGTCGTTAAATGAAATAGAGACGTGAACCCCTGGGTAGGCCACTCCGAATGCACCAATAGCCGCCAACATGGGCGAACCATTGAGGTAGGACGGAACTGATATGTTCAGAGTTCCTGAGGGGATCGCCTTTGAGATGTTTATAGCGTTCACGCCCTTCTGAGCTTCGCCAACCATTGACGAGGTATAGGCATAGAATTTGCGCCCCTCGCTTGTGAGTGTGACTTTGCGCGTCGTACGGTTAAGCAGGGTGGTATCGAGGTGAAGTTCAAGTCTCGAGACGGCCTCACTTACTCGAGATGGCGCTATCCCAAGCGCCTTCGCTGCCTCACTAAACGACCCTTTATCTGCGACCGATGTGAAGATGGCCATATGTCTTAAATGCTCAATCATTATACCGTATTTCGTAACAAACACTTACATTTTTATCATCTTATCATGATCTATCAATCCGCTAAGTTATTGGCCGAAATACAAAGTCCGGTTTTGAGGCTTTTACCCAATTTGGACCGCGTTCAAAGCGAGAGGATCATAGATGAAACGCAGAAGCGCGATCAAAACATCAATCGCAGCCGCAATCGCGGCAACCTTGGCAAATAAACTTGGAGCACGGGAAATGGACGCAGAGTCTCAGGCATCTTTCGATACGGTCATGGCCTTCATGGGCGCTATGGGTGGTGGCGAAATGGACAAAATGAGCAGCCTCATGGCTGACGATATGGTCTGGCACAATGAAGGGGACAAGACGCTTCCATGGATCCACGGCGACATCAACGGCAAAGCAGCAATCTTTGAGTTCTTGCCGGTGTTCTCGGAAAATCTGCAGACCACGAAATGGGAGAACGGCGATGCGTTCGCCAGTGGTGATACGGTTGCGGTGTTCGGTATAATGGCAGGGACTGCCACGAAGACAGGGCAATCGACGGGCGACTTTGCATTCGCGCTTCGCGCTAAGGTGCGCAAAGGTCAATTGGTGTTGTGGCACTGGTTCGAAGACAGTTTCGCAGTCAGTCAAGCCTACCATGGCAAAGCATAGAGTTTCGGATTCATAATCTGTGACGCAAAACTTCAAAGTCGACGGCATACCCTTTTGGGTCACTATTTTCTTGGGTTTGATCGTTCTTTTCGGAATTGGATTTGGCGCTCCGGCCATGCTCGGTCATGGCCTAATGGAGATGCATACAATCGGGTGGGGCGGTCGTCAGCTTGGGATCGCTTTCGGCAGCATTTTGGCAATCGTTTACCGCAGCCAGATTGGGTACCTTATCGTCTTTGTATGCGCTGTTTTCAAAGAAACCAGCGACTTGATTGAAGTGTTGTCAATGCCAGACCCGGACATGGGAATGGCGCTTGGATTTGCTCCGTTCATTGCACTGGAGATTACTTCTCTTTGGTACAGTTATAGTGCTACCAAAACACTTTGACTTCTTTAGAGGGGCTTCGTGGGCATACCGGCGAAACAAACAAAGGTTCTCGAGATGCCCGACCCGAGCGGCCTAGTAGGTATCGAGGTTACCAGCGAAAGTTTTTAGACCTTCATAAAAGGCTTCCAAGTAAGTCACTTCAACTAAACTGTTCTCTCAAAAGCCGTTCTTCAAGCCCGTGACCCGGATCAAATAGGATCCGGTGTGAAACCGCGGGCTCGGATCGGATTTCAACCCAGAGGACGTTTTCGATCCAATTGCTGTCGGCATCCGCCATGACCGGGCGTTTCTCTGGTTCAAGCACGTCAAAGCGCACCACCGAAGTCTTTGGTACCAGTGCGCCGCGCCAACGTCTGGGGCGGAACGCGGCCACGGCAGTCAGGGCCAGCACGTCCGAGCCAATCGGCAGGATCGGTCCATGAGCGCTCAGATTATAGGCGGTAGACCCGGCAGGCGTTGCTACCAATGCACCATCGCAGACAAGCTCATCCAATCGCAGACGCCCATCAATGGAAATCCGCAGCTTCGCCGCCTGCGGCCCGGCACGGAGCAACGACACCTCATTAATCGCAAGTGCCTCGTGCTGCGTGCCAGCGGACGTGTGTGCCGTCATCACCAGCGGATTGATAATCTCTTGCTCGGCCGCTGCAAGGCGTTCCAGCAGGTCGTCCTCGCTATACTCATTCATCAAAAAGCCGACCGTGCCCCGGTTCATCCCGTAGACAGGGACGCCCAAGTTATGGCTCTGATGAAGGGTCTGGAGCATGAAGCCATCACCACCAAGAGCGACAATGACATCCGCGTCCTGCTTGGTGACATTGCCGAACCGGGACGAAAGAGCATCGAGCGCCGTTTGCGCAATCGGCACATCTGCGGCGACAAACGCTACTTTGGTGAATTTTGCCATTTACAGGAAACCCCTGTCTATTTTTTCGGCACTATCAAGCATAATTCGGCCACCTGCGGCAACCTTGCCGCTTCGCAAAGCGAAATTGTCGCTTTACAAGCTGTTATTTGCGCTACGTTTCCTATAGGAAATCACGTTCATACGGCCACGGAGGGACAAACATGGCACACGATGGCAACCAATCCTTTGTCTCTGAAGGATTTTTCACCGAATCTCTCGCATCTCGCGATCCTGATATTGCATCCGCTGTAAATGCCGAGCTTGGCCGTCAGCGTGATGAGATTGAGCTTATTGCGTCAGAAAACATCGTCTCTTCCGCCGTTATGGAAGCGCAAGGCGGCGTGATGACGAATAAATATGCCGAAGGGTATTCCGGACGGCGTTACTACGGCGGCTGCCAATATGTGGACATAGCCGAAACCCTGGCCATCGAGCGGGCATGCAAATTGTTCGACTGTGACTTTGCCAATGTGCAGCCAAACTCAGGCAGCCAGGCCAACCAGGGCGTATTTCAAGCACTGCTGAAGCCCGGCGCAACTATCCTTGGTATGAGCCTTGACGCTGGCGGGCACCTAACACACGGCGCCGCTCCCAACCAATCGGGCAAGTGGTTCAATGCCGTACAATACGGTGTGCGCCGCGACACACTTGATATCGATTATGATGAGGTGGCCGCGCTCGCTGCTGAACACAAACCGGCAATGATCATTGCGGGCGGCTCGGCCATTCCGCGTCAACTCGACTTTGCCAAGTTCCGCGAGATTGCAGATAGCGTTGGGGCCTACTTGCTGGCGGACGTCGCGCATTTCGCCGGTTTGATTGCAGCGGGCGAGTATCCAAACCCTCTTCCACATGTGCATGCTGCCACGACTACAACGCATAAAACACTGCGCGGCCCTCGTGGCGGTATGATCCTGACCAATGACGAAGCGCTGGCCAAGAAATTCAATTCGGCAATTTTCCCGGGCATCCAGGGCGGACCGCTTATGCACGTGATCGCGGCCAAGGCTGTAGCCTTCGGCGAGGCACTTCGTCCTGAGTTCGACACCTATATCAAGCAAGTGATCTCAAATGCGCAAGCTATGGCGGATCAACTCCATAAAGGCGGACTTGAAACCGTAACCCACGGCACCGATACCCATGTTATGCTGGTCGATCTGCGTCCCAAGGGTGTGAAAGGCAATGCGACCGAAAAAGCACTCGGTCGGGCACATATTACCTGTAACAAAAACGGCGTGCCGTTTGATGACGAAAAGCCAACCGTGACAAGCGGCATCCGGCTTGGCACGCCTGCGGGCACCACCCGTGGCTTTGGCGAAGACGAGTTCCGTCAAATCGCCGATTGGATCAACGAAGTTGTCGACGGTCTCGCCAGCAACGGAGAAGAAGGCAACGGCACGGTTGAGGCCAAAGTAAAAGGCGAAGTTGCCGAAATGTGCGCACGCTTCCCGATTTACCCGCATCTATAAATCCAAAGACTTTCGCATAAAGCCCGCGCAGCATTCGTTAGCGCGGGCTTTTTTATATAAGCCCTTGCCACCACGCCAAGACAAACAAACCACCAAAGACCAGCAAAAGGTTGAACACGAGCCCGCCTAGCCAATCGAGCAGCTTTGCTTTGCGTCGCGCTTTCGGATCAATCTGAGATAAATGTTCATCGAAGGTTTTGAAGGCGCGCGTGACCTTGCCATGATCAATCTGCAACGCAACGCGAGGGATGCTAATCTTTTGCTCCGCATCAATCAGTGTTTGACCGGCACGCCGAACATGCTTTGGTAAGAGCCTTCCACCGCGCTGCACCCGATGTGCCAAAGACTTGCCGCGCAGACCAAGTTTTTCCTGCAACTGCTCCTGCAGCGCGTCAACACGCGTCTCAAACTGCTCTTTGCTGATCATCCAAACCATCCCCAAACCTGTTTGTAGGCGCTTCAAAGACGTTCGACAACGGGGTGGAAACCTTTTTTGGCGCCAGTTAAAAGCAAATCCATGCTTCATAAGATCACGCATGCCTCGGATGGTGACGCGCCCGCAGTCTACATCGTGCACGGGCTTTACGGTTCTGCTCGTAATTGGGGCGCGATAGGCAAGGCCTTGTCTAACCGTGGCCCGGTCATTGCAATTGACCAGCGCAATCATGGACATAGCCCTTGGTTCGACAGTCATTCCTACGAAGATATGGCCAGTGACCTGGCACAAGAAATAGATGCAGACGCATCTGGTCCAGTCGATATCATCGGGCATTCCATGGGTGGTAAGGCCGCTATGGTCTTGGCCCTCACGCGCCCTGATCTTGTGCGTCGCATGATTGTCGCCGACATCGCGCCGATGCCTTACACGCATTCGCAAATGCCTTACATCGACGCAATGCGCAAAGTTGACCTGAGCAAGATTACGCGCCGAAGCGAGGCAGAAGTCGCGTTGCGCGAGTTGGTAGACGACCCCACCCTGGCATCATTCTTCACACAGTCGCTGGATCTGACCAAAAAGAAATGGCGGCTCAATCTAGACGTGCTCGCAAAGGATATGCCAAAGATCATGGATTTCCCTGCAATCGAGGCAATCACCGAAATGCCAGTTCTATTTCTTTCCGGAGGAAACTCCGACTATGTGCAGGACGGCCACCGCGAAACCATACGCCGCTATTTTCCAAAAGCGCGCTTCGTAAAGATTCCAGGCGCAGGGCACTGGCTACATGCGGAGAAGCCACAAGCCTTTGAGGAAAGCGCGCGAGTGTGGTTGGACCAAAACACGTGAGGGTGAATTTTGCCGCCTAAAAACAAGGCGACGATCAGGCTTTCGCAATAAATTGCGATAAACTCGATGAATTCCACAATATACAGTTGATTCGTGGGACTATGGCGTGTATCGGAATGACACAGGTGTTAGACGCGGTAGCATCAACTGACAGCGGGGTCCGCAAGCATAAGCTTCGGACCCCGTTCGCTTTCCGACATATCGCTAATCAGCTCACCGGAACCCGCGGATCAAAACGATTACACGCCATCCCGCAGGGAAAGGTAAAGGCGCCAGGTGCTCAGACGCGGTCCTCGCATCGCGACCTCACTCTTGCGAGCCAAGCCACAACCTGACGCCTTTTCTGCGCAACTCCTCCGAAGAAGAACCGCCCAGATGGCCGTACAGCCCGAAAGCCATACCACCAGTCGTGCAGCCCGAAGGAAGCACGACAAACCAGAGCCAGAAAAGCCGAAGCCAACCAAACTTTGGTGCCAATCGCCCTTTGCAAGACGACCCTGCCAACGCGTCCGAAGACACCCTAGCGGCGAAATGAACCGAAGCCCAACTCACCTGCATCGACCCGGACCAGACAACCAATTGCAACGCCGAAGCATCACCGCTGACCGAATTTTCCTGAACCTTCGCTGCTGATCGTTGAGAGGCGACCCTCTCCCGGTTTCAACCGCTCCAGTCCCGAGGGGCCTTTGCGAAACTGCGTTGGTTCGAAGAACCGAAGCAGTAAGAATAGGGTGGGGTATCTGACCGTGACCTGGCAAGAAAAAAAGTAAAGAAGCTTAAAATTTCTTGGGGATAAACTTATGCATCGGCAGTGTAAACTTCTGTGGACAACCCGAATTTCAAAATGATCTCACAGAGTTGCCGCGCCGCAGCAGGCGACATGTCTTGATACCGGTTTTTTCGAGCGTCCCAGAGTGAATCGCAGCGATTTAAAACATATCCCGAGAATCAGTAGCCAAAGAAAAGCATCGGCGCCGGAGACCGGCGCCGATGTTACCATACACTGTTACCCGTTACACTCGCCCCCAAAACGAGATTTCGCGTCTCAGCGTCGCTGCGAGCGAAAGAACGACAGGTCCACTTCTGGCTCTGTATCCCGTACTCTATAGGCCTCCAAAGACACCGGATCTTCCGATGTATCAAAAACCTTAGGTTCCCCAAACCCGGGCAGTTCCGGTTGTTGACGTGTAGCTGCCAAGGCTGCAATTCGGCCTTGTCTCGCCAACTCAAAATAGTCGACCTGCATTTGTTACCCAATTCCCCACTAGTACTTACACAGCAGAAAATGCGGCAAATTTGCGTCAAATGGAAGTCGTGAGTTTGAAACTATTTGTTTCTGTCATGAAACAGATCGTGGATTTTTGATCGCAATTTTTTTGTTTTTTATCAATTACTTGAATATCTCATCAATGGGTTAACAGTTTACCACAAACCACTACTTTGGCGATAATTCAGGACAATCGCATCGCCTCAATTGAAAATTTTACGAGAATCTGAGGTTCGAATTAGGGCGAAAATGCGGCGTACGGAAATCAACGGCAACGGTGGTGTCGATGGCGGAGCTGATGCGCATCTGGCAACAACAGGAGATCGAGGAAATGACCAAGAACACGTGCCGCCCCTTATGCCTGAGTATCGGACATGAGTGGATGCGGGCGGGGCGGACATAGCGGCAAGCAACGGAGTTCGTCCTACAACTCCAACTCGACCGGCTGATGGAGCGCAAAGTGCTCAAACACGTGAGGGAGAGGCGATCCCAGGCGGGGAACGCCTCGCCGATGTCAACGTGCCCCTGGTGGAGGAGACACCTAAGCGAAGGTGGTGGCAGGTTTGGCGGTGGGGGCGGTCAGCGGATTGAGTTGGGATGGTCGGTCAGGTTCGCATCTGGCTAAAACGGTTGGCACTTCAGTTTGCGCGGAATCAAGGCGAAGCCGCCGCGCCATCGGTCATGCAAGTGGCATGCTTCCAGCATGACACTCCCTGATGGTTCGGCGACTTGGTTGAGCTGGGTGCGTCGCTCGGGTGGTGTTCGGACTTGGCTGGGATTAATCGAGTAGAATTAAGCGCTGATCGCCGATCCGAGGCCCGTCGATGGCGCTGGTGGGGTGCTTTTGGTTTAGCGTTGGGAATGCGGTTGGGTTGGTAGGGTGCGCTTGTGTTTTTGAGAGGCGGACGCGCGTTTTGGTAAGAGAAAAGCTTTGTCCCACTGCTTTGTTGCGCTCTTTTCTGCTAGAGGGTGGGCACGCATTTCATTGCATGAAGCGCGTCCGCCCACTCGCCTTAAAAATGGAGCTTTCAGCCGTCCATCTTGAGAGCGCTTATAAAAGCCTCCTGCGGAATATCGACCTTCCCGAACTGGCGCATTTTTTTCTTGCCCGCCTTCTGCTTTTCCAAAAGCTTTTTCTTCCGCGTGACGTCGCCGCCGTAGCATTTGGCGGTGACGTCTTTGCGCAAAGCTGAGAGCGTCTCTCGGGCGATGACCTTACCGCCTATTGCGGCCTGGATCGGGATTTTGAACATGTGGCGCGGGATCAGTTCCTTGAGCTTTTCGCACATGGCGCGGCCGCGCATTTCGGCGCGATCCCGGTGCACCATCATGGAGAGTGCGTCGACCGGCTCTTCATTTACCAGCAGCGACATCTTCACCAGGTTATCCTCGCGGTATCCCTCAAGCTGGTAGTCGAACGAGGCATAGCCCTTGGTCACCGATTTGAGCCGGTCATAGAAATCAAACACCACCTCATTCAAAGGCAGGTCATAGACCACCATGGCGCGGCTACCGGCGTAGGTCAGGTCAAGCTGAATGCCGCGGCGGTCCTGGCAGAGCTTGAGCACGTCACCGAGATAGTCATCGGGCACCAGAATTGTGGCCTTGATCCGAGGCTCTTCGATATGGTCGATGGTCGAGGGATCGGGCATGTCGGCGGGGTTGTGCAGATCCATCTGCGTGCCGTCTTTGAGGTAGATGTGATAGATCACCGAGGGCGCGGTGGTGATAAGCTCGATATCGTATTCCCGCTCGATGCGGTCGCGGATCACCTCAAGGTGCAACAGGCCAAGAAAACCGCAGCGGAAGCCAAAACCAAGGGCGGCGGAAGTCTCCATCTCAAAGCTGAAAGAGGCGTCGTTGAGGGCCAGTTTGTCAATGGCGTCGCGCAGGTCCTCGAATTGCGAGCTGTCGACGGGGAAGAGGCCGCAGAACACCACCGGCTGGGAGGGTTTGAACCCCGGCAGCGGTGTGTCAGTGCCTTTCTTTTCGTGCGTGATGGTGTCGCCCACGCGGGTGTCGCGAACCTGTTTGATCGAGGCGGTGATAAAGCCGATCTCACCGGGGCCCAGCGCATCAATATTCTGCATTTCCGGGCGGAAGACGCCAATGCGGTCGACGCCGTATTTGGCACCTGTTTGCATCATCTTGATCTGGTCGCCTTTCTTGAGCGAGCCGTCCATGACGCGGATCAGAACAACGACGCCGAGATAGGGATCGTACCAACTATCGACCAGCATAGCCTTGAGCGGGGCGTCTGGATCGCCGGTCGGTGGGGGCAGGTCGCGCACGATGGCCTCGAGCGTCTCGGTGATGCCCTCGCCGGTCTTAGCAGAGACGGCAATGGCGCCCGAAGCGTCGATGCCGATGACATCCTCGACCTGCTCCGCCACCCGGTCGATATCCGACGCAGGCAGGTCGATCTTGTTGAAAACCGGTACGATTTCGTGGTCGGCGTCGATGGCGTGATAGACATTGGCGAGCGTCTGCGCCTCAACGCCCTGGGTGCTGTCTACGACCAGTAAGGAGCCCTCCACCGCGCGCATGGACCGGCTGACCTCATAGGCGAAATCCACATGGCCCGGCGTGTCGATGAGGTTGAGCACATAGGCCTCACCATCTTCGGCGGTGTAATCGATGCGCACGGTGTTGGCCTTGATGGTGATGCCACGCTCGCGCTCGATATCCATGCTGTCGAGCAACTGCTCCTTCATATCGCGCTCGGCCACCGTGTTGGTGGACTGAATAAGGCGGTCCGCCAGAGTGGATTTCCCATGGTCGATATGGGCCACGATGGAGAAATTGCGGATATGGCTGAGCGGTGTCATGGTGGGGATATGTAGGGGTTTTGGGGGGTGGTCAAGCATTCCAAATCCTTACGCTTTAAGTATCTGCCAAAACAACGCAAAGAGTTCACTATTCAATCTCTGGCAGAGCATATGTTAGGCTCTCACAGCTTAAGACATAAAGAGTAGTGATTTAGCATGTCGATAGAACATCTTTTGGACTGCGCCAAAGACGGCAATGGAAAATGGAAAGTGAATTCCAGAGAACGAACGGACTTAGAATTCAAAGAAAAACTAGACCAGAACTCGATACGAAAATGCCTTAAAACGATTGCAGCTTTTGCGAACGGCAAAGGAGGAAAGATAGTCTTTGGTGTAAGCAATAGTCCAAGATACGCAATTGGCGTAAACAACACTTTAGATGAGGCCGAAATTCAAGACTTAGTTTTGAGCAGCCTTTACCCAGTCCCTGAAATCGAAATCTCTGATCACCCATTAGATGACTTTCTCATTGTTCAGATTGAAGTGGCTGCGCACCCCAAGCGCCCGGTAATTGCTATAAAGGATGTTCAAACCAAGCAGCAGAACAACTCAACAGTTCTATCACAGGGAGTTGTTTACGCGCGAAGGTCCGGAAAAACTAAACCGATTTCAGGCGAGGAATTTGGGTCTATTCTAGAAAGTCGTGACAACGAGATCAGAAACTCCATCTTTTCTTTTCTTAGCCGAGCCAATGAAATTGGATACGAAAACGTCGCCGTGGCCGACTTCAGAAAATACGGCAATAACAAAGAGAATGTCACCCTATGGCTACCTGCAACCGCGGCAAAAGACTTAAACGTAATTGAGCGCGCAAAGTTAGTTCAAGATAATGGCGCCGATGCCTACCAAATCAGAGGTTTTGTGGACTTAACCCTACCTTCGGACAAAGATCCCAGAAAACCTCTTCTTCCCAAAAAAACGGCGCGCGTTTTAAAAGAACCAATTACAAAGATTTTTGGGAAATGGTTTCCATGGAATGAGCAGCATTTGAGAAAAGCAGCCGCTCATCTAGGATTCTGGGAGCACCGAAGAGGCGACAACAAAAACACAGGTTATGAACCTAACACAGAGCGACCTCTTTATTTCGAAGCCGGACGAGCTGCAATTCAACGCTTTGCAAACCGTAACCCTGACGATTTTGTTGATGTTGTAGGTTCTGTTCAAACGAAACAAAAATGGCACCACACGAAGAACAAATAGATTACAAGCACAGATCTGTATTTGCGCAGAATCGAGGCGAAGCCGCCGCGCGAGCGCCGAACCGACCCCAAGGTCGGCGCTTTGGAGAGGAACGGTTGCCAATCCTTTGCGTGTCGGGATGGCCGGGATAAAGCGCGAGGAACCATGCTGAGTGCACGCCAACCTCGACTCGGCGCTCGCGCGGCAAGAGATTTTCATTCGTTAAGTGGATGACAACATCTGCCAAATAAGAAGCGCGGGAGAGGTGCGACGTGATGCGATTTGTTCTGGCGTTTTGGGCGGCTGTTTCCTTTGCCACAACCACCCAAGCCTGTGGCGATCAGGATAATGCGTGCAAGGTTGAGAGCGGTGTTTACTACATTGCCAAACCTGACGGGGTTGAGAACCCGCCTGCCCTTCTTTTCCTGCATGGTTGGGCCGGGTCCGGGCGCGGGCAAATCAGGAACAGAGCGATCATTTCCGCCGCCCATGCGGCAGGCTATGCGCTGATCGCGCCGCAGGGCTCCCGGATCAAAAGCCGCAAGCGCGGGCATTACTGGAATGCGGGCGGCTATTCGGGACCGACCTTGCGCGACGATTTGGCCTATCTCTCTCGCGTGGCCGATGATGCCGCAAAGCGTTTTGGCCTCGACCGGTCGCGCATGGTTTTAGGCGGCTTTTCAGGCGGGGGCATGATGACGTGGCGTGCGGCTTGCAACGTACCAGAGGCGTTTCATGCCTTTGCCCCCATCGCGGGCCTGCTGTGGCGTCCCCTGCCCAAGACATGCGCGGGGCCAGTGCGCATGCGCCATGTACACGGCTGGACGGACCGGATTGTGCCTATTGAGGGGCGGTCAATAGGACGACTGGAACAGGGCGACCTGTTCCAAGGGTTAGCCATGTTGAGACGCACGAATGGTTGTTCTGCAAATAATCCTGGTGAGGTGCTTTCCGAAGAGGACAAACTGGTGCGCCGTTGGAGCAATTGCCAACCAGGGAGTTACCTGGAGCTTGTCATACATGCAGGCGCGCATTCAGTACCTAAAGGATGGACATCTCGGACTCTGCATTGGGCAAACTCTCTGCCACTGCATTCGGCGCCGCCAGAGGGCTAATTTCGGCAGAAACGAGCAACACTTGATTGCTCACGGGGGCCAGAGACCGTTGCGCCTATATCTTTTTTGTGTACGCTATTTATCATTGACCACGTTACGACCTATGCTTGTGGAGGTGCTTTGCGATGCGAAAGTTTCTTTGTGCGCTGCTGGCGACAACGATGGCAAGCGGGTCTTTCGCCGCTCCACAGTCTGTAGAACTCGGTTCAGATCTACAGTTTGGTGGCGGTGAATACAGCGTCGGTGGTGGCATCACAGTGGCTTTTGAGCCGCGAAAATCAGTCGATGGAAAGCTAGTGTTATGCGGCATATGGGCCCAAAGTGAGCGCCTTGCGGCCTATGTGCGTCAAAGTGGCGAGAGGGTTCTCGCGAAAGGCTCTTTTCAAGTTAACGGCAAAACCGCGCATAGAGACTTACGATTTCTTAAGCGCGTAGAAGCCGACAAATCCTATGTTGGAGCCGAGGCAAATTGCATAAAGACTTCCATTCCATTTGCTGCTGCACTTGAAATTGACGCACGCATTCCGAGACAGGTTATCGAGCGCGACCCACGGCCCGGAATTGAAATAAGTTTTCACGCCTCCGACCTACAAAACCCGGCGCTTGCCAAAGGTACTCTGCTGCCAAAGAGCCTCAGTGAACTGTTCTCTGATTAGCGTCACAATCTTGCGAATTGAAAAACGATGCCGTTTCGGGCATACAGACAGGAATAAGAGCGCAACTTAAAGGGTATAACCCGCTTTGCGCCGTGGAAGAGGTAATAGCAGGACTTCAATTATGAGGATGACAGTTTTTCTGGTCACCAGTCTTATGCTCGTGGCTTGTGGGCGTGCAGAGCGCTTTGAAACGGCGCCTACGCAATATCAGGCGACGCGCAACGTTGTGGCCGTCGCGGGCCCAATTAGTCAAGCATGCAGAGCATCAGGACGCAGTGGCAGCAAACCGCAAATATGCAATTGCATTCAAGCCGCGGCCAACAGAACTCTGACCGCGCCGCAACAAGCTCGGGCCGCTGCGTTTTATCAGAATTTGCAAGAAGCGCAGGACGTGCGTACGTCGCAACGGCTCCGCGATGAACAATTCTGGGAAGCGTATCGCACCTACGGCGAGTATGCCGAGGCGCTTTGCGCGCTTTAGGACTTTAGCCGATACCCTGTCTTTAGAAGATACCAAGCAAACGCGCAGACGACAGATGTAACAGCGGCAACCACGCCAAGACCCAAAAGCGGTGGCGCATCTGAAACGCCGATCATGCCATAGCGGCCGCCATCTATCAGGTAGAACACTGGATTAACCTGGCTGATGACAGCGAGCGTTTGTGGCAACGACTGAACTGAATAGAAGGTACCAGATAGAAAGGCGAGCGGCGTTATTACAAAATTGGTAATCGCGGCCATCTGATCATATTTATTAGCAAATATCGCTGCGATCACGCCCAAAGCACCGAGCAGGATAGATCCCAAAATTACGAAACCAAAAAAAATCAGCGGGTGTTGCGGGACTAAACCGAGCACGATCGCCATGCCAATGGAAATTGAAAGCGCCACGAGACAACCGCGCCCAATCGCACCGGTAAGATAACCGACCAAAAGCTCGCCAGGAGATAGAGGCGGCATCAGGGTGTCTACAATGTTTCCCTGTATTTTAGCGATCAGGATAGAAGAAGAGGTATTGGCAAACGCGTTTTGCACGACGCTCATCATCAAAATACCCGGTGCAATAAAGGTCACAAACGGCATGCCAGCCACATCTCCACGCCGCGCGCCGATTGCGATTGAAAAAATTACCATGAAAAGCCCAGCTGTCACCAAAGGCGCGATTATTGTCTGGGTCCAAACGCTCACGAAACGTTGCAACTCGCGTTTCATCAAAGTAGCGAGGCCAAGCCAATTGACCCGGCCAAAACGGCGATCTGCCATCAAGACGTCTTCTTTAGGGACCATTGCGTAACAGACCTTGTTGTTTGCTTTCTGCGGCGTGTAACTCACGGCCCAGTAACCAGAACACTTTATTCTCGATAGGCCAGCCGCTCCTGCGTGATACGGCAAAAGGCACTGAAATGGAAAGGGTCGCAATGTCTTGGAACAACGAGTGCGTTGACATGCTTAAAAAACTCGGGGCGGCGGGCCAATTGGCAAGCCATATCGCCAAAGAGCTTGGCTGTGTGACCTAAAATGCGGTTATCGGTAGGGTGCATCGTCTCGGTCTATCCAATCATAGACGCACGGGTAGCTCTGACGGCAGCAAGGCTCAAGCTAAAGGTGGTGCCAACAAGGTAAAGGCCGCCAAACCTGCGGCCACACATCGCGCTGAGACTAAGGCGAGGTCGGAGAAAAGAGAGCTCTTCGACTCCGGTAAGCCGCATAAAGGCGATCATTCCCGCGGGTCAGCCTCTGCCTCCCCAACCTTTGGCAAAAGAGATCTATCCCGCTGCATTTGCCAAGATCAACCAGATCGAGCCGAAAGCCTAAAAGCTGAACTTGACCGAGCTGACCGAAAGCACCTGCAAATGCCCGGTCGGTGATCCTGCGACGCTTGATTTCTGATTTTGCGGCTTGCCGGTGCAGTCTGGCAAGCCTTGGTGTGAGGCACATGTGGTCATGGCGTTTCAACCCATGAGTTCCCGCCGCGACCGTAAAAGGTAGATGCGTAGGATGGCTGAAAACCAACATTTGTTTTTAAAATATGAATTGCGATAACACGATGCCTCGACTTGCATCAGGGCTCGCGTAGTATATGTTCTTCTATAACAATATTGTGTGCCCTGCTCGTCGCGAGAGGCAACAACCAATCTTACGCATGAGGTCCAGATGTCATGGAATGATGAGCGCGTTGACTTGCTCAAGAAACTTTGGGCCGAAGGTCATTCGGCAAGCCATATCGCCAAGGAATTAGGTGATGTGACGCGTAATGCAGTTATCGGCAAAGTGCACCGTTTAGGCTTATCAAACCGAAATGGAGCCGGTGGTGGCGAGAGCGCGAAAGCCAAAAGCGCAGCCAAACCAAAAGCGGCTAAATCAGCATCAAAGAAAAGCAAAGCGCCAGAGACCGAACCTAAGCAAGCCGAAAAAGTGGCCCCGGTTAGTCGCACCAAGGCAATAATCCCAGCAACGCAGCCTCTGCCGCCGCAGCCTTCGGCCAATGAGATAGATCCCGAGGCGCTCAAGAAATACAGCGAGATCGAGAAAAAAGCACTGCGGCTTAGCCTGATGGAGCTCACTGAGCGAACCTGTAAATGGCCCATCGGCGATCCGGCGACAGACGATTTCTGGTTCTGCGGCCTGCCAGTGGCTCCCGGTAAACCTTATTGTGAACCCTGTGTCGGCGTGGCCTATCAACCTGCCAGTGCTCGGCGTGATCGCAAACGGCAATCATAAGACATATTGTAAAACGCATCACGATTGCTTATCTCGGCGCTTCAACGCAAGGGATCTTCGTGATGGTGATGGTGTTCAATCTTCAAACTCTGACTGCTGCGCCAGCAAATGCTGATGCGCGCTCAGAGGATTATTGTGCATCACACCCGCCTTTGTAGTTGAAACTCGGAGGCGTTAAGCCTCCGTTCGGTTCCGAATTTGAAACCCCGGATGGCCACCACCTCCGGGGTTTTGCTTTTTGGGCCGTATCCCATGATCTGCCCGACACTGAATTGGCGCGCCAATGCCAATGGCCGCCTTGCTTTCGTTTGGCCAACGGAGGTGAGGCGGCGCCTAGCCAGAAGGAGAAAGACGATGGCTATGAAACTGAACCTCAACGTCGGCACCATCGGGCATGTCGACCACGGCAAGACAACTCTGACCTCGGCCCTGACACAAGTCCAGGCCATGCGTCTTGGCGGGCAGGCCATGTCGTTTGATCAGATCGATAACGCGCCCGAAGAAAAGGCGCGCGGCATCACGATCAACACCAGCCATGTGGAGTATGAATCCGATACCCGGATTTACGCCCATATCGATTGCCCGGGGCACGCGGACTATGTGAAAAACATGATCACCGGCGCGTCCCAGATGGATGGTGCGATCCTGCTCATTGACGGCACGGAAGGTGCTGCCAAACAGACGATTGAGCATGTTCTGCTCGCCCGTCAGGTGAACGTTGGCCAGATGATCGTGTTCGTCAACAAGATGGACATGCTCTCAGACGGTGAGCGCGCCGATATGGCTGAACTCATCGAGCTTGAGATCGGTGCGTTGCTGGAGGCGCAGGGCTATGAGAACACGCCCTTTATCTTCGGATCTGCTCTGCAGGCGCTTGAGGCTGCCGCGCGCGGTGACATGGATGCGCCCGAAGTGGATTGCATCCGCGAGTTGGTTGATGCGATGGACCGTCACTTCCCCGACCCGGTTCGGGATTATGACAGCCCGTTTCTGATGCCGATTGAGGGCGTGCACACCATTCCAGGCCGCGGCACGGTTGTGTCCGGTCGTGTGGAGCGCGGCGTGATCCGTGTTGGTCAACCTGTCGAAGTGATAGGTCTCGACAACGATGGTGCTGAGGTCGTGGTAACGGGCACTCAGGCGTTTCGTAAAGACATTGCGGAGGCGCGTGCTGGTATGAATGTCGGTGTGCTCCTGCGTGGTCTGAAGCGCGACGAAGTGCAGCGCGGTCAGATCCTGAGCGCACCGGGCGTGATTCAGCCCTTCCGGCAAGGTCGGGCCGAGATCTTTGTGCTGACCGCCGAAGAAGGCGGGCGTCATACCGCGTTTTCGAGCGGTTACAGCCCACAATTCTTCTTTGGCGTGACCGACATCACTGGTGTGATCGAGGTGACCGACGATCTGCCGGTGATGCCGGGTGCGCCGGCCGATATTGGTTTTGCGCTGCATAAGGCCGTCGGTATCGAGAAAGGCGTCCGCTTTGCCCTGCGCGAAGGCGGCAAAACCGTGGGCGCAGGTATCGTGACAGAAGTTACCACCTGAAAGAAAAGCCGCGATCCCGGGTCAAACTGGGGTCGCGGCACTCAAATATGGGGCAAGCGTGGCTTGTCACCCACTTTACGGCTCATTCAAAAATCGCGGTAACAACACCATGACGGTTGGCTCTGACGGGAGGGTATCGAGGGAGACGATAAGCTCTGGCCCGCCAACCTCGATCACGCGAAATTCTTCTTCCATGGTACTGGTAAAGCGAAAGAGACCACCTGAATCGAACCAATGCATCGGAATGACAATCGATGAGCGCAGGCGTTTGATCACACGGATCATCTGGTCCAAAGGCATGGTAAAGCCCCCGTCGACGGGCGCCATGACCACATCGATCCGGCCAAGCGCGGCGTATTGCTCCGGTGTCGGTTCATGGTGCAAATGCCCAAGATGACCAATGCAGAGCCCGGCGACCTCAAACACAAAAATAGAGTTGGCATTCGGCTCCTTCTCAATGGTGAACGGTGAAACCACATCGGTATTCACATTGCGCACGACCATATCGCCGAGATCGACATAGTGCTCGATACCAGACCCATAGTCCTCTCCCCATCCGGGAAGGACATTGGGAATGGCCGGGTCAGGAAATGCCGTCCAATGGGTCACATGTGCTTTGTTCATGGTCACCACGTCCGGAATGAAATCCGCGGTGCCGATGAAACCGCTAAAGTCAGTCACAGCGCTTGAACCGTTATGGCCCTGGATCAGGAAACTGGCGTGATCGATATAGTGCAGTCGTGCGCGATCTTTTGGAACCGGATCGCGAAAGCTCGCTTTATGAAGAGAACTCGAGCCTGGAGTGTTTTGCGCAACAGCATGACAATGGCTTGGTTTTCGATCTTGCTCTTGCGCGACTGCAAGGCTGACTGGCAAGAACAGCAATAGGACTAAACTTAATCGGATGATTACAAGCATAGCCCATCTTAGGGTCTTTCAAGCAAAACTCGAGTCACAAGTTTTTAAACCTGACGCTTGGCCGGCCAAAGGTCAGGCAGCAAAGCGCAAAAACCGGCTGCCGTCATTGGGGTCTTCAACAAACCGGCCACGAATACCAAAGGTCTCGTAAAGAAATTCTTCAGTTAAAAGCTCATCAGCCGTCCCAACAGCACGCAAACGGCCATCCATCAAAACCGCAATTCGGTCGCAATCAAGCGCGTGATTGAGATCATGCAAAGCGATCACCGTGGTTCGGCCAAGCTTGTGCAAAAGGTTGAGAATGCCAATCTGATGGCGGATATCTAAGTGATTGGTTGGCTCATCCAATAGCAGGAGTTCCGGCTGTTGCGCGAGCGCTCGGGCGATATGCACCCGCTGTTTCTCGCCACCTGAAAGCGTGTGCCACGGCTGATCCGCTTTGTCCTGCATTTGCACATCCTGCAAGGCGCGCGCGACAATATCGTCGTCACGGGTTCCCCAAGGCGAAAGCGGTGACAGCCAAGGTGTGCGACCGAGGCGTACCGCCGCTCGCGCCGATAGGGCGTCCTCCGTATCGGCCTGCTGCTCCACGAAAGCCATGATACGAGCGATGTCGCGTTGTTTCATCCGCTTCAAAGGCTCGCCTTTGAGCAGCACTGATCCGGTCGAAGGCCGACGTAGCCCCGCCAGCAGACGCAGGAAAGTGGATTTTCCTGACCCGTTAGGCCCGATCAGGCCGAGAAATTCCCCGGGCTGCACATCGAGCGAGATTCCCTCAACAATCGTTTTGCCTCGCGAGGTCCAACTTAGGTCGTCGGCAGTCAGGCTCATGTTCTTTGCCCTCTGATCAAAATCGCGGCAAAGACCGGCGCGCCAATAAGGGCCGTGATCACCCCGATGGGCAAAACCTGTCCGGGGATGATTATCCGCGACGTAATGTCAGCAAAAATCAGAAACACCGCGCCAAAGACCGCGGCAGCGGGGATTAATTTTGCATGGCTATGCCCAACGATAAAACGCGCCATATGCGGGATCACCAGACCGACAAAACCAATAGCTCCGACGATCGAGACCATCGCGGCCGTCAGCAAAGCCGTGGTCAGGATAAGAACCGTCTGGACCCGCCGCACGGGCACACCAACGGACGCCGCAGCATCTGTGCCAAAGGTAAAAGCATCCAGCGGCCGCGCATGCCAGGCGATAACGATAAAACCAATAACAACTATGACGACGGCGACGGCCACATCTTCCCAGCGAACACCGGACATATTGCCCATAAGCCAAAACATGATGCCCCTCGCCTGATCAGAGTTTGCCGATCTGGCGATGATAAAAGATGTCAGCGCATTAAAAAGCTGCGATCCCGCGATACCGGCGAGAACGATTTGTACAGAGCCTTTTCGAGCCGTACCACCGCCCGCAAAATGGGCAAGCGATACTACAATAGCAAAAGCCGCAAGCGCGCCGCCAAACGCGCCCGCCGAAAGAGACACGGCGCCGCCGCCAAACCCGGCAACAGTGGCCAATACGGCCCCGGTCGAGGCCCCGGCAGAAATACCGAGCAGATAAGGCTCAGCCAACGCATTGCGAAGCAGCGCCTGCAATACAACGCCCGATATGGCGAGCCCTGCCCCGCAGCAGGCCGCAACGATTGCGCGGGTGAGCCGGTAGCTCCATAAAATATCTGAATCTATTGCATTAACGTCGTAATTCGCGCCGAAAATTTTGTTCGCTAGCACTTTGAACGCAATGTCCGGGGGAATGCGGGTTTCACCGATTAACAGCCCAGACAATATGGCGGCGCAGACAATTGCTGCACCGCCGATAAGTGGCCGCCAAAGCGAGCCAAAGAGTTTGCCCAACCCCGAGAGGGATGGGGCTTCAAAGTCGGTTTTACTGACCACCGCCGATTTTCTCGACAGCCTCTGTCAGCGCTTCCAGACCGCCGACCAGACGAATGGTCGCGCTCATTGCGGATGCGTCGATGACCACAATGCGGTCTTCTTTCACTGCGGTCATCTGGCTGGCAACTGGATCTGTTTTCAGGAATTCCAGTTTCTTCTCGTAATCGTCGCCTTCGAACCTGCGACGGTTCATCCGGGCAATCACAATCATGGACGGATCAGATTTAGCGATGGTTTCCCAGCCGACTGGCGTGCCCCCATCGGGTGGTCCGGTTTAATTGTTAGTGCATTGTCGGCCTTTGGTCCATCCGAACGATGCTTTCCGGTGCAGGCGGACGATAGCCCAGTGAACTGTGCGGCCTGACGGTGTTGTAGTGAATGCGCCATTCCTCGATCAGGATTTGGGCCTCGCGCAAGCTGTAGAAGATTTCGCCATTGAGCAGCTCGTCGCGGAACCTGGCGTTGAAGCTTTCGCAGTATCCATTTTCCCACGGTGAGCCGGG
>JBCBBI010000016.1:0-74336 GCA_038531775.1 Pseudomonadota bacterium | reverse complement strand
TGATCTTGGCGGCACGCTTAATTCCGGGTCCCATGAGGTAACGCTTTATCTCTTCAAAGGTGACAGCTACCGCATTTTGGAAACCTACTCCTTTGAGCTTTCGGGAGGCTCCGGTGGCGGGCTTTTCAGCTACGGTGCGCAGGCCACGCACGAAGTTGAGGGCCGACGCGTCAATAGCGAAAATGAGCTCGAGGGTTCCTCAAGTGGGCAGGTGAGCCTCCAGACGAGGGATGAGAGTTTCTCTGGCTACGTGGGTTACATCGCGAGTTCGCGTGAAGAGGAGCAGATTGACAACAAGTCCCTCAATGTGACTGAATACGCGCTCCGATTTCAGCATGATCTTGGAGAAAGTCGAGTAAGTGCGACATTGGGCCATCAAACGCTCGATTTTGATCCGGTCCTGGTCGACTCGCTAAACCGGCGTGGTTTGGGACTAACATTCACAAGCCGGGACGAAATTTTCCGTGCCGATTTATTCTCTTTGCAGACCCAAAGCACGCTGGGTGTCGAGAACTTCACTGGTCTGCAAGACCGAGATGATCGAATGCAGGGCGCAAGACTTGCTCTGCGGCCTTTCAAGCGTGCCGATTTGATCTTTTCGGCGCAGGTCTATGAAGGCGCGGGAGCCCTGTTCGGCGATAGCATTGTAGGTGAAGGCTCAGGATATTCCTTCGGGTTTGACGGTTCATTACGTGATGGTCGCGTGCGGTTTGGCGCGCACTACGGACGGGTCTGGTGGGATGACGATGGTGACGGGCCGGTTGAGAATGTCACTGGCGATGCAGTAAACGCGTTTGCCGAATATGATCTGCTAAGTGGGGAGGAAACCAACCGCCAGCTTACTGTTGGGCTTACCTATGACGTGGTGGACGCTGATTTTGTCAGCCTTACCAACCCGGGTCTGCCAGTCGGGCACCAAACCTTCGCGTTTTCGGCAAATTATACAGCAAACAAGCTGTATCTTGGCTTTCTGGCGAGAACGCAAGAGACCAATTTTGGAGGTCCTGACGAACTCGAAACCGATCGGATAACACGGCTACAGTTCGACGGTACATATGATTTTGATCCTGTTCTTTCCTTTGAGACCACCACGCTCAGCTTCTTTGCCTATTCAGAGTGGCAGCGTCGTTTGGACACGCCTCCGATGGCTTTGCCAAACTTTGACTACCTGGACACAGGCTTTGATGTTCGTCTGGATCTTTCGACAGCCTTGACCCAGGTTTCCGTTGGCTACGGGCTCGACTCGCTAAACGACCAGAACCAATTTAATGAAGATGAACTGCGCCATCGCGTGAATCTTTCGCTGGATACTCAAGCAACTGAAGCACTCTACATCTCTCTGGCTGCAGGATCGGAATGGGTAGACGGTGCCTTTGATGATTTTTGGGTACATGACGTAACACTGCGCGCGGACTACCAGACAAATTTCGATTGGCTCTTTGGTCTGGAACTTTCGACAACCCAGACCAATAGCATCTTCTCGGAAGATGGATTTTTCGCACATTTGGAGGCCAGTCGACCAATTGGGAAGTTCGGAGAGCTGGTGCTCTACGGCACGTGGGCCGACGATTTCCTTGCCGTAGAGAGCGGCAACACCCATGACGCCATCATCGGTTTTATCTTTCGTGCCAATACTAATTTTGGGAGATAGGAGATGGCTGTTATACGTATCATACTGACAACTTTTGTGCTTCTCCTTTCGCTACAAAGCGCCCACGCACAAGCCGTCGTTGTTTCTGTATCACCTGCGCCCGCGACTGTTCGAGTGAACCCGGGCGGATCCAGTGCAATCACGGTAAGATGGACGATTAGGCTAAACTTTTTTGGTCCCGCCGCGGAAACGGTGTCTTCTGCAAGCGGCGTGACGAGCACGGGGGTCACTTTGGGTGGAAGTTTATCGAAACGGGTGCCAAGCCCTGGCGCTGGTCAAACTGAAACGATAACTCTGACAGAACGGCTGTTTATTGACCGGAACACAGCAGAGGCGATTGGGGCGGCTGGTCCAAGCACCTACACCCGCAGCTTTGGTTCGACCGTCGCCACCAATGGACCCATCCCCGGAACGATTTCTTTGCAGCCATCTTCGGGCGGATCGCTCTCCATTCGGAATTTGGAGTTGATCTTTGACGATGACAGCCGTTTTGCAGTGGTTGAATCCGGCGATGCACTGAATGCAAGGCTAGAGATTTCGTCGCTTGGTCGCGGTAGTTTTGCCGGACGGTGGGAGGTTTCTGGTCCGACTGGTTCTGCCGCGTTCAGACCGATTGGGCGGGTGTCCCGGCGCCTCTCCGGCGCGGTTCGGACGGTTTTTGAAAGCCCTAATCTTCGAACAGACAGACCAGGCCTATATCAGGTGCGGTTTGTACCGGAAGCTGTCACACTAGGTTTGAGCCCGACTCCATTGGAGGTTATCAGCTACAGCGTGGTTGAACCGGACGCAGCAGAACCGGCAGCAAAGAACGTGAACCTCCTGTCTCCGCCGCCTGGCTTTGGGGTCAAAGGGGCCACGCGTTTTGCCTGGCAACCTGTACCAGGAGCGGCACGTTACCGCGTTGAATTCAGCCGGACTGACGCCGTCGGTCTTGACCGTGATTTTCTTGCGGCCATTGAGAGCAGGCAGACATCGGCGTTGTTGCGCCAGTTCACGCTTCGACGTCTGAATACGGAGACGCGTTTGTTTTGGTACGTGGTGGCGTTCGACGGGGCGGGTACGCCTATAGCAGTATCTTCAAAGCGCCAGTTGAAGTAGGTTACGCCGCATTAAACGGATGAATGTATGACTGACAATACTGAGCTTGCCAGCTTGATGGCCCGCGTGGCCGCGCAGGATCGCGCGGCCTTTGCGGCTCTTTACAAGGCGCTTGAGAAGCCCGTCTACAGATTTATCCAATCGAAATTGAACGATCCGCATCAGTCCTCCGACATACTCCATGACGTTTTCATTGATCTCTGGCGCTCAGCATCGCGCTTTGAGGGCAGGTCGACCGTCAAAACATGGGTTTTTGGAATCGCTTACAGGAAGACAATGGATCATTTTCGCAAACACTCACGAACCGATCTGACTGACGAAATGGAAGAAACGGTGGACGACACGCCCGATGCGGTAACCTGCATTGCGGTGGCACAAGAGGCGGTGCACCTACGCTTTTGCATGGAGACCTTAAAGCCGCAGCACCGCTCAGCGGTGGAACTCGCTTTTTATGAAGACATGTCCTACGGCCAGATCGCAGAGACCGCTGAGGTTCCCGAAGGCACGATCAAAACGCGCATTTTTCACGCTAAAAAGCTGCTTCTTCGTTGCCTTGAGGCCCGGATGAAGGAGGCACGGACATGACCGAGCAATTCGATATGCCGCGCGAAGAGGTGGAGGCGCTTTTAGTCTTTTTAGCAAACGGTTCGCTTGAAGGTGAGGAGCGCGAGGCAGTCGAGGCTGCCGTAGATGCTGATCCTGATCTTCAGGCACAGCTCCAGGCGCTGAAGGCCATGCGCGAGAGCATGCAGAAAGAAGCCGAGGTACAATCCCCAGGTGAGTTTGGTCTAGCCCGGCTTTTGCGCGATATCGAGGCCGAGACGATGACGGCACCACCAGCCGCCAATATACCTGCCCCACCGCGTTTCTGGAAGATTGCAGCGATGGTCGTCTTTGGTCTTTTCATCGCGCAGACGGCTTATCTTGGCCTGAGCGACGGCAGTGGATTTGAACTTGCCGGCGAGGAAGAAAGCATTGGCGTCGGTCCAACACTTGTCGTGGCCTTCAACCCCGATGCGACCGAGGCGCAAATTCGTGCACTAATGTTGGAGCTTGATCTTATGATCATCGATGGGCCTTCCGCACTCGGCCTCTACACGCTGGCGGCAACCGACGAGGCAGCGCGCACTGCTGCTCTTTCTGCTTTGAAACAACGCACCCGGCTGATTGAAAGCGTCGAATGATATGCACAGTTTTGCCCATATCATTTTGGCGGCGTTTGCGATTGTGCTTTTATCGCAAGACGCCCAAGCCCAGTACCGGCTTGATCGGTCCGACTGCTATGCTCTTGGGGCCACGGCTACAGTAACAGGCCCCGGCTTTGGCCGCAGCCCTTCGGGCCGGATCCTTCTCACAGGATCGGGCCCGGCTGTAGTGGCGCGTGCAACGAGGTGGTCAATTCGGCGCATCTCTGTCGTCATACCTCGGCGTGGGCTCAGTGAAGGGGCGATGTACTCAATGCTTTGGGAACGACCTGGCACGTCTGCTTTGACACTAGGGCGCTTGGAGATATGCAGCGACGCAGCATCCAACAGGCCAGAGCGCAAGAGCCGCACCACCAAGAGCAAACGCGCTGGCAGCGATGTGGTTTCGGCGCCGGACGGTTCGTCCGAATACGCGCTGACCGTCTCCACTGGGCAAGCAAATGCCGCAGCAAATGCAATGCAGAGCGTCGGTGCGCAGCTTCTACGCACGCGCAACATTCCTGGCCTGGGTCAGCAGATGCAGTTCTATGCCTTTCCCGGCAATCTAACCTTGCAACAGGCGCGGGCGGCTTTGCAAAACGTGGCATCAACGGCGGTTATCGATTTGCACCATATTTATCGGCTATCTTCGGGCCCGCGGCTCTATCATTCGAAGATGCTGGGCGATGACCCTTCGAAGGTCTGCCGATTGCGCGGTGCGGTGCGTGTGGGCGTGATCGACGGACCGGTCAATACTGATCATGCGGCGCTCAAGGGCGTCTCTGTCACACGAAAATCTGTGCTGAGCGCGGGCGAGCGTCATGTTGGTGCCGATCATGGAACAGCGGTGGCGGCCCTCATCGCCGGTGGGCCGGCTGCAGGTCCTCTTATTGGCGTCGCACCAGGTGCGCAGGTCTTTGCGGCGGCAGCTTTTAGCAATGCCAAGGGACGCAACGGCGGGCGCTTGGAGAACGTGGCCGCAGGTATTGGCTGGCTAGCGGGCCAGCGTGTGCGGCTGGTGAACATGTCCTTTGCTGGGCCACCCAATGCGACTATGGGTCGTATCCTTACGCTATCTGCGAGCAAGGGAATGGTTATGATCGCCGCTGCGGGCAATGATCGCTCGTCGAAACCAAAATACCCCGCCGCGGCACCCGAGGTGATTGCTATCACAGCCGTCGACGCGGCAGGTCGCCTCTTCCGAAAAGCAAACACCGGAAAGCATATCGAGTTCGCGGCCCCCGGTGTCGATATCTATTCGGCCAAAGGGGCCGGGGCGTCTTATCAGTCTGGCACATCCTTTGCGGCTCCCCTTGTCATTGGTCTTCTAGCGCGCCGGGCCGCACGTGGGGCGTTTTCGATCAACAACGCTCGCAAAGCGCTGCGTCAGAACGTGCGCGACATTGGCGCATCTGGCAGGGACACAAAGTTCGGCTACGGGCTTGTTCAGTCGAACGGTTGCTGAGCAAAAATCGAATTTAAAGAGTTTTAGAATCTTTTTGAACCATCGGCGGGGTGCTTACGACACATGTCCAGAAAACATGATTTGAAAGGACATTTCCATGAACCGCATCATCGCCAACATCATTCGTTCCACCCTGACGGCCTCAGTTATCGTCAGTGGCCTTGTCGTTTCCGCCGAGGCCGCAGAACTTCGTAAGAAAGGCGTAAGCCAGAAATCGGTGGGACAACAACAGTTGCGCGCCCCTAGAACACGCTCTGCCAGCGGCGATTTGGTGAGCAATGAGTATGAAAATGCTTTGCCGGATCTGATCGTTACGCCAGCACGCGGTGGCATGTGCAACTCACCCTCAACGGTTCAGTTCTACGTCAAGAATATCGGCGACAAGATGGCCCCTGCGTCTCATGCCTATGTCGGGTTTCAGGGTAGCTCTACCACCTATTATACGGTCTCCGTTCCGATCGTGCCGCGCAAAAAACAGGTGCTGATCACAGCCGCTGTGCCGCATCCATTTAACCAGGAAAGCTTCACGGTTCTGGTAGGCGCAGATCATTTCGACGCCATGCAAGAGGAAAGTGTCACGAACAACTTTGCACAGGATCAGTGCTGAGTTGAAAAATGTATTCGCGAAAGCCCGGGGTCTCCCCGGGTTTTTTATCGTGTGCATGTCGCACGCCACCGGTTGGTTCAGCTGCTCAGACTTTTCATGATCTACTTTTGAACCTTCCGTTCTGCTCATCTAGCCGATGTACAATCGACATGGAAAAGATCATTCCGATGCAAACCAATGTAATCCTCACGTCGCTCTCATTTGCAACCGCCATGGCGACATTGCCTGGCACTGAGGCGAAAGAGCAAAACAGCCGCGCCAATTTCAGCGAGGCTGAAACGGCCCAAATAGAAGGGCGCTCAAAGCGCGATCAAAAATCAAACCGTAAAGCAAAACCCTTTGGGACCAAGCACAAAGCTATCTTCAAGCCTGACCTGCTGCCGGAAGATCCCAGCTATAGCGATGATGGCTTTGCCAGAATCTGCGTGCGCAATATCGGCTTTGCGCCAAGTAAGCCAACGCGCGTCGCACTGATGGTGGGCACAAACACCAGGCGCATAAACTGGCCCAGCATAGCAGCAGGCGAGATTTTTTGCCGTGGAGCCTACATTACTTCGAAGTACAAGAACTTGATTGACTTTGGCGTTTGGATAGACACGACACAAAGCGAACTCGATCTGAGCAATAACGTAAATATGTATGAACTCATCAATGTCGCACCTGGTAAACTTGGTTTCAAAAATTGAATTTATGTTTGAAGCAGTCAGAGCAAATAGCGTGGCGCAATTGATGCATGGTGGATGATCGTAGTGCTCAAGGTCAGCTGCCATTTGGACGAAATGTAGTACCATGCATTTTGGGTCCAACGCCGATACAGGAGGCCGCGGCATTTTTACGCCAACACGTTCCAGCTTTTGCTAGGAACGGCCGTTTGCAGACCTTGGACCCACATTCATCTCGTAGCAGTGCTGCTTTCCGAACCTGTAATTCGCAGCCGGAGCAAAAAATGACGCATTAGGCGAATGATTTTCCTTCAAAGCGACCCTGCGCTTGCGTCACCCTTGAAACCGTTCTGCGTAGAATTTTGATGTTTGACAATCAGCCGATTGGATAGACCACGGATAAATACAAAATCTCGTCTTTTTTGTTGAGTTGCGACAGCTGAAGAAAGGCTTATTCGGCTGTCAAATAAGATGAACTTGCCGTCCATTGGTCTGTGACTACTCCGCCGCGTGAAAAAGTCTGACAGTGTTGGGGTTAGTTGTTGCGACAGTCGACCCCGCGTATTGCGGGTGCGACCGCCGATGAATAAGCGCAAAAATCGGAGGCGTGAAATAAAATGACACGATCGTGGATAGGAGTACACCACCGGCGATTGCCACGGCGAAGGGGGGCCAGAAAGCTCCGCCACCGAGCATTAACGGCAAGAAGCCGCCAAAAGTGGTGATCGTGGTTGAAACAATGTGCCGGCTGGAATCAGTCACCACGCGCGCCATTGCGTTTCTGTCGCCTGAACTTGCCTCAGGGTCCCGTTGCAAAGCGGTTAGGATGATGATCGCGGCGTTGATCGACACACCGATTGAGCCGATGACACCGATGATCGCGTTTATCCCAAACGGGTATTGCATTATCGCTAGCGAAAGCATGGATAGTCCCGCCGATAAAACGCAAACGATAAGCGCGACCGCCGTGAGACGGAATGAGTTAAAGGTGAGCGCTATCGTGGCTATCGTAAGTGTAACGATGATACCAATAGAGGCCAAAAGATTGCCGACTGTGTTCGAACGGGCGTCGCTATCTCCGCCAAGTTGCAGGCTGTAACCGCTAGGCAACTCGAAACCACGTTCGTCGAGCGCAGCAAGGACGTCTTGCAACGCCTCTTCTGGTAAAACACCCGGAACAATGAACGCCTGAATGGTGTTTTCACGGATACCGTTCGTACGCGAGATGGTACTTTCAGCAGGTTCGATCGCCAGTGTTGCCAGTTCCGACAACGGCACGGCAGGGAAGGCGCCAGTTGCAGAGATAGACTGTGCGTTTGGGAGCAAGATCGGCATATCAGTGATAGCTTGAAGATCAGAGCGAAGAGCATCCCCCATGCGTACGCGCACGGGAAGTTGCTCCGTCCCCTCGACAAGAGAGCCACCCGTGACGCCGACAAGTGCGGAGTCGAGTTGTGCGGCAACATCAGTGATGTCGAGCCCGAGCAATCGCGTGTTAACCTCATCGATCTGGACCTTCACTTCGGGAGCGCCGCCGTTCACGCCGGCGCGGGCCTGTGTGACCAATTCCAGGTCGGCCATTATAGCGCGGACTTCGTCGCCCAATTGGCGCAGTTTTGAGATATCTTGGCCTTGGATTTTGATCTCAACGGGTGCGTCAACTGGCGGGCCTTGCACCAAACCGCGCACTATCACTTGGGCGTCAGGAAATTCTGCGTCGAATTTCACTTGTAATGAGCCAACTAGGCGAGCCGCGTCCGCGTCGGTGGCAGTGGTCACCATGGCCTGAGCATAGCCAGTTTCTTGTGAACGGTTGCCTACAATATTGTAATAGAATGCCGGTGCTGACTCTCCGACGGTCCAGTACACACTCTCAACGCCATCACTCGCTCTGATTATCTGGTCCATTCCCTTGACGGTTTGCACAGTTCGTCCAATGCCCGCACCGGACGCCATGTCGACCTCTATGTAGAACTGGTTACGTTCCACACCGGGAAAAAATTGAGCGGTCAGTGTTGGGAAAGCTGCGAACCCCAGAAGAGGTAAGATCAGCGAAAGCGAAATCGCGCGCAGCGGGTTATTTACCGCCAAGCGTATGGATCCTTCGAAAACACGAGCGAGAAGCGGAACAGAGATACCTCTGCTAAATGCATTGCCTTTTTCGGCCGTGGGGAGCAGCCAGCCAGCGAGGGCAGGGGTAACTGTCAGGGCCACGACCAAAGACCAAATCAGCATTAGGACGACAGCAATGGCAATGGCTCCTACAAAATCCCCGGCCGGGCCTGGCAGCAAGATCATAGGCGTGAAGGCCAGTGCGGTTGTAACGGTCGAGGCCAGCAGAGGTGCCGCAAGTCGGCGGACCGATTGGCTTACCGCTTCTATGCGTTCCACGCCGTTTTGGAGGCGCCTGCGAACTTCATCAGACATCACAATTGCTGCGTCAACCAGAAGACCGAGCGCAACAATAAGACCCGTTACTGACATCTGGTGGATTGGCAGGCCGATGATGTTCATTGTGGCCAAAGTGGCAAGGGACACGACGGGCAGGACAAGCGCGACGATCGCTGCGGCGCGGATACCGAGCGTCAAAAGCAGTACGATTACGACGAGTGAGACGCCGATGGCCATGTTGACCGCAACGTTGGAAAGCCGGTCGAGCGTGTAGGTGCTCTGATCGAATAGTAGGCTCTCTTCGATCCCGAACGGCACATTTTCTGACCCTGCCAAGAGTTCTTCGCGTACGAAACTCATCCATCGGTCGATCTGCACGCCATCCTGAGCCAAAACGCCGACAAGAACCGCTGGTTTTCCGTTGGCATAAGCAAGTGACGACGCAGGGCTTCTGGGGCCACGGTCAATCGCCGCAATATCGCCCAAGGCGACAGTACTGCCCAAGGCATTCTCGCGCAGAACTACGGTACGCAGCCGCCCAAGCGTTTCAATCTCGCCCGTGACGCCAATCGTCAGATCAACATCACCTTGAAGTCGCCCGGACTGCACCTTGCCGTCGGCCGCAGTGATACGCTGTGATATTTCGGCGGCAGTGAGGCCCAAGGTCGCCGCGCGGATCGGATCAACGCTCACCAGCACCTCTTCTTCGGGCATGCCGAATAGGTCCACAGCGCGGGTGGCTGGTATAGAGCGAAGCCTGTCACCCAAAGCCTCGGCGTGACGCGCCAGCAGGGTTATAGGCGTGTCCTCATGCGTGGCTGCAACTGATATTACGGCAGAATAGGCTGAAATACCTTCTGCGTTGAAGTCAGGTGCCAAGACGCCGGTTGGAAAATTCCGCCGCGCATCTTCGACCGCATCCCTTGCCTCGGCCCACACCTGCTCGATCGTAGCCTCATCGAGCGTCTCCAAAAGCTCCACCGACACAACAGAGACCCCTGACCGAGAAACGGAGGATACCTCATCCACCTCCTCGATCTCGCGTAACTCTTCTTCGATCTCCGCCGTGACCAACGATTCAACACGTTCTGGATCAGCGCCGGGAAACTGCGTTGTGATGGTTGCAAACAGATTGGTGATTGTCGGATCTTCCTGCCGTCCTAAGGAAAGAAAAGACGACAACCCGGCAGAGACTAAAACCAGGATTATCAGCGCCACAAGGCGCGGTTGGCGAAAGGTGAGGGTTTCCATCGTCAGCCTCTAGTCTTGTGTTGACGCTAAGGTGACACGCTGACCGACGGTCACGCGTTGCGGTCCTTCATTAACGAGACGTGTGCCTTGCGGAAACGCTCCGCGCACAAAAACCCGATTTGTCTCGGCATGAAGGATTTCGACCGAGGCGGTTTTGACGATATTTTCGGCGTCGACGACGAGCACCGTCCACTGACCTCTGACGCCCTCTTTCAGGCTGGTGATCAGGGTCCACACGCCATCCGCTTCAATCCACTCCGAAAAAACGAGGCGGGCTGTTTGACCAAAGGCCGGTACCTCGAGGGTAGCAATCTCAAAGATCGCAGTTCTAGTGCGTGTGATCTGGTCGATATCAGGGCGTAGACTCAACAGTTCGGCCGCGCGTTCGACACCGTTGATCTTGATTATTGCGTCTTTAAGATCTGCTTCGGTAACGTCCAAAGGCACACCGACACGGGCCTGGGGTTTGCGCGTGTCCAAGAGGCCAAGAACGCGTTGTCCAGCGCTCAGCGTTTCACTGCCGTCGACCAAACGTTCCGTTATCTGACCATCAAATGGTGCGACGAGCGTGGCCTTTGAAATCCGGATCGACACGCTGCTCAAGCGTGCATCTATTTCGGCAATTCTTGCAAGCAACTCGCTTTGACGCGCCATGGCCTCGTCAAGGCCCGCTTGGCTTGTAAAACCGCGCTTGGACAATTGGCTATTGCGTTCAACTGTCTGGTTGGCAAAGACAAGTTGCGCTTCGTTGGCGGCTTTGGACGCGTTCAATTGATCTTGTTCGGCCAAAAGGAGTGATACGTCTTGTTTGGCCAGAACCTGTCCTTTTTTGACGTAGTGGCCTTCCTCAACGCTGATGTTTGCGAGTTTTCCGGCGAGTTCAAAAGAGAGCGATGTTGTCTTTTGCGGCTCCACCTGGCCGATAAATGTACGCTGGACCTCATAGCCCTGATTGAACTCGACTGGCGAGGTCGAGACCGGAATGATAGCCGCGGCTTCCGGTTCTGGGGAGGCTTCGGCGCGCCGATCTAATTCGGCTGCACCAAACTGAACGGCAAACAACGCAACGGCGACAAACGAAATAGTAAGCCCGACACGGCCAAGCATATTCACACTCTTCATAATGTAGCCGGGCTTGTCTGCGGTTTTGGCGGTTTTTTCTTTCCCTGCCATCTTTCGAATCCTCGTAAAGTTAGCGCCTCTAACATATGTTAGTTTCTCTTACTTTGACAAGAGGTACGTGATTTGCCATGACTTGGATCATGAAAGAAACGTTAGAAAAGCACACTTCGAAGTTGGAAGAGCATGCGCCAGATCCGATTGTGAAGTCGGGATACCACCACGGAGATCTTCGCGCGGGTTTGATCGAGGCCACACGCCGACTTGTCGAAGAAAGAGGCCAGCACGGTTTTTCGGTGTCGGACGCATGCCGACTGGCTGGCGTTTCTACTGCGGCGCCCTACAAGCACTTTAAAGACAAAAACGAGATGATCGTCGCAACAGTTTTAGAAGGGATGACGCGTCACCGTTCCAACATGCTGGAATCTATTAAGGAAATTCCAGAAGGCTCGCCAATGCGCATAAAAGCTTTGGGAAGGGAATATATCAATTTCGCCTTGAAAGAGCCTGGGATTTTCCGACTAAAATTTGGTGGCTTTACAGACAAACTCGAGGATGACCGCCTCCAGTCTTACGGAGAAGACACATTTGGTTTTGTCCTTCAAGAGGTTGCTAAATGCATCGGCGAAACTGAAATAAATCAGGATGTACGTGACAGGGGATTTATGCTTTGGAGCTTTGTTCATGGCTTGTCCTTCTTGCTCTACGACAAGCGGTTGTCGGATATGGGCGGCGGTTTCGATCTAGACAATATGCTCTCTGAAACCGCTAAAATGGTGTTATCTACTGAGAAGAAGCGCAACCTTTGAGCAGGCCGGATAAACGTCTGCCTTCGATGACGGTACTTAAGTGACGTCTCACGCCGCACTGAGGTGGTGCCAGAATACTGGTGTCGGTTGGCTTTGGGCGTCTACGCCGATCCCAAACGTGCCACACGGCTTGCCTCACTCGAGCTCCGCTTAGCAGGCCTTGACCGCAACTAGTCCAGTGAAAGAAACAGGAACGTAATCTACATCCAATTCGCCCTGATTAGGGGGCTGGGTCAGGGGTAGTCTGACGCGATAAAGTAGTCGCCGCCAAAGGAGGCCCTAAAGTTTTCGAGGGTGCATATATAAACTCGGTTAGACAATCGAGCGTCTTCAAGCCAAGTGATATTGGAAACCAAACGGCTTCGGGTCAGCTCGCAATAATGAAAGTTCACAGAATTCTAAGGAAACTCTGCGTCTGCCTGAGATCCAGTTTGTAATTCGGGATCACAAGGCTCGTTTCGTGCTCTCGGTTCAGTTCTTCAATGCGCACCTCGTGCAATTGGCTTTCTTTCTGCGCACTGTTTTCCAGGAAGATGCCGACGCCTAGACCCTCAAGGATGGCCTCTTTCATCACGGGAAAACTTGTCACTTTGACGATCCGCCGCATGGTCAGCCCGCTCTTTTTCAGCGCACCTGTCACTATCCGTTGAGTGAGAGACCCGGTTTCGGGCAAAAGCAGGGTTTCCGGCACGAGATCGTTCAGAGAAACGGCGTTGCGCGATGCCAAAGGGTGGCTCTTGAGCATGTAGAGGACATAGCGCGCACGACAGACAGGCACGTAGTGCCAATCGTCTTGCCTGCTGGGATCGGTCACAATGGCAATGTCTGTTTGTTGACCCTGCAACAGCTCCATCGCCGAGGTCCAATCGCACAGGGCGAAATCGATGTTCACATCCGGGTAGAGTGCCGCGTATTTCGAGATCAGGCGCAAGGCAGGCTGCGGCGCGTTGGCGATGATGCGCAGATGGCCTTCGGAAAACTCAGAATAACCGCGCAGTTTTTCATCGATGACGGCATCGAGCACAGCGTAGCGATCAGCCAGGTCAAAGAATTCCTGACCCGTTGAGGTCAATTGCACTCCGTCGCGGGCGCGGATCAGCAGCCTTACACCGACTGTGTTTTCCAAGTTCGCCACATGCTGTGTAACTGCCGATTGCGACACGCCCATCGCGCGGGCTGCGGCGGAAAAACTACCCGTCCTTACGACCTGGGAAAAGGCTTTGAAATGGTACGGGTTGAACACCGGGCGCAGTCCTTTCTATCATCAGTTTAGCAGGCATAAGTGACACTTATATGTCGTCACAGAATCGAGATTTGCGCCGCCTAAGTGTTTCCTAAGCTGCATGATGAACGAGGGTGGGATGTCGAAGATTGTGCTGTCAGGCATTGGTAAATCCTTTGGTGAAACTGAGGTGCTGCGTGGAATTGACTTGGCGGTTGAGGCCGGTCAATTCGTGACGCTGGTGGGGCCGTCAGGCTGCGGAAAATCTACTCTCTTACGCATTCTGGCCGGGCTTGAGGCCGCGGACACAGGCAAGGTGCTGATCGGCGACCAGGATGTAACCTGCACGCGCCCGGCGGATCGCAATCTGGCGATGGTTTTTCAATCCTATGCCCTCTACCCGCATTTGACCGTGGCGGAGAACATGATGACGCCTTTGAAGCTGCGTGATCTGAGGCTTGCTGGGCGGTTGCCTTTCGTAGGGCCGATCCTGGCGCGAACGGAGCATTTGCGCCTGAGAAAGCAAGTGCATCGCACGGCAGAGACGCTGAAGATCGAGGCGCTACTTGATCGCAAGCCTGGGCAGCTCTCGGGCGGTCAACGGCAACGCGCTGCCCTTGGGCGTGCCATGGTGCGCAACCCTATCGCGTTTCTGATGGATGAGCCGCTGTCCAATCTTGATGCGGCGTTGCGCGTGCATATGCGGGCGGAACTGTCGGAATTGCATCGGCGGTTAAAGACCACCTTCGTTTACGTGACCCATGACCAGGCTGAGGCGCTGACCATGTCGGATCAGATGGCGGTTATGATGAACGGACAAATCCTGCAATATGGGCGCCCATCGCATGTCTATAGCGCGCCTGCCTCGCTCGAAGTGGCCAAATTCGTGGGCTCCCCCGCGATCAATATCCTGCCAGGGGAGATCAACGGAACGGGCGGCCTGTCGGTGATGGGCAAGGCTCTTATCCCTGACACGCAACTGACACGACAACCCGTCTCCGTCGGGATACGACCAGAGCATCTGAAATTGGACCCGGATGGTCCATTCAAAGGCGTGATCCGGCATCGGGAAAACCTTGGCTCTGATGTCTTCCTCCACGCTCAGGTGGCGGGGTTGGAAAAGCCAGTGATCTTGCGCAGCCATCCCAAGATTTTGGCGGGCACGGGGCTGGAAGAAGAAGTGACGTTTTCTGGCCTTTTGGATGAGGTGCATGTGTTTGGGGCCGACGGCCAGCGGCTTCGCGTGGCAAGGACCAGCCTGGTGGAGGTCGCCTAATGCCCGGCTCGCGCGCCTATCTGTGGTTTATTGGGCCTGCCATTGTTTTGATGGTTTTGATCCTGCTTTTACCCATCGGGATCGCGGGCGCGCTGAGCTTTACGGATTACTCTCTGGGCAATACAAGCGCGAATTTCGTCGGCACCGAGAACTATGAGCGCATCTTCACGCGCACGACCTATGAAAAGATGTTTGGCGCCACGTTCCGCTATGTCTTTGTGGTGGTGCCACTGACGGTGCTTCTCGGCCTTGGGGCGGCGCTGCTGATCCACTCGCTGACGCGGTTCGGCGATCTGTACAAGACGATCTATTTCTTGCCTGTAATGGCTGCGCTGATTGCCATGGCCATTGTATGGGAATTCGCCTTCCACCCCACCATCGGGATCATAAACGCGACGTTGGAGCGGGGCTGCGGCACGTGGCTTGAGGCGTGGGATTGGTACGCTGCCGGCTGCGCACGCACCTTCCCGCTTTGGCTGACCGATCGGGATTATGCCATCTGGACGGTTGCTTTTATCGGCGTCTGGCAGGGCTTTGGATTCAACATGGTGCTCTACCTTGCCGGGCTCACATCCATCCCGCGCACGCTTTACAACGCCGCTGAAATGGACGGTGCGCAAACGGGGTGGGAGCGGTTTCGCCTGGTGACATGGCCGATGCTGGGGCCAACCACAGTGTTCGTGGTGACAATCAGTTTCATCCGGTCTTTTCAGGTCTTTGACACGGTCGAGGCGTTCTATCCCCAAGGCGGAGGTCCGTCGAAATCCGTCTATGTGATGATGTTCGCTATTTATGAAAAAGCCATTCAGCAGAACCTGATGGGGATCGGGGCGGCGATTACGGTCGTTTTCCTCGGCTTTGTGATGTTCCTGACCATCCTGCAGCGATGGCTGGTGGAACGGAGGACGCATTATGTCTGATATGAGTGCCCGCTCGTCCGTCCTTATCGACAGTCTCACTCTTGGTTTTTCAACCCGCGAGACGATGAAACATGCTGTGCTGATACTGGGGGCAATTGTCGTGTTGCTGCCCTTCTACGTGATGGTCAGTTACTCGCTGAAGGCACCGGCAGAGATCATGCAGCAGACCGGTGGGTTTTTGGGGTCTCAGGAACCCTTCCGGGATGACTTCTGTGTGAAGCTAGGCAACGCGGTCGAGGACTGCATGGTTAATCCAATCGTCTATAACTACACAACCGCGTTCGAGAAAGCGCCGCTGGTGCGGTATCTGCTCAACGGCGTGATCGTGACGGTCTCTATTTTCCTCATTCAGGTGATCGTCGCGCTGCCTTGCGCCTATGCGCTCGCCAAGTTGAAATTCTGGGGGCGAGAGGCGGTGTTTGGGCTGGTGCTCTTTTGCTTGCTGATCCCGGTCCATGCGATCGCGCTGCCGCTTTACATCATGCTGGCCAAGCTTGGGCTGACCAATTCTTACGCAGCTTTGATTATACCGTGGACAATATCGGTGTTTGGCATTTTTCTGATGCGGCAATTCTTCATGACCGTCCCCGATGACCTCATAGATGCCGCGCGGATGGACGGGATGAGTGAATATTCCATCGTCTGGAACGTGATGCTGCCCACGGCGATCCCCGCGCTGATGGCCTTTGGTATCTTCAGCGTGGTGGCCCATTGGAATGATTACTTTTGGCCCCGCATTGTGATCACCGGCAATCGTGATCTGTTCACGCCGCCACTGGGACTGCGTGAATTCAAAGGCGATGCGGATGGGGATAATTTCGGGCCGATGATGGCCACCGCCTGCATCATCGTGACCCCGCTCATCGTGGCCTTCCTTCTGGCGCAACGCCGTTTCATCGAAGGGATCACATTGTCCGGAATGAAGTAGGGCGGGCCAAGGCCCACCCCACAACGAAATCCCAAACGGGATACCAACCGGGGCGCTGCCAATCGCCAAACCGTCAGGCCCCTAGCACATGGAGAGAGTAATGAAAAAACTCACAACCGCAATGGCGCTTGCACTGCTCGCAGGCCCCACCTTGGCAGAAGACAAGATCGTCATCGAATTTGCCTACCCCTATAGCCACCTCTTTGACGTGACCTATGAAAAGATCCTACCGAAATTTTATGAGGCGCATCCCAACATCGAAGTGAAGATGCGCGCAACCTACGAAAGCTATGAGGACGGCACCAACACCATCCTGCGCGAGTCTGTTGCGGGCACGCTGCCCGATGTGACTATGCAGGGTTTGAACCGGCAGGCGATCCTGGTGGAAAAGGGCATCGCCAAATCGCTGGAGCCGTTCATCGCGGAAGAAGCCGATTTTGCCAAGGATGGCTATCACAGGGCGATGCTGGATCTGGGCACGTTTGAGGGCGATGTCCATGGTCTGCCCTTCTCCATCTCACTACCTGTCAGCTACTACAACATGGAGACGATGGCCAAAGCAGGCTACACCACCGAAAACCTGCCCACCACATGGGAAGAGGTGATCGCAGCTTGCGTTGCGCTGAAGGAAGCGGGAGTCGACAACCCGGTCTTCTGGGGCTGGAACATCACCGGGAACTGGTTCCTGCAAGCCCTGATGTGGAGCCAGGACAAACCCACTGTCATGGGCACGGATTTCACGCTTGATGAACCCGAAGGCTTGACCGCACTCAATACCATGCATGACATCTTTCGTGGTTGTGAAATGCAGAACCTTGAATGGAAGGCTGCACTGGCCTCCTTTGCTGCGGGCGACGTGGGCATGATGTTCTGGTCCACCTCCGCTGTGGGAGCCGTAGAACGCTCTATGGGGGATTTCACACTTGTGACGAATGAGTTCCCTGGTCTGACGGATAAAGGCCCTATGGGTCTGCCTGCGGGCGGCAATTCGGCCATGCTGGTCTCTACATCTGAGGACCCAGCAGAGCTGGATGCGGCGTGGAAGTGGCTGAAGTTCATCACATCGGGTGAGGGTGCTGCGGATGTGGCGCGGACAACGGGCTACATGCCGCCCAACCAGGCTGCCAATGAAATCATCCTGGCGGATTTCTATGCCGAGAACCCCACAAAGGCCACCGCCGTGCGCCAATTGCCACTTCTGCGCGAGTGGCAAGCCTATCCGGGCGACAACGGTCTTGCGGCCACGCAAGTGATCTATGACGCGCTTGAAGGCATCGTGACCGGAGAGTTCGACGACATGGAAGAGCTGCAAGAAGAGTTGAGCGAAGAAGTTCAGGACCTGCTTCCGACCGGTTCCTAAAGCACCAAACTGGGGGAGCGTTGCTCCCCCAGACCTCCTCAGGATTTTTTCAGCAAGAAGAATAGCATGAAACTCCTCCAGTTTACTGACATTCATCTGACCACGCCTGGCCAAACCATCGGCGGGCGCGATCCCAATGCCAATTTTGAACACGCGCTTGACCACGCCATGGCGCTGCACGCGGATGCGGAGGCGCTGTTCATCACCGGCGATCTTTCTGATTGGGGAGACTTGGAAGACTACCGGCGCCTCAAAGAAAGGATCGCAACGCTGCCGGTGCCGGTTCATCTGTTGATAGGCAACCATGACGACCGGTCGAATCTGCTTGAGGTCTTCCCGGATTTGAAGGGCGATGGTGGCTTTGTGCAACACGTTATTCCGCTCTCCTTGGGTCACGCCATCACGCTTGACACCTGGGGGCCCAACACCCATGCGGGGCATTTCTGTGCAGCCCGCGCCGCGTGGTTGGATGATCGATTGCAAACCCTTCCAGGACCGATCTGGATTTACATGCATCACAACCCGGTGCCGACGCGCGTGGGGCCTATGGACAAAATAATGCTGCAGGAGCGTGATCGTTTTGCGCAGACCTTAGCGCCACATCGGGACAAGATCCGTCACATCTTTCACGGCCATTGCCATTTGACGTTATCGGGTTCCCTGCAGGGAATCCCGTTTTCCGCGCCGCGCGGCACCAATCACGCAGGCTGGCCCGATTTTGCTGCGAATAGGTTGCTCTCCACCGCGGACCTAATTGAAGCGTATTCCGTCGTATTTGCAGATGCGAATTCCACCATCGTTCATCAGATTGAATTTGGCTACGACGGCGAAATCAATAACGAGGGATCACCCGAATATGCAGAATGGAACCGTCTGACTATGGTGCGCTAGACCCTTTGGGTTTTGAGCAGAGAGGCCCGCAAGATGACCCAGTTGGTTTTTGTCCTGAACTGCATCTGTCATACCCCAATCCACAAAATTTTTGAGCGGAACCGGCGAAAACGTGCGGCGCGACCGACTTAAGTGCTCGTCACTTTTTAGCCTATTTTACGGCCTTGGCTCCAGACGCCACGCAGCAATGGTGTTTGATCTGAAAGGCATACGCGTAGAACATCACCTCTGAGTCCCTCTCGCAGAGCGCCTCGATCCTGCAAATTCGCGGCTTTTGAGGGGTTGGATGTCACTGTCGCGACAGCGCGTGGCATGTCATCCCAAATCTTCGCCAGTTGAAACGCAGACCAAAGAAGTGCCGAAGGCACATAATCAGACGACATGATGTCCAGCCTGTCGGCTCTTGCCAGATTTTCCGCTGCAACGTTGCCAGAATGTGAACCACCGCGAATCAGGTTGGGTGCACCCATCATGACGGCAATCCCATGTTCGCGGCAGGCTTTAGCGGCCTCAATCGTTGTCGGAAATTCGGCAAACCCCACACCATTTTGCGCGGAAGTTGCTACTTGCTCCGCTGTGGTATCGTCATGGCTGGCAAGCACGGCACCTAGGCGCCTGGCCGCTTTGACAGCGCCTGCCTCGTGCTTTTGGCCAAATCGCTTTTGCAGACCGAGAAGGTTCTCTACATGGGCCGCAAACTCGGCGTCGTTCATGCCGCGCTTCTTGGAGATATAGGTTTTCAAAGCAGTCAAGTCGCGGAACTGCCTTTGCCCAGGTGTGTGATCCATCAGGCTGACGATGCCCACGCGATCTTCCGGCTCAAAGGTTGCCATTTCTTCCAGCAGTGTTTCTGAACAAATCTCAGCACGCAGGTGTAGAAAATGGCTGATTTTAAACATGCCTTGCGCACGCGCCGCCAACAGTTCATCTGCAAGCTTGCGTGCATAATCGATGTAGCGCCCCTTGCCGCTGTGGATGGATCCAACCCGCATAGCGTCAAAGACCGTGGTTATACCGGCCCCGGCAAGTTCCGCATCATGGGCCAAAAGGGCGGGCAAATGGGGCCAATCGACCTCTGGACGTGGTTCAATATGGCGTTCCACATTGTCGGTATGAAGCTCCACAAGGCCCGGTAAAACGAAGTCGCCGGCGCAATCCGTTGCGCCATCAGGCAACCGGTCGCCTTCTACGATCTCGTTTATCACGCCTTGTTCAATAGTGATCGCGCCCAGGATCACACGATCGGGCAGGATCAACCGCGCATTCGCCAGACACATGTCATCTCGCAGATCAGGGTTGCCAAACGTCGAAAGTGATGGGGTCGAAAAGGGAGAATTCATGTCGTGTTCCCAACGGTAACCTGGTCCTGTTGCAACAGGATTACGGCACGGGCAATCGTTTGAGAAAGAGGGCCTTCGTTGGATAGGGTGGTCACGTCCAAGCCACGAGGCAGAGGTTTTTCGGCCTCGCCCTGACGCTTTGCGATCTCTTCGGCGTCTTCGTGCCCTCGTGCGGCGTGACGCGCCGCCAACGTATCGGAGTTCGCGCTGATGTTGAGAATGACCAAACGGGCAAATAGTGTCGATGCCTCAGCCAAAGCTGTCCAGGAAAAATTGGCAAGACAATCTGTGCCTCTGTTCAAGTGATACTTGATTGTAACGGGAATGCCGTAGAGTAACCCGTGCGCATGCCAATGCAACGCGAAGGCCCCGTGTTCGGCCATGTCCTGGAACTCTTGGACAGATACGGCATCGTATGCCTCGTCCGCTAACTCTGGCGCACGTGTCACAACCTGTCGCACCAAATGCAGGCTTGGCATAACGTCATGCAACCCTTGCATGAAGCTATCGTTGCCCACGCAAGACTCGCCCACAACGGCGATAAGACGCCCTGATTTGGTGCTGTTTTCCGTCATGCCACCATCGCCGGCGTAAACTGGCTGATATCAATCTCTCGGTCGCAAACCCGGGCGCGTGCGGCCTCATCATGGAAAATACCGATGACGGCTGCGTCCTGCGCTTTGGCCTCTTCAATAAGCGACAGTACAATTTCGCGGTTCTTGGCATCAAGGCTCGCGGTGGGTTCGTCCAGAAGCAATGCGGGATAGGGATGGGCAAAGCCGCGCGCAATGTTCACGCGCTGCTGTTCGCCGCCAGAGAATGTAGTGGGGCTGAGCGACCAGAGCCTTTCGGGAATGTTAAGCTGCGCCAACAAATACTTGGCGCGGGCCTCTGCCTCTTCCGCCTCGGCTCCCAAAGCGCGCAGCGGTTCTGCCACAACCTGCACCGTCGGCACACGCGGTACAACGCGAAGGAATTGGCTGACATACCCCAACACCTCACGACGCAAAGCGATCACTTCGCGCGGCTCAGATTTAACCAGATCCACGTCACCGATGCAGATGGAGCCCGATTGCGTTAGATAGTTGCCATAAATCATGCGCATCAATGTTGACTTGCCGGACCCGGATGCGCCGGTCAGAGCAACACACTCCCCGGGCGAAACATCGAACGACACATCATCGATCACTTCGATGATGGCGCTGCCCTGATTGTGCAGCGTGAAAGTCTTGGAAACTTCCTTGAGGGCAATCATGCGCATACCTCCCGCGGCCAGTCGAATTGCCGAACCAACACGCCCTTTTTTCCGCCTGATCTTGAAAACGCGGTCGCGGCGGGCTCTTGTGGAAAATCTGTTGTTGCCCAAATTTCGATAGGCGCTTTACCAAGCTGCCGTGCAGTTCTTGCAAAAGCTGCCACAAGCTCGGTTCCAATGCCTCTCCTGCGAGAGTTCGTATCGACCAAAAGCTCATCTAGCATGGCTGTATCGCCTTGGCCGATAGTGTTGGGAAAGTACCATCCAAGCGCCAAACCGACGACATTTTCCCTTTGACGCGCGATCAGTAGGATAGACCCTCTGTGTGAAATGACCCGGCGAATTTGAGCTGGATCTGGAAGTTCGGGCAGCCGCCAGTGTTTTGGCAAGGCGATGGCCAAAAATGAGGCGATCTCCTGACTGTCTTGATCTGTTGCGCGCATGATTTGTAAAGTCATCGATCAGACCTGCAAAACGGAGGACACAAGAAGTTGGGAATACGCGTGCTGAGGATCATCGAGCACCTGATCGGTTAGCCCCGTCTCAACCACATGGCCAGATTTCATCACCATCAAGCGATCCGCAAGTAGCCGCACCACGGCAAGATCATGAGTGACGATGATCGCTGACAATCCCATGTCGCGAACCAATCCGCGCAGCAAATCAAGAAGGCGTGCCTGCACTGAGACATCAAGTCCACCGGTCGGTTCATCCATGAACACCAGACGCGGCCCGGTGACTAGATTGCGCGCGATCTGCAGACGTTGCTGCATGCCGCCCGAGAAGGTCGTCGGCCGGTCATCCACACGGCCTGCGTCAATCTCCACCCGCTCCAGCCAATCGGTGGCTTGCTCCCTGATGTCACCATAGTGGCGCGCACCAACCGCCATCAGCCGTTCGCCTACATTGCCGCCCGCGCTGACGCCCATGCGCAGCCCGTCGCGTGCGTGTTGATGCACAAAGGCCCAGTCGGTGCGCCCCAACATCCGACGTTCGGGTTCTGACATGGTCAGCGTGTCGCGCGGCCCGTCGCCGCGCGTGTCAAACACGACTTGGCCCATATCTGGGGCCAAATGCCCGGCCATACAGTTTAGAAGTGTCGATTTGCCAGAGCCGCTTTCGCCAACGATACCCATCACCTCACCGGGGTAAAGATCAAAGGACACATCCGCACAACCCAGATGGTTGCCGTAATGCTTGGTCACGCCGTGCACAGACAGAAGCGGGGTCATGCCACTGACTCCTCTGTCTGGCCCTCAGTCACGCGCGTTTCGCAGTAATCCGTGTCAGAACACACAAACATCCGCCCGCCTGCATCATCGACAATTACCTCATCGAGATAGGCATCATCCACACCGCAAATCGCACAGCAGTGATCCGCCTTTGACGCCTCAAATGGATGGTCCTCAAAATCGAGGCTGACCACCTGCGTGTAGGGGGGCAGCGCATAGATCCGCTGCTCGCGACCCGCACCGAAAAGCTGGATCGCAGGCATATCGCCGAGCTTTGGGTTGTCGAATTTAGGGATAGGAGAGGGATCCATCACATATCGCCCCTCCACCTTCACAGGGTAGGCATAAGAGGTGGCGATATGACCGTGGCACGAGATGTCCTCGTAGAGCTTTACATGCATCAGCCCATATTCTTCCAATGAGTGCATCTTGCGCGTCTCGCTTTCGCGCGGCTCCAGAAAGCGCAGCGGCTCCGGGATAGGTACCTGATAGACAAGGATCTGATCCTCGCTCAAAGGCTCTTCTGGGATGCGGTGGCGGGTCTGGATGACGGTGGCGTCTTTCGTTGCGGTGGTCGTCTCAACCCCGGCCGTGCGCTCAAAGAACGCTCGAATGGACACCGCATTGGTCGTATCATCCGCGCCCTGATCGATCACCTTAAGCGTATCCTCAGGCGTCAACACCGCCGCCGACACCTGCACCCCTCCCGTGCCCCACCCGTAGGGCATTGGCATCTCACGGGAGGCGAAAGGCACCTGATAGCCGGGCACCGCCAACCCCTTGAGGATAGCCCGCCGGATCATCCGTTTGGTTTGTTCGTCGAGATATGCGAAATTGTAGTCGCTCATTCCGCAGCCTCCTGCACCTGATCTGCGCCTGCCTCGCGCCGCAGCTTTCGCACGAGTTCGAGCTCGGATTGGAAATCCACGTAGTGGGGCAGTTTGATGTGTTCCAGAAACCCAGTCGCCTGAATGTTGTCAGCGTGATAGAGTACAAACTCGGCATCTTGCGCCGGTGCGCCAACATTGTCCTCACCGAGTTCTTCCCACCGCAGCGCGCGATCCACCAATGCCATTGATATGGCCTTGCGTTCCGATTGACCAAAAACGAGACCATAGCCTCGCGTGAATTGCGGCGGCTCGGTCTTGGAGCCTTTGAATTGGTTGATGGTTTCGCACTCGGTGAGCGTGATCTCCCCGATCTCCACGGCAAAGCCCAGTTCGGGGATGTCCATCTCAACCGCGACCGTCCCGATGCGCAACTCCCCAACAAAGGCGTGATTGCGGGCATAGCCGCGCTGTGTTGAGTAGGCGAGCCCAAGGGTAAACCCTTCGTCAGACCGCGTCAGAGCCTGCAAGCGCAGCGCGCGATCTGCAGGCATTGCCAGCGGTTCACGGGTCAGATCAGGCGGTGTCGTGTCGTCAAAGGCGGATTCCTCGATCAAGCCTTCCTGATTTAGGAATTCCGTCACACGCGGCACTTCGGTCAAGTCTGGCTCTACGGAAGGTGAGTCTGACACGTCGCCATCTGCGGCCAATTTGAAATCCAGCAAACGGTGTGTGTAGTCAAAAGTCGGGCCCAGAACCTGCCCCCCTGGTAGATCCTTGAAGGTGGCCGAGATGCGCCTGTCACAGGACATCGAACCCGTCTCTACCGGCTCTGACGCCCCATACCGGGGCAAAGTCGTGCGATAGGCCCGGATCAGGAAAATCGCCTCAATCAGATCTCCGCGCGACTGTTTGATTGCCAAGGCCGCCAGATCAGGGTCATAAAGCGACCCTTCCGCCATCACGCGGTCTACGGCCAAACTCAACTGTTCCCGAATTTGGCAGATAGTCAGCTCAGCCACATCTCTGTCGCCCCGGCGCTCTTCGGCCAGCCAGGCATGGGCATTTTCAATGGCGCGCTCCCCGCCCTTGACGGCGACATACATCAGAAAACCTCCGTGCTTCTGGGAAGCGCCGCGATCCGGCTTCCGCTTGTGAAGATGAAATCCAACCCAAGGGGAAACAAAGAGTGATTGGCTTGAAACGGGTCTACCTCTGGCAGGGAAAGGGATGCGATTGATTGGATACCAGGCCCTTTGAGGCGTACACCGTCCTGCTCCAAATCACTACATTCGACGATCAACGTGCTGGAGCGATCCGGATATTCTGGCGTGCCAATTGGATACAGCGATAATGGCGTCAGCGTCACCCATGTGCCCACGGCAAACATGCAATGCGCTGGGCCAACGATCGGCGCGCCGGTATGGAAGGCCAGCCATGCGCGCACGTCTTCGCAATCTAACTCACCGGCCAGATGAACGGGCGTATCCGCGTCGCACAGCGTAAGCAATACTGAACCTGCCGCGCTTGAAAGCAGCGTTGGCGGTTCAGCCCCATGAATGTCCTGTACTGTGCCGGGTCGGGCCATGGCCTCCATAACACTTCGGAAGGCATGGGCGGACTGGATGGCCGGGTGATCAAACCCGCCGGACAGTTTATCCGTCTGCATCAATCTTCCCCTCTGGTCATGGTGAAAAACTCAACTTTTGTGGCCGCTGCTTTCGCAGCGCGTGCTTGTCTGGCCGCGGCGTGGTCATTTTCGAGGTTTTGCAGGATGGTGGTATCGACCAAATCCGCTATGTCGCTCTGCATCAAAGCGTCCACAAGCGCTACCGCTTCTGCATCTGCTTTGCGTCGCCCCTGGATATAGGCGTGTCCTACCTCGCCGCTATGCAGCCTCAAAGCGCAGCGCGTTACGGTCACCTCGCCCAAATTGAAGGGCGCCCCGGTTCCGCCGGCCCGCCCCCGGACCATCGTGCTGCCAATCTCTGGCGCACGCAACCAAGTGAATTCCGGGCGCTTCATCGTAGCGTCCAATAATTCTGACACACGGCCTCTAGGCGCTTTGGCCATAACGGACATCCAGAGTTTTCTTCGCGTGTTTTCGTCAGAGGCGTCTTTCATCTCGACAACTTTTTCAATTACTATACAACTATACATATCTTACCACTTTGGCTGAGAATTGACACAGGAATATTGTGAAATTTGCGTGACAAGGCGATCAACCGCAAACGAAAGACACCGGTTTGGACAGCGATTGCAGATGCCGTGCGAAGCGACATCGCCGAAGGGCGCTATGCCCCCGGTGAAAAGCTGCCGACCGAGGCTGCCTTGGCAAGCAGGTTTGGCGTCAATCGCCACACTGTACGGCATGGTCTGTCGGCCTTGGTCGAAGAAGGGCTGATACGAACACGCCGAGGGTCCGGTGCTTTCGTGGAAAGCGCCCCTACGGATTACCCAATCGGCAAAAGGGTCCGCTTTCATGAAAACCTAGCTGCCGCAGGCCGCATACCTGAAAAGCGCATCTTGCAGATAGAAGAGAGAGCCTCGACCAAGGGCGAAGCCAAGGCTTTGAACATCTCACCCGGAGATCTGGTCTGCGCTTACCATGGTCTGTCTCTCGCGGATGGTCAGCCCGTTGCGGTGTTTGAGAGCATGTTTCCGCGGGACCGGCTCGCCGGTATAGAGGACGCTTTGCGCACTACCGGCAGTGTGACCGAAGCGCTTCATGCAGTTGGCATCATCGATTACACGCGCGCGTCCACGCGGCTAACTGCGGTTCGGGCGACAACCACGCATGCGCTACACCTCAACGTAGCAGAAGGCGATCCCCTGATGAAATCTACCAGCGTGAATGTGAATGGCACAGACGCGCCAGTTGAATACGGGCGGACGTGGTTTGCCGGGGACCGCGTAACTCTGACGCTGGAGATTTAAACCTCGTACTTCTCTAGAAAGGCAGGCGCTTCGAGGGTACGAAAGTCTTCCAAAGCGTGTAGGATGCCTTCATGTGACCAGTCCCACCAGGCCAGTTCGATCAGTCTTTCTGCAATCTCTGGCGGCTGGCGCAAGCGCAGGGGCTTGGCGGGAGTGCCTGCAACGATTGTGTAGGGAGCAACATCCTTTGTCACGAGCGCACCGGCGGCGACAACCGAACCGTGTCCGAGCGTCACTTCGGGTTTGATCATGGCACCGGCTCCGATCCAAGTGTCATGGCCGATGAACGCGGTGCGCGATCTACGCTGGGCAAAGAATGCCTCATCTCGCGGCACGTTATCCCAATAGTCATTTGAGCGATACATGAAGTGATGGCAGGACGCGGTGTGCAGCGGGTGGTCTGTCGCGCCTATACGGGTGAACGCGGCGATGTTGGCGAATTTCCCGATCTGCGCATTGGCAATGTCGGCGTAGCGGTCGCAGTAGCTGTAATCGCCAAACACTGAGTTGGACACGCGGCTGCCTTTGCCGATCTCGACATACGCGCCAAAGCTGCCCTCGGTGACCTCACAATCAGGATGAAAGAAGGGCGCATCGGCCGCAAGCCGCGCCATCAATGCTTTCGCCCGATTAGCTTACCCCGCAGCCAGCCAGAGAACCAATCCATAAACATCACCATGATCACGATGAGGACGATGTAATAGGCCACCTCTTCCCAATCCTTTTGTGTCTGGATCGCTTGGGTCAACATCAGACCAATGCCGCCGCCAGTGATCGCCCCGATGATCGTGGCAGAGCGCGTATTTGATTCAAGGAAATAGAGGACCTGCGCCAAGAGCACTGGCACAACCTGTGGGATGACACCAAAACGATAGCGTTGCAGTGGCTTTGCACCCGTAGAAGACACGCCTTCGATTTGCTTCTCGTCCACGTTCTCCAAAGCCTCCGAGAATGTTTTGCCGAAAGTGCCCGTGTCGGTGATCAGAATCGCCAGCGCCCCGGTCAGCGGCCCAGGGCCAAAGGCTCGTGCTAAAACAACCGTCCAGATCAAGGCATCCACGCCGCGCAGGAAATCAAAAAGACGCCGGGTCGCGGCGCGCAAAAGGACAAGTGGGGAGAACCGCTTTGCTGCAAGGAAGGAAAGTGGCAGCGCGATGATCGCGGCTCCTATGGTGCCCAGGAACGCCATTAGGATTGTCTCCCCAATGGCCCATGCCACATCCTTGTGCCGCCACATTGCATTGTTCCACCACTCAGAGATCGCGCCCGCGAAATTGGATTGTGCGGGCACCACACGCTCTCCAAAAAGCAGCGTGCCGAGGCTTTTGCCATGATAGGGGCTGTCCAGCGTGAACCAGAATAGCTCCCACCCCGGGAAGTAATTGAACACCTCGGTGCGTGCGCCGGTCATCGTGATACGGCCCTCAGGCGTTGTGATACCGATGCGGCGGCTGGAGACTGAAATCCAGTCAGGCACATTGTTGGGCAGGTTGCTGATCAGGCTGCGCCCTTTAGCCTGCACCTCGATCATCTGGAAACCGGGCACCTCAATTTCCGCGCGGTTTTCCGGTAGATACCGCACGATGTGACCCGCGCCCAGATCGATTGTTATCGTATCATCGCCGCTCACCCAATTCGGGCGCTGGCCTTCGGGGTAGCGGCCTTTGCGTTCACCTTCTACGGCATAGGTGATCTTGCCTGACCGGTTGTCGCGGGTCACATGCACCTTGTGGGACCAGCTATCCGAGGCAAGCGTCACGGCGTTATCGAGGTTGGCCCGTTGCGCAAGACCCGGCAAATCGAAGGCAAAGAATATGTAGACAAGGTAGGCTGCGATGACGGCGGGGATACCGACGCCAATAACGCGTTTGCGGTGGATCACCCGGTCCGCTTGAAGCTTTGCGGCACTCAGATCGACGGCACTCATTGGCCTTGCCCCTCTGTCAGACGGTTTCGATAGCGGCTTGAGACCTGATCGAAGAACACGATCGTGCCAAATAGCAAAATGAAGATGGCGCCTGCCTCGCCAAATCGACCCGGTCCCCAAGCCATGGCGTTGCGCAACTCGTACCCCAAACCGCCCGCACCCACGAAACCCAGAATGGCAGAGGCGCGGATGTTGATCTCAAATCTCAACAGCGTATAGCTGATGTAGTTAGGTGCCACCTGCGGCATCACGCCGAGCAGCATTCTTTGGGACCAATTGGCACCTGTAGAATGCAAACCCTCAATGGGTTTGAGGTCGGAATTCTCCGCCACTTCCGAGAACATCTTGCCCAGAGCGCCTGCTGTATGGATCGCGATGGCGATCATCGCCGGCACAGGCCCACCACCCAGAACGAAGATCAGCATGAGGGCAATCACGATCTCTGGCACGGCGCGCATGATGTCTGAGAGGCGGCGGAAGAGCGGGATCAGACGCGGCCACTTGGCCAACCCCCTTGTTCCCAGCAATGATAAAAATAGACCGGCGATGGCGCCAATGAGCGTCGATACGGCGGCAATGTTTATGGTCTCCACAAGCGCGGGGAAATACTTGGCAATCAAGCCAGGCAAGTCGGTTCGTTTCTCCCACGCCTCGGACAGAACATCTGCGGGGTAATCCCCGATCTGGTGCAAACCCTCCCAGAACCCGCCCGCGTTGCGATCATCGGCGACGTTAAAACCCGACACCATCAGCATGACGAAAATCAACAAGGTCAGCCCGCCATAAAGCCTGCGCCTCTGCACTTGCGCCATATAGCTGGTCTGAATGCTGGCCACGCTGGGTTGCGCGCCACTAAAGGAAACGTCTGCCATCCTGCCCCCAGGTCGTAAAAAACCGGCAGCCCAGAAGGGCTACCGGCTGCGTCATAAAAATGGCTTAGCCACCAATCTTAGCTTTGCGCGCCTCGACGATGGAGATGTAAGTGTCATGCGTCACCGGCTGGAAGCCCAGTGTGTCACCGGCCGCAACACCGTACGCGCAATCGGCGTCACGTTCGTGCAGGCCGTCCACCAACTCAGTCATGGTTTCGCGCACATCTGCAGGCAGCGCTTTGCGCAGCACAACCGGGCCTTCGGGGATAACGGCCGACTTCCAGATCTGGACCATGTCGTTCATGTCTACGAGACCCGCATCCACAGCTTTGCGCAGCGCGCCGGAATTGTAGCCATCTTCCCAGTTGCCCTGACCATCGGCCCAAGTAACACCCCCGTCGATGTCACCATTGTTGACCGCAACGATGGTCTGTTCATGGCCGCCGGTGAACTTCACGTCAGCAAAATATTCGCCGGACTCCATGGTCACACCGTCCTTGTATTGCGGGATCTCAATGGAGGGGATCAGATAGCCGGACGTGGAGTTCGGATCACCAAAACCAAACACCTTGCCTTCCATGTCATCGAGGTTGGCTATACCGCTATCCTTGCGGGCGAAACCGATGGAGTGATAGCCAATGGAGCCATCCACATTAACCTTAATCAGCACAGGCTCAACCGCTTCGGGGTCCTGTAGATATGTGGCCGCATAAGAGGACGCGCCAAGCCATGCCATATCTATCGTGCCGCCCAATAGGCCCTGAATCACGCCGTTATAGTCAGCTGGAGCAAAAAGTTTGGTTTCAACGCCGAGTGCCTCTGACGTATAGTCGGCCAAACACTGGTAAGAATTCATCCTGTCTTGCGCGTTTTCACCGCCCAGAATACCGATGCGGAACTCTGAGATCTCTTCAGCGAATGCGCCTGTGCTCAACGCCGTGGTGGCGGCAAGCGCCAAAACTAGGGTCTTTTTCATCTGTCGTCTCCATTGGGTTTGATGAAGGTGGCCCGCGTCTTGTTCGTTTTGGCGCGGGGTGTGAAACTGGCTCAGGCGTAAGTTTTCTCCACGTTGGACCTGTCCAGCGTTTCGATTTCGGTTGACGTGGCCGCCTCGGAAAAATCCGCTCCCGCACCGTAGATGTCGCGCGCCGCTCCGGTGGTCAGCTGTTGAGGAGTGCCGTCAAAGACGATCCTGCCGTCGCGCATCCCGATCACGCGGTCACAGTATCGGCGCGCTGTATCGAGTGTGTGCAGATTGGCGATCACCATGCGCCCATCTTCTTCATGGATCCGGCGCAGAGACTGCATCACCACCTGCGCGTTCATAGGATCAAGCGAGGCGATGGGTTCATCGGCCAGAATGATCTTAGGGTCTTGCATCAACGCGCGTGCAATCGCGACGCGCTGCTGCTGCCCGCCCGAAAGCGCTTCGGCCCGCTTGGGCGCTTGTTCCGCGATCCCAAGCCGGTCGAGAATTTCGATGGCTTTATGGATGTCCGACTGCGGGTAAAGATTGAACAAAGTCGCAAAGGTAGAGCGCTTGTTCAACGTACCATGCAGAACGTTCGATACCACATCCATTCGCGGGACAAGATTGAATTGTTGAAAGATCATCGCGCAGCGCGATTGCCATCTGCGCTTTGCAGGACCCTTCAAAGCGGTTATGTCTTGACCCTCAAAACAGATGGAACCCTCAGACGCATCACTTAGCCTATTTAGCATGCGCAGAAGGGTGGATTTACCGGCCCCAGAACGACCGATGATGCCGATCATGTTTGGTTCAGTGACAGAGATGGTGGCCGCGTCAACGGCGGTCTTGTCTCCGAACCGCTTGGTCAGCGCTTCAATATGCAGCATATGGCCCCCAGTTTTCACGGCGATTTACGGCCCAAAAACGACAGTGGCGCGACAGTTTTGATTCAAAATCGTTACGTTTTCGTAACGGAAAAATGACGTCGCTGACGCGTCAATGCATATGTCCATGTTCTTTGCATCACAGTGCCGAAACTTTATCCACAGGCTGTCATAAAACCGTTACAATCACTCGGAGATCGCGCTACTTTGCATAATATGTTGATCCGTTACCTCCTTCCGCTCGTTTCTGCATGCTCCATCAGCACGACCAGTCACGCCCAATTGGCCGATGTCAGTTGTGATGACAGCGCTCGCATGACCAACACTCTAAAGAATGTCATGAGAGCGGAGCGTCAAGGCATGGGCTTTCGTGATCGCGAAACCATGCTCGAAGTTTGGGTGGCGAAGAAAAGCAGAGAGTGGATTATCGTGCAAAACTACGCCAACGGGACATCTTGTATTGTCGCCATGGGTGACCACTGGGAAAGCAACAGATTGGGACCGGCCTAGCCTGAAGCCTCCTCGAGGCGATCAGTCGCCGGTGCCGGACGCGGCGATAAAGCTTCCAGGTCGGCATAGTCTTGCGGCGATAGATCGACGCCCAAAGCGGCAAGTGACGGTCCGAGCTGATGAACAGTGCGCGCGCTGATGATCGGGGCGGTCACTGCGGGATGATGCGCCACCCATGCCACGGCCAAAGTGGCAGCATCGGTGCGCATTGCCTGAGACACGGCAAGCAGCTCTTTAGCGGCATCATGCATCCACGATTGCCCATAGCGCGCCGCATAGCGCTCGTCTTCAGACAGTCGTCCAGTACCACCTTCTAAGTACTTGCCTGTCAAAAGCCCCCCTCCCAATGGCGAGTAAGGCATGACCGCGATACCTTCGGAAATGGCCATTGGAAAAAGCTCCACCTCTGCCTGCCGTTTGACCAAAGAATACATTGGTTGCAGCACATCAATCCGGGTGCCCAAGTCTTTCGCAATGGCCTGTGCCTTCATCACCTGCCAGGCCGCAAAATTAGAGACACCGATGTGACGAATGGCACCCGATTGCTGCAGCGCACACAAGGTCTCAAAGGTTTCTTCCAATGGCGTGTCCGGGTCCCATCGGTGCAAATAGAGGATGTCCACCATATCGAGATTGAGACGCGTTCGGCTTTCATCGAATTGCCTGAGAATGGTTTCGCGTCCACTGCCCCCTGTGTAGCCTGCCTTGGTCGCGATGATCAGTTGGTCGCGATCTTGCGACACGAAATCCCCAAGCAATCGCTCCGATGCGCCTTGAGTATAAGTGTGAGCCGTATCGAAGACATTCACACCAACGGCTCGGCACGCGTCAAACATCGCACGGCTGTCAGTGGCATCTGCAGTGCCACCAAACTGCATGCAGCCAAAACATAATGCGGACGCATGAGAGCCGTCCTGTGCATTTAGTTTTTTCAAGCGTCGCACTCCGGGATGGTGTGTTAAAAACTTGGGAGCAATCTAGTAAAGTTTAAATCGCAACATGCCAAAGTTACCTTAATCCTGCCGATGCAGCGCGTACCATGTCGTCGCAGAGAGCGTCAAATCTGCGATTTTCTTGTCAATTTGAAGGACCAACCCATTTGTTGGGTCTTCTTGACCAAGACAGCCGGCAATGCGCCGCGCCCGATCTTCATTCGCAAGCAAGAGGCTTGCAAGCTCTCGCGATGTCACTGAAAACGAAATCTGCTCGGACTTGGCGTCGAGCGTTGTATATCCAGCCGCCCCCGACAGGTTCGTTGCATGGTTATAATCGTACATTGAGGGCGTACGGGGCAGATTTAGAGCGGCGACTATGCCATCAAGGTCTATCTTGAAATCGTAGACCAAAACCATCGCAGACCTACGGCAAACCCGTTTCAATTTGTCAGCAAGGGTCGCGACATCAAGATAAGGCAGAACACCGGCCAAGCTCACCAAATCAAACGGACCCTGGCGCGCAGGCAGCGTTCCCGCAGGACTTGAAACATAGGAAATACAGGGGTGCTTTTCTGCAGAAGAAATCATCTGAAGGCTCGAATCAAGACCGATCACCCGGTCACAAAATGGCAACAAGGCTTTGCAAGAGTGTCCCACGCCACATCCTACGTCCAGCGCCTTCGCGAAACGCCGCTGATGTAGGGCCGTTTCTAAAATGGGTCGGTGAAGAGGTGGGCGGTAAGCTGCGTAATGTCGTGCCGAAACGGAAGAATAGCTGTGCAAATGTTCGTCACGCTGAAGTTGATTGCAAACCGCTTTTCATCTTTGCGAAAGCGCCGTCTGGTCACGTTCCAACCAGTTTCTCACCGCCAATTCAGACGCGCCATGTACTTCGAAACCGCGAATGTCGGATACTTGGAACGCGCTTCTGTCGACCGGTCTGGCCAGTCTTTGGCCTTTGTGGCGAACCCAAACCCACTCGACTTTTCCAGATGCGTCTGTCTCAGCAACTAAGTAACCCCGCATAGAATCCCCCGATCTCTGTTGGTGCGACAAGTTGTCATCAAAACAAGTTCTCTTGGCAAGTATTTTATCGCGATTTGTCCCACTTGGTCTTACTGGCGGCCGTCCGCTCTGCTGCGGCAGATTTTGTGCTAAGGCCACGCTGTCTTTCAAGCCATCCAATTCCTTCTTGGTTTTGCCAGCAACGCTTGTTTACAAATTGGCCAAGCTTCTCATGGAAGCTTTACAGGTGATCACGAACCGTTCCACGCAGACGATCAGGTGGCGTTGTAGGATTCCCGCTAAATTTTCATAAACAGGCTGGTTTTTTGCAAATCTGATAAAGGCGGGCGATAGCGTACCCTGCTTGGATTGGGACAAAGGTTGTATCATCGAGACCGAAAATCACGCCCCCTTAAAGTTTATCTTGCCTTCCGCTTTTAACGTTTCTTCGGGTTTCAGCTCACTTTTGGTTTCAAGCCGATCAGCAGCGTGCGCGCGCAAACGGGCGAACTGACCAATGCCAATGGCGATCAGAATAATCGCTCCTCCGGGGATTAGGCCCGGACCAGGCTCTTCTCCCAGGATCAACATCGCAAGGCCAATGGCTGCCAGCGGGGAAAAGGATGTAGCCAACGAGATATCTCCCGACCTCGCATGCTTGAGCCCGAAGTTCCATGCCAGTTGACCACACAGGATCACGACGATCGCGTAGACCCAGACCCATTTCAGGACGATAGGCTCCAGCAGATCCTGAAAGTGGCCGGGTCCGTAGAGGTAAAGTCCAAGAAAGTAGAAAATTATTGTGCCAAGCACGCAGCGGTAGATTGAGAAAATCCCCATCGGTATCCCCTGCAGACCCGCTCGCGTGATCAGGGTTGATGCGATAAAAGACAGTGTTGCGAATACTGTAGCGATCTCACCTTTGCCGAGAGTGAAGCCGGTTTCGCTGTTCATAACAAACATGACAACAGCGCCTACCAGAGCCACGAGCCCGGCTATCAGCGCCCAGACGTCGAGTTTCTCTTTTAGAAAGATTACAGTCGCCAAGAGGAATAGCGGCGGCTCAATGCGGCCTACCAGTACCACGTTCGTCACGCTCGTCGCGTCCAGAGCAATAAAGAAAAGATATGGCGTGAGCGCCGAGGACAGTCCGGCCGAGATCGTGAGAACGACCCAATCCTTGCGACTGACCTTCCTTAGGTTTTCGCGGGTCCAGTCTTTGCGAAACATGAACCACATAGGCACCAGAGAGATCAGCGAGCCAAGAAAAAGCAGGTTGCAAAAGGAAATGGCGTTGCGGCCGTCAATCTTGTTTTGCCAACCGATATGAGCCAGGGCCGAGACAATGGAATTCGATGAAGCGTATATGAACACTGCCGCCCAGACGAGCAGCGCTCCGTAAAGGACGTGTGATCGCTCAGGGCTTGTTGCTGCAACTGCATTTGTCATTTTGGAACTCTTCTTTGCCGGTCTAAAGGATGGCCTAGCCACCAATGCTTTTTGTGAGTGCTGAGGAATGGGCAGAAGGTTCATCGTTATCGAAAAAGAATTTGTCCCACCTCCGGCCGCGCGCTGCTCGCTACAGAAATCAAGCGCGCGACCCGCCTCGAAAGAAATACGCTTTTGAATACTGAATGGTGAACGAGGTAATTTCCAGCGATCTGAAGGCCGAAGTGATCAAATCTGATTTAGCCGATTGGTTTCGTATGCTATCCTTCAAACGAACTCCATTACAAAAAACAAGCACACCAAAAAATTTTTCAGGTTCGCTGAACCTTTTGCGTGATCTGCGCCACACAAACACAAACCAATAAGAGACTTCTCCACGATGCGATTGCTCAAGACCATCCTTGGAACATCCCGATCTTCGTCAACCATGAGTGATGGGGACCTGTTGCGCGCCGTTGCGGCAGGCGATGTTGCGGCTTTTGAGCAGCTTCACCGTAAGTATTTTCCGAAACTAATGCATTTCGCCCGCCGGATTACAGATAGCAACGAAGCAGCGGAAGAAGTTGCCAACGATGTTCTAATGACGGTTTGGCGCACCGCCGATCGATTTGAAGGCCGTTCTAAGCCATCAACATGGATCTTTGGCATTGCCTACCGCATGTCGATGAAGCAGCGCCAAAAGCTTGGCCTGCGGAAAGGTGACGTTGAGTTGGATGAAACGTTGATAAGTGATGATGCAGATCATGTAGAGCAGTTGGCGATAGCACAGGACGTGACGAAAGCGCTTAAACAACTGAAACCAGAGCTTCGCGCGGTTGTGGAGCTTACGTATTACAATGGCTATCTTTACACAGAAATCGCCGAAATTTTGGAATGTCCAGTTGGGACCGTAAAGACCCGTATGATGACGGCGCGCAACAGGTTGCGCGATCTGTTGTCGGACGAGGCTTACAGCAAGGGTGCACAAAATGAATTTGCGTGATGATCAAACACCCCTAGCCAGACAATGCTCTGACGAGGTTTGGGACATGATCCCATGGTATGTGAACGGCTCCTTGCCCGAAGCTGAAGTGCAGCAATTCGAACGTGAAGCCGCAAGCTGCGAAGTTTGCCAGGCAGAAATCGAGCGTCAGAGGTTTTTGGCAGACCAAGTTGCTGTTGAAGAACCGGTTGAGCAAGCAAGAGTGCGCAGTTGGGAAATAATACGTGCGCAGCTTGATACAGAGACTGTGGCACGTGCACCGCGATCCGAGCCGCGTAGGTGGTTTGCTGGTCGCAATGCTGGAGCGCTTGGTTTAACTGGCTTAACAGCAGCGGTTTGTCTGTTTGTGGTGGTACAGTTTGGAGGTCCGGGCGAGGATGGCTTTGTCACGCTAACAACTGCCGCAGAACAGGCTGAGGCGGTAATTAAATTTCAGCCTGTGCCGGGATTAAAAGACGACAGATTGAACGCTATTATTGCTGAACACGGTCTCACAAACCTGTCAGGTCCAACTGATGCAGGTATTTACACGGTGAACGTGCCAAAAGACGGTGACGCTATGGCCATAGCGGATCTATTGATGGCGTTGCCAGAGGTTGATTTCGCAGCACCGGAAGGGCCATGATTGGTTTCATGATCAGAACCCTTGCAGCCCTGTTGTTCCTCACCCTTTCTGCATGTGCAAAAGCACCTGAGTGGAACCTTGTTGATGCCAATAATCTACGCGGAGACACGTATCTCATCCTGACGGTGCCAGACGATGATCCAGCCGCTCTCGCCCTGATAGCAAAAGACATCTCAAGAGACTACGATGTACCTCTCGCTGCAGAGTGGCCACTCAAGGCCATCGGTGTACACTGTTTTGTGTTTGACGCCTCAAAGGTGCCTGATATCCAAGCATTGATAGATGCAATGGAAAAAGACAGCCGCATTCGAACCGCACAACGGATTCAGGACTTTACAACCACTGAGGCGTTTTACACCGATCCGTTGTATCCTCTGCAAAACGCGCTCAATGAAATCAATGTGGCCAAAGCGCATCAGATCTCCCTTGGGGAAGGCATCCGGATTGGAGTCGTGGACTCAGCCATTGATGTCACTCACAAAGATCTCAAAGACCGCATGGACAGCGCCCATGATTTTGTTGCTGCCGGTCCGTCTCGCCCAGCGGAGGAGCATGGCACGGCTGTGGCGGGCGTTATAGCGGCAAGTGCTGGAAATGCCGTGGGGATCGTTGGCGTCGCGCCAGAGGCGCGGCTTCTGGGTCTCCGCGCTTGTTGGCAAGCGGCAGGTCAGATCGGTCGCTGTAATAGCTTTTCGCTCGCGCGCGCCATAAACTTTGCAATCCTAAACGATGTAGATGTGCTCAACCTAAGTATTGGTGGAACAGAAGACCCTCTTTTAAGGGAGTTAATCGAAGCCGCGCTTGCCAAGGAAATGATCGTGATTGCGGCTTCCGGTGAAGGACGAAACCGTAACGCCTTTCCAGCTTCTATGTCCGGTGTCATAGCGGCCGGTTTGGGTCGCTCGGATCGTATACCGGCGCCAATGCGAGATGTTATCACCACGGCGCCAGGAGAGCGCCACCGTTTCGCGTCGGGCTCTTCTATTGCCACGGCTCACGTGACGGGTATAGTAGCATTGCTGCTAGCTGAGAATTCCAGCCTTTCGAGAACAGATGTTGGCCAGGCTTTGTCTGACGCTGTTGACATCAAGAACGAAACGCGCGTTCTTGATGCGTGTTCGGCACTGACGGCAATCGGAGCAGACACAACAGCCTGCTCTCCGTAGGAAGACTACTAAAAGCCTTGCCGTCTACGCCGCATCGAAAATACGGTACAAGTCTGAATTTTAAATAAAAATCAATAGTATCAGAATTTTCTTCTTCTCAACCTTTAACAAAGAAAATGGCACTCATTGTCTGAAACGCCTCGTTTGTAAGGCAAGGTTTTGGGAAAGAACCTTTGTCTTTCAAGACTGCAATCCGTAAATCGGTCAGTCACTGAAAACGAGTGTCGGAGAAGGCTTCCAGGCTGTGATTGACGTGTTCTCCACATAGAGTTTGGGCAAGAACTTCGCCTGATTTCGGGGCCATCATCAAACCGTAATGCGAGTGACCAAAGTTAAGAAAAAGACCATCTTGTTGCGATGCCTGGCCCAATACCGGAAGGCTATCGGGAAAGGACGGCCTCCGGCCCATCCAAAAGGAAGTCTTGCCGGTGTGAAGATCGGGGAAAGCTCTTTGAGCTATTTGGCTCAATTGATGTTTGCGACGCTCATTGGGTGGGGCGTCAACAGGCGCAAATTCAGCTTGTCCAGCAACGCGAACGCCGTCTTCCATACTACTGGCGACGACTTTCGCATCGACATCCATAACTGAATTGTAAATCTCAATCCCCGGATCAGCGAACTCAACATGATAGCCACGCTCAGCCATGAGCGGTATCTTTTCATCAAGCAAACCTGCGCTCCAAGCGCCCAAACAAATCACGACACGTTTTGATTTCAAAATTTCCCGATCGCACTGAATGGACCAGCCCATCTCATTTCGTGTAATTTTTTCAATGACTGCATTCCGGAACTTGGCACCTAATCCCACTGCTTTCTTAGCCAGAACGCGCCCCAGTGTTCCAGGTGATCGCATGCGCGCCTGATCCTTGATGAGAATTGCCGCATTGAAATCTGGGCTCAACGCCGGCTCAATTTCCGCTAGACGGTCTTTGCCAACCAATTCTGCATCTGCTCCCAAATCCGAGCGTATCTGGTATTCCAGATCACTCATCGTCGCGCGGCTTCCGTCCCGGAAGGCATGTACATACATGCTTTGGGCAATGAGCCCTTCATGCCCGGTTCCGCTCAGGTGCTTTTGGTAAAGCTCGATAGAGGGCCCGCATAGAAAGGACATTGCTTCAGCCGTCTTTCGGACTTGTGTCTCCTGACCCATGCGAAGGAACTGCACACCCCATGGGATCATTTTTAACGCGCCTTTCGGATGGATGGAAAGCGGACGGCCGTATCCAAACAGAAGTCTCGGGATTTTCCGCCAAGTGCCGGGCAGGGATTGCGGGATTATCGACCAGGGTGAGACGACACCGGCGTTTCCCATAGATGTTTCTTGCCCGGGTTCGCCCCTATCCACCAAAGTGACATCCACCCCACGCTCCAGCAGTGAAAGCGCGGTACATATGCCAACGATCCCGGCGCCAAGGATCGTGACCGGAGGGCTGGGCTCAGGCGGTGGCATTTGTGCCGCGCCGTGCCGCAAACTGGCTAAGGATCGCTGGCGCGGCAATAATTAGTGCAACGAGATCTGCCTGAAGCGAAGGTGCAATGAAGATTAGCCCGGCGATTGCCATCAATATCCGGAAGATGGAGCCCATTGGTGCAAGCCAATAGCCGACAACAGAAGCTGAAAGTGCTATCACGCCCGCGATACAGCTTGCTGCGGTATAGCTAAATTCCCAAAGATCAAACCCTGTCGAAGAGACAAAGAGCAGCACCGGTGCGTAGACAAAGGCCATCGGTGCGACCACCTTCCCAAGGCCTAGTGTGAAGGCGGAAATGCCAGTGCGGAAAGGGTTTGAATTTGCAATTGCTGCCGCTGCGTAAGCGGAGGTGCAGACAGGCGGCGTGATCTCGGCAACGACACCGTAGTAAAGCACAAACATATGGCTGGCGATCGGCGGAATGCCAAGTTGTGCCAGGGCGGGTTGAGCAACCGAGACGAGCATGATGTAAAGAGCCGTTGTCGGCACGCCCGCGCCCATCAGGATACAAGCCAAAGCGATGAAGACGAGACTGATGAAAAGCGTCAGGTCTTCAACAGTGAAAAGTTCATAGGCGCCGAACTGAAACAGCCAGATCAGATCAGTCCCGAGGTTTGACGCCGCTTGCGTCACCATAAAGCCGATGCGGAAACCCACACCCGTTGTGTTGATCACGCCAATGACAATGCCCACAGCAGCGGATGCAGCACCTACTGCCAACGCGTATTTGACGCCGGTTTCAAAGGTATCAGCCATCTCTTGAAGCGAAACGCGGCGCTGTGGGTTCAAGGTGGCCAGCATAGCGCCAGCGATCAGAATACACGACATCACCAAATCAAATCCACCACCTGTGTATTTCCACACGACAAAGGAAATGAAGGCGGCCGCATAGACAAGCGTGACTGGATCTTTCAGGCGCGCCATGCCCGCGATGATTGCCAGTGAGATGCCGCAGAAGGCCGACATGTATGGCGTATAGCCAGAGAACAGAACGACAAGCAGACCGACGAGCGGGACGATGTTAGCCCAACCGTCTCGCCATACTGCACCAAGCTGTGGAAGCGCGTCGCGGCTCAAACCTTTCAGGCCAAGGCGGCGGGCCATCAGGTGCACGACGGTGAACACACCTACATAGTGCAGGAGCGCTGGAAAAATCGCGGCGATGACGATCGTGGTGTAGGGCACCTCCAGGAACTCGGCCATAATGAATGCGGCCGCGCCCATGATTGGCGGGGTGATCTGCCCACCAGCTGATGCCGCAGCCTCAACACCGCCAGCGAAGTGACCCGGATAACCAAGGCGCTTCATATTTGGGATCGTTAATGCGCCGGTGGACACTGTATTGGCCACCGAGGAGCCGGAAATCGTGCCAAAGAAGGCCGAAGAGACGACCGAGACCTTTGCTGGGCCACCTGTATAGCGGCCAGCAAGGATCGTGGCGTTATCAATAAAGAGCTGTCCCAGGCCCGTGCGCTGCGCAATGACGCCAAAGAGAACGAAATGAAACACGATGGTCGAGACCACCCAGAGCGTCACGCCAAAGATGCCTTCCTGAGGGAAATACATTGATGAAACGAAAGTATTAAACTTGACACCAGGATGCTGAAGTAGCCCGGGGAAGACAGGTCCAAACAATGCATAAGAGATAAATATACTAATGATAAGCGGCAGGATCCAACCAAGCGTTCGCCGTGCGATGTCCAGAACAAGGACGATAAGAATACAGCCAAAAAGCATGTCCCAGCCATTTGGGTTCCCCATGCGAAAGGTCATCTCCTCGACGCCCAACCATTCGATCCCGCGCCACGCGAAACCGAGATACAGCGCGGACATAACGCCCAGGATCATTAGGATGACGTCAAGATAGGGCACGCCTCCTAGGCGTAGTGCGCCTGTATTCAGATCAAAGGATGTCTTGGTTTTGACCAGCGGATAAAAGGAATAGGTAAGAATAAAAAGGCCCGATAGGTGCCAACCCATATGCCAGTAGTCTGGCGGGAGAGCGAAACCTGCCGTGAGGTAGTGGTAGATGGCAAAGGTTAGCGCGATGTAGCGTAGGAACTTTCCAAACGCTGGTGTCACTGATCTAGTAGCGGCACCCTCGTCATATTTTTCTTCGATCGCTGCGAGTTCCTCTTCGGTAAGCTCGCGCACCTCTTCTGATCGCGGATCGCTCATGGCTATCCCCTTTAGTTCGGAAAGTTCGGTTGGAACAACGCAAACGGGCGACCAGAGCCGCCCGGTTCTAAATGTCGAAGTTACTCAAGAAGACCCGCTTCTTTATAAAATTTCTCCGCACCTGCATGAAGTGGAACGCCGAGTGCTGCAACTCCGTCAAGCGCTGTATCAGGCGTAATCTGCTTGCCTTTGGCGTGGCCATTGTCGAGCAGTTTGCGCGTGTTGTCGTTCCACAACGCGGCTGTGATGCCGTAGACCAGTCCTTCCGAGAGGTCTGAAGATACCACAAGAAGCGCCGAGACCGCCGGTGTTTTCACGTCATAGTCTACGCCTTCATAAACACCTGCAGGAATCTGCGACGGAATGTAGGCCGGGATGATCTCGTTGATCTTTGCCAGATCCTCATCGGTAAAGCTGTGTAGCTCCATGCCTTTGGTTGTGGCAAGCTGTACCATGGCGGATACTGGCCAACCCGCAGCATAGAAGTACGCATCAAGCTGACCATCAGCGAGGCGTTCGGCGGATTGGCTGTTGTTAAGCTCTGCTTCATCCATGTTATCGCGGGTAACGCCCCATTGGCCTAGCATCATTTCAACGGCAACCTGCGTACCCGATCCGGCTTGAGCAATGCCCACGCGCTTACCTTCAAGGTCAGACAAGCTGGAAACACTCGCGCCTTTTGGCAGCACCAGATGCAGATCCTCAGGATAAAGGTTGGCCACAATCCGCAGTTTTTCATGTGGTTTGCCGTCAAACTTTCCTTCGCCCAAGAACATGGAACGGGTCACATCAGCTGCGGCCATTCCGGCCTCAAGCTCACCGTTTTGCACGGCCGTGTTGTTGAAAACCGAGGCGGTGGTTGATTGAGCAATGGCAATCAGACCGGGCACCCCGCATTGTCCGCCTTCGTCGCAAGGACGCGACCCTGGAGGGGCAGAGATGCCGTTGGCGATTGTCCCGCCGATGGGGAAATAGGTGCCGCCAGCACTTCCTGTTCCGATACGGAAGAAAGTAGGATCGGCAGAAAAGGCCGTACCAGCTGCAAGCGTTGCAGCTGTGGCAAGGGCCATAATTTTTGAAATTTTGTTCATATTGCACTCCCTTTGAGCAGACTTCGATAAGCGAGTCATGGTGAGAGCGTAGCTAGCGAAAAAAATAAATACCAATTTTATTATTCTGCATTTCCATAGATTTTGTTTATATTTCGGATTATGAACTTTAATCAGATCTCGACATTTCAGGCGGTTATGACGTCGGCTTCGCTTTCGGATGCGGCCAATAAGCTCGGCCGCACGCAGCCAGCGGTAAGCGCGGCGATCAAAGGACTGGAAGATCAACTTGGTTTGCAGCTTTTTGAGAGACGCGGCCGAAAGCTCATCCCAGTGCCGGAAGCGCAGTATTTATTGGCAGAGGCAGACGCAATCCTTTCGCAAATGAACCGCGTGCGTCAGACGATGAGGAGCTTGTCGGATGGCCAAGCCGGGTCCTTAAAGGTGGCCGCCATGCCGGGCCCGGTTTCGATGGTCTTTCCAAAGTTCGTTGCGGAAAGAGTAAGCGGATTGAAAGATATATCTATTTCGATTCAAGCACGGACTTCCAAGCAAATCCTTGAATTAACCCGTGCACAATCGATAGATTTCGGCTTTGCTGACGCACCTGACGGTGAAATGGATGAAAATCTATATCAAACGGTCGTAATCAGTGCTGATTGCCCAATTGCACTACCTGCAAACCATCCACTAACTAGCAAAACGAGAATCTCCTTCGAAGATCTTGACAATGAGCCAATGGGATCTCTGCCAGCATCCCACCGTCATTCCGTTGACTTGGCCAACCGGTTTGCCGCATCAGGCATAGCGTACAAACCAACCGTTGAGAGCCAGACTTTTTTGCCTTTGCTTCAATTTGTTGCAGCAAACCAGTGCTGCTCGATGCTTGACCCTCTCTCACACTTTTTCATAGAGGCCAGCAAGCCGATGGTCGAAGGGGTCACCGTACGTCCTATGATCGACCCGGTGAGGTACCATTACGCGATCTTTTCGCCGCGATACCGTCCGACTTCGGTGGTAGCCAAGAACATTTTGCAGGCTTGGCAGGAAGAAGTAATCGATTTGCTTAACGATGCTGGCTTCAATCCAAGGTTTGAACGTTTGGTTTAGAAGCTACCCTCAATATCCTGTTGATAGGCGAATAGGGCTGCCAATCCACCGGTGTGCACAAAACAGACCCGGCTGCCTTTTGGGATTTCCCCGGTTTCTACCAGGGTCATGACAGCCGCAAAGCTTTTAGCTGTGTAGACCGGATCGAGGTGTAGACCGGATCGAGGTGTAGCCCCTCCATGCGGGCCATCAGTTTGATTGCGTTCAGGCTATTTTCGCCAAGGTTTCCGTAACCTGGTGCCAACGCGCGGTCCCAAACCACAATGTCGTTGTCTGAGACGGCTTTTGCATCGGGAAAAAGTAAGGTCAGCCTATCGATGACCCGTCGAATGCGCGGGCCTTGTTGAGCAGCAGGTCGTCTGACACAACTACCTATGGCTATGGCTTTTGATCCGACCGCGCGAAGACCGGCCAGTAACCCGGCATGGGTGGACCCGCTACCAGAGGCAACCACGTAGAAATCAAAATCGTCAGATTGTTCCAAGACTTCATTAGCCGCATCTACATATCCCAAGGCGCCGAGTGGCGGATGCTGCTCCGATAGATGGATGATGTAGGGACGCCTGCCTTCAGCCGCTAAAGTCTCCGCCTTTTGGCGTAAAGCTGCGTCGGCCCCTTCTTCGTCCTCGCCTTCTGGATAGTGGATGATTTCAGCCCCAAGGATACCGCTCAAAAGCACGTTCCCCGATGCTTTATATTGATTGGGTTTTCCTTTTACCCGATCTTCGAGTTGTACGATGGCCTGCATGCCATTCTTGTTTGCAACTGCGGCCGCGAGACGTGCGAAATTTGACTGCACCGCTCCTGTTATCAGAATGGTATCGGCTTTTTCCGCTTTTGCGGCGCCAAAGTAATACTCAAGCTGCCGGGATTTATTGCCCCCGAATGTGGGGCCGGCGAGGTCGTCTCTTTTTACGTAGAGATCGATTCCCAAATGGCGAGAAAGGTAACCGTTTTTTTCCAGAGGTGTGGGGTGAGTTACGATTTGGAGTTTCGGGTGCATGTTAGGTTCAATGAGAATGTGCGCGACGTACGTCAAGAAGTCGGTCTATTAACCGCTGGCAACAGTCCTACTATTTTTTTGAAAATTATATGTGCGAATATCGCATAAGCTTTGTGCATTTCCAAAACGATGTGACATGCGCTATTTCCAAATCCCACTGTGAATTCTGTCTTTGGGAAAACGACAGGAAGGATTTGATAATTGGCGCATACGGCTGAAGCAAAATTTATCCACGGCAACCTGATGTGGCACGTATCGTCGATGTCACTCATGGCTAGCATCGGTTTAATGGCGGTTTTCGCTGTGGACTTGATCGACTTGTTCTTCATCTCACTTTTAGGGGTGGAAGAGCTTGCCGCGTCTGCGGGATATGCAAGCACGATTATGTTTTTTGCCAGTGCGATAAACATCGGTTTGTCCATTGCGGCAGCGGCTTTGGTTTCTCAGGCCGTTGGAGCTGGCAAGGATCAGGAGGCAAGAGAGTACGCCACCAGCGTTGCTGTTTTCGCTGTCGTGATTGGTATCATCGTGCCGGTCATAATGCTTGCATATGCTGACTTTTTCTTGGGACTTATCGGGGCCACAGGAGAGATCGCAGAGATTTCCAAATCCTACCTGAAGATCATTCTGCCGACGACGGTTTTTTCCGGTATCGCAATGGTTTCCGTCGCCGTTCTAAGGGCCTATGGGGATGCCAAGCGGGCGATGTATCCATCCTTGCTCGGAGGCGGCATCAATGCCGTTCTAGATCCCATTTTTATCTTCAGTTTTAGCTGGGGCCTCGAAGGTGCAGCTTGGGCAACGGCGGTTGCGCGTTTCGCGACCATGGGGTTTGCACTTTATCCTGCGATCAAACATTACGACGCATTTGACAAACTGAGCCTGAGCACTTTACGTCGCGATGCCTCCCAAGTTGTTGGCATTGCTATTCCGGCCGTTTTGACGAATGTCGCGACACCGGTGGGCAGTGCAATCGTCACCCGAGAAATGGCAAAATACGGAACCGAGGCGGTTGCAGGTATGGCCGTCATTGGCAGGCTTTCACCTGTGGTTTTTGCCGTTGTCCTGGCCCTTTCCGGTGCGATTGGCCCAATTATCGGTCAAAACTACGGTGCTGCCAGACTTGATCGGGTTCGCGAGAGCTATTTTGACGGAATTAAGTTTCTGGCGGTATATGTCGTTTTTGCAGCGTTTGTCTTGTACGTGTTCCGCGTGCCTTTGGCCGACGCATTTGATGCAAAAGGGGATGCGCGAATTCTACTTTTCTGGTTCTGCGGTCCACTGGCGTTGGCAAGTTTCTTTAATGGCGCGATTTTCCTGTCAAACGCATCTTTTAACAATCTTGGACATCCCGGATATTCAACCTGGATAAACTGGGGGCGTCATACGGTAGGCACATGGCCATTTATTATCGTGTTTGCGGCATGGTGGGGGGCGCCTGGTGTGCTAATTGGTCAAGCGGTCGGCGGTGTGCTCTTTGCAGCAATTGCAGTCGCTCTGAGCCTGCGGGTGATCCGAAGCCCGAAAGAGCACCTCTTCATGCCTTTCTTGTGCCCAATGCAACACAGACTGCACATCGTAACCCATCGTTGCATCAGATGATCTGACCCCAGATATCCATTTCGCTGGGCCTCAATTAAGAGCTTCACTTAAGAGTTTCGTGATAAGCATCGGTCGCTGCAACGTATTTCTTGATTGCGCGAGAGGTTGCTGTCGCTATCTGACGATAGAGCAGCATCGACGTCATGAAGAATGTCAGAGCGATGCAAAGATACGGCGATATAAATAACCCAAGAGCCGCCACAAAATAGTAATATCCACGGATCCCGAAGTTGAAAGTTTTCAAAGCTTCGGTGAGTACGATGGACGCGCTGCTTACCATGACTTCGCTATGTATTTGTTGCGCGTGATCCAATTTGCCTTCGGGCAACGCCCCGACCAACGCAAGAACGTATATGAGTTTTCTCAGCGCATATGTGAAAGAAAAGAACGCAATCGCTAGGGTCAGGTTCAGCACAGCCATATGGATCACAAAAAGCTCGAAACTAGAGTGCCGAACAAATGGTAAATCCAGAACGGTTTCATAAACCGATTGCACGCTGGCAAATACGGTTATGACACCAGCCAGAACAATCAAAGTGGCCGAGCCGAAAAACGCGATTGAGTTTACCATGTTGCCAAGCAGGATTGCATCAAAAGGCTTTTGCGAGCGCTTCAAAGACGCAGCAAGCCATTGGGTGCGGACAGTGTTCAGCTGTTCATTTAATGAACCGCTGGAAATCACCGCCAGAATTAAAGTGTAGGAAAACCAAGACGTAAAAAGAAGAGCTATCGCGAGGCCTTGCACAATGTCAAAATCGGATGGCAACGAGAGCGGCATGTGAAACATCTCCTATAGCCTTCGCTTTTACGGATTTTCGACTTGGTGTCGAGATTTGGCCTAAATCAGTTGTCGGAAGCGGCCAAAGCACTTGCCAGTGATGTACAACGAAAATTATCAGGCTCTCGATCAAACGCAGAGACGGACCATAGCTTACGTATTTTATGTTCGATTGGCTCAACTAACGGATTGCGCAGCTTGAAACATGAAATAATCAAATTCTTTTTCTCTTACTGTTTTAGTCTTTAAGGCAGGCTTTTCCCAGGCAACGATTGTTCCGGAATTCATATATTCTTCAGAGCCTTAGGGTGCTAGCCTAGTCAACGAATTCCTGGTTGGCGGCAAAGCTGCTATGCAAAAAAAATCAAAGGACGAATGATTTGCTCGCTTAGCGGTCTAACCTTCGATTTATCCAGAGATAGAGCAAGGCGTATAAAGGGGGCCATTTGGGACCAAATGTTTCCGTCCAAGAAACAACAAAGCAGCGCCCACATTTAGACATTTTTAACCATGAATAATTGGTGAACGCTCCATAGGATTCATCCGTGGAGTCGATGGTTTAAAGGTAGTCTTGAAATGGGCAACGCACAAAAAAAGCAAGCAAAAGATGACGAAAGCTTCGTCGATGAACTGGCACCCGGGACGGAACTCCTTCAGGGACAATTCACCATTGAGAAGTTCCTGAACTCCGGTGGTTTCGGGATCACGTACCTAGCGCGCGACAGTTTGGACCGTCGTGTCGTGATCAAGGAATGCTTCCCATCGTCATTCTGTCATCGGTCTCGTGCCATCGTGTCACCTCGTTCGCGTGCCCACACGAAAGAACTGAAATCGGTTGTGGACTTGTTCGTCCAAGAGGCCAGAAGCTTGGCCAAACTGGAGCATCCAAACATCGTTGGTGTGCACCAGGTGTTCGAAGACAATTCTACCGCCTACATGGTACTGGATTTCGTAGAAGGTAGTGATCTGCTCGACACACTAGAAGATTCAGCAAAGACACTTACCGCGCCACAGATCAAAGGTATTCTCAAAGACGTGCTTGGCGCGGTCTCTTATATCCATGATCAAGACATCCTGCACCGCGATATCTCTCCAGATAACATCCTCTTGGACGAAGACTTGCGCCCGGTTTTGATCGATTTTGGTGCTGCGCGGGAGGAAGCAACAAAGAAGAGCCGGGTCCTTTCGGCGCTTCGCGTTGTCAAAGACGGCTACTCACCACAGGAATTTTATGTTCAGGGCAGCACTCAGACGCCTTCAAGTGATTTGTATGCCCTTGCGGCAACGTTCTATCATCTGATCTCTGGAGAAATCCCCGCCAACAGCCAAGCGCGTCTCGCCGCTATTGCTGCAAGCGAAGACGATCCTTACGTTCCGCTTTCTGACAATGTCAAAGGCTTCGACAAGAAGTTCCTTGCCGCGATCGATATGGCGATGGAAATTGTTCCAAAGGACCGTATTCAATCAGCTAAAGAATGGCTCGAGATGATTGACGGCTCGCGCCGTAAATCCCGTGTCGTCACATCCCCGGTTGTTATGTCGTCTGCCGCTGTCGAAACCGCAGCGTCGGAAAAGAAGTCATCGAACGCTGTTCTTTTCGGCTCGGTTGCTGCAGTAGCAGTTCTGGCCGTCGGCGGCATGTTTGCTATGGGTACATTTGGTGGATCGGAAGAAGAACCCGTCCAACAAGCCAGCGCGCCCGCTCAAGATAGTGCTGAGCAGATTGCCCAGCGTGAAGCGGAGGCTGCAGCAGCAAAAGCACAGCAAGAAGCCGAAGCGGCGCGTCTTGCAGAGGCTGCGGCAGCAGAGAGAGCCGCTCAGCGTGAAGCGGACCTAGCCGCAGCAAAAGCAGCTGAAGAAGAGGCGGCGCGTCTGGCGGCCCTTGCAGCTGAGCGAGCCGCTGATGAAGAGGCCGCCCGTCTTGACAAGCTAGCAGCTGAACGCGCCGCCGAGGAAGCTGAAGCAGCACGCTTGGCGGAAATTGCAGCAGCTGAAGCTTCGGCAAAGGCAGAGCGTGAAGCTGAAGAAGCGCGCCTTGCAGAGGCAGCAGCCGCCGAAGCGGCTGCACAACGCGAGGCAGAGTTGGCGGCGGCGAAAGCAGCCGAAGAAGAGGCGGCTCGTTTAGCAGCGATCGCCGCAGCCGAGCGCGAAGCGCAACGCCTTGCTGCAGAAAAAGCAGCGAAAGAAGAGGCTGAGCGTCAAGCCGCAGCAGATGCGGCTGAAAAGGAAACACAGGTTAGCGAAGAGCAACCTGTTGAGCTTACGGAAAACGAAAAGAAGGCCGCGCGCCTGCTTGAAATTTCTGCCAACATTGCAGCCCAACGGGAAAAAGTTGAAGAACAAGCTCCTGCAGCCCAGACGTTTGCTGATATTTTGAGACAGCGTGAAGAAGCTGATCAAAACACTGCGGCAAGCGAAACGGACAAGCCAGAGCAACAGGTCGTAGCAGCGGTCAGCAACCAGGATGAAAAAACACCTGCAGCTGCACCAAGCTCAGCGCCGGCAGAGGCCGCAGGTGTGCTATCCAACTGGTCCATTGAACTTCCTTTTTCTGGAAGTTTCGGTAGCAACGTTATCGAAGACGTTGACACTGCGGCGCCGGCTTGGGCCGTTGCCGGAAACCGGATTGTTGCGGTAAATGGCGAGCCTGTGAACCAGATCTCCGATATTCAGGGCATCCTGCGCTCTACAGTTGAGCCAAGTGGCGGCGCTCTGCAAAAAGTGGAATTCACTGTTGAACCCGCAAATGGCGGTACAGCCACGGAGCAAGAGTGGAACATCCCGATTGTTCAGGGAACAGCCCTCCTTAACGGTACGCAATTCAGCACTCGCTTTGAAGACGATGTCTGGAAAACCTACGTGACTGAAAGTGCCGGTGGCGAAAACAACTTCCAAGTTGGTGACCAGGTCATCGCATTGATGTCTACGTCTGAGAAAATTGAAGGCCGTACCACAATCAAGGATATCTTCGAACGTGAGTTGGCCAATGGACAAGAACAGTTCAGTTTTGCCGTATCACGCGATGGATCGACTTGGGTCGTCTCGCTGACTTACTCGGGCGATGCTGGATAACGTAACTGCAGTTCATAAAAATAGAGGCAAGTAATGAAGTTCATAAAAGATCTACTTTCCCGCAAGCAATCCGAGCAGTTGGAACCCGCAGAGCGTTTAGAGGATTTGGTTTCAGTCAGAAAAGCTAAGAAGCCTGAAATCGAAATGCCAAGTGGCTTTGGTGATGCGCCCGCGCCGCAAACGACATCGAGCCTTCAGGTCGTAGCTGGAGATTCGGCATCCGACGGGGCATCTGAGGCTGCTGCGAGGCAGTCAGAAAGCGACGCTCAGGACGCGATCTTGGACAAGATCAATACGATGGAGGAACCGACCGACGAGTCCGCCGTCAACATCTGGGATCTCGACGAGGACGATGAGCCGGCAGATGTATTCCCACAGGAAGAGCCAAAGCGGCGCCGTCGCCGTCGCAACCAAACGCGGTTGCTTGGTTTTGATGACAGCAATGAAGACAGCATTGTCTCCGCCTTCGATAAGGCTGAGAAAATGGAACCAACCTCGCGGGTGAAGTTCCCAGTTGGTTTTATCGCGGTGTCCCACGGACCAGGAAGAGGCGAGTGCTTCTCTCTTGAAGCCGGCATGTCGCAGATCGGTCGTGGCGAGGATCAGACAATCCGCCTTGATTTCGGAGATAATAGCGTGTCGCGTGTCAATCACGCAGCCATTGTTTACGACCAAGACACCCACGCATTCTACATCGGTCACGGTGGCAAGAAAAACGTCGTTCGGTTGAACGGCAAACCTGTGATTTCCAACGAAGAGATCAAAGCAGGCGATGAAATCAAGGTAGGGGAAACAACCCTGCGTTTCGTTCCGCTCTGCACAGCCGAATTCAACTGGACAGATGAGAACGAAGGCCCGGAGGAGCAAGACGATGTGGCGATCGCCTGAACCAAGATTTGATGTTGCATCAGCCCTGTGTCAGGGTGGCCGCGACTACCAGGAAGATGCGATAACCACGGATTTTCCGTTTGGTGCTGACACTGGCCTGATCGTTCTTGCCGATGGCATGGGTGGCCATGCTGCAGGTGACGTCGCGTCCAAACTGGTCGTGACTAAGGTTTTCGCCGAGTTGAAATTCCAAAGTGCGAATTTCGTTCGGAAAGAGAAAGAAATTCCCGATTTTATGGCTGTAGCAGCCTCAAAAGCTAATTCTGCTGTAAAAGCGCATGTGAAAAAGAACCCGAAGGTTCGAGGTATGGGTGCCACTTTGGTGTCGGTCATCATGGTTGAAAACCGGATGTTCTGGATGTCGATTGGTGACAGCCCGCTTTACTTACTGCGTGGCGGAAAACTGCAGCAGCTTAATGAAGATCATTCTATGGCGCCGCAAATCGACTTTATGGTTCAGCAAGGTTTGCTTGATAAGGAAGCGGCTAAAAACCATCCGGACCGAAACTGTCTGACATCCGTGATTTTGGGTGACAGGGTGGCAAAGTCTGATTGCCCTTCGACGCCGACGGAAATTAAGGTCGGCGACATTGTGGTCGTTTCCAGCGATGGCCTTCAATATCTCGAAGAACCTAAAATCCAAAAGATTTTGCATCGGTATCGCCGACGCAAATCAGCTGAGATCGCGGGGCATCTATTGGAAGCGATTGAGGCGCTGGCAGATCCCGATCAGGATAATATTTCCTTTGCTGTGTTAAAGCTCAATCATAACAAGCCGATGGAGCGGGTGATAGAGCCGAAGCCTATCGATGCAATGGAGACCAAGACTTCAACGGTTACGCGCGTTATTCAGCTTGATGAGGCGAAAAAGGATGTGATCGCATTCAAATCGGCCAACAAGTCCGATGCAAAGCCTGGCAAGAAATCCGGTACCAAAGGGTCTAGCTCTAAAGCGAAAAAAAACGCTGTGCCTGAAGCCGCGCCTGAAGAAGAACCACCTGCAAAGGTATCCGCTGGTAAGAAATAATGACAATCCAAGAGGAAATTCCTTCTACTCTAAAAGACCTGAAGGATGTCATTGCATCGCAAAATCTTTCGGAACAGCTGCAGCAGCGTGCCAAAGGACTTTTGCAACGCATTGAGCGCCCTTTCAGGCTTGGTGTTTTCGGACTTCCAGGAAGCGGGAAGTCGGCGATAATGAACTTGCTGTTGGGCAAAGAGGTTTTGCCTGAGCATTTTAGGTTGCCGACGATCCAACTGGTACACGGCGATAAAGCCGAAGCGGTTTGCACCTTAGGTGATCGCACGCAATTGACGGTTGAAGGTGAGGACATGCGCGAAGTGTCCATGCTTAGCCCGGCGTTCGTCGAAGCGCGCCTGCCTTTGCCAGCGCTCACCAAGCTTTCGATGATGGAAGTGGTCGCAGGTGATAGCCAGGAAGAACAGCAGCGTGCTATCCAGTGGGCTTCGAAAAAAATCGACATCGCGCTTTGGTGCACAAGTGGTCAATTTGGAGAGGCTGAGCAAGATCTTTGGGACTTGGTTCCAGAAAAGCTCGATGACCACTCGTTTCTAGTCGTTACAAAGACAGATGCACACAGCTCACAATCTGAATTGCGACAACGGCTTTCGGAAGCCGAAGCAAATGGCCAAGATTTTTTCAGAAAAGTCCTTCCCGTCGGTACAAAAACGGCAATTGCCGCGCGCAATCCTGATGGCACTGTCGACAAAGAGACAATGAAAAGCTCTGGTGCGGTCGCGCTGATTTCGTCGATCCTAAGAGACGTTGAGGCTGGTCGCCAGCACGGTATTGATCAGGCGGACGTATTCCTGCGGCAGATTGACCTTACGCCGTCAGCAGAAGTTGCAGGCAATACGAAAAAAGCGACTCTCGAAAGCAAGCAAACTCCGACAGCTGCACCTCAAAATGAAGTTCTGGCAGCGGTCGAACGTGCTCTTGAGGAAGAACCTTCTTCAGACACGTCTGGAAAAGTTGAGCAAGAACCAGAGACTGATGCAAATGCGGAAGAGCAAAAGCAGAACGACGCTCAACAAGTGAATACGACAGATGCCTTGGTTGAATCAGCCGAGGCGGAAGAGCCAAAAACAGGTACCGAAGTTGCTTCGGACGCAACAAGCGAGACTGGCGCCGAGCCTAACGACCAGCCTGAACGGGACATAGAAGAGAACACGGAGCCGGAATCTTCAACGGAAACGGATGCCAACAACGAGCCCGAGGTTGTGCAAGTCGAAAGTTTGCAGCCTGCGTCATGGGATTTGATCAAACAAGTTGTTGACCAGTTGGGTGCAGAAGGAGGTGTTTTGCTTGAAAAGCAGATCGCTGGTGAGCTTGATGACGGGGCAATTATCGAAACCTGTGTCGATACTGTGTCATGGGTCGCGGAATATCTGACAAGTAATGGTGATCAGGGCGACCATCATTACCAGAAATGCTGTGATATCGCTATGGATGCTGCTGACGTTATCCAACTAATACAGCTTGAGCCGGGTGATAGCGTGGCTTCCGATGCGCTGACTCTGATGGTGCAGGTCAAGCAAGAGATGCAGACAAGTTTGGCTGCGTAAGGGTATTTGCAGAATATGCGTGGTTGGGGTTCTTCGAAATTTAATCAAATTGATGCCACAAAAATGCTCGGAACTGGCGGTTTTACTACTCAAAACGTGAACAGCGCCGTGAATGTCCCTAGACAGTTTCTAAAAGAGCGAAAAACGAGGCTTAATTCGAAGGCTAGAGTGGGTTGATGAATATTGAAAACAGCGAGATAGAGGGCGACGCCGCTGCAACCGCGCAGACGGCTCGTTCATTCAGTCCGGATTTTGCGCGCAACGGCCTTGAGCGAATGGAAGAGTTTCATCAGGAAATGTCCGATATGCGCGAAGCGCTTTTGGACATTGAAAGCCTCGGTGGTCAGAATGCATCAAAGAAGTCACATAAGCTGATCGATGCTATGGAGGCGTTTGAGCCGTCCATTACAATGATTGGCCAAATTAAGTCGGGCAAGACATCTCTTGTAAATGCAATGTCTGGTCGCCCTGACCTGTTGCCTGCGGATGTGAACCCATGGACATCCGTTGTGACCTCATTGCATTTGAATACTAAGGTAAATGACGAGGGAACGATCGCCTCGTTTCAGTTTTTTGATCCGTCCGAGTGGGATCACCTGGTCGAAAATGGTGGCCGCATTGGTGAACTTTCGAGCCGTGCCGGTGCTTCCGACGAACTTGAAAAAGTGCGTGAGCAAATCGCAGAGATGCGCGAAAAGACAAAAGCTCGCCTTGGGCGCAAGTTTGAATTGCTACTCGGCCAAACGCATAATTATCGCCACCTCGATGATGATTTGATTCAGCGTTACGTCTGTATGGGCGACGATTTCGAAGACGAAGATGCACAGGATGCACAAGGTCAGTTCGCCGACATCACAAAGTCAGCCGATCTTTATATTGATGCGCCGTCATTGCCTCATGCGCTTTGCATTCGCGATACACCAGGCGTCAACGATACCTTCATGATGCGAGAGCAGATTACCATTAATGCTTTACGTGGAAGCCGCATTTGCGTTGTGGTCCTTTCGGCAACGCAAGCGCTAAGCTCAATGGACATGGGTCTTATACGGTTGATTTCCAATGTGAAATCCCGTGAGGTTGTGATCTTTGTCAATCGTATTGACGAGTTGGCCAACCCCAAAGATGAGATTGAGGAAATCAGAACCTCCATCCTCAGCACTTTGGCCAATAACAACTGTCCGGATGATCTAGAAGTCGTATTTGGCTCCGCTTATTGGGCCAACATGGCGTTGCAAGAACAGATCGATGATCTTGACCCTGATAGTGCGGCCGCCCTGCAAAACTACTCTGGCGTCGGTAAATCCGAGCTAAGTGCCGAGCAAGTCTGGGACCATTCGGGCCTTCCAACACTTTTTGACAAGATCGGCGAGCGTATTGCGGAGGGTGAGGGCACAACGATGCTCAACACGATACGCAAACGTGCGATGAACCATCTACAAGGCCTTAAAGCGTCAAGCTCAATCGTATCACTTCGCATGAGTAACCAGGCATTGAAAGTGGTCGATCCCGAGACGCTTGGTAAACATCTGGATGCGTTGGAAGACAGCTTCCGTGCCACTCTCGAAAAGCAACTCGACGCGCTGATTGAAAACTACTCCAAACGCATTGATCAGGCGCATAAGCGCTTTATCAGTCGCGCTCTAGAGTCGCTCATTCAACACCTAGAAACCAAGGGCGAAAACGAACTTTGGCAGTATTCTCCTGACGGTTTGCGCATCCTTTTGCGTTCCAGCTATCAATCAATGCGAAAGTCGGTTGCAGGTACCTGTGACAGCGTATTTGGTGGCGTTACTGATGAGCTAACCAAAACTTATCTCAGCCTGCTTTCAGCAGAGGTTGATGGGTTCAAGGTTTTGCCGCCATCTGCCCCGGAATTTCCACCGCCTGTGACGCTTGGCCAGACCATTGCGCTCGATCTTCAGACGTCTTGGTGGAAAGGTTGGTGGCAGCGTCGTAAAGGTTATCGCGCTTATGCCGATGCTTTCTATGAGCTGATCGAAGCTGAAACCATGCCGATTATTAACGACCTAAAAAACGGTCAGGTGCAGGAAATTCGCCAGATTGCCCTTGATGAATATGACGAGTTTCTTGGAGAGCAAAGTGGCATCCTCACCGATGTGAGCCATAAGTCGCAAATCTCGACCAAAGAGCTCAAGGATCTTTTTGGCATTACTCAACAAGAAGAGCGGGAGTCCTTGTTCGAGATCCTTTTCGAGGAGTTTTCTCTAGATGGCGAGCTCGAAGCAGAAGCGGACGCAGACGATGAACCTTCCGGAAGACCAGCTAGGCCGACGCGCCCAGTAGCCAAAACGCAAGACATGGAAGATGAAGGGACTGCAGCATGACTGAGGGAACACGTAAGCCCCGCATTGCTTTGATGGGTGAATTCAGCGCTGGCAAAAGCACGCTTTCCAATCTCTTGCTCGGTGCCCGCCCTTTGCCTGAAAAAGTTACTGCAACGCGTCTGTCGCCTGTTTGGATGGCGCATGGTAACCAAGAGCCCTTTCGCATTGACCTTAACGGAAACGAAGAACCAGTTGATCTGTCTGATCTGGAGAGCATTGATCTGGACACAACCCGCGTCATTCGCGTGTTTTTCGAAGCTGATGTGCTGCAAGTCTGTGATATGATCGATTTTCCAGGCATTTCGGACCCGAATATGTCTTCAGAAGTCTGGCAGCGCGTTCTTACAGAAGTTGATGCCGTGCTTTGGTGCACCCATGCCACGCAAGCCTGGCGGCAGTCGGAAGCAGCGGTTTGGGACACAATGCCGGATGCTGTGCGCGAACGGTCCGTCCTACTTATAACGCGCTTTGACAAGCTCAAAACGGAGCGGGATAGAGCGCGTGTTTTGTCGCGTCTACGCAAAGAAGTCGCAGGAAAATTTGCGGCTACCTTTCCGATTTCGCTGACGCAGGCGTTGGAAGCGGGAGAAGATTATGATGCTTTCAATGCAAGCGGCGGTGGCGCGTTCCTCGAGCATTTGATTACAATGGTTGGTGATCTTGGCGAAACCGTGGAGCACATGGACACCTCGATTTATCAGTCTGCCGTCGGAACGAACTCTGTTGACGCCTCCGAAACATCCGCACAGACGAAACAGGAAGCTGGAAAATCTCAGGACCATGACGGCGAGTTCAAAGAGGAACACGCCCAAGCGGCTCAAAATGAAAGTGACAGCGTAGGTGACTCAGAGAATATCGATGAAATTTCATCGAAAGTGATGCCGCGTCGCGTGCGCCCTGCCGGTGCGCTTGCCAGATCAGAAAGGCCTCGCGGATCCAGACAGACCGGTGAGAGTATGGCCCCTCCATTCCCGACCAGCCCAAAGCAGACGACCGATCCAGATCAGTTACGCTCAGTTTTTGGCAGTGAGGGCGGCTGACCCAAGGTCCTGCTGCTACACCGCAGAAAATTTGGCGCGACATGGCTTCCATTCGACCAATGATTGCCTTAACCCAATAACGTGAGTTAGAGTTTTGGTCGGTCGATGGGTCAACAAACACTAGACGAACTATGCGAAAAGATTGCGGGCTGTGAAACGCTCGCCTTTATTGATGTGAGCACGCGCATGGTTCTTCTAAAAAACGCGGCGTCTCCCGAAAGCCAAGACTTCCTAAATGCGATGTGTCGCGAGGCAAGCTTCTTGCTTGAAGGTGGAACGACTGCAATGGTTACGACGAAGGATCGGCTAAAGCTGTTTTTGCGCTCTGAAATCGAACCGACAGATGTCTTGTGCTGCATTTGTGCGGTCGATACAGAAATCAAAGAGCTTATACCCGCAGCCAAAGACTGTTTGTCCGCGATTAGTACTGGTGACTGACGATGGTCGATGATGTCGAGCGCAAATTGAAGGACCTTACAGACTCCGGTGATTTCAAAAACGGTGCGATGAAACTGATCTCGTCGAATGTTGAGATCGGTTTGGCCGGTATCCTTCGCGCTATAGACAACACGATTTTGCCTAGGATCATTGATGTTTCGGTGGGTACATCACGTGTATCTCTAAGCGTGGTAGGCCGCCGTTTGCGATCCTGCGCGAGCGCAACAGAGGATTTGGCACAGAACTCGCAGGTGTTTGGGCAGACCCTTTCGTTGGAAGATGAAGAGGCAGTTAAAACAGTTGGCGAGATGCTGGTCTCCCTGGTTGCCAAAGACGGTTCCCTTATGCTGCTCCGAAACCTTGATCCTGAGGCTGCCGCGCAATCGGATGCTGGTATTTCGCCTGGCAAATTGGCCGAATTATGGGATGTGGATTTGGACACCGCTCCGCCAAGTTTGGCAGAACAATTTCAAGCGTTTCTTGGCGATGATTGCATCGCTAGCATCGAGATTGGTGACGAGGCCATTTTGGGCGAAGGCGGTGATCCTGCCACGGTTTTACTTCTAAAAACCGAAGTGTTGGACAAATTCGGAGAGATTGGCAAAAACCTATCCGAAATCAAACTTGTCGACAGCGATTACAGGATGATGGTCCTCGAAGGACTGCTGCCTGAGGATCTACTGAGCGTTTTGCTTTATTTCGACCAAAGCACAGCAATTTACGCGGCAAAACCTGATACCTTGACTACGATTGCGTCAGCATTTGGCCGTATCTGATCTCGGACCAAAAATTGCCCAAATCATACCATTTCTTTTGAAACATACTTTCGCATTCGCACGGTATTGGCGGGCTTGAAGTTGAATCAATCGACCGTATTTGGATAAGCGCAATTATAAAAAAACCGTTAAAAATCAAAAATTAGTGCTGCAAATCTGTTCGCTGCGCGGCTGCATTAAAATCTGGCTTAGTCTTTGAATCGTGCAGGCACGAAATATGGTGCCCGCCGTTGTTTAAAATAAAAATAAAATACAACAATTCCCATATTTGGACACATTATTTTCTGATTTTCGGTCTTTGTTTCCAACACATGAACGAACTGTAAAGGTCCCGATGAATCTCTGTCGGAACGTAAAATTTCCCGGTCGCGTGAGAGCGTAATCGGAACCTAAAAAAGTGAAAGCAGGACTATGCAAACAAGATTTAAAACTCATCTCAAAACTTCGGTGGCGAGTGCTGCGGTAGCAGCGGGAATGTTGTTTTCCACCGCAGCGGTGGCCAACGACGTTTCTTTGAAATCGGCAGACGGCACCGTCAACATTAATGGCGAATTTATCGCTCTAGAAGAAGGCGTGTACATCATTCGTACTGCTCTCGGCGACATGCGCGTCAGCGCGGCTCGCGTTCGTTGTGAGGGCCCTGGCTGTCCTTCCCTAGAAACCACAACAGCAGACGTTACGATCGCAGGTTCTGCCACGATCGGTCTTGGCATGATGCCGCTTCTGATGACTGGCTTTGCGACGTCCGTCGACGCAGATGTTGAAGTCAACAACGTATCAGAAGGTCAATCCATCGCGACATTGTTCGCGGATGGCGGTTTTGGCGACGAAATGGGTTCTTACCTGGTATCGACTACTTCTGACGACGGTGCGTTTGCATCGCTGCTTGATGGTTCTGCACAGATCGGTATGTCTTCGCGCCGCATCACGCGCGACGAGGCTCGTGCCCTTCGGGCAGATGGCGCAGGCAACATGGTTAGCCCGCAACAGGAAAGCATCCTGGCGATTGACAACGTGGTTGTGGTTACACACCCTTCCAACCCAGTTAAGCAACTCACCAAAGAGCAACTGCGTGCCATTTTCTCTGGTGAAATCAGAAACTGGAGCCAGGTCGGCGGTAATGATTTCCCAATCAACGTCGTTGCACGTGATGCGGGTTCTTCAAGCCATGCATACTTCATGAACTACCTTTTTGAAGGCGAAAACTCACCATTTTTGGCTCAAGCTATTGCCAACGATGATCAAGGTGTATCCAACACCGTTTTCTTCGACCGTTACTCTATCGGTTACGTTGGCTACGCGTTCCAGCGTGGTACAAAAGCCATGACGCTGGTTAACGAGTGTGGAATCACTGTGAGCCCAGACGCGTTCTCGGCCAAGACAGAGGAATACGACCTTAGCCGTCGTCTTTACCTGTACTCTCGTTCTGACAACTTCGACAAACCAACCAAAGACCTTGTCGAATTTGCAAAATCAGAGCTGGCAGACGGTGTGATCGCGAAATCGGGCTTTATCGATCTCGGCATCATCCGCAGCACCCCTGAAAGTATCGAAAACCGCAAGGTTGCTCTACAAGGGCAACTCGCTGGCTACGATGTAGGCTTTGAAGAGAAGCTGGTGGAAGCAATGCTGAAAGACTTGGGCAACAACGATCGTTTGTCCACAACTTTCCGCTTCAACACAGGGTCTTCCAAGCTTGATGAGCGTGGTCGTCTCGACGTGTCGCGTTTGATCTCCTACCTGGAGCGAGCTGAAAAAGACACCAAGATCACATTTGTTGGCTTTACCGATGATGTGGGTGCTTTCGAAGGCAACCGTCAGCTGTCGCAAAACCGCGCTGACACTCTGATGTTCGAAATCCGTTCTGCTGCGCAGGGCCGTCTCGATCACATCCAGATGGAAGCCAAGGGCTACGGTGAGCTTTCTCCATCGGCATGTAACGTGACCGACCAAGGTCGCTCCATCAACCGCCGGGTTGAAGTTTGGATTTCCAACGGAAACCAAGAATCTTAAAAATTACGTTGGCGGCGCCCTATTTTTGGGCGTCGCCAATGACTTCCACCAACCAAACTTGCTGCCCCACAAGAAACCTTACGAAGTAACACTGTGTGTTTTTGCGTTGTGTTTCTCCCCAACTTTCAGCGGGAAAAGAGTTCCGAAACGGATGTGAGCTCGCAGTCAAGTGAACGGCCAATCTGTTACAGACCCGGCCGTGTTTACCAGTGAAGGAACTGCCAAATGTATATTAAACCAGTAAGCCTCGCCGTTGTTTTGGCGACTAGTTTGTCCTCATTCGCTATGGCACAGGACGGATCTGTTCAAAAAGCTAGCCTGGTCGAAGACACGGGTGCACAGGAACGCATCAACTTCTCCGGAAAACTTCGCATGCTGTCGCAGCGCATTGCTTCCTCCGCGTGCCATCTTGCAGAAGGTGTTGATAAGGAAGCAACCATGGCCATGCTTGATGCTTCTACAAAGGAATTTGATAAAATTCTCGCGGCCCTGGAATTTGGCGATGAAAGCCTCAATATCATGGGTGCCGAAACCAGACGCAAAACGATTGTAAAAATCGACGCCGTAAAAGAAGAATGGACCCCTTTGAGGGACGCAGCAATTTCAATGGCGTCTGGAGATATCTCTGAGACTAATCTGAATACGATTCTCGAAGGAAACCTGTCACTTTTGGGCGCTGCCGTAGAGCTGGTTCCCGCCATTGTTGGTCAGTATTCCAATCCTGCGGAGATCGTTCAAGCGAATGCAGTTCTGCTCGACATCGCTGGTCGCCAACGGATGCTGACACAGCGGATTTCTAAAGAAGCATGTATGTTGAACAGTGGCAAAGCAAATTCTGAAGCGCTGGAGAAGATGCGAAAAGACATCGGAATCTTCGAAGCATCTTTGAACGCCCTTCGCAACGGTTTGCCCGGCGCGGGTATTATGGCACCGCCAACCGCAGCGATAAAAGCTGAACTGGAGGTCGTCTACAACAGCTGGAAAAGTGTGAAACCTGAAATGGAAAAACTGCTGTCCGGTGAAAAGGTCACAATTGAAGAGGAGACGCAGAAGTTTAACCAACTGAACGTTGTCATGTCAGAAATGAACAAAGTCGTAGGCATGTACGCAAAATACGCGAAAAACGAAACCTAACTGAAAGATTGAAAAGGATCAATCCCATGTATCTCAAGACCAAAAGTCTGTTGGTACTAGTTGTTACTGGGTTTTTTGGTTTGTCCACATCCGCTTTGGCGGAAGACGCTGACGTACAGCAAATTAACTTGATTGAAGATGTAGGCGCGCAGGAGCGGATTAAATTCTCCAGCAAGTTGCGAATGCTATCACAAAGTATCGCCGCATCAGCTTGTCATATGGCTGAAGGCGTCGAAGCCAAAACAACGGCCGCTATGGTAGATGCTTCCATTAAAGAGTTTGACGTCATACTCACTGCATTGGAGCATGGAGATACAAATCTCAACATCCTTGGTGCAGAGGAAAGACGCAAGACCCTTGCTAAAATCGCATCTGTCAAAGAGGCTTGGGCACCGTTGAAAAAACCGGCACTGTCTTTTGCTTCGGGCAATGTCAACGAAGCTGACTTGAATTCAGTGCTTGAAACAAATGGTTCCGTTCTGATAGCGGCAGACGCGCTTTTGACAGAAATTTCCGGCCAGTACGCAAATCCTGCGGAGATGGTGCAAGCCGATGCGATGATAATTAAGATTGCCAGTCGCCAGCGTATGTTAGCACAAAGGATTTCTAAAGAAGCCTGCATGCTGGCTAGTCATCATGAACAGCCAGACACCATAGAAAAACTGACTCAGGATATCGGTATTTTTGAAGCTTCTCTTGAGGCTTTGCGCCATGGCATGCCGAGCGCTGGCATCAAAGCCCCACCAACCAAAGAGATTTCGAATGGTCTAGAAAAAGTTGAGCAGCTTTGGCTAGAAGTTAAACCAGAGATGAACAAACTCATAAGCGGTAAAGAGGTGACGCTTGAAGAAGAGACCCATAAGTTTCACAGCATGATCAAGGTCATGGAAGAAATGGAGCGGGTAGTCGTGATGTATAGTAACCAGGCCAAACCTGACGCCTAAGGTTACAGCAAAGACGGATCGTCAAAAACAGCGCCTCGTTTCAGGCGCTGTTTTCCTTTCTGGGCAAGCCGTTCCGTGTTTTGCCCACACTTGCAGGGTTGATCAAAAGGCCAGCCAAACCACACAAAGGCAGGCTACAACGGCAAACCATCCGAACCAGAGTGCCGTGCATGCCTGTTCAATTTCATTCGGTCCGATGCTCTTTCGACCGGACACGTTCACAAAAGGAAAATCGCTCGCTTTACCATCGTAAGACCGAGGTCCTGCTAGTGCTACACCTAAACCGCGCGACAGGGCTGCCTCTGGCCAGCCCGCGTTAGGCGAACGATGCAGAGCGGCGTCGTCAGAAATTTCGCGCCAAACGCCCATCCGCCTTTGCGTGATGGCAAAAAGCAAAGCCGTCACGCGCGCAGGGATCAGGTTTAACAGATCGTCAAATCGTGCAGATGCCCAGCCAAATTCGCCGTGGCGTTCTGTTTGATACCCAACCATGCTATCTGCTGTGTTGGTGATTTTGTAGATCAACAAACCTGGCAGGCCCGCCACCAGAAACCAGAACGCAGGCGCGATTACCCCGTCGCTGAAATTCTCAGCAGCAGATTCGATCGCAGCACGGGAGACCGCAGCGCTGTCCATATCTTTTGTGTCGCGTCCCACAATCATAGCGACGCTTCTCCGGCCATCTCCCAAAGAGATGCGAAGCGCGTCTGCAACCGCTTGAACGTGGTCAATCAACGAGCGGTGTGAAAGGAGTACTGCGGCAACAAGGATTTCAAAAAACCAGCCTAAACTTTGCAGGAAAACCCCGCAGAGAGCGGCTCCTGCCAGCCACGTCAACAAGCAAGCTGTGCCTTTCAATCGCTTACTCTTTCCTTTGTTGAAGGTTTTGTCGCTCCAGCCAATCAAGTTTCCCATCAACACAGCAGGATGCGGAAACCTGCTCCAAAGCCAGCGTGGTTCTCCCAATAAGGCATCAAGCAACATCGCCAGTGTAAGGATGGCGATAAAGTTCAAAGCGCCTGCTCCAATCGCGACCACTGATCAGGTCCAGGCAAACCCAGTCGTAGCCAAGTATTTGAATACGGGAATATGCGACTTAAGATGTGGCTTCTTGCAAGCCGCTCATGCCATGCAGATGCATCGCCGACTTCGTAAAGCCGGAAAAGTGTCGTTCCACCAGTTATGCTTGCTCCCGACTTTAACATTATCTGGTCGAGGCGTTCGGCGTCCTGGCTCAAACGCTTACGCGTCTTTTGCGCCCAGTTGGTGTCTCGAAGCGCTCGCGCGCCTAGTGCCAACGCCGGACCAGACACGGCCCAAGGCCCTAGTTTTGTGTTCAACCTCGCAATCATATTTGGATCGCCAATTGCAAAGCCGAGTCGCAATCCTGCGAGCCCCCAGAACTTGCCAAAGCTCTTGAGAACGATAACGCCAGGCCTGGCTGCATGCGAAATAAGCGAGTGTTCGGGCGCGATATCGGCAAAACTCTCATCGATGATACAGAAAGGTGCCGTTACGTCCTGATCGCTATACCAGTGACCTGTCGGATTGTTGGGGTTTACAAGGACGCAAGCGTTCTTTTCGTCCTGCGATTGTCTCCAACCATGTGCCTCAAAGGCCGCAGCATGCTCGTTATAAGTCGGTGCAGGAATGTGCACGGTTCCGGGACTGGCAAGTGCTGGTATTTGCGCGATAAGCGCCGACGCGCCAGGGGCAGGCAAAAGTGCAGCCTGCTCCGGCACATCCCAAAAAGCACAAGCCGCCTCGATAAGATCTTCAAAAGCTTTTTTGTCTGGAAGAGCTGTCCAACATTCATGATCAAGTTCACCGATTGGATATGGCACTGGGTTGATCCCTGTAGATAGATCAATCCACTCGTGCCGCTGGCCCCCAAAACGGATGATTGCCGCATCAAGCCCACCTCCATGATCACGCTGATGCGTCACTGATCGCACTTTCGGACATCAAACGTTTTGATCAAAATATATAGTCGTCCGAGTAATATGATTTTCACGGACAATGCCTCATCATTTTTCATTCTCGTTTTACGTTAGAAACCCAGAAAACAGGCGAAAACAAGCTCAAACTTGCCGTATCACGCGGGCCTCAGAAGCAGTTAATCTTTTGTTAACCATTCGCACTCAACAACGACGCAACTGCCGTGGTGGGTGAAAATGGAAGTGTGATCGCGTGGAACATTTGAATGTCCTTATTGTTGAAAACAATTGTGCTCTAGCGCAGCTTTGGGAACGGCACTTGCGACGTGGTGGTGCAGAAGTCCGACTTGCCCACACACAAGATAATGCGCTCGATATGTTGGAGGCAGAAAAGGCCGACCTCATTATTATGAATGTTGTTCTACGTGGGGGCAGTGCGTTTTCCTTGGCGGATAACGTGAGGCTGCTCCATCCACACATTCCGATCATTTACGTAACCAATTCGACATTTTTTTCAGATGGCTCTATTTTTGGCCTTTGCCCGAATGCCTGTGCCTATCTGCAGACGACCACACCACCAGAAGATCTTGCCGCTATGGTGGAACACTACGGGCGCGCTTAAGCTTCGCTTTCAAGCGATTACTCAATTCAGCACAGTTTTAATTTTTGATGTTTGCTCGAGTGTTCGGTGAACCGGGCATTTGTCTGCAATTTCCAAGAGCTTTTCAATCTGTTGCTCACTTAGATCGCCAGTAAGTTTGATGACCCGCGTAAAGTTATCAATCTTTTCTCCTGGCGGAGAAGTTGCATCTTGAGCGTGCAATTTGTCATGGGCCACCTCAACGCTAACATGCTGCAATGGCCATTTCTTGCGTCGCGCATACATCCGGATGGTCATCGAAGTGCAGGCGCCGAGGCCCGCAGAAAGGAAACCGTATGGCGACATTCCGCGATTGGTGCCGCCATATGCGACAGGTTCATCGGCGAGCACATGGTGATCTGGGCCAGAGTTCACGTCTTGCAAAAAACCATTCGGATCGGCCTCTGAGACGCGCAGGATACCTTCGGGTGCGCCTGGGGGCGGGGCAGGGCGCTTCAACTCAAGATACCGGTTAGCCCAGGTCGCAATAACCTCCGCCGCATAATCTGCCGACGGTGCGTCAGAAACCAAGTGATCGGTCTTATCTAGGGTGACAAAACTCTTGGGATGTTTGGCCGTTACAAAAATCTCACCTGCGTTTTCAATGCCGACTACATCATCTAGAGGCGCGTGAAGCACTAGAAGCGCACGTTTGAGGTTGGCAATATCGTCTTTGAGGTTTTCGGCCCGCACGTTTTCAACAAAGTTTTGACCGATGCGAATGGGTCGCCCTCCGAGAATAACCTCTGCGGCACCCGAGGTCTCAATCTCGGCCAAAGCGCCACCAAAATTATGCGTTACATGGCCTGGGTCAAAAGGCGCCCCTATCGTAACGATACCGCGCACGGATTGCATTGACCTCGCCGCGCCCAAAACGGCCGCTCCACCAAGAGAGTGACCTATCAACAGACTGGGCGCCATATCACGCTCGCTAAGCGCAGCAGCAGCCTTGATGAGATCATCAATATTGCTGCGAAAGGATGTGTTTTCAAACTCACCCTTGGAATGGCCCAAGCCAGTGAAATCAAATCTCAAAACTGCAATGCCAAGTCCGGCTAGCCGTGCCGAAATACGTCGCGCAGCAGGAATATCTTTCGAGCAGGTGAAACAATGCGCAAAGAGCGCAGTCGCAAGTGGCGCCTCGCTTGGAAGATCGAGCCGCGCTGCCAGTTCTTCGCCCGAATGCCCCTTAAATGTAAATCTTTCGGTCCGCACGGGTCGTCTCCTTCAATGTCACATTAAGGGTAGGAAGCGACGCAGGCATCTGAAAGAGCACCGGCATATTTGTCACGTCAAGGTGATGGATTTGTAATGAATATTTGTACTTGCTGACTAAGGCGTTCCCATAAGCGCAGGATCAAAAGGATACTTCGTTAGATTTTCATACCCGGTCTCGGTGATAAGGACCTGGTCTTCGAGTTTGATGGAGAAATCGCCGCCTTCCGGACTGATCAATGCTTCTACGCATAGCACCATACCAGGCTCCAGTGGATAGTCGAAAGAGCCTGGCACCGCATGGTCAGGGTAAGCCACCAAAGGCCACTCATCGCAAAGACCAACCCCATGCATCAGACAGCCGTATTTTAGCTTTTGAAATTGATCGTCTAGAACATGGGTGTTTGCAGATAGCTCTGGGATCATAACGCCTGGTTTGAGCATCTCCATATTGGTCATTATGTGCTCATGCCCGTGCTGCATGGCATAGATCATATCTGGTCTCGGCTTGCGCTCGCCGATCCACCAAGTACGAGAGATATCAACGCAAATCCCGTAGCTACCCACCAGATCGGTATCAAAGGCTACAATTTCGTTGTTTCGGATAATCCGCGGTCCGCATTCCTGAAACCATGGATTGGTGCGCGGACCTGACGCAAGCAGGCGGGTTTCGATCCATTCGCCGCCACGCTTGATATTCTCTGCATGCAGCACCGCCCAAACGTCATCTTCGCTGGTGTTTCCAAGGGGAACATTTGTCCTTGCAAAATTTTCCATCTCTGCGACGGCGATCTCGCAGGCCTCTGAGGCACATCGCATGGCAAGGATTTCGTCAGGGCCTTTTACGGCACGACATTTTTCGGTGAGCTCTTCACCCTCCATGATTTCAAAGTTTTGCGCCTCAAGAGCTCGCAAACCATGCAGCATGATCTTGTCAACGGCGAGCCGCTTATTGTTAGGAGCGTGCTCTTCGAGCAAAATGCGCACTTCATTTGAGAAAACGTCGGCTGCCACATCGATCTTGTCGCCGCGGTCAAAATAGAAAAGATCAGCACCGGAGCGTTGCTCTCGTACCAATGGATTGAATTCGGACAGAAACGGAGAGTTTTTGTAATCCCAGATCACCATATAGCCGTCGGCGCAGACTAGAAGTGCACGAAATGGATTATGGGTGTTCCACAATTGCATATTGGTGCTGTCGCTTGCGTAGCGAATGTTAAGCGGGTCAAAAACCAAAAGCCCGGCGTAATCGCGATCCTGAATAAACCTCGTCAGTCGCTCCCACCGAAAGCGCCGCATTTTCTGCAGATCGGGCAGTTTTAGTCCAGCGTCCTTCCATTCACGGAACGCAAGCTGTGTGGGGCCTATTTCGACCCGGTTGTTTTCGTTGGGTGTATTATCGCCAAGTCTGGCGCCGATTGTCGGATCGATTTTGCGACCGTCGCGATAATGGGTGTTCATAACAGGCCTCTCTGGTAAACAAAGCCTGCCTCATGCACTGAAGTCTCTGCCTGCTCGAAAGCGACATGTTCAAATGTCGTAAATGGTTCCTATCGTTATCAGGCTCCGCGCACCGTCTCGACCATAAGTTGAACATTAACGGGATCTGCATCGGGCGTGATGCCGTGGCCTAAGTTGAAAATGTGTGGCCCGTTTTTGAACGCATCTACGACTCGGCGAGTTTCCTTTACGAGTGCCTCGCCGCCGCTGACCATATGAGAAGAGGCAAGATTACCTTGAACGCAGCCTGAGACCTGAACGTTTGCAGCGCACCATTCAGGGGTGACAGAATTATCAACGGCAACGCAATCAGCGCCGGTCTTGGAGTGAAATCCTATGTAGCCGTCACCGCCTTCTCGGGGGAATGCTATGATCGGGACATCGGGGTGTTTGTTTTTCAAGGCCGAGATTATCTGGATCGTTGGTGTAACCGCAAAGTCCTCGAAATCCTCGCCTTGGAGAGATCCTGCCCAGCTGTCGAATATTTTTACAACTTCGGCACCGGCTTCAATCTGATGCGAAAGGTAGGAAATTGTGGCGTCAGTGATGCGTCTGATCAGTGCTTCGAAAAGTGGCCGGTTTTCCGCCTTCAGAGCGTGAGCTGGCCCTTGATCGGGGGTGCCGCGCCCGGCGATCATATAGGTGGCCACAGTCCATGGAGCACCAGCAAAACCAATAAGCGCAGTCTCGGAGGGCAAGGCAGAGGCAAGATTCCTCACGGTCTGATAGATCGGCGCAAGGGTGTCATGGATCTCATCGGCAGGTTTTAGTGCGTCAAAATGGGCCTGCTCTGTGATAGTGGAGAGGCGCGGCCCTTCGCCGGTCACAAACCAAAGATCGGCCCCGAGCGCCTGCGGAACCAAAAGTATGTCAGCAAATAAAATTGCCGCATCAAAACCATAGCGTCGGATCGGTTGGAGCGTAACCTCTGTTGCCAGATCGCTGTTATAGCACAGCGAAAGGAAGTCCCCGGCCTGCTTTCGCGTGGCGCGGTATTCCGGCAGGTAACGGCCCGCTTGACGCATCATCCAAATCGGTGGAGTCGGTAGGATTTCTCCGGCCAGGCTTCTGAGAATGGTTTTATTGGTCGTCATTGCGCTTCTCCCACATATGATGTGGTCACCTTTGGTTGACATATTGTCAAGCATAACCTTGTCAGAAAAGGTTTACATGTCTAGACCTATGATATGACTAATGAAATGCCCAATGCCGCCAAGCCGCTCAAGATCGGCACGCGTGGCTCGCCCCTTGCACTTGCCCAAGCTCACGAGACCCGTATGCGTCTGTCAAAGGCCTTTGATCTAGCCGAAGACGCGTTCGACATTGTCGTGATTAAGACCACCGGGGACAGGGTGCTTGACCGACCATTGAAAGAGATTGGCGGCAAGGGTCTTTTTACCAAGGAAATCGAAGAGGCGATGCTCTCTGGTGATATAGACATCGCTGTACATTCGATGAAGGACATGCCGGTCGAACAGCCGGATGGATTGGTGCTAGAGACATATTTGCCGCGTGAAGATGTGCGCGACGCATTTGTCTCGCCTCATTTTGCTGCGCTACGTGATTTGCCAGAAGGTACCAAAGTTGGAACATCATCGCTCCGTCGCAAAGCGCAAGTTCTGGTTAGATATCCGCACCTCGATGTGGTTGAGTTTCGTGGCAATGTGCAGACGCGGTTGAAGAAGCTCGATGATGGCGTGGCGGGCTGCACGTTTCTTGCGATGGCCGGGTTGAACCGGTTGGGACAGGCACATGTGGCAAAGGGGGCGATTGATCCTGAAGATATGTTGCCTGCTGTAGCACAAGGCGCGATTGGCATTGAACGGCGAGCAGATGATGCGCGGGCGGCGGAAATGCTTGCCTCGATACATAATATTGAAACTGGCCAACGCCTTGCCGCTGAGCGCTCTTTTTTGGCGACCCTCGACGGCTCTTGTGAAACGCCTATCGCTGGTCTCGCGGAGCTTGACGGTGGGACGTTGAGGCTTCGTGGTGAGATCCTGCGGCCGGACGGCAGTGAGAGCATCGCCGATGAAATGTGCGGCCCAATTGAAGATGGCGCCGCAATCGGTGCCGCTTTAGCCAAAGATCTGCTGAGCCGCGCTGGAGACGGTTTTTTTGATTGGCGTGCCGCTTAGCGGGTCAAAAAGTTCCACGCGCCTTCGATGTAATCTGCTTTGAATGTATGCCCGCCATCATGCAGGCATTTGACCAAAGTGGCACTTACGCCGTCTCCCCATGCCTCGCAGGAAAGGTTATCCGCGACCTTGGGCGCTTCTTGTGCTCCAAACCTATTGGTGTCGCGATACATCGAAATCGCGATATCTATATCGCCTTGTTTGGTGTCTTTTATGGGCCGACCTTCAAGTGGCACGATGCGATCAGTTGTGCCGTGAATATGCACGATGCTTGCCGCTGGTTTCTCGCAGCGATCGGGGACAGGTGCCCAAAACGTGCCTGATAAAGGAATAAATCCAAGGTAATCCCCGGGTCGGGTGCAGGCCACATGCCAGGTAAGCATACCGCCTGCTGAAAACCCCAACACGACGAGCTTCTCCTCATCGATGGCAAAGCGGTCGAGGATGTCCGTGCGCACTGCGTCGAGATACGCGCTCTCATTCAGACCGGGGATCGCGCTGTCCGAAGGAACATTCGGAATGGACCAATCGGGGCCAGCGGAATCCAGCGCAACAAAAGCCACACCTAGCCTATTGGCAAGCGCCGCTAGAGATTTGTTGCGCATGCTGCCGTTGGGAGAGCCTTTGAAGCCATGCGCATAGATCAGCGCGCCAACCTTGCGCGAGCCGTCATGACCCTCTGGCATACGGATGAGATAACTCCGCTCGCCGACCATGCAGTTGCTCTCATCAGAGCAAGCCTGTGCGTCGTCAGGCATGAAAGGCAGAAATAACAAAAGAGAAAGACTCAGAAAAAATTTCATATGCGATCTCCGCAACGCCAATCCGTTTTGTCCTAAGCTGGAGCGGTAAAATGCAATGACCACAAAAAAGCGCCCCACTACCAGAGAAGGGCGCTTTTGTATTTCAACCAGCTTACTTGTGGTCCTTGTATTTGCTGGCTTCGATGTTGTTGCCGATCACCAGAAATGCGATACAGATCGCAATCCCAATGCCGCTATAGATGCCTGTCATGTTCTGACCCATGAAGATCGCGCCGCTGACGCCTTCCCAGGTCTCTGATTCAAATGGCCATCCCATTTCGATTTCTCCTTAGCTGAAAGATTACTGAGACGCCGGGGGTGATGCCCCGATGCCTTCTGGGTAAGCCTGCGCCGGCACTTTCACTGTGTCGAGGCCCGCGATTTCTGCAGCTTCCGGTACACGCAGCATGCCCAAAGTCTTCAGGATTAGCGATGTCACAAAGCCAGTGATAAAACCGATTGCCACGAAAACGATGATACCTACAAGCTGTCCTACGAAAGTGATCGTTGGCACGGCCTCAGAAGTAAACGCCGCAGCTTCGCCCAAGGCAGGGTAGCCTGAACCGATGATTCCGAGGATAAGCATGCCGTAGACGCCAATTGTGCCGTGAACTGTAACCGCTCCAACTGCGTCATCGATACCCATGTTTTCAAGCATTTTAGCCGCTGGTTGAAGGATCAAACCTGCACCAATCGCAATTATGAACGTGAGTGACGGGAAGTAGATATCCATACCGGATGCCACGGATATCAGACCAGCAAGAGCACCAGACATCATCCAGAACGGATCACGCGTGAATAGCCACGCACCAATGATACCGCCGGCAACGCCCATTAGGATGTTAAAGCTGAGTGCACCCAGGTTAGTCGGAGAGCCGTAAATGGTTGTGAAGTTGGCTCCCCAAGACCATGCTTCGCCACCAACGACCAGACAGCCCATCAAGAAGCCCCAGAAACCCACAACAATGAGCATCAAGCCCGTCGCCGTGAACGGCATGTTATGGCCAGGTATGTCATTGGCAGTTCCGTCTTCGTTGAATTTGCCAATCCGGGGGCCAAGGTTGATTAAAACGCCAAGGGCGAAGAAGGCTGCAATAGCGTGCACAAGGCCCGCCGCGCCGAAGTCATGCACGCCCCAGTCTTGGACCAGCCAACCATCAGCATGCCAGCCCCAGGCCGCGCCCAGTGTCCAGCTGAAACCACCAAGAACGATGGCGCAAATGACAAAGCCTACGGTTTGAATGCGTTCGATAACCGCACCAGACATGATCGATGCTGTTGTTGCCGCGAAGAGCGTGAATGCTCCCCAAAATACACCGTCGATCTGGTCTTCTGTGTTTGGCCCCATAAATTCTGCAGATGCACCCCATGGCCAAGCTATGCTGTTTGCATATGCCGCACCTGAAATACCGTTTGGACCTTCCGCCAGAGAAAACCCTGTTGGGAAACCCCAGTAAACCCACCAGCCAAAGAAGTAGAAGGCCGGAATTACAAACGCGAAGGCAAGGATATTCTTAACCCCTGAAGACAAAGCGTTTTTGGCACGGGATGCGCCCATTTCATAGGCTAGAAAGCCTGCGTGAATGATGATCATCAAAGGGATAGTGAGATAATAGTAAAGCTCACCGAACATTGTGTTTGTCGTGTTCCCCTTCGCCTCAATCGCGGCCACCTGGGCCGCAAGTTCCGCGAGTTGCTCTTCCATTTATGTCGTTCCTCCGTGTTGGATGCGCCTCTTTTACAATGTGCGCTTCCTTGCAACCTCTGCAGTGAACCCGCTGGAGGTTTATCCGCCAAGCCTTTTTTAATATTTTCTTAAGGAATTTCATGCGCCTAGTGGAATATCATTGAGCTTAGAAAGATTGGTATTCTCGCGCCGCTACAGGCCGGAACTTTCATAAACAATTGTTTTTATTGTATAAAAATTCCTTTTGGCTTGAGGCTGGCTACATCCATGGTTGAAAAGGCGCAAAAGAAAACTGCGCTAGTAGAATAAAGACCACTGCCCAAAAAAAATGCGAGCGATCTTCAAAAACGCGGCTTTGTACCAAAATAAGCACCAATTTTAGCTAGCGCAGCCGAATCTGAGAAGCAAATGAACCAAAAATATACCAAAGCTGAAACATGTAGGCTGGCTTCTACAAGCTGTTGCGATTTTGAGTGCAGGCTCAGGGCAATACCTTGCCGGGGTTCAAAATATTCTTTGGATCAAGAGATTTTTTAATCGCGCGCATGACGTCAACAGCGACAGGGTCTTTGTGCAGGGCCATGGCCTGGCGTTTCAAAAGCCCTACACCGTGCTCTGCGGAAAAAGACCCACCAAGTGCGATGGTCTCTTCTTCAACTGCGCGTTTGATGGCTTCGTGTGTTTCCTCATTGTCGGTTGAAGGCCAGGCCGAGAAATGCAGGTTCCCATCGCCTAAATGTGCCACATTGAGAAATTGCACGCCTGGATCAAGGTCTCTTGCTCGTTTCTCAATACGTTCAATCAGTGTCTGCATCTGATCCACTGGTACCGCGATGTCGTTATCCACAAAAGGAGAGTGCAACCGCGATATTTCTGCCGCTGCCTCTCGGCGGTCCCACATCTCCCGCCGCTGTGCCTCGTTTTGTGCAATCACAGCGTCAAGTACGCAGCCGTCGGCAAAGAAATCTTCTAGTGTATTTTCAAGATCAGCTGCCACAGAAATCCGACCTGTCGCATCCTCCATGGCCTGCGCTTTTGATACTGCGCCAATCTCTACAAACACATTGACCTCATAACGCTGTTCGAAAGGTGCGCGTACGCCTGGAAACCTCTCCATATGTGCGGCGATATAGTTTTCGGGAAGGTACTCAAACGCCTCAACTGCCCCTCCGCTTTCCATTTGCAATCGGTTAAGGAGAGACACAGCATCGTCAATTGAACGGCACGCGACCATAGCCGTCAAGTAAGCGCGTGGTTTCGGGGCGAGCTTCAAAACCGCGGCCGTAATGATTCCCAAAGTGCCTTCTGCCCCGATCAGCAAATCTCGAAGGTCATAGCCGGAATTGTCTTTGTGCACTCCGCTCATCAAATTAAGGATACGCCCATCGGCAAGCACAGCCTCTATCCCGAGGCAAAGACCGCGCGTGCTGCCATATCGCACAACGTTCGAGCCGCCTGCATTAGTCGAAAGTGCCCCACCTATCATCGCAGATCCGCGTGCGCCAAAGGTCAATGGGAAGACAAGATCATGCGCGTCCACGGCCTCATGCAACTGCGCGAGAATAACACCCGCTTCTACAATGGCGATCCGGGCTTGGGGTCTCACCTCCCGAATTGTGTTGAGGCGGTCAAGCGAAAGCATCAATGCGTTTTCGGCCTCTGTGCCGTTCGTGAGGCCTGTGTTGCCGGAAACTGGCACGACTGGCAGCTCGTGTTCCGAAGCCACTTGCAAAACTTCGGAAACTTGCGCGGTGTTAGCAGGTCGCAAAACGGCCAGGGGCGACCAGCGCACCGACCCGGACCAGTTCTGAGACCAAGGTTTTGCTTCTGCGCCGCGCAGCACGTATTTCTCGCCTAAAATCTGGCATATAGTTGTTAGTGCTTGCTGCGTCATGGCTTCAGACTGCACCGTGTCACGTTCGTTCTACAAGCTCCGATTTTGACTTGACGCAAGCAGGGGCCTGTCATACCTACGCGCGAACATTTGGCGGAGTAGCTCAGGTGGTTAGAGCAGCGGAATCATAATCCGCGTGTCGGGGGTTCAAGTCCCTCCTCCGCTACCAAATATCTCAATATCTGTTACCTAGAGCGCGCACATTGCGGGCGGTCTCGAACCGCTCAGCCGCGCTTTGGGCAACAATTAAATTCTCACGATTGGAATGTTGACGCAAACAACGGCAAATTCGTCATAATTGTGGTTTTCATTTTTGTTTGTGTCAAAATTGGGGTATCCCA
>JBCBBI010000015.1:0-84475 GCA_038531775.1 Pseudomonadota bacterium | reverse complement strand
CGCTTGGCTATGCCCTGCCTGCGGCGATCGGTGGCGCGATTGCGCGTCAAGGCGCGCCCACTCTAGCCATCATGGGGGACTCGGGCTTTCAGTATACGATGCAAGAGCTTGGGACCGCGGTTGAGCACGGTCTGCCGCTGCCCATCTTCCTTTGGGACAATCGCAAATTGAAGGAAATTGAGGACTCCATGGTCCGCTCACAGATCGCGCCCAACGCAGTGGTGGCGCGCAATCCTGATTTTGTAGCTCTTGCAAAGGCTTACGGCGCGCATGCGTCAGCGCCCGAAACCCTTGAGGAAATGACGCAGGCCGTGAAATTGGCATTCGAAGCAGACAGGCCCACCCTGATCCATGTCAGAGCGGGCGTCATTTCTGCCTAGGCCAACGTGGGTCTAGGACGCGTCCAGGGTGTAGATGTCATTATAGGGGCTATGGCTTACTATGTAGCGCGGGCAACCGCTTCTGGCGGTGTTAACGATAATGTACCACACGGTCTCACCAGGACGTCCGGCGCGCGAATATTCGCAACCTTGTGCATTCGTCCACCATTGACCCTTGTAGCCTTTTGGCGGCTCTCCGCCTTTTTCTGCGCCTGCAATTCCGCTTGTTGGCACAAAGCTAAACACCGTTGCCGACATGGCAACAGCCCCCAGGAATTTTTGTATGCTCATCTCTCAATGCTCCACTCACTAGGCGCGGAAAATCCGCGCTGTTCACTCTCCACTGGCTGGAAAAGTGAGCGGAAATCCTTGCCGAAGACTTAAAACCTGCACTGCGAATGCGGAGCATTTTAGGCATTGCTTAGGAGAGATTGCGGTATTGGCAATCTTTGTGGATGGAGGATTCAGCGATCTTAAGGGTGAGATCAGCCCCAGCAACTTACCAAAACGGTAAATCCAGAAGCTCTGTCGTTTAGTCGTTCTGACGGGATTGCATTGCGTGTCTCGCTCGTCTCGATGGAGACGCCAAGCTCCCCCAGAACAAGGCTTATAGTTTCGGAATTCAACGAAAAACCAACGCCTTCGGGAAGTTGTCTCCCATCGCTCTCCGCCGGTAATAGCATACCCACAACCGCACCCGCCGCATCGACAACCGGTCCGCCCGCGTCGCCATCGAGCGCACTGAGTGCCAAACGATGAAAAGACGTCTCGCCATGCAGGCCGCGCGTGTCTGCGAGGCTGCCAAAGGTGAGAGTAGGCGCACCCAGCACGCCACCATAGGAAAATCCCGATACGGCGATCTCTGAATTCAGACGCGGCACGCGCGTCTGAAAGGTGGCGACTCCCACTGGCGACAACGGCTTCACGGGCGTCAGAACCGCTATGTTATTTGCCAAATCGGAGAGCAAAATGTCGGCCTCATGCGCTTCATCAATCGTCACTCGATTGCATCCAGAAATCGCATCAGCAGAGGTCACAACGGTGCCTTTAGTGTCCACATAAAACCCTGAGCTTGATTTAATTGGTTTGCGGATCGCCAGACCCGATATGAAGTCGATGCTTTGCGTGCCTTCAGCATTAAGCTCGCTATCGAGCACCCCGTCGAGCCGCACAAACGAGGCGCGCATGTCACCCAGGAGACGCGTGCGCCGTTCCTCATCGCCTGATGGCCAAATGAGGCTAAATCCCTTTATTTGTCCGTCTTCAAGCGAAGCTTGGGTGAACGAGGTGATGTTTGCGTCTTGGCCGAACAGCGTAAATCCGTTGGACGAAATAGAACGCTCTCCTTCGCTCGGTACAATTGCGAGTGTTTGCATCACCTCATAAAGGCCGCGCAATGTACCGCTATTGCCAGGTTGACTGATAAGAAGAACACGCGCGTCAAGCGTGCCGGTAGGTTCATAATGTGCAAAAGGCGGGTCATAGCGGTCAAAGTCCAAAACGCCTAAAGGTAGTTTCACCGAAATACCGGCCTGAACATCTTCGCTTTGGCGCAGATCGAGCCCCTCAAGCACTGCGTTGAACTGGCGGAAAAGCTCTGCTCGTTGACGCGTTGTCAGAACGCCCGAGGCGACAAATCCGTTCGACTCTTGCCAGCGCGACATTGACGCCCGCGTGCCGCGCCCAAAAGAGGCATCAATCTTGCCATTGTAAAACCCGGCCCACTGCAAAGCCTCTTGAATTGCCGCGCGCTCCTGTTGGTTCAGTCGCGCCTCGGACGCGCGCGCTTGTGATGGCGTCTCATCTGATGGCTGCGGTGTTTCCTCAGCGCTCTGGGGTGCAAGTGCTGCTGTTTGGGTGTCTGTCTCGGTCGTAACAATGGTTGTGCCACTGCCCAGCAGATTTGCACCCACAGGCCAGAATTGCCGCCGGTAGCGCGAACTCGCCTGAACATAGCTATCAGAGGGGATAAGTCGCGCACTGCGCAGATTGGAAAGAATGGAAGCGGCTTGATCCTCTGCATAAGGACCAAGTGCGATGCCAAACCAACCGTTACCAAGATCAAAGCCATTTAAATCGCGCACATTGGGCAAAAAACGCTCAATACTCGCCTGCGCCCGAGCGATAGTTGGCTGAGCTTCTATTTGTACGAAAAAAGTCTGTTGCGCTTGTGCAGGCATCACACCGGCAAACAACCCAACAATAAGCGTCAGCAAAACACGCGCCATAAAGTCCCCTAGAACTGCCAGTACAGATGTCACTCTTGCGGGTTTTACCAAATCTGACGCGCGGCGCACGTAAAATATAGGAGGTGTTGGAATTGACCCTGCGCCACTGCCGCCTTAGGGAGGTGCAACACGTGAGAAGTGCGGGCTCAGAGGGCAAAATGGCGGAAGAAAAGGCTTACAATTCTGGCAGGCCAAGATCTTTTCAGGAGATCATTTTGAGGCTGCAGAGCTATTGGGCCGCGCAAGGCTGCGCAATAATGCAGCCCTATGATATGGAGGTCGGCGCAGGCACATTTCATCCGGCCACCACATTACGCTCTTTGGGGCAGGTGCCGTGGGCCGCGGCCTATGTCCAGCCATCGCGCAGGCCGACCGACGGCCGCTATGGCGATAGCCCGAACCGGTTGCAGCATTATTATCAATATCAGGTGCTTATCAAACCCAGCCCACCGGATTTTCAAGAGATCTATCTTGGATCGCTCGAGGCTATCGGAATTGATATGCAAATGCATGATATTCGCTTTGTTGAGGATGACTGGGAAAGTCCGACGCTCGGAGCCTGGGGCCTTGGCTGGGAAGTTTGGTGCGACGGGATGGAGGTGAGCCAGTTCACCTATTTCCAACAGGTTGGCGGGCATGACTGTCATCCAGTCTCCGGTGAGCTGACCTATGGGTTGGAACGGCTGGCAATGTACGTCCTCGGCGTCGATCATGTGATGGACATGCCGTTCAACGATCCGCAGACGCCGATCCACCTGACCTATGGCGATGTATTTCGCGAGGCGGAGGCGCAATTTGCCCGATGGAATTTTGATGTGGCCGAAACCGATGTCTTGCTGCAGCATTTCATCGATGCAGAAGCAGAATGCGCGCGTATCTTGGGTGAACCGGAGGTCGATCCGAAGACCGGGCGGCGCATAGTCATGGCGCTACCGGCCTATGATCAGTGCATCAAGGCGAGCCATATTTTCAACCTACTCGATGCGCGGGGCGTCATCTCTGTCACCGAGAGGCAGGCCTATATCGGTCGGGTGCGCGCACTGGCTAAGCAATGCGCCGATGCGTTCGTTCTGACCAAAGCAGGAGGATACGCGGCGTGAGTCTGACCTCATCAGTTCCGGTTTTAAGGGTCTCAGATTACCAAGCGGCGCGGGCCTTTTGGTGTGACGTGCTTGGTTTCAGGCTGGTTGAGGAAGCCGGCGAGCCGGTGGTTGGTTTCGGCATTTTTATTCGTGATCGTGCGCAGGTATTTCTACAGGCTTGGGATGGTCCTGAAGCCGCCTACACGGGTTGGCGGGCCTATTTCCATACGGATGATTTGGCTGAAATTGAAACCGCTCTGAAAAATTCTGGCGCGGTATTCAAAGGGCCAACGACGACCGAGTATGGCATGCTCGAAATCGAAGTGACCGATCCCGATGGCAACGTCGTTTGCTTTGGCCAGGATGCCGAATAAATGGGCAAGGTGCTTTCGATTATCATCGTGCTTTGCGCGCTTATCGCGGGCGGCTCGATGTATTACCTTCAGGTCTACCATTTCTACACGCAGGTTGAGCCAAATGGCGAAACCGACGTGATGCTCACCGAAGTCGAAAATGGCGCTCAAAAAACATTAAGGTATCAAGCGTTTAAAGCCATTGATGCCTATTCAAGTCCGATCCGCTATCGCGGCTGTTTCACCACCGATGAGCCATTGGACCAACTGCGAGCCGCGTATGAGCCTTACGCGCGCGCTTTGCCCTTGGTCGGCCCGCGCTGGTTTGACTGTTTTGATGCAACTGAGATCGGTGAGGCGCTGGAGCAGGGCAGGGCGCAGGCGTTTCTTGGCACACGCGATATCACCTATGGCATCGACCGGGTTGTTGCGATCACCGAAGACGGCAAGGGCTTTATTTGGCATCAGATTAACCGTTGCGGCGAGGTGGTCTTTGACGGTGATCCGGTGCCAGAAGACTGCCCCAAGCCACCACCCCAAAACGCGCAAGGAGCGCAGGGATAATGCCCGAGCTGTTGATAGAGCTGTTTTCCGAAGAGATCCCGGCGCGGATGCAAACCCGCGCTGCCTCCGATCTGCAAACCCGCGTTTGTGATGGTTTGCGGGAGGCTGGCTTGGAATTCAAAGCCGCGCAGAGCTTTTCCACGCCGCGACGACTGACGCTTGTGATCGAAGACTTGGCATCAGAGAGCCCGACATCATCGGAAGAGCGCAAGGGACCGCGCGTTGATGCGCCGGAGAAAGCCATTGAGGGGTTTCTGCGTGGGGCAGGGCTGACAAGAGACGATCTTGAAGTGCGCGACGACAAAAAGGGCCAGGTGTTTTTCGCCAAGATCACCAAGCCGGGTCGGACAGCCGAAGAGATCGTAGCAGTGGTCCTGCCCGACGTGGTGCGCAATTTCCCTTGGCCAAAATCCATGCGCTGGGGGCAGGGCAGCCTGCGCTGGGTGCGGCCACTGCATTCAATTCTTTGCCTGTTGAGCGATGACGGTGATACTCGTGTGGTGGCGATGGATTTGGATGGGATCACCTCTGGCAACACCACCGAAGGGCACCGCTTTATGGCGCCCGGCCGTTTTGAGGTCAGTTCTTTTGTCGACTACTCCGACAAGCTGCATAAAGCCTATGTGATGCTCGATGCGAATGCGCGGGCAGAATTGATCGAGGAGCAGGCGAAGGCGCTGGCGTCCGAGGCCGGGTTGGAACTGGTCGAGGATGCGGGGCTCTTGCGTGAGGTTGCGGGACTGGGCGAATGGCCTGTGCCCTTGATGGGCGAAATCGGGGCGGAGTTTCTAGACCTGCCGCCAGAGGTGCTGCAGACCTCGATGCGGGAGCATCAGAAGTTCTTCTCGGTCCGCGATGCGAAAAGTAGCCGGATTGAGCGGTTCATTACGGTCGCCAATCGCGAGACGGCTGACAACGGGGCCACGATCCTTGCAGGCAACCAAAAGGTGCTTGCGGCGCGGCTGGCGGATGCGAAGTTCTTCTGGGAAAACGATTTGCGTGTGGCCAAGAGCGGGATGGACCCTTGGACCGAAGCATTGGCCAACGTCACCTTCCACAACAAGCTTGGATCGCAAGCGGACCGGATTGAGCGCATTGCAGCGTTGGCCAAGGAACTGGCTCCGGTTGTTGATGCCGATCCAGATCTGGCAGAGCAAGCGGCGCTTGTGGCCAAGGCCGATCTTTCCTCAGAGATGGTCTATGAATTTCCCGAACTTCAAGGGGTTATGGGGCGGTATTATGCTGCCGAGGCCGGACTGCCCGCCGAAGTGGCGGCGACTTGTGAGGAGCATTACGCCCCGCTTGGCCCCTCTGATGACGTGCCCACCGCACCGGTGTCGGTCGCGGTTGCGTTGGCCGATAAACTCGACACGCTGACGGGTTTCTGGGCCATTGATGAAAAGCCCACAGGTAGCAAAGACCCGTTCGCTCTGCGCCGCGCTGCTTTAGGGGTTATCCGGTTGGTATTGGAAAACAAGGTACAACTTGAATTGAACGATGCAATTTATGCAAGCAATTCGATTCGTGTAGATCAAGTGTTGAGGAAAGAGCGAGAAGAATTGGTTGAAGAGTTTGCGAGACTCCAAGAAAGCGCCGCCCAATTCCAAGACTTACTCAACATGGTCGCTCAAAAGAGAAAGAGTAGTTATCTGGGTTACATAACTCAGTTCTTAGAGGAGCGCGCTTCTGTTTTTGATGAGGAGAAAAGTCGCGATGAACAAGTCTCTCACGCGATAGACTATATAATTGAAAAACGCGCAAATATGGATTTTGGCGCGTTCGATAGAAGGACATTGGATCTTCCAAACTTCTTCCACGACCGCCTCAAAATTTTCCTGCGAGATCAAGGCGTCCGCCATGACGTGATCGATGCCTGTATTGCGATGGAGGGCAATGATGATCTTGCGCTGCTGGTCAAACGAGCCCGCGCGCTGCAGGAGGTGCTGTCAACTGAAGATGGTGAGAACCTCGTGCAAGGCTTCAAACGGGCCAACAACATCCTGACCCAGGCCGAGGAAAAGGACGGGGTGGAGTATTCCTATGGCCCTGACGCAAAATTTGCCGAAGGCCCGGAGGAGAAAGCGCTCTTCATGGCTCTCGATGAGGCAGAAGAATCCATAAAAACAGCGCTGGACTCACAGGATTTTGCCAGCGCGATGACGTCCATGGCGGCGTTGCGTGCGCCGGTGGATGCTTTCTTTGAGGCCGTGCAGATCAATACCGATAGTGAAATCACACGCCGCAACCGTCTGAATCTGCTTCATAAAATCAGGTCGATCTGCCTGCAATCCGCGGATTTGACCCGGCTTGAAGGCTGACCCAACGGAATAGCTGTCTAATTTCTGTTACAAATTCTTGCTTTGGGCGGTGTCCTGAGTATTCTGCGGTTCGAAAGGAATGCCGCAGTGCAGAAATTATGCCCTAACATAACCATGGTAACGCCTGACGCACCGATTGCCGCCAACACCCATGGCGGCCGGGCGAAGTGTCTGCAGCGTCTGGTGCGTCTCGATATGCCCGTGCCTGGAACCGTGGCCTTATCCTTTGACACCGTGGCGGCGATTGCGAGTGGCGATACGCCTGATATGACCAAGCTGATGGCGCCATTTGGCACAGCGCCGATCCTTTGTGTGCGCCCGTCTTCGCAGGATCCCGATTGGGGTGGTCCTCGCGCGTTACTAAACATCGGGATGAACGACGAGCGCTATGCCGAGCTTTCGCAGGAAATAGGCCAAGAGGCTGCCGCAAGCCTTTACCAACGTTTTGTGCAGTCTTATGCCGTGCATGTGGCGCGCGTTGATGCGGACCTATTTGACGATTGTGGAGATCATCCGGAAGAGGCCCTACGCTGTGCTCTGGCCGCCTATGAAGAGGAAATAGAGGAGCCGTTTCCTCAGGATGCCGAGGTGCAACTTCTTGAAGTGCTGCGTTCGATGGCGCGCGCTTGGCAAGGCACATCGGCCCGTCTTTTGCGGCAAGCCAAGGGAGCACCGGTAGATGCGGGACTTGGTCTTATCGTGCAAAAAATGGCGCTCGGTCTTGGGCATGGCGAGTGTGGCTCTGGCGTGATGCAGCTGGTGGATGGCGTCACCGGAGAGCGCCGCTGTACCGGCCGTTATCAAAGCCAAAGCCAGGGTCGTGAGGCACTTGCGGGTGGCAAAGAGGCGATGTTTCTGCAAAAGGATGCGCGTGGGCCGTCACTTGAAGATTTGGCACCAGATGAATTCGCTAAGCTCAAAGAATATACCCAGCTTATGCGCGACCGTTTGCGCGAGGAGCTTCAGGCCGAATTCACCATAATGAACGGCAAGGTCTTTATCCTCGATGGGGTAAAGGTCTCACGTTCTGCCCGTGGTGCAGTTTCAATCGCTGTCGCATTGGCCGAGGACGGCATTATCAGCCGCGAAGAGGCGATCTTACGTATCGAGCCGCGTTCGCTTAATGAACTGCTCCACCGCCAGATTGACCCGGAGGCGCCGCGTGATGTGCTGGCACGCGGTATCGGGGCAAGCCCAGGTGCTGCTGCGGGTACTATCGTTTTTACAGCCGAAGAGGCCCAGGCAGCAGATGCGCGTGACGAGGCATGTATTCTGGTGCGCCGCGAGACCAATCCCGAGGATATCCGTGGCATGCATTCCGCCGCCGGCGTCCTGACGGAAAAAGGCGGCATAACAAGCCATGCGGCCGTGATCGGTCGCGGTATCGGAAAACCCTGCGTCGTTGGAGCGTCCGACATTTCGTTCCAACCAAAGGAGCAACAGCTTGTCTTTCCGGATGGGCGCGTCTTCAAAGCCGGTGATATGATTACTATTGACGGTAGCAACGGGCAGGTTCTTGCAGGCGAGGCCCCGACATTGCAGGCCGCACGCGATGACGCCTTCAAAACCTTGATGATTTGGGCCGATGAACACCGCGACATTGATGTGCGCGCCAATGCAGATACACCCGCTGACGCCAAGGTTGCCCGCACATTTAAAGCACAAGGAATTGGTCTGTGCCGGACAGAGCACATGTTTGTCGAGCCGGACAGGCTTACGGCCATGCGCGAGATGATCTTTGCGGATACAAGTGATGATCGGGCCAGCGCTCTTGAAATCCTTTTGCCGATGCAGCGGGCAGATTTTATCGAGTTGTTTCGGATAATGCAGGGGCATCCGGTTTGTATTCGCCTGCTTGATCCGCCGTTGCATGAGTATTTGCCATCTGATCGGCGTGGTATCCGAGAGCTTGCCGATGCACTTGACCTGCCTGTCGCTGATGTGACGCTCCGGGTTGAGGCTTTGGGTGAGTATAATCCGATGCTGGGCATGCGTGGTGTGCGCCTTGGGATCGCAATCCCCGAAATCTATGCGATGCAGGCCCGAGCGATCTTTGAGGCGACCCTAGAGGCCCGCCGCGAAGGTATTCCGGTAGTGCCTGAAATTATGATCCCGCTTGTGTCGGCCAAGCGAGAGGTTGAGCTTGTGAAAAATAGCCTCGATGCGGTTGCTGCGATGGTCCGCACAGAAAGCGGAGAGGATTTCGATTATCACCTCGGCGTCATGGTTGAGACCCCGCGTGCCGCACTTAAGGCCAATGAAATTGCACCAAACCTGTCTTTTCTCAGCTTCGGAACCAACGACTTGACCCAGATGACCTATGGTCTGTCACGCGATGACGCTGGGCGCTTTATGTCCGCCTATGTGCAGCAGGGCGTCTATCCAGAAGATCCGTTCCATGTGCTTGACGTTGACGGTGTTGGGGAGCTTTTGCATCTCGGTGCTCAACGGGCGCGCAGTGTATCAGAATCGCTCACGTTGTCGATCTGTGGCGAACATGGCGGAAACCCGGAATCTATCGCGTTTTGTCGCGCTGCCGGCTTTGATTATGTGTCCTGTTCGCCATTCCGTGTTCCGGTGGCTCGTCTTGCAGCGGCGCATTTGGCAATCAAGGATAAACTCGGCAGTAATTCGTCCTAATATCATACGTCTACGGACGGTTCTTGATGCCGAGACAATTTGTCAACGAGCAGCGCACTAGACCTAACTCTTAATTTTGTTTAACCACGTTGGAACTGCGGGAGGGTCCGCACATGCCTTGGGGGGCGAGACATGCGCGCACTAGCAGTGTTTTTTGCTTTGTTTATTGGGACTAACGCGGGTGCAGACCCTGATCGGGAAGTGCTGTTTGAGCGCAGCGAACTGGTGCTTGCATCGCTCCCAGAAGAGGTCGTGGTTAAGCAGGAGAGCGCAATTGAGTACTCACGTGAGTGGCTAAAGCGGCAAAAATTCGCTCATGGCGGTGACCAATGGCAGTGTCTGACTGAGGCACTTTATTTTGAAGCTCGCGGTGAGAGTGTAAAAGGACAGTTTGCGGTTGCCGAGGTCATTCTAAACCGGGTTGATAGCGCTGCGTTCCCTAACACCGTCTGTGGCGTTATACATCAAGGCACCGGGCGGAAATACGGATGCCAATTCACTTATCGCTGTGATGGTCTGAAAGAGACGATTTCCGAGCACAAGGCGTTCGAGCGCGTTGGTAAGGTTGCCTACATCATGGTGAACGGAGGGGCTCGGGAGCTCACCGATGGCGCGACGCATTATCATACAAAAGCCGTGTCGCCTCGTTGGGCGCACGTGTATCCTCGCACTGCGACAATCGGTTTTCATCATTTCTATCGCAAACCGACGCGCGTGAGCTCCAACTAGAGCGCCCCAGAAATTATCAAAGGTCCCAATTTACGGTTGACACCTCAGGTGGCCACAGTACAAGGCAGGCTTCATGAGATTTTCTGCGGACCGCTTCGGCGCTTCGCGCCAGGAGAGACAAAATGGCGAAGCCAACCACGATTAAAATTCGTCTGAACTCGACCGCTGACACAGGTCACTTTTATGTGACCAAAAAAAATGCGCGCACCATGACCGAAAAAATGGTTGTGCGGAAATATGATCCGGTTGCGCGTAAGCATGTTGAGTATAAGGAAGGTAAGATCAAGTAACGCTTCTATCCTTCTGAAATTCTGAAGAAACCGCGCCCAAGAGGTGCGGTTTTTGCATTTTGGGCGCTTGTAACCCTATGGAGGTTTCAAATGCCCAAGGACTGCCCGTTTTGCCATATCGCCAAAGGCTTGGCGCATGCGGACATTGTATTTGAGGATGAGCAGGTGATGGCTTTTGTCAGTTGGTCACCCATTCGGCGTGGTCACTTGCAGGTTATACCAAAACAACATTTCGACTGTTTTGATGATCTGCCGGAGGCGCTGGCCGCAAGGATCCTGCATTTGGGTCAGGCTTTGGCGAAAGGCATGAAAGCGCTTTACGGTGTCGAACGTGTTGGTTTTCTTTTCACAGGCGGCGACGTTAAACATGTGCACGCCCATGTTGTCCCGCTCTATGAAAAAACCGATATAACCTCCCGCCGATATATTGCTGAACCGGAGATCACGTTTGTGCCGCCCTTTCGATTGCCCTCAACAGAGGCAGCCAAGGTCGCAGCGGAAATCAGAGAGGCGTGCAACCTTCGCTAAGCTTTAGAAATCCGCTCGCTTGCATAATCGGGAATTGACGCTTCTGCCAAATTGATCGGGAATGAGGTTGACTTATCCGCCCCTGCGGCACAGGTCTCATCTCTAGGGCGAATGTAAGAAAGACAAAGCACAATGTCCCTCCTTGTATTTGGAGAAAGCGGCCAGGTTGGCATTGATTTGCAGCGTCAAATGGGAGCCGATGCGCCTTATTTGATACTTGGCCGAAATCGCGCCGATTTGGCTGACGCCGATGCTTGCGCCTATGCAATACGTGACGCGCGTCCGGCTGTGGTTATCAATCTGGCTGCCTTGCATGATGAGACGTTGGCGCAGGCGGATGAAGACTACGCTACGCTGGTAAATGGTACGACGCCGGGACGCATGGCCGAGGCATGTGCGCAGATCGGTGCGCCTTTTATCCATGTATCAACGGCTGACGTCTTTGATGGCGGGGGTGAAGAGCCGTGGAAACCAACCGACACCCCTAATCCGATCAACGCTCTTGGACGCTCCAAGCTATCAGGTGAGGACGCGATCCGTTCGGTCGGTGGTGCTCATGTAATCTTGCGCACGTCTTGGGTCATATCGGCCCACGGCGATAACTTCATGAGAGACGTGCTCAAACAAGCTGCTTTTGAAAGCCGTATCGAGATTGCCTCGGATCAGATAAGCGCGCCGACCTGCGCCTATGATCTCGCGACGGCATGTCATATCTCCGCAATGCGCGTGATCGAGGATAAATCCTTAACCGGGACCTACCATTACCAAAGCAAACCCCATGTTAGCCTAAGCCAGGCTGCCAGGGAGATAATCGCCGCAGCTGGTTTAACCTGCGAGGTGGTTGACATTGAAACCAAGGGTGCAGAACCCAAGCCGTTGAACACGCGTCTTGAATGCAGTCTGACCGAGGCCCAACTTGGCCTGCGCTCCCCGGATTGGCGGCAGGGGATCAGGTATATTCTGAGTGATCTGGGGCAGACCGTTTGACGTCTTAGCCAGCTTTCGAGACAAAAAATGCCCCGCTTAGTCGATAGCTTAGCGGGGCATACTTTTTCGTGTTTAGCGTTTGCCTATTCGCGGTTGCCCAGCAACTGCAGCAGGAACATAAACATATTGATAAAGTCGAGATACAGGTTCAGCGCGCCCATAATGGCCGCTTTGCCCAACCACTCGCTATCACCGCTATGCGCATGCGCCAGATATGTGGTCTTGATCTTCTGCGTGTCATACGCTGTGAGGCCTGCAAAAATAAGCACGCCCAGGATCGACACAGCAAACATGATTGCAGGCGACTGCAGCCAGATGTTGACAACAGATGCTACGATCAAGCCGATCACACCCATGATCAGGAAGCTGCCCCAGCCGGAGATATCCTTCTTGGTGGTGTAACCCCACAATGACAACCCTGCGAAGGCAATCGATGTTACCAAAAAGATCTGCGCGATCGAGAAGTCGGTGAAGACCACAAAGATAAAGGAAATGGATATGCCCATGACAGCCGCGAACGCGTAGAAGAAAACTTGCGCTGCAGCAGCCGACAAACGATTGATCATGGCGCCAAAGGCGAAAACCATAATCAGTGGCGCAAACATCACCACGTAGCGCGTCATGCCGGTGAAAAGCGTGTTCATCATTGCGGCGTTATTGCCGACAGCCCAAGCCGCGGCGAATGTCAACAACATGCCAATAGACATGGTGCCATAAACTTTGTTCATGTGGGTCCGTAGACCCTCATCAATCGCGGTGGTGCGGGCACCAGCTGCCGACCGGATTGTTTCGAATTCAGCCATCAAAGCCTCCGAATAAGTGTCCCAAGTAATTCAAACTCAGTCTTCTAGACAAAGCCCAAACCGAGCTTTGTCTATAATATCGGACACCGGAGGCTCAATTTCAAGCAATTCAAAGCTTGAATTGTTGCAAAATCTGTTTCTGTGACCTCAACGGCTTCAGATGTCCCAAAAGGCACGTTTTGCTTCTTTTTCAGCATCTTGGCGCGAAATACCAATGTCGTAAAGCGCCGCATCGTCCAGGCGCGACAACGCGCGACGTTGGCGAAATGTCGCAATCATCTGGCCCACGTTCCATCCGCGAGCGTTTTCTAAGTGCCGATTTTGGGTTTGGGTCAAAAAGCTCATAGCGACTTTCCTTCGATTTCTGTGATGTTTGCCTTTGAAGTATTTCGTATGTTGATGTATTTGGCATATGCTGTATGATTTGCAAAATGAATGTTTGACATATGAACCATCAGAAAGCGTGATGAATGAGAAATCTAGATATGACCACACTTCGTTCATTTCTCGCCGTTTCCGAACAGGGCGGTGTGACGCGTGCATCCCAAGTGCTCAACCTCACGCAATCCGCCGTCTCTATGCAGTTAAAAAGACTGGAGGAAATGCTCGGCGTTGAGTTGTTGGACCGTACCAACAGACGTGTGGCGCTGACCGCCTCAGGCGAGCAGCTTTTGAAATACGCGCGCCGCATAGTCGATCTGAATGACGAGGCTGTGGGCCGGCTTTCCGATGAGGTCTATGAGGGGGAAATTATACTCGGTGTCCCGCATGACATCGTCTATCCGGTAATCCCAAGAGTGCTCAAAACCTTCAGCGGCATTTATCCGCGCATGAATGTGGTGCTTAAATCTTCAAGTACTGTGAAGCTGCATGAAGAGCTAAAGCGCGGTCATGCGCATATGATCCTAACAACGGAAGAGCGCGCGCGCGAAGGGGGAGAGACGCTTGCTGAAATACCGCTCAAATGGGTTGGCGGTCTTGGTGGTCAGGCCTGGAAAAAGCGACCGTTGCGACTTGGCTTTTGCAGGTTTTGTATTTTTCGTCCAATCGTCATGCGAAGGCTGGATGCGGTTGGCATTGACTGGGAACTTGCCATTGAGGCCGATGAGGACCGATCCGTTGAAGCACTCATTAGTGCTGATCTTGCCGTCGGTGCTCTGATGGAGACAAGCATCCCGCCGCATCTTGAAGCGATTAACGCCGCCGGCATGTTGCCAGACCTGGGCGTGCAGCAGATCAATCTTTATGGCGGCAATGAGCGAGATGAAGCGATGCAAAAAATGGCTGAGCTGTTGCGTCATGGCTATGATGCGGCCCCACGCCCAATGCTTCGGCAAGCTTAAATTCTTTTGAACCCTAGAATTTAGTCGATTTTGATCACGACCTTGCCGGTGGATTTGCGCGAAGCCAAAAGATCGAGGCCATCTTGCGCCTGCTCAAAAGGATAGATCGCGCCGATATGCGGGCTAATGCGCCGAGCTTCATACCACTTTACCAAGGTTGCGAGGCTCTGGGTTATCACCTGAGGCCTGAAGGCAAGATAGCCACCCCAATAAAGCCCCATCACATCTATGTTTTTCACCAAGAGGTGGTTTGCCGGTATCTTGGGCACCTCTCCGCTGGCAAACCCGATCGTCAATATGCGCGCTTCTGGCTTGCAGGCGCGAAAAGCCGATTTAAATTGATCACCGCCCACCGGGTCATAAACGACATCTAGGCCACCAAGTGATTGGCAAACTTCGCGGATGTCATCGGTTTTTGCATCTATCAGGCGGTCTGCTCCCGCAGCTTTTGCGATCTCAAGCTTTTCCGATCCGCGCGCGCAAGCAACAACGGTTGCTCCCATCAGTTTGCCGATCTCGATCGCGGTCAGCCCAACACCTCCAGCAGCGCCAAGCACCAACAATGTCTCGCCTTTTTTTAAACGAGCTTTGTGGTCTAAGGCTACGTGGCTTGTACCATAGGCGATTTGAAAGGCCGCGGCATCTTCAAACGGCATAGATTCGGGTAGTTTCACAGCTCGATCTACGGAGAAGCATCCGTATTCGGCCAATCCGCCTTGGCCGCCAAAAACTGCAATCCGGTCGCCTTCCGCAAAGCCCGTCACCTGTGTTCCAACGCGCTCTACCGTGCCTGCGACCTCCATGCCAAGGGTAAATGGCAGTTCAGGCGTATCTTGGTATGTTCCTTTGATCATTAACAGATCTGCAAAATTCAGACCACAGGCAGAGATACGAATCTCGAGCTCGTCCGAGCCTGGATCAAGACGATCTGTTTCGGTTAGTCTCGGTCGGCAATCAGCCGAATCAATTCGAAAAGCGCGCATTCTTAGCGGTCCAGTGTCGTTTTTTAACCTTTTCTATCGAATTTCGCATTAGTCATAGGTTTGCCAGGTGTCAAACTGCCATTGGAGGTTGCAGTTGTACTATGCAAAAGGATAAGTGCACGCCTAGATTGTCCAAATATTGAGCCAATCTCTCAGCGGGAGTCCTATATTTCTTGTAATGAAGCGGCGAAATGCATAGCATTTGGGCACGCTGATCATCTCAGCGGTAAAGAGTTAAATTTTGTAACCTGCCGGAAAGTCGCAAGCGGTCTTTCTGAGCACACATTAGAAAGGAAACACCATGCCGCATCCCGTAGACGTACATGTGGGCAAGCGCGTTCGGCATCGCCGATGGCTTGTGGGGATGACACAACAGCAGCTCGCTCAAAGTGTCGGCATCAAGTTCCAGCAAATTCAAAAATACGAAACTGGCGCAAATCGCGTGAGTGCATCCCGACTGTGGGATATTGCAGATTCACTGGATGTTGATGTCAGCTTTTTCTTCGAAGGCCTTGATAACGAGACAGACAGCAAAAGCGGCGGAGATATGATACCAGCCGATTTGCTTGGCGACAAAGAAGCGCTTGATCTTGTTCGATCCTATTATGCAATACCGGAAAATCAGCGTCGTCGTCTTTTCGATCTCGCGCGTGTTCTAAGCGACGTGGCTTGAGCGTAAGCTGAAACCTGTCTAACCATGCGTTCAGCGCAGCAGTTGGTTAGGCGGGTTTGACTTGAGAAAAACACACATAATTGAAACCGCTCATGCCCTGGCTGATACGGCGAGAACGGTTATATTGCCGTGGTTTAGAGCGACTGAGCTGTCGGCGGAGTCCAAATTGGTTGACCGCTTTGATCCGGTAACCCAAGCTGACCGCGCCGCAGAAGCTGCCATGCGTGACTTGCTGGCAAAACGCTGTCCCGACGATGGCATTTATGGCGAAGAGTTTGGCCACCAACCTGGAACGAGCGGTCTGACCTGGGTGATTGACCCGATTGACGGGACGCGCGGTTTTTTGGCTGGAACGCCCACATGGGGTGTTTTGATTGCCGTGGCTGATGAACATGGACCGATCTACGGGATCATCGACCAACCCTACATAAAAGAGCGTTTTGAAGGCGGGCTTGGCATGTCGCAGATGCATGGGCCTCTGGGCAAAAAGCGTTTGTGCACACTTGGAAGCAGGGATCTCGATCAGGCTCTCCTTTTCACGACTTTCCCGGAGGTGGGAACAAGCGAAGATATGGAAGCATTTCAGGCGGTTGCTAACCGGGCGCGGCTCACGCGATATGGGATGGACTGCTATGCATATGCTCTACTGGCAGCTGGGCAGATAGACCTCGTGATAGAGGCCGGTCTCAGCGCATATGACATTCAGGCACCAATTGCGGTGATAGAAGCCGCTGGTGGAATTGTGACTGACTGGTCAGGGGGTAAAGCTTATCAGGGTGGGCGCGTGATTGCGGCTGCTGGAGCGCAACAACATCGCGCCGCGCTTGAGATTTTGGCAAGTAAAACCAGCTAACAAAAGACATTGCTAAGTTGGCTGGCGAGGTTTGACGATGCGAAGATTTATGTTCTGGCTTGTTGTGTCTATATGGTCTTCGGCGATGCCGGGCCACACGCAAGAGCTTTTGGATAATGGGACCGCTGCCCAGAGTTGGATCAATGAGTACCGGGCTAAAAACGGTCGATCTGCTCTCCAGGTGTCACAAGTTTTGACGAAGATCGCTGCGCAGCATGCGCATGATATGTCGCGCCACGGCTTCTTTAGCCACACGGGTTCCGACGGCAGCTCAATCTCTGACCGAGCCCGCGATGCAGGATACCAATTTTGTATTATCGCTGAGAATATCGCCAAGGGCCAAACGACCCTTGGCGATGTACTTAACGCATGGAGAAATTCGAAGGGCCATAGGCAAAACATGCTGCAAAGCAAAGCGCGAGAATTCGCGGTCGTGCAAGGCGCCGGCGACACTTGGGTTATGGTAATCGGCTCAACAGTCTGTTGAGCCAGCGTTAAAAAACGCCATCTATCCTCCAAGGATTAACAAATTTAACCGCGAAACATTTGGCGCAAACTGCGCCCCTTGAGCACTCAAACCTAACAATTTCGCTTTATAAAAGCCTTTAAGTTAAGGTGGCGTCACGACCGCCCAAAACACAACAATCACAAAAAGAGACGGTCGATCCGCCAGAACTGAGCCTCCACTTCATTTGTGGCCAATTTTGGATGAAACGACGTTAACCTCTGGACCATTACTTGGCGTCATGCGATCAAATTGGACGCGCCAGAAAACTCCGCGCATTCACCAAAAGGGGGCATCTATGTACCTTGGTCTTCGCCCAGAAAAAGAGCCACTTTTGCGCCGGGTCCGCGAGATTGTTCGTGACGAAATTATGCCACGCGAACCAGACTATTGGGCAGAGGTCGAAAAAGGTGACCGTTGGCAGTTCACTGAGGTTCAGATGGATATCTTGGAACATCTGAAGGCCTTGGCGAAGAAAGAAGAGCTGTTTAACCTTTGGTGGTCGGACAACCCCGAAGGTCATTCGCTTACCACGGTGGAATACGCCTATTTTGCCGAAGAGATGGGCAAGACACCCCTTGCGGCGGAAGTGTTCAACTGTAATGCGCCGGATACAGGCAACATGGAGGTTTTCGCGCGTTATGGTTCGCCTGATATGCAAGAGCGTTGGCTGAAGCCGTTGCTTGCGGGCGAAATACGCTCTGCCTATCTGATGACGGAACCAAATGTGGCAAGTTCGGATGCCACAAATATTTCGTTGTCATGCGTTCGTGACGGCGACGACTACGTCCTTAATGGTGAAAAATGGTGGGCCACGGGTGCCGGGGATCCGCGTTGCGCGGTATACGTCGTTATGGTCCGGACCGGTGATGATGAGGCGCCGAAGCACCAAAGGCATTCGATGGTCGTGGTCCCTGCGGAAACACCGGGCATAGAAAAGTTGCGCCCGATGCAGGTGTTTGGTGCCGATGATGCACCGCACGGACATATGCATATTCGTTTTACCGATGTGCGTGTACATGCGCAAAACTTACTGCTCGGAATTGGCAGAGGTTTTGAAATTGCGCAAGGCCGTTTGGGACCTGGCCGGATCCACCATTGCATGCGCGCGATTGGACAGGCTGAAGCTGCGCTTGAAATGATGTGTCGCCGTGCATTGGAGCGGGAGGCTTTTGGCAAGCCTTTGGCGCAACTCGGCGCGAATTTTGATCACATCGCCGAGGCACGTATGGAAATTGAACAGGCACGTCTTCTCTGCCTTAAGGCCGCATGGATGATGGATCAGGGCGATGCGCGCTCAGCAGCGCCATGGATACATCAGATAAAGGTTGTTGCGCCTCGAATTGCGCTCAAGATCGTCGATGAAGCAATGCAACTCTATGGGGCGCAGGGGATAAGCCAGGATACGCCGCTTGCCTCTATGTGGACGCATCTGCGGACGCTGCGTTTGGCCGATGGTCCCGATGCGGTCCACCGTCGGCAGGTCGCCCGCGCCGAGCTGCGCGCGTATTCGCAACGAAATTTTTAGACACGTAAGTGCATGACCGCCGAGCAAAATAACAATCCGAGTTGGGGAATCTTCTGGATGATCGTGACCGGCCTGCAGTTTGTCGTGGTCACAGCGCTTGTTAAACTTCTCGGCACGCGGATTCCAGCGCCAGAAGCCGCTTTTTTGCGGTATGTCATGGGTCTGGTGTTTCTCATTCCGATGCTTGGAACGCTCACCCGTTTGCGGCTGACGCGTCAGGATTTGTCACTTTTCGGGGTGCGTGGGCTAGCGCATTCCTTGGCAGTGATGCTTTGGTTTTATGCCATGGCACGCATTCCAATCGCCGATGTAACGGCGATGAACTATCTCAATCCCGTTTATGTGACCCTAGGCGCGGCGCTATTCCTCGGAGAAAAGCTCGCCCTCCGTCGGATCTTGGCCGTGTTGGCGGCGTTGATCGGGGCCTTGATTATTTTGCGGCCAGGTTTTCGAGAGTTGGGCGTCGGGCATTTTGCTATGCTTTTTACTGCAATTGCCTTTGGGGCCTCTTACCTACTGGCCAAAAATCTTTCGGACCGATGCAGTGCCGGTGTCATCGTTGCGATGCTTTCGATCACGGTAACCATAGGTCTTGCGCCTGTTGCGGTTTTGAACTGGGTACAACCAACCTGGGTTGAGCTTGGTATTCTGGCGGGCGTCGCCTGCTTTGCCACAGGCGGTCATTATACTATGACTTTGGCGTTCCGCGCGGCCCCGCTCGCTGTGACACAGCCTGTTACTTTTCTTCAGCTCGTGTGGGCGGTGATTGTCGGTATGCTGTTTTTTGCAGAGCCGTTTGATCCATGGGTAATGGTTGGCGGCTTGGTGATCGTTGGTTCTGTTAGCTTCATCAGCTGGCGCGAAGCTGTCTTAAAGCGCAAGGCACTCACGCCGCCAATGCCCGCAACGAAAGTTTGACCCAACCCTGTTATGAAAAAGCCCCCGGCAAACCGGGGGCTTTCTATGTCTAAGTGATAAGCTGTTACGCTTTCCACCACCGTTTCATCCAGCTGGAACCGTCGAGATCGTAGTTTGTGCCCAACTGCTCTGGCATGCCAATGCTGTCGTTGACCGCGAAAACGTAGTCGTTGAACATTGGGATAACCGATCCGCCTTGGTTGGCGCAAAGGTCCTGCATTTCCCAATACATTTCACGACGCTTCTCTTGATCCAATTCAGCGCGCGCCTTGAGAAGAAGCTCATCAAAGCGCTCATTGCTCCAGAAGCTTTCGTTCCATGGTGCGCCTGATTTGTAGGCTGTCGTGAACATAGGATCTTCGATTGGGCGACCGGCCCAATAGGAGAATACAAAGCCTTTCTTCATCCAAACGTCTGACCAATAGCCATCGTTTGGCTCACGAGAAACGTTGATTTCGATACCCGCTGCTTTTGCCGAAGCCTGGAAGAGGATCGCCGCATCAACGGCGCCGCCAAAGGCCGCGTCAGACGAGCTTAGGTCTATTGCAATATTGTCGACGCCAGCTTCCTTGAGGAAAAACTTCGCCTTGTCTGGGTCGTAGGTCTTCTGTTCCAACTCGCCGTTGAAGAACCTTTGACCCGATCCAATCGGGTGGTCGTTACCCGGAGAGCCATAGCCAAAGAGAATTTTCTCTACCAGCTCTTCGCGGTTGATACCGTATTTCAACGCTTGGCGAATGTTGTTGTCGTTGAACGGCGCTTTTCTAGTATCCATTGGGATCGTGTAATGCGCGTTCCCGGCAACTGATTTGATGTTCACGCCTTTGTTGCGCGCCAACAAATTGATGGTCTTTAGATCGAGTCGGTCAATGATGTCCACGTCACCGGATACAAGCGCTGTCGTCCGCGCGTTCAGATCAACAATCGAAAGCATCTCGATACTGTCGAAATAGCCATCTTCGCCGAAGTAGTTTGGATTGCGCTCAAACGCAGCCAAAACGCCAAAGTTTGCGTCTTTCAGAACATAAGCGCCACAGCCGTCGCCGGATTGCCAATCAACGCTATCGCCGTCCGCCTTGAGGATCGGGATGTGGTAGTCGCTGACCGTGAATGGGAAATCCGCGTTACCGCCATCCAGGATGAATGCGATTGTATCATCGCCCTCTGCCTTAATGTCTGTGATAGACGCAACCAACGGTCCGGCCGCAGACGTGGAGCCTTCGCCGCGGTGGAAGTTAACCGACGCGATTACGTCTTCTACGGTCACTTCTTTACCGGAATGGAATGTCACGCCTTTGCGTAGTTTGAAACGCCACTCGGACGCATCATCGGAGGCTTCCCAGCCTTCGGCGACACTTGGGATCATCGTTCCATTGGGCGCAACCTCGACCAAGTAGCCGTGAATGCCGTGCGCCATATCGATGGTAAATCCATTTTCGTAAGTGCCGGGGTTTAGAGTGTCCGTGGTTTGGCCGTGGCCTTTACCACAGCGCACATGACCACCGCGGCTTTGCGCCTTGGCCATACCAAATGGCATCGTGGCAGCAGCACTCGCAGCAACTGTTGTTTTAAGAAATCCACGGCGGTCTAATAGTCCGCCTTTGATCAATGACATGTTGTTGTCTCCCTGTTGATATAACCATGCACAGATAAACCGCGCTCAATCCCGTTGAGCGCCAGATCATACTTCTGCATTCTAGAGTGAGGGGCCATCTAATCTCCCTGTTGGTCCCCGCATGCACACGTTTAAAACACGTGCTTGGCAACAGGTTAATATAAGGCTTTGACGTGCGGCAAGAATTTTCTGGCACTGGGCTTCGGTCCAGTTTCAGATATTCGATCAATATCTGGTTATAGGCTTCGCTATTTTATACGGACGTAAGGCCGTGGGGTTTTTATTGATTGACGAGTCAATAAAAACCTCTTACGCCTTTTAAGTCTGCAAAATGAGGCCACGCGTTGCCCAAAGTTGGTATGGAACCTATTCGTCGCTCCGCGCTTGTTGAGGCGGCCGTGCAAGAGATCGGTGCAAGGGCCAGTCTTGACGTGACGGTAAGTCAGATCGCGCGACGTGCAGGTATGTCGAGCGCGCTTGCGCACCATTATTTTGGCTCAAAAGAGCAAATGTTTACCGCCGCCATGCGCCATGTTCTAACGCTCTATGGTGCCGAAGTGCGCGGTGCGATGGCCATGGCAGACGGGCCGCGCGCGAGGATCGCGGCGATTATAAGGGCCAGTTTTGCGCCAGCGCAGTTTCGCCCCGAGATGGTCGCCGCATGGCTGAATTTTTATGTCCAAGCGCAAAAATCGGATGAGGCGCGACGGCTTTTACGTATCTACCAACAGCGTTTGCGTTCCAATCTTCAGCATGCTTTGCGCCAGCTTGTTCCGGCCAAGGCCGACGCACTCGCCAGTGGTTTGGCGGCAATGATTGACGGGCTTTATATCCGGCAAGCCTTCAGTGATGAGCAAATTACCCCAGAGGCCGCCAACGACATGCTGATGCGGTTTCTTGATAGCGCTTTGCGTGAGGGAGGCTCGAATGACGAAGCCTAACATACTGATTTTCATGGTGGATCAGCTCAACGGTACGCTTTTTCCCGATGGGCCGGCCGATTGGCTGCACGCGCCTAATCTTAAACGCCTGGCTGCGAAATCGACGCGTTTTGCCAACACCTATACGGCATCACCGCTCTGTGCGCCTGGGCGTGCAAGCTTTATGTCCGGCCTCTTGCCCTCTCGCAGCCGGGTTTATGACAATGCGGCCGAGTTCGCAGCCGACATTCCCACCTATGCACATCATCTGCGCCGCGCCGGATATCAGACCTGCCTTTCTGGAAAGATGCATTTCGTCGGCCCTGACCAGCTGCATGGTTTTGAGGAACGCCTAACAACCGATATCTACCCGGCCGATTTCGGCTGGACCCCAGATTATCGCAACCCCGGTGAGCGCATTGATTGGTGGTACCACAATATGGGCTCAGTGACAGGTGCGGGTGTGGCCGAGATATCCAATCAGATGGAATATGACGACGAGGTCGCCTATCACGCAACGCGCAAGGTCTACGATCTTGCCCGAGGCGGCGATAAGCGCCCTTGGTGCCTTACGGTGAGTTTCACCCATCCCCATGATCCATATGTGGCGCGCAAGAAATACTGGGACCTTTATGAGGATTGCGAGCATCTGCTGCCTGAGGTTCCAGCAATGGACTATGAGGCGCATGATCCGCATGCCAAGCGCATTTTTGACGCCAATGATTGGCGTAAATTTAACATAACCGAAGAAGACATCCGGCGCTCCCGCAGGGCCTACTTCGCCAATATTTCTTATCTTGATGACAAGATTGGAGAGGTCCTCGAAGCCCTCGAGAGCACGCGACAAGAGGCTGTGATCCTGTTCGTTTCTGATCATGGCGATATGCTCGGAGAGCGCGGCCTGTGGTTCAAAATGTGTTTCTATGAAGGCTCGGCGCGAGTACCTCTAATGATCTCGGCGTCAGGCATGGAGCCTGGCCTCATCAGCGACCCGGTCAGCACAATCGATGTCTGTCCAACACTTTGTGAGCTCGCCGAGGCCGATATGAGCGAGGTCGCACCTTGGGTCGAGGGAGAGTCGCTTGTCTATCTGGGGCAAGGTGGCCGCCGTGATGCGCCCGTGGCGATGGAATATGCCGCCGAGGCCTCTTATGCACCGCTGGTGTCCCTGCGTTACGGCAAGTGGAAATACAATCGCTGTTCTCTTGATCCCGATCAGCTTTTTGATCTGGAGGCTGATCCGCACGAGCTTAACAATCTAGCGGAAAACCCTGAGCAGGCAGGCACCGTGGCGCAGTTGCGTGCGAAATCCGAGGTGCGGTGGGATCTGGAGCGGTTTGATTCAGAGGTGCGCGAAAGCCAGGCGCGGCGTTGGGTGGTTTATGAGGCGCTGCGGCAGGGCGGGTATTATCCGTGGGACTACCAGCCACTGCAGAAAGCGTCCGAGCGCTATATGCGCAATCACATGGACCTCAACGTTGTCGAGGAAAGTCAGCGCTTTCCGAGGGGGGAGTGATGCTTACGGTTTATGGACGCGTCACCTCATCCAATGTTCAAGCGGTGCTCTGGCTGCTTGAAGAGTTGGAGCTGGAATATAACCGGCTTGATTATGGCTTTACCTTCGGCGGGTTGGATACGCCAGACTATCAGGCGATGAACCCGCACGGCAAAATTCCTGTATTGAAGGTCGGCGATATGGCGATTTTCGAGTCTGCGGCAATCATTCGGTATCTCGCAACGACATATGCAGGTGAAACGCTCTGGCCCAGTGACCCTTTGCGGCGTTCGCAAATCGATATGTGGGCCGAATGGGCGAAAAATTCCGTGGCTGCGGGTTTCACCGGGCCGATTTTCTGGCTTGTGGTGCGCACCAAGCCCGAAAACCGTGACCCGGAGCTCATTATCAAAAACACCATCAAGCTCGACAAAGAGATGGCTAAGGCTGACGCGCAATTGCAAAAGCATGATTTCCTTTGCGGACCGGACTTTACGATTGCCGATATCCAGCTCGGTCACGTGCTTTACCGCTACTACGACGTCGAAATTGAGCGTTCGGATCTGCCTGCGCTGCGCGCCTATTATGACCGGCTCACCGACAGAGAAGCTTTCCAAAAATCCGTGATGGTGAGCTACGACGTGCTGCGAAATTCCTTTTGAGATGGAGACATCTATGAGCTATCCAACCCAACCCGAAGCCAGCCACTTCGTCAACGGCCGCTATGTTGAGGACACCGCAGGCGAAGGAATCGAAGTCGTGTATTCGGCCACCGGTGAAGTCATCGCTAAGGTCCACGAAGCCACACCAACAATTGTCGAGGACGCCATCGCAAGCGCCGTTGCGGCACAAGCAGCTTGGGCTAAGCTGAGCGGAACCGAACGAGGCCGCATCCTGCGGCGTGCAGCTGACATGATCCGCGAGCGTAACCACGATCTTAGCGTGCTGGAGACCTATGACACGGGCAAACCGTATCAGGAAACGAGCCTTGTTGACGCAACCTCCGGGGCTGATGCTCTGGAGTATTTCGGCAATCTTGCGGGAAGCCTGACCGGTGAGCATATCCCGTTGGCCGATGGCAATTGGGCCTATACGGTGCGCGAAGCGTTGGGGGTTTGTGTTGGTATCGGGGCCTGGAATTACCCGACGCAAATCGCCTGTTGGAAGGGCGCTCCCGCGCTCGCATGCGGCAATGCTATGGTCTTTAAACCATCTGAGACAACACCGCTTTGTGCGCTGAAAGTGGCCGAAATCCTGTACGAGGCAGGTTTGCCTGCAGGGCTTTACAATGTGGTGCAGGGCAGGGGCGCGGTTGGTGCCGCACTGGTCGAGGATCCGCGTATCGCTAAGGTCTCGCTCACTGGATCGGTGCCAACAGGGCGCAAAGTTTATGCGTCCGCCGCTGCCGGAATGAAGCATGTCACTATGGAATTGGGTGGAAAATCGCCCTTGCTGATCTTTGACGATGCCAATGTCGAGGATGCGGTTTCGGGCGCAATCCTCGGCAATTTCTACTCCACCGGACAGGTCTGTTCCAACGGCACGCGGGTGTTTGTGCAAAACGGTATAAAGGACGCCTTTCTCGATCGCTTGACTGATCGTCTCAAGGGCGCAGTGATGGGTGATCCGCTTGACCCTGAGACGAATTTCGGCCCGATGGTAAGCGAGGCGCAACTACAGATCGTGTTGGGTTATGTGTCCAAAGGCATTGAAGAAGGCGCGCGTCTGGTCTGCGGTGGTGAGCGGTTGAAAAAGCCCGGCTCGTGGATCCAACCGACCGTATTCGCTGATGTGATCGATGATATGATCATCGCACGCGAAGAGATCTTTGGGCCTGTCCTGAGTGTTTTGGATTTTGCGGATGAAGAAGAGGCAATCACTCGCGCCAATGCAACAGAATTTGGTTTGTCAGCAGGCGTTTACACGACGGATCTAAGCCGTGCCCACCGAGTGGCAGCGGCGTTCAAGGCGGGCACCTGTTTCATCAATTCCTACAATGATGCCCCGGTTGAAGTGCCCTTCGGTGGGGTGAAAGCGTCCGGCGTAGGCCGCGAGAACTCCAAGGAAGCGATTAACCATTACAGCCAGGTCAAATCCGTATTTGTCCGTATGGGCGAGACCGAGGCGCCATTCTGATGCAGGCCGATTACGTCATTGTCGGCGCTGGAAGCGCGGGTTGCGCTATGGCCTATAGGTTGAGTGAAGCAGGGCATTCGGTTCTGGTGATCGAACATGGTGGCACCGATGCCGGGCCGTTTATCCAGATGCCCGGTGCGTTGAGTTATCCGATGAATATGTCGCGTTATGACTGGGGTTATAGCACCGAGCCGGAAAAGCATCTGGGCGGTCGGCGGCTTGTAGCGCCACGGGGCAAAGTCATCGGCGGATCGTCATCGATCAACGGCATGGTCTATGTGCGCGGACATGCGCGTGATTTTGACCATTGGCGTGATCAGGGAGCTGACGGCTGGGGCTATGCGGATGTGCTGCCGTATTTCAAACGTCAGGAATGCTGGGACGATGCAGGTCACGGCGGTGATTCCGATTGGCGTGGCAAGGACGGGCCGCTGCATGTGACCCGTGGGACGATGGCCAATCCTTTGACGCGCGCCTTTATCGAGGCGGGTCGGCAGGCGGGCTATCCGGTGACTGCCGACTATAATGGTAAGCAGCAAGAGGGGTTCGGCCCGTTCGAGATGACTGTTCATAAAGGGCAGCGTTGGTCAGCGGCCAATGCTTATCTCAAACCTGCGTTGAAAGGCGGACGTTGCGATGTTGTACACGGGTTGGCGCAGCGCGTAATCTTTGAAAATGACCGCGCGGTTGGGGTGGAGCTTGCGCGGGGCACCAAAACGGAGACGATCCGGGCGCGTGCCGAAGTTATCCTTTCAGCAAGCGCGTTTAACACGCCCAAGCTCTTGATGTTGTCGGGTATCGGTCCGGGTGCGCATCTGGCAGAGCACGGCATAGAGGTGCGTGCAGACCGCGCGGGTGTTGGCGCCAATCTGCAAGACCATCTGGAGGTTTATGTGCAGATGGCCGCGAGCCAGCCCGTGAGCCTTTACAAATACTGGAACCTGCCTGGTAAGGCGCTTGTCGGGATCACCTGGCTGTTGGGACGGACTGGACCGGGGGCTTCTAACCAGTTCGAAAGCTGTGGGTTCATACGCTCTGAAAAGGGTGTTGATTACCCCGATATTCAATTTCACTTTTTGCCAATTGCTGTGCGGTACGATGGTCAGGTCGCTGCGGAGGGTCACGGCTTTCAAGCGCATGTAGGCCCGATGAGAAGCGCGTCCCGTGGCACGGTTGCATTGCGTTCGTCCGATCCAACCGCACCGCCGGTGATCCATTTCAATTATATGAGCGAGGAGAGCGATTGGCGCGATTTTCGCACATGCATTCGACTGACGCGTGAAATCTTTGACCAGGACGCATTCAAGCCTTTTGTGCGGCATGAAATCCAGCCTGGCGGTGCAGCGCGGTGCGATGAGGCCATAGATGATTTCATCTGCGAACATGCCGAAAGCGCTTATCATCCATGCGGCACTTGTCGGATGGGCCGGGCAGATGATCCTGGCGCTGTGGTCGACCCGCAGGGCCGGGTTATGGGGGTTGACGGGCTGCGTGTGGCGGACAGCTCCGTTTTTCCTCGTATACCCAACGGCAACCTCAATGGGCCGTCAATCATGGTTGGGGAAAAGATGTCGGATCACGTTTTGGGTCGCACGCTTCCATCTGAGAACGCGGAACCCTGGCTTCATCCAAACTGGCGTGTGTCGCAAAGGTGAGGTGTGAAATTCAAGTCAGTCTAGACCTATGACACAAAGTCAATCTGGTATTCAGAGCGCGCATAGATGAAAGCTTCCAGCAGCCTGCATTTCTCGTCTATCTCTGTTAACTTCGGATAAGAGCGAAGATCGCAACCAAAGCGTCGCGCGTTTGAAATTTGTGGAACAAGCGTGATGTCCGCAATGGTGGGAAAATCGGCAAAACAAAACTCTGTTTCTTGTGTTCTGGATTTTAGAATGGTTTCCAAAGCCTCGAACGTTCTGTGCGTCCAGTTGAAATACCAATCCCGGACCGATGCATCGCTGAGCGCCATATCTCCCGCAAGGTATTTTCGTACGCGCCGCACCGTTGAGGCGTGTAATTCCGCGCAAATTGCCAATGCAAAACTGCGCGCCTGGGCGGTTTGTAGCGGATCGAGTGGCAAAAGCGGCGGATTGGGAAACGCGGTGTTGAGAAACTCTATTGCGGCGAGCGATTGGTTTATAAAAACCCCATCTGCTTCAAGCGTTGGAATAAGAGCCTGTGGGTTACGTTTTGTATATTCTTTGTCTGATGCATCCGAAATCGGAATATATTCATAGGCCAGTCCCTTTAGATTCAGGGCAATCCTGACCCTTTCTCCGGCGGAGTTTTGTGCAGCGGTATAGAGTTTCAGTTTCATGTTGTGATTTTGCTTGGCATCGGCTCTGCAGGCAAGAAGGCGCAATTTGACAAAAAGGAGCGCTGCGCGCAGTTTTTATTGCATTCAGGCCATGCAAGCCCTGGGGGCGCTGCCCCCAAACCCCCGGAGTATTTTTGGAACAATGAAAGGGTTGTGTGCCTTTAGGGTTTGGGTTTTTCAATGAAGAGCCAGATCTTTTCGATCACCTCGTTTCGCCAAAGATCGTTATGACCAGCGCCGGGCACTTCCAGGAATGTCTTGTATTTGCTGCTTGCCAAAGCGTAGATCTGCCGACCTTGCTCGAATGGGATCACCGCATCGCGGTCGCCGTGAATGATCAGGAGCGGTGCTCGTAAACCTTTGAGGTGATCTTTGCTACTCCAGCGGTTGCGCATTTGCCAGGCCAGAGCTTTTGTCCAGGGCATATGGTGATCTGCTACATCAGGGATGGATGTGTAGGGCGCCTCAAGAATGACTGCACGCGGCTGCGCTTGGGGATGCTCTGCCAACAATCGAGAGGCAACGCCTGTGCCCAGGCTTTCGCCGTAGATCACAGTGTTTTCGGGCTTCGCGTTTGGAAGAAGCGAGTCGATGCGGGTGTATATCGCCGCGGCGTCGCTCAAGATCGCTTTCTCAGACGGTTTGCCGTCGCTGCCACCGTAGCCTCTATATGACATTGCAATTAGGCCGAAGCCCTGACGTGTAATCAGATCAAAGCGTGGCGCGCGGTTTGCAAGGTTTCCCGCATTTCCGTGAAAATAGAGGATGACAGGTTTGTTTTGTTCAGCAGGTGCGACCCACAGAACAATCTCCGCGCCGTCATTTTCAAACTTTGCCTCCGTGACGTTTTGCAGCCCTAACGCTTTTGGATCCACCTGCTTGGCATCGCCGGGGTAGACCATTTGGCGTTCAAAAGTGCCGAGACCATATGCGGAAGCGGCAATCAGACAGGCAAAAACAATTCCGGTTTTGAGCATGTTGTGGATTTAAAGGCTTGCTGTGGTGTTTTGCAAATTAGAAGGTTTTCAGCAGACAGGCAGGAAGTGTGGCTTATTCACTAAACTCATTTGAAACTTCTGTGAGCCGAGTTAAACATCCGTTGGGTGACACGTCCTGGCTCTGGGCTTAGCTGTTTTGGTGTTAGGCAAACTTGCTGAATTCGATGTCGGAAAATTAGCCTATCGATTCCAGTGGCTTGTTCAGCTGGGGCGTTATGAGTGTGGGGTCATGCGGTACGTTGGACGAATGCCGGATCAGACCGCATCGTCGACGGGCGGTGCGGTCATTTTGTCTCAATTGCCAGTTCAGACTCGCGCCGTAATACAATCAAGATGGCAAAAACGCCGCCCAAACCGGACATCAACATCAGCCAAAGCAGAGGGTAAGCGCCGGTTTCGGGCCCCAAAAGTACCCCCGCCAATGCCGAGAGAACTGCGCCGCCGCCAATCATCAAAGCGCCTGAAAGTCCGCTTGCTGTGCCAGCGAGTTTTGGTCTAACTGAGAGTGCTCCTGCGGTTGCGTTGGGGATCACCATCCCGTTGCCCAAGCCCACAAGCGTGATCAGCCCGAAGAAGATATAGACCGTGCCAAACCCTGCATAGAAAAGCGCCAGGTTAACGGCGAGTCCTGCAGCGTTGATCACAGAGCCGATAAGGACCATACGATTGACCCCGACCTGCGTTGAGTACCGTCCAGAAATGAAGTTACCAGTCAGATAGCCTACAGCCGGAGCACCGAAGAAGAAGCCGAGTTCTGTTGTTGTAAGTCCGAAAAGCGTGTCGCCCACATAGGGTGCGCCGCCGAGGTATGAAAAGAATGACCCGGAAGAGAAAGCCGCTGCTGATGCATAGCCCCAAAAGCGCACAGATGAGAAAAGTGCAGGGTATTCAGATATTTGTGAGCGGAAGCTTTCGCCTTGCATCGGGGCAGTTTCGCCAAGATCAGCCCAGGCGAGCACTAAGGTGAAAAGTCCAAGACCAAACAGCAGCCAAAAGCTTGCTTGCCAACCGAAAGAGGCGTCAAGAACCCCCCCGATGGCAGGACCGATCATCGGTACAACAGCCATGCCCATGTTTACGTAGCCGATCATTGAAGCGGCTTCATTGCCTGGGACCACGTCACGAACGATGGCACGTCCCAGCACCATGCCTACGACTACCGCCGCCTGCACCATTCGAAAGAATAGGAAAACCCAGATGTTTGTGGCCCAAATACACCCAAGTGTTGCCAGCAGAAATACCGCCAATCCAATAAGGATTACGCGGCGGCGCCCAAGCCTGTCAGAGATCGACCCGAGCAAAAGCTGCAGCACGGCATTTACCGCCAAATACAGAGCGACAGAAAGCTGGATAAGGCGATAGTCGGTCTCAAAATGTGCGGTCATGCCGGGTAGGGATGGCAGAAAGATATTCATCGCCAGCGCGGCTAACCCGGCAAGCAGAATGAGCGTGCCGATATGGGGCGGCGACGTGCGATCCAGAAATTTGACTGAGGTTGCGTCTGTCATGGGATTCGAGCTTTGCTGATGCGAGATGATCAGAGGCCGCCGGAAATGAAAAGCCCCAGATCTGCCAAGTGAGCCATCATTGCTAAATTGTAGGTCACGCATGTCCCGCAATGTCGCATCAATACATCACAGAAAAGCGCGAAATGCCTCTTGGTTCGCCCCTCGCAACTCTTTATGGTTCAGCGGACTTAAGAATAGGTGAGGGACGTTATGAAAGATATCCTGCAAGAGCTAGACGATCGGCGCGACCAAGCGCGCATTGGTGGAGGTGAGCGACGGGTCGAAGCCCAGCATGCCAAAGGAAAATTGACCGCGCGCGAACGCATAGAGCTTTTGGTGGATGAGGGAAGTTTTGAAGAGTTTGACATGTTTGTCACACACCGTTGCAGTGATTTTGACATGGATAAAAACAAGCCCCATGGCGATGGGGTTGTAACCGGTTGGGGTACCATCAACGGTCGGCAGATTTATGTATTTTCTCAAGACTTTACCGTATTAGGTGGCTCGGTATCTCATACCCACGCGATGAAAATCTGTAAGGTCATGGATATGGCCATGCAAAACGGCGCTCCCGTGATCGGTATAAACGACTCGGGTGGTGCGCGTATCCAGGAAGGCGTCGACTCCCTTGCAGGTTATGGCGAGGTTTTTCAGCGTAATATCGAGGCCTCCGGCGTGGTGCCGCAGATAAGCGTGATCACTGGCCCCTGTGCTGGGGGTGCGGTTTATTCTCCTGCGATGACCGATTTCATTTTTATGGTGCGTGACAGCTCATACATGTTTGTCACGGGGCCCGATGTTGTAAAAACCGTTACAAATGAGGTGGTTAGCGCCGAAGAACTTGGCGGCGCGTCTACGCATACGAAGAAAAGCTCTGTGGCAGACGGTGCGTTCGAAAACGAGGTTGAGGCGATGGCCGAGATCCGCAGGTTGGTAGATTTTCTGCCGCTCAATAACCGCGCTTCTGTGCCAGTCCGCCCATTTTTTGACGAGCCTGATCGGGCCGAGACCAGCCTTGATACATTGGTACCTGACAACGCCAATACCCCCTATGACATGAAAGAGCTGATCACGAAAATTGCAGACGAGGGCGATTTCTACGAAATTCAGGAAGATTTCGCGAAGAACATCATCACCGGTTTCATTCGCCTTGAAGGGCGCACCGTTGGTGTTGTCGCCAATCAACCTATGGTGCTTGCCGGGTGTCTGGATATTGACAGTAGTCGTAAGGCCGCGCGTTTTGTGCGGTTCTGCGATTGCTTTGACATTCCAATCCTTACTCTTGTCGATGTGCCGGGCTTCTTGCCAGGCACGGGCCAAGAGCATGACGGTGTGATCAAGCATGGCGCAAAATTGCTTTTTGCATACGGCGAGGCAACGGTTCCGAAAGTGACTGTTATTACGCGCAAAGCTTATGGCGGTGCCTATGTTGTGATGAGTTCCAAGCACTTGCGCGGAGACATCAACTACGCCTGGCCCTCCTCGGAGATTGCGGTGATGGGTGCCAAAGGAGCGACCGAGATCCTGTATCGCTCGGAACTGGATGATGCGGAAAAAATCGCGCAGCGCACCAAGGATTACGAAGACCGTTTTGCTAATCCGTTTGTTGCGGCTGAGCGAGGCTTTGTCGACGAGGTGATACAACCACGAAATACGCGTAAACGGGTCAGCAGGGCCTTCGCCGCTTTACGCAACAAAAAGCGCGAGCTGCCTTGGAAAAAGCACGACAACATTCCTCTTTGATCAGGTGATGCCGCGTTTTGCCCTGATACTCGCAGGTTTGGCTTTCGCGACCTGGACAAGCGCTGACGATCTGATCACCGATACATCGTTAAACGTGTCTCGTTTCGAGGCCGCGACACTCGTCGTGTTGCAGGCCTCCACCGGGAGCGATCAAAAAACGGCTTATCTTTGGGTTTATCAATCGGCGCTTGGAAACGCATTGAAAAACCGCAACTTGACCGATGCAGAGACGGTGGAACTACAGCGAATTTGTGCTCAAATGCACAAAGCAGGACGTAGGCTCCAGCGCGGTGGATTTGATGGCTATGGCATTGAATTTGCGAATGGAACCGGCGACACGTCAAAGCTTTCACCGTCGCGGCGCGTCGTGTTCTTCTTTTGGGATAAGGGGCAATGCACATCCGCGCCGAGCCGAGGCAAGATCGAGTGAAACGCTGGCTGGTTACCGGGTTATCGCTGGGTTTTGTGGCTGGTGCAGTTCTGGTGGCATATTTCTGGTTCCGCGGAGCGCCAACACAAGATCAAAGTGGCAAAATCAGGTTGCCTTCCGGTCTCATCGTAGAATTGCAGGAAATGCTATGGGACAGACCTGGCGGAGGGCTTGTCTATCGCTTTCGCTTTTTTTCATCGGCCTTTACGGGCAATGAGGATTTCGACGAACAAACTCAAGACCTTGCATACCTTTGCAACGAATACGCTTTGCCAAAGCTTGCCGATATAGGACCGCAGCCCAGTAGAATTGTGATTTCTTTGGCCGATAGGGCCACTGCTTTCGGCGAATTTCAGCCTGATGTCATGCAGGTTTTTGAGAGTTTCTCACTACAAAACGAGACCTGCATGTTGGAGATCTTCTGATTTAAATACAACATCTTGGGTTGGAATTGTGCAATTTTAAGGGTTTGAGGCTTTCAAGACACAGAGCCATCAGAATGCTGCACAACCATATTCATCTGCATCCAATTGCTGTAAACCTGCGTTGAGCCGCTTCCTTGCGCTTGTTGTGAACTAAGACGAAGAGGCGATACTCTCGGCGCTTTGCGTCAAAATGAAAACAGGAGTTTAACATGTCGAACAGCTTGAAATCCCTCGTCGCCCTGGGCCTTGTGGTCATGGTCGCAGCCTGTGCACAGCAGGAAGAAGAATTTGTAGTCGTAGATCCAGAGCCGATCTCCGTCGAGCCAGAATTCACTGGCAAGCTTAAGTAAGCTTTCGCTTTACGAATTTGGGATGGGCCAATGGCCCATCCCTCGATTTTGTTGGTTATCCAGCTCTTTGAGACCGGTTATATGCTTAAGCATCGCGGTTTTCCCGGCAGGCTTCCGGGCACAGACTTCCAATTCACTATTAGACGCGCCAATCCCAAAGGCGTCACGCCGATTACTCGGCGGGAACGCTTTGCCGACCGCAAAGCTGCAGACAGACGCGCCGATATCGGCTTCGTCAGAGCCTTATGGGAACATTTTGACGATAAACCTTTTGAGCGTGGCAACCTTGATGCCGGACGGCTTGGCTGGTTAATCGGTCGCGAAGTACTCGCTATAGGTGAGTCGTTTGATGCGACAGATTATTCCGCTTTGCTAATCCTGGACGTGGAGGCAGCCCGTAGATCGTTTCCAGAAGCCTTTGAATAAGGGGAGAATCTTTCAAATTGCGTCAGATTTAAGCAAAATTGGCGGAAAAGCGCCAATATGTTACAGCGGTACGCGGGTTATAGCCGATTTTTGCTACCCAGAAATCGCGAACTTTTCAGCAGAAAAAAGCAAGTGTAACACTCGCATTAGTAGTGGCAGCCTTTCCCCAAGAGGCTGAGACGTACCGTCTACACCGTTACCCTTCCCCTGATGGGTGGCTCGTCAATATTTAGACGTAGCCACCCATTTCCTTTAAAATCGATGTGTTGACGGCAAGGAATGGCCTAAAAATCGCCTCTACAGGCGCGAGTATTTGTTTTGCCGTAGTTGGGACTTATAGATTGAGTACCAAAAAGAATGAGGCATAAGATGCGGTGTTCAAAGATTTTTCCTGTCAGCTTTGTTGCCATGACAGCTCTCGCGGCCTGTGGCGATACGATACCAGAGCAAGCTATTTTAGGCGGTGCCGCCGGTGTTGGTGGCGCGGTTGTTGTAGGCGCTCCTGTATTGACCGGCGCGGCTATTGGCGCGGCAGGTAATGTGGCGTATTGCCAACTGGGCCCCGGAAAGTGCAAGTAATCGAGCACTGCTGATACGCAACCAACCCCCAGCTTAAAACCGGGGGTTGGAGATTGAGCAGTATGCGCAAGTTTGTCTTCGCATGGGACAATCTGCTCTAAAATCTACTTTGTGCTTCGTAAAATAGCTCGGCCTTGGTGCTCTCAGCCCTAGAATGCGAAGGTTACTGATCCACCGATTCTATTTGCATCTTCGGAAAATCCTGGCCCTTCGCTTTGAATGTAGATGTATTCAAGAGCAAAGGTCAGATTATCAACCGGCGTGTAAAACACATTTGCATGGACCGATTGCAATTGATCAAAGCCAAGCGCGCCGTTGATCTGGGTCACGAGGCTATAATCCTCATAACCATAGGCTAAACCGACCGACCATTTATCGTTGATATCCTGAATAAACTCAGCGGTCAGGCTGTTTGATTCGTTCTCTGTGGTCCCAAGCGCATCTGATCGAGCACCGCCACCGATCAAAAGATTACCGAGCCCTTCGCCATGAGTGTAAGTGACGGAAAATGTCGCGCCATCCCATGGATTTACACTGCCAGATGCGGTGATGCCGTAGGTGTCGAGGTCATCTGTCGCTTCGTTGCCAGAGCTGAAAGTGCCCAAAAGACCTGCCAGACGAAGTGAATAGCGTTCAGCCCCATAAAACGCGGCCGCTGTCACGACGGGGTCGCTGGACGGACCGCCGTTCCCTTCTTCAAGCGAGCCGGAAAACTGAAGCCCATTTCCGGCATCGAAAGTGTATCGTATTTGCGGTACACGAGCGAAGGATATACCAACAGGGCCGTTGAAATCCGCCGTGCGTGGGTAATGCACGAGCGGCATGAAGTTGGTCCAAAACTGACCGAAAAGCCACCGGTCATCAATCGTCACATTTGCATGACGCAAGCGCAGATTGGGAGAGCTGGACTCAGATCCGCCAGATCCAAAAAGGTCAAACTCTAGCTGCGCGCCGACCTTACCGATTGCCGTGTTGTTGGCTGCGCGGATACCAAAACGCGAGACGCGCACGCTGGTGTCGAATTCGCCGCCAGTTGCATTCGCTGGATCACCGACCGCAGTGGCCGTTGAAAGATCGCCTTGCTCGAAATCAAAGTCATAAAAGGCTTCAGCGCGGGCAAAGCCATAGATCTGAATTGAGGTACTTTCACCAAGATTAAAGCGCAGTGGATTGTCCTCTGCAAAGCCCGGTTTGGCCAGGGGTGCCTCAGGTTGTCGGGCGGCAAACGGGTTGGTCAGTTTGGCAAAGTCTGGCCCGATACTGTCGTCGCCAAAGTTTTGAGCGGCGCCAAGTTGTGTTGTGGCTACGAGCCCGGCGACTGCCAAACCCGACGCTGATTTCATTTTCATATGATAGTCCTCCACGGTTTGCGCAGGTGTCCGCAGCGCCGGGCCAGATTGTGGCCAGCCAACCGTTTCGGGAAATCAATTGGTCTCACCTTGGATTTAAGATGATTTAATTGTGCAGAGAAAACTGTGACGACGTGATCTTGTTCGCCGGAAGTTACTTAAGGCTGCAAACAACCTTAGGCCGTCGCATTTTTTTTACCAAACACGAGGTGATCTCATGCTTGTGACCGATAAAACTGCTTTTTGGGTCGAATAAAGCGGCTCGTCGCAACAGAAATACGCGACTGGCTGTGTGAGCCTCGTATGTTTGTTCCGCTTATAAGAAGCCATCGCCAAGAGACAGTCATGGCAAAAGCCGGGAATCGCCATTTGTCAAAGCGTTGCAGTGACGATGGAAGCGCGGGCTGGCCAAAACTGTTGAGAGGGCCTGGAACTTTCTACGCTCGATTGGGACAACGTCGGATTTTTCTAAAAAACGTATGGGAAACGGTCTACGCCTCTTCCATTCCGCCCATATCCCAGCGTAAGAGGTCTACGGCAAAAAGTTATGCGATAGGGGGCATCCGTGTTTAAGAAAATTCTGATTGCGAACAGGGGTGAGATTGCGTGCCGGGTGATCAAATCCGCGCGTAAGATGGGGATCGCGACAGTTGCGATATATTCGGACGCGGACCGCAACGCACTGCACGTGTCGATGGCGGATGAGGCGGTGCATATCGGGCCGCCGCCAGCCTCGGAATCCTACATCGTGATTGATAAGGTGATGGGTGCAATTAAGCAGACCGGGGCCGAGGCCGTGCACCCTGGCTATGGCTTCCTTTCAGAAAACCCAAAATTTGCCGAGGCGCTGGAGGCAGCAGGTATTGCCTTCATCGGTCCACCAAAGGGCGCGATTGAAGCGATGGGCGACAAGATCACCTCGAAAAAGATTGCGCAGGATGCTGATGTTAGCACGGTGCCTGGGTATATGGGTCTAATCGAAGACGCCGATGAGGCCGTAAAGATCTCGACCCAGATCGGGTATCCTGTGATGATCAAGGCCAGCGCAGGCGGCGGCGGCAAGGGCATGCGCATTGCCTGGGACGATCAAGAAGCGCGAGAGGGGTTTCAAAGCTCTAAAAACGAGGCGGCCAGCAGCTTCGGCGACGACCGTATCTTTATTGAAAAGTTTGTAACGCAGCCGCGCCATATCGAAATTCAGGTCCTGTGCGACAGTCATGGAAATGGCATTTACCTCGGCGAGCGTGAATGCTCGATCCAACGCCGCAATCAAAAGGTCATCGAAGAAGCGCCAAGCCCGTTTCTGGACGAAGCCACGCGCAAAGCCATGGGTGAACAGGCGGTCGCGCTGGCCAAGGCGGTGGATTATGCCAGCGCCGGAACTGTGGAATTTATCGTTGATGGCGATAAGAACTTCTATTTTCTGGAAATGAACACCCGCCTGCAGGTGGAACACCCGGTGACGGAGCTGATCACCGGTGTGGATCTGGTTGAACAGATGATCCGTGTTGCCAATGGTGAAAAGCTTTCGATTACGCAAGATGACATCAAGCTAACCGGTTGGGCTATGGAAAGCAGGCTTTATGCTGAAGACCCGTACCGTAATTTCCTGCCCTCGATTGGACGACTAACTGCTTATCGGCCACCACAGGAAATTGCCGCCGGCCCATTGCTCGACAACGACAAATGGCAAGGCGAGGCGCCTGAGGGCGAAACGGCGGTGCGTAATGATACCGGTGTTTACGAAGGCGGCGAGATATCGATGTATTACGACCCGATGATCGCCAAACTCTGCACTTGGGGGCAGGATCGCGATACGGCAATCGAGGGTATGCGCAATGCACTCGATGGATTTGAGCTTGAAGGTATTGGTCATAACCTGCCGTTTCTGAGTGCCGTGATGGATCATCCCAAATTCATCTCCGGCGAGATCACTACGGCCTTTATTGCGGAAGAATATCCTGAAGGTTTCGAAGGTGTCACGCTTGATGACGCCGATTTGCGCCGCATCGCCGCGAGTTGTGCTGCGATGCACCGAGTGGCCGAGATAAGGCGCACGCGCGTTTCTGGCCGTATGGATAATCATGAACGTAAAGTGGGTGAGGATTGGGTTGTAAGCCTTCAGGGTCAGAGCTTTGCAGTGAATATCGATGCTGATCGCGAAGGTTCAACCGTCGAATTTGAAGACGGCTCCACTCATCGTATCTCGAGCGATTGGACGCCGGGTGACACTCTGGCGCGGATAAATATCGACGACAGCTCGCTTTTGATGAAGGTCAACAAAATCACCGGTGGGTTCAGGATACGAAGCCGCGGCGCAGAGCTTAAGGTCAAACTTCGCACACCTCGTCATGCGGAACTTGCGACCTTGATGCCTGAGAAGCTTCCGCCGGACACGTCCAAAATGTTGCTATGTCCGATGCCTGGTTTGATTGTTACTGTGAATGTGCAGGAAGGCGACGAAGTGCAAGAAGGCCAGGCCCTTTGCACGGTTGAGGCCATGAAGATGGAGAATATCCTGCGGGCAGAGAAAAAATCAGTGGTGACCAAAATCAACGCTGGACCTGGCGATAGCCTGGCCGTCGATGACGTGATTATGGAATTCGCGTGAAGCGCTGCGGCACTTTATTTTCCAACGATAACCCGGCTTTCGGCCTCAAGACTGTCCGCTAAAGACTTAAAACGCGCCTGTGCCACTTCTCCAAAGAGGTCTGCTGCGTCGGCTTTTAGGCGGAGTGTTAGAACGCGTTTCTTTGGCTGCCATTTAAGCTTACCGAACTGCACGTCCCTGCTCAGCCAAAAAATCGCGGCAAATCGCATGGCTCGACCAAGAATCTGCGCATATTTTCGGCCTTTTTCGGAGACAAGTGTATTGAGCGCCTCGAAGCGTGTGCCTTCATCCTGGTTTGAATAGCGGTGCATAAGGGCAAGCCCTAGAAAAATCCGCTCTGAATGCTTTAGCCCGCCAAGATTGGCGCGGGTGGCGTTATCAAAACAGTCTTCTGCCCTGTAATCTGGATGGGCGCGCCAACTTACGTCATGCAAAAGGCAGGCCGCTTTGATCAATCGCAAGTTCTCGGGCTTGGCATTGCTAAAGAGCGGTTGCAAAAACTCGAACATCAATTTGCCGTAGCCGGGCAGGCGGGCATCCTTTGCTTCAGCAAACCGGCAGGCCTCGATTAACGGATCACGCTCGCGCAAAGGCTCTGGCATTTGCTCGTATAGCAGCCCCTCTCGCACGCCATAACTTGAGATGGCAATGTCGCGTGGCCTAAAGGTTTTAACCAGTCGGCGCAGGACCTCGATAGCGTAGGGCACAAACTCAAGCCGGTTCATCGAGATGCCAGCCTCGGCGCGCAAATATTCCAGGCTGTTTTTTCGGATGAACTCCTCCGTGGCGCGAACGGATTTAGCGCTCATCCGGTATTCATGCAAAACTCGAAGCGGGTATCCCCGTCGCAGCATGTCTATTTTTGCAATAGCCCGCCATGAACCACCAACCAGGAAAAGCCGATTTTTCTGCTCACCGAGCTGCGCTTGCATGGCGTCAATTGTGCTTTTGATATGAGCGTTTCGTGCTTTGCGGCCGCCCTTGATCTCTCGCAGGTTAAAAGGTCCCAAAGGCGAGGTCATCCGTTTGCCTACTTCACCGCCATTGATCTCGGCCAATTCCATCGACGAGCCGCCAATATCGCAGACCAGACCATAAGATGCGGGCCAGCCAAGCAACACACCTTGGGCGGCGAGCCTTGCTTCTTCATGACCGTCAATGACCATGACTGGCAGGCCCGTTTCTTCCAGAATTTGCTGGCGGAACTCTTCGCCGTCCTCAGCCTCGCGCATCGCGGCGGTGGCTATGGCGGTGAGCGGCCCGGTACCAATGGTCTCGCCCAACTTCTGAAAGCGTTTGATCGCGGCGAGGGCTCTTACTCGTCCTTCAGGATTGAGCCGCCCCGTTTTGGACATATGCTCACCCAGCCTGCACATGATCTTCTCGTTAAAAAAATATGCGGGGCTACGCGCCGCGCCATCAAAAACCACCATCCGTACCGAGTTTGATCCGACATCGACCACGCCAACGCGGCTCAGGGCTCTGGCAGATGGTTTGTTAAAGAGCGGCCGCCCAAACAGACCCCAGTCTTGTTGATCCGGATCTTTGAGACCGTCCATGGTTCCCCCGAGATACTCTCGAGGTTTTTATGAAACAGCGACGCGCGTGCGTCAATCCAGTGTATGAGTTAGTTTTGGTACATCTGAAGCACCTGCAGAGCCACGACCAGAAAGCGATGAATTTTCCATAAAGAAGCGGTGGCAGCTAAAGGCAAATTCGCCTTCGTCTACTGTGTTGCGCTTAAAGGTGCCGTCCGGTGACATGATCCAGCTTTGCGCCACATCTGCCATGTTCGCTGCCATGATCTGGTTGACGATCTGGGCCTTAACTGTTGCATTTTTTACCTCAACAAGCGTTTCCACCCGGCGGTTGAGATTACGTCCCATCCAATCTGCTGAGCTAATGAAAACCCGTGCCTTTTTGGACGGAAGGCCGGAGCCATTGCCAAAGCATACGATGCGCGAATGCTCAAGGAAGCGGCCAATAACTGATTTTACACGGATATTATCGCTCAACCCTTTCACGCAAGGGCGCAGGCCGCAAATCCCACGTATAACGAGGCTAACCTTTACGCCCGACTGACTCGCTCTGTACAGCGCATCGATAACGTCTGGGTCGATGAGCGAGTTCATTTTAGCCCATATTTCGGCAGCCTTGCCTGCTTTGGCATGCTTGATCTCCTTTTCAATCATCTCAAGCAGCTTGTCTTTTAGGTTCAGCGGCGAAATCGAAAGGTTCTCAAGGCTTTGCGGCTGGGCATATCCGGAGAGGAAGTTAAACACTTTGCTGGCATCAAGCCCAAGCGACGCGTCACAGGTGAAAAAGCTTAAATCTGTATAAATACGCGCCGTGATCGGGTGATAGTTACCTGTGCCATAATGCGTATATGTGACAAGCTCTTTGCCCTCGCGCCGAACCACCGTCGAAATCTTGGCATGCGTCTTCAGATCGAGAAACCCGTAAACCACATGAGCACCCGCCCGCTCCAATCGGCGGGATTGGCGAATGTTCGCGGCCTCGTCAAATCGCGCCTTTAGCTCGACAAGCGCTGTGACGGATTTGCCATCCTCGGCCGCCTCGCAAAGTGCACTGACAATAGGCGAATCCTTCGACGTTCGATAAAGCGTTTGCTTGATCGCCACGACATCAGGGTCGCGCGCTGCCTGATTGAGAAAGCGCACCACCATGTCAAACGTCTCATAGGGATGATGCAGCAGCATATCTTTTTGTCGGATGGCTGCAAACATATCACCATCGTGATCCTGCACGCGTTCCGGCACGCGAGGCGTAAAGCTTGGCCAAAGAAGATCGGGGCGGCGGTCGGTGACAAGTTCCTTAAGATCGGCAAGACCAATCATACCATCGACTTCGACAACCTCCTCTGGTCGTACTTCAAGCTCTCGCATAATGGTTTTGCGAAGATTTTTGGGCGCATCGGATGAGATCTTTAATCGCACAACCTCGCCGCGCCGACGACGTTTCAAAGCGACTTCAAACTCGCGCACCAGGTCTTCGGCCTCTTCCTCAACCTCTAGATCGCTGTCGCGCAATACGCGGAAATTACAATGCCCATCGTAAGAGTAGCCGGGAAACAGATGATCGAGTTGCAGCAAAACAAGCTCTTCCAGCGGCAGAACTCGGAAATCGCCATTGTCACTGGGTAGAGTGACAAAGCGGTCAATTTGTTGCGGAATCGGCAGCAACGCTTGCAACGACTTGCGGTCTGATTTGCTGCTCAGTTGCAGGGCAAGAGAGTAGCCCAGGTTCGGGATGAACGGGAAGGGGTGAGCCGGATCAATTGCCAGAGGAGAGAGAACCGGAAAGACTTGCTTCAGAAAGTAGTTTGAAAGATATGCCTCATCCGCCTCGGTGAGCTCTTTGCGGGACAGGATCGCAATCCCGGCAACTTTCATCTGTTTGCAAAGTGTTTCGAATGTCTTTTGTTGTCGTTGCAGCAAACGCCGGGCGTTCTCGTCAATCAGCACCAGCTGTTGCACAGGGGAAAGACCATCAGCCGCCGGTGTAGTGTTCCCCGCGCGCGCCAGTTCGCGCAGGCCCGCCACACGCACATTATAGAACTCATCAAGGTTAGTAGCCGAGATCGAAAGAAAACGCAGCCGTTCCAGCAAGGGCACGGACGGATTGTCGGCTTCCTCCAAAACACGCCAGTTAAAGCCAAGCCAACTCAGTTCTCGATTAAAGAAACGTCCCGGTCCCGAAATATCAATATCAGGCAGGGCGACCGCTTCCGGCAGGGACGACTCTAGGAAATCTGCGTTATTCATTATGCGCTTTGGGACCACTGGTATACGTGAAAGGCGCTATCATGCCTTTAACTTTTCAACTTGTCCAGAACCTCGCCTGCCAGTTTCACAGAGAGGTTGCGACCTTTGTTCAATGCGGCATCATCGAGCGCAGCGACAAGCTTCTCTATAGCCTCAAAAGATCGCTCTATTCGTTGCACGAGGTAACTTATTACAGCAGGTGGAGGCGAAAGCTGACGTTCCAGAAACTGTTTGCTCATCACCGCAGCAAGTAATTTATCATCGGGGGCGTCGATCGTAGCAACTGTTGTTGCCGTCGCCCTGCTTGCAAGGTCTGGCAAAGTAAGCTTCCAGTGATATGGCGCGCTTCGAGCTGTGAGCAGAAGACTATGACCTTCCGCTAACGCGAGATTGTGCAAATGAAACAACGCCGTCTCGCCGGCGTCATTGCCGAAAATTTCGTCGCAATCCTCGACCGCGACCGAGGCCTGACTGAGAGCAGGGATATCCGCTTTGCTCAGGTCGCTCGCCTGAATGATCGTTGCACCTGCAAGCTCGGACCAGACATGTGCTAGATGTGTCTTGCCAGCTCCAATTGGTGCTGCCAGTGCCAGTTTCCGATTTGGCCAGTTAGCCCAGTCCTCGATCATCTCCACGGCCTGTGCGTTGGCGGGAGAGACGAAGAAATCCTTGCGCCCCAGGGCGGTCTTCCTGGGCAAATCAAAGCTCAGCTGTTCGGGCATCACTCTTGGTCCTGGTCCGAAAGACCTTTGTAAAGTCTACTGTCTAGGTAATTACGGATCGCAAAGCGCGCCAAAACGCCCAGAGACGCGGCAACGGGAACCGCCACAAGCATACCCACAAACCCAAAAAGAGCGCCAAATACGGATAGTGCGAAGATAAGCCATACCGGATGCAGACCGACAGAACTGCCGACAAGTTTTGGGGTCAGTACGTTGCCCTCCATAACCTGTCCGATCATAAAAATGCCCGCGACAAGCCCGATAGAAACCCAATCGCCCCAAAACTGAAACAACGCGAGACCGAGGGCAAGCGCGCCACCTAGAAGCGCACCTATATAGGGGATGAAAGTGATCAAACCGGCAAAAGCCCCGACGACAAGGCCAAACTGAAGCCCGACCAGCATCAGCGCGGCTGCATAAAACGTGCCGAGCACCAGGCAGACCGTACCCATCCCACGGATGAAACTCGCAAGGGTTTTGTCGATTTCACCCGCCAACTGGCGGATCACTGGCGCATGGTCGCGCGGCAAAAGGTTGTCTACCTGTGCAATCATCCTGTCCCAGTCATAAAGCAGGTAAAAGGCCACAACCGGCACGATGACCATAAGGACAACCACATTCACCAGCGAGGCAGCTGAACTCAGCACCGTTTCAATCAATTGCCCGCCGCGATTTTGGATGGTTTCGCCCAGAGCGGTAAGCGAGCTTCGAATGGTTGAGTTTTCATCGACGATCTGCGGGAAGCGATCTGTCAAAAATACCTGAAGATCGGCAAAAAGCGTGGGTGCGACGTTGATCAGGTTTGCCGCCTGCTGCACCAGTGTCGGGATCACGAGAAGCACCAGAATGACAAAGATCAGCAAAGCAAAGAGCGTGATAATAGTAACCGATATTGCGCGCGAAAACCCCATGCTTTCCAACCGGTCAGCCACGGGATCAAGAAAATAGGCAATCGCACCTCCTAGCACAAAAGGCAGGATTACGTCGCCAAGTGCCCATAAAAGCACAAAGAACACCGCGGTCGCGATGCCCCAATATTGAAGCTGCGTTTTTACGGGAAGAGCCATGAATCCTCACATAATGTCGGTCGAGCTATTCCTCAAGCTTTGAATGTTTGCAAGGGCTTGGCACGCATACGCGGTCTTTGGCTTGTCTCGATCGATGCAAAGCCATAAACCGGGCGAGAACAGCATTCCAAAGGGTCTCTTCATGCGACTGACGCAATATTTCCTTCCGGTTTTGAAAGAAACGCCAGCTGATGCGCAAATCGCCAGTCATCGGCTTATGTTGCGGGCCGGTATGATCAAGCAGGCGAGTGCTGGCATTTATTCCTGGCTGCCGCTTGGTTTCAAGGTTCTGCGCAAGCTGGAAGATATTGTGCATGAAGAGCAGATCCGCGCGGGTCACGTGCCGATGCTGATGCCGACCCTGCAATCAGCCGATCTTTGGCGTGAGAGCGGGCGGTATGATGATTACGGCGAGGAAATGCTGCGCATTAGCGACCGGCAAGGGCGGGATATGCTTTACGGTCCGACCAATGAAGAGCTGATCACCGATATTTTCCGTTCTCACGTTGGCAGCTATCGCGACCTGCCGTTGACGCTCTATCATGTTCAATGGAAGTTTCGTGACGAGATCCGTCCGCGCTTTGGGGTGATGAGGGGCCGCGAGTTCTTTATGAAAGACGGCTATAACTTTGATCTGACAAAGGAAGACGCACTGCACGCCTATAATCGTCACCTGGTAAGCTACCTGCGTACCTATGAGCGAATGGGGCTTCAAGCGATCCCGATGCGTGCCGATAGCGGGCCGATCGGGGGGGATGACACCCACGAATTTCTAGTGCTGGCCGAAACCGGGGAATCCGAGGTTTTCTATGACAGTGCGATCACTGATCTACGCTTTGGCGACCGAGAGATTGACTATAGCAGCGTCGCACAATGCCAAGAAATCCTTGAGGAATTTACGTCTCGATACGCGCGAACCGATGAGACGCATGACGAGGCGCTGTTCAATGAAATCCCCGAGGAACGCCGCCGTTCTGCCCGCGGGATCGAGGTTGGTCAGATCTTTTATTTCGGCACGAAATACTCGGAGCCGATGGGTGCAACTGTCCAGGGTCCTGATGGAAAACCGGTTCCGGTCCATATGGGCAGCCATGGCATCGGCGTCAGCCGCCTGGTTGGCGCTATCATTGAGGCAAGCCATGACGAGAACGGTATCATCTGGCCAGAAGGTGTGACGCCATTCCATGCGGGTATTGTGAACCTCAAGCAAGGCGATGTGGAGGCCGATGCGGCCTGCGATAGCATTTACAAATCTCTGACAGCCTTGGGCCTTGAGCCGCTTTATGATGACCGGAATGAGCGGGCAGGTGGTAAGTTTGCCACAATGGACCTGATCGGCCTGCCATGGCGCATTACCGTCGGGCCACGCGGGCTTAAGAACGGTGTGGTAGAGCTTACCAGCCGCCGCACAGGTGAGAGCGAAGAACTGCCACCGGAACAGGCGGTTGAAAGTCTTGCGAAAATCTACCTGGCTTGACCTTGGCGCCTCCCATGCCCATGGTTTGAGGTAAAATAACAACGAGGTATCTCGTGGCAGCACAAACAGCACCGTTTTCCAGGTTTGAGTGGATCATCGCCTGGCGCTATTTGCGCGCCAAAAGGGCCGAGGGCGGCGTCAGCGTGATGACCTGGATCAGTCTGATCGGCATCACTCTGGCGGTGTTTGCGCTGATCGCAACGCTCGCTGTGCGCTCGGGCTTTCGGGCGGAATTTGTTGATACGATCCTTGGATCGGGCGCGCATGTAACCGTCTACAGTGCAGGCACGATCAACGAACAGACCGGCCGCGTTGAACGCAAGATCGAGGATTTTGACGCGATGGCCGAACGTCTTCGCGGTGTAGAAGGCGTCACACGTGCGGCCCCGTTGATTTCCGGACAGGCCATGGCAACCAACCGTCAGCGTAATTCCGGCGTGCAGGTCTATGGTATGACGCTGGATAATCTCAAAGACCTGCCGAGGATTAATGATCCCACCACTGGGTTCGGCAACATCGATGATCTCAACCTTACCGAACGTGATGGACAGCCTCTGCGGCCTATCGCCATCGGCTCCGGGCTTGCCCGCAATCTTGGCATAACTGTTGGAGATAAGATCAGGCTGATAAATCCTACGGGTAACAAAACGGCATTTGGAACCTCGCCTCGCGTGAATGCCTATGACGTAGTTTACGTCTTTTCCGCTGGACGACCGGATGTGGACACTGTCCGCGTATACCTGCCGTTCGAAGAGGCGCAAAGCTTCTTCAACCGTGAAGGGTTCGCAGACGAGATTGAGGTGATGGTCGACGAGCCCGAAGAGGTGGACGCCCTCGGGGATGCTCTCATCAATGCAGCAGGAGAGCGCACTCTGGTGTGGTCTTGGAAAGACGCACGCGGCGGATATCTGCATGCGCTCAAAGTTGAGGATAACATCATGCTGGTGATCATGACTGTCCTCGTCCTTATCGCCGCGATGAATATCGTTAGCGGTTTGATCATGTTGGTGAAAAACAAAGGGCGCGATATCGGCATTCTGCGCACTATGGGCCTCACTGAGGGGTCTATCCTGCGCGTGTTTTTCCTGTGCGGTGCCTTCAACGGCGTCATCGGTACTATCGTTGGCACGATACTTGGCTGTCTTGCCGCGATATATCTCGATACAATTTTTGCGGTGCTCGACTGGTTCTCAGGTCAACCGGTTTGGGATCCCAATGTCAGGCCCGTCTCCCGCCTTCCTGCCAATCTGGAAATGGGAGACGTTCTTTTCGCCGTTAGCCTGTCGCTGTTTCTGAGCTTCGTCGTGACAATCTTCCCGGCCCGCCGTGCGGCCCGCATGAACCCGGTTGAGGCGCTGCGCTATGAGTGAGCCGCGCCTACGCCTGAGTGGGATTGAGAAGACCTATAATAAAGACAAAACCAACCAAGTGCAGGTGCTCTCGGGCGTTGATGTTGAGATTGCGTCAGGTGAGTTGGTGGCGCTTGTTGCCCCATCCGGCGCGGGTAAATCGACGCTTTTGCACATTGCGGGCCTGCTCGATACGCCTGACACAGGCACGGTCGAGATCGGCGGTGTGCAGATGACTGGCCTGTCGGATAGGCGGCGCACCATCGCACGGCGACAGGATGTTGGTTTTGTTTATCAATTCCACCATCTGCTGCCGGAGTTCACCGCGCTTGAGAATATCGTTTTGCCTCAGCTCGCCAACGGGGTGTCGCAATCAGCGGCCGAGGGCCGTGCAAAAGACCTTTTAGGTCGGGTTGGCGTTGCCGAACGTGCAGGGCACAGGCCGTCGGCCATGTCAGGTGGCGAGCAACAGCGTGTGGCTTTCTGTCGGGCGCTTGCAAATGAGCCTGCGCTGCTTTTGGCGGATGAACCGACGGGCAACCTCGACCCGGGTACGTCCGAACAGGTGTTTGCGGCTCTCATGGAACTGGTGCGCGGCACCGGGCTTGCCGCGCTTATCGCCACGCATAACCTTCAGTTGGCGGCGCAGATGGACCGGGTGGTGAAACTTGAAGATGGCAAAGTGGTCGCAGCCCAAGTTTGATTTCCAAATCCTCCGATCTAGTTTTGCCTGAACGGAGGACAGACATGAAACAGTTGATCAAGAGCGCCCTTTTCGCCCTATCGCTTGCGATGGCCCCTATTTCTGCAAAGGCCGAGGATGCGGCGCGGCAGGTGATCTCTGATCAGCTTGAGGCGTTCCAGGCCGATGATTTCGAGACGGCGTTCTCTTTCGCCAGTCCGATGATCAAACGCCTGTTCCGTACGCCTGATCGTTTTGGCGCCATGGTGCGCAATGGATACCCAATGGTCTGGCGCCCGTCCAAGGTTGAATTTGTCTCCTCAGAAACGGTGGGCGCGGCTGTGCGTGAGATTGTCCTGATCCGCGACGGCGAGGGTGTATTTTACGAGCTCGAGTATGAGATGATCCCGCTTGAAGACGGCTGGAAAATCAACGGCGTGCGCGTACGCCGCTCCGGAGATGGGCTAGCCTAGCGCGTCCACGCCCCATAGAGTGGGGTTATGAAAGACGCACAAGACCATGATCAGGAAAATCCCCTTACCCGAGAAATAGAGGCATTGCGCCGCGAGGTTGCGCGTCTTAACGCATTGTCTTTCGTGCGCATTCACAATTCTATCCCTCGGCTTTTGGGCTATAGCTTGATGCGGGGCATGGCCTTTGGCCTGGGAACCGTTTTGGGGGCGTCAGTTCTGATCTCATTTCTGGTCTGGTCGCTCAGCCAGGTCGAATTTATCCCGATCATTGGTGAATGGGCCTCGCAGATCATAACTGCCATGCAGGAATACCGCGATGGCGGTGGCGGCGGGCGCTAGTTCAAACGGCTGGGAGGCAAATTGAGAGGGGCTGGCTGGAATACGTCGGTGGCTGGCTTGGCTGGCGGGATAGCTTGGTCTGACCCTTGCTGTCTTGCTTGCTGCTAACTGGCCATCTTATCTGGCTTACGCTCTGAGCTTAGATTGAACATAAAACAGCATTGTGACCAGTTCAAGGAAAAAACTGTTAAAAAACAATTACTTGATAGTTTTAGTCGGGAATTATGGTTATACTATTGTCCGTAAAGCAGGTGGGAAATTAATTCTTTGTTTTTCGGGAATTAATCCTAACCGGGTTTGAGTTTGTGCCGTGGCGGACGCGACGAAAACGCCAAAAAATTGAGGCAGTAAAAAAGGCTCTCTAAAAAAATATTCAGGTGAGGTCGTAAACTTTGACTCGCAGTCCGTCAAAAATCTGAATCAGACCTGTGAATGGATGCAGCGTCACCTAAATGGGGCTCAAGCGCTTGGCTGGTTCGCTTCACAAGCGCGGAATGCCGCGACGGGCTCCGATGCTCCCGCTAAGGGAAAGGTGACTTCGGTATCTCCGGTGATGGCCGTGGCGGTGTCGTTGAACTGCAACCCATCGAGCACATTGCCAAAGCCCGCATCAGCAACCGATAGCGAGCGGCCATTATTGCTCAGCGCATGCCGGTCAGTGCCGATCCGCAGCCCACGCGGCCCGTCAAAGCGCATCTCGAAACGGTCCTCATCGGGCCAGGGCGCATCACGGGTGATGGTGAGCGTGTAAAGCGACCCCGTCGGATCATAGGTCAGCTCGATCCCCGCCCGCGCGGTTTCATGGGTCAGACGACAGGGGATGCCGGGCGTGAATTCCCAGGCGTGGGCTGTCTGAGCGGTCATAACAAAGAGGACGAAGGCCGTGCGCATGAGGCGCATTTAGTGCGCGGGTCTCGCTTGACCAACCCTTCGACGTTTTCAGGCGATGCGGCTCATCAACAGCATAGAGAGCAGCGCGCAGGCGAGCCCCGCATATTCGCGGGCATGAAGCGCCTCGTCGAACCAGACTGCCCCGATGATCGCCAGCGCGATGAGGGTGAGCATGGAATAGGCCACGCCCGCCTGCGCCAGCGTGACATGCTGCATCGCGTAGAACCAACAGATCGCTGAGGCGCCGTATAACAACACGCCCATCAGGACATAGCCGGATGTGATTGTATATCCGGCATCCGCCGCAGTCTTGATCACAAAATCACCGACAATCACGATGAGCGCAGTGAAAAGGGTAAAGCCATAGCCAAAAGCAAATTGGGACATGAAAAAACTCTTACGTTGAAAAATACGTTTGTTCGAAATGACGGCTGTATACCACAAATCTTGGCTGAACGCATCCTATGCGTACTTTTGCATTCTGTCACGGGCAGCTTTCAGGATTAGTAGGCGCTTCATTCCTGAACACAGCGAGACGCGCAAGAGGACTAAGGTTTTTTCTGAAGACCAAGCCCGAATAGCGCCGCAGGCGCCGGGCCAGCGCCGAACCGCTCCATCGGGGCGGCACTTTGTCGACGTAGGCGCATCGATCAGAGCAGAGATGTGTTTGACAAGAATAAAGCGCGCCGAATGAACGCTAGAGCGCCACCCCACGGTTTGGCGCTGGCCCGGGTTTGGCTCAGCTAAAGAAAGCTAACTTTCAGAATTTTGATCGGTAGTTGAAAACCATAAAGAGACGCTATTGGAGCGTGCTTCCTTTAGTTGTATTTGCAGTGCAGGCTACCTTTTAAGTTAGAGCTTGGGAACACTGCTATGAATTTACGGTCGAGAATAGAGTTGCTTCGAGACGACGTGCGCACGCTGGTTGATAAAGAAGGTACGCAAATCGATCCTCTACGACTTGGGGCGGAACTTGATCGAACACTAGCCCAATCCGACGCGGAGACTGAACACAGATTAAGAAAGTACAATTGGCGCTTTGAATTGTGGAAGGAAACAAAGCTAGAACTAACAAAAGCGGTGATTACTTTTGCACAGGGCGTAATCAGGACCCTGGTTCTAATCAATGGCGCGGCTGCAATTGCGATAATGACGCTTATTGGAGGCGCGAATGAAGGTTTAGCCGCAAAGGCCGATAAAATGTCAGAGGCATTATTGTTGTTTGCACTAGGCGTGGCTTCTGCGGCTCTAGTTGGCGGATTATCTTACTGTACTCAGTTTCTTTATGAATCTTCAGTTGGAAAAATTTCAAAGCTAGGAGTCTTTCTTCACATTATAGCAGTAGTTGGCGCCGTCGTTTCTCTGGCATTTTTTGTATGGGGTCTGTTAATAGCTTATTGGACCTTCTAAATTCTTAGTTTTAAGGACGAGTTTCATGCTATCTTTTCCTTCTCTTAACCCCACCACGCTGCCCCGGTCTCCCTGCCGTTGACCGGCCTGCAGACTTCACAGCCGCCTCGCTTGCCGCCTCCACCGCTGATTGCCGCGCCAGGGGGTCGTCGGCGACGGTGAGGTCGACCGCTTCCAGTCGTTTGATCTCGTCCCGCAAACGCGCGGCCTCCTCAAACTCCAGGTTCTCCGCCGCTTTGCGCATGTCACCGCGCAGCCCGTCGAGATGGGCCTGCAGGTTGGCGCCGACCATGGGTGCATCGACCGTCGCCGTGACCCGCGCCATGTCGGTGTCGCCCTGATAAAGCCCGGCAAGGATATCCTCGACATTCTTCTTCACCGTCTCCGGCGTGATCCCGTGGGCCTCGTTATAGGCGATCTGCTTTTCGCGGCGGCGGTTGGTCTCACCCAGGGCGCGCTCCATCGAGCCAGTCACCCGGTCGGCATACATGATCACCCGGCCATCGGCATTGCGCGCCGCGCGCCCGATGGTCTGGATCAGCGAGGTCTCAGAGCGCAGGAAGCCTTCCTTATCCGCATCGAGGATCGCCACCAGCCCGCATTCGGGAATATCGAGCCCCTCGCGCAACAGGTTTATCCCTACCAAAACGTCGAAGGCGCCAAGCCGCAGATCGCGTAAAATCTCAATGCGTTCAATCGTATCAATGTCGGAATGCATGTAACGCACACGCACGCCGTTCTCGTGTAGATACTCGGTCAGGTCCTCCGCCATCCGCTTGGTCAGCGTGGTCACAAGCGTGCGGTAGCCCCTTTCCGAGACCTGTTTGATCTCATCGAGAAGGTCATCCACCTGCGTCTCAAGGGGCCTGATTTCCACCTCCGGATCAAGCAGACCCGTGGGCCGGATCACTTGTTCCGTGAAGACGCCACCCGTCTGGTCCAGTTCCCAATTCGCCGGTGTGGCGGAGACAAACACCGATTGCGGTCGCATCGCGTCCCATTCCTCAAACTTAAGCGGGCGGTTGTCCATGCAGGAGGGCAGGCGGAAGCCATGCTCGGCCAGCGTGAATTTGCGCCGATAGTCACCCCGATACATGCCGCCGATCTGCGGCACCGAAACATGGCTCTCATCGGCAAATACAATTGCGTGGTCCGGGATAAATTCAAAAAGCGTCGGGGGCGGCTCGCCCGTGGCACGGCCTGTGAGATAACGAGAGTAGTTTTCGATCCCGTTGCAGACGCCCGTCGCTTCCAGCATCTCCAGATCGAAATTTGTACGTTGCTCGAGCCTTTGTGCCTCCAAAAGGCGGCCCTCGCCGACAAGCTGATCAAGCCGCGTGCGCAGCTCTTTCTTAATGCCAATGATCGCTTGCTGCATTGTTGGCTTAGGCGTTACATAGTGTGAGTTTGCGTAAACGCGCACCCGCTCCATCGTGTCTGTTTTCTCGCCCGTCAATGGATCAAATTCCGTAATAGATTCAAGCTCCTCACCGAAGAAGCTCAACTTCCATGCGCGATCCTCAAGGTGTGCCGGCCAAATCTCAAGGCTGTCGCCGCGCACGCGGAACGAGCCGCGCTGAAACGCCTGATCGTTGCGCCGATATTGCTGCGCAACGAGATCGGCCATGACTGCGCGCTGGTCGTATTCCTCACCTGCTGCGAGGTCCTGCGTCATCGCACCGTAGGTTTCAACAGACCCTATACCGTAAATACAGGACACCGAGGCCACGATGATCACGTCGTCTCTTTCCAGAAGCGCCCGTGTCGCCGAATGGCGCATGCGGTCGATTTGCTCGTTAATCTGGCTTTCTTTCTCGATATAGGTGTCCGAGCGTGGGACATAGGCCTCAGGCTGGTAATAGTCATAGTAGCTGACGAAGTATTCGACCGCGTTATTGGGAAAAAATCCCTTGAACTCGCCATAGAGCTGCGCCGCGAGTGTCTTGTTGGGGGCAAGAATGATCGCCGGGCGCTGCGTCTCTTCAATGACTTTGGCCATGGTGTAGGTCTTGCCCGTACCTGTGGCGCCGAGCAAAACCTGTTCACGCTCTCCGTCTCGCACGCCTTGGCTCAATTCTTTGATCGCGGTGGGTTGATCCCCGGCAGGCGCAAATTCGGTCACCATTTCAAAGGCTTTGCCGCCTTCGAGCTTTTCTCGCGTGCGTACATCGGGCGCCGCAGCCTGAAGAGCAACATCGGTTTTGTCGGAATGAGCGTAGGGCATTGGCGAATCCTGTCTGATACCTCAGATGTGCCATCCCGCAGGGTGAATTCAAGTGATCAATGAAACGGGGTTGTCCCACAGCAAAAGCAGTGAAACACTAACCCTGAACGGGAGAAGTTGTAACCATGCAGCATTCGCCACATGCGATGCGGCTAAAGCGCGCTGTGCGAACGGCTTATTTGCGCTTTGGACGGCGGTATGTGAGTCGCGATCTTGAGGTATCGCTCGGCCCAATTGATATGACACCGGAAATTCGGGATCAGATCGTAGGGACGAGAAACGACGCGTTGCCGGTCGAACTGATCAGAGAATACACAAATTCTACGCACGGCGTTCCTGCGAACCTTGCCGATCTCAAGGTGCTGCTGCCGCGTTACCTTGAAATTATGGCAGAGGATATCGCCGTGGATTTCGCAGAGAGCGGCACAGAGCTCAAGCGATTTGGCGACGCGTTACGCTCAAACAGCCGGTTCTTTACCAATGAAGAGCGCGCTGTGCTTGATGATTGGGCGTCGGCCATGTTGGAACATTTCGCCATGGTCGATGCCAAGACTATGAGCATCGCCGATCCGTTTTACTTGTTTCAGGCTTTGGTTCTTGGTGGTTGGTCGGTACCTACCCTTGCCCGCTCTATCGAAAGCGCCTTTGGTGCGGCCACGACAGGGCCGTCGGCGATGCGTCGCTTTTCCGGTAAGGTGACGGAAAACCTCTTTCACCACCATGGAAAGGTTGGCGTCAACTGGCCTGCAATGCGTCATAGCTCTCATGAGGCGAAGACGCAGGCGGCAGACTGGCTCAACTCTCTTTGCAATTCACCCAAAATGGTTGCGATTGCCGAGGCCAATGGCGAAGGGTCCGGTCCTGTGAAAGAGTTTGTCTTGCTTTCTGGTCGTTTTTCAGCGGAGCTTTTCCCGAGTTAATCCAAAACCCACAGCTAGTGGCTCGAGACCTGCAGCAAACGGTGCTTCACCTTTGGCAAAGCTGGCGATATGCGGGGGCCATTATGCGGCCAGACATGACATATCGCGAACATGCTGTCGCCAGCCTGAAGCTTGGCCTGCCCCTGGTGGGAAGCCATGTCGCGCAGATGTCGATCATGCTCAGCGATGCGGTGATGCTCGGCTGGTATAGTGTTGACGCGCTTGCGGCGGAAACACTGGGTGGATCGCTGTTTTATATATTCTTCCTAATGGGGTCTGGTTTTGCATGGGCGCTGATGCCGATGGTTGCCTCCGCAGATGCGAAAGGGGACCAGACACAGATCCGGCGTGTCACGCGCATGGGAGGCTGGATCGCACTCCTCTTTGCGTTGATGTCCCTGCCGCCGATGATTTTTGCCCGCCCGCTTTTTGAGGCCATTGGACAAGAACCGTCGGTGTCGCAACTGGCGGCGGAATATACCTCCCTGGTGGGCTTTGCCATGATACCAGCCTTGCTGGTTATGGTCTTGAAATCCTATCTCGCGGCGCTGGAACGTACTCAAGTGGTGTTTTGGGTGACCATTGCGGCGCTGCCCTTGAACGTTTTGATCAACTATTTGCTGATTTTCGGTCATTGGGGCGCGCCTGAGATGGGTATCAGAGGCGCGGCGCTTGCCTCGGTCATCGTGTCATTTGTCTCTTTTGCGTTACTTGCCATCTATGCGGTTCGCGTGCTGCCGGAGCATGCGCTGTTTCAGCGCCTGTGGCGTCCGGATTGGGAGGCGTTTGGTCAGGTGTTCCGCCTCGGCTGGCCGATTGGTATCACCAGCCTCGCCGAGGTGGGGCTGTTTTCGGCATCAACCGTGATGATGGGTTGGCTTGGCTCGGTTCAGCTTGCGGCACACGGTATCGCCCTGCAGATCAGTGCGCTGACCTTTATGGTTCATATGGGCTTGTCCAATGCGGCCACGGTGCGAGCCGGGCAAGCCTTTGGCCTTGGCGATGCGGGGTCTTTGCGAAAAGGAGCTACAGCGGTGCTGGTTCTGTCAGCAGGCTTTGCGCTTTTGACGGTGGTCCTATTCCTTGCGGTTCCTGCACAGATGATTGGCCTGTTTCTTGATCCGGATGATCCGGAACGCGTTGCGGTGATTGCCGCAGGCATCGGTCTCTTGGCGGCGGCGGCACTGTTTCAGCTTGTCGATGCGGCGCAAGTGATGGCCTTAGGCTTTTTGCGAGGGGTGCAGGACACGCGCATGCCGATGATCATTGCCACGCTAAGCTATTGGGTCATCGGCATCCCGGCAAGCTATCTTCTGGGCTTCACATTGGGCTTCGGCGGCGTTGGCGTCTGGCTTGGTCTGGCATTGGGCCTCGCATTGGCAGGTATCTTCTTCATGACCCGCTTCTGGGGCTGGTCGATCCGTGATTTGGAGAAGGGTCCGTCCACGGCTCAGGCATAAGCACCGGCAATCCTTGCCAAACCCAACCTGACCCACTAGACAGCAGTTCTGCGGTCGCAGCCTACCCGCGTTAAAAAACAAGGACGTATTCATGGATACTCTCGTGATCTGCTCTGGCGGACTAGACTCGGTGTCGCTTGCCCACAAGGTGGCGGGTGAGCGGAATTTGTGCGGGCTATTGTCGTTTGATTATGGCCAGCGGCATGTCAAGGAGCTGGGCTTTGCGCGGTCTTGCGCCGACAGGCTCGACGTGCCGCACCATGTCGTTGATATCAGCGCGGTTGGCGCCACGCTGTCGGGCTCGGCGCTCACCGACGATATCGAGGTGCCGGACGGCCATTACGCCGAAGAAAGCATGAAGATCACCATCGTGCCCAATCGCAACGCCATCATGCTCACCATCGCCTTTGGCATGGCGGCGGCGCAAAAGCTGGATGCGGTGGCAACGGCCGTGCATGGGGGTGATCATTTTATCTATCCCGATTGCCGTCCCGGCTTTATCGATGCGTTCCAAGCGATGCAGAACCACGCGCTTGAAGGCGTGGCGGAGATCGAGCTCTACACGCCGTTTGTAAACGCCACCAAGGCCGATATCGTCAAGGAAGGCGCTAAGTTTGACACGCCCTTTGCCGAGACTTGGTCCTGCTACAAGGGTGGTGATCTTCAATGCGGGCGTTGCGGCACCTGTGTGGAGCGGCGCGAGGCATTTTTCCTCGCCGGTGTACCGGACCCGACCGAATATGAAGATGCAGAATATTGGAAAGCCGTTACATCCCAGGGGGCTGTGTGATGTACCGGATCACCAAGCAATTCCATTTCTCCGCCTCGCACCAACTCGTTGGATTGGTCGATGGGCACCCTTGTGCGCAGTTGCACGGGCATAACTATATCGTCGAGGTAGAACTTGCGTCTGAGACACTTGATTCCGTGGGTTTCATCCGCGACTTCCGCGATTTGGGCGCGCTGAAGCACTATATTGATGACGAGATCGACCATCGTCACCTCAACGATGTTATGGGTGACAATGCGGTCTCAACAGAGCAGATAGCCAAACATTTCTACGACTGGTGCGCCGCCCGTTGGCCAGAGACAAGCGCCGTGCGCGTAAGTGAGACACCCAAGACGTGGGCCGAGTACCGGCCATGAAGGATTTGCGCTCAGATACACGGGCTAAGCCGATCCGGGTCTCCGAGATTTTCGGGCCGACGATCCAAGGGGAGGGGGCACTTATCGGTCAGCCTACGGTTTTCGTGCGCACAGGTGGCTGCGATTATCGTTGTTCGTGGTGTGACACTATGCACGCCGTCGACAACGCATATCGTGAAACATGGGAGCCGATGGCGCCCGAGGCCATCATGGACGAAGTGAGAAGGCTTTCCTCGGGACAGCCTCTGACGGTAACGCTTTCAGGCGGCAACCCGGCGATTCAACCTCTCGGTCCGCTAATTCAGGCCGGTCAGACAGAGGGCTACAGCTTTGCTATGGAGACGCAGGGCTCGATCGTGCGTCCCTGGTTTTCAGGGCTTGATATGCTGGTTCTTTCGCCCAAGCCGCCCTCTAGCGGGATGCAGACCGATTGGGACAAACTGACTGTTGCAGCCGCAAGTGAAGCAGCGCGCACGGTGCTCAAAATAGTGATCTTCGATGATGCGGATTACGCCTTTGCGCGTGAGGTCGCGGCGTATCTGCCGCATTTACCGATTTACTTACAGCCGGGAAATCACACGCCGCCACCCGCCGATGACGATAACGTCGCGGTTGATCTTGACGGTATCGGCGACCGTATGCGTTGGTTGGTGGATAAGATGATGGAAGATCAATGGTTTGAGGTGTGTGTACTGCCACAAGTGCACGTGATCCTCTGGGGAAATAAACGCGGGGTTTGAAACATGACCGAAAATATTTATCAGGACCTCAAACAGCTAGGCGGTACGACCGCTCTGCCAGACAGCCCAGAGGCGGCGGAGCTTGAACGCGTGCAAAATCCACAAGCCGATGTGGCCTATAACGTGCGTTTCATTGCGCCGGAATTCACCTCACTTTGTCCGATGACGAGCCAACCAGATTTTGCCCATCTCGTGATCGATTATGTGCCGGGCGAATGGTTGGTTGAGAGCAAGTCACTAAAGCTGTTCCTTGGTTCGTTCCGCAATCATGGGGCATTCCATGAGGATTGTACGGTCACCATTGCGCGGCGCCTAGCTGACTTCCTGTCGCCTGTGTGGTTGCGCATCGGCGGTTATTGGTACCCGCGCGGCGGCATTCCGATTGACGTCTTCTACCAGACAGGTCCGATGCCCGAAGATGTCTGGATCCCAGATCAAGGCGTGCCGCCTTACAGAGGCAGGGGGTAGGGCTTTCAATGATCTTTTGAATGTACCACATAAGCATGTGCGATCTTCTCAAGCATGTGCATTTCTTTTTCCATGTGTTGAAACAGGAAGACTTTTTCATCATTGCTTGCAACTTCACCCGCAAGAAGCTTTTCCAACAGTGGGCGCGTGTTCTTCCAGTCTGTTTGGACCTTTTTGAGAGCGTTCAAGATCTCTTCTGTTGGCGCAGGAGGGATGCCAAATGGTGGATATCCGCTTATCAACGCTTCCATGGAGGCCTCGTATATGTTGATCGAAGAGTTGAGACGTTCTTTGATTTCAGAGGCGTTGTTCCCGGTGAAAATCTTGCAAGAGTCTTTTGCAATTTTTTGTGTCATCAAAGCTTGTCGCCCGACTATTTCAAGCGTGACTACATGTCTTTGTGTGAGCTCCGCCGGATTTGCATACTCGCCCTCAAGATGTGCCAACAGAGTCTGGGTTTTTTCAAACAGAGGAACATTTGCCTTTTTAATTACCTGAATGGCTTCCACACTATCCGGCTGGTCAATTAGCACATCGATTGCTTTTGCCATTTCACGCCAGTCTGCCTTTATGGCCTCAAGCTCAACAACGGTCTTTCGTTTCGGTTCAGGGCCAATGATGCCGAGGCTTTCATCACCTTGCAAAAGAGCATCAATGCGGCGATCAAACCCATGACGCGCTTCAAGCAATAGAGCGGTGGCTATTTCAGGGTCGATTCCATTGAACAAGTAACAAGCTGCCGCCGCAGCTTCTTGAGTGTAGGTCCGTAAAAGTTCGGCAGCCTCTATGCGTTCTGCTCCGCCAACGTCGTCAGCAAATGTAGAAACGACTTTGTACACTTTGAAGTCGCTTTGTGCGGTCAAATCACCGGACAAAGCCGCATTTCCAAACGATAAGGATGTGAGCAGCGCAGCTAAAGCATAGCGTGACATTTTGTTCTCCAATAAATACCTTTGGTTGTAATAATCCCTTAAAAATTGTTATAAAAAAGGCGTTTTGAAGGCTTTAGTTGATTTAAATTGCTTTGGATCTATTTGTAGCTGTTGCTTTTTTTAGCGATTACTTTTCGATTTGCATCAAAACGTTCGACACGGTTACGCAATTGTCAGCCGTCTGAGTTAGCGCGAGCTATCAGCCGATTGGCAAATGACTTTGCTACGGAAAAAGCCAATCAGGCTTTTTGACAGCGTAGTACGGTCCGGGCCCAGGAATGAATAGCTGAGTAAAAGGCGTGATCGAATTTCTGTGCTAAATGGCCCGTTGTCCGAGTTCAGCCGGACAGAGCACCGAACTATGCCTATCTATTGCCATCTGCTGCAACATAACGGTATTCTCGTAGACGAGCGTTGCACCAATCGCCGGATGCATCACTCCCCCGAAGCTTTACTATTTCCAGATTTCGCCTGTCCAAACATCGCAATTGAATAGCGAAAACGCGTCTATTCGAAGCCAAAAACGCTGCAAAAGTGAAATGTTTCCCCTTCTGCGCTCTATCCCAATTTCTAAGTTAAGGCATCGAAAACAGGGAAATCGTACAATGAGTAAACAAGTTGCGGAATTCATAGGTACCTTCACTTTGGTGCTTATTGGGTGCGGTGCCGCCGTTATCGCCGGCGCTGACATTGGCCTTACGGGTATTAGCTTTGCATTCGGACTTGCCTTGATCGGCATGGCCTATGGTATCGGCGCGGTGTCAGGCTGCCACATCAATCCAGCCGTATCCCTTGGCATGGTCGCTGCAGGGCGCATGGAAATGCCCGAAGCGATCAAATACATAATCGCGCAGGTCGCGGGCGCCATTGTGGCTGCGTTGTTGCTGCTGATCATTGCAAACGGCAAGGCCGACTATAGCATTGCCGAAAATGGTCTGGGCCAAAACGGATGGGGCGAGGGCTATCTTGGTGAGTATGGCATCTTCTCTGCATTTATTTTTGAGGTGGTCGCCACATTCCTGTTCGTGGTTGTCATCCTTGGCGCGACGGGCTCGTCTGCTCCGGCTGCAATCGCGGGCCTTGCTATTGGTCTGACGCTGGTGGTCATTCACCTGATGGGGATCAATATAACTGGCGTGTCGTTGAATCCCGCACGCTCGATCGGTCCAGCATTGTTTTCAGGATGGTGGTCCATCGTGCAACTGCCGTTGTTCATAATCGCGCCGATCCTGGGTGCCGTGGGAGCGGGCCTTTTGTTCAAGTCAGGACTTTTAGATGCACCGGGCGAAGATGTCGCCGCATACGATGACAGCGCGGCATTGCGTGCTGAACGCGATGCAATGCAAAGGGAACGTGATCGACTGTCTGCGGAACTCGACGCGTGCCGGAGCCAAGCGAAAGCACCGGAACTTCCTGCAGCGCCCGAAGAAGAAGCGCCAGCCTTTACTGGCGTTGCAACCAAACCAGAAGGTCTGCATGCACCGCGCGGTGGTGTTGCGGATGATCTAAAAGAAATCAACGGTGTTGGTCCGGCGATGGAAAAGCTTCTTCATGATCTGGGGTACTACCACTTTGATCAAGTCGCAGCATGGGATGCAGCACAGGTTGCTTGGGTTGACGACAACCTCGAAGGCTTCAAAGGCCGGGTCACCCGAGACAATTGGGTCGAGCAGGCCAAAAGCCTCGTTGCAAGCACAGTATAAGTTGTAAATCTTTGAAACCGGCCTTGTGGAAATCCATCGGGCCGGTTTCTTGTCTGGGCTAAGAGCCAGCAGTCGAGACCATCTGCCTCTTAAGCAAATTGGCCGTTATTGATCCCACTTGTTTTCCTCATCCGGGATCTGTGTGAGAGGTGGTGCTGCTGGAGGGAAGACACTTTCGCCGACGAGTGCTGCGTCATCACTGTCTTTTGTGGCACGTAACTCGCGGTAGCCAACGTAAAGCCCGGACCCCACGATCAGGACCATACCGATATACGTGGCCGTCGGTGGAACCTCTCCCCAAAAGAAATATCCCATCGCGGTGGCAATCGGCAGATAGGTATAGTCAAACGGCGCCACCAGGCTTGCGCTGGCCACCTGATAAGCGCGCGACAGAAGGATATAGCCCAACATTCCAGTTACGCCCAGCAAAGCGAGGCGTGGGACGTCGTCCAGTGCCTCGCGCGGAAAGGCAAGCTTGAGATGCACAAAATCATGGGTTGCAGGCACCAGTTGATTTACGATCCAACCCATCGGCAAGATCAGGACACCTGAAAAGAACAACGTGTGCAAGCCGAGCGTCAGAGAACTTTCCCGGTCGCCCACTTGGCGGGCTAGGACCTGACCCATTGCATAGGCCACGGCGCAGAAAAAAGGCAGGATCGCGACCAGCTCGAAGCCGTCCGCCGATGGGTTAATGGCGATAACCACGCCGATGAAACCAGTAACGAGTGCTGCGATGCGGTGTCTGCCTATGCTTTCCTTTAGCCAGACGGCAGCAAAAAGTGCAGTGAGCAAGGGCGCAGAAAAAAAGATTGTCGAGACTTCGGCCAGTCCCATAAACGGGAAGGCCGCGTAGAAGAGCGAAAAGCCCACGGCAAATAGGGCCCCTCGGATCGCATGGAGCGGCCAGAGCGGGGTCAGCAGGCGATGCGGGCCGCGCAGCCAGAGGATCATCGGAACAAGGATCAGCGTGGCCAAGACGGACCGGATGAAGAGCAGCAGCCAGATCGAATAGATCGGCAGCAAATACTTCATAAGCGCATCCTGCGCCACAAAAACAAGCATGCCGAGTTCGACACATAAAATGCCCTGGAGAGCGCGCGATGGCGCGGGCGACGAAATGGGGGTCTGCGTCGTCATATCCAAATTCCGGGTGTGTGGTGCGCCATCCTATCGAAGCGCACCAATACAACTGTCACAGGAAGCACAATGCGTCTCGCTTATTTGCGACCCGATGTCGGAATTGGGATAGTGGGTCAAGCCTAGGCTAATCCAGCCTGTGCTTTTCCGCTTGATACTTTTCAAATGTAGCGTCGAGAAAGGGAGCTTTACCTTCTAGGTATTCGACAATACCGCGCGTGTTCTCCGCTTCTAGCTTTAACTTCAGCGCTTCATAAGCCTGTCGATCCAATGAGTTTTCTCGAAGCCGATCGCGTATCACAATCATCCGCGTCCCATGGGGATGCGTTGCCTGCAGGATGTGGAGCTTATGCGTCCTGCGCCCTTCATGGTCTCTTTTGTAGAAATAGTGTCCGTCACTCATCACGGTACCGAAACGGTAGCCGAAACCTGAGAGCTTTACCGAAAGCGCCTCTCGGTCAGGCAGGTTGGTGAGCCGCAGCATAATGTCGATTTCGGGTTTAGCCGCGAGACCAGGTACGGCTGTGCTTCCAATATGATTAATGTTGTGAAAACAGGCGAAGGCGGGCAAAAGGCGATCGCGTTCTTGCCGGTAAAGTTCCGGCCAGTTTGGGTCGTAAGGCGTTATTGTGCTGGTCAGCGGCATAGCGGCAACAGCATATCAGCATGAGCCAAAAGCAAAAGGCGAGCCACCAAGCCCGCCTTTTGAAAATTACTTGTAGGGTCGGTAAAAACCCACGCTTCCCTAACGGTTCATTCGGTTCTCGATCAGGTCATCGACCACCGCCGGTTCTGCCAGTGTCGACGTATCTCCCAATGCGCCATAGTCGTTCTCTGCGATCTTGCGCAGGATGCGGCGCATGATTTTGCCGGAGCGCGTTTTCGGCAGGCCAGGGGCCCATTGGATCAGGTCGGGCGAGGCAATTGGGCCGATTTCTTTTCGCACCCAGTTGCGCAGCTCGGTTTTGAGCTCGTCGGTATATTCCTCGCCGCCCATCAGCGTCACATAGCAATAGATGCCTTGCCCTTTGATGTCGTGCGGATAACCGACCACGGCGGCCTCGGCGACCTTGTCATGCGCGACCAACGCGCTCTCAACCTCGGCTGTGCCCATGCGGTGGCCAGAGATGTTAATCACATCGTCCACCCGGCCTGTGATCCAATAATAGCCATCCTCATCGCGACGACAGCCATCGCCGGTGAAGTAGTAGCCTTTGTAATCGGCAAAATAGGTTTTCATGAAGCGCTCGTGATCGCCCCACACCGTGCGCATTTGCCCAGGCCAACTGTCTTTCATGCAAAGCACGCCTTCGACGCCATTGCCTTCAAGCTCTGCACCGCTTTGCGGGTCGAGCACTACCGGCTGCACGCCGAAGAACGGGAAGGTGCAAGAGCCAGGTTTGGTCGTGGTTGCGCCGGGCAGTGGGGTCATCAGGTGACCACCCGTTTCCGTTTGCCACCAGGTGTCGACGATAGGGCAACGGCCGCCGCCCACCACGTCGTTGTACCAATTCCATGCCTCGGGATTGATCGGCTCGCCCACTGTGCCCAGCAAACGGACGGAGCTTAGATCGCATTTGGTGACGAACTCATCGCCCTGGCCCATCAAAGCACGAATGGCCGTGGGCGCAGTATAGAATTGGTTCACCTTGTGTTTTTCGCAAACCTGCCAAAAGCGAGAGGCATCGGGATAGGTCGGCACACCTTCGAACATCAGCGTCGTCGCGCCATTGGCCAGCGGGCCATAGACGATATAGCTGTGCCCGGTGACCCAACCCACATCAGCCGTACACCAAAAGATATCGCCCTCATGATAGTCAAAGGTGTATTCATGGGTCATAGCCGCATAGACAATGTAGCCGCCCGTGGTGTGCACCACGCCCTTGGGCTGTCCGGTCGAGCCGGAGGTGTAGAGGATGAACAGAGGGTCTTCCGCGCCCATCTCTTCCGGTGGGCAATCGGTAGATACATTGGCTGCTTCTTCGTGTAGCCAATGATCGCGGCCGGCCTGCATGGCAACATCGCCCCCCGTGCGATGAACCACCAGCATTTTGCAGCCGCCGGTGACAGAGGCGAAGGCTTTGTCGGCATTGGCTTTGAGCGGTGTATTCCGACCACCACGCGGAGCTTCATCGGCTGTAACAACCAACGTCGCCTCACAGCCGTTTACGCGTGCGGCGAGAGCATCGGGTGAGAAGCCGCCGAAGACAACCGAATGGATGGCACCGATCCTTGCGCAGGCCAGCATCGCATAGGCCGCCTCTGGGATCATCGGCATATAGAGCACCACACGGTCACCTTTCCCGACGCCGAGGGCCTTATAGACATTGGCCATCTTGCTGACCTGCGCATGTAGCTCATTATAAGTGATGTGCATTGCGTCGGCGTTTGGGTCATCGGGCTCCCAGATAATCGCCGTTTGATAGCCCCGCTCTGCCAAGTGCCGGTCGATACAGTTCGCCGCGACATTTAGCGTGCCGTCTTCAAACCATTTGATCGACACGTCGCCAAAGGAATAATCGGTGTTTTTGACATTGCTATAGGGCTCGATCCAGTCGATCCGCTTGCCATGTTCGCCCCAGAAAGTCGCCGGATCGGCGACGGAGGCCGCGTACATTTCATTGTATTTCTCAGCGTTGATATGGGCTTTGGCCGCGAAATCAGCGTTCGGTGCATAGGTGGTATTGGACATGGGGCCCCTCGTAATTCTTGATTTTGTCGCAGCACAAAAGGATTTGTGCCGGTGTGAGCGGCACAGCAAACTATGCCGTCCAGTTTTGATAAAAAGGCTCGCCTGCCCGCAAGCAGGAAAAGGCAGGCGAGCGTGGCCCTAAATGGCCAAATACTCAGCACGCAGCTCTTCGTTCTCGAGGACTTCCTGAGCGCTGCCGTCAAACACAATGCTGCCGGTATCCAGGATCACAGAGCGATCCGCCAACTCTAAAGCGCGAACAGCGTTCTGTTCCACGATGACGGTCGTGATACCTTGTTCCTTGATCGTGTGGAGCGTCTTTTCGATCTCGTCTACGATCACAGGTGCCAGTCCCTCGTACGGCTCATCTAGCAGCAATACTTTGATATCACGCGCCAGTGCGCGGGCTACGGCAAGCATTTGTTGCTCACCACCGGAAAGCGTCACGCCTTCCTGATTGCGGCGCTCGCCCAGACGAGGGAAAAGCTCATAAAGACGCTCGATAGACCAGCCTATTGGCGGGGCGATCTGCGCCAGCTTGATATTTTCCTCCACCGTCAACCCTGGAATGATGCGGCGGTCTTCTGGGACAAGCCCAATACCGGCGCCAGAGGCTTCATGGCTGCTCATATTGTGCAGAGGCTGGTGATCCAGCCAGATCTCACCATGGTGTACCTGCGGATCGTCCATCCGTGCGATGGAGCGCAGCGTCGTTGTTTTACCCGCACCGTTACGGCCAAGCAGGGCAAGGATCTCGCCCTCGTGCACGTTGAAGGAAATATCCTGCACGATGTAGCTTTCACCGTAATAGCTTTGCAGGCCCCACACGGACAGATAAGCAGGCGAGGTTTCGGCGTAGTTCTTGCCTTTGGAAAAGTCAGGTTTGACGTTCATCTCTTGATCCTTTCCTTACGCTGCCGCAGCTTCGCCGAGATACGCTTCGCGCACCTTGGGGTGGCCTTTGATATTGTCCGGCGTGTCCTCGACCAAAGGTGAGCCTTGCGCCAGAACGGTGATCCGCTCGGCCAAGCTGAACACCACATGCATGTCGTGCTCGATGATGGCGATTGTGATATCGCGCTCGTCCTTGATCTGTTTCAACAAGTCGATGGTATTGTTGGTATCGGCCCGGGCCATACCGGCTGTTGGCTCATCGAGAAGAAGCAGACGCGGTTCTTGCGCCAGACACATGCCGATTTCCAAACGCCGCTTGTCGCCGCGTGACATCGCAGCAGCGTTTTCACCACGCTTGTCTGCCATGCCGAGGCTTTCCAATACTTCTTCGGCCTGACCGACGACATCCTTTTCCTTATACGTGTTTTCAATGGCGTGCATACGGAATGCGCCATCACGCTTGGCAAAGATCGGGATCATCATGTTTTCGAGCACTGTCAGATCGCCAAAGATCTCAGGCGTTTGAAAAACCCGGCTGATGCCCATTTGGTTGATCTGATAGGGTTTACGGCCCAGCACAGAATGCCCGTCAAAGAGAACTGAGCCAGTGTCCGGGATCAGCTTTCCGATCAGCACGTTCAGCAGGGTGGATTTACCGGCCCCATTCGGGCCGATAATCGCGTGCACGGAGTGCTCTGCAACGCTCAGGTTTACATCGCCCAAGGCCTGCAATCCGCCGAAGCGTTTGTTGACGTTCTTGACTTCAAGAATTCCCATTTCTCGCTCCTTTACTCTGCAGGTGTGGTTTTGCCTTGCGCGGCATCTTCGGCTGCTTTCTTGCGGCCAAAGAGACGAGCAATGCGTTGACCACCTTCGACAAGCCCACCGGGCAGGAAGATCACCACAGCCATAAAGATCAGACCAAGCGTCAGGTGCCAGCCTTTGCCGACAAATGGATAGACGATGGCCACGAGGAAGTCCTCAAACCCGTCAGGCAGAATGGCGAACCATTGGTGCAGAATGTCTTTGTTGATTTTGGACAGGATATTTTCCATGTACTTGATCGCACCTGCGCCAAGGACCGGACCGATCAGGGTGCCAACACCACCAAGGATTGTCATCAGAACCACCTCACCGGACGCTGTCCAGAACATCCGCTCTGGTCCAGCTTGCGTATCCATCGCCACCAGCAGACCGCCGGCGAGACCCGCATACATGCCGGAAATGACAAATGCTGCGAGCGTATAGGGACGGGCATTCAAGCCAGTGTAATACATACGTGTCTGGTTCGATTTCACCGCACGCAGCATTGTGCCAAAAGGCGACCGGAAAATGCGGATCGACAGGTAAAACGCGATCAGCATGAACACCGCAGCGATGTAGTAGCCTGAGTTGAATGTAAACAACCAGTCGCCAACGGGCAGGTCAAAGCCTGCGCGCATGTCCATACCAAAAAGGTTGGCCCGACCAATTTCACCCTCAGGCACATTCGATAGAAGTGGGCTATCTGTCGGTTTGATCTGCAGGCCGGTTTCTCCACCTGTAATAGGTGTCAGAACCGAATAGGCCAGGGCATAAGACATCTGCGCAAAGGCCAGGGTTAGGATTGAAAAGTAAATCCCCGAGCGGCGAAGTGAGACATAACCCACAATCAGCGCAAAGAGGCCCGCCGCCACGACACCCATAAGAATGGCCGGGATCACGTTCAGCGTAACCAGCTTCATCATCCACATCGCGCCGTAAGAACCGACACCCAGAAAGGCCGCGTGGCCAAAGCTAAGGTAACCGGTCAGGCCGAAAAGGATGTTGAACCCGATGGCGAAGATGCCAAAGATCACAAACCGCTGCATCAGGTCGGGGTAGCCCGCGTTGAATTGGGCCAATCCTGAGCCTTCAGGAAACGGATTGAGAATGAACGGTGCTGCCATTGTAAGGAACGCAACGATGAGCAGCAAACGGAAGTCTTTTTGTTCGAGACCTAACATGGCTTAATCCTCCATCACGCCCTTGCGGCCCATAAGGCCCCGAGGACGGGTCAGCAGAATGATGATCGCCACCAGGAAGATGATGATCTGATTGAGGCCGGGTAGCACTTCGAGAACCGCCCCCATCGAGGCGAAGCTTTCGAGAATACCCAAGACAAATCCGGCCAGGACCGCACCGGGGAGAGAGCCCATACCACCGACCACAACGACGACGAAGCTGAGCACTAGGAAGTCCATGCCCATGTGATAGTTCGGCGAGTTGATGGGCGTATACATTACCCCTGCAAGTCCGGCCACGGCTGCGGCAAGACCGAACATAATCGTAAAACGACGGTCAATATTGATGCCCAAAAGCTGTACGGTTTCGCGGTCCGCCATGCCTGCGCGAACGACCATTCCGAAGGTCGTAAACTGCAAGAAGGCAAATACTGCACCAATGATCATTGCCGCAAAAGCAAAGTAGATGATGCGCCAGTAGGGATAAATGATCAAGTTCGGGTCAAAGCCCATCGCCGCGCCAAAATCAAACGATCCGGTGAATGCCTCAGGGGCAGGTGTCGGGATCGGATTGGCGCCGTAGAAATATTTGATGATCTCTTGCAGAACTATGGCTAAACCAAAGGTGACCAAGATCTGGTCCGCATGCGGACGTTTGTAAAAGTGCTTGATCAGACCCCGTTCCATGACCACGCCGATCACCATCATGATCGGGATCGCAAACAGGATCGAAAGTGGGACTGCCCAATCTATGATCGCGTCCCCGGTTGATTGTCCGAACCAGTCATAAACATACGGCACATCGACCTTTAAAGGATTCCCCAAGAAGTCTTTTTGTGTGTCGTCAATGATGGTGTGGGAAAGTGTTAGAATTCGGCTCAGCGTTACCGCACAAAATGCGCCGATCATAAAAAGAGCGCCATGTGCAAAGTTCACGACGCCCAAAGTGCCGAAGATGAGCGTTAGGCCCAAGGCTATCAGTGCATAGGCCGACCCTTTGTCCAGCCCGTTTAGCACTTGCAGGATGATGGCTTCCATCGGTCTGTTCCTGAATCAGTGGTTGCGCGCCCAGTACACGCAAACCGGTTGGGTCCGGGGCAGGCACATAGCCCGCCCCGCACGTTTAATTTGTTGTAACTAGAACTTAAGCGCCTGGGTTACAGGTGCCCAAAGTGGCCGCCGCGCCACCCATTTGTGGGTGATCAGGCGCATAGGTCACTTGGTCAACAGGCGTCACTTCAACGATTTCGAGAAGGTCGAATTCGCTGTCAGGGTTCTCTTTACCTTTCACGACCAGCACATCTTTGAAGCACTGGTGGTCATCGGCACGGTACAGTGTTGGACCGTTACCCATTCCGTCGAACTCAAAGCCTTCAAGAGCTTCACCGACCGCACATGGGTTAAACGAACCGGCGCGTTCTACGGCATCCGCGTAAAGCAGGGCTTGCACGTAGCATGTGTGCGCCGCCTGGCTTGGTGGGAAGCCATACTTGGTGCCGAAGGATTTCACGAAAGCTTTGGAGCCCTCATCCTGTAGCGACCAGTGCCAGTTAGTGGAGCCAAAGATGCCAGCAACGTTTGCACCTGCACCTTTCGCCATCAGGCGAGAGTACAGAGGCACGATGATTTGGAAGTCTTTGCCGTTGACCTGCTTGTCGCGCAGACCGAACTGAACCGCGTTGGTCAGCGAGTTCACCATGTTACCGCCGTAGTGGTTCAGAACAAGCGTGTCCGCACCCGATTGCAGAACTGGCGCAATGTAGGAGGAGAAGTCCGTCTGTGTCAGTGGTGTTTTAACCGCCGCAACAGTTTCCCAACCTAGAGCTTCAGTAGAAGACTTCACCGCTTCTTCTGTAGTGTAACCCCAGTTGTAGTCGGCTGTCAGGTGATAAGCTTTACGCTCAGTACCGTAGTTTGCGGCAAGCACAGGTGCCAAAGCCGCGCCAGACATGTACGAGTTAAAGAAATGGCGGAAGCCGTTGGCTTTGCGGTCTTTACCCGTTGTGTCGTTGGAGTGCGTCAGGCCAGCCATAAAGATGATGCCAGCCTCTTGGCAGAGCGCCTGCACGGCCACAGCCACACCAGACGATGAACCGCCTGTGATCATCACCGCACCGTCTTTTTCAATCATCGATTTAGCAGACGCACGAGCGGCGTCAGCTTTTGTTTGGGTGTCGCCGGTCACATACTCGACCTTCTTACCCAGAATACCGTTGCCCGATAGAGCTTTTGATGAGAACGTATTCATCATGCCGCCGTCGCCACCACCATTCAGGTGTTCAACAGCAAGCTCGTAGGCGCGAAGCTCGTCCGCACCCTCATCGGCGTAAGGGCCGGTTTGCGGTACGTTGAAGCCTAGTGTGACAGAGCCACCCGTTGGCTCGTTTGTGAACGCTGCCGCAGACTGCGCTGTGAAAATTGTTGGCAGTGCGAGACCAGCACCGGCGACAGCGCCGGTCTTAATCACGCCACGACGCGTTAGATCAGTTTTTGTCATATGAGTCCTCCCAATTCGACAAAGCATCGCACAGTGTCAAATGTGTCAATGCGTGCACGTATGCCCCGTTAGAATCGCAACGAACTAGTAAATCGCGCAACAAATAATGGATAGGAAACGAGGAATTTGTAAATTTATTCTTCTGTGCAGTGCAGCATTGTGTAAAGTAATTTACAAAATCGGAATATTTCAGTTTGAAACAGGAGCTCAAGCATGCATCCGGTCGATATGGCGGGAACCCGTATTCGCGAAAGACGCATCATACGCGGGCTAAAACAAGCCGAACTCGCACATGCGGCAGGCATCTCTGCCAGCTATCTGAACCTGATAGAGCACAATAGGCGACGAATCGGGGGGCGTACGCTTCTCCAGATTGCCGAAGTGCTTGAAGTTGAGCCGACGCTGATCCGTGAGGGGGTGCAAACCTCGCTTCTCACGACGTTGCGCGAGATCGCGAAACAGGTTCCGCCACCGGTAAATGAAGAGCGTGAGCTCGAACCGGAGCTGGACCGCGTCGAGGAGTTTGCGGGTCGTTTTCCAGGCTGGGCACAGCTCATAGCCAATCTGAACAATCAAAACAGCGAACTGCAGCAAAACGTCAATTTCTTGACAGAGCGGTTGTCCAACGACCCGAAGCTTTCTGATGCGTTGCATGAGGTAATTTCCACGGTCACCGCGATCAGATCAACCGCCTCTATCCTTGCGGATACCCGTGAGCTTGAGCCCGAATGGCTCATGCGCTTTCACCGCAATATCAACGAGGATGGCAAGCGACTTGCGCAAGGTGCCGAGACGCTGGTGAAATACCTCGAAGGAGGACCAAACGCGGACAGTGATGTATTGGCACCTGTTGAAGAGGTTGAGGCTTTTCTCGCTCACCACAGCTATCACTTTGCGGAACTTGAGCAGGACCTAGGCCAAGAGGGTGACGCAGAGCAGTGCCTCGATCAATTGATTGCCGAGAGCGATTTTATTGTGTCCGAAGATGCGACTCATTTGGCGCGCCGAATTCTTGGACAATATGTGTGTGACGCTCAAGAACTGCCAATCGCCGTTATGGCGGATTTGATCTCAATGCACAAAATTGATCCCGAAACCATTATTCGAGAAACCGGAGCTCCTATGGCACAGGTTTTGCGCCGTATCGCTATGTTGCCAGAGCAAATAACAGGCGCAACTGGCTTGGTGTCCGTCACCACGTCTGGGATGCTTTTGCCACGCAAGCCTATGCTTGGTATAAATTTGCCACGAACGCCGACAGGGTGTGCCTTTTGGCCACTGCACCGCGTAATGGCGCATCCCGAACGACCCGTCCGGGCCGCGATGCGCCAGGATGAGTTTCGCATAACGGCTATGGCCGCGGCCGAGCAAGAAAGCGCCGCGGGCTTCGATACTTCGGGGACTTGCACAGCGTACATGTTGTTGTTGCCCGAAATCAGCGCGCCGGAAAGCAATGCGCCTCTCGATTTGAAAGAAATTTGCAGTGTATGCGGTCGCAAAGACTGCGTCGCGCCACATTGATTTACCTATCGAATTTCCGCATTTGAGGTTTTGACACCGGATGCCTTTTGGCCATACTCTCTTCACGTGGGGCGCGATTTGATCGGGGGGAGGCCCATTGGAAGATGAAAAAGGTTCTCTTGATCGAAGATGAACAGAACATCATTGAAGCTGTTAGCTTTATTCTAAGCCGTGATGGCTGGGATGTGAAAACTCATTCCAACGGACATGACGCGATCGATGCGGTGCGCGCGCGCTGCCCGGATATTGTTATTCTCGACGTGATGCTGCCAGGTAAAAGCGGCTTTGACATCCTACAGGAAATTCGCTCCGACGAAGACCTGACAGGATTGCCGGTTCTAATGCTGTCGGCGCGCGGTCAGGCTAAGGATATCGAGCTCGCAGAGATGTCGGGCGCCAATCAATACATGACCAAGCCGTTTTCAAACTCCGACGTGCTTGATGCCGTTCGTACTCTGACTGGACCATGAGATCAGAAGACAAATCTGTCTTCGTCGCCAAACGCACGTATCAAGGACGGCGGCTGGCAGACGCGGCGCGTCTTATGCCTGTGCTGGGTATCGGTCTATTCAGCCTTCCGGTTATGTGGAAAGGCGCGACGCTTGCGGATGGATCGCGCACAGTTGGAGTGATGCTTTATCTGTTTCTGGCCTGGGTCTTTCTTGCAGGGGCAACTGCTGTAATCTCCAAGCGACTGAAATCACAGGATGATCAGGCGCAGGACGAACGACAGGAGGGCTAGATGACCGCGCTCAACGTGCTTGTTCTTGTCAGCTTGCTCTATGTCGCGATCCTCTTTTTGGTGGCCTTCGCTGCGGATCGTGCAGCAGCGCGCGGGCGCGGAACTTGGCTACGCTCACCAATTATCTATACGCTTTCGCTGTCGATTTACTGCACCGCTTGGACTTTTTATGGCGCGGTGGGCTTTGCTGCGCGCTCTGGGCTTGAATTTCTGACGATTTACCTTGGGCCTACGCTTGTTATGATCGGCTGGTGGTGGACTTTGCGCAAACTTGTTCGGATCGGTCGAAGTCAACGGATCACATCTATTGCTGACCTGATTTCGTCGCGATTTGGCAAATCAAACACGCTGGGTATCGTGGTCACTCTGGTTGCCGTCATTGGCACAACCCCCTACATCGCGCTGCAACTGCAATCGGTAACGTTCTCGCTTGCTGCTTTTGCTGAGGCAGACACAACACAAACGGCGCAAATTAGCGAAGGCACAACCGCCTTCTGGGTAGCTGCAGGTCTGGCGATCTTCACCATCCTTTTCGGCACACGGAACCTTGACGCCAATGAACGTCACCACGGGTTGGTAATGGCGATCGCATTGGAGGCGGTCGTGAAACTATTTGCGCTTCTAGCCGTCGGTGTTTTTGTTGTCTGGGGGCTGTCGGGCGGCGTCGTCGATACGATTGCGCGGATTGACGCCTCTGAGATTGCCAGATGGGATGTGCCAGGCAGTCGTTGGGTTGGTCTAACCTTGCTCTCGGCCGCGGCCTTTCTATGCCTGCCTCGCATGTTTCAGGTGATGGTTGTGGAGAATGAGGACGAAAGCCATCTGCGCATGGCTTCGTGGGCCTTCCCCGCATACCTCATGATGATGAGCCTTTTCGTTGTCCCGATTGCGGTCGTTGGGCTTGATCTGTTGCCTGCTGGTTCAAACCCGGACCTGTTTGTTCTGACGCTGCCACTTATGGCCGGCCAGGAAGAGCTCGCCATCCTGTCATTCCTTGGCGGTTTCAGTAGCGCGACATCCATGGTGATTGTCGCGGCCATTGCGCTTTCAACGATGGTCTCAAACCACATTGTCATGCCCGTATGGCTCAAGGCTACAGGGGGCTTTGCCATGGTGTCTGGCGACGTGCGCGAAGTGGCGATCCTGACGCGCAGGCTTTCAATCGCGATCATACTCTTCCTAGGCTACCTTTATTTTCGGCTTTCCGGCGGCGGTGCAGCACTAGCGGCCATTGGCCTTATCTCATTTGTCGGTGTTGCGCAATTTCTGCCCGCGCTTTTTGGTGGGCTTTTCTGGCGCGGTGCCAATCGACGAGGCGCTTTGGCGGGTCTCGGCGTCGGTTTTGTCATTTGGGTTTACAGCCTGTTTTTACCAAGCTTCGGTCCATCCTTTATAATGCCAGAAAGCGTTCTGGAGCAGGGCCTGTTTGGTTTGCATTGGCTTCGCCCACAAAGTCTCTTTGGAACGGTAGGCCTAAACCCCGTCATCCACGCTTTCATGTGGTCCGTGTCACTGAATTTTGTAGCCTTCATAATCGTCTCGCTGATGAGTTTCCCCGAACCTGTGGAACGCTTACAGGCCGCTCAATTCGTCAACGTTTTTGAACATTCCAATCCGTCCGGTGGCTGGAGGCCAGGGCTGGTGCAAAGCGAAGACCTTTTGATAATGTCCCAACGGATCATGGGGGCAGAGGAAGCGCAGGCGATTTTTTCTGAAGCGGCACGTGAGCAAGGCATAGGTGGCTACCTGCCGGAAACCACGGCCGACTTCTTGTCGAAGTTGGAAAAAGCACTCGCTGGGTCAGTGGGTGCAGCAACGGCGCATGCGATGATCGGTCAGATCACAGGTGGTGCTACCGTCTCTGTACAGGATTTGATGGCTGTGGCCGACGAAACAGCTCAGATCATGGAATATTCAAGCCAGCTTGAAGCCAAGACCGAAGAACAAGCACGAACGGCACGCCAATTGCAGCAGGTGAATGAGAAACTCACGCAGCTTTCCGTGCAAAAGGACGCGTTTCTCAGTCAGATCAGTCACGAGTTGCGTACGCCTATGACATCGATCCGCGCATTTTCAGAGATCCTACGAGACGGGCGCGCGCTTGAGCCAGATGAACAAAATAAGTTTGCTTCGATTATCAGCGATGAGGCGGGACGCCTTACCCGGCTGTTAGATGATTTGCTCGACCTGAGTGTGCTTGAGAATGCACAGATCGTACTCAACATCGAAACCGGCTCACTCACCGACTTGCTTGACCGGGCAGAGCTCGGTGCGGGCCTTGCTAATAGCACGCTCAAACTTCAACGGGACCGCCAAGCGGAAGACGTAATGTTACACACTGATCTGGATCGGCTCGCGCAGGTTTTCATCAACCTCATGTCGAATGCCAAAAAGTACTGCGACGCTGATGATCCGGTTTTGGATATTCAGGTCAGTGGCGATGACGATGTGCTGCACATTGATTTTTGCGACAATGGCACTGGCATCCCTTTTGACAAACAGGGTACGATATTTGAAAAATTCGCCCGCGTGAGTGAGACAAAGGCTGGTGGTGCTGGGCTTGGGCTTGCGATTTGCCAAGAAATTATGTCGCGTTTAAGCGGCGCAATCGAATATCTGCCAGGCCAAAGTGGCACGGTTTTTCGGGTAAGCTTGCCAATTGACACCGGCGCAAAGGTTCAGGCCGCTCAGTAACATCTTACAACCGTGATCAAATAGCAGCGCTTGGCCACAACCTGAGCCAGATGCTTGCGGGGGCTCGTTACGGCACGTACTGTCTCGCCAATAATAACAAAGAGCAGGATCAGGCGTGGGGTCTGACGTAAGGTATAAACTGCAGAGCGGTGTTGCGGTCATCACGCTTCAGCGGGGCGCGTCCAATACTCTTGTGCCAGATTTAAGAGCTGCACTAGCTGCGGCCCTTATCAAGGCGATCAAGGAGGATGACGTTAAGGCGGTTGTGTTGACTGGCGCCGGGCGTGTGTTTTCCACTGGCGTGGACGTTACAGAATATGATGAACCAATTTCAAAACCCTGGATCGACGATCTGACTGCGCTTATCGAAGGCAGTCCAAAGCCCGTGATTGCCGCGATTAAGGGGCACACACTTGGTGCGGGTTTTGAACTGACACTTGCTGCACATGCTCGCGTGGCGCAAAAGACGGCATATATCGGCCTTCCAGAAGTGCGCATTGGAATTGTGCCTAATGGCGGCAGCACGCAACGCTTGCCGCGTTTGGTTGGGGCGCAAATTTCGCTTCAGATGATGCTCAGCGGTGCATCGATTTCGGTTGATGAGCCGCAATTGACGCCTCTGTTTGACCAAATTACAGATGACGTGCCCGAACCCGCGGCAGTACAGCTCGCTCTTCAGATGGCACAGAACCTTCCACCGGCTCGCGTTTGCGATGATCGACGAGGGTTTTCTGATGCAGAGGCCTATCAGCAAGCCCTAAAGAATGTAGAAGAGCGCCTAACGGAGAAAGACGGTTTAGCGAAAGACATTTTGCATTGCGTTCGTGCGGCGCAGTTGCTCCCTTTTGAAAATGGCCTTTCCGTAGAAAGAACAGCTTTCCGTGAGCGACTCAACGCACAAGATGCCCGTGGCTTGCGTCATGTCTATACCGCAGAGTGGCGGGCTCGAAGCCTTGTGGAATTTCAAGGTGTGGGCCGCCGCCACGTCGATACGGTTGCTATTCTTGGTGCAGATGCTGAGTTGGCCCAGGATATTCTCTTTTGCGTTCAGTCTGGCCAAACTGTCTTTGTCATTTGTCCTGATGCGTTGTCGCAGGCTCAATTAAAAGGCGCCTTTGACATCCTGCTCAAAATCGCTGTGAAGCAAGGTCGTTTGGATCAAAGTAAGATAGAGGTTCTTGCTCAACACGTAAGCTTTGGGACCGACACATCTGTATTACATATGGCGCAGATTGTGTTTGATGCTGGCGCTGTCGAAATCAGCCCGGGACATGTCAAACCAGGTACAATTTGGTGCGTGCTAAACGAATATACGCCGGCCGAAGGTTTGCGCGAGGAGCTTCCGGTGGAGCTGATTAGTTTGCGTCGTTATCGACCAGTTTTTGGTGCGGCTCTTGCCGAGACCGCTCCTTTGGGCAAGGTCGATCAAGAAAGCTACGCCACCGTTTTTCACTACTTTTCATCGAAGGGTGATACTGTCCTTTGTTGTGCGGATGCGCCTGGCCTGATTGGCCATAGAATGATCACAACAGGTTTGAGAGCCACGCTTGCGTTAATTGTCGCGGGGGCGAAAATTCAAGATGTCGAGGCCGCTGCACAGACGATTGGTTTTCCCAAAGGTTTCCTTTTCATGTGCGACCGGCTTGGTCTTGAGATGATGAGCGAGGCGGTGGCTCGCATTTTTGGCGATGATGTCGAAGAGCTGACTTTGCTTGACGATCGAGCAGCTGACGTTGCTTCGGGCCGGGTATTGAGCACTGGTTTTTGTGTCGCCGGAGAGACCGTCATGGATATTGATCCGAACCTTGATACATGGATGGAGGAGTGGTTCGAAGAACAAGATGACCTTCCGATTTTGCCGGAGGTCTCGATAGAGCGCGCGTTGCAAGCCGCCCTCGTAAATGAGGCGGCGCGCATGTTGGAAGATGGCACAATTGAGCGACCTCAGGATGTCGATCTTTGTATGGTAAAAGCCTTCGGTTTTGCGCCGATGAAAGGTGGGCCATTGTTCCAAGCCGATGAGCAAGGGCTTCTTGGGCTGTTGCGCTCGATGACGCCACTAATTGAAGTATCGCCAGATATCTGGCAGCCCTGTACAAAAATGCAGGATATGGTGAAAAACGGCGAGCGTTTCGTTAGCTGAAGGCTATTCCAAGCACGACCAGCATCAGCCCGATCATAGACAGGAAAAGCGCACCGGTATTCATTGGCACGATCCTTTGAAGTGCGTCTCTAAGCTCACTTTCGGGCAATCCCATGCGCCGGGCCTTGGCTATTTTTAGGATGCACCAAATCAACAGGGTCAGACCACCCAGGGTCACCGCTGTGCCGATCCAAATCAAAATGCCCATGCCTATCTCCTAAGCGCCGAAACGCTTTAGGCGTAGATTACGCCGACTGCAAGCGCGGTGAGGGTTTTAGCGTCTTGCGGGTTAGGCGGGGTGAGGATAGTGAGGCAGAGCGGCGTCGAGTGGGAGAGAGATCATGAATACCGAGGTAACAGAGACAGACGCGGAGCGTAGCTTTCGCGTGACAGCTGATGAGCTGCGCCAGTTTATTGAGCGTTTTGAACGGCTTGAGCAAGAAAAACAGGATGTCGCAGAACAACAAAAAGAAGTAATGGCAGAGGCCAAAGCGCGCGGCTACGACACAAAGGTAATGCGGCGGTTGATCAGCCTGCGGCGTCGCGACAAGGACGATGTTGCCGAAGAAGAGGCCGTGCTCGAGCTCTACAAAGAAGCGCTCGGGATGTAGATCGGCAACACAATTCTTTTATGAAAAGTTCTGCAAAACTTTTGTCGTTACCTAATCAAGGCTGAGCCATCTAGCGCATCACAAATGGATTGGCCATTGGTTCGTCTGATGTGTTCATCCAAACCGTTTTGGGCCTCGTGTAGTCATACATTGCCTGCATACCACTTTCCCGACCATAGCCGGAGCCCTTGATGCCGCCGAACTCAGCGATTGGCGAAATCACGCGATAGGTGTTGATCCAAACGATGCCTGCGCGCACGGCGTCAGACATTCTAAGCGAGCGCGCGCTGTCACGGGTGAAGATACCAGCGGCAAGCCCGTGCTCGGTATCATTTGCAAGTTCAATAACCTCTTCCTCTGTCTTGAACCTTTGGGCGCAGAGCACCGGGCCAAAAAGTTCTGTGTCGACAATGCGCATGTCCTGCCGTGGGCAGTCGAGAATCGTGGGCTCAAAAAACAATCCATCAAGACCCTCCGGCCGTTTACCCCCGGTAAGCAGTTTCGCGCCTTCTTCCTGTGCAAAGGCAAGCTCGCGCTCGATAGTGTCACGCTGACCCGGCGTGCAAAGTGGACCCATTTGCGTCTCTTCAAGCAGAGGATCGCCGATCATAATCTCACGCGCTTGTGCCACCATGCGTTCGAGGAATTCGTCGGCGATATCGTCATGCAGGTAAAGCCGTGAGCCCGCTACACAGCTTTGCCCGGTGGCGCCAAAAATCCCGGCGATTGAGGCGTTTACTGCGCTTTCGATATTGGCGTCATCGAACACGATGAACGGGGATTTACCGCCAAGCTCAAGACTTACCTCGGCAAAGTTATTCTTGGAGTTTTCGAGCACGTGGCGCGCGGCACCCGGCCCACCGGTGAAGGACACGCGTGCGACAAGTTTATGCCCCGTAAGCGCACGACCGCAGGGTTCGCCATGGCCGCAGATAATATTGACCACGCCGGGTGGAATGCCTGCCTCTTCAACGAGTTTGCCAAATTCCAGCATAGCCGCACTGGCGTGTTCGCTGGTCTTCAACACAACAGTATTGCCCGCCGCCAACGCAGGGCCAAGCTTCACCGCCGTCAGGAAAAGCTGGCTATTCCAGGGCACGATGGCCGCAACGACACCCAAAGGCTCCCTTTTGGTAAAGACAAAGATATCAGGCTTGTCGATGGGCAGTGTCTCACCGGCGATCTTGTCTGCGCATCCGGCGTAGAAATGAAAGAACTCGGCAATATATTTGGCCTGCCAACGCGTTTCTTTCAGCATTTTGCCGGTATCAATTGTCTCAATACGACCAAGTTCTTCTGACTTCTCTGCCAGCAAATCTCCCAAACGCCGCAGATATTTGCCGCGCTCCGTTGGAGTCATTTTTGACCACGGTCCAGTTGAAAAAGCCTCGTGCGCGGCACGCACTGCGCGGTCGACATCGGCTTCTGTCGCCTCGGGCACCCGCGACCAGACCGCACCGGTCGCCGGATTGGTGCTTTCAAACGTGCTCCCGTCTGAGGCGTCGACCCACTCACCTCCGATCAGCATCTTGTAGGTCGTGATCTCTGCGGTCATGGTGGCCTCCTTGAATGGCGCTTGATTCTCATCGTTGGGTAAAATCAGTCTAGGATAAGCGTTTGCAGGTCAACCAGCGGAGGGCAGATCATGGCAAGCACACCGGGCGGCACAGAATGGGAGCGCCATGGTATTGCAGGTGGTCCGGCCGTTGTTTTGATCCACGGGCTTGGGCTCAACCGGGCGGCGTGGCAATGGACAATCCCGGCGCTGGCAGATCGCTACAACATCATCGCTTATGATCTTTACGGTCACGGTGACAGTGCCGCGCCGCCTGAGACACCATCGCTTTCGCTGTTTTCCCGCCAATTGGTGGACGTTCTGGACGCGGCTGGCTTTGAAAGCGCAGCGATTGTGGGATTTTCACTAGGTGGAATGATCGCGCGGCGTTTTGCGCAAGATCACCCGGAACGGGTCGGGGGTCTGGTCATACTGAACTCGCCCTACCGCCGGTCTCCAGAGGCGCAAAAAGCCGTGGAAGACCGGGTGGAGCAGGCCAAAAAGGAGGGGCCGGACGCAACGGTTGAGGCCGCACTGCAGCGCTGGTTCACCGATGCCTTTCGTGAGGCAAAACCCGATACCATGGAGCTTGTTCGCAGTTGGGTAAAAGCCAATGACCCTTCAGTTTATCCCACCGTCTACCGTGTTCTGGCCGAAGGGGTGAAGGAGGTGAGTGCGCCTCAACCGCCTTTGCGTGTTCCAACGCTTGCACTTACCGCTGATGAGGATTTTGGCAATAGCCCTGAGATGTCGCGCGCCATTGCCGCCGAAATTGATGGCGGTGAATGTCTGATCCTGCCGGGACTGCGCCACATGGCCTTGGCGGAAGACCCTGACGCTGTAAACACGCCCGTTCGCGCCTTTCTTGATCGAAACCTCATCTAAACTAAGGACATCCCCATGCTTCCAGAGCTGCGCAAATTCGTGACATTTGACGAAGACGTTCACCGCGAGGGTGCAAAAGCCGCCGATCCCGTACAGCGCATGATTGGAGTTGCGGCTGTGTTGCAAAATCCATGGACCGGGCAGGGTTACATCGAGGACCTTGGACCAGAGATTAAACGCGTGGCCCCGGTCATGGGAAAGGCATTGACCGATCGCCTTATTGCTTTGGCTGGCTCTGGTGACGCGATTGAGGCATATGGCAAAGCCTGCATTTGCGGGGTGGATTGTGAAGTGGAGCACGGATCGGCACTAATCCATACGCTGCAGTTTGGAAACTTCTACCGCGAGGCTGTGGGTGCCAAAAGCTACCTTGGCTTCACCAACACGCGCGGGCCTGCCAACACTCAAATTCAGATTCCATTGATGGATAAGCACGATACTGGGCGACGTTCGCATTATCTGACGGTGCAGTTCTCGATTTATGATGCGCCTGCGCCAGATGAACTTGTGGTGGCTCTGGGCGCTGCCACGGGCGGCCGTCCGCACCACCGCATCGGCGATCGTTATTCCGACTTGAAGGCGTTAGGTCACGATGTCGAAAATCCGGCTGGGGTTTAGGCCGCGTCGGTTTTCACCCACCCTACGGCTTGAAGTGTCGTTGGCGCATTAAGGAGACGTGATTGGCGGCGGTTTGCGTCTTTTTCCCGATAGTGCATTACCCGCAATCGCGATCAGAAGAATGGCGCCACCCATCAGCGTATTCATACCCGCTGTCTCGCCCAGAAAGAGCCAGACCCAGAACGGCCCAAGCAGCACCTCGGCGAGCGACAACAGTGTAAGCTCGGCTGCAGGCATGCTGCGTGAGCCTATGGTGTAGAGGATGAGGCCTGCGCCGACTTGAAACACGCCCATGCTCATGGCGATCCCGCCGTCGCGCGCCGAGAGCACCATCGAAAGGCCGAGATATTGGCAAATTGCGAATGTAATGCAGATCGCAAAGACGCCGGACAAGAACACCGATGAGAGCATGTCGCCCGATTTGCCCCATCGCAGAGCGACCGTGAATACAGCAAAGCCAAAAGCCGATCCCAGTGCTGCCAGGCTGCCGCTGAGGGCCACTTTGCCGGACGCATCGCCGAACATGATGAAAATGCCAAAAATCGCGACCGTGATCGCCATCCAGGTTGCACGTCTGACGGTTTCGGCCAACACAAGCAGGCCAAGAATAGCTGCCATGAACGGCGCTGTTGCGAAAAGCAACATTGCATTGGCAACGGACGTGACCTGGATCGCGTAGATGCCGCCTGCATAGGCGGCGACCAAGGCAAGACCGGCAATGACCGTGGGAAAACCGATGCGCCAAACCTGCACAAACGGGTTCTCGCCTGAGCGCAAGCGGATCACGATAAAGAGGAAAATCGACAGGCTGATCGAGCGATAAAACAAGATCTGCCAAACAACGGCGTCCTCGATGAAACGGATGCCCAAACCCACCGTTGACCAAAGCACGCCAGCGGCAAACACGAATAATGCGCCATAACGCGGAATATCCCGAGAGACTTTTGATGGTGACATATCTGTCATAACTGGAGCTTACTGAGGTGGACGGACCTAAACCTGCTATTCGCGACATTGCAGGCGCAATTTAGTCTTGCGAGGATAAAACGCTCATGCTAGCCAGCGCCACGGTCGGAATTGACCTTAAGAGTGCCCCTATAGCTCAGCTGGTAGAGCAACTGATTTGTAATCAGTAGGTCGGGAGTTCAAGTCTCTCTGGGGGCACCATTTTCAAACGTTTCTGTAGTTTTTTAAAAGCCAATTTGCACGAAAAGATTTTCATTTGGGTTCGATGTCAGAAAGAACACCTACGCTTCACATGGTCTGTGGCAAAATCGCTTCTGGAAAGTCTACTTTAGCAGCCAATATTGGGCGTGAGACTGCGGCTGTAGTCATTTCAGAAGACACATGGCTCAATGCGCTTTTCGCAGAAGATTTGCAGACGATCTCCGACTATGTCCGTTGTACGAAAAAACTGCGGGAGGCAATGGCTCCGCATATTACCTCTCTTTTGCATTTGGGCGTCTCAGTTGTTCTCGACTTTCAAGCGAACACAGTCGAAGCGCGCAAATGGATGTCGGGTATCATCGAGGCGTCGGGCGCGTCGCACGTGCTTCACGTGCTGGACGTGCCTGACGCTGTTTGTCTAGAAAGGTTGAAAATTCGCAATGCTCGGGGCGACCACCCGTTTTTGGTGACTGAAGAGCAGTATCATCAGATATCAAACCATTTTTCTACGCCGTCTTCGGAAGAGAATTTCAATATTGTCGTGCACCCATCGAGCGAGATTTGATGAGTAGCTTTAATGCTTGCGAATGCCGCATAGCTATATTTCTCGATTTTTTTCGTATTGGCGGAAAGTATGACTACTGATTTTCGGCATTGGTTAATTTTGCAGTGCTTTCTGTTCATTAGCGGGCGCTTTGGCCCCAGTGTTTTTTGAGAAGGTACTGGTTTTTGATGTTCTTCAGTCCAAGCATCAAATCCATTTCGGCGATATCGGCAAAGCTGTGGATCTCCTGTTCGAGAAAGCTTTGAAACTCATCCTGTTCATCAGTGACAACTTCCATGATGAGGTCATAGCGCCCGGACACCCAAAGGATAAAAACAACCATTTCATGTTTGCCGAGCCGCTCACCAATCTGTTGCGGTGTGTGACCAGTGGCGGCTTTAATCCCGATCATCGCCGTGGTTTTATACTCATCAGCGACCGGATCGACCATGGCGGCAATGCGCAGTTGATCGTTGTCGCGCAGACCATTCACGCGGTTGCGCACGGTGCCTTCTGACACATCGAGCTTTTTGGCAATCTCATTATAAGGCATGCGCCCATCACGCTGCAGCAAGCGGATGATCTTCTGGTTAAGATCGTTATCGGGTGACAGGATGCCATTGGTTGTCTTGGTTTCACCGATCATTTTGGTCCTCTCCCGGTCTGGGCTTCGATTGATCTTCCAGGACGAAGTCCTGTCCTAACTCGCCTGTGGCTCCTGGGCCAGGCGGTTCTTTGATGATTTTTCGCGGCATATGGGTCAGGATGCGTTCGGCTTTTGAGCCCATCGTGCGCAAAAGCGATTGAACCGGCATTACACGCGCTGCGAATGTGGTGTGCGGCCCAAGTGCTTGTACCAGGGCCTTGCCAGAAAGGGGACTTTCCTGCGTCGCCCAAATCCTGCGCCCGATGCAAACGCCATCGGCGCCAAGGGTAATCATGGCGGCCATGCCGCGCGCATCCATGACACCGCCAGAGGCCACGAGGATTACCTCGTCATCACGCGAATAGAGATAATCAGAAGCCTCGGGCACCAATGAGAAGGTCGTCTCAGCCGAATTGGAGCGATACTCGCCGTTGCCCCGGATCACCACGATTTCGGCACCAGCTTCGAGGATATTGTCAATCTCATCCATTGAACGGGTCTGACAGATCAGGCGGCAGCGGTGCTTTCGAATGGTTTCGGCAAAGGGGCGCGGATCTCCATCGGACAGGTAAATTGCACGAGGGTGTAAGGACAGAACGAAATCCAGCATCTCCGGCTCTTTCTTTAGCCGGTTGCAATATAGCCCGCAGCCGACTGAGTTGTCCTCAGCGGCGTCAAATTGCGCTTTGATCCAGTCTCGGTCGCAAGGCCCTGCGCCGATCATGCCGAGCGCACCGGCCTTGCTTACCTCTGCAGCCAGATGGCCCGTTGCGGTCCATGGCTCTGGGTGGCTGATGATCGGGAAGATAAGGCCGAATCGTCTGGTGAGCTCCGTGTCAATCATGAAGGATGCCAAGCGTAGATTTTACGATATTCGTAATTTTGGCGCAAAATGCTCTTTAATCAATCGATAATAATAGAGTTTTATGTGATATACGCAAAAATTTCTGGACAAATACGGAGTTGATGAATTTTGCTGAATTAAGCCAACCGCTTTATCGAGGTATGCCATGCTTGACGTCGCAGCGATGCTTCGACCGTTCTGGAAAAATCAGGAGCCCCGCAATGGTTTACCTGCGGGGGCTTATGTCGATCTGGAGTTCTGGGAGGTGGAATGCCAATCGGTGTTCACCCGAAACTGGATCTGCATCGGGTTTGCCCATGAGGTGAAAAAACGCGGAGAGGCGATGCCGGTCGATTTCGCCGGTCATCCGCTTCTGGTCGTGCGTAACCGCCAGGGTCAGATCAAGGTGTTTCATAACGTTTGCCGTCATCGTTGCATCCAACTGGTCAATGAGCACCGCGTCGTCGGCAACCTGATCCGTTGCCCTTATCATGCATGGGTTTATGACCTTGATGGCAACCTGCGCGCCGCGCCGCATTTTGGCGGTGCAAACATGCATATCGCCGAAGGGATGGACCGCTCTCAAACCGGGCTTATGGAGGTGCGAACCCATGTCTGGAACGACTGGATATTCGTGAATATCGACGGCACCGCGCCGCCGTTCGAGGACTATGCCGCGTCGATGTTTCGGCGGCTTGACGGTGTCGATTGGGACAAGGTCGAGACTATCGCGACGCTCGATTTTGGCGAGGTAGCCTGTAACTGGAAGTTCATCATGGAGAACTTCATAGAGCCCTATCATGTGCAGTTCGTCCACAAAACCACCACCGATCAGCCGCTGGAAGATCACTATACGATCATCGACGGCAATTGCCTGGGCAGTGCCGTCGATCTTGACGAGGAGG